>CBDFJT010000003.1:0-1710079 GCA_965248615.1 Dehalococcoidia bacterium | reverse complement strand
GTTCAGGTATATGTCGAAGGTGGTCTCGCCTAGTATTCCTATGAGGTCACCCAACGCGGCTGATTCAGTCGCCGTGTAGGGGCGCTCCTCGACTCTGCCTTGACCCGGCATTACGGCGTCACCCGCCCCTAAGTGTCCCCAACCCGCCGTCACCGAAAAATCTTCGCCAGACATATTGTGGCCACCGGCAGTGGCGGGAACTGCGATGAGTGCGACCTCAGGCCGGAGAGCTCCCGTGGTGACCCCCGGAACAGGTGTATCTGAATCGAGGAGTTGCGCCAACTCTTGGCCCCGCGCCATAGATGCCGCTAGCTGGGCTGCCGCGCCATCCAGATCGCCGTCCGGCCAGCCCGAAAGCGGGATGTGCGGCCACCCCATCCTGAGCGCCCCGGAGTTGGCCTCCCGGTAGGCGGGGTCGTGCAGCACAGCGAGGACGTGATGGAACAGGTCCTCCACACCCAGGCCGAGTTTGTCGAGGTAGTGTTGGGCGGCGTCCGACAGGTTGGGACGGCGCCCATCATGACCGCCGTGGAGACCCAGGCCTTCGTCACGGAGCCAGGCGGGAAACATGCTGGAACCCCACTCGTTCAGATGGAGCGACGCTATATTAGGCGTGATCCCAGACTGAGATTGAGTGGCATCCCTCCTTAATCGAGGAACGGCAGAAATCCACATGTTCCCTTCGAACACATGCGGCTTGTAATCGGGCCGTGGACGATCGAGCAATCCGCTATCTAGATCCCAATACAACCACCGCGTATCGAACGGCCGGTAGGCGTAGCGGACGAATCCCGCTTCGTCCGGGCCGCCGCGCTTGAGCAGTGCGCCGCGCACAGCAACAGCATCGAATCGCGCCGTAGAGTCCATGACAGATGGATGACGCCGTGCGACCTCTCCGTGGCCAAGGTCAGAGTTGAAGTAGTCAGCGACCCGGGCCCTCAGACGGTCCAGATCCACATCGACCAGAAATGCATCGCGGCTGGTCTTCACGCCAGGAAACGATACTGAGAATAGGTCCGGGAGAGAGGGCCAGTCATGCCAACCGTCGCTAGCCACCACAGCCGCAAAAGGTAGGCCCAGCTCCAAGAGCGGCTCAATAGCGCCATAGAGCGCGTCCGGTCCTGCCTCCGCCGTCGCCGTCAGATCCTCGTGCTTAGCCTGACCCCACAGATTGCGGAAGCCGACCGTCTCAGTCGGCGTGTGGTCAGTCTTGCGTACCAGCGTTGTGATTGCGGTGCCAACCTGGATACCGACCGGGTTGCCTGGCGTGGAGAAGATGCTGGGGTCGGGCGCGCCGTCTGGGGTCGTCTTGCCCGTCTTGTACTTGTCACCGTTGAGAGAGTCGATCCTGATTACGTCGAATGCCTCTAGGTACCGCTCCCTCATGCCAGTGAATGACAGACCGTCCAGCCATGAGTAGTTTGAGATGAAGCAGACAACGCCTTGGCCGGTCTTCTCGGCGATGCGACGTTCGGCCATGCGGAAGAACCGGACATAGAGGTCGTTGAGGCCCTGTCCTTCGGGCCGCCGCACCTGTTTGGTCTTGCGGTAGGCTTCCGAAAGCTCGCGCTCCTCATTCACCGCCATGCCCGCGAAGCCGTTGTATGGTGGATTGCCGAGGATCACGAGAACTGGCGTCTCCTGCTTCACTCTCTCCGCGCGGTCCCGCTCCTCCTCCAGCTCCGGGAATGGGAGCGGCTTCTGCACCGTCGGCTCCCAACCAGTCAGGGCGTTGGTAAGGAAGACACCCGCTCGCTCCGTCCCGTCCTCCGACAGGGATGCGTCCAAGGCCTGCATGGTGATTCCGACCTGCAAATGAGCTACCACAAAGGGAGCGGGCATAATCTCGAAACCGAACACCCGCTCCATGGCGGCCTTCTTCACCCGCGAGCCAGTGAGGGCGCCCAGACCACGGCTTTCAAGGTTCAAAGCGATTCGACGCAGGACTTCGGCCAGGAACGCCCCGGTGCCGCAGCAGGGGTCGAGCACGTAGACGTTGTCGGCGGCCAGCCCGTCGGCAATGCCCAGGTCATCTTTGAGTGCCTTGTCGACGCGAGCAACCATGTACCGCACTACCTCGGTGGGCGTGTACCAAACACCTAGTTGCTTACGGAGGTCTGGGTCGAAGGCCTCCAGGAACGGCTCATAGAAGTAAGGTACCGCTTGACCTTCACTGAAGCGGTCGAAGAAGGCCACTCGGTCCACTCGGTCGAGGGCTGCCGAGGTCCAGTCCAGCACTTCCACCAAGCCCAGGGGCTGCAAGCGCCCGGGGTCGGAGAGCTGCTGAAATAGCGCTCGCAGCACGGGCGCCCGCAGGTGCCAGACGGCAATACGCCAATCGAAGCGACCCGTGGGTGGTGGCGTCTGGCGCGCCCACAGCACCCAAGCGGCGAAGACACCGTAGAAAAGAGTCTGCACCAGTGTAGAGCGGAAGAAAGCAGCGCCACGCTGGCCCTCAAATCGGACGCCCAACGCCTCCTCGATTGCCGAGCGCACGATGTTGAGGGAGGGTGCATCACCAGCTGCCTCCACTCTCCCCAGACCGTCCCTCGCATAAGATGCGAGCAGCTGGGCCAAGTCCTTGGGCTCAACAAGCGTTGCCCTATGCGAAAGTGCCCGGGAGAGGTACTCACCCAAGGCAGCGCCGACATTGTTCGCGAAGGCACGAGGCGTCTGCAATCGGGACTCGAAATCAGTCACGGACTCTGCTATTCGGAAGGTCTCCAACTTTGTGGGCTGGCCAGCAGAATCTTCGCCAAGGAGCACGAAGTCCCGTGTGTTTGTGACCAGAACGAGCCGGTACTTGCTCCAGTACTTGCTGACCTGATCGCTTCCTACCGTCAGCCAGGCATCATCATCGGCGGACTTGACCTCCAGCACCCCACACTCAGGAATTTGACCCTGGCGCGGTTTGCCCTTCTGGACCTGCTTCGCTGCATATAAACCGATGTCTGGGTGTCCCGCACCTTGCTGAGCCAACTCACTGATGCAGAAGACCTTGGGTTTGAGTGTGCTCCCAACTGCGTTCAGGAGGTTGGTCAGGGGAGGGTAATAGGAACGCTCCCCCGTCCCGCCACCGGAGGCGCGAATCTTGCGGAGGTCAGTGAGGTAGTCCTCCACAGCGCTAACAAGCTTCGTTGCGCTCATTCATCCGCCCAAGGGTTGATGACGTCTATCCCGCTCCCCTCGAAGTCGTCCATGTTTCTCGTCGCCACTGACGCTCCCCGGCTTCGGGCTATCGCCGCTATCTGGCAGTCGGAATGATTGATGGGACGCCCTGCGGCCCGGCGGGCGGCGGCTATCACAGCGTAGGCTTGGGCTGCGGCGCTGTCGAAAGGAAGGACGCGCCCAGCAAAGTCCTCCCGGAGCATCCCCTCCACCTCCTCGAGCAGTCTGTCTCGCCGCGCTCCTGTCGGCAGTATCTCGACGCCGTACCGCAGTTCGGCTTCACTGACAGTGGAGAGGTACAAGTTGAGAGCCGCCTGCCCGGTAACCCAGTCCACAACGTTGGCGTCGGGGCCAGGGCGCATCAGTTCGGAGACGACGTTGGTGTCAAGGATAATCATCGTAGTTGCCTCAGTCGAGCCGGGGCGGTTTGCGCATGGGTGAACGGGGAGGGATCTCCAGTTCGACCCCGCCGAGGGGCGCGAATCTGGCCCGAATGGCGCTCGCCAAGTTCTCCTGTTCTGGTTGCTGGTGATTGAGCGCCATTCTCAGAATGTCGCGGGCTTCCTCTTCCATGGAGCGGCCGTTCTCAGCTGCCCGGATTCGCAGCCGGTGTTTCAGTCCATCTTCGAGATTGCGCACGGTGATGCTGGCCATGAAAGCGCCTCCATCTACAATGTCACATCATTATAACATGATTGCGTTGCTATCACTAGATTCCCGTAGCAGCCGGGCCACGGTCAAACCAGGCTCCGTGTGTAGTTCGCGCTTCAAGGTGTCCCGCGTGCGCCAGGACAGCCTTGCCGTCTACATTCACGAGGCCACTGTCTGGGGTCAATGCGCAACCACTCCTAGGCTGCATTGAGCAGACCCAGCACCCATTCGCCACCTACCACAAAACCACCTTCTACACAAGGGCTTGTAAGGCATTACATACGCCGATTTTCCCGTTCACAATGAGATATTGGCCCATTGCGAACGGGAGCGGTCGATTGATAGTCACGAAGCCACGAAGGCGCACGTCGAACGCCATGCTTCACGTCTACCCGGTGTCGAAGCAGTGGTTCCGGCTGCTGGCCGAGCGGTTGGACGCCGTAGCCGTGCTCTACCACGTCGCCGCCATGGTCGCCGACGCCGACACGCACAGCGATCCCGTGCGCGCGGACCACTACCGCCGAGGTCCCTACGACATGCTGCTCATCCTGCCCGGGGGCCGCTCCATCGGTCTCATTCGCCAAGGGCCGACACTATCCACTGGCAATCTCCGCTACCGTCTCAGGAGCATCGAGCGGCTGGACAGCAGCGAGAGACCCTTCGTCACCCTCGTACTGACCCACGCAGACCAGGCTACCCGCAGGGCCATCCGCTCATTGGGCGACCCGTCAGAGCACCACAGGACCTTCGTGGCGACGGAAGGAGAGCTTCTGGCCGGAGACCACAATGGAGTCGTCTGGCAGGCGTGCGGAACCGGCCTCGGCGACGACCCTCCCGTGCGGGTCTCCACAGACGCCAGCCTAACCGGAATCCTGGCATGGATGGATCGCCTGCTGGACTCGTCCTACTCCTTCCTTCGCGACAGCCCGAAGCCGAATCCCGGCACGCTGTACCCCTCCGGCGTTCAAACCTCCATGCCCGAACCGTCCCAGCAGCTCGTGTCGGCCTTCGGGGTGCAGTTGACTCGAGCTGACAAAGACGCCCTCGACCTGCTGGCCGCATGGCCACTGTGCACCCGTGAACAACGCGCAGGACTGATGGGAGGCGTCACTCTGCGCCGCGTCAACCAGGTGCTCCGTTCCCTAAGCCAACATGGTCTCGTGCGGGCGGACGGCAACCTCCACGTGCTCACCGACGAAGGATTGACGTACCTGGCCCGCAGAGACCGCGCCGCTGTCGCGCTCACCCTCGACCGCTGGAGCGCCGAACCCTCCTACTCGAACGCCAGCGTTTACGCTGGGACCGCGCTGCGCGCCCTCGCCTCTCAGCTTCGGCACCACGCCGGCGTCACCGGCTTTGCCGCCGCCCTGACCGCCGAAGTCGCCCGCTCTCCACACTACGACCTGTTTGACCTGCTGCCCACCTCCCGCTCCAGCATCGGCTACCGCTACGACTGGACCACCTACGTGATACTCCCTGACGCCTCCTTCACCCTGGAGTACCGGGGCCGGTGGCGTCCCTACCTGCTGGAGTTCGAGCGTCGAGCCACCACACCCAAGCGCATCCTTGACCGCCTGGCCTCCTACCGCCGCTATTTCCTAAGCGGTTGGGCGGAGCGGGACCACTATGGGTTTCTGCCCCGGGTGCTCTTCGTCTTCGAGACTCCTGACAATGAGGAGGCCTTCCTCGACGCCGCTGACAGACTGAACGGGCCGCCCCTCATCACCTCCAATGTCCAAACCCTTGCCGAGTGCGGGATCCTGGGGCATTCGTGGCGAGAGTCTCCGCCTGCATCGTCGTCAGACGGGCTGAACCTCACCGACCGCATGCAATTGAGGTCGTTGTACCCAGTTGCATAAGTACAACTCCGCCGTTCCGACCACTTCCTGTAGGGGCTGTCCCAGCATGGCTGCTGGGACCATTTTGCAGGCGTTCTTGACCCTTCATGTCCCTTCCGCCCTCACGTGTTCCATTTGTTGCAGAGCTGATACGTCAGGGGAGGTTCCGCATACCTCGCATTCCCTTCGCCTCTCAGCTTTGGCTCGTAGCTACAACCACCACGACCAGGGTGTTGACGGACCAGTGCTCTGGGGCGTCGGAAACATGTTCCACCACCGCCCCAGACCCGTTCCCAGAGTTTCCTATAGGGGGCAAAAGGGTATTCTGTGCACCTACCGTGTCTGCCCCCAACAGGCCGAAACGAGACAATTGTTGCAGCACCCGGAACCCGCAGATCCCGGCGGCGGCTCCTCCCTGTGTCGGTTGAAGATCGGTTGGTCGGTGGTATATAGTAAGACAGCGTACTATACCGGCAGACGAAAAGAGAAACCATGCCCCCAAAGTCGAGAAACACCGGCACCATCACCTTTTCCCTGCCACCGGAGATGGCCCAAAATCTGCGGCAGGTGGTCAAGGAGGAGGACCGCACCGTGAGCGAGCTGCTCCGGGAGGCGGTCCGCCTCTACATGGAGGAGAGGGAGTGGCGCAGGCGAGAACGACTCGAAAGACTGCAAACTAGACAGACGGGACATGCCCGAACAGAAGGAGGAGAGGCTGATGAATGACCTACTTGATCTGATACCGGTGGCCCTCTACGCCAGGGTCTCCAGCGACCGCCAGGACGTGGACCTGTCGGTGGCGGCCCAGCTACGAGCGCTCAGGGACTATGCCGAGAGGAACGGCTACCTGGTCGCCCGTGAATACGTGGACGAGGCCGAGAGCGGACGCACCGCCGACCGGCCCCAGTTCCGAAGGATGCTGGATGAGGCCGCCAAGCCGGAGGCTCCCTTCAAGGAGATTCTCGTTTGGAAGTTCTCAAGGTTTACCAGGAAGCGGGAGCACGCCGTCGCCTTCAAGGCCCTGCTCCGGCGCAAGGGCGTGAGGGTGGTCTCCATCACCGAGCACGCCGACGACTCCCCCACCGGCAAGCTCATGGAGGCCATCATCGAGTCGGTGGACGAGTTCTACTCGGAGAATCTTGCGCAGGAGGTCGTCCGGGGAATGCGAGAGGCCGCTTCTCGCGGATTCTGGGTGGCCAGCCGGGTGCCCTACGGCTACCGCAAGCTCATGGTGCAGGACGGGGCCAAGAAGCGGCCCACCCTCGAACCCGATCCCGCCACAGCTCCGGTAGTGCAACGCATCTTTGGCATGGCCGAGTCGGGCAGGGGAATCCTGAACATCACCCGCACCCTCAACGACGAGGGCATCGCCAACCCCACCGGCAGGCTCTGGTCCAAGAACGGCGTCCACATCATCCTCAGGAATCCTGTCTACACGGGAACCTTGGTCTGGGGCACTGATTCCAAGGACAAGGCCGAGCCGGTGCGGGTGGAGAAGGCCTTCCCCGCCATCGTCTCCAAGGCCCAGTTCAAGCGGGTGAACCGGAAGCTGCGCTCCCGCGCTCCCAGGAGGACTCATCCCCGCCGGGTCGGGAGTTCCTACCTGCTCAGTGGCCTGGTCAGGTGCAGGGCGTGCAACCGGGCGCTCAGCGGCCAGGACGCCAAGAGCGGCCGGTTCGCCTACTACGTCTGCCAGTCGATCATGAAGCGCGGCAAGGACGCCTGCGAGACTCCCAGGCTCAACGCACGCCGCTTCGAGGAAATGGTGGTGGGGAAGATCCGGGAGAACGTGCTCACCGAGTCCAACATCCGCGACCTGGTGAAGCTGGTGGACGAGGAGATGGACGGCATCGCCCACGAGCAGCGCCAGCGGCTGGAGACCGTCGAGTCGGAGCTTGTAGACGTGAAGCGCAGGCTGGAACGGCTCTACGACCTGGCGGAGACCACCGACCTGAACATCGACGACTTCAAACCCCGCATCCGGGACCACAGGGAGCGGCAGGAGAAGCTTGAGGCGTCTGCGGCCGAGGCCAGGGCGATGCTGTCCCAGCGGCGGGAGGTCCTGGACGACGTGGAGACCATCGCGGCCTACGCCCAGGACATGAGCGTGTTCCTCAACAAGAGTGAGTTGACGGAGCGTAGGGCCTTCATCGAGAGCTTCGTGAAGGAGATCGTGGTGCAGCCCGGAAACGCCTTGGTGCGCTATACCATCCCCATGCCACAGGATTCTCCGATAGGGGGAATGGACGCCGAGGAAGTCGCCCTACACGCCCCGGTTCTGTCTACCGTCAAGTCTGGTGGGCCCGGCAGGGTTCGAACCTACGACCAACCGGTTATGAGCCGGCCGCTCTGCCACTGAGCTACGGGCCCCCTGCCCATAAGCCTATTTTACCCCAAACGGGGTGTCAACAAGCTTAGTGGCCACGCCGCCCATGGCTCCTTTACACGGGTTGGAGCCGTTGGTAACCTGAGATTATCCGTCCGCCCAAGGAGTCACCTTGACCACGGCGACCGAACAGCAAGTCACGATGGAGAAGTTCCTCTCGCTAGCCAAGCGCAGGGGTTTTTTGTATCAGAGCAGCGAAATATACGGCGGTCTTAGCGCCACCTGGGACTACGGCCCGCTGGGGGTGGAGCTAAAACGGAATGTTAAAGAGGCATGGTGGCGGGCCGTGGTGCGGGAGCGGGACGATATGGTAGGACTGGATTCGGCCATCCTGATGCATCCGAAGACCTGGGAGGCCAGCGGTCACCTGGAGAACTTCAGCGACCCGCTGGTGGAATGCAGGGAGTGCCACCAGCGCTTCCGGCAGGACGATTTGGAAGGCAAAGCCTGCCCCAACTGTAGCGGTGAACTCAGCGACCCACGCCAGTTCAACCTGATGTTCAAGACGTTTATGGGCCCGGTGGAGGAAACCGCTTCTGAGATCTTCTTACGGCCCGAGACGGCGCAAGGGATCTTTGTCAACTTTCAGAACGTGGTCAACAGCTCACGGCGCAAGCTGCCCTTCGGCGTCGCCCAGATAGGGAAGGCGTTTCGGAACGAGATAACGCCGGGCAACTCCACCTTCCGGACGCGGGAGTTCGAGCAGATGGAGGTGGAGTACTTTGTGAAGCCAGGCGACGACGAAGGCTGGATGGAGCATTGGCTGAAAGAACGATTCAACTGGTACCTTCGACTGGGGATCAAGAGTGAAAACCTGCGGCTGCGGCAGCACGAGACGAGTGAACTGGCCCATTACGCCAAGGCAACCTACGACATTGAATATCGGTTCCCCTGGGGCTGGGCGGAGCTGGAGGGGATAGCCAACCGGACGGACTTCGATCTGAAGCGCCACGCCGAGTTCAGCGACCAGGAGCTGACGTACTTTGACGAGACAAGCCACGAGCGCTACTTCCCTTACGTGATAGAGCCTTCCGGCGGGGTGGACAGGGCGGCGCTGGCGTTCATGCTGGACTCCTACGAGGAGGAGTTGGTGCCGCCAGCGAAGCCCACGGGCCAGCCGGAGTTGAGGGTGATGATGCGGCTGCACCGGCGCCTGGCGCCGTATTCGGTGGCGGTGTTGCCGCTGAGCCGGAACGAAAGGCTGACGCCGACGGCGCGGGACGTACACGCCCTGCTTCGGCGGCATTTCTCAACGGTGTATGACGACGCCCAGAGCATAGGGAGGCGATACCGTCGACAGGACGAGATAGGGACGCCCTATTGCGTAACCATAGACTTCGACAGCCTGGACGATGGGCAGGCGACGCTGCGGGACCGAGACTCCATGGCGCAGCTCCGGGTCCCCGCAGCCAGGTTGGTTGAGATTCTGACGGACAAGCTGGACCACGGCTGGTAGGTCCGCAGCGAGCATCTACCGACTGGGCCTAAGGCGGGTGACGCCTATCCGGTGGCCCCGACCGGCGTGGGGCCGATGTCTGGACGCGAGAGGGTGGTTCCACTACAATCCAATTGGATCGCATTGGAGGTGGACGGGTTGACGACCAAGGAAACGCAGCGTTATCTGCGGTCGCTTAGGAATAACCTGGAGAGGCTGGAAGTTTCCCTCCGGGAGTCGGCGAGCACCGGTACGGAGACCCGGCCCCAGGACCGCAGGACGGAGCTGTTGGAGCAGATCTACGTTCTGGGCGTGGTGGACCAGCACCAGCTTTTCAGGATGCTGGACCAACGCCGTATTCCGCACACATGGATAGGGGCGCAGAGCCGGGCGGAGTACCTGGAGATGTGGTCGGCGGCGGGAGGGAACGTCTACTACCGGGTAACGGAGAAGGCGGTGAGGGAGCTGAGCCTGGGCCGGATGATACCGGTGGGGGATTTCGCGGGGCTGGCTGAACCGGCCATGTCCGAGGACTGGGACAGCCCAGAGGACGCGGCGTATGACAAGCTATAGCCGGGGCGACGTGGTGCTGGTGCCGTTTCCAATATCGGAAAGGCTGTCCATCAAGAAGCGGCCTGCGCTGGTGCTGGCGGTGACTTCAAGGGAGGAGGAGGGCTCGGAGGTGACCATAGCGCAGGTGACGGGCCATATCGAAGGGGCGCGTCGGGCTGGAGACTATGCGGTGGTGGGGTGGCAGGAGGCGGGGTTGCTGCGGCCCTCGGTGGTGCGGGTGCGGCTGGCCACGGTGCCGGCAACCGCGGTGGTGCGGAAGCTGGGGGTGCTGGGGGAAGAGGAGATGCGGGGTGTGGAGGCAGGGGTGAGGGAGGTGCTGGGGGTGTAGGGGATGGGGTACGCGGGAGGTACTGGGAGTCTAGGGCAGGGGACTACTCGGAACGTAACCAGGCTGGACAATCGCCCGAAGCCACAGCACCGAGGTAAGGAAGATGGGTGTCCCGGCGACCCGGAAACCGTCAATAGAGCAGACCGGAAACTTGATCCTGGGGGGATATGTCACCTTTGCGGATACTGCACTTCGCGGACCTGCACATAGGGGTTGAGAATTACGGGCGGGTGGACCCGGAGACCGGGTTGTCTACCCGGCTGGGTGACTTTCTGGGGGCGCTGGACGAGGTGGTGGAGTACGCGCTCACTCAGGATGTGGACCTGGTGGTGCTGGCGGGCGACGCGTACAAAAGCCGGGACCCAAGCCAGACGCAACAGAGGGAGTTCGCGCTGAGGCTGGCCAGGCTTTCGGAGGCGGGGATACCGGTGTTCCTGCTGGTGGGGAACCACGACCTACCCCACGCGGTGGGGCGGGCCACGGCGCTGGAGATTTTTCAGACCTTGAACGTTCCCAACCTGTACGTTGGCGACGGGCTGCAAACCTACACCGTGTCGACGCCGAAGGGGCCGATTCAGATTGTGGCGGTGCCATGGCCCAGGCGGAGCCGTTTGCTGAGCAAGGAGGAGTCCCGGGGCCTGTCAATAGACCGGGTGAACGAGCGAATACAGGAGCTGTTTTCGCTGGGGATTGCGCAGGCCGCGGAATCGCTAGACCCGTCGTTGCCGGCCATTCTGGCGGGACACGTCACGGTTTCGGGGGCCAAACTGGGTTCCGAAAGGGCGATGATGTTGGGACAGGACCACTTCCTGCTTCCCAGTAGCCTCCATCTTCAGGCCTTCGATTATGTGGCCCTAGGGCACATCCACAAGCACCAGGTGCTTCGAGAGAACCCATTGATGGTGTATTCGGGCAGCCTGCAAAGGGTGGACTTTGGGGAGGAGGAGGATTCCAAGGGTTTCTGCGTGGTTGACCTGGCGCCGGACAAGATGCAGGGGATGAGGTTGGCGGACTTCCGGTTTCAGCCGGTAAAGGCGCGAAAATTCATTACGGTGGACGTGGAAATCCCGAATATGGCGGAGGACCCCACACAGGAAGTGGTCCACGCCGTGCTGAGGCGGAACGTTGCAGAGGCCATAGTCCGGGTACGGCTGTCGCTGACGGCGGAGCAGTCGGCCCAACTGCGGGAGCGAGAGATACGGGAAGCGCTGGAGTCGGCGCACTATGTGGCGTCCATAACAAGGCAGGTGGAAGAGGAGAGGCGTACGAGGTTGCCTGCCAACGTGGTTGAGGGACTGGACCCGCTTTCGGCGCTGGACCTGTACCTGGGGAGCAAGGGGACCGAGCCGGGGAGGCAGGAGAAGCTGTTGCAGTACGCACGCCGGTTGGTGGAGGAGGATTAGGCAGGGGTGGAGGAAGAGCCCTCAGAGACAGAGGTTAGCTAGAACCACCGGGAAGGGGAGGGAAATGAGCAGGAGTTTATCGCCGGCCCTCGATGATGCGCTCGGCCTGCTCAGCGAAGCCTCGGACGACTTCTCCAGCGTCCAGGATCTCAGATATCAGCCCAACCCCGGAGCCGACGTAGGCGGGACCGTTGTCCGAGTCACCGTCAATGAGGGCCCGCCTGATAGCCTGAATTCCAATCTGAGAATCCAAATAGGACATGGGGTCCTCGTTTTTCTTGGGCATGTCCTCGCGGCGCTTCAAGGCGGTGTCGGTTCGGAGGAGACGGGTAGGGTACTGGTAGCGACCGACCACAACGGTGCCGGTGTCAATGCCGGCGAGGATGGCCTCTTTGTAGTTCTGGTGAGCTTTGCACTGGCTAGTGGCGATGAATCTAGTGCCCATATGGACCCCCTGAGCGCCAAGGGCCAGCGCGGTAGCTATGCCTCAGGCGTCCACGATGCCTCCCGAGGCGATGACCGGAATGGACAGTGCGCCGACCATCTGAGGGACCAGCACCAGGGTGGAAGCCTCGTTGAGGACGCGGGGGCCACCGCCTTCGTAACCCTCGCCGATGACGGCATCGACGCTCTGGGACTCGGCGCTGCGAGCGTGGCGCACCAGACCGACCTGGTGAAGGACTTTTATGTCTCTATCCTTAAGATAGCCGGTGAACAGGGCAGGACTGCCACCGTAGGTGACGGCCAGGCGCAGTCCTTCTTCCACCGCCACGTCTATTAACGACTTCACGTCCGGATTGGCCAGGTTAAAGGTGACGCCTAAGGACTTGGATGTAAGACGCTTGACGCTGCGAAGGGCCTCCCTAAGGTTAGCCAGGGGATAATCATCGGGCGCCATCCCGGCGGTGGGATGAAGCAACCCCAGGCCACGGGCCCTAGAGACGGCGGCCACCAACTCGGGGTTGGAGATCCAAGGCATACCAGCGTGGAGGAAAGGATACTCAACATCCGACAGGCGGGTAAATGCGGTCCTTCTCATGGTCATAGCTTAGATTGCCTCCGGGCAGGGAGCGCTAGATTGTAGGAACCCCACCGTTGAGTATCAACGTTGGAAAGTCGCTATGCTGTTGCGAGACGACCCGGAGAAAATTAAGCTAGTTAAGCATTCCAACGGCGCAACATACCAACTAATTAAGGAATCTAGTGCCTGATTTTCTGTTGATATTCGGCATCGTCGCGTTGGTCCTGACGATCACCGGGCTGGTGTCCGGCCTTGTGGAGCGATCACCCCTCTCCTTTCCTTTGATATTCCTGGGTTTGGGGTTCTTGCTAGGTAAAGGCGGCCTCTCCGCGTTGGATATGGGGCCTCACGACCCTATGCTGGAGATTGTAGCCACGCTGACGCTGGCGCTGGTGTTATTCCTGGACGCGGTAAAACTGCAAGTTGAGGAGCTGGGACGACGCTGGTTGGTGCCTGCATTGGTGTTGGGTCCGGGCACCGGAATAATAATAGCGTTAGGGGCCGTGCCGCTGGCCTTGTTGCTGGATTTTGGATGGGTGGTTGCCTTCATTGGAGGCGCGGTGCTGGCGTCGACGGACCCGGTGGTGCTCAGGGAGGTGGTGAGGGACGTTAGGATACCTCGCTCAATTCGGCAGGCATTGCAGATTGAAGCGGGGATGAACGATATAGTGGTCCTGCCCATAGTCCTGGTGCTAATAGCGGTATCGCTGAACGAAGCCAGTGGCATTGCGGAGTGGTCCGTGTTTGGGGCTAAGCTACTGGTTTTGGGGCCAGCCATAGGATTCGCCATAGGGGGAATCGGGTCATGGTTGGTGTCGCAGATAGACTCTCGTATGAGCATCCGACGGGAGTATCAGGCGCTGTACGGGGTGGGTCTGGTGCTGGCAGCGTACACCGCGGCGACCGCCGCGGGTGGGGACGGATTTCTATCCGCGTTCGCGGCGGGGCTGGCGGTGGTCCTGCTGAATCAAAGACTTTGTGACTGCTTTCTGGAGTATGGCGAAGTAACCTCCGAAATGGCGATGCTGCTGGCGTTTGTGCTGTTCGGAGCAGTGCTATCAGGGATGGTGGGCCAGGCTCCCACCGGACGGGCTATTCTGCTGGCAGCGTTGGTGATTTTCCTCATCCGCCCGTCGGTGCTGGGACTGGTGCTGTCCAGAGCGCGGATGAGCTGGGAGGCGCACGCGTTTGTGAGCTGGTTTGGACCGCGGGGACTGAACTCGCTGCTGCTGGCGCTGCTGGTGGTGGGGACCGGAGTGCCCGGGGCCGAGATGCTTCTAGCAACGGTGGGAGTGGTAGTCATGGCGTCAGTGCTGATCCACGGCGCCACTGCCGGCCCGGCGAGCTCATGGTACGGTCGAAGAGCCGCCAGGGCAACCTTGAGCGAGGAGCGAGAGGGAACGATATCCGGCCTGCTGGGCTACGACGAGAGTGTAACGCCTCGGATAAGTCCACAGGAGCTGAAGCGGCTGCTAGAGGAGGCGATCCCGCCGATAGCACTGGACGTGCGGTCTCGCTCTGGATACGGTCGCGACGCGACTCAAATACCGGGGAGTGTGCGCGTTTTGCCGGACCAAGCGATTGAGTGGGCGGAAGGGCAGTCGCGGGAAAGGTTGGTTGTGACTTACTGCTCTTGACTGAATGAGGGAACCAGCGCCCGGGTGGCGCGGGAGCTCCTAGACATGGGACTAAACGCCGTGGCGTTGGAGGGCGGGCTGGACGCATGGAAGGATCTCTATCCGGTAGATCCGACGACCTTGCCAGCACCAGCGTAGAGTGAGGTGACCAGGAACACGTTGCCAAACGAGGCCGTTGATGAGCGTTGGTGACGCGCTGTTTCTGGTGATCCGCTGGCTGCACGCCATTTCGGCGGTGGCATGGGTAGGCGGAGGCCTCTTCTATTTGTTGGTGCTTCGGCCGTCATTAAGGCGATCAGCGTCCGCCGCGGACCCCGCGATTGGCCAAGACTTCAGGGCGCTGGTGATGACGGCGATGGGTATTCTGCTGGTAACCGGCGTAATTATGACCTTTGACAGGTTGACCTCCGGCTTTGTTGGAGTGCCTTACGTGGCGGTGCTAGTAGTCAAGGTGTCTATGGCGATGTATATGTTTTACCTGGTGAGGTTTCTTCGCCCCGGGACGTATCCTGAGGAGCCGGAGGGACATGCACAAGGGTACCGGAGGTGGACTGGCTGGATTTCTGGCGCGACTTCGGTAGTTATTCTGGGGGTGATAGTGATCCTGTTGGCCGACGTGCTAAGCACCCTGTTCGAAAATGGGTTGGAGGGTTAGACGTCAGGTTAGCAGCGAAGGTTGGCAAGGCGGATGCGCGATTGGAGATTGGAGTTATTCCTTCCGGAGCGAGGGTCAATTTGGTGCGCGGGAGCATAGCAAGAATTAGGAGCGGCAATTGCGAAGGGACATGATGGATATTCTGGCATGCCCAGTGTGCCGAGGCGCGTTGGAGCTTACCGTCGAAGCAGAAGGGGGGGAAGAGGTGGTCGCGGGCGGGCTGAAGTGCGGCAGGTGCAACGAGGTCTACCCTATAAAGGAAGGGGTGCCCAACTTGTTGCCACCGGAGCTACGGTCGATCTAGGGGAGTCTTCAGGGTGAGGGTGGGCCCTCATTACGGAGAGATCGGTACGCTCACTGGCTAACCAAAGAGCAGGCGAACTTCGCTGGGCATGGGTTTCAGGGTAGCTTCATGGGGGTGACTGTGATCAGGGGCTCCGACCAGCGCCGCACGCCCTGGCGGCCCGGAACTCGATCCAGCAATTGCCTGATGGAGAGCTCCTCCAGCGGATGGACCAGCTCGGGCGCGATCTCAGCCAGGGGCTCCAGAACGAAGGCCCGTTGTGCCAGCCGAGGATGGGGCACTTGAAGCGTCACCTCGTCGATTAGCTGGCCACCGTATAAGAGGAGATCGGCGTCGAATTTGCGCGGCCCGTTGAGGAAAGTTGGGCGGCGGCCCACAAGCGCTTCGGCGTCCTTGAGCAGTTCAAGAAGGTCTAGAGCGGACATGGAGGTCAGGCCGGAGCAGACCGCGTTCAGGAAAGGAGGCTGGTCCAGGAAGCCCCAGGGCTCGGTTTCGTAGATGGAAGAAGCGGCGGTAATGGTGACCCGGCGGCCGATGGCCCGGATGCCCCGCCGGAGGTTTTCCAGCCGGTTGCCAAGGTTGGAGCCCACCCCAATATAGACGGTTATGGCTGCCAACCGGCGGGCCTCCAACCTCTGACTATGGCGTCGGTCATGCGGGCGACACGTACCATCTCTTTGACATCATGGACTCGAACGATGTCCGCGCCGGAGGCGATGGCCAAGGCCACAGCGGCGGCGGTGCCTTCCAGCCTCTCTTCCAGCGGCAGCCCCAACACCTTTCCGATGCTGGACTTACGCGACGGGCCTACCAAAAGAGGATATCCCAGGGAACGGAACTCGTTGAGGCGCCCCAACACCTCCAGGCTCTGATCGGCGTTCTTGCCGAACCCGATGCCCGGGTCAATGACCAGATTGTTTCCACTCATCCCGGAAGACAGGGCCAGGTCCACACTGGTTTCCAGGCTTGCCATGATGTCTGGAACAAGGTCTTGATATTGGGTGTTGGACTGGTTGTGCATCAGGACCAAGGCCGAGCCCCGCTGCGCCGCCATCCCGGCGAGACCAGGCTCCACTTTCAGTCCCCAAACGTCGTTAATCATGCACGCGCCAGCGTCCAAGGCTTCGCGGGCGACCTTCACACGAAAAGTGTCGACGCTGACAGGTATCTTGATCCGACTGACGATAGCTGAAAGGGTAGGAATCAGGCGCTTCAGCTCTTCGGCTTCGGAGACCGGTGTATGACCGGGGCGCGTGGAATAGGCGCCGAGGTCCAAAATATCGGCGCCCGCTTCCTGGAAGGCCAGCGCGCGTTCGATGGCCTGGTCCCGCCGGCCGGCCAATCCATCGCCGGAGAAGGAGTCAGGGGTCAGGTTGATGATCCCCATGACGTAGGTGCGTTGACCCCAATGGAAGGTATTGCCGCCGCAGACCATGTTGACAAGGCCGGTACGAGATACCGTCACGTGTAGTCACCACCTATACTGGATTCTAGCACCGGCGCCGATCTGTTGCAGGGGCAAAGGGGCCTCTGCTAGCATTCAGACTGACGAAAGGGAGGCGGCGCAGGACATATATATGGCTATAGAGCGAAAAGACGATGAGAAGCTTCCACAGCTAGAGGAGCTGCGACAGCGTTCCCGGCTGGGCGGCGGCCAGCAGCGGATTAACCAGCAGCACGCCAAAGGGAAGCTCACCGCCCGGGAACGGATGGAGCTGCTGTTTGACGAGGGCAGGTATCAAGAACTGGACCCGTTTGTGTTGCATCGCACCAGCGACTTCGGCCTGGACAAGAGGAGAATCCCAGGAGACGCGGTTGTGACGGGCTACGGAATGGTTGACGGTCGTCCGGTCTACGCCTTTGCGCAGGATTTTACGGTGCTGGGCGGCTCGGTTTCCGAGGCGGTGGGCAAGAAGATCTGCAAGGTGATGGACCTGGCGATGAAGAGCGGGGCTCCCCTGGTGGCGATCAACGATTCTGGGGGCGCGCGGATTCAGGAAGGCGTATTAAGCCTGGCGGCCTACGGGGATATCTTCTTGCAAAACACGTTGGCTTCAGGGGTAATCCCCCAGATCTCCGTGATAGTAGGACCAAGCGCAGGCGGGGCGGTATATTCCCCGGGGATCACGGATTTCGTATTCATGGTCCGAGGGATCGGGCAGATGTACATCACAGGGCCGGACGTCATAAAGTCGGTGCTTGGGGAAGACGTGACGCACGAAGAATTGGGCGGGGCCGATTCCCATGCGCTGCGCAGCGGGGTGGCCCATTTCGTATTCGAAAGCGAAGAGGAGTGCTCGAACCAGGTGCGCCGGCTGCTCAGTTTCTTGCCGTCCAATAACATGGAGGACGCGCCTATGGCGGAAAGGTCCGACCCTCTGGACCGGATTGAGCCGGACCTTGGAAGTCTGGTGCCAAAGGAGGCGAATAGGGCCTACGACATGCGGGACCTGATGGCCAGAGTGGTTGACCGGGGAGACATCATGGAGGTGCACCAGAGCTATGCCCCCAATATTGTGGTGGGATTTGCGCGCATGGCCGGCCGGCCAGTAGGGTTGGTGGGAAACCAGCCTTCATATCTGGCGGGTGTGCTGGATATAAACGCTTCTGTGAAGGCAGCGCGTTTTGTGCGGTTCTGCGATGCGTTCAACATCCCGCTGGTGACTTTCATAGACGTACCGGGCTTCATGCCAGGCACGGACCAGGAGTACGGCGGGATTATCCGGCACGGCGCAAAGCTGCTGTACGCTTACGCGGAGGCAACGGTGCCCAAGGTAAGCGTGTTGATAAGGAAGGCGTACGGGGGCGCCTACATAGTGATGAGCAGCAAACATCTGAGGGGTGACATCAACCTGGCGTGGCCCACGGCGGAGATAGCAGTAATGGGACCGGAAGGCGCGGTCAACATTGTGATGCGGGACCGGCTGGCGGAGGCGGAAGACCCGGAGGCGACGCGGGCCGAGTTGGTGCAAGAATATCGCGACAGCTTTGCCAACCCCTACGTGGCGGCGAGCCACGGGTTTCTGGACGACGTGATAGACCCGTCGGAGACACGGTCGAGAGTTATCTCGGCGCTGGAGATGCTCCAGAATAAGCGCGACAGCCTGCCCCCCAAAAAGCATGGCAACATCCCGTTATAAGCTGTCAGACGGGAAACGATGGCGATGAAGGCCATCCCATGAATCCGGGCCGCACCTGGTAGCCGTACCGGTTAAAGAACCCTAAGCCATAATCAACGGCCGGACGCTGGCAGCCCTAACCCCAGGGAGTCGTTCCTTGGGTGGCGCAAGGCGGAAGGGCCAGACCTCTTGGGAGTTCTACCGCATGTTTTCATCATAGACCACCAGGGGGCACGTGAATGGAGAACCTGTTCCGGATGAAGAAGTGGGCAAGGTTGTTCGGACTGGCGTTGGCCGTCCTGACGCTGATTGCCCTAAGCGCCTGCACGGAGAAGAAGAACGTACCGGAAGACCAGCTGGCCGACACGGCGGAGGGGCTGAATGTTGGCGAGTCTGTGGTGGGCGAAGATGAGGAAGGGAACGAGATTGGCAACGTCGATTCGCTTGATGCCGGGGACGATTCGGTGGCGGAAGAGGCTGAGGAATTAGAGGCGACGGAGACGCCGATGCGCGAGGCCGTGGGGTTGGTAATCCAAGCGGATGATGAAGACTACGCACCGCAACTGGTTGGCACCCAGGAGTGGATAAACTCGGGCCCGCTCAACCTGGAAGAGCTCAAAGGGCAGGTGGTGCTGATAGACTTCTGGACCTATACCTGCGTCAACTGCATTCGCACGCTACCGTTCTTGAAGGTCTGGCACTCGAAGTACGCGGACGACGGGCTGGTGATCATAGGGGTCCATACGCCTGAGTTCCAGTTTGAGCACGATGTGAACAATGTTAGGCAGGCGATTTCAGACTACGGCATAGGCTGGCCGGTGGTGCAGGACAATAACTACGCCACTTGGAAAGCTTACAAGAACCGTTATTGGCCGGCCAAGTACCTGATAGACAAGGAAGGGATTATCCAGTACACGCACTTCGGCGAGGGGGCCTACAGCGAAACCGAGGAATGGATTCGGACGTTGCTGCAGGATGCCGGTGCGGACCTGTCACTAGAGGAGGCAGCGAATTCCGTTGACCAGATGTTGGACCCGGAGTTCCTGAAGGACCGGAGCGCCGAAATCACGGCGGAGCTGTACGGCGGGTATAATCGTGGATGCAATTTGTTCAGCCTTTTGTACTCTAACAGCAGCGTTGACGACGAAACCTTCTGTCAGTCACAGGACATGGTGGCGCAATACGAGGACCCGGGCGATCACAAGATGCACAAGATGTACCTACAAGGCGAATGGATCCTAGAGGAAGAGGCGCTGCGACACGGTAGCATGACATCCGACTTTGAAGACTATATGCTGCTTCGGTTCGCCGCGAAGAGCGTCAACGTAGTGCTGGCCAGGGAAGAGGAAGAACCTTTCGAGGTGCTGCTAACCCTGGATGGGGAGTACCTTACTGACGAAAACAGGGGAGAAGACGTGGTGATTGACGGAGAAGGGCGCAGCATATTACTGGTTGACCAGCCGCGCTTATATAACGTGGTTCAAGCGCCCAGCTACGGGGACTATGAATTGAAGCTCAGCTCCAACTCCTCCGACTTTGGCCTATTCGCCTTCACGTTCGGCGTTTACGAACAGGGCATTTAACCGGGAAGGCCCGGCATTCCCCAGGGTCGGCGGCAGGATCACGGAATGAGGCTTCCCAGGTGACAGGCAGCAGAACAGCAAGTCGGCCAGGTTTCTTTTCGAGACGGTTCACGGCGGCGGTAATGTTGGTGGGGACCGCGATGATACTGGCGCTGACCGGCTGCGGCAGGGGGGCGATAGACGCGGCGTTGGGCAACCGCCCGTCCAAAGCTCCGGAACTGGTAGGTACGCAAGGCTGGATCAACTCGGCGCCGCTGGAGTTGGAAGGGCTGAGGGGGAAGGTGGTGCTGATAGATTTTTGGACTTACACCTGCGTCAACTGCATCCGAACGTTTCCGTTTCTCAAGGTATGGCATTCCAAGTACGCCGACAACGGCCTGGTTGTGATTGGGGTGCATACGCCGGAGTTTGAGTTTGAGAAGAAGCTGGAGAACGTACAGCAGGCGGTGGAGGAGCACGGAATCGACTGGCCGGTGGTGCAGGATAACGACTTCGCAACGTGGAGGGCGTTTGACAATCAAGCGTGGCCGGCCAAGTACCTGATAGATAAGAACGGAGAGGTGCGCTATCAACACCTAGGTGAAGGGAGGTACCGGGAGACCGAGCGGTACATCCGCACGCTACTGCTGGAGGCCGGGGCCGACCTATCCTTGGAGCCGCCGCTAAGCGCCGAGGACCACGAGTTGGATTCGGCGTTTCGTAGCGACTCGGGGGCGGGGATTACGGCGGAGCTGTACGGGGGCCACCGGAGAGGGTGCAGCGCCTGGTTCACCAACAGCTCGATAGATGACGCGACGCTGTGCCGATCCAAGGAGCAGGTGGCGAACTACCAGGACCCGGGAGAGCACAAACTGCACAAGCTCTACCTCCAGGGCGATTGGTTTGCGGGAGAGGAGGCGTTGCGACACGGGCGCCAAACGACGGAGTACGAGGACTATATGGTGCTGAGCTTCGCCGCCAGGAGCGTCAACGTGGTGCTGGCCCGGGAAGGGGTAAAGCCTTTCGAGGTGGTAGTGACGCTGGACGGGACGTACCTCACCGCTGACAACCGAGGCGAGGACGTGGTGATCGACGCGGACGGGCAGAGTTACTTAGTGGTGGACCAGCCGCGGATGTATAGCGTGGTACAGGCAGAGCGCTACGGGGAATATAAGCTGAAACTGAGCTCGAATTCGACGGATTTTGCGTTATTCGCCTTCACGTTCGGCGTTTACGCCGAAGGGATATAGACGGCAACGCATTCAGGGGTATTACCGAATGCTCTCCCACCACACCCAGATTCTTCGATCCTCACGGGCGGACTCAGAATGACATGGTGGGGGGCGGAATACGGTATGGGCTCGTCCTTCTAGAGCCTCAGGATGAGCGGGTTGGAGGCGTAGGAGGCTTATTTTTATAGGAATGACATGTCTTATATGGAGGGTGGCGTGTTTCCAGACAAGGAACGTTTTACTGGCACACCTCCTGCCCTGATAATGTAAGGGATGCTGCCGTACAAGAGGTTGCTGAGGCCGGTACTATTCTCCCTGCCTCCGGAGCGAAGCCACCGTCTGGGCGAGTTGGCGCTCCGGCAGCGGACGTTTTGGCGATTGCTGGCGCCGTATTACGGCACCAAGCACCCGTCCCTGGGGACGAGCATAGCCGGCATCCAGCTGGCCAGCCCGGTGGGTGTATCCGCTGGATTCGACAAGGACTGCCGCTTTTTGTCCTCGCTGATGTGCCTGGGGTTCGGCTATGTGGTGGGCGGAACGGTGACGCTAGCACCGCAGCCGGGGAATCCCAGCCCCCGTTTGCTGAGGGACCGTGGCCGAGAGGCTATCATCAACTCGCTAGGATTCCCAAGCCAGGGGGCTGAAGTAGTAGCGCACCGGTTAAGTGGAGGCCGGACACGACCGCTGTTTATCAGTATCAGCGGAGTAACACCGGAGCAGATGGTGGAGAGCCTGCGCGCGTTGGAGCCCTGGGCGGATGGAATTGAGGTGAACATCAGCTCACCCAACACGGCGGGGCTCAGGGCGTTCCACGAGCCGGATGTGCTTAAGGAACTGTTGGAGAGGGTGAATGACGCCCGGAGCAAGCCACTGTTCGTCAAGATGCCGCCGTATGCGGAAGAGGAGGGGCGGCAGCGGGTGCTGGAGTTGGTGGCCACGGCCCGAGAGGCGGGGGTGGACGGAGTGACCGCGGCCAACACGCGGCCGACGGTGGACTCGAGGTTGGCCGTGGGTGGGGGGGGCCTGAGCGGAAGACCGGTCTTCGAGAATATGTTGCGGATGGTGGCGGACGTGCGGCGCGAGGCGGGCCAGGAAATGGTGGTGAACGGGTGCGGCGGGGTGTTCACCGCGGAGCATGCCCTGCTGGCGCTGGAGGCCGGAGCTGACACGGTGCAGATATACACCGGACTGATATACGAGGGTCCCGGGATTGCCCGGCGCATCAACCGGGGGTTGGCCAAGTACCTGGACCAGCGAGGAATGAAGTCAGTGACGGAGTTAAAGCCAGGGTAGATGTTCGCGCTGGAGAGGGAACCGTACGTCAAGGCGTGGTTGTAATGGAAAAGTTGAGTGGGGGATAATGAGCAGGCCCGAAACTGATGCGAAGAAAAGGGACCGCCCGTAAACAGGGGCGAGTCAGGACCGAATAACAGCGTGCCTTTCAAACACATAAGCGCGGTGACTCTGGCGGTGCGCGACATGCCCAGCGCTGTGGGCTTCTATGAAAAGCTGGGCATGGAAGTGACCTATGGAGGAGGGACGTCCGGATTCACGACGATGCGGTCCGGGGACGTGGTGTTGAACCTGATTCTGAGTGACGACCAGCGGCAGGCCTGGTGGGGACGCGTGATTCTGCGGGTAGAAGATGTGGACCGGATATACGCCCAGCTAAAGGCGGAGGGGCTGGCGCCGGAGCGGCCACAGGACGCCGATTGGGGGGAGCGTTTCTTCCATATTTGGGACCCAGACGGGCATGAGTTGAGCTTTGCTGAGCTGCTGGAGAAATCCCGCTAAGGACCATGTTACGAGAAAAAGGTGAAGGGCCCCGGTTGGACCGGGGCCCTTCTTTTTAATCCCTTGTTGTTCCTGATCACCCATCTCCTGCACCGCGAAATGGCGATGGGCGGGGAAATTTAGATGGTTGGCTAGCGCTTCACCATGTCGTAGCTGCGAAGCAGGGAGCCGGGAACGGCATCAGTGCACTCGCTATCCTCGAAGGTTACGGTGCCATTAACGATGGTATAACGGAGCCCCTTGGCCTTCTGGACGATGCGCCGCTCGCCGCCAGGGAAGTCGTCGGCGTAAACGGGGGCGTCATACTGAAGCCCGAGCTTCTCCAGATTGTAGACCATCAGGTCGGCGGCGTAACCTTCCTTGAGGATGCCTCGATCAGTAATGCCTGCAATCCAAGCGGGCAAGGAGCTCATCTTGTAATGGGCCTTCTCCAGGCTCATGATCTCCCGGTCACGGACCCAGGTGGTGAGCAGGTCTACAGGCCAGGTGCCCAGGGTGAGGTAACGCACATGGGCGCCCCCGTCCGAGACGCAGGGATGGGTGTACGGATGGTTCAGGATCTCCGCGACGGCCTTGGGGTCCGAACCGGAAGCCGGCGTAGCGCTAAACTCGGTGCGCAAGCCTTCGCTCAATGCCAAGTCGAGCATGGCATCAACGGGATGCTTGCCGGTCATCTCAGCGATTTCAGCGACGGTGAGGCCTTCGAATTGGAAATTCTTGGGGTCCCTGACTTCAACGACCTTGATCTTGGACCAGTCTGAACCGCGCTCGCCGGAGCCGGTGTAGGCCGAGACGTCTTTCTTCATCAGCTCGCGGACGCCGGGGGTGTTGAGCTTGGCGATCCGCTCTTCCGGCGTTCCGACGAAGGGATCAATCCAGTGCGGCATGGCGTCAAAGCCGTTGTATTCCGCGAACTCGAAGACGGGGACCGGCGAGCGGGAGGTGGTCTGGGCGAACATGGGCGCGCCCTCGGCTCGGGCGCGCTCCAGGAAGGCGAGCTGCTCTTTGTATCGCTCGGGGCTCTGCTCGCTATAGGCCACGGCGCCCCACTGTAAGGGGCGTCCAGATGTCTTGCAAAGCTCGATAAGGAAGTCTTCCCTACCCTTGCCGTAGGCATCACCTTCCACGGCGTCTACCAAGATGCTGCCAGTAACCATGGTCTCAGGATCGCCGCCGATGAGGTCTGGCTCACCAGGGGGGAGCGGCCGCTCGGCGGGACCGCGGGTCCAGCCGATGGAGCCAACGCCATACTGCGAGAGCACTTGTGCCAGGGCGAGGAACTCCTCGTTGGAGGCCACCTGGCTTGGGATGAAGCGCCCATCGTCAGGGCGGTTGGCCAAGGTCTTCATAGCAGACCAGCCGAAGGCGCCGGCGCGCATGGACTCATCAAAGATGGCCTGCATCTTCTTTATGTGCTCATCCTTTGCGCGGATAATGGTGCGGCTGTCCTCAAGGCCCATGACGTAGGTGCGGAGCATGTTGAAAGGGACCAAGGGAGCAACGTTGACACCCAGGGGATAGCTAGCCAGGGCGTCCATCCACTGGGGGAAGGTCTCCCAATCCCAGCGAAGTCCCAGCTCCATGGTGCGGAGGGGAATAGCTTCAATGCGGGTCATGAGGCGCATGGCGGCTTCCCGGTCCTCGGGCTTGCAGGGGGCGAAGCCGAAACCGCACTGACCGATGGTTACGGTGGTGACACCGTGCCAACCGGACATGGTGGCTTAGGGCTCCCAGTTGAGCTGGAGGTCATAGTGGGTGTGCAGGTCCACGGCACCAGGGGCGACGATGCAGTCAGTGGCGTCAAGCTCCTTATCTGCAGTGGCTTTAATGTTGCCGGCAATCTGAGCGATCTTGCCGTTCTTTACCGCCAGGTCCGCGCGGTAGGCGGGCAGCCCACCAGTCCCGTCGACTATGGTGCCGTTCCGGACAATAAGATCGAAGTCTGCCATAGTTTCTCCTTTACTCTACGTATCTCGTAACAATTCGAGTTCTTCTTTGTGCTTGACGAGGAGTGTAGCAGGCTGACGGTTGTTGTCAACCGCGCAGCAACAGGGGTTTGAACTGGTCCTGAGGCGTGGAACAGGGACTCGTTTAGTCTTTCGACTCAAGAGGCCGGTCACTGGGAGAGGCGTAGCCGGTAAGCCCTTTTTCCGACCCAAAGCCTACTAGAGGATTTTCAACGCGGGAGAGAACCCGGTCCGGGTTGTGGATGGGAAAGATAAAGAGCAGCCGGGCGGGGGCGTCAAAGCGGTTGACGAAACCGTGCTCCGCGCCAGCCGGGGCCAGCACTACGTCGCCGGGACCTATGGTAGCGCGTTGACCGCTGACTGTAACGTCCAGCGAGCCCTCCACAAGCATCATGGCCTCTTCGGTATTGGTGTGGATGTGTTTAGCCAGCCGGGTGCTGGGGGCGATGGTGAGTTCACCAACCCTGAGGGATTCGGAGCCCGTCTCCGCACCGACCAAGAGGGCCGACGCTATGCCGGGGTTTGAACCTTCCGTTTTTTTGATTTCACTGGCTTTGATGATTGACATCTTTACTCCTTTTGACGGCGGGTCTGGGCCGTCTCCGCTCCCGAGTCTAAGCCGGGACCGTTCGCGCCCTATTCTAGCACCGGTGGAATGAGGTATCTATCCGATGATTTGCCCGACGGGAAGGACTGAGACTGGGTTCGAAAGGGAGGCCGAATGCTTTGCTATAATCGCTGACGGAAAAGGCGGAAGGCGCCGTAGGGGAAACCGCGGAGGCAGGGGATGGAATTGGAAAATAAGGTGGCCATTTTGACCGGGGCAAGCCGGGGTCTGGGCCGGGTCGCTGCGCTGGAGTTTGGGCGGCAGGGCGCCAAGGTGGTGGTGGCGGCGAGGCAGCAGTCTCCCACGGGGCTGGCGGGAACCGCCGAGGAGACGGCCCAAGCGATTGTGGACGCGGGCGGCGAAGCGATGGCCGTAGGTTGCGACGTTGCGGATGAGGGCCAGGTGAGGGATTTAGTCCGCAAGGTTATGGACGCATATGGCCGGGTGGACGTGCTGGTGAACAACGCGGGGCTCATGATTCCAAACGAGGGCTTTTTGGATGTGGAACCCTCACGGTTTGAACAACTGATGGCGGTAAACGTGCGGGGGCCCTACTTGACGTGCCGTTCTGTGCTGCCGGTGATGATGGAGCAGCGGAGCGGGAGCATAATAAACGTAGGGTCAGGCTCGGCAGATATGGTGCGGAAAGGGAACAGCGTTTACGGGCCAAGCAAGGCGGCGCTGCATATGTTCAGCCGTTGCCTGGCGGAGGAGGCGCGGGAGCACAACGTTGCAGTAAACGTGTTGAACGCACCGGGACTAAAGACCGAAGGGTCCTGGGCGATACCCTGGGCGCGGGACACGAAGGATGAGGGCCGCGAGTGGGAGGACCGATCAGACCCGGAGGCGCTGCTGCCGAGCATGGTGTTTCTTGCCAAGCGGACAGGGGAGACGTTCACCGGGCAGGTAGTGGCGCCGAAGGACTTTGGCAAGAGCTGGCCTTAGCAATTAGCGCCTAGGCCCCAAATTGGCCTGAAGCACCGGCGATGGCCGGCCGGCAGTAATGCGTTTTGCCCGGCCCGAGCGCTAAGAACCCTGAACCTTTACCCATGCATTCTCATCTAAAGATAAGGTAACGCTATCCAGGTAGGTGAGGGATATGGGCTTCGACGGTGGAGCAGGTGTGCTGGCGGGACTGGTTGGCGGCGCGGCATGATGGCGATTCTCTACTTGGGCATGGTCATGATGCCCACGCAGATGCGGATGAATATGCTTCGGCTGCTGGGCACGATGATGCTACCGGACCGCGCTATGGCCTACACGGAAGGCTTGATGACCCAAGCAGGACTGAGCATTGCCTTTGCGCTGGGGGCACGTGGGCCTGTACCAGGCGTTTGGCCTGGAGAGCAACCTGGTGGGCTGGGGCGTGCTGTTTAGTGCGGTCCACTGGCTCATTGTGGGCATGAGCCTGGGTATGATGCCCGTCATGCACCAAGGGATTAAGACGGGTATCATTAGCGCGCCAGGGGCTCTTGCGCTGGGCAACCCGAAGATGACCGCGGCAGGAATCTTGATGCTGCACATTCTCTACGGGGTGTTGGTGGCGGCGGTGTACGAGGGAATTGCCTAAGGTGCTAGCGATTGCAATAAAGGCTTCACCACTGATGGTGCATATCATGGCGGACCGGCGGCTGGTGTTCCAGATGCTGAGCGCCATTGGGCAAGGGCAAATGCCCGGGTCTGAGGGTTCGTCAAAGGTGCTGGAGCGGGAGGGCGATCGGATAGTAGCGGAGTTTCATACACCGGTGAAGTCGGTTACGGGGACGAAGGTGTATCGAACCGTGGAAGAGGTCTATCTGTACCCGGAGGAGCGGATCACCTTCCGGGGCCTGGAAGGACCCATGGCGCTGATGGAAGAGGAGTTCCTGCTGGAGGAGGACCAGGGGTGCACGGACCTGCACTACTCCGGCACGTTTGCAATGGGATACTGGATATTCGGTTGGCTGGTAGCCCGATTTTACGTGAAGCGGATGCTGCAGCGGGTAGTGCGGGAGCATATGCTGGAGATCAAGGGGGCATCCGAGGCACGGGCCAGCCGCAGCAAGGTGTTCGCTAACGCATGCGACCATTGAGCTGGTTTGCGGGCAGTGGAACCGGCACGATCTGACACGAAGGACCGCTCCAACGGGATGAGTCCTGTTGGAGGCCAAAGAGCATGATTCGCTAAATGAAGGAGCATCGTTTGACGCAGACCAGACCGCCCTCGCCGCAAGGACTGGAGACCGCCGACCACGTCTTCTACAACCTCACCCGGAGTATCTGTCCGCACTGCCGCAAGGTAATTGATGCCCAGGTGCTGCTCAGGGACGGCCGGGTGGTGATGCGGAAACGGTGTCCGGAGCACGGCTGGATGGAGAGCCAGGTTAGTTCCGACGCAGAGTATTACGTCAACTCCCAGAAGTACAACAAGCCAGGGAGCCTGCCGCTCAAGTTCAGCACGGAGGTTAAGGAGGGGTGCCCGCTGGACTGCGGCCTGTGCCCTGAGCACAAACAGCACACCTGCGCGGCGCTGATTGAGGTGAACACGGCCTGCAACTTGGCGTGCCCCACCTGCTTCGCTAACGCCGGACCGGGGTACAACCTCCCGGCGGCGGAGGTGGCGGGAATGCTGGACCTGTTCGTGGAGCTGGAGGGCCGGCCGGAGGTGGTCCAGTTCAGCGGCGGAGAGCCAACGTTGCATCCCCAGTTGATGGATTTTGTCCGGATGGCGCAGGACAAGGGCGTGCGGCATGTGATGATCAATACCAACGGGGTGCGGATTGCCGAAGACGACCGGTTCCTGGCAGAGCTGGCTGAGGCAAGACCGTTTATCTATCTCCAGTTCGACGGCCTGGAGGACCGAACGTACCAGATGCTGCGAGGGGCGCCGTTGCTGGAGACGAAGCTGAAGGCGTTGGAGCGGCTGGCGGAGGCGGACCTGGACACGGTGCTGGTGCCGACCATAGAGCGTGGAGTAAACGAGCACGAGATTGGGGCGGTGGTGAAATTTGGCCTGGCCCACGATGCAGTTCGCGGGATCAACATACAGCCAGTAACCCACGTTGGGCGGCACCCGGACTTCGACCCGATGGACCGGGTGGACATTCCGGAGGTGATAAAGCACATAGCGTCGCAGAGCGATGGGATCTTCGTGAAGGAGGACTTCGTGCCGGTGCCGTGCTGCTTTCCGACATGCAGCGCTATTACGTACGCCTATATAGATGAAGGGGAGGTGGTGCCGCTGCCCCGGGTGTTGGAAGTGGACCAGTACCTGGACTACATCACGAACCGGGCGTTTCCCAACCCGGCACTGGACATTCGGAAGGCGCTGGAGGGTCTATGGTCGGCGTCATCGGTGCCGGGGTCCCAGGCGGCGACGGAGGGTTTCACGTTTAGCTGCGCCGGGTGCAACTTCCTGGACGCGGATAACATAGACCTACAGAAGCTAAAGAAGCACGTGTTCATGGTCCGGATACAGGAATTTATGGACGGGTATAATATGGACGTGAAGGCGCTGATGAAATGCTGCGTTGGGCAGTTGACGCCGGATGGCCGGATGATTCCCTTCTGCGCCTACAACAGCGTGGGCTATAGAGAGGAGATCAAGGCGAAGCAGATGCTGAAGCGACGGGGTGCATGACCCAGGGACCGTTGACGGACCAGCTTATCAAGGCCTGTTGCGCCGACTTCTACCAGACTGATCTGGTGAAGTCCCTGTTGGGAGAGACTCTGCACCCCGGCGGGCTGGAGCTGACGCGCCGGTTGGGAGAAGCGCTGGAGTTGGACGAGTTTGACCGGGTGCTGGATGTGGCATCAGGCTACGGGGCCAGCGCGGTACTGTTAGCGCAGAGTTTCGGCTGCAAGGTGGTGGGAGTGGACTACGGCGACGAGCAGGTGTCCCAGGCCCGGCAGCGTGTATTCAAGGCGAAGTTGTTTGAGAAGGTGACCTTTCGCCAGGGGGACGCGGAGAACCTGGGAGATTTCGAAGGGTCTTACGATGCCGTTGTGTGCGAGTGTGCGCTATCCACGTTCCCGGACAAGGACGCGGCGGTGGCGGAGATGCGCCGGGTGCTGAGGCCGGGCGGCAAGGTGGGGATAACCGACGTAGCGCTGGAGCGGGAACTGCCGTTGGAGCTGTCCGATGTTAGCGCGGCGGTAGCCTGCATCGGGATGGCGTTACCGTCGGAGGGGTACCGAGAGCTGTTTGGAGACCACGGGTTCACGGACATTGAGGTGACGGACCACACCCGTACGTTAGCGGACCTGGTGAAGGAGATGCAGACCAAGGTGATGATGGCGCGGCTGGCGGCCAGCAGCGGCATCTTTCAGGTTGATGGAATCGACTTGAGGCGAGCACAGGACCTGCTGTTTGCGACCAACCAGGCGGTTAAAGAAGGGGACTTGGGGTATATCATGCTGACGGCGCGAGCGTAGGTGGAAGGCCGTGAACCGGAGTAACGTTGATTCCTCGACCCAGGGGGGAGGGCTGTACGGTCAGGGAAACATTTGGGATAATCGAAAATACGCTAATCGAACACAGGAGGCTGGTTAAATGGTGAAGTTTAGTGGGATCAACCACTTGGCGATGGTAACCGGAGACATGGAAGGGACTACCCGTTTCTACCGTGACGTCATGGGGATGCCTCTGGTGGGGACGATAGGCAACATGCCAGGGCAGTACCCGTTCCGACACTACTTTTTTGAACTGGGCGCCGGAAACACCCTAGCGTTCTTCGAGTGGCCGGACATTGAGCCGCACCACAAGCCCGCGGGTGAGCCGGTCCAGGGCCGGGTGCAGTTTGACCACGTGTCTTTCAACGTGGAGAGCGAGGATGCGCTGCTGGAGCTGAAGGCAAAGCTGGAAGGCCACGGCGTAGAGGTCACCGAGGTGATTGACCATAAGATCATCCACTCGATCTATTTCACCGATCCCAACGGAATCGCGCTAGAGGCCAGCGTCTGGATCCTGGACCCCACGGGCAGGGAGGCGGACTACGGAGACTCGACGTTCTTTGCCGACCATAAGCCTGTGCCCTCGGCGCAGCCTCCGGTCAGGGTGGGCTAGAGCCGCTTTCAACCAGCCATGTCAAGATAAGCCGCCTTCCTGGTGTCTTTAGGAAGGCGGCTTATTTGTTGGTGATGACGCGGCTGTTGCACCCACGACGCGGCGCACCTAAACTGGGCACGAATCTGCTAACGACGGTGAGGGGGAGCTATGGCCAAGGACGGCTTAAAGGTGCTGGACAGCGACATGCACGTCATGGAGCCACCGGACCTTTGGGAGCGGCACATTGACCCAGCGTACAGGGACCGAGCGCCCCGGTTTAAGGGTGACGCGGATAGCCAAGGATTTGCTAACCGCTGGGTGGTGGAGGGGAAGGTGTTCCCGGCGCATTCGGAGACGAAGGCCAGAACGGAGAGCCTTAAGGGCCGCCACGAGCACATTACGGACCGGTTCGCGGAGGCGCGGGCCAGCCGGTTTGACGCGCCATCCCAGATCAAGGCCCTGGACGTGGAGGGGATTGACGTGGCGGTGCTCTTTCGCACCTTCGGCGCCCACGTAATCGCGATGGATGGAATGGATGGCGACCTGGCGCTGGCGATATGCCGGGCGTATAACGACTGGCTTTCGGAATTCTGCGGAACGGACGGCTTGCGGTTGAAGGGCGCGGCCCAGATGCCGATGCAGGACGTGGATAAGGCGGTGCAGGAGGCGCGGCGGGCGGTGGAGGAGCTGGGGGCGGTGGCTCTGGTGCTACCCTCCAATCCGGTGAACGGCCGACCCTGGTACGACCTGTATTACGAGCCGCTTTGGGCCGAGGCGGAGGCACTGGGGGTGCCGGTGTGCTTCCACGGTATCCACGGCGCGTACCAAGAGCATATTGGGAACAGGTTCCTGGACTCGTTTGTGGTGGCGCATGCCGCGACGCACCCGATGGAGCTGATGCTAGACCTGGCGGGGATGACCTGCGGAGGGGCGATGGAGAGGCATCCTAACCTTCGAGTGGGTTTCCTCGAAGGGAACTGCAGCTGGCTGCCCTGGTGGCTTTGGCGCCTGGACGAGGAGCGGGAGAAGTTTGGGCCGTGGGAGCAGACCAAGCTATCGCTGATGCCCACGGAGTATTTCAAGCGGCAGGGATTCGCGTCAATGGACGTGGACGAGTTCCTGGCGGCGCACGTGGTGGAGCAGTTGGGTGACGACAATCTGGTGCTGTCTACGGACTACCCGCACCACGACTCGGCGTACCCGGAGGCGGTGAACATATTCCTTTCGATGGAAGGGTTCAGCCGGGAGACAAAGAAGAAGGTGCTGTGGGACAACTGCGCCCGGCTGTACGGGCTGTAGAAGGCTGATACGTGCGGGCCCCAGCGGGGGGTTAGGGGAAGACCGCTCCCTGGGGGGTCTCGAAGCGAATCACGGCGCCCAGACCCAGGCCCAGTTCAGCGCCGGTGCGAGCCTCCTGGGAATGCACAACTATGTTCATGTGGTTGGGGAAGTGGGTCATGTCAAACCCCGCCAGGGTGCCCAAGCGGTGTTCTCCGGCCCAGACCTCATCACCACTTTCGGCGATGCCGCTGACCTGCACCTCGAAGAAGCCGATGTATGCGACGTCGCGGACCCCGGCGCCGGGACGAAGGCCCTGATCCTCGGTGACTATGAGCTCGTGGATTTCGCCCTGGCGGAGGGCGCGGGAAGGGATGTCTTCCAGGTGCATCCATCGCTCGTCCTTGCGCATGGCAAGAACGTATATAAGGTCACCTTTGACGTGCCGCTTGGCAGTGTAGCGAAGTTGAGTCATGGTCCAGCCTTGCAAAAGGGGATTCGCCGGTAGATACGCGGCAGGAAGGTGGCCGGACCATTGTACCACGCTAACGATTATTCCCAGGGTAATGACCCGTTGAAAAGGGTCCGCTATCGGCTGTTCGCCAAGTTGATTGGGGAGGGGGAACGACTGAAGCGGGTATGGACAACCCGGGGTAAAAGCCGGACCGATGGGGATTCATTGACGCTTAACTGACGGGCTAGATATACTCCGTCCACACCAAACATTTCTGAGAATTGGACCGGCCAGTATGGGGCCGGTACTCGCATGGGAGGACATTAAAGGATGGCTACGGGAGAGATCGCACAGATAGCGCACTTGCTCCGACGAGCCGGATTCGGCGCCAGCCGGGACGAGCTGGAGGCCTACGAGGCTAAGGGTTACGAAGCGACGGTGGAGGAGTTGTTGCATCCGGAGCTGGCGCCCCCGGCACTGGACGACGATGACCTTTATAGACGGTACCACGTGGACGCGAATCACCTGGCGTTGATAGATAGCTGTCAAGCGTTCTGGATGTACCGGATGATTAACACCAAGCGTCCTCTTGAAGAGAAGACGGCGCTATTCTGGCACAATATTTTCGCCACGGGATACACGAAGCTGAACCAGCCCTACATGATCTTGCGCCAGGTGGACATGTTCCGCCGCTTTGGGCTAGGAAGCTTCCACACGCTGCTGTTGGAGTTGTCACGGGACCCGGCGATGATCTTCTGGCTGGACAATAAGGACAACCATGACGGCGCGGTGAACGAGAATTTTGGCCGGGAGCTGCTGGAGCTGTTTTCCATGGGCCAGGGGAACTATACGGAAACAGACGTTCGCCAGGCTTCTAGGGCGTTCACGGGATGGACCATCAGGAACGTGACGCTACACTCCGCCAGGGCGGCAAGGGACTCGATTTGGCCGTACGGCCGGCTTGACTGGCAATTTGAGTACCAGAGCGATGACCACGACGACGGCGAAAAGAGCTTCCTGGGACACACGGGAGCATTCAATGGGACGGACGTCATTGATGCGATTTGCGAAGACCCGGCCACGGCGCGGTTTGTCTCACGACATTTGTACAACTTCTTTGTGGCGGACGAGGTGCAGGTGCCGAGCTGGAAGGACGTGGCGCCTAAGGACCCCGAAGCGATAGATATGCTGTCACAGGCCTTTGTGGATAACAAATACGTTATTCGAGATGTGCTGCGGGCGATGTTCAACTCAGACTTTTTCAAGAAGGCGGCGTTCGCCAGGGTAAAGAGCCCAGCGGAGTTTGTGGTGGGGACGGTGCGGATGGCCGGAGGGCATACGTTCCCTCAGGTGGCGGACGTATTCTTGGCGACAGAGACCACCAGTATGGGACAGGCGTTGCTGGACCCGCCCAGCGTTGAGGGTTGGCACACCGGTGCAGAGTGGATAAACACGGCCAGCCTATTGAGCCGGGTCAACTTTGCGGCAAACCAGTTCGCCGATGCTTCTAGGCCGGGAGTGAGGGCGATCATAGACCGGATAGAGGCGCAGGGCGCTTCGTCACCGGAAGCGCTGGTGGATGCCTGTCTGGACCTCATTGGTCCGCTGGAGGTGTCTGAAGACACGAGGAACGAACTGGTGGAGCACGCGGCCGGGGAGGGCGAACTGAGGTTTGGCAGCGGTCAGGAGGGGGAGATGGCGGCACGGCGGATAACCGAGATGCTGAACCTGATTGTAGCCACCAGGGAGTACCAGATGGGCTAAAGGGGCGGGGCAGCGAAAGGGTTAGGCTTTATAAAGAGGCCATGGCGATGGGTGTAGCCACCGCGATGGACTGAAAACCAAAGGTTGGTGGTCCCACCGTCCAGCCCAGTCAGGTTTTTAAAAGTTTCTCTGGGGGCACCCTTAGACTGCCGGCAGAAGGGGCTCTTCCCTTCTGGACTTCCCCCAGGGGGCTTTTTGAGCGGATGACGGGGGCTGATGTCGGTAGAATCAGCCGTGACGATGGGTCTGGCCACCGCGATGGACTGAAAATCAAGGGTTGGTGGTCCCACCATCCCACCCAGTAAGGTTTTTAAAAGTTTTTCTGAGGGGCACCCTTAGACTGCCGGCAGCCACCACCCAGGTTCCCTACACTCTCCTATGTGGTTGGTGTTGAATGTGCGGTGGGAGCGCCTTTACAAAGGGAGGCCGGAAGCTCTGCTTTCGCAGGATATACGAACGAACCAAGAAGGGGCCCCGGTAAACCGGGGCCCCTTCTATTGTGTCCGGGTGGCATGCAGAGACATCGGTCGAACCGGAATTGAGCCGGGGGCCCTGATTAGGGCATACAGGCTATGGCGGTGATCTCAACCAAGGCGTCAGCCGCCATGAGGCCGGATTGGACGGTGGTACGAGCAGGACGGTCGGTTACGAAGTATGAGGTGTAGACCTCATTAAAGCCGGCGAAGTCCTCTAAACGTGTAAGGTAGCACGTGTTGGAGAGGACCTGGTCCAATGACGATCCCGCGGCCTCCAGTATGGCTTTGATGTCTTCCAGAGCGTTGCGGGTCTGTGCCTTAATGTCAGGCGAGTAGCTCCCTGATGACGGGTCGCGGCCGGTGCGACCCGCAACAAAGATGAGGTTGCCAACCCTTGTGGCGGGAGAAAGCACCGCGGATGGAGCGGCGCCGGGTACGTTGATAATCTGCTTGGGCATGTTTTTCTCCTTAATTAGCCAGTTTTCCGTGCGAAATGGTTGTAGCTGACGCGGGGGATACTACTCTTGGTGGAAAGGCGGAGTCAAAGCCTGCCAAGCAGGTACGGTGCGGCGCCGGTAAGGGCGATGGCCGCGATCAGTGCCCAGCAAACCAGCGGATGGCATTTGGGTCCGGAATGCTATACTTCGGCGCTGCAAACCGCTTCGGAGGGCGCCGATGGCTGGAACGATTGCGCTGATAAACGCAACTATCTTCGACGGAACGGGCCGAGAGCCGTATGGGCCGGGGGCCGTGGTGGTGGAAGGGGAACGGATTCGGGCCGTGGGTACGATGGACGGGGTTTCGATACCTCGAGACGCACAGGCGCTGGACATGGCAGGGCATACGGTGATGCCGGGGCTCATTGACGCCCACACGCACCTGCATCTGGTGGAAGCCACATTTTGGGGAGGCAGCGCGCAGTTCCCAGGGGCCACGTACGCCTATCTTGTGGCCAGGAATATAGAGAGGACGCTGCTCCATGGCTTTACCACGATTCGGGACGCGGGCGGGCTGGACTGGAGTTTCAAGCACGCGGTGGAGCGGGGGCTTATCAAGGGACCCCGGATGTTTGTTAGCTGCGCGTCGCTGTCGCAGTCGGGGGGTCACAGCGACTTCAGGGACCGGCACGAAAGACGGGAGCCGGCCTCGGGGCATCCGCTGGAGCCGCCTCCCGGCGTGTGCGACGGCGTGGACGAGGTACGCCGGATGGCGCGGGAGCAGCTTCGCAGCGGAGCGGACCAGATCAAAGTGATGGCGGGTGGTGGCGCGGCATCGCCCACGGACCTGCTGGACACGCCGCAGTTCACGGTGGAGGAGTTGGCAACAGCAGTGTATGAGGCGAAGGTGGTGAAGAAGCACGTGATGGCCCACGTCTATGTACCGGAGGGAATCAAGAACTGCGCCGAGGCGGGGGTACATAGCATTGAGCATGGTAACTTTATTGACGAGGAGTCAGCGTTTCTGATGAGGGAGCAGGGGATGTTCCTGGTGCCGACGTTGAGCGCCTACGAGCTGCTTTCCCGGCACGGCCGGAGCCAAGGGGTGCCGGAGCTGACGATGCAGAAGCTGGAGGTGGCCAAGCGAGCCGCCCAGCAGGGGATGGAGATTGGGGTAGCGACGGGGCTGAAAATAGGATCAGGGTCAGATATCTATGGACCGAACGGTGACCGGAAGGCGCTGGAGCTGGAGCTAAAGGCGGCGGTGATGGGTCCCATAGACGCGCTTGTATCGGCAACGCGGACGAACGCGGAGCTGGTGGGGATGGGGGAGGAGTTGGGAACGTTGGAGCCGGGGAAGCTGGCGGACTTGATAGCGATGGAGGGGAACCCGGTGGAGGATATCTCGGTGCTGCAAGAGGAGGAGAGGATTGCGGTAGTGATGGTGGGCGGGCAGCGGGTGAAGGGAGAGGGAGCGGGATGGCGTTACGCGAATGTGTAAGGACTTAGACCTGGCGTTAAGTCAAGCGCGCGATCAGAAAGGCTGCCCAACCACCAATCGCGGCGCCTAACAATATATAGGTCCGTCGATACCAAAGATTTTGTCGAGATTGGTCCGGCTGTTTGTATCCAAGCTGGCGAAACAGCGATTTTTCGAGGTGATCGGCACTCAAGCGGCCAGCCAAGCTTTCCTCTCGCTCAAATGACAGGATAGGCATGCCCACCAAAAGACTTCTCTTGGAGTAGAAAGCCATCATCTCCATGATGAAGTAGGCGCCTACCGCACTGATGAGCACCAAGAGGGCGACCAAGGCGCCAAGGGCACCCAGGGCGAGCCAGCCGTCGAGTCTACCCACGTCGAATTCGCCTTGAACGAGGCTTTCGAACAACTCGGCAACCGGGCCCAAGCGTTCGTACGCTAGCCGGCCGATTAGCAGGGATGCGCCGCCGGGGATGCCAAGGCGGAACACTCCCCCGCTGAGCCCGGCCAACTGACCTCTCCCTTTAGAAACTTTCGATATATCGGTGTGACGCTCCAAGAACTGGGTAACGTCATCAATCACTTCCGAAAGTAACTTTCTATGTCGCTGGCCCTCGTCCGTGGCGGGGTTCAAAGCGGCCCGTTGGGCAATATAGTGGACGCGCAGCCGGGTCAGAATGGTCCGAATGTGACTGCGGACGTGCGACCGGACCAGGGGCCCGAATACTCTGTGCCCGGTAAGGAAGAACCACCATTTACCGACGATGCCACCCGTAGCGGTAGCCGAATCGGCTGCTTTTGTTGGCAGGCTCCTGGAGTATGCAGAAACCTTTTCGAAGAATGCAACCTGCCGTTCCAGGAACGAGTCTCCATCAGTCGACGACGCCTCGGGTGCTGTAGAACTAGGAGGTGCTGGTACGACCGTTTCCTCAGGAGTCTCTCTATGGCTTTGCTTCTCGAAGCCGGTGTCCAAAACTTCGCGCAAGATGGTCTGGTTGAGACTTGACTCCAGAGGGGACGCCAGAGAATCCGCCAATGACGGCATGTTATCGAGTTTCGGTCCCCTGGCTGTGTTGACCTTGTGGAATGGGTGGAGTTGATCAGCCTGGCGCAGCACGGCAAGGTACGCTGACATTAGGTCAGAATGGACTTGAAAAAGCTGCTGGAATTCCGCCGGTCCTACCAGAGGCGGCCCCGCGGCTGTAGATGGCTGATTTTGTGATGCGTCTGTCATGGGGTCCCGGAGATACTATAACCCGCGTAGCATAGCTTCAGGGAAACCGCCGGTGACGTTTCGCTTTCTGGCGAAATGACGCAGCATGATTCGGGGTCTAGGCCAGATGACAGGGGGTTCTCACCATCAACAGAATAGAAATCTGTACCTTTCTCAGGTGACCACGTTTTGGGGACGGCCCTCCAGGAAGGCGATGACGTTGTCTACGGCGGCGACGTTGAGAAGCTCTGTGCCTTCGGGAGTCATGTCGCCCACGTGGGGGGTAAGGACGACCTGGTCACAGGAGAGGATGGGAGCGCCGAGGGGAGGTGGTTCGTCCTCGAAGACGTCCAGCCCGGCGCCAGCCAAATGGCCGGAGTTGAGCGCGTCCACCAGTGCGGCCTCATTTACCACGGCGCCGCGGGCCACGTTGATGAGCAGAGCGCCGGGCTTCATCAGCTCCAGCTCTTTCCGGCCGATGAGGTGGTGGGACTCCGCTGATAGGGCGACGTGGAGACTTACAACGTCCGACTCTCTCAGCAGGGTGTCCATGTCCACGAACCGGACTCCCAGCTCCTCGGCGCGCTCGGGGGATGGGTGGAAGGTCCAGGCGATAACGTTCATGCCGATGGCCCGGCCCAAGCGAGCCATCTCGGCGCCAATGTTTCCGGCGCCAACGACTCCCAAGGTCTTATCTCGCAGGTAGATGTTTTCCATTCGCTGCCAAACGCCGCTTTTCAGGGTGGCAGTCTGGTAGGCGGCCATTTTGGCGACGGCCAGGAGGAGGCCCAGGGCGTGCTCAGCGACGATGGGGGCGGTGATACCGCGGATGTTGGAAACGACGATTCCTCGGGCGCGAGCCTCATCCAGGTCCACGGCGTCGGTGCCGATGGCGCAGAGCGAGACCATACGAAGGCGCGGGAGCTGCCGCAACACTGCGGCGGGCCACTTGACGATGGAGCGGGAGTTGATGAGGACGGTGGCGTCCTTGGCCCGCTCCACCTGTTCGTCCAGGCTCTTGGGAACGTCTTCAAATAGGCGCACTTCGCCATACTGCTGTAAGCGGTCAAGTTGGGGCGAGCCCTGACACTGGGGAGGGTAGTCTCCCGGTATGACGACCAGGTGGCGTTCGCTCATTGTGTCTCCTTCCGGTGGTTGGCGAACCTAGAATAGATTCAGCCGACGGAGTAATCAACCTGTGAGGGTGGTCGAACCGCAAACCGGGGGCAATCTGCCATGGTGGTTGCGACCGGCACCACCACCCAGGTTCCCTGCACTCTCCTGCAAGGTTGGTGGTGATAGTGCACGGGAGATGGCTTTCCAAGGGCCGGGCTGGGATATCTCCCAGGCAATCGGGCGCGCTAGTGGGCCACCCGAGTGATGCCCTAGCGTGGATTTGACGGGGCGTTGACATTGAAAAAGGGCCGCGCTAGGCTGTTCCCAGAGGCTTGAAGGGTCAGAACACTGGTTGAGGAGGTGGTAGATGACCAGCGCAAGGGCACCGAAACCGGGCAAGGAGGTCTTTCACCATGACTGAGGAGAACAAGTGGCACGGAATCCTGCGAACGCTGCCCGAGTTTGAGCTGTCCGCGAAGGACACCGCCCTTGTGGTGGTTGACGTGCAGTATCTGGACGCGCACCGGGACTACGGCATGGGGGCAGAGGCCAAACGGTTGGGGACCGCTGGGAATTACGACTACTTTTTCGACCGGATTGAGAAGCTGTTGATACCCAACATCCAGCGGATGCAGCGGGCGTGCCGAGAGAGGGGGGTTGAGGTGATATTCGTTCGCATCGCGTCACTGGTGAAGGACGGCAGGGACGTGAGTCCGGAGCATAAACGGTTGAACCTGATCGCCCCAGCCGGGTCCAAGGAAGCGGAGATCCTAGAGGAGATCAAGCCGCTGGATAACGAGGTGGTGGTGGACAAGGGGTGTTCCGGGGTGTTCAACGGCAGCAACTTTGACCAAATCCTGAACAACATGGGGATAAAGAACCTGATTTTCTGCGGAGTGGCTACGAATTATTGTGTGGAAACCTCGGTACGAGACGCCGGGGACCGGGATTTCAACTCGATACTGCTTAGTGATGCGTGCGCAGCGTTCACCCCAGAGCAGGACCGGATGGCGTGCGAGATTATGGACGAGTGCTACTGCAAGGTGAAGACCACGGACGAGGTGCTGGAACTGATCGAGAGGCTGGCGCCGGCGCCGGTGCGGGCGGGCGTGTAGTCCGGAATCTAACTTTACACGCGGATATGGCGAACCTACAGCCATGCCGCATCAAGACGCAAACCGGAGGGAATTGACCATGGCAGACGTCAAAGAAGGTGGCAACAAGTGGACCGGGGTGCTTACAAGCCTGCCGGAGTTTGAGCTGACGCCGGGGGATACCGGCCTGGTGATAATTGACATGGACTACAGGGACGTTAGCCGCAACCACGGCGCGGGCGCGGACGCGAAACGAGTGGGCGCGGATGAAGAGTTTGAGTACTATTTTAGCCGAGTTGAGAATTTGGTGGCACCCAACATCAAACGGATGCAGGAGGTCTGTCGGGAGAATGGGGTGGAGCTCATTTTCGTCCGCATATCTTCCCTGGTGAAGGACATGCGCGATATGGCGCCGATCTACAAGCGGCTGAAAATTGGAGACCCGGCAGGGAGCCGGGAGACGGAGATACTGGACGATTTGAAGCCACTACCCAACGAGGTGGTGGTGACCAAGATGTGCTCTGGAGCGTTCAACGGATCCAATATAGACCACATCTTGAACAACATGGGCATCAAGAACCTGATCTTTTGCGGGGTTAATACCAACTATTGCGTCGAAACATCGGTGCGCTCGGCGGGGGACCGGGACTACAACGTGGTGCTGGTGAGCGACGCGTGCGCTGCGTTCACGCCGGAGCAGGACGCGTACGCCATGGCGACGCTGGACGACGTTTACTGCAAGGTGAAAACCACGGAGGAGGTGATTTCACTGATCCAGAGCGCGGCGGCGAAGGCCACCGTAGCAGCGGACTAGAGGAGGAAAGCCATCGTGTCCGAAGAGATGACGGCAGTGGGCAAATGGGGCGGGGTGCTGAAGGGCCTGCCCAACTTTGAGCTAAAAGCGGGAAATACCGCGTTTCTGATAGTTGATGTGCAGTACCTGGACGCCCACAGGGAATACGGTCTGGGCGCCGACGCAAAACGGCTGGGAGCCGACGAAGAGTACGAATATTATTTCAGCCGCGTAGAGAATATTGTTGTCCCCAACATTCAGACGCTTCAGCAGGTGTGCCGGCGCCGGGGGATAGAGGTGATGTTCGTGCGGATCGCAGCGTTGACCAAGGACTGTAGAGATGTGCGTCCGATGCACAAGAGGCTTAAGCTGTTTGCCCCCAAGGGCTCTAAGGAGGCGGAGATCCTGGAAGAGATCAAGCCAATGGAGAACGAGGTGGTCATCACCAAGGGTTGCTCCGGCGCGTTTAACGGGTCAAACATAGACCAGATTCTGGCGAACATGGGGATCAAGAACCTGGTGGTGTCCGGCGTGGTGACGAACTATTGCGTGGAGACTACGGTGCGGTCCGCTGGAGACCGGGACTACAACGTGGTGCTGCTAGATGATGCTTGCGCAGCGTGGACACAGGAGGCGCATGACAAGGCGTTGCAGGTGCTTGACGAGGGTTATTGTAAGGTTATGACAACGGATCAGGTGATTGACCTGATAGAGAGCCAGGCACAGCAACCGGCGGGGGCCAAGACGTAGGGGTCCGGCGATCTGAAATAGGAGGGAAGCTATGGCCGCCATTGAAGAGCAGTCCAACCGGTGGAAAGGGGTCCTCTCCAGCCTACCGGACTTCGAGTTGACCACCGGGGACACCGCGTTCGTGATTGTGGACATGCAGTATCTGGACGCACACCGGGACTACGGTATGGGCGCCGAGGCGAAGCGGATGGGTAACGAGGACAAGTTTGAGTACTACATCAACCGGGTGGAGAAGCTGGTTACGCCGAACATACAACGAATGCAGAAGGCGTGCCGCGAAAAGGGCGTAGATGTGATTTTCCTCCGTATTGCCTCACTGGTGGAGGACTGCAAGGATGTCGCGGCGGTGCACAAGCGTCTGGAGTTGTTCGCGCCGGTGGGTTCGAAGGAGGCGGAGATTCTGGACGAGATCAAACCATTGGAAAATGAGGCGGTGATCACGAAAGGGTGCTCCGGGGTATTCAACGGCACGAATTTCGACCAGATCCTGGCCAACATGGGGATAAAGAACCTTATCTTTTGCGGGGTCGCGACGAACTATTGTGTGGAAACCTCGGTAAGGGACGCGGGGGACCGGAACTACAACGCGATTTTGATTGACGACGCGTGTGCCGGTCAGACGGAGGAGTTGGACCGCTTCACTATGGAAACGCTGGACGACGTCTACTGCAAAGTGATGTCCACCGACGACGTGCTAAAGCTGATTGAGACGATGCCCAAAGCGGCAGCAACGGCGGGGGCAGCGGTCTAGGCGATTTAGGGCAACTATTTCCATTCGTCCAGGCAGAGGCGAGGGACTCGGCCAACCAGGATTTCCGCTCAATGCGGAGAGCCAGGTCGGCGGTAGCGCACCCCCTTTCATTGCGGCACCTTGGCAAACAGGTTCCAAGTGACCCGGTGCGTTAAGCCTATGGGTGATGGCCTACCGGGCTGAAGGCGACCGTTGGAAGTCAGCGCCAGTGCGGAGAGCCAGGTCGGCGGTAGCGCACCCGCCTTTCATTGCGGCACCTTGGCAAATGGGTTCCAAGTGACCCGGTGCGATAAGCCTATGGGTGATGGCCTACCGGGCTGAAGGCCGCCGTTGGAAGTCAGCGCCCGTAATGGCTGATAGTGTTGAGAGCGGATGAGGAGTTGTTGGAGGGTTGCAGTGTCCCGGATAGCGGTGGTGGCCCTTGGCGGAGCGGCGGTTTGATGCTGAGGCGTACATCCCGTGGCCATAGGCGGTGGGCGGGCTGAAGAAAACGATGGAGGCGTTACTCTCACCTGACCAGCGAGGTGCCGCCGAAGGCTTATCGAAGGGGCCAGGTGCGTGAACGGGGGAGACGCTTCTTGACCGACTGGACGATGTGGAGAACTGGAAGCCAGCCCGGCAGACCTGTCGGGGTTGGTGGAGGTGAGGAAACCCATCATCCAAGTGGACTACCGGTTTCGAGAGAAGGGCGCGGTGTTGGAGCGGGTGCTAGAGCGATTTATGGCCAAATATCTGAAGGGGTAAAGGTTGCGCGGGTCAGGCTAGTACTCAGTCAACTCGGTTTTGGTAATTGTTTAAGAAAACGTCTAAGGTTGCTACCCTTTTTTAGGAGTGTTGACGTAGGAGGGTGGCAGCCATGGGACGAGAACGGTATGTGGTCCGGTTGGAAAGGGAAGAACGAGACCAGTTGGAACGACTGATTCGCGGGGGAAAGAGCCCAGCGCGAAAGGTTGCCCGGGCCCGTATTCTGCTAAAGGCAGATACGGGCTGGGGGGTGATGCGCATCGTGGAGGCGCTGGACACGTCTGCGGGTACGGTGTGCCGTACCAAGCGGCGGTACCTGGAGGGAGGACTGAAGCGGGCCTTGGAGGAAGATCCTCGGCCAGGACATCCGACCAAACTGGATGAGCGGGGGGAAGCGCACCTGATTGCCCTGGCGTGCAGCGAGGCCCCTCCAGGCCATGACCACTGGACCCTGCGGCTCCTGGCAAACAAGGTGGTGGAGTTGGGGCTGGCGCCCTCCATGTCCCACGAGGGAATTCGCAAGCGGTTGAAAAAAACAGTCTCAAGCCGTGGCAGAAGAAGGAGTGGTGTATTCCCCAGGTGAGCGCCGAGTTTGTGGCGTGTATGGAGGATGTGCTGGACCTTTACGCGGAACCCTATGACCCAGAGCGCCCGGTGGTCTGTTTCGACGAGACCTCCAAGCAGTTGCTGGCGGAAAAGAGGTCTCCGATCCCGCCCAAGCCGGCACGACGGGAGCGATACGATTACGAGTACCAGCGCAATGGCACCCGAAACCTGTTCATGCTGTGCGAGCCCCTGGCGGGCTGGAGGCATGTGGCAGTGACCGAACGTCGTACCATGGTGGACTTCGCTCAGCAGATGCGGTGGCTGGCCGATGAAGCTTACCCAGCGTCCGAGAAGATCCGGGTGGTGCTGGACAACCTCAACACCCACAAACCAGCTTCCCTCTACGAAACCTTCGAGCCCAAGGAGGCTAGGCGAATACGCAAACGCTTGGAGTTTCACTACACTCCCAAGCACGGTAGGTGGCTCAACATGGCAGAGATCGAGTTCAGTGTCTTGGCCAGGCGAGTCCTGCGCCGGCGTATTGCCGATGAAGAGACTTTGAGTGGCGAGATCGCGGCCCTGGAGGCAGAACGAAACCAAGCCGGAGCAACCATTGACTGGAGATTCTCCACTGTGGACGCCCGAGTCAAGCTTCACCATCTCTATCCTGCCAACAATTAGGTTGACTGAGTACTAGCCCCAGGACGGTGATGCCGGCGACGATGAGAAGGGAGGAGAGTAGCTTGACGGGCAAGGTGTCACGGGAGAAGCGCTCATCCAATATACGGAAGGCGCTTAGACTGAGCACCCCGCTAATGAAGAGGACGAATAAGGCCCGAGTAGCCATCAGGGTGGAAACCAGTGCCACGGGCCCGAGCTTGAGGCCCAGCAGCATGAGGACAAGGGCGCCGGGAACGAGCAAGCCTTCGTTCATCACCACGAACGAGAAGTCTTTGGGCCGGGTCACGGTGCGCCGCACCTCTCCAAAGGTGGCGGGCCGGAGGAGGGGGAAAAGGAGGACTGCGCCGGTGCAAAGGGTCCGGACGGCCATGGCGTTCCAGAAGTCCATGTCGTCCACGGCGAATTTGAAAGACACGTTGGCGACGGCGGTGGCCAGGATTGCGCCCAGAACCAGCAGATAGGCGGGCCAGGCGACTCGCCTGGCGACGGACGCGTTTGGGTCGAAGGTGATGAGGACGGCACCAGCCACAGTGACCAGGATTGCGAGCCACTGGAGAAGGGAGAGCCCTTCGTCCAGCAGGAAAATGGCCATAATGGCGACGACAACGGGGAATATCTGGTAAACGGGCATGAACCTGGAGACTTCGAAAAATCTAAGGGCGTAGAACATGCAAAGAAGGGTGAGGCCCTGGGCTACGCCTGAGGCAGCAATATGGAGAGGAGGACGCCAGTGGACGGATCTGAACGCCAGGGAGCGGCCAGAAAGACGGTGGCAGAGATGCAGAGCTGGAGACCGGCGACTAAAACGTTGAAGGCATGGCCGCTAGGAACGTGCGCCACCAGAAGCCGCCTGTCCATGACGGATACGAGGGCGAACAGGAAGGTGCTGGCTAGGGTGGCGGCGATCCAGTCCAACAGGTGTTAGGGGGTTGGCTAAGTTTCGGGCTGCGGCTTATGCGGGGCAGATACCGCGGCAGAGTATATCACGCCATGGCTGGACGCTTGACTGACGGTGGCGATTATCTGATCACTTAGCCGCCCGCCAGGTAGAGGCCGACTGAGTCCGCTTGAGGATACGAGGTTGGATGACCACACCTCTCTGGATGGCTGTGGAGCGTCGAAGCCGGTGAGCTTGGCCTTCTTCAGGGCAGGACAAGGACGGGACTCGGAGGAACAGCGCCGATGAGCGAACCCGGGCAAATCCGCCATGAGGACTGCAACGGACGCACCGATTGCGTCGATATCGTTAGAGTTGCGATCCCATACAACAGATATGGCTACGTCTGTCCGCTACTGAGGGGCGTTGCTAACTCATCCGAAGGTCAGTCTGACTACTGGTTACTAGCTGATCAATGCCTCGACAGTCGGATACTCGGTATCCGAAGAGGACTGGCATCCGGCGGGCGCAGCGATTCGGTATACTAGAGGGGCAGGTCTTGCTCAAAACCGCCTGCTGGATGCGCGCACGCAATCTAAAGAAGCAAACGACTGATGGCAGGAGACGGAAACGGTAAAGGGCCGGTGCGGATACTGGCGGTTGACGATCACGATATTGTGCGGCGGGGCCTGGTGACGCTGATGTCTCGACAGGAAGCCTTTGAAGTGGTTGGGGAGGCGGGAACAGCGGCGGAGGCGGTGAGGCAGGCCAAAGAGCTATCGCCGGACGTGGTAGTTATGGACATCCGGCTACCGGACGGGACGGGAATTGAGGCGTGCCGCGACATCCGCGTACTCATCCCGGACATCCAGGTACTGATGTTGACCTCGTATAGCGATAAAGAAGCGGTGATGGGCACCATCATGTCAGGCGCATTTGGGTACCTGCTGAAGGAGATCCGCGCTCAGGGAATCCTTGATGCCATTACCCGCATAAGCGAAGGAAAAAGTCTTCTTGACCCGGCGGTGACATCCAAGGGCTTGGAGCGGGTGCGCCACGGGAACGAAGAGGAGCGGCGATAGGGGGAGCTGTCAGAACACGAGAAGCAGATTCTGGAGCTGATTGCCGAGGGTCAGACGAACAGAGAGATAGCGGAAAGGTACACCTTAGCGACAAGACGGTGAAGAACTACGTAAGCAACATTTTGAGTAAGCTTGAGGTGGACCGACGGTCTCAAGCGGCGGCGCAGATGGCGCGGCGCAGGGTACGAAAGGAGTTCCTGCTCTAGTCAAGAGAAGGGGCCCCGCACGAGAACTGCCCGCAGGTCTGGGACGCACCCCGGAGTGGCGGGTATTTTTGTTTTAGCAGCTACTCGAAGTGTCGCGCGCGCCGGGACTTCCGGTCCACGTCCCTTGCCCAATTCAGCTAAGCCAATGAGGGACATCGCGGTTCCATCTAGCTCAAACGAGCCAGTCCGTTCGGCAGTGGAATCCTCGTCCATAGTACGCCGCATCAGGCGACTATCGGCACTGATTCGCAATTGGGAGAGCCGATACACTGCTAATGAGATGGGCGTTCGCATAGTAATCATTGACTAGAACGAAAGGATGGGAATACGGCTGGCACACCGGCTGGCCCTAGACCCCGAGCTGGAGGTTGTAGGGTCAACTGGAGACGTGGAAGAGGGGCTTAGATTGGCGAAGCTGCTTTCGCCAGATGTGGCGTTGGTGGACCTGAAGGTGTCCGGGCGCGATGGTATTGAGTTGTGCCGCAGCCTTTCAGCGAGGGGATCAAGGACCAAGGTAGCGGTGGGCCTCGTCTTCCGGTAGAGCGCACTGGACAATCCAGAAGTCGGCCCCGGTGACAGCAGCCAGGGCGGCAGCGCGGGCGCGATGTTCAGCGCGCCGGTAGTTGCCATCCAGCACCACCGGACCTCCGTTTCCCAGACGAGCCCTGGCTCTGTCCAACATGGCGGCATAGGTGCGACGGGACATTTCGGGAGAGTAGATATCCCGGCCATAACCCGAGTACCGATGCTCTTCCGAACTGATGCCGGCCAGCTCTTTGCGGACCAGGTCAGAGTTGACGTGGCGCATGTCATAGCGGCGGGCCAGTTCCGCGGCGACGGTGGACTTGCCGACGCCGGTGATGCCAACTACCAGCACAAGGGACGGGCGAGGGGAAGGGGGCAGGTATGAATGCGCCAAGCGAAAGTAGTCCTCTGACGTGGCCTTTAGGCCTAGCCGCTCATCCCGGGTCAGGTTAGGACCGGCCGACTGGTAGAGATTGACCTTTCCTCTAATGCAGGCGCGATAGCACTTGAAGAAGTCAAGGAAATCATACACAACCGGCTTTTTGACTTTGTAAACGTAGGGTCCGGCGAGAAAGATGAACGAGATATGGGTCTCAATCAGGTCTACCTTGCCGGTGGGGAAGGGGTAGGCGTCGATACTGAGAAGGGCGTTGACCAGCAGGGGATGCCTGGAGGCGGATGTTTGCAGGAGGCGCGGGCTACCCAATTCGAAATACATCCGGAAACGGGACGGGACGGGACGGTTTTAGGATTTATTGGTACGGTCTTAGTATGACTGAGTGGGGAACCCGGAGTAAGAGTCGTTCGGAAGGTTGTGGGGGGGCAGTTTGGCCCACAAGCCTTAGCAGGTCATCATTGACACGCCTAGGCGGCTGGCCTAAGGTGATGCCGGAACGGAATCAAGTAAAACGGAGGTACCACCTATGCCCCTAGGTTGGGGAATGGTCAGCGCAGGAAACCATCCGAACAGTATCATGGCCCCGGCTATCAATGCGGCGAAAGGGGCCAATTTAGCAGCGGTGTACGCGAGAGACATGGGCCGGGTGAAGGAGTTTGCCGGACGACATGGGGCCGGGGCTGGGTATGACTCGTTCGAAGATTTCCTGAAAGACCCTGGCGTGGACGTGGTGTACATAGCGTCGCCCAACTCGCTGCACTGCGGTCAGACTGTCCAAGCGGCAAGAGCGGGGAAGCACGTGCTGTGCGAAAAGCCGATGGCGCTGACAATAAAGGACTGCCAGGAGATGGTGGATGTGTGCGCCCAAGAGGGGGTGAAGCTGGGGATAGCGTTCCAGGCGAGACAGCATCCCGGCACCCGGGAGGCGCGGCGGTTGGTAGGTTCAGGGGCACTGGGCTCGGTGGCCCTAGCGCATGCACAATGGGGGTATGGAGAGCCAGGGCTTGTGACGCCGACTGTGCGGACGGGGTTACGAGAATGGTGGGAGCGACCGGACCTAGTGGGAGCTGGGACGTTCATGGGAAATGGGGTCCACGGCGCAGATCAGCTCAGGTATGTGCTGGACTCCGAGGTTACAGAGGTGACCGCGGTCACGGACGGCCAGACGGAGGCGCAACCGCTGGAGCACCTAGCCACGCTGCTTTTGAGATTCGCCAACGGGACGATAGGGATACTGGTTTCCGGCCGCCGGTTACCGTACAACCGACCCGACTTAGCGGTCTACGGCAGCCGAGGACGGGTAATTGCTTCAGGTGGGCAGACTTCCTGGGCAGGGAGCTTGGAGGTTGTGGAGGAAGGAAAGGAGCGCACCGAGGGCTACGGAAGAGACGACGGCAACGTTTATGTGAACCTGGTGGAGGACTTCAACCGAGCGGTGGAGGAGGACGGGCAACCTGAAGCCACGGGGTTGGACGGATTAAAGGTGGTACAGATTACGTTAGCCATGGTGGAGTCGGCGAAGACGGGGCAGTTGGTCAAGCCGGCCTAGGTCTTGGGATTGTGACGAGAGCGTTCCGGGGAATCGCCGATGCCGGTTGAGGCTGGCACCACCGGGTATGACAATTGTGGGACGGAAGTGGCTAGCAAGCCGCCGGATAGGCCCTCTGGAACTGATCAGCGAGGGCGAAGCGCTAGCCGCTACTAAGGGTTGCAAATCGAAGGTTGGTGGTTCCCACCCACTCGCCCCGGAAGGTTTTTAAGAGTTTTTCTGAGGGACACCCTCAGACTGTCGGCAAGGGAAACTGGGTTCCCTGCACTCCCGTGTACGGTTGGAGCTGATTGGGCGTAAGAACCGCTTTTTCGAAGGCAGGGCGGGGCCATTTTCCAGGCAATCGCACATGCCGGTTGCGACCGGCACCACCAGGCATGAAAATCCCATGTCGGTGATAGAAGTGGACGCGAAGGTGAGGCATGCTCTCCTCCCCACCCAGATTCTTCGATCCTCACGGGCCGACTCGGAATGACGTGGTGGGGGGCGGAATGCGGTATGGGCTCGTCCTTCCCTTCGACAGGCTCAGGATAAACTTGGCCTAAGGATGAGCGGGTTGGAGACGTAGGAGGCTTATTTTCATAGGACTGACATGATTTACAAGTATGCTCCACTGGCGATGAGGTAACGTGACCGGAGCCATGGATGGAAGTATTCTGAGGCGCTATTTCCGGGGAAATAAGCGGTTATCCGGTAGGGGATGTCTACTCCCCAAGGGCGCCCAGCGTCTCGAATACCTCGACCAACGCCAAGAACTCGCTTCCAGTGGGAGGCCGCACCCCTGACTTTAGCTCGTCGACGGCCTGCTGGCCGATCTTCTCAATAATAGGGGCGAGGAGGAAATCAGGTGACTGGCTGAGAAAGGCGGACATCTCCTCCTGGAGGAAGGGAATGGGAACGTCTGCCAGGGGTGTGAGAAGGGACTTAAGCTCTGATGGATCCGGTTCCTCGACGGAATCGGCGAATTGGTTGATGCGCTCTTCGGGCCAGCCGTCGGCCTCAAGTTGGGCCTTGATATCATCGGGGAGGGAGGCAAAGAAGCTCTTTATCTCCTCGGGCGAAGGTTCTTCGACTTCGTCCGCTTCCTGGGCCTGGTCCATGAGGACGAATTGGCCCAGCGCCCGCATCATTTGGGCGGCTTCCTCCCCGGTGGGGAAGGCGAGCCCCCCAGCGAAGTTTGAGAGGTCCTCCGAATCCAACTCAACGCCTGCGAGATGGTATACCTGGGCAGGCAAGAGGGCCATCTGACCCCAAAACTGGGGCGGCAGAAAGTCCACCGGCATATCTCCCAGAGCGCAGAAGAGGACGGCCGCACCCTCAAAATCAGGCTCACCGACCCCCGTAAGGGAGGCTACGACGCGTTCGAACGTGGCCCGGTCAACTCCGGAGGCATCCAGCATGGCCCGCACCTGGCCTGACAGGCCATCATAAATCTCGCCCGCAGGCAAGGCGCCAAAGAGCTCGTCGAGTCCTTCTTCCTGAGCCCGGGCGGCGGCTTCCGCCAGGGCCTGAGAAGTGACGGTGGCCTGGGCTTGAGCCGTCACACTGGCAACAGCCTCGGCGGTGGCGCTCTGAGCTTCCAGGGTGGCGCCGGCGGCGATGGTAGGCGCCGCAGCGGTGGCGGTCTTCGAGGCGTCGTCCAGTCCGCCGCCACAGGCGGCCAGAGCCACCAGGAACGTGGCCAGCAGAGCGGTTAGGGCAAGAGTTTTAGCACCCAGCGAACCAGCGAAAATATTCACCTACGCTCTAATCCCTTCTTTGAAGGGTTCATTAGTATCAAGGCCTGTCATGGCCGGACTTTCCGCCGCACGAAATAGATGACAAAGGCTTGCCCTCAGTACGGTTGCGGGTTGAGCAAACTTCGCTAGATGGGAGGACGACGTTTGTACCATCCCGTTTGCTGCTCGTAGGCGTGGCCCACTCGATAGAGACGAGCTTCGTCAAAGGGCTTGCCAACGAGCTGGAGGCTAAGAGGCAGATTGTCCCGGCTGAAGCCGCAGGGCAGAGACAGAGCCGGTGACCCGGTGATGTTGAAAGGCCCCATGTAGTAGATGAGGTTGTGCATGCCAGAGAGGAGGGTACGGGGGTCGACAGCGGCCACCACGGGGGCCGGCCAGGGCATTGTGGGCATCGCCAGGATGTCCACCGCTTGAAAGGCCCGGGCCAGCTCTGAACTGACCGAGGCCCTGGCCCGCTGCGCGTTTATGTAATCAGCGGCGGTAAAGAGGCTCCCCAGTTGTAGGATGCCGCGCATGGCGTCACCGAACATTTGAGGGCGAGAGTTCAGGTCCTCCTGGCGTGGAGCGAACCCTTCGCTGTACCAGATGATGATGTTGGCCATGACGGCCTGTTCCAAACCCGGGATGGTGACTTCCTGCACCCGGGCTCCCAGGGTTTCCAATTCCTGTAGGGCCTTTTCCACAGCGCCGCGGGTTTCCTGCCCCAAGGCGCCGTCCGGGTGGTCAATGAAGTGTTTAGGAACACCCACCACCAAGTCCTGGACGCCACCGGACAGGCGGGAGGTGTAGTCTGGGATGCGTACGTTGGCGGAGGTGGGGTCCAAGGGGTCATGGCTGGCGCACCCCTGGAGCATGAGAGCGTTGTCTTCCACGGTGCGAGTCATGGGGCCGCCGTGGTCCAGTGACCAGCTCAAGGGCACCAGCCCGCGGCGGCTAACCAGACCGTATGTGGGCTTAAGGCCAACCAGGCCGCAGCAGGCGGCAGGAAAGCGGATGGAACCGGCTGTGTCCTCTCCCAGAGAGCCCATGACCAACCCGGCGGCAACGGCGGCGCCTGAGCCGCTACTGGAACCGCCTGGAGTGTGGTCCAGGTTCCAAGGGTTGCGTGCCTGGTCTCGTTGGCGAGTGGGGCCGTGGCCTACAGCCAAGCCGTTCATTTCCAACTTGCCGAAGTAGATGGAACCGGCCTCTCGGAGCTTGCGGACGGCGGTGGCCTCTTCCGGAGGCACCTGGGGTTGGGGCGTTTCGGGACGGCAACCGCTGGGCTGGCCGGGACCGTCAAACTGGTCTTTGTGGGCCACGGGGATGCCGTGCATGGGACCTTTGTAGCCTCCGCCTAACACTTCGGCCTCTGCGACTCGGGCGTCATTGACGGCGGTGTCCGCGGACAGTGCCACGAAGGACTTGAGGCGGCCATCAATGGCCTCGATGCGGTCCAGCAGGGCTCGGGTCAGCTCCACCGGGGAAAGGCGGCGACTTTCGATGAGACCAGCGGCTTCGCGTATGGTTAGGTAGTGGAGGTCTTGGGTTGTAGCGTTCAACCTGAAGGCTCCTTATGGCTGGGCAGAGCCAGCCCGAAATACGCCGCCAACCTCGGCGTCACCGTGGATTGCGGTGGCCAGCTCCCGGGCGCGGCGGAGGTAGTCTTCCGCGGCGGGGCGAATACGCTCCAACTCCTCTGCGGGCACGTTCAGCCCGGCGCGCCGGAGCATGGCGGCCAGGTCTTCCAGGCTTAAGGATGTCATGATACGTGTCTCCTGTGCTGCTAGTTTGACGCCAAACAACAGTCCAGGCGGATCAGTGGACCCGCTTCTGATAGCCCTGCCATTCTTTTTCCCTGAGCAAGAACTTTTGGATCTTACCGGTGGCGGTCTTGGGCAGGTCTCCGAACTCCACGTGTTTGGGGCACTTGAAATGGGCGATGCGCTCCCGGCAGAACTGGATGATGTCATCAGGGGCAGCGTCGGCTTCCGAGCGAAGGACGATGAAGGCTTTGGGAACCTCGCCCCAGCGTTCGTCCGGAACGCCGACGACGCAGACTTCCAGCACGGCGGGATGCTCCATAACGACCTTTTCCACCTCCTGGCTGGAGATGTTCTCGCCGCCGGAAATGATGACGTCTTTTGAACGGTCGCGCAGCTCTATGTAGCCGTCCGGGTGCCACACGGCCAGGTCGCCGGAGTGAAACCAGCCGCCCTGGAACGATTTGGATGTCTCCTCTGGGGAATCGAAATAGCCGGACATTACGTTGTTGCCCCGCATGACGACTTCTCCCATGGTCTCGCCGTCGCGGGGGACGTCCACCATAGATTCGTCCACCACCCGAAGTCCAGGAGCGGCGACGATATAGGGCACGCCTTGACGGGCTTTGAGTACGGCGCGCTCCTCGATAGGCAGGACGTCCCACCCCGGCTGCTCGGCACATATTGTGTGGGGGCCATAGGTCTCGGTGAGACCGTAGGCGTGGAGGACGCGTGCGCCCATGGTCTCCATTGTTCGAATGACCTGAGGAGCAGGGGGCGCGCCGGCGGTGGTGATGGTGACACCGCTCAGGTCCCGGTTTTTCGCCAGAGGAGACGAGTAGAGGGCGGTGAGAACGGTGGGGGCGCAGCACATGTGGGTGACGGACTCGGCATCGATGAGGCGATAGACCGACTCGGCATCGACGCGGCGGAGGCAGACGTGGGTGCCGCCGACCGCGGTGACGGCCCAGGGAAAGCACCAGCCGTTGCAGTGGAACATTGGGAGGGTCCAGAGGTAAACGCTGCGCCAGTTTAGTCCCGTTTCCAGGGCTTCACCCAGGGCGGCCAGGTAGGCGCCACGGGCGTGATACTCCACCCCTTTTGGCCTGCCGGTGGTGCCAGAGGTGTAGTTAATTGCAATGGTGTCCAGTTCCGAGTCCAACTCCTCACGGAAATCGATACGGGAGGCGGAGGCGAGGAACGACTCGTAGTCGGGTCCGGGGATATCATCGGCCTTGGGCGCAGTGTCTACGACCTGAACGAAGGTGGTCACCGCGGGGACGTTGTCCTCGAGCTCCCGGACGATGGGGGCAAGCTCAGAATCGAAGACCAGAAGCTTGGCGCCGGAGTGGTTGATGATAAATTCGATTTCGCGGGCGGAGAGGCGAATGTTGAGCGCCACCAGGACGGCACCCAGGCGCAAGGGGCCGAAGTGACCCTCCAGCATTTCCGGTAGGTTGGGCACCAGGAAGGCGACCCGGTCACCTTTGCGCACGCCGGCGTCTTTGAGTGCGCCGGAGAGGCGGGCGACCCGCTGATGAAGCTGGGCGTAGGTAAGCCGCCTATGGCCGTAGACCACAGCGGTCTTGTCCGGGTAAACGAAGGCGCTGCGCTCAAGAAACGCCAGAGGGTTGAGTCCCTGGAAAGAGACGGTGTTCTGAACCCGACGGCTGGTTGAAGTCATGAACAGATGGCTCCGGTAGTGCGAGGTTCAGGCGTTGGCGTGGCGGGCCGTGGCGCCGGCCTTTCGAGTCTGATCCGCCTTTCGCAGGAAGGAGAGGACGGCGTTGTTGAACGCCTGGGGCTGGTCCAGGTTGGAGAGGTGGCCAGCGCTTGGTATGACGACCATTTCCGAACCTGAGATCTGCTGATGGATGTAGCGGCAGCTTGCCAAAGCAGAGTCCTCATCGCCGGCGAGCACTAAGGTCGGGGAGTTGATGGTACCGAGGATGGCGCCATCGAACTCAGAGTTGAGGATCATGCGGGTGCTGTGAGCGTAGCCGTGGGCGGATAGGGCGCGATACATGTCCAGGATACGCTGCCTGGCAGCGGGGCCGGACTCCGCAGTGCGGCTGATGTTGGGGTTGGACCGCATGGAGTGCTCCGCGACGGCGTCCATTCCCTGTGTCTCAGCCAGCCGGATTATGTCTTCTCGCATCCGGCGGGCTTCAGGCGTCACGGGGAGGCCGGAGGCGGAGCCGGAGTCGAAAATGAGGAGCCCGGCGACGCGCTGGGGATGGGCCAGGGCAAAGCGGGCGGCCACACCTGCGCCCATAGAGAGGCCACCGATGTAGGACTCCTGGATGGCAAGGTGGTCCAGCAGACCCGCCAGGTCCGAGGCGAAGATGTCCAAGGTGTAGTCTTCCTTGTTGGGCGGGGCGTCAGAGCGCCCGTGGCCCCGGGGATCCCAAACAATGAAGCGGTAGTCCTTGGAGAAAACCGGGATCTGGGGCTCCCACTCGGTGGTGTTGCCGCCGAGGCCGTAGGCGAAGACCAGGGGGAACCCGCTGCCGTGGCTTTCGTAGTAGAGGTTAAGGCCGTTGACCAGAGCAGTGGGCATGGGGCGCCTCCTTGGGGTGGTTGGGGTGAAATGATGCGATCCCGATTCGAGATTGGACGTATATTACCCGCTGCCACCTGTCTTGTCTAAAGACTTGGGGGGTAAGACGCTTTGCCTTTCATCCCTGGAGCAAGGGGGGTGGGGCAGGCAGCGCAAAGGAAGCCGCGGGTCACGCTAGCCGATGACGCCATCGGTTCGGAGCCGGGCTATCTGTTCGCCGGTGTAGCCCAGGGAGGAGAGCACTTCGTTGGTGTGCTCGCCCAAGGCCGGGGAGGCGCGTTGGGCAGCCAGGGGGGTACGGTCCATTTGGAGAAGCGGGCCCACCATCCGTAATTTACCGGCCAAGGTGTGCTCCAGGTCCACGCCCAGACCGTTAGCCTCAACCTGAGGGTCGTATAGCAGCTCCTCAACGAATTTGATGGGACCGGCGGGAATCCCCTTTTGCTTCAGCAGGTCCAGCCAGTCCGCTGTCGTCTTCTGACGGAAGAGGTCCTTAGCCCGAAGCTGAAGCTCGGTGTTGAAGGCCTCGGTCTGGGGGCTGTCAGGATCATAGTCCGGCTGGAAACGTATATCCTCTAGCTCCAGAACGTCCAGGAGCCGACGGCGCAAGGGGTCACTGAGGCAGGCGACGACGATTACACCATCAGAGGTGCGGTAGGAGCCGTAGTAGATGGTAAGCTGAAACGCGGGTAGAAGGGTGTCATGGCTCGCTTTAAGGTCGTCGAAGGCGGCGCCGCCGGAGCGCAGGGCGTGAACTTCCTGTAAGAACTGGTCCTGGGCCGGGGCGTCGTGGGACTGAACGCGCAGGAAGCGTTGGGTCAGGAGGCCCAGGGCGGTGCCAAGGAGGGTGGTCTCCACCTTTTGTCCGAGGCCCGTGCGTTGGCGATCAAATAGGGCAGCGGTGACTCCCCAGGCGATGACGAGGGCGGTGGCACAGTCGGCGACGGCGGTGGACATGAGGGGCTGGGGAACGCCATCGAGCAGCTTCCCCTCGGCGGCCATGAAGCCGGAGAGGGCCTGAACGATGATGTCATAACCGCGGCGTTGGCTGTCCGGACCCTCGGCGCCAAAGGCGGTATTTTCGCAATAGACCAGTCCGGGGTTGAGGGCCGACAGGGTGGCGTAATCGACGCCCAGATTTTTAGGCACACCGGGACGGTAGTTGACGATGGCGACGTCCATATCCGGGACCAGCTTGTAAACGATATCCCGGGCTTCGGGTTTGGAGAGGTCCAGGGTGATGCCGCGCTTGCCACGGTTGAGGGCCAGGTGCTGGCGGCTCTCGCCGGGCATGAACTGGGCCCACATTCGCCACGGGTCGCCCCAGGGAGGCTCTATTTTGATAACGTCTGCCCCCATGTCTGAAAGGAGCATGCCGCCCAGAGGCCCGGCGATGATCTCAGTAAACTCCAGGACTTTGATGCCTTGCAGAGGCCCGGGCATTGATACCCCCTGTGATAGAAGTGCAGCGGGAGGATACGCCCGTGCGGGGTTGGGTTTCAACGGTGGGTTTAAAGACCGAGAGGAGCAGGAGGCAGAAAGAAGGACCCCGGCAGCCTGCCGCCGCCGGGGTCCCATTTTAATTACCCAAGTCACTCAAGAGAGATGATGGACGGATCTAGTGGCACCAGAGAAGCCAGCGCGCAGGAAGCAGGGAGTTAGAGGTTGAACTGGGCCTCCAAATAGTCATCTTCCTTCTGGTAGACCTGAACGCGTCCACTGAGCGCTTCCATTATATAAATCTTGTTCTGGTCATCCACGGCCACGGCGGTGGCGCGGCGAAAGGTCCACTCTTGAGTGATGTCTGCGCGGCGCCTGGCTTTGACCAGGTCAGGGTTGGCGTTGACCTGACCGGCGGCAGCCTTGGAGAGCTCTCGGGCATCGCCGTAGAAAGAGGTTATTACCTCGCCACCGGCATCGAACACCTGAACCCGATTGTTTCCCCAGTCGGCGATGTAAACGTCGCCATCCCTATCGGTGGCAATGCTGGTGGGACGCCGGAGCTGACCACTGCCCTCACCTGGAACGCCGAACTGGGCAATGAACCGACCGTCCGGCGAGAACTTCTGGACGCGGTCGTTTCCCCAATCGGCGACGAACACGTCACCTTGGGCGTCGACGTGGACGCCGTAAGGGAGGCTGAACTGACCTTCACCGGCGCCGCCTTCGCCCCATGATGCGAGAAGGTCACCGGCTTTGGTGAACTTTTGAACCCTATTGTTTCGGCTCTCGACGACGTAGAGGTTGCCATCGGCGTCAAACCGGATGCCGGCGGGACCGGCGAGTTGCCCTTCAGCAGCGCCAGTGGTACCCCACTGACGTTGGAAAGCACCATCAGTGGAGTAGACGGCGATGCGGTCAAGGTGCTCGTCAGAGACGAAGACGCCGCCCTTTCCATCCAGGGCGATTGAAGCGGGCCAAACGAACTGCCCGTCCTGACGCCCGTAGGCGCCAGCGGAGAGGATGTTACGGTCCTCCTTCATGTCCCACTTGACCCATTCTTTAAATCCGAATACGCCGATGGGGATATCGAAGCCACGGCTGACCACGTAGAGGGTGTCTTCGTCACCCAAGGCTATGTCAACAGGCGCCGCCCAGGCGTTGAAATATGCCAGGCAGTGGCTGTAGTTGTAGGTGCGTTTACCGACTGTTTGCGTTAGGGGCATCTATGACCTCACGTTGCAAAAAGGTTTGTTAGGCCGACCAAGGGTATACCGCCAGATGGACTCGGTCCAGCGGCTAAGTTCCGGGGAGCCACGGTGGGAAGGGTTAACAGAACTGGTACTCGCGGCAGGCGGCGATGAGCTGTAGCATTCCGGTGACGCGGCCACCGAAAGCCTGGCGTTCATCCGCCGTGGACCCGCGTCTGATTTCTCCCTCGGCGTCAGAGTGCTCAATTAGCTGCCGCCGCGTATCTTCGTTCAACTGCACGGCGCCGAGGAGCTCCAGACAACCGTCCACCAGCTCCGCCGATGTCAGGGTGTCTTTTGAGCCCAGCCTGGAGATGATGGACTGGACACCGGGAGAGCTGGCGTCGCTCAGCCACTGGGCCATGAAGTTGACGCGACGCACCAGGGACCCGGTATCGACCCATTCGGCACCAGTGTGCCATCCCTCAACGCTGGGAGGATTGGTAAGCTCCTGGCCCTGGTAGCCGGTCTCCAGGGCGATGGGGGTCAACTCGGGCCTAGGGGTCTGGTATTCGCCAACAAGCCTAAGGGTGCCGGCGACGACTTCGACGGGGTTCTTAACCTTGGCAAACCAGGCCGACTCATCTTTGAAGAAGTCAGAGTTGAAGATGAACCGCAGCGTGTCCCTGGTTTGATAATTGGACTTCACGAAAACGTCCGCAATGGCGTTGACCGCATCCGGGTCCCTGGGAGGGACGTCATTCCAACTGGGCACCTGCACCTCATCAGCGACGAAGTAGCTATAGAGGTGACGGGCGACGAACTGGGCGGTGGCGGGCTGCTGGACGATGATGTCAATGATGTCATCACCGTTGAAGTTGCCACTACGACCCAGGAAGGTCTTCTCACCATCATCGTGGTCGGCCTCCTGGTATTCAAAGCCCCAGAGGTAGCGACCGTAAGGGATGCGCGGAACCTTGGGTTTGATGGTCCACCCGGTGAACGCCCTGGAGGCCATTTTTACATCGTCTTCGGAATAGTTTCCCTGACCCATGGAGAAGAGCTCCAGAAGCTCCCGGCCCCAGTTTTCGTTGGGGGCGTGCTTGTGGTTTTCGTTATTGTCCAGCCAGAAGAGCATGGCGGGGTCTTTAGACAGCGCCAAAAGCAGGTCTTTATAGCTGCCCAGGCCCATCTGGCGAAACATAGAGACCTGGCGCTGAAGCTCCGTGGGGTTGTCCACCTTGGAGTTTCCCGTGGCGAAGATCATGTGCCAAAAGAGGGTCATCTTCTCTTCTAAGGGACGGAGGGAAGAGACCATGTAGTACATGAAGGACATCTGGGAGATGGAGTGGTCCGGAATAGACTCAGCCTGGGGGTTGTAACGCCAAAGCAGGAAGGGGTCAACAGGCGCTATGCCGTAGGCATCCGGGTCCACCAACTCTTCAACGATGGTCTCGTAACCTCGAGCGGCCCTGGCCTCGATCTCTTCGTAGGGGGCGCCAAAGCCCGCTCGACGCATCAGGTGAGCCATAAGGGGGATCTGTTTGTCAGCCATATACTCTCTCCAAAACACTAAAAAGCGTTAATTAACAGGATTGCCGGGAAATTTTGACGGCGAGCCCCAGCAAAAACCATCCGCCATAGTATATCTCTAAACGAAACATTGAGCATGTCCTAGATTTGACAGCGGGTGCGGTGACTCATACATTGAAGGCATCAGCAGAGTGGGTCCACAAGGAGGGAATCATGGGTGTCCTCATTAAGAATGGAAACGTTTTTACAGCCGCCGATAATTACCAGGCGGATATTCTGGTGGACAATGGGAAGATCCGCACCATAGGCCTGGACCTGCCCGAAGACGGCAACCGGGTGATTGACGCCACGGGCAAGTACGTCATACCCGGCGGGATAGACCCCCACACGCATATGGACTTCCCGTTCGGGGGGACCGTATCTTCGGACGACTTCCGATCTGGGACGATAGCGGCAGCGCACGGTGGGACGACGACGATAGTGGACTTCGCGCTACAGCAGAGGGGACACTCACTCACGGAGGCGCTGGAGACGTGGCACGGAAAGGCGGAGGGGAAGGCGGCGATAGACTACGGGTTTCACATGATCATCCTGGACCTGCCGGACGACCGTTTGCCGGAGCTTGACCAAATGGTGCGCAGCGGAGTGAGCAGCTACAAGATGTTCATGGCCTACCCCGGAGCAGTGATGGTGGACGACGCGACGATTTTCAAGGCGATGTCCCGATCTGCGGACAACGGGGCGATGGTGTGCCTGCACGCGGAGCACGGTGAGGTAATTGACGTGCTGGTTAAGGCAGCGCTGGGCCGCGGGGAGACGGCGCCCAAGTACCACTCGACAACGCGACCTCCCATCACGGAGGGAGAGGCGACGCACCGGAGCATTCGGATGGCGCAGATGACGGGAGCGCCGGTATATTTTGTACACCTGAGCTGCGCAGACGCGCTGCGGGAGGTGCAGGAGGCACGGTCACACAACCAGTACGTGTACGCGGAGACGTGCCCGCAGTACCTGGCGCTGGACGAAAGCTACTACCAGGCGCCGGGGTTCGATGCGGCCAAATATGTGCTGACGCCACCGTTGCGGGCGAAGTGGCACCAGGATGAGTTGTGGGCGGGGCTGAAGCGGGACGACCTCCAGGTGGTGTCCACGGACCACTGCGCGTTCAACCTGAACGGGCAGAAGTCCATTGGGCGGGACGACTTTTCGAAGATCCCCAACGGTGGACCGGGGGTGGAGAACCGGCTGCCGATCTTGTACACGGGGGGAGTGGCTTCCGGCCTCATAAGCATGAACCGGATGGTGGAGATATTCGCCACGGCGCCGGCGCGCCTGTTCGGAATGTACCCTCGGAAGGGGACGATCGCGGTGGGTTCGGACGCCGACGTGGTGGTGTTCGACCCGGACGCGGAGAGCACAATAAGCGCAAAGACGCACCACATGAATGTGGACTACAACCTGTACGAAGGGATGAAGGTCAAGGGCGTGCCTGAGGTGGTGGTGTCCCGGGGCAATGTGGTGGTGGAGGGCGGGCAGTACGTGGGTACTCCCGGCGAGGGTATTTTCCTGAAACGGGGCAGCCAGAAGTAGGGCAGGTGGAGGGGAGAAGTTGGAGCGGGTAGGGCTGATATTCCTGGACAGGCCGGGGCTTGCTGAACAGGTACGGCTGGCTCAGCATGCGGAATCGAAGGGGTTCCATTCGGTCTGGGTGTGCGAGACGAGGCTGGTGCGTGACGCCTTTGTTCCGCTGGCGGCGTTCGCCACGGCCACGGAGCAGGTGAAGCTGTGCACCGGGGTAGTGAATAACTGGACCCGTACCGCAGCGCTGATGGCGATGAGCCTGGCGACGCTGGACGAGCTGTCCGGGGGCAGGGCGGTGCTGGGAATCGGCGCGTACTGGGATCCGCTGGCCTGGAAGCAGGGGATAAATCGACGGAAGATGCTGACGGCGATGCGGGAGTACGTCACGGTGGTACGGCGACTGCTGAACATGGAGACGGTGGACTTTGAGGGTGAAGTGGTGCAGGCGCGCGACCTGCGTCTGGACCTGGGCGAAGGGGTGCCCCGTGAGCCGGTCGATGTACCTATCTATATTGGAGCCACGGGTCCGAGGATGCAGGGGATGGCGGGAGAGGTGGCGGACGGGGTGTTCCTCAACTTTTTTACTTCGGTGGGCTATTTAAAAGAATCGCTGAATCGAATAGAGGCCGGGGCGAGAAAGGGCGGACGGTCGCTGGCGGCGCTGGAGCTGCCGCAGATGCTAGCGGTGGCGATGGACGACGATGCGAGCCGAGCGCGAGACGTGGCGCGGCACGCGGTGGCGATGTATATAGGGCAGCAGCCGCACATTGCCCGGGCCAGCGGGGTGAGCGACGAGGCGATTCAGCGTATCCACGATACGATGGGGGGCTGGCCGCCGAAAGAGGGCGGGATTGAAGCGGCGTCGGCGCTGGTGGACGACGGGTTAGTGGACCTGCTTTCGGTGGCGGGGACGCCACAGCACTGCCGAGCACGGGTGCAGGAGTACCTGGACGCGGGGGCAGGCTACCCGGTGCTGTGTCCGTTGACGGAGAACGTGGAGCAGATCATAGATGCGTTCGCGCCGGGGTAGGGGGAGTCGGGGGGAGTGGCGTAATGCTAAGGCTGGGTACGGGCGGGGAGGTATTTGTTGAACCAGACCAGGGACTCGCGCATTACCTCTGTGAAGGCGGGCTCCTGGTAGACGGCGTAGTGGCTGTAGTCTTTTAGCATCACCAGTTTCTTGGGCTCTTTGGCGTGGTCGTAGAGGGACTCGGACTCCTCCGGGGGGACAAGGCGGTCGTTATCGGTGGTGATGAAGAGGATGGGCCGGGGCGATATCTTATCGACGATCCATTCTGGGTGAAAGCCGAGGGTATCGTCGATGAACTCCAAGGGCAGGGTGCCGATGGCGGAGGGGAGGTTTCGGCGGGCGGCGGCGGAGAGCTCGGCGGAAGCGCGGTCGGCCAGGAGGATGCCGGCGCGGTCGGCCATCTGCGAATGACCGGTGGTGGCGCGTCGCTCCCGGTCTTCCTTGGAACTCTCCAGCATATCGAACCACTCGTCGGGGCGGCGGACGGAGCGCATCCAGCGGCCGCCGTGGCCGATACCGACGACGCTGACGACGCAAGCGGCCCGCTGGTCCACGGCGCCAACCCAAGATACGGTGGCGCCGCCGTAGCTGACGCCGAAGAGGCCGATGGCGTCAGACGCCACTTCCGGCTGGAGGGTGAGGAAGGTCATGGCGGCCTGGACATCGGCGACGCGGCTGTAGGGGGCCAGGCGGCTGGGGGGACCTTCGCTGTCGCCCCAACCTTTGTAGTCAAAGGTCATGGAGACGTATCCGGACTGGTTGAAGGCGCGGGCGTTGTCCGGGAGGTAGAGGTCTTTAACGCCGGTGTAACCGTGGCACAGGAGGACGGCGGCGCGTTTTTCGCCCGAAGGAAGGCCGTCTGGAACGTAGATGTCTCCGTCCAGTTTGAACCCCTCGCTATAGAACGTGACGGCGCGTTTCATTGGGAACCTCTATCTATTGGAGTGGGAGGGGACCGAGGATTGCGGCGCACTGGAGTCTAGTCGCGAAGCGGGAACCGGTCAATCCGGGCGGTCCGCGGCCCCAGGATAGAGCGTCCAAACAGGCGGCGATCTATGAAGGGCTACCCAACGGAGTAGCCGCCGTCCACGGTGATGACGGCGCCGGTGACGTAGTTTGACGCGGAGGAGGCGAGAAAGAAGGCTACCCCAGCCAAGTCGGACGGCTCGCCCCAGCGGCCAGCAGGGATACGGGCGGTGATGTCGCGGTGCCAGTCAGGAAACTCGAGGGCGATAGGCGCGGTGAGGTCAGTGGTGATCCAACCCGGGAGGACGGCGTTGACCTGAATGTTGTGGGGCGCCCAGGCGACGGCCAGGCTTTTGGTAAGCTGGACGACGCCGCCTTTACTGGCGGAGTAGGCGGGGACGAGGCCGCCACCGAAGATGGAGAACATGGAGCCAATGTTGATGATTTTGCCTCCGCCAGCATCTTTCATGGCGGGGAAGAATGCACGGGAGCAGAGGAAGGTGCTGCGAAGGTTAGTGTCCAGCACCAAGTCCCATTCGTCGGCGGAGTAGTCTTCGGGCGCCTTGCGGAGGTTCATGCCGGCGTTGTTGACCAGGATGTCCGCCCGTCCAAACTGCTGGAGGGTCTGCCGCAGGAGGGCGTTGACCTGATCTTCTGAAGTGACGTCAGTGGAGACCGCCAGGGCGTCCACTCCCAACGCCTGGATTTCCTGAACGGCGCTGGCGCTCTTCTCGGCATTGCGAGCGGCGACGACCACGTGGGCGCCGGCGGATGCGAGGCCAAGGGCCATGCCCAAGCCGATACCGCCGTTACCACCAGTGATGACGGCGACGCGGCCGGAGAGGTCAGTAAGGTCCTGGGATACGGGCATTCGGAAAGCCTCCCAGCCAAGGGGCTAAAGGCCCCGGCGACTCAAGGCATAGTAACAGAAGGGCCACGGCAGAGGGGCGTGGTAGAGCCCGTTTCTAGGCCGCGGTGACGGCGGCGGGTGCTGGAGCAACGCGGACGACCAGCACCGGGCCGCCGGAAACGTTGTCAGTTTCGCCAACAATAGCGGGCGCGGCGGCGCCTTGCAGACCCCCCGTTGTGACGGCGAGCCCGTCCTGCATCAAGCCTTCAGCCACGGGGGAAAGGTATTCGCCTGATTCGGCTTGCAGGGAAGCCAGGTATTCTTCCAAGTAGCCTGAACTGACGAGGTCTCCCATGCCCAATGGGGAGACGTCATAGGAACGAAGGAGATGAACAGGGAGATTAATACGACGACCCAGGAGCCGAACGTAAGGCAGGACCTGTTCCGCCAACTGAGAGCCGTCTAGAGGGACCAGAATGCGCCGGTACATGTTTCCACGCTACCTTCAGCGGCGGTCTGGCAATGGACTCGCCGACATGGGATCACCGATTGGGAAAGGACACGTAGCGCCTAGGCAATCAGGCCCGGCGGCTCCTCCGGGCCTGATATCATCTTCAGGATCACCGAGCCTTGGGCCCTGCTTTAGCCCGGTCATCACGACCGGAGTGACTCGCTATTGGTCAGCTTGAGTCTCAGTTGGTGGAACTGCCTTCCGCTGTCTGGCCTCGACCATCTGATCGATGAGCTAAGGTTACATTGAGCCGCACACGCGCTGAAGGGCCGAATGGCCCATAAAAACGAGACCAGATCGCACGGAGGGGGCAATGAACGGCGGCGTCTGGCGGAGGCCGATCTGCTGAGGGCTAGATTGGAGACACGCTCATTTCAGCAACGCCACTGTTTACAACCTCAGGGGACCAACTTAAACTGAGTTAACCCGGCGATAGGCGGTGTATGGCCATGAACGAAGTCCACGATTTGGTGCGGCGTCTGGAAGACTCCATGAGAGAGAGCTTTGACAAGATTGAAGCTCTCCCGGAAGAGTATATAGACCAGCCCTGCCGGCACGGCTGCGCGAGGGGAGGGAGTGTGTGGCATCTGTTGACGCACAACATTGAGCACGAGCGGATGCACACGGGGCAGGTAATTGGGGTCCGAGACGCAATGAACCGGCTTCAGCAGGACAAGAAGTCTCGGCTTCTGGCCGAGCTGTACGTGTCTCGATCCATGCTCATAGCATCGCTGCTGGGGTTGGAGGACGCAGATCTTGACCGAGCGCCGAAGGAGGGGGAGTGGAGCGTCCGCCAGGCAGTGGAGCACGTCCTCTACTGGGACCGAGACTCGATTGACGACCTGGAGGCGCAATTCGCGGAGGGTCCACGGTGGCGGGCGATTAGCCGGTCGCCAGTCGGGGCAAGAAATGGAAGCAGGGAAGCTTCCAAGTAGAGAGGACGGCAAAATGATCAGCAGTATATACCATACCGGCTTTGTGGTCCGGGACCACGATAGGGCGGTGGCTTTTTACCGGGACATCATTGGAATGAACGTGGACGTATCCCGGGAGCGGCAAGGTCCAGCGATATCCCAGGTAATAGGTTACGACAATGCCCACCTGAAGATTTCGCTGCTCAGCGTAGGAGGCACAGGTCACGTTCTTGAGCTGATCCAGTATGTATACCCACCAAGTATGGAGCGACCCAACGACGAGCGGAACGTATTCGGAGGGTCTCATATAGCCTTCTACGTGAACGACATAAAAGCAACGTACGAGGACCTGGGGAGAAGGGGGGCTCGCGGGCTCAACCCACCAACGGAGGTAGCGCCGGGCCGAAGCGCCTGCTATTTGCAGGACCCGGATGGCAACTGGGTGGAGCTGGTGGAGGACCTGAATTAGCTGAGCCGAGAGCAGGGGAGGCGCCCTAGCGGCGCCCACCAGGCTGCCGGGCGAGGGCGACGCCGGGCAAGGCGACGGCTAGTTGAAGCTGGGAATTACCTTCTCGCATAGAAGCCGGATGGAATTTATGACCCGGTCGTAGGGGATGCGGCCACCGTAGTTCATCTCCAGCACCACGGCGTTGATGCCCAGCTCCGCCTGGTACATCTGTAACCGCTCAACCACCTGTAGCGGCGAGCCGAACAGGAACCGCTTATTGGCGATCTGCTCATAAGGGGCAGCGGCGGCCTGGCGAAAACGTTCCACTGCTTCCTGGCTAGCGGCGGAGGAGATGAGTTGCTCCGCAGCATAGCGGATGAAATACTGGGCGCTCTCACGGGGCTCTTCCATGGCACTTTGGGACGTCTCTGAAACGTAGGCTGGGATTCGCAGGGCGACCTGGGCGTTGCCGTTGTGACCCGCGGCCTTTCTGGCGTCCCTGTAAAGGGCCAGCCGTTCTTTGAGCTGGGGTATCGGGGTGGTGGAGCTGATGAAGATGGGGTGGCCCAATTTACCCACCAGGGGAAAGGTATCTTCGCTGGCCAACGCCACGAAGACTGGCGGGTGGGGCCTCTGGTACGACTGGGGAACCAAGGTGACATCTTTGTAGGTGTAGTAATCCCCCTGGTAGGAAAAGGTATCTTGGGTCCAGGCTTTGGTGATAACGTCTAAGGCTTCAATGAATCTGGGCCGGCTCTCTTCGTATGGTACGTTATAGCCGTGGTAGTACTTGGTCAGGCCGCTGCGTCCGACGCCGAAATCCAGCCGGCCCTGGCTAATCTGGTCCACAGAGGATGCCTCTTCGGCGATGCGGAGGGGGTTGGCCAGCGGGAGGACCTGAACAGCCAGTCCAATGCGTAGCCTTTTGGTACGGGTGGCGATGGAGCCGGCGACGACCAAGGGGGAGGCCAAAACGGAGCGGTCCGGGCTGAAGTGATGCTCGGCAAGCCAGACAGAGTCCAGGCCCAACGCTTCCGCGGCGTCCACCTGGCGAAACGACTCGTCGAAGGCCTCTGATTGAGAGGCCCCGGGACGAATGTGAAAGTCAGTGAACATTCCGAAGCGCATTTAAGGGTCCTCCTAGGGTGGCGGTGGAAGCGTTTGGTTGAGGCTAAAGGTAGGGAGTGCGGGCAGGGGTGTCAATGGGTTGAGCGGAAGATCAAACCGCCCCGGCGTCTTGGAGTTTCGTCACAGAGGAGGTAGGGTAACCGAGGAGACCGGTGAGCAGCTCTTCGGTGTGCTGGCCCAGGGTGGGAGCGGGTTGGAAGGTCTCTTTTTGGCCCATCTTGATGGGGTTGCCAGCGGCGCGGTAGCGACCCGCCACGGGGTGGTCTATCTCCACCACCATGCTTCGGCTCTGGACCTGTGGGTCTTGTTGGGCTTGGACCAGGTCGTTGACGGGACCGGAGGGTACATCGGCCCGCTCCAGCAGCGCCAACCACTGCCCGGAGGGACGGGCGGCGAGGGCGTCCCGGATCAGGGCCAGCAAGGCGTCCCGGTGGGCGCGGCGGCCGTCCGGTGTTGTGAAGCGGGAATCGGAGGCCAACCCCTCCAATGCCGGCACTTCCCGGGAGAGGAGGGCGGCCAGGTTCTCCCAGAAGCGCTGGGTGGCGCAGTGAACCTGCACGTAGACGCCGTCGGCGCAGCGGAAGGCACCCACCGGAACATTCCCCGGCTGGCCGGAGCCGATGGGCTGGGGCGACTGGCCCGAAGCCAGGGCGAATTGTCCGAGGTGGCCCTGTAGCGATATCTGAGCGTCCAGGAGGCTAAGGTCTATTCGACGGCCCTGGCCGCGGCGCTGGCGATCGAAGAGGGCGCTGACGATGGCCAAGGAGGCGGTGTATCCGCCGGCCAGGTCTCCGACGGCGAAGCCCATGAGCATAGGCGGGCGGCCCGGTTCCCCGGTGACGCTCATGCCACCGCCCATGGCCTGGACGATACCGTCGAAGGCGGGCTTTTCGCTGTAGGCGTTGCCATGGCCGAAGCCGGATAGGGAGCAGGAGATGATGGTGGGGTTGTGGCGGCGTAGCGTGTCGAACTCCAAGCCCAGGCGCTGAAGGACGGAAGGGCGGTAGTTGTCGAATACGACGTCACTTATGGAAACCAGGTCGTAGAAAACGTCGCGGCCCTCTTCAGACCGCAGGTTGAGGGTGACACCCTTTTTGTTGCGGTTGAAACCGAGGAAATAGGCACTCTCCCCCTGAAGGAAGTAGGGGCCAAACTGTCGCGAGGGGTCACCGACGCCGGGCTGCTCTACCTTTATGATCTCAGCGCCGAGGTCGCCCAGGAACCGGGTGGCGAAGGGGCCGGCCAAGGCCTGGGTGAGGTCCAGGACGCGGACTCCGTCCAAGGGCATGTTGAGAGGGTTCCCGGGCATGAGCGGCGGTGGCTACGCTGCGGTGGCGAGCTCGGCCAACTCGGTCACGTCGTCCAGGGTCTCCAGCTTTTGTACCGTGGCGACGATGAGATCCTGACGCTCCTTCGAAATCACAACGGAGGTGAGGTCCCGGAACTTTTGCTCTAGCTCGACGGATGAGAGGGCGTTTTCCGGGTCGCCCTTGGGATAAGTGGCCTCGCTTCTGAGGGTGCGCCCATCACGAGTACGGACCTGGACCCAGGCAGGCCACTGTTGAGGGAATACGGCGTCCAGCTTGGGGTCTTTAACGCAGCGAACCTTAGCCATAAGGTCTTTGACCTCCGGCCGCTGGGCCACCTCCTGCCGGTACTCGGCGAGGGAGGCCCGACCGTACAGCATGGCAATGGCGGCGCTGAAGGGCATGGAGAACTGCTCATCGACGACGGAGACGGGGTTTCGCTTGGCCTCCTCGGGAGTGGCTACGATGTCGAATCCAGCGCTTAGAACGCCCACGGTGACCTCTTCGATATCCTGAGCCTGCAAGTTGTGACGCTGGGACAGGTCCAAGACGCAGTCAATGGGGCCCTGGTTGTAGCGGCAGCAGGAATGGGGCTTAACGCTGGTTCTGGAGACGTGGAATCGCTCTCCCAGGTCTTTAAGGACAAGATCAGGGTCGGGGTCATCGGAATAGGAACGGAGGAATCCGCTTTTACCTTCAATGATGGTCCCGGGTCCCAGAAAGCCCTCCTGGGCCATTAGGGCGGCCAGAATACCGCTGTGGGCGGCCCACCCAGGGTGGAAGCGCTTGGTCCAGGAGCCATCCGCCAGGAATTCCAGGCTACCGGCGGTCTGGCTGCCAGCGATTCCTAACGCCCATGTATGGGCCTGTTGGTCAAGCCCCAAGAGGGAGGAGACGACGGAGGCGGCGCCGAAAGCGCCGCAGGTGCCGGTGGGGTGGAAGCCATGACGGTAGTGCTCAGATGCCTTGAGCGCCCGGCCCAAGCGCACCATAACATCGTATCCCAGGGCCGCGGCGGTGATGAAGGAGCGGCCATTCACGGGTTTGATGTCCGCGGTGGCAAAGGCGGCGGGAAAAACCGCAACCCCGGGATGGAGAGAGGACTCGTTGTTGACGTCGTCCAGCTCAATGCTGTGGGCCGCGGTGCCGTTAGCCAGGGCAGCGTATTCAGGTAGCGCTCTGGTGGAGGTACCGAATACGGCGGCGCCCTGGCCGTTGGACCCGTTGTCCCAGGCGCGGCCGAGGCGGCGAAGGGCGTCTACCGCGGACCTGGCGGACGGGGTGGTGGAGCCGTTGATGGCGACGCCTAGGAAGTCCATGCAAAGGCTTTTGGTGGCCTGCACCGCGTCTGGGGGCAGGTCTTCATAGGTGAGCGAGGCGCCGAAACCCGCGAGTGTGGCGGTTATGGCAGTGGGTTGGGAAGCGTTGGACATGGTTATCTCCGAAGTGAGGTTACTAGGGAAGCTGGATGGCTGGGATTATGCCCGGTACGGCGAGGAGTTGTCGAGCAAGATAGCGGAACAGGCGAGATTGCAACGGGACAAATGCGAGGTGTCGTTATGTACGGTGCCGGGCGGGAGCTACAGGCTGAGCTCGTATATGAAGTCCCCTGAGGGATGGTTTTTAATGAGGTTGCGGCTGATGACCAGTTTCTGGACCTCGTTGGTGCCCTCGCCGATGATCATCAACGGGGAGTCCCGAAAGTAGCGTTCGACGTCCAGGTCCTGGGTGTAGCCGTAGCCGCCGTGAACGCGCATGGAGTCGAGGCTGACCTGCATGCATGCCTCGGAGGCGAAGAGCTTGGCCATGCCGGCTTCCAGGTCACATCGCTCGCCCTGATCCTTCTTTTCGGCGGCGTTGAGGACCAGTAAGTGAGCCGCCTGGACCTGGGTGGCCATGTCCGCCAGCTTTATCTGAATGGCCTGGTGCTGGTCTATGGTCTTGCCAAAGGCCTGCCGTTGCTGGGCATACTTGACGGCGGACTCCAGGGCAGCGCGGGCGACGCCCACGGCCCGGGCAGCCACGTTTATTCTTCCGACTTCGAGCCCGCTCATGATGTGGTAAAAGCCCTTGCCTTCCACACCACCGATGAGGTTGTCTTCAGGGACATGGAACTGCTCAAAGCTCAATTCGCAGGTGTCCACACCCTTGTATCCCAGCTTGGGGATGTCCCGCAGAACGTTGAAACCGGGCCCCTTCTCCGCGATGAATATGCTGATGCCCCGGTAACGTGGCTGGGTATCCGGATCGGTCTTGCAGACCAGGGCGAAGGTGTTACCGTGGCGCCCGTTGGTGATGAGGGTCTTGGAACCGTTGATGACGTAGTTGCCGCCGTTATGGACGGCGCGGCACTCGATGGCCTGAACATCGCTGCCAGCGTTGGGTTCTGTGATACAGATGCCACCGCGCTTTTCCCCGGTGGCCATCTTGGGCAGCCAGCGTTGCTTCTGTTCCTCGGTGCCGTTTTCGGCCACCATGTTGGCCATAATGAGATGGGAATTGAGGATGCCGGTGAGGCTCATCCAGCCGCGGCACATCTCCTCAATGATGAGGGCGTAGGTGGCATAGTCAAGGCCCAGCCCGCCGTATTGGCGCGGTATGATGGCGCCGAAGAGGCCCAGCTCCTTCATCTGTTCAACCAGGGCATGGGGGTACTCGTCGTCGTGCTCCATGCGAGAGGCCACGGGCATGACCTCGCGCTGGACGAACTGACGGATAGTGGCCAGGATACCGCGCTGCTCTTCGGTTAGCTTAGGCATGGCACCTCCGGAATGCCGGTGCATTGTACCACCAGGCCGGGGCATGGCGGCTGGTGAGCGATGGGGAACAACCGACGGTCGGGCCAGCGCCTGCTCGGGTGGGAGGCAGTCCGGGGGCTAGGCGTCACGGTGTGCAAAGTGCGCGACGAGAAGCCAATAAGGCTCTAGCAGTTGGCAGGCGGGAGCGTTTGGGGGTGGCTCAAAAGAGACGGCTTTCCTAGAATGCTACGATGCGCTTACCAGGGGATTGTGGATGACTTTGGGGTTCTCCTTGCCGCCTCGCTCGAAGCTTTGCAAATGGCGTTGTGGCCAAGGGCGGTCCCGGTCAATGGGTTGGCCGTCTTTAATCACCATGGAAATCTTGCTGTGATCCTGGAGGACGCTGATGTCCTGCAGCGGGTCTCCGTCCAGGACCAAAACGTCCGCTAATTTGTCCGGTCCGATGACGCCGACCTGACCTTCCAGGCCTACAGCGAAGGCGTTGTTGCTGGTGGTGGCAACGATGGCTTCCATAGGGGTAAATCCGCCGTGCCTGACCAACAGCTCGGGCTCGTAGGCGTGCCATTCGCCGTAGGGTGTGAGGGTGAAGCCGGAGTCCGTACCACACATGACCTTGACGCCGAACTGCCGGGCCAGCTCCAGGTTTCTGGCAGATCGCTCCATGAGGCGGCGTACGGCGTCACGGGAACGCATGCTGAAGCCGAAGTCCTGGGCATAGTCTATGAAGTTAAACTGGAGAGTGAGGGTAGGCATGAAGCCGATGCCCGCTTGAGCCAAAGAGTAGAAGTCTTCTTCCGTGGCGTACTCTGCATGGAGGACCCAGTCAACGCCGGCGTAAATTGAGGCCTTGATGGCGCCTTGGCCGCGGGAGTGGATGGTGACCTTTTTATTGCGGCGGTGGGCCTCATCGGTGATTGCTTTCAACTCCTCGGCGGAGATGGCCTGGAAGTCGCCAGACTGGCTATCGGCGACCTTAATCAGGTCGACGCCGGCCTTGCACTGCCGACGCACCTCGGCGACCATTTCATGGACGGTATTCACCGGGACGCCGGTGGATGAATCAGGCGTCTCGCCCCAGACGGGCTCATGATCGGTGATGGCGCCGAATGGGGAAAGGAAGCGGCCGGCGCAGAAGATCCGGGGGCCTTCAAACATGCCGGCGTTGATGGAATCTCGAACCGCGACATCGGTGAACCAACTGCCGCCGGGTACGCAGATGCTGGTGACACCGGCGCGGAGTACCTTCTGGGCGTTCCAGGCGGCGCAAAGGGCGCTGTATTCGGCGGAGGTGTAGCGGTTGTTGACCTCTGAGGACTGGGGCTCGCCGTAAGAGAGGTGGCAGTGGGCGTCGATCAGGCCCGGCATGACGGTCTTCCCGGAGGCGTCGATGATCTGGAGATTGTCCGGGTCTTCCAGGAGGATGTCCTCGGGCATGGGGCCGACGCTTTCGATGCGCCCGCCGCTAATGACGACGGCATCGTTGGGGACCGGCGGAGCGCCGGTGCCGTCAATGAGCGTACCGTTACGTATTATGAGACGCTTTTTGCTGTTCGGCATGGGTTCCTCCGAGGCAGGTTTAGGCGGTATTCTGCCAGTGGGGACGGAGCGACGTCAATTGATAGGCAATTAGACTCTGGCAGGAGTACGGCTTGCCAGAGTCTAAGGACTCGTTGAGAGCCAGACAGGCACCTGCGCAGGCGAGGCGGAACGGTAGCCTCACAAACCCGGGAGGCCGGGACGAGACCAGTAGCTATCAATTCTTTGAGCCGATCAGGCAGCTTGCAGAAAGGGATTGAATGGAATACAAGGAGCTGGGCACTACCGGTGTGATGCTGCCGGAAATCGGGATGGGGACGTGGCTGTACGAGGGAGGCGTGGAGCCGCTTCGGATGGGGATTGAGCTGGGGGCATTCCATATTGACACGGCGGAGATGTACGGCACCGAGGGAATGGTGGGCCGGGCGGTGAAGGGGATGCGCGACAAAGCGTTCATCGGCACCAAGATGTTGAGCAACCACCTGCGATATGACGACGTGTTGCGAGCCGCGGAGGACAGCCTGAAGCGGCTGGATACGGACTGGATTGACCTTTACCAGATCCACTTTCCGAACCCCAGGGTGCCGATCAAAGAGACGATGAGGGCCATGGAGGGGCTGGTGGACCGGGGAGCAGTGCGGTACCTGGGGGTGAGCAATTTCTCGCGTGCAGAGCTGCAAGAGGCGCAGGCGGCGATGAGCCGGTATCCGATTGTGGCCAACCAGGTAAGGTACAGTCTAAAGATGCGGGATATAGAAAAGGAGCTGCTCCCATACTGCCAGGAGAACGACATTACGGTGGTAGCCCACACACCGTTGGCCGACGGTTCGATAGCGACAGGACGAAATCTTCAACCGGTGGAGGGCGCCCGGGAGTTGGAAGTGATCTGCGGGGAGGTTGGGAAGACACGAGCGCAGGTGGCTCTGGCCTGGTGCACTTCCCGGCCAGGTGTGATCGCGATACCAAAGTCCAGCAGCCCGGCCCGGATAGAGGAGAACTGCGCCGCCTCCGGTTGGCGGCTTACGCCGGAGCAGGTCCGGCGGCTAGATGAGGCGTTCAGGTAACCGGGTGGCCTTAACGAGTTAGCTGGAGTGTTTGGTTATGGGCAGCCTTGCTCCCATACGATGCCGTCAAGCCAGATGGCACCGCACCGCTCTCCCCCGGTAATGCGGGTGAGGTCATCAACCAAGGCGCGGGACAGATTGGCGCCGCGGAGGTCGGCATGAAGTAGCAGAGCGCCGGTGAGGTCCGCACCGCGGAGGTCCGCTCTCACCAAGTTGGAGCGTATCAGCGATGCACCGGCCAAGTTAGCGCCAGCCAAGTCGGCGTCCGCCAGGTCGGCGATGGCGAAGTCGACGCCGCTAAGGTCCAGGCCAGCCAAGGAGGCTCCGCGCAAGACAGCCCCGACACAGTTCTGGTAGAGCACACGCCCGTCCGACCAGGTGGTGGCGCACAGCCGGGCACCTTCTGTGATGACTCCCTCGAGGAACGCACCGCTGAAGTCGACGTGATGGAGGTCCGTTCCGGAGAGGTCGGCCCTCCTCAGATCGGTCCCCTCCAGGCTTGCTCCCTGGAGTCGAACGCCACGGAGGTTAGAACCGCTGAGGTCCGCGTTTCGAAGGTTCGCGCCGCTGAAGGACGCACCTTCCAGGTCCTTGTTGCTGAGGTCGGCGCCAGAAAGGTCCACGTTGGAGAGGGAGACGCTGTGGAGAACGGCGTTTCGTAAAGAGGCCACGTCCACAGTCACACCGTCCATATCAGCGTTCGACAGAACCGCGCCTGTAAGGTCTGCGCCGGTGAGGTCGGCTCCCTCCAGGTTGGCGCCCGTCATTTCAGCATTGGTCAGGGTGGCACCGCGCAATGTTGCGCCACGGAGGTTGGCGGCCCTAGCCCAACGGGGCCGGATGTCTTCCTGACTAAGCGGACTATCATCCAGCCTGACAGCCGTCATATCGGCGCCACTGAGATCGGCGTCACTCAAGTTGCTGCCACGAAGATCGGCGTGGCCAAGCTGAGCGTTCCGGAGGTCGACACCAGGTAGGTCAGCCTGGTGGCACTTTGTGGCGGGCTCAATAGCGCAACCCCCAACGACAAGGGCTGAAGTCTGGTTGGGCGCAGAGATCAGGTCCGGCGTCTCTTCGGCGCCGAAGCTCACCAGCACCACCCCCAAGGCTAAAACCAGCAGCCCAACAAGGGTGATAACGGCCCAGACCAGCGGTCTTATGTGATGCATAGCGTTGGAAACTGGAAGGTTTGGAAAATGAGGCGGCTGGATTATAGCAAGAGCTGGCCATAGCAACGGTGGCTCCAAGCCGGGCTACTCCAAGACACGAAGGGTGACAGCGGTCCGTTGTTGTATGCGAAGGCTTGAATTAATCTTAGTAGCACGGGAGTTCTACAACGTTATCCCCCATTCTTGGCGGAGCCCAATTCCTGGGCTCGCATACCCGATTTCGCCACGCGTACCAACCTTGGCCGAGTGCCGGGCTTCCCTGGCGAACTCCACGAGTGACCGGGCCGGGAATAGCAGTTTGCCGAGGGAATGCAATTGTTGCGGTGGGTTCGATCTTCAGAATGGCCGTTCCTTCAGCGATGAGACGGATTGCCTCCAATTCGATCCATGCCGGAAGCAAACAACCCACCGAACGAGAGAGGCTTCGCGGGCGAGAAGCACCGCGATCCGAACCTGGAGGGGTCCGCAAGGCTACGATGGAAATTGCACCCAAAGGGGACGAGAGCCTGGTCAAGTGCCCAGACGGCAAAAGCCACAGGTATTTGTTGGACCAAAGGAATCTAGGTGTATGCCAGAACCCCGGCTGCAGACATTCCAGGGAGTTCCGGCCGGTGGTAACGGTGGACGGGCACAGCACCTTTCCGGCGATATCTTGGGAGGAGTCATGGGGGTTGCGCGCCGCCCTGCAGCTCACCAATGACGCCACAGGGCGAGGGCACCGGGGCCCAGGTTAGATACCACGGCGACGGTTGAGGGGTTGGTTTGGGGTAAGTATCCCAGACGCCCGATGTTCGCAGGACCGGGAGTACAGCAGGAGCAGGACATACAGGAAGACGGCTGGGGAAATGGGCCGCGGCCCGGAGCGGGCTTTAAGAGCTGCTCGAAAACGGGCGCTCGGCGCGCCGCTCAAGGCGGTGCGGTAGCGGGCTTACCCCAAAAAGGGGATGTCCCAAAAGCCTTTAGCTCAACGGTACCGCGACCCGACGCAATTATTCCAGTCTGGCGGAGGTATGTCTATCCGCCAGCCAATGGGGTAGAGCGGTCAACTGGAGTTGGTCCCGGCTGGCGGACCAGCATAGAGCGGGCTAGACAAGCGACGCCGGTAACCCGGGTTGGAATCGGGGATGGGGTTCTTTTTGGAAAACAAGGTATGTCTTAAGGGAGGCTGACCAGGGCCAAGGATGGGAGCGGACGGTGAAGAATCCAGACAAGGGATAAGCGAGCAGCAGATTTGGGCGGCGCTGGCGGACATGCGCCGCCGCCGAGTCTGGGGCCGTATCACCCTGCAATTAAGGGACGAAAAGCCGGTGTTAATGACAAGGGAGGAGACGGTGTTGGGTGAAGGACCAGCCACGGGCCGCTGAATTTGGCCCCAGTATTGGCAAGGGGTCAGTGACACACAGATGAGGGCTTAACGAGCAAACTGGTAGCTAGCCGCCAGCCCAGGGGGTTGTCGATTATGAATCGCCAGGTGCCATCAGGCTGGCGGCGGACGACCTCGGCGCCGATTCCGGACATGTCCACGGGGTTGCCATCAGGGTCAGTTCCCTTCAGTGTCCAGCGGGACCGGAGCAGGGCGATGTCACCGCAGGAAACGCTGTCGGCCTCGATAGCAAGCTGGGGCTTCATCGCCATGAACTGGGTCATCACCTGGCGGATGGCATCCAGACCGGTGACAACGGTGCCGGGCTCAGAGACAAAGGCGGCTTCTGGCTCGTAGAGGTCAAGGGCAGCCTGGATGTCGCCAGAAGAGATGGCCTCGGAGACCAGGCGGTCACAATCCTCGGGAGTCTGTGCGGGCATAGCGGCACCTCCATTACAGTTTGGCGCGAGGATAGCAGAAGGGAAAGCCAGGGGCCAGCGAGCTCATCCACCGGTTGCGGCGAGAGGCCGCGGAGGGGCCGGCCACGGCGCCTTGGGACCAGGCTTCACAGAAGCCGAGACCATCCGACTCCCATCCACCGATTGCGATTAGGAGCTGGACGTGATAATATAGAACATAGTTTCTACACAGGATAGCCGGATGTGGGAGAACCCGACGGCCGTGCTCGCCGCGCTTTGCGGTGAGGGCGGCCTTTCTTTTTGCAATGAGATGGTGAAGGTAGGAGATAGAGTGCGCATAGAGTACGACCGGCCAAGGTGGGTGCGGCTGGGCACGCCGGGGAGCCAGTCTATGTTCCACGGATGTACCGGAGTTGTGGTGGAGAACCCGCTAAGCGAACCGATCAAAGTAGAGCTGGACAGCCCACTGGAGCTGGACGGCCAAAGAGTGTGGCGCAACGTGTACGAAGAGGAGAGGAATCTGCGGGTGTTGGACCCGGTAGAGAGGGTTACGGCGTGAAGCGAGGCAGCCCACTTAGCCCGATGCAGAAGCGGTTCGTTGAGGAATACATGGTGGACCGGAACGGCACCAGGGCGGCGGTCCGCGCCGGATACAGTGCCAATTCGGCCCGGACGCAGGCCAGCCAGCTTCTAAAACGGCCGGCGATAATGGCGGCCCTGGGCCAGGCTATGGCGCTACAGGCCAAGGAGGAGGAGATCAGCAGCGACCCGGTGGTGCGGGAGTTGGCGCGGGTGGCGTTCGCCGATATTCGTGACGTGGTGGAGTGGGACGACCAGGGTATGGTGGTGAAGTCATCAGACAGGCTGGCACCGGAGGCGGGACGGGCTGTGGCCGAGATTTCTAAGCGGCCAACCAGGGAGGGAATGGTGGTGAAGGTGAAGATGCACGACAAGTTGGCAGCGTTGAATGCGCTGGCGCGCCACCTTGGAATGTTCGCGGACAAGCAAGAGCACACAGGAAAGGACGGAGGTCCACTGGAGGTACGCAGCCTGTTCGACCTGGTAAAGCTGGCCTCCGAGGCGGAGAAGAATGGCGACGGCGAGTGAAGCGATGCGGTGGGGGCAATGGTATAGGGACCAACCTATTGCTTTCGTGGAAGAGGTGCTGGACGCCAAGTTTTACGCCAAGCAGGCGGAGATGGTGCTAGGGGTGCGGGACCATCCCAGGGTGGCGGTGGTGGGGTGCAACGGCAGCGGCAAGGACTATGCCGCGGGCCGCATATTGCTATGGTGGCAGTCCACCAGGTATCCAGCGGTGACGGTGGTGATAGGCCCAACTCACCGGCAGGTACACGACATCCTGTGGAAGGAGGTGCGCAGCGGATATCGGTCGTCCAAGTGGCCTCTAGGGGGCAAGATGTACCGCAGGTCGCGTTGGGAGAGCGACGACCGACATTTCGCGGTGGGGTTCGCCACCGACGATGAGTTCAACATACAGGGGTTCCATTCCCCTAATCTGCTGGTGATCTTGACGGAGGCCCACAACCTTGAGCGGGCGCAGGTGGATGCGGTGAAGCGGTTAAACCCGTTCCGATTGCTGATGACCGGAAACCCGCTTGTTTCCAGCGGGGAGTTCTTCGCGGCTTTCCATGAGAGCGGCGATATGTACCACCCAATCCATATATCGGCGTTCGACACGCCCAACGTGGCGGAAGGGAAAACGGTGGTGCCGGGGATGGTGACTCGAGATGTAGTGTCGGAGCGGCTGCGGGATTGGGGGGAGGAGAGCGCGCTATACATCGGGTCGGTGCTGGGTAAGTTTCCAGACAACCCGGAGGATGCGGTGGTTTCCCGGTCTCTTCTGATGGCGGCGGTTGGCCGACAGGTCTCTTGGGACGTGGAAGAGCCGCCACCGGCAGTGCTGGGGTGCGACGTAGCGCGTTTCGGGGAAGACCAAACGGTGGTGTACCGGCGGCAGGGAGGAGTGTGCCGCGTGGTGTGGAAGGTGCGGGGGCGTGACACGCAGCAGATCGCCGGGAAACTGGGGCTTCTGGCCGCAGCGGATGGCGCCCTGGACAGGGTAGTGGTGGACGACACCGGAGTGGGCGGGGGTGTAACGGACCGCCTCAGGGAAGAGGGGTTGCCTCAGGGAGTGCGTCTGGTGGCATTCAACGGGGGAGCAACGGCACGGCGGTCCGACAGGTATGTAAACGCCATTACGGAGGCGTGGCTGGAGATGGCTGAAGCGTTTAAGGAAGGGAGGGTATCCATAGATGATAACCCGGACCTGATAGCCCAGCTCTCGTCTCGCAGGTACACGATTCATGGAGACCGAAGGCTGAGGCTGGAGCCGAAAGGAGATTACAAACGGAGGGTACGGATCTCGCCCGACGACGCGGACGCCCTGGCACTGACCTACGGGGCGATGTTGGAACAACCACCAAATTTGAGGTTTTTGTGAAGATAAACGACCTGGCAGCATTTTCACTAGAGGGCCTGGGGACCTGCGTCCTGATAGCCGGGATCTGGCTGGCCTATCCGCCGGCAGGGTTGGTGGCAGGAGGGTTGGTGGCCATTCTGTTGGCGCAGGGGCTGGCAGGAAGAAGAGCCAAATGACAGGAATTAAATATACCGACCAACTGCTTGGCCGAAGCTCACAGGAGGTAGGATGACGCTTTTGCGACGGGTACTGGAAGCGGCGATTGAAAAGAGGCCCAATGAGTTGAGACCGCCCATGCTGGGGTACGGAGGCTGGATGGAACCATTGGGAGGCGGGCGGACGACGGGGGGCCAACTGGAGCAGATGCAGGCCATGGGCAGCGTGGGCTGGCTGTTTTCAGCGGTGGACCGAATAGCGACCGCGGTATCCGACTCGGAGTGGACGCTATACCGGAATAGCGGGAACGGTGAGGCGGAGGAGCTCACCTCCCATCCGCTGCTGTCGCTGTGGAAGCGACCCAATCCATTTTATACCAGGGAGGAGCTGCTGGAGGTATCGTCGCAGCACTTTGACCTCACCGGGGAGATGTGGTGGGTGCTATTACGGAATGCTATGGGGATGCCGGTGGAGATGTGGCCGGTGCGGCCGAACCGGATGCGGCCGGTGCCCCATCCCCAGGAGTACATATCGGGTTACGTGTACACGGTAGGAAGCCAACAGATTCCGCTGAATCGTGAGGATGTGATCTTCGCGAGGCGGCCCAATCCAGTGGACCCGTACCGCGGGATTGGAGTGGTCCAGTCCATATTGAACGAGCTAGGAACGGAGCAGCTGAGCGCCCGTTGGACCAAGATGTTTTTTCACAACTCGGCGGAGCCAGGAGGGATCATAGAATACGACGAAGGGTTGTCGGACGCCGACTTCGACAGGTTGGTCTCGCGGTGGAGGCAGCAGCACCAGGGGGTCTCCAACGCTCACCGGGTGGCAATTATCGAACGGGGACGTTGGCACGACCGGAAAATAACGCAGCGAGACATGCAGTTCGAGCAGCTTCGGAAGCTGAACCGGGACATCATCCTGGGGGCCTTTGGAATGCCGGTGCATATGCTGGGAGTGAGCGAGACGGTGAATCGCGCCAACGCGGAAGCGGCGGAGTACACATTCAGCCGGTGGGTGATTCGGCCGCGGCTGAAGCGAATCAAAGCGGTGATCAATGAGCGGTTAGTACCGCTGTTCGGCGATCCGTCGCTGACATTCGACCTGACGGACCCGACACCCAAGAACCGAGAGTTCAACCTGGAGGAGGCAGAGAGGGGCTACCAGTCAGGATTTCTGACGCGGAACGAGGCGAGGGCAAGGCTGGGAGAAGGAAAGGTGGCCGGGGGCGACGAGTTCTTGATCGCTCCCGAAGGCCGAGAGGGGGCCAGCACACCAAAGGGGGACACGGTCTCCGCAAGGGAACCGACACAGCGAGCAAGCGGTGAGTCGAATGAAGAGCTTCAGCCCACCGGCCATCCTGTACCAGCTACCTCCCAGGAGGCGCGATGCCCCCAGTGTGGCAAGCTGCTTGGAAAGAACGTTGGCGAGGGCGCGGAGCTGTTCTGCCGCCGCTGCTCTAAGACGGTATTGGTGGGGCACCGGTGAGGCCAGGCTCCAAGTTACGCCTCTGAAAGGCGATGGTGTTGAGCCTACCGGAGCGCCCCAGTCCGAGGGACATCGAAAGAGGACGAGAACCCAGGCTGGTGTCCAGGCGGTATCCGCGTGGGGTTACCGGGCAGCCTGGTGGCAGGTCCAGCATTGGATTGCGCAGTTGCTGAGGGAATCAGCGCCGGAGGGGTTTTTGTGTCCGGCCTCCCAGCCATCCTGTACCAGCTACCTCCCAGGAGGCGCGATGCCCCCAGTGTGGCAAGCTGCTTGGGAAGAACGTTGGCGAGGGCGCGGAGCTGTTCTGCCGCCGCTGCTCTAAGACGGTATTGGTGGGGCACCGGTGAGGCCAGGCTCCAAGTTACGCCTCTGAAAGGCGATGGTGTTGAGCCTACCGGAGCGCCCCAGTCCGAGGGACATCGAAAGAGGACGAGAATCCAGGCTGGTGTCCAGGCAGTATCCGCGGGGGGTTACCGGGCAGCCTGGTGGCAGGTCCAGCATTGGATTGCGCAGTTGCTGAGGGAATCAGCGCCGGAGGGGTTTTTATGTCCGGCCTCCCAGCCATCGTCCATGTCTTTGCCTCGAGAGCCCCAGACCAACTGGCGGGCGCACCGGACGGCCCCGTGGGGGTGGGCCTCAGCGCGGCACTGACAGTTGCCCCCGGAGCCGCGCCACGCTTGCTGGACGACAAAAAGAGCGAAGGCCATAGGGGTACCTCCCGGTAATTGTGATTCTTATCCCGTGTAGGACATGAAGCCGTGCGGTGCATAATTTACCACCTGGGACGTTGGAAGGGTAGGGAGCAGGAAGCGTGAGCGTCAGAGATAAGCCAATAAAGGTCATGCAGAGGGACGGGCCAACGGCGGCTTGACAAAGGGGTGTAGGCAGGATAGACTAACACTAACGTTCTTATAACAACAAACCGGCGGTAGAGTAGCCCGCCGGGATACCAACCTCCGCGAGGCCCTCCTAGAGGCCCGGGTCGCAGGTCCACCGGAACCTGTCGGCTCGGGCTGTTTTTGTTTGGGTCTCTGGTGCTACAAGACAGGGAGGGCCCCGTGGGATGTCAGAGGGTAACAATTGCCCAAGTTGAAATGGAGGATAGATGCTGAAGACCAAACTTATTCGGGCCAACACGCAGGTGGTGGACGGGGCCGCAGGAAAGGTGCACGCGGTGGTGTCCACAGAAGCCCGGGACCGGGACGGCGATGTGGTCCGCGCAGGGGGGTGGGACCTGGAGGCGTTTATGGAGCACCCCATCCTGCTGGCTTCGCACAGCTACCATCAGCTCCGGTCCCAGATAGGGGAGTGGGAGGAGATGAAGGTGGCAGGAGCCCGGCTGGAGGGAGTGGCGCGATATTACGTGGGAGAAGGGAACCCAGAGGCCGACTGGGGATTCAACCTGGCGTCCAAGGGGATGGCGGCCTACAGCGTGGGTTTCATACCCGACATGGCGCGAGCCCGCGCGCTGGGGCGAGACGGTGGCTGGAGCGGATACGAGTTCAACGGCCAGGAGCTGTTGGAGGTGTCCCACGTCACAATTCCGAGCAACCCTGACGCGCTCCAGCGGTTGAAAGCGGCGGGAATCCACCCCGCCGTAGCGGAGGTGGTGGAAGCTCTTCGATCCTTCCAAAGAGGGGCGCCGGTGGAGGGTGAGCGAGGCCTAAGGTACACGCAAAGGCACGGCCAAAGTGGTAGGGAAGGGGACCCGGTACAGGCCCTGGCCGTGTTATTTGAAGAGGTAGCAGGCAGCACGCCTTCGCCGGACCTGGATGCACTGGCAGAGGAGATTTGGCGGCGGTTGAAGCGGCGGCTGGAATACGAGAACGCGTCTTGGCAGGGCGCCCAGAAAGCAGCGGCGCCCACGGCAGGAGCTGGACCCAAACTAGCCGGTCCGCTAGAGCTGGCGGAGGTAATTGCCCACGGGATGCAGGAAGCGATGCAGGAGGTAATCAGTTAATGAAGGCAAGCCCAGTGACGACTCAGCAGGAGCTGGAAGAGCTCCTCCACAGCCCGGAGAAGTTCGACGCTTACTTGACGGGCCGGGCCCAAGAGATGTTTGGAGACGTAGGCACCCTAATCAAGGACCAGCTATCCACCACGCTGAAACAGCATGGTGTGAAGCGGTTACCGATGAGCGCACCGGCCGACGGGCCGGGGGGCAGCAACGGGTCCGGCGAATTTGGACGCTTCGGCGAGTTCTTGCGCGCCGCCCATCCGGCCACGATCGCCCGAGAAGGGTTCGACAGCCGGTTGGAAAAGCTGGCGGTGGACAAGGCGTTGAACGAAGGCCAAGGGGACCAGGGTGGTTTCGTGGTGCCGGAGGAGTTCCGGGGCGACCTGCTGTCGCTATCGATGGAGCAGGCGATAGTAAGGCCCCGGGCCTTCACGATTCCGATGGCGACGCCGACGGTGCGAGTGCCAACGATTCGGGATACGACGCACGCGAGCAACGTCTTCGGCGGGGTGCAAGCCTACTGGCTGGCGGAGTCCGGTTCTGTAACGGCCAGCGAACCGACCTTCGCGCAACTGGCGTTGACGGCTAAAAAGCTAACGGGATACACAACGGTGAGCAACGAGCTGCTGATGGACAGCGCAATACCGCTGGAGGCGCTGCTGAACCGGCTGTTTGGGGAGGCGATCATGTTCTTTGAGGACGACGCCTTCTTGAATGGGGACGGCGCTGGAGAGCCGCTGGGCATCCTGGGCGCCGGTTGCACGGTTTCGGTGGCGAAGGAGTCAGGGCAGGCGGCCACCACGGTGGTGTGGGAGAACATAGTGAACATGTACTCGCGGATGCTGCCGTCCAGCTTGAACCGGGCGGTGTGGGTGGCTCACAACGACACGTTCCCCCAACTGGCCACGATGAGCCTGGCGGTGGGCACCGGAGGTTCCGCGGTGTGGATCAACAACGGAATAGCCGGACCGCCAATGACGATTCTTGGGCGACCGGTGTTGTTCACCGAGAAGTGTAAAACGCTTGGAACTACGGGCGACATCTACTTTGCGGACTTCGGCTACTACGTCATAGGAGACCGGCAGTCGCTGACGGTTTCGGCGAGCCCGCACGTGCGCTTCACGAATGACGAAACGGTGTACAGATTTGTGGAAAGGCTGGACGGGCGGCCCTGGTTGGAATCGGCCATAACGCCGCGCAACGGGTCTAACACATTGAGTCCCTTCGTGAAGCTGGACACCAGGGCATAGAGCTAAATTGCGCAGCGGCGGCCATGGGTCGACAGGATTCGTGGCCGCCGCGCGACAGGGCTGGGGAAGATGCCAATGAAGAAGGAGCGAAAGCATGTACAGATTTAGCGAGGACGCGATCATTACGCTGATAGAAACCGCAGATGTGGGGGGCACCACGGCGGCGACTGCCTGGGTACCGATGCAGGACTTCGTCCGGGCGGCGCTGTACGCCGAAATAGGAACCTGGAACGCCACGGACGACCTGGATCACTGCCGGATTGAGCAGGCACAGGACGCATCGGGCACCGGTTCCAAGGAGCTGACAACCGACGCCTCGGGCGGTAATTACGACACGGATAATCCGGTGGACGCGGACGGCGACTTTGTAATCATCGAAATCAAGACCGAGGAGCTGGACACGAACAACGGGTTTGACCACATCAGAGCGGTGGTAGGGGAGGACGGCAACACCGGTGTGGACAACGTGACTGGGGTCCTGATCCGCTACGGCGCCGCCTACAAGAAGAAGGAGCTGCAGGGCGCGGCAGTCACGGGATCAAAGGTTTACGTCGACTCGAACACGTAGAGATGAGGAAAAGTTCCATGGCTAGATGGCCGATACATCGACGTCCGGCACCAGTTGTGGCGTGTCCTCGATGCGGCTCGGCAGCGTGCCTTCGGGCGCCGGGCAGTGTGTGCCGACATCCCGGTGGCCGGAGGAGGGAGATTTCTTTTCCGCCGGCGGACCGGATGGTAAGGGAGGCGGTTACCAAGGGGGCGGACGCCGGGAATCCAGAAGCAAGTGGACCGGAAGCCTAAAAAGCCTTCATCGGAATGTCCGGAGTAGCCGGATGGGGTTGGTGCTAACGCAAAAAGGGACCCAACGAAATAACGCCAAAGTCGTCCGCGTGCGGCGGACGCTCCGGCATAGGAGCGACTGAATAATGCCCAAGCGAGCAAAGTGGTCCGGAAATAGCCTCATTTTCTATGAGGGGACGACGGACATATTGGAGATCGACTTCACCAATGACACGGTGGACTTGAAGGCCGGTGACGGCAAGTTCAAGATCAATGGGACCGCGGTGACGTCCACGGCGGCGGAGCTAAACATACTGGATGGCGTGACTTCCACGGCGGCGGAATTAAACACACTGGACGGTGTGACGTCCACAGCGGCGGAGCTGAACCTATTAGACGGGCAGGGGCTGGATGGGACGCCGGTGAAGAATGTGGCCAACGCCAACGTGATAGGGGGAATTCCGGTGGTGCACCGGATAGATACTGCGGGAGGGGCGACGGCCAATACGGACGTAACGTTGACCCACAAGACCCGGGTGCTGGACGCCTGGGTGGTGCTGAGAGGCACCGGCACGGCCAGCGATACGGTGCAGATTACGGACGGAACCAACGCGATTACGGATGCGATGGCGGTGAGCGGGGCGGACACCTCGGTGGTGCGAGCGGGAACAATTGACGACGCGTACCACGAGGTAGCCGCGGCGGGGACTCTCAGGGTGACGGAGACGGATGGAGGCGGCAATGATTCGCCGGCGTGTTCGGTCTACGTGTTGGGCGTGAGGGTAGCGTGATGAGCTGGGAGCAGCTTCAAGCGATACAGGACACGAACGAGGTGGACCGGCGGATGGAGTCCAATGAGCCGCCGGTGGCGTGCCCCATAGACGGGGAGATACTGCGGGTGAACTCCCGGGGAGAACGCAGTTGTCCACTGGGCAACTACCGGTGGCTGGGATAGTGGGACCAATGTGGGGGAACGGCCGATTTTGGCGGGGACCCTTGAGCCTGGAGTGACGAGACGGACTGGAAGCCACTCCCCGTAGAGATAAGTAATCGGCGGCCGACGGGTCTGGCCTTTGGATAAAACGGAGGTAGGGAAGTAAGCGATGCCAAACTGGTTGTGCGGACGGGAATCAGTTAAGCGGGCGGTCCGGGCCGCGGGTCCTGACAAGGACTCGCAAGTGGACCGACTCATTGAGGCAGCCTCGCTGGGGATTGAGCGGGCGACCCGCCGCTACTTCATCCCCCGGACGGAGACGCGGCTGTACCGCTGGCCGCAGCGCAGGCCCGGCCTATCTTACGTTTTGGAACTGGACCAAGACTTAATTTCGGCCACGAGCGTTAAGACCAAGGCCCAGGACGCCAGCCCTACGACAATAGCGGCGGGTGACTACTTCCTGGAGCCGGCAAACATGGGGCCGCCCTACAACCGAATTGAGATTGACCTCTCTTCAACGGCGGCGTTGGAGGCGGGGGACACGCCACAGCGGTCGATAAGCGTGGCGGGCTCCTGGGGGTCTGGGAACGTAACCCAGGCAGCGGGAACGGTGTCCAGCGGTCTGGCGGCGGACTCTACGGCGACGTCCATGATGTGCTCCAACGGCTCGCTCATTGAGGTGGGAGACACCCTTTTGGTTGAAAGCGAACAGCTCTTCATCAGTAACAGAGCAACGATCTCCATCAGTCAGCTCCTGGATGGGGCGCTGACGGCCACCAAAAGCCAGACCTCGGTGACGGTGGACAGCGGAGCGGCCTTCAACGCGGGCGAGCAGATAGCGGTGGACTCGGAGAGGATGTACGTAGAGTCGGTAACCGGCAACGAGTTGACGGTGGTCCGGGCCTACGACGGCTCAACGCTGGCGGCCCATGCGGACAATGCTGCGGTGCTGGTGTACCGTACCCTGACTATTGAGCGTGGCGTGAATGGCACCGCCGGGGCAACGCACACCGACGGTACGGCAATCAGCAGGTATAGGCCGCCGCAGGACGTGGCGCAGCTATGTCTGGCGGAGGCGGTGGCAGCGTACCACCAAGAGGGCGCCGGTTGGGGCCGGGAGGTGGGGCCCGGCGAAGCCGGCGGCGCCCTGGACGGCCGCGAATTGTCCCGGCTGCGTAAATCCGTGCTGGCCCGGTTTGCCCGGGCGCGGGAGGCGGCGGTTTGAGCGTTCAGGTGTTGCTGCACGGTCCGCTGTTCGACGACGGGGCAGCACGGGTCAGAGGGTCTGGTTTTGCGATAGCGCGAGAGCTGGCCGGGATGGTGGAGGGGCGCCTTCGGCGGGGGCTATCCGTAGCAGGAAGCCACGTGCTGGTGGCGACATCCGGCAGCGGAGAGGCTCCCGCGCTCACCACACGAAGGCTGTTGCCTATCTTATCGAGACGGTCGGCGGTCCTTCGCGGAGTGATTAACGGACCGTGGCAGGAGGGACAGCAACGCCGAAATCAGAGCACCAGGTTTCGCGGTCACCACGTTGTTCGTCGGCTACTCCAGTGGCTGCATCAGAAGTCCGGGCCTGTGGCCCAACGCCACCTAGAACGCACGATGCGGGGGAGCAGCGATGGCCTTTAACATCAAGGCCACGATGGAGGCGGTGCATGGATATCTGCTGGCCAGCGGTTATTTTGCCCAGGTGCAGGTGGGTGAGCCCAAGCAGCCTCCGAGGGAGGAGCTGGCGGCCTCCATTTTCATGGATGCGGTGAGCGTGGCGTCCCTTACGCTGGGGACGACGATAGAGCGGCACGTGCTGACGGTGCGGCTATACCGGGACATGCTCTCGGAACCGCAGCAGGAGATAGAGTACGACCTGGCTATGGCGGTGTCCCAGATATCCGGTGACCTGCTGGGCGATTACGACCTGGGGGCCACTATCAGGAATGTGGATGCGGCGGGACAACACGGCCCACCGATGGGAGCGTCCTGGGGTTACGCCGAAGTGGGAGGGGTGATGTACCGGGTAGTGGACCTGCTGGTGCCACTAATTGTGGACGACAGCGCGATGCCCGCACCGTGACGGCGATAGGCCCAGGGACCGGTGTTGGCTATAGGACCGAACAGGGCACGTGCCCGTGAAGAACATGTGAAGGACCTGAGATGGTTGAAACAAGAAAACGGAGCTACACGGTAGGAAATCCACGAGGGATTCCCCTGGGCATTCATGTGCTTCGAATCGGAGAGCAGGTGTGGTACGAGGGCGAAGGATTCGACCCACCCGAAGATATGCCGGAGGCCCGGGTGCAGGAGCTGGTATTGAAGACGTTCCTCCTGGAAAGGGTGGAGTGACACGAGATACGGGGACATCGCCGCAGTCAATCAGCAGGGGTTGCCCCGGCCAATGTTGCGGTGAGAACAACGGAGCGAGGAGGTAGTTAGTGGCCAAGAAATCGGGCCTGTCACAGAATTTCTACCTTGGTGGTTATGACCTATCGGGTGACGTGGGAGCGGTGGCCACCGCCGCATCCCCGAAATCTGCGCTGGCCATTACGGGGTTGGATAAATCGGCGGTAGAACGGGTGCTGGGTCTTGCCGACGGCGAGCTTTCGTTCAACACCTGGTTCAACGACGCGACGGACCAGGAGCACGCGGCGCTGAAAGGTCTGCCAACAACGGACGCGGTGGCCCTATACCTGATGGGAACGGCCCTGGGGGACGCCGCGGCGGGGCTGGCGGGCAAACAGATCAACTACGACTGGTCTCGAAACGACGATGGGTCGCTAAAGGGGTCAGTACAGGTGCTGGCCAACGGAACACCGTTGGAATGGGGCGACGCCGTGACGGCGGGCAAGGTGACTCACGCCAGCGCCAGCAGCTCTACGGGAAGCGTGGGTGCGCAGAGCACCGCCGGCGCGATGGGATACCTTCAGGTGTTCAGCGTGGGCTCGGGGACGCCAACGTTTGTAATTGAGGACAGCTCCGACACCACGAATGGTTCGGACGGCACCTGGGCTACGCTGCTAACGTTTGCCACCCAAGTCCAGGGAGCGGAGCGGAAGACGGTGACGGGCACAGTGGAGAAGGGTCTCCGGGCCACGACCACCGGCACGTTTACGAATGCGGTGTTCGCCATGGCGCTGCGGAGAGGGACGGCCAACGATGACGTTGACCTCTCTTAGGCAACATTTCCGCGCCAGCCGGCCGATTGCTACCCATTGGCGGACCGCCACTTGCCGAGACGTGGAGTGCGGGCACAATTTGCTGGGCTGGGAGACGGTGGTGGGTACTGGGAGCTCGCAGGCGGGATACATACGCCATAGGAGCGGCCGCCGTTTTAAAGAGACGGTGGAAGGGAGTCTCAGCCGGTTTACCTTTCCTCCAGGGCAGGAATGTTTTCGGGAGCACCGGTTGCCGTTGGAAAGGCCGCCGCTGTTCTCTCACACGGTGGGCGGGGAGCGCAGGACGCAGGCGGCGGACCGGTGGGTCCATACGATGCAGGAGGAGCTGGACAAACTGAGGCAAGAGCGAACGTAAAGGGTTGAGGGTGACACAGCGTCAAATACGAGACTGCTAAGGTCTCGGAAGGGACTGGGACCGTGCCACGGCACAGAACCGGACCACCCCGTCCACCAAGGCGCTGCCAACCGCCACTGGCCCAGGGAGGCCACCACCAGATAGGCTAAAACTGAGGAGGGAAGAACAATGGCTAAAGAGTCTGGAATAACGATGACGGTGACCCTGGATGATTCCGGGGATAGCGCCAGGGACATAAGCAACGATATAACCAACCTGGACTTCGCGACGCCGCGAGCAGTTCAGGACGTGACCGGATTGGATAAGAGCGCCATAGAGAGGCTGCTGCTACTGGCTGATTTTAGCTGCACGCTGAACGGGGTGTTCAACGATGCGGTGGGGGCCAGTCATGCGGTGCTCAAGGACTGCGGCACCACGGCGGTGGAGCGGGACCTGTCCATTGCGGTGAGCGGGCAGACGCTAAGTGTGGACGTGTTCGTCACGGACTATTCGCTGGCCAGGGCGGCCACCGGTGAGCTGACGTGGAGCAGCCCACTGATCCTAGCCGACGGCACCGCGGCGGCATGGACGTAATGAGTGCCGGGCAAAGGATGTCAAGCAAGATGCGCCCAGGATACCGGCTGCCGTCACGCACCGCTGTGTTGGATTTCTCTAACACAGAGTGGGACGGCGCGTGGGTGGAGGTGAGGCTGGACGTACCCATAGGGGTCTACCTGGAGTTGGAGGGCTTCATAGCAGAAGAGCGGTTCTTCGGGATGTTCAAGCCTTTCGGCGATTCCGCGTTGGTGGAGTGGAACCTGGAAGAGGAGGGCGGAGCATCCATTGCGGCGGATGGTGACGGGATGAAGCTGGTCTCACCCAGGTTCGCCCGCTTCCTGATTGACAAGTGGATGGAGGTGGTCGCTTCGCCGCCGGCCCCTTTACCCGCAGCGTCCGTCTCTGGAAACACGTTGGCGGAGGCGTAGACCAGGACGGCAATGAGGTAGTGAAACCATGGCCGCTGAAACAAGCGGAACTGGTTGACGGGCTTTGCCGTCGCTACGGATGCCTCCCTTCGCTGTTGTTGAAGGAACCGGCGGACCTACTGTTCCAGATGCACGCTCTTCTAGTCACGGCGGCGGAGGGTGAGGGGGAATAGGACACCGCATTCAGCCACCAGTGCTAATGAAATACAGCCGTCTGGGGCATCCACCCCAGCTTGAGAGAGTGAATGGCCACTTCATCTAACACAGTAGTAATAAAAGTAGCGGCCCAGACCCAGGAGGCGGAAAAGGGGTTCGACCGGATAAAGCGCCGCGCCAAGAGCCTCTCACTGGATATGGCTGGTCTGAGCGGAACCCTGGCCGGTTTCAACAAGCTTCTGAACGCCGTGGGGCTGTCCTCGCTATCCCTGGGATACGCCATGAAGACGGTATCGCAGACCACCGGAGAAGTGGCCCGAACGACCGCCTTCACTCGATCGGTTGTAGGGGCGTTGGGAGAGGAGTTCCAGCGAAACCTGGTGTCGCTGGCCCCCTCCTTTAAGGAAGTGGGCCGAGAGTTCGGGTTCACGTCGCGCGAGGTGGAGAACGCGTACGGAGTCATAGCGCGGGAGAGCCGCACCGCGACGCTGGGGCTGGAGGACTTGCGGTTCTCCATGGGTCTGGCCCGAGCCGCTGGCCTGGACCTGACCCAGGCGGCAGGCGTAGTGGGACGCGCCATCATAGGCGACGTGGAGCCTTTGCGATTGGTGGTGGGGGAGGTGGAAAGCTATGAAGAGGCCCAGCGCGCCGTGATTGAGGCAGGGCGCCAGTCCACAGCGGAATACCAGAAGGTGGGAGCGCAGTTTAAGGACTTCATCCAGACGTTGGGGAAGGGGGTTGATGCGGTACTCAAGATCACAGCGGGACTGAAGGGAATAGTGGCCTATGCCAGCTCTGCCCTTTACCCATCCCTGGAGACAGGGATAAAAACGGTGGGAACGTTTGGGGGTGCTTTAACCAGTGCATCGGACTCCCTGACTGGGCTTCAAAGACTTATGTCTAGTCTGGGCAGTAAAACGATTTCAGTATCGCTAAGTTTCCTGTCACAGGTGCCCTGGTGGTTCAGCACCGCGGCGGAATGGGCAGCGCATGGCGCGGTGCTGAGCGTGACCGCCGTAGGAGATTTCTTTACACGGCAAGCACCGCAATGGTTAGAGATGGTGGCCAGAGGCGGCGTTAGTTTCTCCGTCAGCGCTACGGGAGATTTTTTCAGCCAGACGTTGCCCGCTTGGTTTAACAGTGTGAGCGACTTTTTCGGGAGCGCCACGGTTAGGGCGTTGGAAGTCACTCTGAGCTTCGGGACGCGGTTTTCCAGCACGGCGTCACGGTTTTTCAGCGTTACCGGCCAAGCGGTACCCAAGTTCGTCCAGACGACAATCGCTTTCGTGGCGCCTGCCTTCAGCCTGGCGGCGTCCAGATTCTTCGACGCGACGGGCGAAGCTATCTGGCGCTCGGTGGGAGCCACGCTGTGGTTTGCCAATCTGGCCATGAACTCGATCACCGGCAGGTTTGTGAGTAACGCAGGGGATATGACGTGGCAGAGCGTGGGGGCAACGCTAAGGTTTGCTGGCGTGTCGACGAACTGGATAACGGACAGGTTTATGGACGCGCTGGGTTTCTTCAAGACACAGGTGATGGACGTGGCGCTCAACTTCAGCCTTGGAGCTATTCAGGGAATCGGCGAGTTCGCCAAGATAGTGGCCAACGCGGTGATAGAAAACATCAACTCGGTGGCGTGGAGCTGGTTCCCGAAAATTCCGTCGTTCACAATCTCGCAACCGGTAAGCGCGGTGCAGGGCCCGGGCATTCCAGGTGGCGCCACAGGAGGGATATTCGGAGGACCCACGGTGGTGGGCGAACGTGGGCCGGAGTTGGTCACCCTACCGATGGGCAGCCATGTCCGGCCTTCGCTGGCGGGCGCGTCCAATCTTGGCAGCACGGTGAACATCATTGTGCAAGGTAACGTGGTGGTGGACGACGAGGTGCGCATGCGCACCTGGGCGCGGGAGATACAGCAACTGCTCAGTGAAAACGCCCGGAGGGGGGTGTCCATCTGATGCCCTGGTCAAAGTACACAGTGCTGGTGGACTTTGACCAAGATGGGGATTTCACGGACGTCAACTCGGATATCACGTCCGACGTGCGGCAGATGAAGTGGAGCCGGGGAAAGAACCTGGCCAAGCAGCGGGCCGAAGCAGCGGTGATAGACCTGGTTCTTAACAATGACGACCACAAGTACAGTCCGTCCAAGGAGACCAGTCCGCTTTATCCCGGGGTGCTTCTTTCGCCATATCTCTGGGCCATGATTGGGTACCCAGTGGACACGTTCACCGCCGCGAACGGCACTACGTTGACGGGACGGCGTCCTGACTACGACGAGCTTTTCGATGCCTGGTCCGGGGACTCGGGAAACTTCCAGATCCTTAGCAACAAGCTGTCTTGCACCGTGGCGGCGAACAAATCAGCGGTGGTGGACTTCGGCGAGAGCGATTGCTTCGTGGGGGTCAAGTTCACGCGCAATGGGACCGGCGGCGGGCTGCTGTTGCGGTACACGGATGCCAACAACTACTGGCTGGTGCGGCACGATGGCGCGTCTCTGTTGTTGCAGCGTTGTCAAGGCGGAACCCTTACCACCGAGGGCAGCGCCACGGTGACCTGGGCCGCGGGGCAAGAACGGCTGCTCATAGCGGAGCTACACGGCACCACTATACGGGTGTTCCTGGATGACGCGCTGCAATTTTCGGCTAACCACAGCTTCAACGAGACGGCAACTAAGCACGGCGTAGGGGGCCATCCGGCCAATATGAACGACCGCTGGGACGACTTCGGTGGGTGGCGCACCGTGTTCTACGGACGTATAGACACGATCCAGCCGCGGCCGGAGGTGAACCGGCAATACGCCTACATTCGGGCATTTGATGACATGGAACGGATGGGCGACCACCTGGTTTGCCGCACATCTCCAACCGGGGGCAACGTGACCGCCAAGGCGATTCTGGACGAGGTGCTGGACGCCGCGGGGGCCGACGCCAGTAGCCGCATTCTGGATACCGGGACGGTGCTTACCAAGGACGACAAGCATGAGAAGTCGCTGGGCCGGGACGCCCTAACGGAGGTGTACCAGGTACAGGATGACGACGTGGGCTTTTTTTACATAGACGGGGCGGGAGTTTACCGCTATGAGGACAGCGACCACCGTGACTCGGCGCCCCACACCACCGGACAGCAGACCTGGCGAGCGGACAGGCTGAACAACGACCAGACGGACATCTACATCTCCGGCCTGCAGTGGGACGATGGCAAGGAGCGGGTGGAAAACGAGGGATATTTTCTCTACTACAAGATAGCGCGCACCACGGCGGTGGAGGTGTGGCGCCTGAACGCGGATGACGTTCCGCCCATAGACAATGGCAACTATCTGGAGTTCCTGGCGGTGGGAGAGGGTGACCACATAGCCAATCCCATCCTTCCGCATCACACAACGGACTTCACGGTCAACACGGCGGCTGACGGAAGCGGCACGGACCTGCTGGTCCCGGAGGACTCCGAACAGGGTGTGGTTGGCGGGACAGGGTCGCCGGCTTTTGAGCTGGACGACAGCGGCCAGGACTTCAAGGACTGGAACGACGGTCTGCACCAGATAAGGATAACGGACGCCTCCGCTAACAAGGCCATGGCGTTCATCGGCACCGAGGACCCCGACGGCGACGGAACACGATGCGTGCTGTATACCACTGACTCGGGCACCACCAAAGGGTACGCCTACAAAGCGTCCGGCTTCAGCGAGTCTGACACTCCACTGACGTACAACGTCTATGACGTCACCACCGCGTTGGAAACCGGGTTTGAGGGCAACTTTCGCCTGATAAAGGTGCGCAACAAGTCCGGTTCCAACGGCTACATTACTTTTCTAAGGTTGAGGGCGGACAAGGGAACCCGCTCCGCTAAAACGGCGGCCCGGGGAGAGAACAGCCAATCACAACAGAATGTTGGGCGGCGCCGCATTCAGCACGAAACGCTGCACATAGACCGATACGGAAGTACGACGGACAAAGGCTCGGCGCTGGAGCGAGTAACAAAGCGGATTAGCCAGCGCGCGAATCCCAAGGAGCGGCTGGTGTTGGACATGAATCACGGCACCAGGGCGAACCTGATGCAGATCCTCCACCGGTCCATCTCAGATCGAATCAACGTGGTCTACACGCCCATGGGCATCAGCGACAGCTACCACGTAGAGCGGCAGACCGTGAACGTGAGGGAGGGCGGCATGTTGCTAGAGTGCGAGTGGGAGCTGCAGCAGGCCATTGGCGGCGGCTGGGGCTTCGCACGCTGGGAGACCTATGACGGCAACTTCGTTTGGGGCTAAACGCCACCCGGGAATCGGACGGCCCGAGGCTCCCCCACGACGGAACCGTCGGCCCAGAGTGGGCACTATAAAAAGAAAACCCCGTGGGAGGTCCGGTTCGGAAGACACCGCCACCTGAGAACGGCGGCAGGATACCCTTTGGATTGACAGCGCTCCAGCAGCCTCCAGGACTGCAGGGCGAGAGGGTCTTTACTTTGCCCGCGGGAGAAGACTGAGAAGGAGATCACATGGCAACATCCTCCGCTGTGAGCCAGGGTGACCTGGCCGCCGCCAGCCAGTACAACAACCTACGCACGGACGTATTGTCCACCCATATCCATGACGGCACCGACGGCAACGCCGCGCTGGGCGGCGGGGTGGGGGCTGGCCTGAGCCAGGTCCGGGTGCAGGACAACGGCCTGCTAGTAGATAACCCGGCCGGGACATTCGCCTACACCATAGTCGGAGGCGCTCTGGCCGCCAGTTACAACCTCAACCTCCCAGTATTAACTGTCAACGACACGTTTGGTGTGCTGGGTTTATCTCAGACGTTCACCCAGACGCAGTCCTTCTCCGGCACGCTGCGGGTTACCGGCACTCTGGACGGTAATGGTTCCGCCGTCAGCTTTGGAGACGGCATCACCTTTGACGCCGCAGCGACGATCATGGCCACGGGGAACCTCAGTTTAGACACGACCTCCACGGTGCCGGCGGTCCTGGATACTACTAGCCATTTCAGGCCTGGCTCAGCTAACGGGTTGGATCTGGGGGACACGACGAATACCTGGAGCCACCTCTACGTCGGTACGAACGCCGGGGCGATCACCATAGGCGGCGACGTGGAGTTGCAGCGCGGGGCCGCCAACCAACTAGACTTGGGCAGTAACGATGGCCTCCAGCTATCCGGCACCGGCGATATCAAGCTGGCCACGGACGGACAGCGTTACGCCGGGTCAGGCGGCGACAATGACTCTCTCACCTGGTCTGCTGGCGTCCTGGATATCAACAGCCGTGCCCAGTTTCGCGTCAACCTAGATACGGATAACAATTCAACAGCAGACCACTTGGCTATTTTCCACAATGCAGCCGATGGTGGAGGTACGGAATTGATGCGGTTCACTGATGAGGGCTCCATCCAGATAGGCGGCACTGCCGTCCACGCGACTATCGCAGGGACCAACCACATCAGTATGTTCAACGGCACGGCACCTACGGGTGCGCTTACTAATGGCGCATCCTTTTATGTGTCCTCCGGAGAGATGAATGTCATTGACTCGGCGGGAAACGTAACGCTGCTATCTCCGCACGATAGGGAGACCGAAGAATGGATATTTTACTCACGGCATACACCGACGGGAAGGGTTCTGCGAGTCCGGATGGAGGAACTGGTCAAGAGACTAAACAGGACGTTTAACTGGGACTTGGTTGAAGAATATGTGGAGGCTACTTAAATGGCCACTCTAAAAATTACGATCCCGGATGCCAAGCTGCAGGACGTGGCCGACGCGGTGTCCGGGACCTACGGCGGACCGGCCACTCAGGCCGGCGTGGAGCAGAATCTGAAAAAGCACCTCCAGCGCACATTGACCGACCACAAGCGACGGCAAGCTTCCGAGGCCGTGCCGGAGGCATCCCTTTAATAGGGCGGCCGGAAGATCTATGGAGCAAGCCAGGACCCGGGCCAGGGTTTACATCCCCCTTCCAGACGAGTTCCTGGACGTCATGGGAGAGCCGTGGCAGGCCCGTCAGAGAGAGGGGCACATGGACCTGCGAGAAGTGTTGATACGCACGGTGCGGAGGGCGCCGGTGACCACAGGAGAACAGTGCTCGGGGCGAACCGCGAAGAGATAATCGAGATGGGCGTACTCCGCCGCTACGACGATGGCTGGGTGGGCTATAACGACCAACGGATGGCGGCGCTGTTGGCCCGGGGCGATTTATCTGACCAGGTTCAAGGTAGACGCGCTGACCGAGTGTATCAAGGCGTTGGAGCAGAAAATAGCGATCTTGGAGCCTGGGCAACGACGCGGCTGAATCGCGGCGCCCTGGTCGAGATGTCGCGTCCGGCGTATTAACACATCAGAAGGAGCGTTGACCCTTATGGGCACTCTTACGGTAACCATACCGGACCCCAAGTTGCAGGACGTTATAGACGCGGTGGCGGCCACCTACGGCGCTGAAGCCAGTCAGGCTGGATTGGAGGGGCATCTGAAGAAGCATATCAAGGATACGCTGAACGATTACAAGCGCGGCCGGGCCGCCGACGCGGTTGCGGAGGACAGTCTTGAATAGGCCCGCCGAACGGAGAAGGGATGTCGAAGACCGTGGCGGCAAGGTTTGCGTCCCCTTGCCAAAGGAATTCCTAGATGTGATGGGTGAGCTGTGGCAAGCACGCCAGGGGGATGGACCCATGGGGCTGAAAGAGGTGCTCATTCACACCGTGCGCCGGGCGCCGGTGACCACGGCTGAAGATTCAGAGCGAGCGTTGGACGTGTTGACGGGGCTGAAAGAGGCGGACGACCAGATAGAGATGGCCTGGGAAGACTTCGATTGGATGAGGTCTCATGTAAAGGCTTTGGCCTTCCGAGTATGGGCCGCCCCTGACGCGGCGTACCTGGGACGCTACCTGGATGAAGCTGCCAGTTCGACGCCTTCCACGGCCAGGCCGTAGCTGGAGGCCCCAAGAAGAGCGGCCAGCCCACCGTAGGGCCTACTTTTGTTCCCTTTGGTGCGGTTAAAGGCACCGTGTTGATAGGGAAAGCGGGCCACCAGCCGTGCCTCGCGTTTATGTCCAGTCATGCCAACCATCGCAGGAGGAAGAGAAGATGGGCACGAAGGCCGGCGCCCCGCCGGAACAGATTCATCACCCAATGAATCGGTTGATGAAAGAAGCCAGGGACATGGTGCTGGACCGGGGCATACGGGAGATTGACCAGAACACGCTTACGGCGCTGGCGGCAGACCTAATGGACCAGCGGCTGTGCCGCATGGAGCAGAAGCAGCACGTCATTATGGAGCGGCTGGGCGGCGGCATCCACGTTCGCTTCTCCAAAAGGTCACTGACGGTTACAGCGGGGACCATGGCTTCCATCGCCGGGGCCGCGGTGGGTTTAGTGAAGGCGCTGGGGGGTTAGGCGCACCGGGGCGGGTCCCAACCGATGTCAATGGAGAGATAGTGTGCCGGAGTCAGTAGTCCAGATTTCGCCTGGCTCCTCCCTCCCCATTGGCAGCCAGATGTTTGGGAGGTATCCTACTTGCGGCACAGCGGCCGTGTGTGCCTGCTAACTACTATTACAAGGAGGGCGCCCGCCCATGATTTCCCAACTCCGCATATACACTATCAACCCGGGGATGATGGACTCCTGGACCAAGCTGTTCAAGGAGAAGATAGCCCCCATTCACAAGAAGCACGGCATGCCGGTGGAGCGGGCATGGATCAACGAGGAAGGGTCAGAATTCGTTTGGGTTAGAACCTTCGTCAACGAGGCGGAGATGGAAGCGAAGAGCGCGGGATGGCAGGAGCTGCCAGAACGTAAGGCCCTGGGAGACGAGCCAAACCGCCACATTGCGAAGATGGACGTACGGGTGATCGGGGCGGTGGACTTGGGGTAGGGTTAGCGGGTGAGGATGTGGACAGTGGTGACGTCCCCGGCGCCGGAGCACTGGGCCAAGCCCACGCTGGCGTTGGGCACCTGCCTTGGTCCCGCCTCGCCGCGAAGCTGGAGCACGGTCTCGTGCACCTGGCGGATGCCGGTGGCGCCGAAGGGGTGCCCCATGGCCAAGAGCCCGCCGTCGGTGTTGGTGGGGATGTCTCCGGTAAGCGCCGTCCGGCCTTCCTGGGTGGCCCGCCAAGCCTGGCCGTAGGGCACAAGCTGCAAGGCCTCCAACTGCTGTAGCTCGCCGATAGTGGCGGCGTCGTGTACCTGTACGAGGTCGACATCCTTAGGGTCCAGGCCGCTCATCTCGTAGGCTTGCAGCGCCGCGGGGTCGGTCCGATATGGGCTAAAGGCGGAATGGTCAGCGCCACGGCCGTTGTAGCTGCCTGAGCGCAGCACTGCGGCGGCCACTCGTACCGCCCGGAGCCGGTCCGCGGCGTACTGGTCCAGGGCATCAGCGGCACATAGCACCGCCGCGGCGGCGCCCTCGCTGGTGGGGCAGCACTGGAACAGGGTCAGCGGTTCAGCTATGGGCCTGGATAGGAGAACCTCTTCCACGCTGTAGGTGTGCTTACGGTGCGCGTAGGGGTTCAGCACCGCGTTACTTCGGGCCTTAACCGACACCTGGGCCAGAGACTCCGCAGTGGCGCCGGTCTCTTCCATATAACGCCGCATGCGAAGGGCGTATCCTGCCATCATGTGGTCGCCACCGATGTAGCGGTCGGGACTGTCGTCGGCGGTAACCGTGACGGGCCCCCTGGGCACCTTTTCAGCGCCAAAGGCCAGGGCCAAGTCGAAGGCCCCGGTCCGAATTCCCCAGTAGGCCTGCCAGAAGGCAGTGGAGCCGCTGGAGCAGGCGTTCTCTACATTTATGACGGGAACTCCGGTGAGTCCCAGGCCAGCGAGGGCCGTTTCCCCCAGCGACATGCCGTGGTAGTAGACGTGGCCGAAGTAGGCCACAGGGATATCTTTCCAGGGCACCCCGGCGTCTTTCAGCGCCTCCACCACGGCGTCACGCGCCAGGGAGGCCAGGTCCTTTTTGGGGAACCGGCCAAATGGGTGGAGCCCGACGCCAATGACCATTACCTCGCGTCCGGTTTTATCCTGGGTCATGTCACCGGCCTTTCTCCGGCGGGGCGAAACTTGTAGACCATCACGCAGTCCTCGGAACCCTCCATCCGGACGGGCCGGAGCGTCAGGTGAAGCTCCAACCCAATGCTGAGGCGTTCCGGTTCGCACTCAACGATTTCGGCGAGGACGTGAGGTCCCTGAGGAAGCTCAACTTGTCCCAGGACGTAGGGCACGGGTCCCGGCCAGCCCGCCGGGGGAACGTGGACTTGGGTGTAGCTGTACAGGGTGCCATGGCTGCCCAGCTCCACTTGCTCCAGCGCAGCGGAGGTGCAGGCCTGGCAGTAGATGGCGGCGCCAAAGGCGTAGACGCCGCAGTCCCCGCACTTCACGCCCAAAAGCGCTCCCTGGGCGCCATCGTCACTGGTGAGCTTGAGACGAGTGGGGTCCACGGGCTTTGGGATGGGGTTAGAAGCTTTGGTCATGGTCTGTTTATCTGTTAATCGAGATGTACCAAGATTCAGCTTATGGCCGCATTGTTACGGCGTCAACCGCGTTCGGAGGGATAGTTGACCGCCTTCATGACAGGTGCTAGGTTGGGCACCGCACCAGGCTACGAGGATGGGCACTCTTCGGAGCGAAGTAGTTCCTCCGCCGGCCGAAATGGATTGGGGATAATGAACCACACTATTGTACCTGATGATCCCAAGCGCCTTAGCTGGGAGATGACGCTGCCGGAGGTGCTGGACGCCGCGGTAAGGCGAAGCCCGGAGAAAGTGTTTGTGGAGATTGGCGGCCTGAAGCTAACCTACCGGCAGTTTCGGGACGCCTGCGCCAGCACTGTCGCTATTTTCCGGTCCCTGGGGGTGGAGAGGGGAGACCGGGTGTGCCTCTTGCTCCCCAATAGGGCGGAGGTGCTTTACTGCTGGTTTGGCCTGTCTATGTTAGGGGCCGTTTGCGTGCCCATCAATACCGCCTACAAGCGCGACGAGACGGCATTCATTCTGAACGATTGCGGCGCCAAGGCCGTTGTGGCACACCAAGACTTTCTGTCGGTGGCCGAGCAGGCGGCGGCGCTGGCGGCAGGCGTTGAGCACAGACTGGCCCTGGGAGACGGTGATTCCCCACCAGAAGGCTGGTTAGACTTTTCCAGGTTGCTGGCCAGCACCGAGCCGGTCAACGCCGCAGCGGAGCTTACACCCCACGACGTATCCATGCTCCAGTACACGTCCGGGACCACCGGGGACCCCAAGGGCGTTCAGGTGACGCACAGCATGTACGTAGCCGTGGGCCAGGGCTTTTGCCATTGGACCGGGGCAACCGCAGAGGACCGCTTTTTCACCTGCCTGCCATACTTTCACGCCAACGCCCAGTACTATTCCACCATGGGGAGCCTAGTAGCGGGTGGAACGCTGACGGTGGCGGACCGGTTCAGCGCCTCCCGATTCTGGAGTCAGGTGAAAGAGGCCAACGCCACCATTGTCAATTTCATCGGCATGATGCTGCCGGTGCTGGCCAAGCAGCCGCCTCAACCCACGGACCTCGACAATTCGGTCCGGCTAATGTATGGCTCACCGGCATTCTCGCCGGATTTCCTGGGCGAGTTCGAAGAGCGGTTCGGGTTGAACATCATCGTAGGATTCGGTATGACGGAGACATGCTACGGGACCATAGAGGCGGTTGGAGGGGAGAGGCGCGCCGGTTCCTCCGGGCGGGCGCGACAGCATCCCGACCCCAGGTTTAAGAACCAGGTGCGCATCGCGGACGATGGCGGTAACCCGGTGTCCCCGGGCACCCCTGGAGAGATTTGCATCAAGAACCCGGCGGTGACACCGGGCTATTGGCGCAACGAGGAGCAGACCCGGCAGGCCCGGCGTGATGGGTGGTTGTACACCGGGGACATGGCCTGGATGGACGAAGATGGCTACGTATATTTTGTTGATCGTAAAAAGGACGTAATTCGCCGCCGTGGCGAGAACATCTCATCTCAGGAAGTGGAGGCTGCGCTCAAAGCACACCCGGCGGTGCTGGACGCCGCCATCATTGGCGTGCCTTCGGAGCTGGGAGAAGACGAGTTGAAGGCGTACGTGGTACCTCGTCCCGGTGCGGAGTTGACGCCGGAGGAGCTGGTCTACTGGTGCGCCGACCGGCTGGCGTACTTCAAGGTGCCGCGCTACATAGAACTACGAGACGACCTGCCCCGGACTCCCAGCCTGCGGGTGCGTAAGAGCGCGTTACGGGAGGAGGGAACGGACCTCATTTCCGGAGTGTTCGACCGGGAAGAGGCCGGCATTGAGATTCGCAGACCGGGCGGGTGAAGGAGAGCGGTCGGGCGCATCTACTTGAAAGCCCGCTAGTCCCCCGCCGCTTGCAGAGGAGCGTGGAACCGCACCGGGACTACCGGATCTACGGTCCTAATCTTTCGGCGAACGGCGATATATAGGAGGACGACGCCGGGCATCTGGGCAAGGTAATAAAGAGTGTTGGTGTCTAGCTCCAACCCCACGAATACGACATTAGCTGAAGAGCCTCTGACGGCGCCCGCCATCATGCTGATGACTATAGCGCCAAGGAAGAGCCCAGCGCCGGGCTGGCCCAGACGCAAGGCATGCAGCCACAGTGCCAACACGACGATCATTGCCAACCCTTCAGTGATTAATAGGGCTGGCACGCTCACCCGGCCGAACAAGGCCAAGACGAAGAGCGCCGCGACGGAGACGAAGCGTAGTGCCAGGAGAAACCGTCCCCGGCCTTCGCCCAAGACGGTGGCGGCGGTCCCAGCCAAGATAAAAGAGATGGATACGGCTATTATCAGGAGGATGGCGGACCAACTGATGTCCGCGGCCGTCTGGTTGTCAATCAGGAAACCGTGATGCACGCCACCGAGGACTGCCCCGAGACCGATAAAAACAAAAGCCCATCGCCAGTGGACACAAAGCCGGCCCCTTCCGAGCAAGGAGACGGCAGCGTAAATGGCGATCGCGCCCAGGACAAAGTCCGTTAAGGAGCTAGCAGGCTCAACCAACGTCAATGGGTCTCTCCGTGGCGTTTCGCCGGACCGATGATGGCTCCTTCCGAATGCGAGGCCGTAGCATTATTATACGTCTCCCCAGGCAGGAATGGCCAAGGGGAGCCAGTGCAATGAAGTGGCGTATCGCCGCCTGGCATGGGCGGCAGACTACTTATTATGGATAGTTTCTGCAGAGGTCCAGAGTCAGCCGCCGCCACTTGACATCCGTCACGCCTGGGATAAAGCTTATAGCGCCGAAAAAATCAGCGGAGGGAACCGATGTATCAGACGGATATGTACGAGGGGATGCTGGCGGAGACGATAAGTGTTCAAGGCCACAATGGCGAGCCGGTCTACGCCTATATGGCCAAGCCGTTGGGCGCGGGTCCCTTCCCCGGCGTGGTGGTGATTCATCACATCCCCGGCTGGGACGAGTGGTACCGGGAGGCCACGCGAAAATTTGCGCATCACGGCTACATTGCCATTTCGCCGAACCTGTACCATAGAGAGGGACACGGCGCACCGGATGACGTGGCGGCAAAAGCCCGGGCGGCGGGCGGAGTCTCTGACGACCAGGCGATGGGTGACGTTGAGGGTTCGCTGAGGTATCTGCAGTCCATTCCCAACATGAGCGGGAAGGCCGGGGTTTTCGGCACCTGCTCCGGAGGACGCCAAACCTTCCTGGCGGCTTGCCGCATCAAGGGCTTCGACGCGGCGGTGGACTGCTGGGGCGGTAGAGTGGTGATGTCCAAGGAAGAGCTGACGCCCAAGACGCCGGTGGCGCCCATTGACTACACCAAGGACCTGAGCTGTCCTCTGTTGGGGCTGTTCGGCGAGGATGACCAGAGCCCCACGGTGGCCCAGGTGAAGACGCACGAAGAGGAGCTTAAGGAGCAGGGGAAGGACTTCGAATTTCACATGTACCCGGACGCGGGCCACGGTTTCTTTTATTACGACCGGGCGGCCTACCGGCAGCAGCAGGCGGTGGACGGATGGGAGAAGCTGTTCGCGTTCTTCCACAAGCACCTGGGTGGCCCGGCGTAGCCAGGATACCTTCCAACAGTGCGTGAAGGAGAGAGCCTATGTGCACGATGATTGTGCAGAACGCCCCCGTTTCAGGCAGCGGCAAGGGCTCCCAAGGCTGGTTTGCGTTGAAGGAAGTGCACGTTTCTTATGACCATCCGTTTCACGCGCCGCTGGACCATGCGCTGAATATAGATTTTGTGAACGAGGATGAGGGTCTGAGTGCCAGGGTGGCAGTGGAGTTGACGCCTGAGTCGGCGAGGCGTCTGGTGGACGCCATAGTAACGGCGTTGGACCGTGGCAAAGGCTTCCCGGCGCTGATAGTACAAGGGAGTGGCAAGACTCCGGGGTCTTAGGACTGACGGGGCCGTCCACCGGAGGCTAAATGGACAAGCCAGACATACCATTCCTCTCGGCCGCGGAGCTAGGACAACTTATACGGGGCAAAGAGGTCTCCCCGGTGGAGGCCACCGAGGCGTACCTGGAGCGGATTGACGCGTTGGACTTCAAGTTCAATGCTTTCATCACGGTATGCCGAGTGGAGGCCCTCGAAGCGGCCCGGCAAGCGGAGTCGGAGATCGCCAGGGGTAACCACCGGGGGCCGCTGCACGGGGTGCCCGTGTCGGTGAAGGACCAGCTCTGGACGAAGGGGGTGCGCACCACCGGCGCGTCCCCAACGCTGGCGCACTGGGTTCCCGATGAGGACGCCACGGTGGTGACCCGACTGAAACAGGCCGGGGCGATTATCCTGGGCAAGACTAACATGTCAGAACTGGCAATATCTGGGGCGTCGCACCGGTACAGCGTGCCCCGGAACCCATGGAACCTGGACATGTATACGGGCGGGTCCAGCAGCGGCTCGGCAGCGGCAGCGGCGGCCTTCCTCAGCGCCACAACGATAGGCGAGGATACCTACGGCTCCGTCCGCTGGCCGTCGTCATGGTGCGGCCTGGCAGGGATCCGGCCCAGCTGGGGCCTGGTTAGCCGATACGGTTTGCTGGACAGCATATGGTCCATGGATACGGCGGGACCGATTTCACGGACGGTAGAAGATGCGGCGATAACGCTAGAGGCAATTGCCGGGCACGACCCCAAGGACCCCTACACATGGAAAGCCCCGGTGCCGGACTACCGGGGCGCCCTAAACGGCGACGTGTCCAGTATGCGGTTGGCGCTGATCACGGACTTGTTGGAGAGCGAGTTGGTGCACCCCGATGTCCGAGAGGCCGTGGTACAGGCAGCCTCCAAGCTGGAAGAGCTGGGCGCATCTGTGGAGGAGGTCTCTATACCGCTGTCTCCCCACGCTACGATAGTCGCGGACGCGTTTCGGGTGGAGCCAGGGGTGAACAGGGTGCGCCAGTTGGCGGAAGACGCGAACCGATACGGTCACGAAGTCCGAATGACGCTCCTCGCTGGGGCGATAATGCCGGCGCAGGCCTACTACAAGGCCCAGCGGCTCAGGGAAATGCTGCGGCAACAGTACCTGGAGGTGCTGGAGCGCTACGACGCTGTCCTTTCACCCACCTATGGGACTGCACCTCAGCCCATAGAGGACGACCGCCGGTTCTTCAGTAAAGAAGAGGCGGGCAAAAATCCTTATCCCGTGCGGCGAATGTTCAATCTGGCGAACGCGCCCGCGATGTCCATACCCTGCGGCTTCGATTCACGGGACCTGCCCATCGGGCTTCAGATTGGGGGGCGCCCCGGCGGGGAGGAGACTATCTTCCGGGTGGCGCATGCCTATGAGCAAGCGACCCCATGGCATAGACGCAGGCCGCCAGAGGCGTGAAAACAGCCCTGGTCATCCGCCACTCCGCCATTGAAACCCTAGCGCGCAACTTCACCTCAGTCTTAGACGAAGCGGGCTTCTCGCTTCTCCCCCTCGATATATTTGACCTGGCGCCCAGCTATGAACGCTTTCAGCCGCCCTCGCTGAGAGAAGTGTCATTCGTCATTGTGCTGGGAGGACCGCAATCAGCCAACGACGGCTACCCGGCGTTTCACCAGGAGCGACAGTTGCTGAAGGACGCCATGGAGGGGGGCACGCCGGTGTTCGGCGTCTGCCTGGGGGCGCAGATGATGTCACTGGCGCTGGGCGGCGACATGACTGCCAGTGGAGGCTATTCTATTGGCCTGCGTAAGATTAACGTTACAGCGGCGGGCGGATCTGACCCAGTGTTCAGCAGGATCAGCGTACCGCTGGTCCCCACTCTGCACGGCGAGTGTTTTTCTCTGCCTCGGGGAGGCGTACTTTTGGCAGATGGGTTCATGCTTCGTAGAGATTCGGTCTACCAACGCATTAACATGGCGTTCCGGCACGGAAATTCCTACGGCTTCCAGTTTGAACCCCAGCTTACCCTGGAGGAGCTAAGGACTTGGATCCGGGAGATGGCGGACGACTACCATCTTATGGGTGGCCAATTTGACCCGGAAGAGGAGGCGGCGCGAAGTCTGCGGGAGTTTACCCCTTATGCGCCGCTTTATGAGTCCCAGATGAGATCACTGCTGCGTGGTTTTCTGGAGAACGCCGGGTTGGTCCGGGGCGCCGGGGCCGCTGCCAGCGCTCTCTAAACGTGAGTTTGTAAGGGAGTCGTAGTGGCACTCCAGCTTATGTAAATGTTCGGCGGTATGTGCTTTCATTAACGGCAATTCATTCAGGAGTCGAAAGAGACATGGCGACGAAAATCGGGCTGATACTGCCAACCACCGAAATAGGACACGACTTTGGGGCGGTGAAGGAATACGTCCAGACCGCAGATGCGTTGGGGTACGACCATCTGCTGGCCTACGACCATATCCTGGGCGCCGACACCAGTCACTACCCAGGCTGGACCGGGAGTTACCGGATGGAGCAGGCTTTCAGGGAGCCTTTTGTATTCCTGGCCTATGTTGCCGCGGTGGCCCCACGACTGGAACCGTGCATCTCTGTGCTGGTGCTGCCCATTCGGCAGACGGCCCTGGTGGCGAAGCAGGCGGCGGAACTGGACGTGCTAAGCGGCGGACGGCTGCGGCTGGGAGTGGGAGTTGGTTGGAACCCGGTGGAGTTTGAGGCTATGGGTGAGAACATCAAAAACCGGGGCCGCCGAATAGACGAGCAGGTGTCATTGCTTCGTTCCTTATGGACTGATGAAAGCGTGGACTATGCAGGGACGTGGAATAGGGTTACCCACGCCGGGATCAACCCGTTGCCGCAACAGCGTCCAATTCCGATCTGGTTCGGGGGCAGCTCCGAACCAATGTTGCGCCGTATCGCCAGTCTGGGCGACGGCTGGTTCCCACATTCCACCCCCGCGCCCTTCAGGTTTGGCGATGGCTCTGGGCCAGCCAAGGTGAAGCAGGTCCACGGTTACATGCGAGAGGTGGGGCGAGACCCGAGCGAGCTGGGTATAGATGGCCACATAGACGCTCCCAAGGACCTACCGCCCAGCCAGTGGGCGGATGAGGTGCCAAAGTGGGAGTCTCTAGGGGCCGGATACGTGAGCCTCAATACGATGCGATGCGGCTACACCTCACCATCGCAGCACATTGAGGCGATTCGCCGATTCAAGGAAGCATTGGGCTAGCCGAGCCGAAAGGTTAGCTGGTTGCTTGGGAAAGAAAGATGGCGGCACGATCCTCGGTCATAGTAGTTGGCGGCGGCCATAACGGGCTGGTGGCAGCGAACTATTTGGCGATGGCGGGCGTACGGGTGCTGGTGCTGGAACGGCGCGAATTTGTGGGAGGGGCCTGCGCCACGGAGGAGCTGTTTCCCGGATTTCACATTTCAAGCTGCTCCTACTTTTGTCACATGCTTCAACGGAAAGTGATAGACGACCTCGGCCTGAGGCAACACGGCTTCAAGGTGCACCATCTGGACCCCAGCCGATTTCAGCCTTTGCCTGGAGGGCAATATATTCTCACCTGGCATGACGACGAGCGGACAGCGGAGGAGGTCCGGCGGATCTCGCCGACGGACGGAGCTAGGTTTCACGATTGGCTGGCCTTCTGGAAGCGGGCCTCTGGCATACTCCACCGGTACTTCCTGACGGAGCCACCTACTCTGTCGGAAGTGGCGGCCAGGCTTCAAGGAACGCCAGACGAGCCCGTATTCGAACGGATGCTTACGGGCAACATGAAGGACCTGGTGGAAGAATACTTTGAGACTAATATGGTTAGAGCGGTGTTCATAGATGCACAGGACGCGGGCGACGTGACCGCGCCCGGGAGCATTATGGCCATGGCGTATATAAAGACGAACCAGTTCACAGCGGCGGAGGACCTGGGCATTCCCCACGGCGGCATGGGTGGTATTACCCAGGCCATGGCCAGAGCGGCGGTGTCCAGGGGCGTGGAGATTCGGACAGGGGTGGAGGTAGAGCGCATCACCGTGGAGGGTGGCCGTGCCCGGGCAGTATGCCTTTCATCCGGCGAGACCATTGATGCAGACGCAGTGCTCTCCAACGCCGACCCGAAACGCACGTTTCTGAAGCTGGTAGACGGTGAGGCGCTACCTCCAGATTTCCTTGGGCGGATAAAACGGCTCAAGACGGACGTGGCGTATCTGAAGTTTCACTGCGCCCTTAAAGAGCTACCGGATTTCTCGGCGTACCTGGGCAAAGGGCATGACCCCCGTTATCTGGCGCAGGTGCGAATCTGCCCGTCCGTAGGTTACTTCCAACAGAGCTGGGAGGACGCGCGCAACGGTCTACCGTCCAGCAGCCCAGTGATGCATATTCAAGTGCCAACGGTCTTAGACAACAGCCTGGCGCCAGACGGGCAGCACATACTTTCCGCCTGGGTGCTGTACGCTCCGGTCCGGCCGCGCGACGGAACTTGGGATGATCTGAACCGCCAGGTAGGTGAAGGGCTGATTGATGTAATCTGCCAGTACGCGCCGAACTTTCGGGGAAGCATAATTGACTGGGAGCTTTTCACTCCGCTGGACCTGGAGCGCCGCGTTTACTTGACGGACGGCAACATACGCCACCTGGATATCACTTCGCAACAGATGTTGGCGAGTAGGCCGGACCTCTCTATGTCTGGATACCGAACGCCCATTGAAGGTTTGTACCTCTGCGGAGCGGGCACTCACCCGGGCGGGGAGGTGACAGGCGCCCCGGGGCACAATGCGGCCAAAGCGCTACTAAGAGACTGGGAGCTAAGCGGGTAGTGCTGGGGGCATCCTACCACCCTACTTCCACACCTGTTTGTAAACTCGCATGAAATTTCCCCCGAGGATTTTATGAACCTCTTCCCCGGAGTACTCGTGCTCCAGCAGCATCCGCGTCAAGTTCTCTAACTTGTCGGGGGTCTCAACACCCTCGGGGTAGACGTAAGGAGGCGGCGGGTAAGTGGCGGTGCTCCACAGGCCGGCATCCACCCAACGCTGGTAGATCTTTTGGGACTCTTCCACCGTTGAATAGGGTTCTTGCCCATCGAAGTAATCGCCACCGAAACCGATGTGATCGGTGCCGATCAGGTTGGCGTAGTGGTCAAAATGGGCCAGCAGGTCCGCCTTGGTGGGCTGGGGCTTGGTGCCACTTATGATGTTGGGATAGAAGGTGACGCCCACAACGCCACCCATTGCCGCCACTGCCTTTACCTGCTCATCGTCAATGTTGCGGTTGGTGCGAAATACAGGATTACAGTTGGAGTGGGAAAAAACGCAGGGCGCGTCCGATGCTTCCATGGCCTCCAAGGTGGTGCGGCGGCCGGTGTGGGACAGGTCAACCAGCATCCCAACACGGTTCATCTCCTGAATCACGCGCTTTCCGAACTCGCTGAGACCGCCATCGCCAGGCTCTTCACAGCCATCGCCGACGAAGTCTTTTACGTTGTAGGTGAGCTGCATGATCCGGACGCCCAAACGGTAGTAGATCTCTACGAGCCCCAGGTCGCGGCCAATGGGCGCGGTGCCCTGGAAGTGGAAGATGATTCCCAGCTTCCCCTGCTCCTTGGCCCGCTCCATGTCTTCGGCCCTGGTGACCAACATGAGCTGATCGGATCGTCGACGCAACCGTTCGTACCACGTTCCGATAGTGCGCATGGCGTCCGCCATGTCGGAAGGGCCGCCGATGGTGGGCGCGATGACCGTGGCGCCACCGGCGATCCATTCGTCCAGTGATTCTTCCCTGGCGTTGGCGAGAGGGCACACGGCGTCATAGACGATGGCGCTGCGGTGAACTTCCCTATAGTCTGTTCCTGAGGTTCCCGTGGACATTAGCCACCTCCTTTCTAGCCCTGTATTCTACGTCTTCAGCCGGAAATTAGTTGCCTCGCGGGCTGGATAACGAGGAGTGGGACTTGAATCAACCGGCCGCTAGCGCTGGGACTGGTCGTTGGCGATCCAGCTTCTGACCGAATTGACACCTTCGGCCACCGTACCTATTATGGCCTGGCCCCAACGAGCCGATCGGCGAACACAAATCATTGGAGGAACAAGATGCCCGGCGACGCAGTTTCCATAGCGCCTGACAATTACAGGACTGTCTTTGAGAATGACCGGCTCCGGCTGCTGGAGTATAACGGCGGCCCCGGCGCCAAGACGGAAATGCACTACCACCCGGACATCATGGCCTACGCCCTGACGGACGGAAAGTTCCGGTTTGCCCTGGAGAACGGGCAAACCATTGAGGCCGAGTTGAAGAGTGGCGAGGCGATGTTCATGGACGGGCACAGCCACGCGACAGAGAACATTGGCGACACCAACGCCCGAATATTGCTGGTGGAGCTGAAGTAGCTGAGCCCAGAAAAGGAGAAGAGATGAGGCTGGCAGGCAAAGTTGTGCTAATTAGCGGCGGCGCCCGTGGTATGGGCGCGGTGGAGGGCAAGCTCTTCGCTAAAGAGGGGGCCAAAGTGGTGCTAGCCGACGTCCTAGAGCGCGAGGGCCAGCAAACGGCAGAGGAGATAAACGAGCTTGGCGGAGAGGCCACGTTTGTTCGGCTGGACGTGACGAGTGAGGAGGAGTGGGCCCGGGCGGTGCAGACCGCGGAATCTCAATTTGGCAAGCTGGATATTCTGATAAATAACGCGGGGATTTTCCGCACAGCTTCTATTGAAGAGACCACGCTGGACGACTGGGACAGCCAGATGGATATCAACGCAAAGGGCGTTTTCCTGGGAACGAAGGCGGCGGTGGCGGCGATGAAGCGCGCCGGGGGTGGGTCCATTGTGAACATCTCTTCCCTGGCGGCGTTGGTGGGCGGCAACAACACATCGGCATACGCGGCGTCTAAGGCCGCGGTGCGTATTTTCACCAAGTCAACAGCGGTGGAGTATGCGAAGGAAGGGATCCGAGCCAATTCGGTGCACCCGGGCATCATAGAAACGCCGATGACCGCGGAGAACCTCAAAGACCCGGCATTCCTGCGCCCCAGATTGGACAACACTCCGATTCAGCGCATCGGCATGTCAGAGGACGTGGCGTACGGTGTGCTCTACCTAGCGTCGGATGAATCGTCGTATGTCACAGGCGCTGAGCTGGTGATTGACGGAGGCCGAACGGCCCTCTAGTCCGCGGCAACGCGGCCCGACGCCATCAGCGCACCAGGTTTGCGCCCCAGGCCCCCAATTCACCCCACTGACCGGCTGTAGGATTTGGTGTGGTTTGTGCCCCTTGGTTAGGGTTAGTTACCAAACGCGGGGTAGTTACTTGATGCCAAGGACCTGCTTCATTTCCGATGCTTCCCTGCCATTCCAAAAGCAACGTCATATGATGTCTGGAAGATAGTTCTGTAGAACCAGGGTAGTGCCGTAAATTGTCGCGCATAAAGGCAGGTGATAGGGTTGAAAAAGGTTAAGAAATTAACCAACCCCTGTCTCCGGCCAGCCGTAGTGCGGGCAGCAGACTAGGTGTAGCAGGCGGAAGGGAAGGCTGCATTGTGGCGTTAAGGAAGTGTTGCTGACGTGAAGTTCGCCCTGATAATCCTTGCCCTGATGGGCACCATCTTCGCTACTACTTCCGGCATCATGTCAGCGGGCGAAGAGGAGCTGGCCCAGGGCTCAACCTGTAGCGGATCATTGGCGATCCATTCGCCGACAAACTCGGCGGTGGAGGTGGGTTGGGACCTTGATGCGACAGGCAATGTGACCGGAATCAGGATAACGTGGGCGCCCGACGACAGCTCTGATTACCTACTGGTAGCCGCGGCGGAGGGGAGCTACGGATCCTTAGCGGTAAGCGACTCTGGGACGGACTGGCGGGAAGACGTGGTAACGCTCTCGAAAATCATCTCGCCGGAATCAACGAGTGCAGTAACTGTATCAATTGCGGACCAGGGCCCGGCGCCTATGGGGCCGGCCACCGCCCTGGGTTGGGGAATAAATGGCGAGGGCCAGGTATCGGCCGGGGTAGTCACGTGGACGCCGGAGGAAGACGGCGCCTACTTGCTGGAGATCGCCGTTGGGGATAGTAACGGCATCACCCTGGTGGCGGAATCGGGAACGGCCAGGAGGAGCGATACGGTGGTCTTGGTACCACCGGTGGCCGCCCATTCCGCCACTACCGCCACCCTTTGCATAGAACCCGTTTAGGAACGGCGGGGCAGTACCGCACTCAGGTGCAAACCTCTACCGGGCTGATAGAGGGATCCCTTTCAGTACGAGCACTTGGGCGCATCCGCTTTAGGACGATCAGCAATGGGGATGGGTATGGCCGCCTCGAAGTACGGCAAATCGCCGGCAGTTGACACCGACCCACTCTCGATTCACTTTGTTTCATCGGGACATCGGGAGTGCGTTCCTCCGGCGCTATAAAGGATTATTTCTGAGGGGCACCCTCATACGCCACAGGCGGACCGCCTGATGGCGAATTCCCCCTCCGGACTCTCCGCTGACAGGTATGCATCGGTAAGTGACGGGTCTATTTTCGGGAGCACCCTAGATCCAAGTAGTTTCGGCTGCCAGTCACACTTGGCGTATGAAGAAGAACGCCCAGCTTCGTTGACAACCCAGTGGCCCCTCAATACACTCGCCCCATCTGGCCGTTGGAGGAATTTGGATGAAATTTGGCCTGATCTACGGCCTATTGGTGCTGAAGCCCTGGGACGATGGCAAAGAATCGGACACGTTCTTCAACGCGATTGAGCAGATCAAGCTGGCTGAATCGCTGGGATTCGAATACGTGTGGGGTGTAGAGCACCACTTTCTGACGGAGTACTCGCACTCTTCGGCGCCGGAGGTCTTCTTAGGGGCGTTAAGCCAGGTCACCAGCAAAATCCGGTTGGGGCACGGCGTTGCGCTATTGCCCAAACCCTACAACCACCCGGTGAGGGTGGCAGAGCGCGTGGCCACCCTGGACATACTGAGCCGGGGACGGCTGGAATTCGGTACGGGACGTTCGGGCTCACAGACGGAGCTGGAGGGGTTCGAAATCGACCCGTCGGACACGCGGCCAATGTGGGAAGAGGCGATGCGGGTAATTCCGCGGATGTGGATGGAGGACCCGTTCTCCTACGAGGGCAAATATTTCAGCGTTCCATCCCGTACGATAGTGCCGCGCCCGGTGCAAAAACCCCATCCGCCCATGTGGACGGCGGCCACCCAGCCGGATACGTTTGAGATGGCGGGCCGAATGGGCGTAGGGGTACTGGGCTTCACCTCAGGCACTCCGAAGGAGTTCGTTCCACGGATTGATGCCTACCGGAAGGCGATTAAGGACCCGGATCCAGTGGGCGCGTTTGTGAACGAACAGGTGGCAGCCAGCCTCCAAGCCTACTGCGCCCCCACGGATGAGGAAGCTTTTCAGGAAGCGGCGCCCAGCATTGACTTCTTCCGTGAATATACCAGGGTTTTCCGGGAGCAGTTCCGCGGCACGGCTGTCGACTCATACAAATACCGGGGCCGAGCAGGGGATACGGAGCTGCGCTACCGTCCAGACGTCCCCGTGGAACAGCACGCCCGCAGCGGTAGTGTTTGCGTTGGGAACCCGGATACGTGTCTCAAGACGCTTAAATCATATGAAGAGTTAGGTGTGGACCAGGTTATCCTCAACGTCCAGGGCGCCACAATCCCACACGAGAAAATAATGAACAGCCTTCGACTTCTGGGCACAGAGGTGCTGCCGCATTTCAGGAACTAGCTACATTAGACGGCGGCTAACTCTGGGGCATTAGAGCTTAAATCAAAGGATAAAGAGAGGGGAAATCACCAGACATGACTCAGCTATCCCGTAAGGCGGCCATCGTTGGCGTAGACGAATCGGACCAGATAGGCAGGGTGCCGGAGAAATCCTCGCTCCAGCACCATGCGGAGGCGAGCTACAACGCGCTGGCCGACGCCGGATTGAAGATGTCCGACGTGGACGCTATCTACTGCGCGGCAACCTCACCACTGACGATTGCCGAATATCTGGGCATCACGCCCAAGCATACGGACGGCACGTCTGTTGGCGGGTCATCTTTTGTTATCCACGTTGCGCACGCGATGGAGGCGATAAACGCCGGGCTGATAGACGTGGCGCTGATCACCCACGGAGAGGCAGGCCGCTCTCAACGGTCACGCGCCGGGGTGGACATGGGCCTGCCGGGATCACAGTACGAACTACCTTATGGCATAGCAGGGCCGTCAATGGGCTACGCGATGGCGTGCACCCGTTACATGCACCAGTACGGTGAAGAGCGAACGCGACAGGCGCTGGCGGAGATTGCGGTGTCAACGAGGAAATGGGCGAACTTGAACCCTAAGGCCTTCTTCAACGACTCCCCAATGTCGTTCGACGACTACCACAACTCACGCTGGGTCTGCTGGCCGTTCCATTTGCCGGACTGCTGCGTGGTGGCCGATGGCGGAGGCGCCTGTGTGGTGGTCTCGGAGGCCGTTGCGCGCCAATGCGCCAAGAAGCCGGTGTGGGTCCTGGGCGCGGGCGAGGGTCACGACCACGGCATGATCAGCCAGATGCCGGACCTCACCCGCACGATTGCCCACCAGACCGGGCCCAGGGCGCTCCAAATGGCCGGGGTCACTCACGATGACATAGACCTGGCAATGATCTATGACTCGTTCACTTACACGGTATTGGTCACCCTCGAGAGCCTGGGCTTTTGCGGCCCCGGGGAGGGGCCGGACTTCGTGGCAAACCAGCGAACGGCTCCAGGCGGCGAATGGCCGCTGAACACCAGCGGTGGAGGCCTTTCCTATTGCCACACGGGCATGTACGGCATGTTCCTTCTGCTGGAGGCCGCCCGCCAACTTCGGGGCGAGGCGGGAGAGCGGCAGGTGGCGGACTGCAAGCTGGCCCTGGTGAACGGCACCGGTGGCTTTCTCTCTTCCTGCGGGACCCTGGTGTTGGGCTCCGACTAGACTCCCGGAAAAGATGGTTCTCGATTTAGAGGAGCGAATAAGATGACTCAGCAGACCTACGAGGGGCCAGTACCCGCGCCCCAGCAGGAGTCCGACTTCTACTGGCAGAAGTGCAAAGAGCATGAGCTTTGGCTGCGCCACTGCCGGAGTTGCGCCAAGGCCTACTTTTACCCCCGGGATATTTGCCCCACCTGCTACGGGCGGGACACAGACTGGGTGAGGGCCAGCGGCAAGGGCTCAGTCTACACTTTTGGGATAGTCCACCAAATACCACGGCCCAACTATAAGGGTCCCGTACCTTTCATAGTCGCGTTGGTGCAGTTGGAGGAGGGGCCTATCTTTCCGACCAACCTGGTAAACGTTGAGGCGGACCCGGCAGTGATTAAGGTGGGGATGCCGGTGGAGGTCACCTGGGACGCGATAACGGACGAGATCACGCTGCCGAAGTTCCAACCGGCAAGCTGACGTATTGGCAGAAGATCGCGGCTGCTCGCTCTCTTAATGAGGCATTGAGCCGCGAGAAAGAGCCCCGAAGGGATCCCTGTGGCGACGCTGAAAGGCGGGACACCTACAGGGAGATGTAGCAAAAAGGAGGGCCTGTCCATGAAAGCTGTTACCGCAATAGCCAACATTCTGAAGATGGAAGGGGTGGAGTATCTCTTCTGCTTTCCGGCCAACCCGCTGATAGAAGCGGCTGCCGCGGCGGGTATTAGACCGATAATAGCCCGTACGGAACGGGGTGCGGTCAACATGGCGGACGGCTACTCTAGAATAGCCGGGGGTGGAAAGGTTGGGGTGGTGGCTACGCAGTTTGGGCCAGGGATTGAAAACGCTTTCGGAGCGGTGGCCCACGCTTACGCCGACTCGATTCCGATTCTGGTGCTCCCCGGCGGCGTGGAGCAGACCCGGACCGGAGTGGCGCCTTATTTCAGCGCACCGCGCAACTACAGCGGTATTACAAAGTGGACAGAGCAGCTAAACCTGGCGGCGCGAACGCCAGAGATGCTGCGCCACGCCTTCAGTTGCCTCCGGTCAGGTCAGCCGGCACCGGTGGTGCTGGAGGTCCCAGGCGATGTGGCTGCGGGTGAGATAAGCGAAGAGGACTTCGACTACCGGCCGGTGGGCGGGCACCGGAGCGCCGGTGACCCGGCGGACGTTGCGGCGGCGGTAAAGGCGCTGCTGGCAGCCCGGTGCCCGGTGCTACACGCCGGCCAGAAGGTGTTGGATGCGGAGGCCTGGGACGAGCTACGCGAGTTCGCCGAGCTTGTGAACGCGCCGGTGATGACGATCACTACCGGGAAGAGCGCGATTTCGGAGGAGCATCCTCTGTCCATAGGCAACGGAGGCGCCACGGCCACCGGCATGGTGGAGCATTTCCTTCGAAAGGCGGACCTGGTCTTCGGCATCGGTTCCACCTTCTACACATCCCTCATGTGCGCTCCCATCCCCCAAGGAAAGGTGATGGTGCAATGCACGCCGGACGAGCGGGACCTGAACAACGAGTATCCGCTGGACCATGCCGTATTGGGGGATACGAAACTAGTACTTGAGCAACTCATTGACGAGGTGAAGCGGCAGGCGGGTCCCAACGGGCGCAGGGGAAACAACACGGTGGCGGAAGAGATTGCCTCCGAAAGAGAAGCCTGGCTGGAGAAGTGGATGCCGAAGCTCACGTCTGACGAAGTACCCATTAACCCTTACCGGGTGATCTGGGACTTAATGCAAACCCTGGACCGGGACAACAGCATAGTCACTCACGACTCGGGGAACCCCCGCGACCAGACGACTCCGTTCTATCGCCCAACTAAGCCGAAGGGGTACATAGGCTGGGGGAACTCTACCCAGCTAGGCTACTCCCTGGGGATATCGATAGGCGCCAAACTGGCGGCGCCGGAGAAGACGGTGGTACATATTTTGGGCGATGCGGCAATAGGAATGGTTGGACTGGACATGGAGTCGTCCCTGCGCGCTGACGCGCCCATCATCAGCATAGTGCTGAACAACGGCGCCATGGGGGGCTATGGCAATAATATGCCGGCGGCATCGGACCGGTTCGGCAGCAACCTGTTGGGCGGAAACTACTGCCTACTCGCCCAGTCCATGGGGCTTCAAGGCGAACGGGTAGAGAAGCCCAGCGATATTTCGCCAGCCATTCGCCGGGCAATTCAGGCAAATTCGGAAGGCCGCTCCGCGCTGGTGGAGATGATGACCCGGGAAGAACCGGACTTCTCCCGTGTCGAGTGGATGGGCGGCCACTAAATAATAGGGGGCAACGTGGCTTCATCTAAAGATCATCATGCCAAACTCTATATTGGGACCCACGACGGCGTGTGTTTCGCAACCACGTCAGACGGCGGAGACTCATGGGAGACTGGGCCGCAGCATGGTCTGTCTCACGCCGCGGCACGGCTGGCCCCTTGCGCCAAGCAGTCGCGACGCGTTTATTTGGCCTGCTACGAGTCCGGCCTGCTGCGCTCCGACGATGGAGGCGTTTCCTGGAAGACGCTGGAAAGCTATCCCAGTGACTACGCCCATAGCGTTGCCGTACACCCCGATAACCCGGACATAGTGTACGCGGGTAGTGAACCCGCAGCGCTTTTCCGGTCGGCGGACGGGGGAGAGAGTTGGGAAGAGTGCGCCGCGTTTCGGGCCGCGCCGGAATCTAAAGACTGGTTTTTTCACGGAAACCGCCTGCCTCACGTGCGGGACCTGCGCCTGGCCCCTGGAAAGCCAGAACGTATCTACGCCGGAATTGAAGTTGGCGGGATGGTGCGTTCCTGGGATGCGGGAGATAGCTGGAAACAGCTACACGGCATGGACGCGGACGTACATTTGATCCACGTCTCCCAGTCAGAACCAGATGTTGTGTACGCGGCCACGGCGGAAGGGCCGTACCGGAGCAAGGACGCGGGAGATAGCTGGCAAACGTTGGCGGGCGGATTGGAGCGACGATATTCGGTAGCCGTAGTCAGCGCACCAGACGATCCGAGCCGTGTATTGGCCGCGGTGGCCAACAACGCGGGGCGCAAGGGGGCTCAGGCGTACGCTTCCACTAATAGCGGCGATGCCTGGGAACGAATCGCTCTAGGCGCCGATGACGACATGGTGGTTGCCTTTGTGTGGGACCCGCTGGACCTGGAGCGGGTTTACGCCGGCACCGATGGCGGCAAGCTTTACGTGAGCGAGAACCGGGGAGAAACGTGGCGACGAGGCCAAATCAGCATACCTTCGATTGCCGTGGGAGCAATGGCCGCGGCGCCCGCCGGATAGGGTACTTCGCGGCGATTCCCATCGGCCAGAGCCGCGGAACTTTGCTGTTCAGTCATCTTCCGCGGTGACGTGCGGTTCCAGGGCCGGTCTTTGACGGCCTCGGGCTTCTTCAGGCAGGTCGTCCTCCCAGTTGCCAATGAGCATCTTCGACGTGGGCTCCAGCGTTAGGATGACCCCGACGCCCAACAGGCTGCCGACGATGGACATGACGAGGACGGGATTGTAAGAGCCTGTGAGGTCCACCAGAATGCCGGCCAAGAAGCTGGCGAAGGCGTGGCCCAGCATGGCCCCGGTGATCTGCCAACCGTACATGCTTCCCATGGGGCCGCCGCCATAGTACTGGCGGTTGATAACCATATAGCCGGTCCATTCGCCACCAAACCCAATCCCAAACAAAGCTGAGAATAGGAAGAACTCCCAAACTGACTCAGCCCAGAACAGGTAAATCACCGAGAGACCCTGGACTGCCAGGGCGGCCACCATAATATGCTTAGGGCCATATCGCTCAGCCAACATGGGAGTGATGAGGCGGCTGGGAATGCTCACAAAAGAAATAATCCCCAGAGTCCATGACGCGGTGCCCAGATCCAAGCCCCGGTCTATCGCAATAGCAACCACAAAAAGCAACGGGATGGCGTGACCTATGCAGCCTAGAAAATGGATGCTGGGAAGATTGTAGAATGCCCTGGTTCTGCGGATATGGCGGTTGAATACCTTGGCTCGCAGCCGCTCTATGGAAGGTGACCGGACCCGTTCATCGGGGTCGCCCTCACGAGTACCGTAGCCGGCGATGCCCATGTCGGACGGGTGGTTTCTCAGTAGAAGGGCCAACGCCATCAAAGCAACGCCGGAAATGGTCCCCATTAAGAAGAAGGTCCATCCCCAACCAATGCTGGGTAGCAGGTAGCCCAACACGGGCGCCATTATGCCGGGGCCAATTCCAGTGGCGGCCCACAGCACGCCGGTCCCAAGTCCTAGATGACGCCTGAACCATCCGGCTACCATAGCCATCAGCGGAACGTTAAAGATGGACTGAACGGCGCCGCGGAGCAACCCGAACGAGAGGTATAGGTGCCAGGGAGCCTCCATGGTAGCCACTAGAAGAAGAGTGCCGCCATAGAGCACCGCAGCCGCCAGCAGGATTTTGCGGGCACCATACCTGTCCCCAAGCCAACCCGCCAGAGGCGCCAGCGCGGCGCCGGCCAGGTAGTATATGCCATAAGAGGCGCCAATTTCGCCCAGGCTGAACCCGAACTCACCGTCCGGATCGGATAGGGGGTTAATCAAGACGCCAGCGGCGAAATTGACAGAGAGCCCTATCACCTGGACGACGGACAGAATGGCGACGATAACCCAGGCGTAATGAAAACGGATTGCGGCATTGACCCAATGAGCCGGCCGGTCCCAAACTGCCAGCCGAGGCGGCTGGACCTGGTCCGGCCCGGTTACCTCGAATCGCCGGTCAGCCATAGGTGGGAGTCCCGGTGATATGCCTGAATCCCGCTGTAGGCGAAGGAGATTGGGAGGGGGGTGAGCTATTGGACCGACAATGAATCAGTAAGCAGTGAACAGACCGGCGCCCTATAAGCCAACCCGGAGGAATAGGAGGGAAAAGTGGCTGATGAGGGCTGATCAAGGCCGATGTCACCGAAGGACTGCTATGGGGCCGTGGCGGACTTGAATTGGAACGGGAGCCAGGGTCTTCGGCTGGGTCATCTGTGGCTGAAAACCAAACATGACCCAGCCGGGATACAGCTACACTCTGGTGTCATCTTTTCACGGAGATTGCCGGACCGGTAACCCATCGTCGATAGCGAGCAGCGTGCCCGAGCGTTCGATGGGATGCGCCGCAGTGCGGCGCTCCAGAAAGGGGTTTTACGAATCCATTTTGGTGTTCGACTTTGAGTATGTCAAGAAGCGGAATTAGTAGCGGCAGTCTACAGTCCTACGTCTACAGTCCTACCAGGGGATTGTACGTCTGACATCCCTTGCGCCGGCCAATCTTAACGCCTAAGCTGGCCCCTGCATTCGAGTGTGTAGCTGAGGGCTTTGCAGGCAAAGAATCAGTCAGACACGATGAAAGCCATGTAGGCAGCGATAAACACGTAGACAATTCGCGCGGGGAGGAGAGCAATGGCTACTTTGGTAACCGGCGGGACTGGCTTTGTGGGAAGCAACATAGTCAAAGCGCTAGCTCAGATAGGCCATAACGTAATCTGCTTCGACTACGTAGCCGCCAACGAGCTAGTCAGGGGATACCTAAAACCTTGGGAAGAGAAGATCACATTCGTCCAAGGGGACATGCTGGACGGTGAGTCGGTAGCCCAGCTAGAGAAGTACGAGATAACCAAGATCGTACACGCCGCAGTTTTCACCGGGGTCCTGCCGGAGGTAGAGCACACAAGAAGCAAATCAATAGTAGAGACCAACGTGATGGGCACGACGAACCTGCTGGAACTGGCCCGGCAGGTCACGCCGGAAAGGTTCGTATATGTGAGTTCCGGTTCCGTGTATGGTGAAGGCCGCGATCCGAATGAGGTGCTGCGAGAGGACGCGGTCCTATTGCCGAGGAGCCTATACGAGTCAACGAAATACGCCAGCGAGCTGCTAACACGGCGCTACGGTGAGCTGCACGGGTTCGAGACCGCAAGTGTGAGACTAAGCTCGCCATACGGTCCCATGGAGCGCGTCACGGGTCACCGCGCAAACCAGTCGGTAATGAAAGAGATGACAGGCCGGGCAGTAAGGGGCGAACCGCTGGAAGTAGGGGACCGTTCTCTAGGAAGGGACTATACCTACGTAGCGGATATCGCCGGTGGGATTCGGGCGATTCTAGAGGCGCCCAAACTCAGCTATGACGCCTACAACAACTCGTCTGGCATCTGGGTAACCCTGGGAGAGATAGTCGAGGCGCTGCGAGAGTTGGTCTCGGACATTGAAATAGTGGACCTGCCTCCCGGGCTGGCTGGCGCTGTCCAGGGCAGCGGGGAGCGGGGGCCAATGGATGTAAGCAGATTGCGTGAAGACGTGGGCTACACCGCCAAATATGACCTGCTGGCCGGACTCCGGGAGTACCTGGAATGGCGGGAGGAGTTTTCATTCCAAGATTAAGCCCGCGGACCAAGAATCCCTAGCCAGAATGCCGGATTATCATATATTGGAATAGATAATCAGCGCCGTCTGACAGTGTGTGAGTAAGACGTTACGAAAATCATTCCCGCTCGGTACAGTACCGAAGGTATCGGTATACAACGGCTTGACAGCAAAGTTGGGGCCGGGTTATAGTGCCCCATCCTATATTCTAGGTAGGGGTGTACATTGCCAACCAGGCTGAATTGGTATCCTACACAAATCTCAGGAGGCACAACCATGGGACGACTGCTCCATCGGTGGCGACTTTACGGCGTACTGGCACTGACCATCGCCGTAACGATGGTCACGGTGGCGTGCGGCGATGACGCCACGCCCACACCAACGGCAACAACGGCAGCGGCAGCGGCCGAACCCACGGCGACCACCACGGCGACCACCGCAGCGGCCGCACCGGCTGCAACAGCAACGGCGACAAAAGCGGCGGCGGCTCCCGCGGCCACCGCTACCGCAACATCGGACCCGGCGATGATGGCCAAAGAGCTGGTTAGCCCCCGGCTAAAGGTGGCTTCGCTGGCCCCTGGCAATCAGGTGACGATGTACCACCCGACGTTCCAGAGCTCCGGTGGGAACCTCAGGACCATCTACGACATGCTAATCTGGATGGACCGGTTCACCGGCGAATTCGCGCCCATGCTGGCGACGGAATGGAGCGTGTCAGGCGGCGCCAAAGACTGGAACTTCAAGCTTCGGGACGACGTAACGTTCCACAACGGTTACAAGTTCACGTCTGCGGACGTAGTCGCCAGCTGGGAGATCATGCAGACCCCACCAGACCTGGCGGACTCGGGTCACTCGATCCGCGACAAGGTGGCAAGCAAGGACAACATAGAGATAATCAGCGACACGGAGCTGACCTTCCACCTGGTACAGCCCTGGGTGCAGCTTCCCTATGCCTTTAGTGAAGAGTGGATCTTCACTCAGTACAGCGGACAGTACTGGGACGAAGTAGGCGAAGAGGGCTACCTGGAAGACCCGATAGGCACGGGCCCGTTCAAGTTCAAAGAGATGGTAATCAACGAGCACTGGCTAGTGGAGCGCTTCATGGAGCCCGGGGATGATCACTGGTGGAAGATCCCGGACTTTGACGAGCTCCAGTTCATCTACGCGCCAGAAGAAGCCACGCGCTTTGCCATGCTGCTGGCCGAGGAAGCCTACATTGCCGACATCCCCGGCGAGTTGCTAGATGACGCGGGAGCCGCGGGAATGGTGCTGGAAAGCAGCACGCTTCCCGGATTCCAGGTGTTCAACATCATGGGCAGCCAAGTATCGCCAGATCACGAGGACTACGACGCCACCGATCCATTGAAAAGCGTACAAGTCCGAAAGGCACTGGACCTGGCCATAGACAAACAGGCGATTATAGACGCCTTCTTCCCAGGACGGGCAGAGCCTCAGGCGATCTACAACTTCGGGTCCTTCAGAGAGCCTTACAAGGACGAGTGGACACAGCGCCCCTTCGATCCAGAACAGGCCAAGCAGATTCTGGAGGCCGAAGGATACCCCGAAGGTACCCTAGACATACGGGTCCTGGTAGGGAACAACATGTCCGGCGTGCCGGAGGCCCCTGACGTTGCGGAGGCTATGGCCCAAATGTACGGTGAAATAGGCGTAAACGCCACCGTAGCTGAAACCGACTACGGTTCGGTAGCATCGGAAATCCGGACGCACACTCTCCATTCAACTGTAGTGGTCTCCCGGTTCAGCCCCTGGATAGTCAACCTTTCGTGGAAGGGTGGATTCGACGCCCCAGGCAACTGGGTTATCACCTCAGACCCATACCTGGAAGCTCTTCAAGAAGAGTACGCAGTATCGACTTCCCTAGAAGAATCCCAGGAGTTTGAGACGATGTACGGTCAGTTCCTTTACGACAACTACACCACCATTCCCATTGCGTGGTTGAGGCCCGTAGTTGCCGTAAACCCGAGCTATGTGGCTTCCTACGTGGCCAACCACTTGCACTTTGGCCCCGTGCGGCACCACGAGTTTACAGAGGCGGTATACAAGTAAGGGAGGCTAGAGTCTCACTTTCCGCCTAAGATAAGGACCCAACTAAGGCCCCCCGGCGAACGCCGGGGGGCCTTTCCTTTATGTTTACTTCCGGCTCAGTTTCCAACAGAACTACCAAATGAACCGGGCGCTGCCCAGAGTAACTCGGCCATCTAGTGGTTCTGCTTGCCAGCAATGGAACAATTTGGCAATCCGATACAGTGGAGGTGACCTAAAGATGCCAGACACCACTTTGCAGATTATCAAACCGGCCCGATTGATAGACGGCCAGGGCGGGGCGGCCAAAGAAGGGATGGCGGTGGTGGTAGAGAAAGGACGTATCCGGTCAGTGGACCGTCAAAGTGACCTGGCCGTATTGGAAGCGGAGGCGCAGGTGTTGGAATTCCCAGGGGCAACCTTGCTGCCCGGGTTGGTGGACTGCCATACCCACACCAACATGCCGGGCACCGGTTTATCGGTGGATGAGGTTGGGGAGGACGGCGATGACATCCACTTGCTTGAGGGGGTTAAGAACGCCCGGCTGGCTATTGAAAGCGGCGTGACAACGATGCGGGATAACGGTGGCTGGAATAGCGTGCCATTCTCATTGAAAGAAGGGATCCGGCGAAAAATTGTTCCAGGTCCCCGAATCGTAGCCTCAGGCAACCCAATCACCATTACCGGAGGCCATTGCTGGATGATGGGCGCGCAGGCCGACGGGGTGGAGGCGGTGCGCCATGCAGCGAGGCGCCTAATAAAGAACGGCGCCGACTTCATCAAGGTGATGACCAGCGGCGGCGGCACCAGAGGAACGTTGTCCCAACGCGCATCGTACACGCTAGAGGAGCTGCGGGCGCTGGTAGACGAGGCGCATCTACAGGGCAAGCTGGTAGGGGGACACGCCATAGCGACTCAAGCCATAGTCAACTGCCTAGACGCGGGTGTAGACATGATAATCCACTGCTCATTTATGCAGCCGGACGGATCGTTGACGTTCGATCCGGACATTGGAGAGCGCCTAGCGTCGTCCGGCGTTTGGGTAAACCCCACCCTTTTTGTTGGGAAGTCCGGAGACCTGGTGCTGGAGGAGAAGGCACGTGACGGGCAGCTATCGGATTCTGAACAGATTACGCTAGACAAGAATCTGACGCGAATGGAGCAGCGAATGGAGGTGTCCCGGAGGATGGGTGAAGCCGGAGTGCGACTCATTGGTGGCTCAGATTGCGGATGGAGCGCTTACGCGTTTGGACGATTCCATCTGGAGCTGGACGCCATGGTGCAAACTGGCATGTCCACCTCTCAAGCGGTGCTGGCGGGTACACGAGACGCCGCCGAATCACTAGGGCTTTTGGACCGCATCGGGACGCTGAAACGAGGAAAGGAAGCAGACCTTTTGGTTGTGGATGGTGACCCTACACAAGATATCAACGACCTGAGCAAGGTGGTGGGGGTCTTTCAAGGTGGCGAACGGGTACGATAATCTGCGGCTCAGACGCTCAACGAGGCTTTCGCTGCCTACAGGACCCGATTCGAATGCAGGGGAAGACTCGCTAACGCGGTACCGATTTCTTATACTGCGCCGTAGCAGCGAAACGATCCAAGGCAGGAGGTATCGGATGTCAAATCGCGTGAAGGGGGTGATCGCCCCGTCCCGAGGAGCCCCGGTGGTCACTGAGACGATAAATGTTCCGGACCCCGGTCCCGGGGAGGCACTGATACGTGTGCAGGCCTGTGGGGTGTGCCATACGGACTTGCATTACCGGGAGGGCGCCATTAACGATGATTTCCCGTTCTTACTGGGGCACGAAGCCGCCGGTGTTGTAGAACAGGTGGGAGAGGGTGTGGAGGGGCTGGCCTCCGGCGACTTTGTGATTGTGGCGTGGCGCGCCCCCTGTGGCACTTGTCGTTCTTGCACGCGGGGCCGACCCTGGTACTGTTTCAACAGCCGGAACGCAAAGCAACCCATGACTCGTGCGGATGGTACACCGCTTTCGGCGGCGCTGGGAATAGGAGCCTTCGCAGAGCTTACGCTGGTGGATGCGGTCCAGGCGGTGAAGGTGGACCCGAGGGCGCGGCCTGAGGCGGCGGGGCTGGTGGGCTGTGGCATCATGGCTGGGCTAGGGGCAGCGGTAAACACAGGGCAAGTGGGAAGGGGCGACTCTGTGGCGGTAATCGGCTGCGGTGGCGTAGGGAATGCGGCGATTGCCGGGTCGCGGCTGGCAGGAGCTCACACCATCATCGCGGTGGACATTGACGACCGGAAGCTGACCTGGGCCCGAGAGTTCGGCGCCACCCATGTCATCAATTCGACCAAGAGTGACCCGGTGGAGGAAATAAGACGTCTAACAGGCGGAAACGGCGTCGATGTGGCAATAGAGGCCGTGGGCACACCAGAAACGTATGCGCAAGCTTTTAACGCCCGGGACCTGGCCGGAACGGTGGTGCTAGTGGGGGTGCCAAATCCGCAGATGAAGATTGAGCTTCCACTGTTAGAGGTTTTCGGCCGGGGTGGTTCACTGAAGTCCTCTTGGTACGGCGACTGCCTACCAACGCGGGACTTCCCAATGATCATAGACCTGTATATGCAGGGGCGCTTGGACCTGGACCGGTTCGTTTCTGAGACCATCGCCGTGGATGACGTGGAGGCGGCGTTTGAGAAGATGGAGCGCGGCGAAGTGCTAAGATCAGTGGTTGTTTTTTAGCTTCGGCGTGCCTCAATACATCCACCTGTGGGCCGGATGGTTCCTATGGGCCATTCAACGTGGCGATCAGTCCTTGATCTTGGCCACCAGTGGTGGTGGTAAAATGTCACCATAGCAAGGTACTAGAGTGCGGCAAAGGCACACAGCGCCCGGAGGAAGAAATCGCCCGGTCTACTTGAATGGGTTTAGGCGCTCTCTTGGTCGGAGCGCGGTTCATCGTTCTTGACGGCTGCCCTCGCAGACAAACCCTGGCCTTCGGCGCGATCAAGCAGAACACGCATCCCAGACATTAGGTCCGTATATGCCTCTTGGGTCTGATAGTGTTGTTGCAAGTATTCCTGAAAGGTGCGGTTGAGAGCCATCAGCTCACGAAGTCGCTGCTCAAGAGACAGCTTTTCCTTCTCCAGGTCTTTGCGGAGAGACCTTTCCTGCCGGAACATCTCGTGCATTTCACGGGCGTAAAGCTCTAGCTGCGCAGCTGCCTGCTGGTCAAACTGAGTTGGATCCCCGGGTCCTACGCCAGTCATTTCCCCACCTTGGAGCGTCCTTTGCGGTCCATAGTATAGCATTGAGATCACATGGCGGCGATTTCCACATCGATAAACGTTCCTTTCGCGTGACGCTACCGAGCGGTAGAATAGAGCATCGCAAAGCTGTTATGGCCGTGAACCCAAGTAAGGCAAAATAGATCGATAAGCAGCATTTGAAAGCCGTCACGATAGGATTCATCCCGGGTACCAGCTGTGTAGGATTGTGACCAGATTGTTCCGGCTAGCCCTGTTCAGTCTACCCATTGCCACCATCATCGTCGTTCTCTCCGTCTCCGGCGCGGCCTTGGCCCAGGAGACTGGCACTGGAAACAGCCCTCCGGTGGTGAGCCCCATCCTGGCTACGCTGGTTATTCCCACTACCACGTACGTAGTCCAGGCAAGCGATCCTGACGGGGACTCCCTTTCTTACATCTGGACGGGACCCAGCTGTGGAGAGTTTCACCAATATCCGGATGAGCCATGGAAGTTCTTGTGGAGCCACCCGCACCCACCATGCGACCCGACGACTGAGCACGAACACATTACGGTGCAGGTGCGAGTGTCTGACGGCACGTGGGCCGTGACGTGCCTCTATCAGGGGGCCCTCTCCGGGCCGGGGTTTCCCTGTCACCCGCCGGAGCGAGTAGAAGAAGCCGAAAACCTGCCTCCAGTGGTGCAGCCGATACTCGCCTCAGTCAAAATCCCCGTGGCGATTATCTCTGGTTCCTCCGGTCCGGAATCGGATGATGCGCCTACCACTGCTTACTCGGTTTCTGCGGTAGACCCGAATGGCGATGCGTTGACTTACACTTGGGGCGGTCCGTCCTGTGGAGATTACAACGCCATTGAAGGTGAACCGTGGAGGTTTAGCTGGTCTCACCCGTTCCCGCCCTGTGACGAGATAGACGAACAGCCTTTCACTACTGTGTCGGTGGAGGTATTTGACGGCCTTTGGATTGTCAAATGCACTTACCAGGGCGCGCTCTCCGGCACCGGGCGACCGTGCCAGACGGCCCGGACGGTGGGCACTGCCGAGGAGGCGGCGTTGCTAGGAGACATCAATGACGACGGAAAGATAAACATCTTTGACTTGGCCATATTGGGCTCTGTGTGGGGGGTATCTGCCGGTGCAGCGGAGTTCAACACCGCAGCGGACCTGGACAACAGCGGACAAATCGGCCTGTTGGACCTGGCCATTCTGGCGAGAAACTACGGAGTGGAAGCCTGACCAGTGGCCCTACTTCCGATAAAGCGACTGGCACCGTTAATTCTAATGATTGCAGCTATTAGCTTGGCCGCGATGGCTTGTGGGGGCGGTAAGGCCACGTCCACCCCCGCACCAACTCGGGGCGATGTCTCACCCACGATCACCGCAACGGCCATTATCACCCCGACTCAAGCAATCCCTACCGTGACTCCTACGGCGTCATTGACGCCGCTTCCTTCGCCGACCGAAGTTGCTCCAACACCGTCACCAATCAGCCCCATCGAGCCCCTGCCAATTGTGATTGTCGGATCGGTATTCTCAACCGGCGAAGAACCGTTGGAAGGGGTAAGCGTTACTGCACAGGAGCTGGCAACTGAAACTGATTCCGTTGGCCAGTACATGTTGGGCCCGTTGGACGTGTCCGGTACGAAGAGGGTTCTGGTCAACTTCCGGAAAGAGGGTTACACAGTATTCCAATGGCCCCTAAAAGTTGAGGGTGGCAACAGCTACGTGGCTGACGCAGTGCTAAAGCCCATAGACCTGATTGCAGAGGTGGATACATCCGTCGACACTATGATCATGGTGGAGGACGAAGATGGGGATGAGAAGCTGGTGGTGGAGATCGAGGGTGGAAGCCTGCGGGATGACGAAGGAAACGCCGTTTTGGGCATGGTCACAGTGGAGCTGACTCATGGTGACCCAATTGAAGAACCTGAAGCGTTCCCCGGAGGATTCCAGGCCACTTCGGAGGTAGGTCAGGAACCTGACTTAATGCTTGAAAGCTTCGGCTACAGCCGGTTTACGATACGCGACGAAGATGGACTCGTAATCAGCAATATAGACCCGCAGAATCCTGCCACCGTTGAGATGAGGCTGCCGGACTTGTATCAATCGGGCGGTGAGAGTCACGGTGAGGTACTGCCCGGAGACACGATTCCATTTTGGTATTACAACATGGAGGAGGGCACATGGCTGCGCCAAGACGCCGATCCCTCCACTCCAGAGCTTGACGACGCGGTTGTTTTGGAGCGCGACGGAATACTATTTGGCCGTGGTAAAACGTCCCATACCTCGGGGTTGAACATTGACCGGATGCGTACCATCGCGAGGGGCGCCCAAGAGGGGGAGGAGGACGAGAAGGACCCCCTGGCCTGCGTGGATGCCATTGTGCTGACGGAGGGAGGAAAACCAATTCGCGGGGTCCGCGTATCGGCCAAGGGCATCAATTATGGATTTTCGCATACCAGCTACACTGATTCCGATGGCCACGCCTGCCTGAACGTGACGCGGACCACCAAGAGCAAAACGTTCCAGGCCGAGGTGAACGCCAGCATATGGGTGCCCGGTGAAGGGCGGCAGCTCTACCCTGCATCTCCGGTGGTAGTCACTACGCCAACGGCGGAGCGCTCCTGTCCAGATGCGTGTCTTCAGGTGACCATTCGCATTCCGGTACGGCCATATATCGAAGTCTCCAACAACTTCACGTGGCTTAACAACGACAACGATGACCGTGACGGGCAATTTGATTTAAACGATGACAGTGTCTTATTCGACGACGACCTGACGCCTATGAACATCGGCATTGCACCTCCGGTGGACGGACTGACCGCTAGTCTCCGGGTACGGATCGGATCCGACAAGATCAAGCTGTGGGCAACTCCCCACAAACAAGACCTTTCACCGCGGGAATTTGAATCTAGCGATCTCTATTACAAGCAGGTATATCTGGAAGGGGTGGCAGCCAGTTCGGCCCAGGAGGATATTGAACTGGAGCTTAGTCTTGAAGGCGAGCCTTCAGACCCAGCTACGGCGCGGTTTACCGTTCTAGCAGTGGAAAAGATAGAGATTGAAGGCCAGGGGAACAGCCTCACCGATGACGATACGCTGGACCGGGACCCGCATCCCAACGCTCCAGCCGGGTCTTACGACGATGGGCGTCCCAGAACCTTGCGCGTTTTCCCAGGCTCCCGGGCGGAGGTAGGATTCTTTGGTGGCGTTACGGTGGGAGAGCGGAGCAACAAAGTGACCGTCAAGGTGACCCTAAACGTACCCGCGCCAGAGTCCAACTATTCCACAGTCCTGTATCTCCGCCCATATGATGTAGACGATCCGTCCACAAGTACAAGCCCAGTAGACCCCAACGATGCGGGCACGGTCAACCCCTGCATCGGCGCACCCGCCAGCAACTGCTATCCGCGAACCCCGATCCGCTACTCCGACTGGGAAGACAATAGAGGTCAGGTCAATCGGAAGAAGTCTGGGGAATTGCGCGGAGCGGACCGGAATGGAATATTATCAAAGCGGTTCAGCACTGGGGAGCGAACCTGGTCCACCGAATTCACCGTTACCAGCCAGCCAGGAGATAACTTCAGATTGGCGGCGTCTCATGAATGGGGCTTCCTGGTCCGTTTGCGCAACCGAGACGACCTGGGAGACGGCGTCCGCCTATTCGACCCCAACGTCAACGCTGAGTTCCTAGAACCGGACAAGTGGGCTAGCCCGGTGCTCACCTCGTGGCGCTTTCTCCATCTAGAGCTAGACTCTATGGCCGCTCCAGGTAACGCCAATGACGTGTCTGGCGACATTACAGGGGCGGTAACGGCAGTAGGAGTTAATTGCCGGGTACGAGTCACTAACACCAGCCGCAGCGATGGCAGCGCTACGGGCATTCTGGATGAACTTAACGAATTCCAGGGTGGCACATTGACTGTAGACGGTGTCGGCTATCCCGTGGTGAGTAACAGCTTGACAAGAGTGACGGTTAGCCGAGTAGGTGGCGCATGTCCGCCCGCAACCGGCTTCTTCGGCGCCTTCGGAGTAGGGTTCACCTTCCAGAGGGGATTCACCTTGCATGACGACGACCAGGACTCTTCAATGCCTAGAGCTCCGGACACCAGTCTTTTGCAGGCCAGCGACACGAGAGCCAATAACGAGTTTGTCATCGCGTACATGCGGCCAAAGTTTAATGGCGGCGGCAATCCAAGCTGGGACGAGAATGACGTCCCATTTGACTTAAACTCGAACATTTCTGCAGCTGAAGTATCATCTCGGGGCTACTTCACCAATTGGAATAGCAAAGACCTAAACGCCAATAACTACTGGACCGTTTATGCGCTCAGCATGTTCCAATTTGACATCAACGACGATGGAGACCCCAATACACAGAGTCCGACCTTAGGCCTTAACGTAGGCTGGTCTCCAACCGGACCTGATGAAAATGTAGTCTTACTGCCCATCGAATCGTATCAGGACGCGGGTGGCTGCGGCGGTCTTACCGCCATCCCGGGCCGCACAGGAACACCTGCCACTACGCTCCACGAGGTAGGGCACGCTTTGGCGGGGATGCATACTCCTACTGACAGCGATGGGGGCATCATGCAACAGGGATGCAACAAACCTAGCACACAATTTACCGCCAGTATGATCAACAAACTGCGCAGCGGCCCACGCCCAGGAAGCTACGACTATGGCAACGGCCGCTTTACGGAAACTCCATGATCGAGAGGCTTTGGATTTCCTTAGGCGTAGCACTCCTCTTAGGGCTCTTTGGGCTGGGCTGCTCCATTACGTTACCTGCCGCCGTCTCAGACCTTGAGGGGCTCCAACTCGTCGTCACTGCGGAGAGGCCAACTCTGCTGCTGGGTGAGCCACTGGACATAGAAGTGCGGGTGGAAAACCAGGGAACGGCCCCGTTCATCGGGTCGTTTGACCTCTCCGCCGGCTCGAATTTTCTTACGATTTTCACGGCGCTGGAAGGAGCGGAGTTCAACGAATTCTCGTTTCCTATATCCTCTCAGCGGACAGATAAGGCCATCACGTCAACCACACTGGCGCCGGGAGAGGGGTTGGGCGGAACTCTCACATTAGCCTATGACGTTACTTTAGAGGATTGGGTTTTCTCATCTCCCGGCATTTATCTTGTAAAGGCCAAACTGGCGGCTGACCCGGCGACTCTGGACGATACTATTGAATCTGACGTGGTATTTGTCACTGTTACACAGCCGGAAGGTGTAGACGGGGACGCGCTGACGTTCATAATTCAAAACGGTCTGGAACGCTTTCTTTCTCCTCTCGCTGGGGCATTTCTCGGCATCGACGAGGCTGTGCCATTGTTATTGGAATTGGTAGACAAGTTCCCGACGTCAAGGTATGCCACCTTCGTAAGAGAAGCGCTGCGCCCACTGGCGTCACGCTTCCCGGCTCTGTTGCTCAAGCCACCTGAGGTGGCTCTAACCGCGGATCAGCGAGCCGGAACGGCGCCCCTTATTGTGACGTTCACCGCCCAGGTGGATGAGGGCAGCACGGACATTGCTGAAGAATACCTTTGGGACTTTGACGGAGACGCAATCTCCGACGAGTCCACCCCAGAAGGGGCCGTTACACATACTTTCAGCGAGTTGGGCACGTTCCCGGTGTCGGTGTTGGTAATAGATGGCTCAAACCTCACCGCAGTAGACTCCGTGATTGTGGCTACACGGCCGGGTTTCCACTTGGGCTTTGAACCCACTCATCTGGTGTTACCGAAAGGCGAGGACAACCAGTTCAGAGTGGTAATTGTGCCGGTGAGTCGGGGCCTCAGCGCGGTGGAGGTGGAGCTATCTTATGATTCGTCCGTGCTCCAACTCACAAATATAGAGGTGGGTGATGTACTGGGTCCTGATCCCCTGGTCGCAGTGAAACGGATCGACTACCAATCGGGTAAAATTACCCTGGCCGTTGCCCGAGCCGGCGTTACGACATCGCCGTCCACCGCCGGTACCCTAGCCACTATCACTATCAAGGCCGCCGAATCAGCGATTTCTGGAACGGCTTCCGCAGTCGAATTTACAAATGTCACCCTGGTGAACGAAGCGCTAACCCAGGTGGCGAATGAGGATATGGTTAGCAAGGCCACTATGCCGGTTGGGATCCCCTAATTCCGGCAACTGGCTTTCTGAACAAGGACTCATCCGGGGTGTACGGTGAACATTTGGTTGGCACCTCAGTGCCAGAATTGAATGGTTGTCGCAGTTTAGCAAGGAGTTGCTGGTGAAAAACGAAGGTAGAGAATGTCTGGTCAACGTTGAGCGGCTGAACGGATTCATGGACCACAACGGGTGCTCGGCAGTGGTGACGCGTTCTGGAAAAAACTTCACCTACCTTTCAGGGGTGGCGTATCCCGGCTCCCAGGGAAGACACGTTGACTTCTCAGACTCGCCTCGGGAGGTTTACGTAGTTTGGCCTCGACAAGGTGAGCCTGTTTTGGTCCTGGGTGATGTTGCAGTCGCGAGGGCCCAACGCGACTCGTGGATAAAGAACATAGAGGTGTACGGTGACTATGCGCAGACAGCTTCTGTCGCAACGTCACAAGTGTTAAAACGGATGGGGTTGGACAGTTCGCGGGTCGGTTTTGAAAAAACAATTCTCAGTGCTGTGAGGTGGGAAGAATACCAGAGGCTGTTGCCTGATGCGGAGATTTTTGATTGCACGGATATGATGGATGAGGTCCGCTGGGTAAAAACACCAGGCGAAGTGGAGTTGCAGAAAAGGGCATCGGATGTGCTGGATCGAGTCTACATTGAGGTCTTTGCCGGCGCACAAGTAGGCGACACGGAGCGAGAACTCCACAGCCGCATGGTGCAGGGATGTATCAGCCAGGGCGCGGAAATTGTTCATGGCATCCTTAACGTGAGTCGCAACAATCATATCTACCTGGGAGAAGGAGACACGGCTCTAGCCAAAGGTGATGTCATTCGTACGGATTATGTCTCGTACTATTCGGGCTACCCAGGACACCAATCCCGGACTTTCGTGGTTGGACAACCCTCTAAGGAACTGCGAGATACGTACCACAGGTACAGGGACGTGCATCGAATGGTCATCGATAAGTGCCGCCCCGGAATCAGGGCCAACGAGATTTACCGTTTGGCAGACGAGGCGCTATTCGAACTGGGATTTGGGCACGCTGGATCCATGGTGGGACACAGCATTGGACCATGGTTTCACCAGCAAGAGCCGTTGCTGATACCCAGTTGTGAAACTGAAATAGAGGAAGGAATGGTACTGGCGTTAGAGCCGTACGCCGGATACTGGCATCTACAAGACCTAATTCATGTCACTAAAGACGGCCCGAAGCTGCTCTCAGATCTGTTCGACACCGATGACCTCTTCGTGATTGGCTCAAACGACGGGCGGTAGGATTCAGGCATCCGTGTGTTGGGCGATGGTGTCGGGAGCAGGTGAGCAATGAAGGCACGCATACGGGGAAGCTGCCTTTTCGTCTGACGCCCCCAGCAGAGGCCACCGGCACGTTCTTTTTCCTGAGGGCAGCAACCTCCATTCGCTATCAAGCTGCCCACGGATGTCAAAAGTCCCAGTTAGACTACAACAGTTGTCGTAGCAATAATGGCTGTAATTGGCAGCAACACCCATTTTCACATCAAGATTAACATCGTTGTGCAACTGATCTGCCGTTCGCCAGGTAATCAGAAGGTGGGCCTCAGTCCTAGTTTTGATGCAAATGCGATATGGGATTGCCAGGATGTGCCGGCGGCATGGGGTCTGGGAACGCAATTCAGATGCCAACGCCTCAGTGTTAGGCCCCGATGGACCCATTAGGTCTATCGGGTTGTTGTGGCGACTCTCATCCGTTACATTCACGGTACACAAATTGATGCCTATACCGGCCATGCGATTTGAACACTCTAACTGTGGATGTATCGAGGCACTGTAGGGAATAGGCCGATGCGCGTTGGGCCCAAGGAGGCCCGAAAACTGGACGCACGATGGAAAGCTTTCAGACCGGACCGGCACCTCCGATACTTTGGGGACGATACGCAGGCTCGGGAGTGTAGCAGGAGAAGACCGAAGTTGGACGTCATGTGACCGAAGGTAGGGGATGGACGGCGGTCGCCCTAGGAGGTGTGTTCAGGAGCTGGCGCCGGTTCGCAGTCGGTCTACGGCATGAAGTATCCCGCGAAGGTCTTATTCCCGTACGCGGTCATTAGCAATAGGAAGGTCATACCTAAATTGGGCGATTGAGAAATAGGAGGGCAACATGGACTTTGGACTCGCGGGTAAGACGGCGTTAGTGGCTGGAGGAGGAAGGGGCATTGGGAAGGCGATTGCAATGGAGTTGGCCCGGGAAGGGGCCGATGTGGCCATCGCTTCACGGACGAAGGCAGACCTAGAGAGCGCAGCGCGGGAGATTAGCGACGAAACAGGCCGTCGAATAATCCCCTTGGTTTTTGACGTAACCAAACGGGACCAGGTTGACCGTGTAACCGCTGAAACGGCCGAGAAGTTGGGAGGACTGCACATCCTGGTAAATTCCGCGTCTCTACCCGGTGGCTCGCCGACGGCAACAGGCCCAATTGAATCGGTCAACGATGATGATTTGCTATCCGACTTTGACGTGAAGTACGTAGGAGCACTTCGCTGCGCCCGCAGCGCTATCCCCTTCATGAAGAATCAAGGGTGGGGTCGCATCATCAACATCAGCGGTGGCAACGGTCGAGTTGCTGGCAATTTAAGTGGTGGAGCGCGAAATGTGGCGCTGGTGCATTTGACTAAGACCTTATCGAACCAGCTGGGCAGGCATGGAATCACAGTAAACTGCATCCATCCAGGCACAACGCGCACCGAGCGAACTCCAGAATTGCTCGCTACGCGCGCCCATCTGTTGAACATATCGCTAGAAGAGATGGAACGGCGGGACTTTGCTCCGGACTCTCCTAGCGGAAATGCCATCTGCCGGATGGTAGACTCGGCGGATATTGGGTACTTGACGGCTTTCCTAGCTTCAGATAAAGCGTGGGCGGTCACGGGTGAGGTAATAGCAGCAGGTGGCGGAACGGGGAGCGCGGTTTATTACTGAATGTCATCGAATAAACGGCTGCTTAGATTAATCGTGTTGCCCCATTGATCAGTTCCATAGCGCTCCTACGGATATGGGCGCCAACCGGCCGGATATGTGCCGGGGACAGCCTTGAGGAGCGCAAGGGTTAGGGTGAATATGCCAGGTGCGTAGAGTTCGAATGCTAGAGGACCTGCCCATCGTCGTGACGGCGAATGTATATGGAGCTATTGCCAGCGCATTGTTATAAGGACTTACCCCATGAGTAGCACGGTAAGGGAGGGCATCATGTTCGAAGGATTTGAGCGCCTGCAGATCAGGACTAGCGGGTCTACCATAAATTGCGTGAAGGGCGGCAGTGGACCTCCGTTGTTGCTGCTCCACGGCTATCCACAGACACACGTCATGTGGCACAAGATCGCTCCCCGGCTGGCGCAGGATTTTACGGTAGTGGCGACGGACCTCCGGGGTTACGGGGACAGTGGCAAGCCCACGGGCGATGCACAACATTCGCAATATTCAAAGCGAGTGATGGCGAAGGACCAAGTAGAAGTGATGGAGCAGCTGGGCTTCGAATCTTTCCTGCTCGCCAGCCACGACCGGGGTGCCCGCGTGGCACATAGGTTGGCCAAGGACCACCCTCAACGGGTGCGCAAATTAGCGGTGCTAGACATCATCCCTACACACAAGATGTTCCAGATAGTAAACAAAGAGATGGCCACCAATTCCTACCATTGGTTCTTCCTGGCACAGCCTTACGACTTCCCAGAAAGGGTAATAGGCGCGGACCCGGAATACTTTATTCGTTACCGTTTCGACAGCGTCAAAGAAGCGTCCATTGTGTTCCCAACGGAGGCGGTATCGGAGTATGTGCGCTGCTTCAGAGACCCGGCATCTATCCACGCCACCTGCGACGATTATCGAGCCGGCGCCGGTATAGATTTGGTGCACGACGAAGCCGACCTGGACAAGAAAGTATCCTGTCCCCTGTTAGCGCTATGGAGCTCTACCGGATATGTGGGGCGTACCCAAGATGTGCTGCAAGTATGGCGAGAATACGCCACCGATGTTCGAGGGCACTCGCTGCCCTGTGGCCATTATCTTGCTGAGGAAAAGCCAGATGAGACGTACGCCGCCATTAGGGAGTTCTTTCTGGATAAGGAATAGGAAGGGCGCGGTCGTCAACGCATTCTGAACCTTGCGTCCGGCCCACCGAGACACCATTGACCGCTTATATGATGTTGATGGTGCATGAACCGGGCAACAGATTACGGTTTAATCCATTTGCTCTGGACAGGTGAAATCAAAGTCAGTCACCGTGGGAGTGCGTGATGAAAATCACCGATGTAATTAGCGAATTGTTTGAGTGGGAACGGCCGGGAATCTGGAACGGCAGCCACTTCTACGGGCGAGGACGGCTGCACAAGGTTACCGTTCGCACTGACGAGGGGATTGAAGGGTACGGCTGGAACGGCGGCACCGCGGCAGAGCGACCGCTCTACCTGTTCCCTGGTTATGTGGACTACTTCCGCCCGATGGTGGTGGGGCGCGACCCAATGGATACAAGGGGCATCACTGCGGACCTGGGCGAGAAACAGATCAAGATACTTGGTCCCGGAGGAGTGAATACTCAGGTCCTTGCGGCCCTCAACATCGCCTGCTGGGACATCAAGGGCAAAGCGCTGGGCAATTCAATACACCAGATGCTGGGGGGTGCGCAAAAGCGCATCCGCACATATATAGCAGGAGGCTATTACGCTGAGGACAAGGGTTTGGAGGAGCTCCAGGAAGAGGTCAGGTTCAACGTGGAGGAGATGCACGCTTCCGCGATCAAGATCAAAATCGGGGACCCGAAAGTAGGGGTCTCAGGTGACATGGAGAGGGTTGAAGCGGTCCGAAAGGCGATTGGCGACGGGGTGACTTTGATGGTTGACGCTAACTGCGCGCTGAACCTCGAGACGTCCCTGGAGTTTGCCAGGCAACTGGGGGAGTACGGCGTCTACTGGTTCGAGGAGCCAATGCCGATTCACGACTACGAGGAGCATGGCAGGCTGGCAGAAGCGACCAACCTTAAAATCGCCACCGGAGAGAACGGGTACCACCTTGCCCACTTTCGAACGCTGCTGGACCACAAGGGGGCGTCCGTTTTGAACGTGGATGTCACCATTTGCCCAGGGTACGATGTAGCTATGGACGTGACGAACCTCGCGGCAGAGAGGGGCGTTTCGATTGCGCCCCACGGCTGCCAGGAGCTCCAGCTACCGCTGGCTGCGGCGGTGACCCACGGAGAATTCCTGGAGTATTACCCGGTTTCGGTGGACCCACTGAGAGCGGAGATGTTCCTGCCGATTCTCAAGCCAGACCCGGACGGTTACGTCACGGTTCCGGATCGACCAGGGATTGGGTTCGAACTCAATATGGAGCTTCTGAACCGCTATAGAGTCGCGTAACCGCTGGCATACGCTTCGGCAGCGGTAGGCGCCGGTTTGAGGCGTCTTGTCAATTGACGGGGGCGGTTGGAGCGCCATACGCCTGATTGTTGGCAACCAGCGAAAGTGGGACACTTTGAGACCCGAGAGATTAGAGATCGGGAGAGGGCTTGGTGAGCTCCCTGAGGGTCTTGTTGTAGCGCCTTCGCCGTTCGATTGTGTGAGCCTGCACCTCCTTCCTGCGCTGCAGTATCCGTTCCCGCCTCCCGTGGAGCACATCTGCAGGTGTCACATTGCCCAGCGCCTTGTGATAGCGCCTGTAGTTGTAGTAGGCCACGAAGGCGGCAAGGGCAGCCTCCAGATCGGAAGCCATCTCGTAGGGGACCTGCTTGACGTCTCTCTTGATAGTCTGGTGATAGCGCTCCAGCTTGCCGTTGGTCTGAGGGTGGAAGGGTGCAGCCCGGATGTGCTTGATTCCCACCAGGCGCAGGTAGTCTCTGAAGCCACGGGACACATATCCTGAGCCGTTGTCCGAGAGCAAGCTGGTCCGGTCGGCCACCGGGACCTCGGTCATGCCAGTCTTGTCTACAGCCTCCTGGACCACCTCGATGAGAGAGTCGGTAGTCATGTCCCGCTGCAGCTTCCAGGAGAGTATGAAGCGGGAATAGTCGTCCATCACAGTGACCAGGTAGTAGTAGCCCCATCCGATGACCTTGAAGTAGGAGGCATCGGTAGCCCACATCTGGTGAGGGCCAGTGGTCTTGCGGTGGTACTCTTGAGAGGCCTTCAACTGCATCTCGGGTGACTTCACCAGACCCTCCCTGCGCAGGATGCGATACACAGTGGACTCGGATACAGCGAAGCCCAGGTTGTCCGTGGTCCACGCTGCCAACTGGCGGCTACTTAGCTCCGGCATCTCCCTGGCCGCTTCCAGGATCGACCGTTCCTCCTGAGACCTAAGGCGGTTCCACGGTGGGGTGCTGACTCCAGGTCGATCCTCGAGGTCTTGGTGATGTTGTTGTAGTCTCAACCACCGGTAGTAGGTGCTCTTGGGAACACCCAGGTCTCTGAGCATCCGACGCTTGGCCAGTGGTGATGTGGCTACACTGGCCAGGATCGTCGCCTTCTTAAGGGCACTCATCCTGCGGTACCTGCGCCGTCTACCAGCGTCGGGATGGCCGTTTTTTCAGACGGGACACCTGGTGTAAAAGGCGGAGCTAAAGTGGACCACCTGGACGGATTGACCGCCTGACATTGTGGCGGTTGAAAAATGTACCGTCCTCTGCCATCCATAGGTTCGAAGTCGCGCTTATGGGTGGTGGGATGGATGTACCAGGTGGACGTGTATCTACGGATCCGACGGGCGGTGATGGTGGATGGGATGAGCATCCGGGAGGTCTCCCGGGTGTTCGGGTTGCACCGGGACACGGTGCGCAAGATTCTGGCCTACTCAGCGCCGCCGGGCTACCGGCGACAGACTCCGCCCCGGCGTCCTAAGCTGGAGCCCTTCACCGCCGTCATCGACCAAATCCTGGTAGACGACCTCAAGCGTCCCAGGAAGCAGCGCCACACAGCCCAGCGGATCTTCCAGCGGCTCAGGGACGAGCATGGGTTCGGCGGCCAGTACACCATAGTCAAGGACTACGTAAGGGAGCACCGCCGCCGGTCGCAGGAGATGTTCGTCCCTCTGTCTCATCCGCCGGGCCACGCCCAGTGCGACTTTGGCGAGGCCCTGGTGATCATTGGCGGGGTGGAACAGAAAGCCCACTGCTTCGTCCTGGACCTGCCCCATAGCGACGGATGCTTCGTCAAGGCTTACCCGGCCGAGACCACCGAGGCCTTCCTGGACGGCCATGCCTCGGCCTTCGCATTCCTGGGCGGAGTGCCGCAGAGCATCCTGTACGACAACACCAAGCTGGCGGTGGCCAGGATACTGGGGGATGGACGCCGTAAACGCACCCGGGCCTTCACGGAACTCCAGTCCCACTACCTGTTCTCGGACCGGTTCGGCCGTCCCGGCAAGGGCAACGACAAGGGGAAGGTCGAGGGGATGGTCGGCTATATGCGGCGCAACTTCCTGGTGCCGGTCCCGTCCTTCGAGAGCTTTGAGGCGCTGAACGCCCACCTGGAGCGTCGCTGCCTGGCGCGAATGGATGCCAGGTTGAGGGGCCACTCAGAGAGCATAGGCCAGCGGATGGAACGGGACCTGGAGGCCCTGCTGCCTCTGCCGGCGGTGGCCTACGACGCCTGCGAGAAGCAGGCAGGCCGGGTGAGTTCGCTGTCGCTGGTGAGGTACAGGACCAACGATTACTCGGCCCCGGTGGCCTACGGGCACCGGGACGTTCTGGTAAAAGGCTACGTGGACCGGGTGGTCATCAGTTGCGGGTCCGAGGTCATCGCCCGCCATCACCGCTCCTACCAGCGGGATGATTTTGTGTTCGACCCCGTCCACTACCTGCCCCTGCTGGAGCAGAAGACGGCGGCCCTGGACCAGGCCGCTCCCCTGCAGGGATGGGACCTTCCCGAGGAGTTTGCCACGCTGCGCCGGTTGCTGGAGTCCCGCATGGGACGAAGGGGCAAGCGGGAGTTCGTCCAGGTACTGCGGCTATTCGAGCATTTTTCGCCTGGGGAGGTCCACGCCGCGGTTCGGGATGCCATCCGGTTGGGGGCTTTGAGCTTCGACGCGGTGAAGCATCTGGTGCTCTGCCGGCTGGAGGGCCGGCCGCCCCGCCTCGACCTGGAACTCTATCCCTACTTGCCCCAGGTGCGGGTCAGTATCACTTCCGCCGGGGAGTACATGACATTGCTGTCGGGGAGGGCGGCATGAACAGCCGGTCCACGCTGCTGCTGGAACACCATCTGAAGGAACTGAAGCTGCCCAGCTTCTTCCGGGAATACGGGAAGATGGCGGCCCAGTGCGCCGCCGAGGGAGTGGACCACCCGGGGTACCTGCTCAGGCTCGCCGAACTGGAACTCATCGACCGCCACCAGCGCATGGTGGAGCGGCGGATCCGGTCCGCCCGCTTCCCTGCCGTCAAGACCTTCGACACCTTCGACTTTACGGCCATCCCGTCGGTGAACAAGGCGCTGGTGATGGAGTTGGCCCGCTGCGAATACGTCCAAAACCGGGAGAACGTCATCGCCGTCGGCAACAGCGGCACCGGCAAGACCCACGTGGCCCTGGGACTGGGCCTGGCCGCCTGCCAGAAAGGGATGTCCGTGGGCTTCACCACCGCCGCCGCCCTGGTCCACGAGTTGATGGAGGCCCGGGATGAAAGACGTCTGCTCAGCCTCCAGAGACAACTTTCCCGCCTCAGCCTGCTGATCATCGACGAACTGGGCTTCGTGCCCCTGTCACCCACCGGGGCGGAACTGCTCTTCGAGGTCTTCAGCCAGCGCTACGAGCGGGGCTCAATCCTGGTGACCACCAACCTTCCCTTCGACGAGTGGACCGAGGTCTTCGGGTCGGAGAGGCTCACCGGGGCCCTGCTGGACCGCCTCACCCACCACGTCCACATCCTGGAGATGAACGGCGAGAGCTACCGGCTCAAGCGTAGCAGAGAGGGAGTTGCCTCCCAAACTCAAGACAAGCCTCACGAAGAATAGGTAGCATCAAGACCTTCCTGCCTGTCCTCTGCTGACCCACCCGTAAGCAGGCCATTTCCCTCAACAAGTGGTGCGGACATTTATGCTGGCCAGTTAGCTCGGACTTTTTCGCTGAACATGAACACACCAGGTGGTACAGCTTTACTCCGCCCCAGTGGCCCAACATGCCTCCGCCATTGACACTCACGGCATTCGAGGCTACGCTCAAAGCCGTCTATATTCATTTGACTAGTACTCAGTCAACCTAATTGTTGGCAGGATAGAGATGGTGAAGCTTGACTCGGGCGTCCACAGTGGAGAATCTCCAGTCAATGGTTGCTCCGGCTTGGTTTCGTTCTGCCTCCAGGGCCGCGATCTCGCCACTCAAAGTCTCTTCATCGGCAATACGCCGGCGCAGGACTCGCCTGGCCAAGACACTGAACTCGATCTCTGCCATGTTGAGCCAACTACCGTGCTTGGGAGTGTAGTGAAACTCCAAGCGTTTGCGTATTCGCCTAGCCTCCTTGGGCTCGAAGGTTTCGTAGAGGGAAGCTGGTTTGTGGGTGTTGAGGTTGTCCAGCACCACCCGGATCTTCTCGGACGCTGGGTAAGCTTCATCGGCCAGCCACCGCATCTGCTGAGCGAAGTCCACCATGGTACGACGTTCGGTCACTGCCACATGCCTCCAGCCCGCCAGGGGCTCGCACAGCATGAACAGGTTTCGGGTGCCATTGCGCTGGTACTCGTAATCGTATCGCTCCCGTCGTGCCGGCTTGGGCGGGATCGGAGACCTCTTTTCCGCCAGCAACTGCTTGGAGGTCTCGTCGAAACAGACCACCGGGCGCTCTGGGTCATAGGGTTCCGCGTAAAGGTCCAGCACATCCTCCATACACGCCACAAACTCGGCGCTCACCTGGGGAATACACCACTCCTTCTTCTGCCACGGCTTGAGACTGTTTTTTTCAACCGCTTGCGAATTCCCTCGTGGGACATGGAGGGCGCCAGCCCCAACTCCACCACCTTGTTTGCCAGGAGCCGCAGGGTCCAGTGGTCATGGCCTGGAGGGGCCTCGCTGCACGCCAGGGCAATCAGGTGCGCTTCCCCCCGCTCATCCAGTTTGGTCGGATGTCCTGGCCGAGGATCTTCCTCCAAGGCCCGCTTCAGTCCTCCCTCCAGGTACCGCCGCTTGGTACGGCACACCGTACCCGCAGACGTGTCCAGCGCCTCCACGATGCGATCACCCCCCAGCCCGTATCTGCCTTTAGCAGAATACGGGCCCGGGCAACCTTTCGCGCTGGGCTCTTTCCCCCGCGAATCAGTCGTTCCAACTGGTCTCGTTCTTCCCTTTCCAACCGGACCACATACCGTTCTCGTCCCATGGCTGCCACCCTCCTACGTCAACACTCCTAAAAAAGGGTAGCAACCTTAGACGTTTTCTTAAACAATTACCAAAACCGAGTTGACTGAGTACTAGGGCCGGACCGGGTGGTAGCGATAAGCCCGCGCCATGGCTGGGTGGCCTGCTGCTCATGCTGAACGTGACGTTGATCTTTACCGGCACGACTGGCATGGACCTGTACGGCTTCTACACACTGGAGCCAGTGGCAGCTCAACCCCTGCCGCTGGTGCTGTCCACTCTGTTGAATCTGGGCATGGTCTTCCGGCCTACTGTGCCAATGATCACATTCGCGAGAGTTAAAACCCCAGATAAGGTTCCGGGCCCGCGGACCGGTCTGTCCACGGAGGCGCTCTACACCCAGCCGAGGCCGAGTTGTTACGATCCTACCGCCGACTCGCCATACATAACCAACTACCAGCTATGGAAGCTTGCGAAGTGTGCAAAGCTGACGGCCGACTTCCCAACTCAGCATAATGAATCCGAGTATACCGTAGCGGTGGACGGAGATACTGGGGTGATCGGAGCGTACAGGTACGACGACAACGGCGACGATTCCGGTACGGCTGGCGTGTTTATCAGGGGTTCGGCATTCGGTAGGTGGACCTTGGCGGCCAAGCTAACCGCATCCGATGCCGACGATCAGGACATTAAATGAGAGCAATCCATATAAGAACTTTCCCGCGGCTGATAATCATCGGCGCAATCCTCGCCGCCGCGCTGCTGCTCGGCTCTCCTGCGCCGTCCGATGCCGCAGAGATCGTGCTGGTGAGCAACACCGGCCAACATGCCTACGGTGGGACACCCGTAGGCGCCTATGACCATGCTCAAGGGTTCACCACGGGCAAGAATACGCTGGGTTACGTCTTGACCAGTATCGAATTGCAGGTACACACGGCTCCAGCTAATGGAACCCTGACGGTTTCGGTTAGGGAGGCCGACGGGCAAGACCCTAGCGACACGGTCCTATATACCTTGACCAACCCGAGCAATCTAGGGACAGGACTCCGGAAGTTCACCGCCCCTGCCAACTCCAGTCTCAGCGCAGAAACCACCTACTTCGTGCACATGACTTTCGCTGTCGGGATCAATCCAACTCAACCTCAATGGGACCTTACGGATCGCACCCAGGAAGATTCTGGCGCCTACGCAGGGTGGAGCATCGCCAATGAACGCCACTCGAGGGTCACGGGCTCGACCGGCAATTGGGGTACGCCTAATAACGCTAGGATAAAAATCAAAGTCAAAGGGGAAAACCGCGCCCCGGCCGCCCCGGTAAACCTCTCGGCCACGGTGGGCAACGGCCAGGTTACGCTTTCCTGGGACGACCCCGGCAACGACACCATCACCAAATACCAGTACAGCACCAATGGCGGCACGAACTTCACCGACATCGGCAGCAGCGACAATGAAACGACCGCATATACCGTTACCGGGCTGACCAACGGCACACAGTACACCTTGGCGGTGCGAGCGGTGAACGATGGCGGTGACGGCACGGCATCGACCGTGACCGCCACGCCGGAGACTGTACCGGACGCCCCGACGAGTTTGACGGCGACCGGCGCCGATACCTCGGTCACACTTGCCTGGACCGCTTCGGTTTCCGACGGCGGCAGCGCGATTACCATGCACCAGTATCGCCAAAAAGCGGGCACGGACAACTACGGTAACTGGACCGACATCCCCGAAAGTGCCCACGGAGGAAACAACGCCATAGGCCACACCGTGACCGGCCTGGACCGTGGCAAGACCTACACCTTCTTGGTTCGGGCTGTGAACTCAGTGGGCAACAGCATTGCCTCCGGCGAGGCCTCCGCCCCGACAGCGCCGGCAGCCCCGGCGAACCTCTCGGCAGCGCCGGGTGACGGCCAGGCTGCGCTTAGCTGGGATGACCCGGGGAATACGACCATAACCAAGTATGAGTTATTGCAGCTCGCCGAGGAGAGCGGGCTGATCGCCTCCGACGACGCGTTAAATGACAGGTTCGGGGTTTCGGTAGCGCTAGACAACGATACCGCCGTGGTCGGAGCGTTCCAACCCACCTATACGGATCCCGACACCAGTCTGGACGTTAGCAGGCCCGGCGCGGCCTACGTCTACATCAAGGATTCCAACGGTGCGTGGAGCCAGCAGGCCAAGCTGACCGCTTCCGATGGCGCGGATGGTGACGAGTTCGGAATCTCCGTGGCGGTGGACGGCGATACCGTGGTGGTTGGGGCCCGTGGGAACGTTAGCAAAACGGGCGCAATCTACGTGTTCACCAAGCCTTCCGATGGCGACTGGACCTCCACCATTACCGAGACCAAGCTCACCGCTACAGGCGGCGCGGCGGACGATCTGTTCGGAGCCTCCGTGGCATTGTACGGTGCGAGCACCATCGTGGTCGGAGCGCCAGGAGACCAAAACTCTGTTGGTGGCACAGACGTCAGCACCGGTTCAGCATACGTCTTTACGCGGAACAGTGAGACTGGTGAGTGGAGCCAGAATGCCAAGCTCACCGCTTCCAACGCCGGTGCGGACGATCTGTTCGGGAATTCTGTAGGGGTGGACGACGATACCATCGCAGTCGGGGCGTACGGTAAGGACGGCAACAGCCTCACCGATTCCGGTTTGGTCTACGTGTTCGTCAAGTCTGGGGGCGCCGCCTGGGCCACGACGACTGAAACCGTGCGGCTCAGGGCGTCCGACCGGGCCGCCAACGACAATTTCGGTCGCTCAGTCGCGGTGGACGGCAACACTATAGTCGTTGGCGCGTCCGGAGACCGGAACATGGTAGACGGGGCTGAGGCCAGCACCGGTTCGGCCTACGTATTCACCAGACCCAACACCGGTTGGGCCAACAGTGCAGGCACCGAGACGGCCAAGCTCACCGCGTCAGACGGCGCCCATACCGACCAGTTCGGTCGGTCCGTTGTAGTGGACGGCGACACCATCGTGGTCGGCGCCCACCAGAACGACGACGATGGCACGGACTCCGGTTCGATCTACGTATTCATCAAGCCCACGAACGGCTGGACCGACACTACTGGCACGGTCAAGCTCACCGCCTCCAACGCCGCGACGGGCGACCGGTTCGGAACCGCGCTGGCGCTGGACGGTGACACTGCATTGGTTGCTGCGCCCAGGAACGACGCCAATGATGACGACGCCGACACTGGCAACGATGTCCTCGACGCCGGTTCTGCCTACGTTATCGGGACATCGGGGTGGGCCAAAATCCCCGCCGCCGCCGCCGGGAACAGGTACTATGAGGTAACCGGCCTGACCAACGACATCACATACATGTTCGCAGTGCGTGCGGTGAACCCTTCCGGCGACGGCCCGGCATCAACTGCGACCGGCGTGCCCGTGCCCGTGCCAGTTGCCCCCGTGAACCTCTCAGCCACGCCGGGCGATGGCGAGGTCGCCCTTTCCTGGGACGATCCGGGCAACGCCACAATCATTAAATACCAGTACAGCCCCGACGGGGGCGCGAATTTCTCGGACTTCGACGGTGGCAGCAGCGCGTCCACCACTGCATACACCGTCACCGGCCTGACCAACAGCACCGAGTACACGTTGGCGTTGCGTGCGGTTAACCCTACCGGTAACGGCGAGGCGTCCACCGTGACCGCCTTGATACTGCCGGCCAAGCCCACCGGACTCACCGGGATCGAGTACAACTCCCAAGTGGAGTTGGGCTGGGACAACCCCGACGATTCCACCATAACCAAGTACCAACTGTTGCAGATTACGCCGAGAAAGCTTACCGCCGGAGGCGCCGGCAGGGATGGCGACTTCTTCGGGATGGCCGTGGCGGCAGACGGTGACACTGCGTTGGTTGGGGCGTTGCAGGCTTATGACGCTGACTTCAACAATCGCCCGGGTGCTGCTTACGTATTCACCTGGAATTCGGTATCCGAGGTGTGGACCAAGAACGCCACGCTGAATGCCTCGGACGGGGACAATGGCGACGAGTTCGGGCGGTCCGTAGCATTGGATGGCGACACCGCCGTGGTCGGGGCCCACCAATACGACGAGGGCGAACCGGGCGAGGGCCAGGCCACCAATACCGGTTCGGCTTACATATTCACCAAGGATTCCCAGGGGATGTGGAAGCAGACGGCCCAGCTGACCGCCTCCGACGCTGCAGACGGAGACCAGTTCGGTTATTCCGTTGCGGTGGATGGCGACACCATAGTGGTCGGCGCGCACCTGGACGACGACGGCGGCGCTGAGTCCGGTTCGGTCTACGTCTTCACCAAGCCCTCGGGCGACAACGGATGGGACGACTGGAACAGCCTGAGCGCCGATGGCAAGGCCATGTTAACGACCAAGCTGACCGCCCCCGGCGCTGCGGCAGGCGGTTACTTCGGTAATTCCGTGGCGATTGACGGTAACACCATCGTCGTCGGGGCCCGCAAGGCCGATTCGGCCTACGCAATCACCAAGCCATCGTCCGACGCCAACAGCGACGGCTCAATAGACTGGGAAGACTGGGACTCCCTGGATGCCGATGGCAAGGCCACTTTGACGGCCACACTCACCGCCTTCGACGCTGCGGCGGGAGATGAGTTCGGTATTTCCGTGGCGATAGACGGTAACACCGTTGTAGTCGGCGCGCACCAACACGACAAAAGTGACACCGTGAACAATTCCGGTGCGGCCTACGTTTTCACCAAGCCTGGCAACGCGTGGGCCACCGGTACTGAGACAGTGAAGCTTACCGCCTCCGACGGGACGAGAGGCGACGAATTCGGAATTTCCGTGGCGGTGTCCGGCAACACCGTCGTGATTGGGGCGCACCTGGACGACGACAACTGGGATAAATCCGGTTCGGCCTACTTCTTCACCAAGCCCATTAACGGCAACTGGGCCACCGGTACTGAGACGGCCAAAATCATCGACCACGATGGCGCGGCGGAAGACCACTTCGGGTGGTCGGTAGCGGTGGACGGTAGTACCGCCGTGGTTGGCGCGTACGGGGACGGCAGTAATAAAGGGGCAGCCCATATTATGGGCATCCCGTCCTGGACTGACATTTCCAACAGCGCGCCCGGCGAAGCCAACGCGACTTCCTACGCGGTGACAGGCCTGACCAATGACGTCGTGTACACCTTCCAGCTCCGCGGGGTGAACGCCAGCGGCCACAGCCCGGCCTCGGACAGGCTCGACGCCACGCCCAAGGCGGTGCCATACGCCCCGACCAACCTGTCGGCCGCGGGAGGGAACGGGCAGGTCGCTCTGTCCTGGGACGACCCCGAAGACGACACAATCACGGGATACAAGTACAGCACAGACGGCGGCACGACCTTCGCGGAAATCGGTGGCAGCGGCGCTACCACCACCACCTACACCGTGACCGGCTTGACCAACGGCGTCACGCACACCTTGGCGCTGCGCGCCGTGAACGATCTCGGCAACGGCGCGCCCTCCACCGTAAGCGCCTTGATGGTACCGGTCGCCCCCGCGAATCTGTCGGCCGCGCCGGGTGACGGCAAGGTTGCGCTCTCCTGGGCCGATCCCGGCAACGCCACAATCACTAAGTACCAGTACAGCCCCGACGGGGGGGAGAATTTCTCGGACTTCGACGGCGGCAGCAACTCGGCCACCACTGCATACACCGTCACCGGCCTGACCAACTACCAGGAGTATTCGTTCCAGATCCGCGCGGTAAACGCCTCCGGCGAAGGGCCGGCCTCAAACAGCGCCAGCGCCACTCCCAGGGCTCCGAAGCCAGCCAAGCCGACCGGGTTGGGAGCGGTGGCTGGCGACAAGAAAGTGACGCTAAGCTGGCAAGACCCCAACGACTCGACCATAGATGTCTACCAAATTTCTGAGGTGGTCCCGGAGGACTGGCTCACCGCCGCCGACGGGGCGGCGGGCGACCAGTTCGGAGTCTCCGTAGCGGTCGACGGCGATACCGCCGTAGTCGGGGCGGACCGGGCAAATGATAGGAGGGGTTCGGTTTACATATTCACTAGGAATTCCACCGGTGATTGGACCCAGCAGGTCAAGCTCGACGGCGAAGAGACGGGCGACCAGTTCGGGTGGTCGGTTGCGGTGGACGGAGACACCGTAGTGGTTGGAGCCCACGCGTTCGACGGCGAAGACGCTAGCAATACTACCCTGGTAAATTCCGGTGCGGCCTACGTAATCACCAAGCCCGACACCGACGCCAACGGCGACGGCTCGACAGACTGGACAGACTGGAACTCTCTGGATGACGATGGCAGGGCTGGGCTGACGGCCAAGCTGACCCCCACTGTCCCCGAGGCGTACGCCTTCTTCGGAGGTTCGGTAGCCTTGGACGATAGCACCCTGGTGATTGGGTCCCGCCTCGCTGACGTTGGGGGCTATCTGAGTGCTGGTGCGGCCTATGTGTTCACCAAGGACTCGGTTACCGGTGTGTGGAGCCAAGCGGCCAAGCTGACCGCCTCCGACGGCTCGTCGCTGGCATATTTAGGGTACTCGGTAGCGGTGGACGGCGACACTGTATTGGCAGGGGCGTTCGGGTCGTACACGGAATTCGGTCGCACAGGAAACGGTTCGGCCTACGTATTCGCGAAGCCCGCCAGCGGCTGGGCCGACGGAAATGAGACTACCAAGCTGACCGCCTCCGACCTCCAGCCGAGCGACTATTTCGGGTTTTCCGTGGCGCTGGACGGCGACACTGCGGTGATCGGAGCAAGGCAGCACAACGACCCCGGAACCGGCGCCGGTTCCGGCGCCGCTTACGTCTTCACCAGGGCATCGGGTGTGTGGGGCGAGAAAGCCAAGCTTACCGCCTCCGACGCCGCAGCTGGAGACAACTTCGGAGTGTCAGTGGCGGTGGAGGATGATACCGTCGTAGTTGGGTCGTGGCAAGACGACGACAACGGACGCAATTCCGGTTCGGCGTATGTTTTCGAGAAGCCTGCCCTCGGCTGGGCCAGCACCTTTGAGACCCTCAAGCTCACCGCCCCTAACGGCGCGGCCAACGACAGGTTCGGATGGTCAGTGGCAGTGGACCTGGATGATCAACGCGGTGATCTCGCACTGGTTGGGGCGTACAGTGACGACATCGCAACTGGCATGGATGCTGGTTCGGTCCATGTGTTGGGCATACCCGATTGGATGGACATTGGCCTCAGCGACCATCGGACCACAAATCACACAGTGACCAGCCTGACCAACGGAACAGAGTACGCGTACCAAATCCGGGCGCTGAACCGGAGTGGCGCTGGTCCTGCCTCGGACGGAGCCAGCGCCACTCCGTTGGGGAAGCCGGTCGCGCCCGTCCTGAGCGCACAGGCGGGCGACGGCCAGGTGACGTTGAGCTGGACTGCGGCCACCGCTGACGCCACTATCGCCCCTATCACGAAGTACGAGTACAACACCGACGGCGGCACGACCTTCACGAGTATTCCCGACAGCGGGCCGAGCACCGACAATTACACGGTGCTCGGCCTGACCAACCTCACCACGTACACGTTTGCGGTGCGGGCGGTGAACGTAATCGGAGAGGGTCCTTCGGCCACAAAAGATGCCACGCCCGCAAGTGTGACACCGGCCGCGCCGAACCTCTCCGCAACCGCGGGCGACACCCAGGTGAAGCTGGAGTGGGTCGACCCCAACGACTCTTCGATCGATAAATACCAGTACAGCACCGACGGCGGCACTAGCTTCATCGACATCGACGTCGAAGACATCGACTACAGCGTCGCGAACACCATCGGTTACACCGTTACCAGTCTGACCAACGACACCGAGTACACGTTCCATATCCGCGCGGTGGACAACCAGGCTCTTCAGCCATACGGCGATGCCTCGGACGTCACCGCGACACCGGCGGGTACGCTACCAGACTCGCCGTTGAATCTCGCGGCGGAGCCGGGCCACGAAGAGGTGCGTCTGAGTTGGGGCGACCCCGACGACGCTTCGATCGATAAATACCATTACAGCATCGACAGAGTCGCGAACTCAACCAACATCAGTGCCGACGCCACCACATACACCATTACCGGCCTCACCAACGGCACCACGTACACGTTCCAAATCTCGGCGGAGAACGCAACCGGCGTTGGCCCTGTCTCGGCGGCGATCGACGCCAAGCCTCTGCCGCCTCAACTAGTTCGCCCGGCCTTGGAGCCCCCGGAGGAGGGCAATGGTGAGGTGAAGCTGAAATGGGCTTACACACACGTTGAGACAAAAGAGACCATACTCAGATACGAGGTATTGCACCTGCTGAAGACCAGCAAGCTGGACGGCGTGGGGGGCGACAAGTTCGGGTATGCGGTGTCGGTGGACGGTGACACAGCGGTGATCGGGGCCTATCAGGATAATGGCAACGGCGCTGATTCCGGCGCGGCCTACGTCTTCACCAGGAATGACGGTGTGTGGGACGATGGGGTAAAGCTGACCGCCTCCGGTGGCGCGGCCTACGACAACTTCGGGATTTCCGTGGCGGTGGACGGTGATACTGTCGTGGTTGGGGCGCCTGGGAACGACGGCGCCGGCGCTGATTCCGGCTCGGTCTACGTATTCGTGAAGCCCACTGGGGCCTGGGCCACCAGTACTGAGACCGCCAAGCTCACGGCTTCCGACGGCGCGGCCCTCGACTACTTCGGGTATTCCGTGGCGGTGGACGGTGACACCGTCCTAGTAGGAGCGTACCAGGACGACGACGAGGAAAACGACTCAGAAGATTCTGGTTCGGCCTACATATTCACCAAACCCAACAGCAGTGGCAGCTGGGCCGACGGGAATGAAACGGCCAAGTTGACCGCCTCCGACGGCGCCGATGACGACTGGTTCGGGGTTTCCGTAGCATTGGACGGCAAAACCGCTGTGATCGGGGCGTCCGGGGACGATGACAAAGGCATTGACTCGGGCTCGGTCTACGTGTTCGTGAAGCCCTCCGGTGCCTGGGCCGACGGGAATGAGACCGACAAGCTGACCGCCTCCGACGGCGAGGCGCAGGATAACTTCGGGTATTCCGTAGCGGTGGACGTTGATACCGTGGAGGTTAGTGGTGCCGAGGTGGAAGTTGCCACCGTCGTGGTGGGAGCGTATCAGCACGACCCCATTGACCCCCATTCAGACCCCGATTCACCTTTGTACCTTCTGGATGCCGGTGCGGCCTATGTCTTCACCAGAGATTCGGGAGGCGTGTGGGACGGTGGGGAAAAGCTGACTGCAGACGATGGCGATGCTCTCGACTACTTCGGGTATTCGGTGGCGGTGGACGTTGATACCGTGGTGGTTGGTGCGTACGGGGACGACGACAACGGCTCTGCTTCAGGTTCGGCTTACGTCTTCACCAGAGATTCCAACGGTGAGTGGAACCAGAAGAAAAAGCTGACCGACGAAGACGGCGAGGCGGGCGATTGGTTCGGGTATTCCGTAGCGGTGGACACTGCCGCTCACACCGCCTTGGTGGGGGCCGGCTCGGCCCACGTGCTGGACATCCATGACTGGGAGTCCGTCCCCGGAATCGGAGGCCAACTTCCCACCGAGCACACGGTGGAAAACCTATTTAATGGCCGAGTATATGACTTCCAGGTCCGCGCGGTGAACCTCCGCAGCCCAGGGCCTCAGGCAGAAGGGGAAGCTATCCCTCAAGCCAACGGCCCGCCAGTGGCGGTGGGTGACTCCACCACGACTGCTGAGGACACGGCCATCGTCATTAGGGTGTTGGACAACGACTCGGACGTGGACGGTGACAGCCTCAGCGTCATCGAGGTGAGCACACCAAGCAACGGGAGCGTCGCGATCACAGGCGCCGGGACCACCGTCACCTATACTCCTAATGCTAACTTCCACGGTTCCGACTTGTTCACCTACAAGGTGAGCGACGGGAACGGGAGTACGGACACCGGTACGGTCACCGTCACCGTCACTTCAGTTAACGACCCGCCTGTGGCGATGGGTGACTCCACCACGACTGACGAAGACAGGGCCATCGTAATTAGGGTGTTGGACAACGACACGGACGCGGACGGGGACGCCCTCAGCGTAACTGCGGTGAGCGTACCTAGCAATGGCCGCGCCGCGATCAGGAACGCCGGGGCCACCGTCACCTACACCCCCAACTCCAGCTTCCACGGGTCCGACTCGTTCACCTACGTGGCGTCGGACGGGAACGGGGGTACGGACACCGGTACGGTCAACGTCACCGTCACTGCGGTGGACGACGAACCTGCCAACCGCTCGCCTAGGTTCAACGAGGGCCTCAACACCACCCGCACCGTCCCGGAGAACACAGAAGTGGGCATGGCTGTGGGGGACCCAGTGAACGCCAGGGACTCGGATAATGACCGGCTGGAGTACTGGCTGTGGGGAATGGATCGAGCCTCCTTCGACGTGGACCCTAGCACAGGGCAGCTCACCACCAAGACAGCGTTGGACTACGAGGTCAAGAACGAATACTCGGTGCGGGTGAGCGCCCGGGACCGCCGAGGGGGTGTCGATGGGATCATAGTTACCATCAGCGTTGAGAACGTTGATGAGCCACCGGCACGTCCAGCACCACCCGACCTCAAGGCCACCAGCCACTCTACCCTGGCAGTAAACTGGACGGCGCCCGATAACCAGGGACCGGAGATCACGGATTACGACTTGCAATACCGTGAAGCTGACGGGGAGTTCAAAGACGTCGGGTACGGCGGCACCGGCATATCCATGACCCTGAGCGATCTTAAGCCTGAGACCGGCTACGAGGTGCAGGTGCGGGCTATCAACGCCGAGGGAGTCAGCCCTTGGTCGGAATCAGGCAGAGGCGAGACTGAAGAAGCGCCGCCCCCACCTACTCCTACGCCTGCACCCACGGCGGAGCCTACGTCTGCACCCACGGCGGAGCCTATGCCTGCACCCAGCGCGGAGCCTACGCCTGCACCCACGGCGGAGCCTACGTCTGCACCCACGGCGGAGCCTATGCCTGCACCCACGGCGGAGCCTACGTCTGCACCCACGGCGGAGCCTACGTCTGCACCCACGGCGGAGCCTACGTCTGCACCCACGGCGGAGCCTACGTCTGCACCCACGGCGGAGCCTACGTCTGCACCCACGGCGGAGCCTACGTCTGCACCCACGGCGGAGCCTACGCCTGCACCCACGGCGGAGCCTACGTCTGCACCCACGGCGGAGCCTACGCCTGCACCCACGGCGGAGCCTACGCCTGCACCCACGGCGGAGCCAGCGCCGTCCGAGTCGGACGGCGGGGACGAAGGATTCCCCTGGTGGGCTATCGTCGTGGTAGTGATTGGGGTAGTCGCTGGAGTCGTTCTCATAATTGTGGTGCGACGTAGCCGGAGATAGGAGAGGAAGCTACTGTCGCATCCGTCTTGAATGACATCTCCAGCTTCGCCACCGCCGTCATTCCTCTGGACCAGGCAGGAGAACTCTTCGACTCTGGCAGCTGACCCGCCGCCGCTGGGATGTTCGGCGAGGCGCTACGGGCTGACCCTTTGATCCCGCTGAGCGTGCTTCTGGCAGCGCTAACTCAATCCTTCGCCTCTAGTATCTCCTTCTCCTTGGGATACTATGTCGTCGAGAGGATAGTCACGCCCTTGGACGGATGGGATAGGGTTTCTGATCGGAGACTCGAACCATTCAAACCAGGCCGTTTAGCGCCAGCTCGTTGGTCTGCACGCCGAAGCAGCTAGGAAATACGACCGTTCCCGATCAGCACGTCCAAGTCCATCGCCTCCCCCGCAGGGACACACTACCCCGCGAGCCGCACATCAACTGCGAGTCGGGCCGTGCCCGGAAGATATGAGCTGCTGACATTGCTATAATAACGATGCGACCTCTAGAGCTTACGTAGGAGATAGCTAGAATAGACATGTCCAAGATAGAGAACCCTGCCGTCGCACGAATATTCGACAACTACCCAGAGCCCATCCGCAAGAAGATGATGCGTCTCCGGCAGCTGGTCTTAGACACAGCCTCGGAAACAGAGGGTGTCGATATGCTAGAGGAGACCCTGAAGTGGGGAGAGCCCAGCTATCTCGCCAAGGGCGGTAGCAACATCAGAGTGGACTGGAAGGACAGAGAGCCGGACCAATACGCGATGTACTTCAATTGCAACACGTCGCTGGTCGACACCTTCAAAGCACTCTATGGAGATGTGTTCACATTCGAGGGCAACAGGGCGATCGTGTTCGGCGGAACCGACCAGTTACCAGCCGACAAGCTGAAGCACTGTGTCTCGCTCGCTCTGACATATCATCGTGTGAAGCACCTACCGTTGCTTGGCGCGGAACCGATTCGCAGTGCGGAGGAAAGCGGGAGGACCAAGAAGACCACCAGCAAGTCCGTCATCTGACCCGCACCCTGCTTCCTACAGCGTCACCTCCCACCGAAAAGTTCGCAGTACAGTACACGTAGGCCCACCAGTTTACACCTAAGACCTGAGAGGACTCGAACCATTTCGCTGTAGGATACGATTGAGCCCCGCCCATGGCATGGGTACCCTCATGTAGCTCCCACTTATTTCTGTCCCAATAATCGGGTCCGCCTCATTGCTCGAACCGAAGGGTGCACTTTCTTGGCATGCCCGTGGGCGACGCTTTCAGTAGACTTTACTTGTGAGTAACGTCAGACTGGCACGCAGTCCGTGCTGCTCTTGAAGTAATATCATCGCTACGGAAATTCTTGAGAAGTTGACCTTACCCCCGAAAACAGTAACAGTGGCAAAGAGAGTCCTCCGGGTAAAATAGGACATAGTAAGGAGGGCTCATGGCACGGAAGAGGTACACAGAGGAGCAGATCATAGGGGTCCTGAACGAGGCAGAGGCAGGGGCCAAGACAGGGGAGCTGTGCCGCAGTCACGGCATGAGCGAAGGCACCTTCTACAAGTGGAAAGCCAAGTACGCCGGGCTGACGTTGAACGAGTTGAAGAGGCTAAGGTCCGTTGAGGAAGAGAACCGGCGCCTGAAGCAGATTGTGGCCAAGCAGGCGTTGGACAACTGGTCTCCGAAGGAGTTGCTGGCAAAAAACTTCTGAAGCCCAAGGTGAGGAAGATGGCAGCGGCATATGCTATAGAGAGTCTTGGGCTGAGTGAGAGGAGGGCCTGTCTGCTTACTGGTATCTCACCCTCGGTCTATCGGTACAAGTCGAAGCAGGGTGATGATGCTGTCCTGCGTCGCAGAATGCGTGAGCTGGCATGGGAGAGGAAGCGCTTTGGCAGTCCCAGGTTGCACATCATGCTGAAGAGAGAAGGCCTGGTGATCAATCACAAGCGTACAGAGCGCATCTACAGTGAAGAGGGGCTTGCGCTCAGGAAGAAGAGGAGGCGCAAAGGGGCGGCAGGGGTCCGGGAGACCATTCCATCTCCTGTACGTCCTAATCAGAGGTGGTCCATGGACTTTGTCTCTGATAGCACTGTGACCGGTCGGCGCTTCCGGGCATTGGCCATAGTGGACGACTATTCACGGGAGTGCCCAGCCATCGAGGTAGATACCTCTCTGGGAGGCGCCAGAGTGGTGGGAGTCCTGGAGAGACTGGAAGAGACACGGGGACTACCTGAGGTGATCACTGTGGACAACGGCCCGGAGTTCGCAGGCAAGGCCATGGATGAGTGGGCCTGTCGGAGGGGCATCAAGTTAAGCTTTATACGTCCTGGCAAGCCGGTAGAGAACGCCTTTGCTGAGAGCTTCAACGGCCGACTACGCGACGAATGCTTGAACATCAACTGGTTCATGAGTGTAAGGCATGCCAGGGAGATCATAGAGAGCTGGCGGCAGGACTACAACGAGGTCAGGCCCCACAGTTCCCTGAAGGGTAAAACGCCCAAAGAGTTTGCTGGCTCTATGGCTGGACTCTACTAGCCAATGATACTAACTTCGGGGTAAGGCCAAGGAACCTATCGATGGTAGCGACTCAGAGGTCTACTTTGATTCACTCGTAAGAAGTCATGGGCGAGGAGATTGGAAGCGAGAGATAATAGGAGCGGGGAAAGTGGAGGAGAGAACGCTCAGGAGCAGGTAATCGATGTTTCAAGCACGGGAACCGCAGGAGAGCCTGTGGCAGTCGGAGTTTCTGATCACGCCGAGGAAGGCGAAGCTGATGCGGAGGAGCTGGGCGGAGGTGTTTCGGAACGAGGCTCTGCCACTCATAGAGGAGGAGCGGTTCGCTCCGATGTACAGCCCGGACATGGGCAGGCCGAACCGTGCGGTGCAGACGGTGCTGGGAGTGCTGGTGCTCAAGGAGATGTTCGATCTAACGGACATGGAGGCGTTGGAGGAGTTGGAGTTCAATCTGCTGTGGCACCACGCGCTGCGGCTGGAGATGGAGGAGGCGCACCTTGCCCAGAAGACGCTGCACAACTTCCGTGTGCGGTTGATGGAGCACGACGGCGGGCGATTGGCCTTCTGTGAGACGACGGACCGGATGATAGAGGCCCTGGGACTGCGGACAGGCAAGCAGCGCCTGGACTCGACGCATGTCATGAGCAATATCGCGGTGCTGACGCGGTTGGGTCTGTTCTGCGAGACGGTCCGAGTGTTCCTGTTAGCGGTGAGCCGTGAGCACCCTGGTCTGGGTGAAGGGATTGGGGATGGACTGGCCCAGCGGTACCTCAAGGAGACCGACGAAGCATCGAGGTACGAGGACGCACGTTCAGGTGAGGGGCGTCGCCGGCTGTCGGTGTGTGCGCGAGACATGTACCGGCTGGTGGCTAGGTTCCGTGGGACGGCGGTGGCGGAGATGGAGGAGTACGGACTGTTGGAGAGGCTTTTGCATGAGCAGTGCCACGTGGGCCGGCACAGGGACGGTCGTCCCGGAGCCGATGACGACTATGCGGAAGAGGGTAAGGTGCCGATCGCGCTGAGGGAGCCGAAGGAGGTGCGGTCGAGCTCAATGCAGACGCCGCACGACCCGGCGGTGACCTACAGCGGACACAAGGGGAAGGGATACGAGGTGCAGGTGTCGGAGACTTGCGAAGAGGGGAACGCCGTGCAGATGATCACCCACGTGGAGGTCACGCCATCGAGCGGCAGCGACGCCGGTGTGACAGTGGGGGTGATAGACACGTTGAGGGAGCGAGGAATCGGTCCTTCGGAGCTATGGTGCGACACGTCGTATGGTTCCGGACACAACGGATGGGAGGCAGAGCGTAGGGGGACGGAGTTGGTGAGCCCTGTCGGGGGCCGGGCGCCAGCGGAGGCCGACAGGGGTGATGGGCCGGTCAGACTGACTGCTGCTGACTTTGACATCGACGTTACGGCAAGGAGGGCTGCGGTGTGTCCTGCAGGACATGAGGCTGTGTCCGAGTACGAGGATGAAGACGCTCCCGAGCGAGTGGAGATGCACTTCGCTCGGGAGGTGTGTGCATCCTGCAAGCTGCGTTCCCGGTGTCCTGTGAGGTGGCGGCGTCGTCCTGAGCTCGGGGGAGAGTGGTCGCCGAGTGGAGCCTACGTGCTGAGTGCGGACCTCGCCAGGGTGAACATCGGACGGAGGCGAAGGGCCGAGTCGGATGGACAATGGCGTAGACGGTACGGGTTGCGTGCGGGGATAGAGGGTACGAACTCGGAGTTGAAACGGCGCCATGGTCTTGGCCGCCTACGGGTACGTGGAGGAGAGAGGGTCCGGCTCGCAGTCTACCTCAAGGCCCTGGCCTGTAACGTCAAGCGAATGGTCCGGGCACGGTTGGACGAGATGTTGGCCCGACTGGCTGCCCTGGCCACCGCTCCCACCGCTGCATGAGGATACAGAAGCCGTTGCGAGCCCGCTGATGCCTGCCCTGACGGGGTATGGCACACCACAACTACCTCATCGGCCACAACACAAGCCCCGACCGGAACAAACCAAATCCCTCGCCTAACCGCCCTCACGCCGCAGAACCAACCCGAAAGGCCCTTGTTACGGTGGACATTCTTTTAGATCGTGGAGCCAACGTAAACAGCGTGAATGAATACGGGCATACACCTTTAATGGCTGCGGCAAGTTACGGTGATGTCGCAATTATTAAACGGCTGGTTTGCCGTGGTGCGAAAACAGCTTCGAAAGATAACATGGGCCGTGCGGCAACATACTATGCAATATTGATTCCCTCGTAACAAGGGCCTTTCGGGTTGGTTCTGCGGCGTGAGGGCGGTTAGGCGAGGGATTTGGTTTGTTCCGGTCGGGGCTTGTGTTGTGGCCGATGAGGTAGTTGTGGTGTGCCATACCCCGTCAGGGCAGGCATCAGCGGGCTCGCAACGGCTTCTGTATCCTCATGCAGCGGTGGGAGCGGTGGCCAGGGCAGCCAGTCGGGCCAACATCTCGTCCAACCGTGCCCGGACCATTCGCTTGACGTTACAGGCCAGGGCCTTGAGGTAGACTGCGAGCCGGACCCTCTCTCCTCCACGTACCCGTAGGCGGCCAAGACCATGGCGCCGTTTCAACTCCGAGTTCGTACCCTCTATCCCCGCACGCAACCCGTACCGTCTACGCCATTGTCCATCCGACTCGGCCCTTCGCCTCCGTCCGATGTTCACCCTGGCGAGGTCCGCACTCAGCACGTAGGCTCCACTCGGCGACCACTCTCCCCCGAGCTCAGGACGACGCCGCCACCTCACAGGACACCGGGAACGCAGCTTGCAGGATGCACACACCTCCCGAGCGAAGTGCATCTCCACTCGCTCGGGAGCGTCTTCATCCTCGTACTCGGACACAGCCTCATGTCCTGCAGGACACACCGCAGCCCTCCTTGCCGTAACGTCGATGTCAAAGTCAGCAGCAGTCAGTCTGACCGGCCCATCACCCCTGTCGGCCTCCGCTGGCGCCCGGCCCCCGACAGGGCTCACCAACTCCGTCCCCCTACGCTCTGCCTCCCATCCGTTGTGTCCGGAACCATACGACGTGTCGCACCATAGCTCCGAAGGACCGATTCCTCGCTCCCTCAACGTGTCTATCACCCCCACTGTCACACCGGCGTCGCTGCCGCTCGATGGCGTGACCTCCACGTGGGTGATCATCTGCACGGCGTTCCCCTCTTCGCAAGTCTCCGACACCTGCACCTCGTATCCCTTCCCCTTGTGTCCGCTGTAGGTCACCGCCGGGTCGTGCGGCGTCTGCATTGAGCTCGACCGCACCTCCTTCGGCTCCCTCAGCGCGATCGGCACCTTACCCTCTTCCGCATAGTCGTCATCGGCTCCGGGACGACCGTCCCTGTGCCGGCCCACGTGGCACTGCTCATGCAAAAGCCTCTCCAACAGTCCGTACTCCTCCATCTCCGCCACCGCCGTCCCACGGAACCTAGCCACCAGCCGGTACATGTCTCGCGCACACACCGACAGCCGGCGACGCCCCTCACCTGAACGTGCGTCCTCGTACCTCGATGCTTCGTCGGTCTCCTTGAGGTACCGCTGGGCCAGTCCATCCCCAATCCCTTCACCCAGACCAGGGTGCTCACGGCTCACCGCTAACAGGAACACTCGGACCGTCTCGCAGAACAGACCCAACCGCGTCAGCACCGCGATATTGCTCATGACATGCGTCGAGTCCAGGCGCTGCTTGCCTGTCCGCAGTCCCAGGGCCTCTATCATCCGGTCCGTCGTCTCACAGAAGGCCAATCGCCCGCCGTCGTGCTCCATCAACCGCACACGGAAGTTGTGCAGCGTCTTCTGGGCAAGGTGCGCCTCCTCCATCTCCAGCCGCAGCGCGTGGTGCCACAGCAGATTGAACTCCAACTCCTCCAACGCCTCCATGTCCGTTAGATCGAACATCTCCTTGAGCACCAGCACTCCCAGCACCGTCTGCACCGCACGGTTCGGCCTGCCCATGTCCGGGCTGTACATCGGAGCGAACCGCTCCTCCTCTATGAGTGGCAGAGCCTCGTTCCGAAACACCTCCGCCCAGCTCCTCCGCATCAGCTTCGCCTTCCTCGGCGTGATCAGAAACTCCGACTGCCACAGGCTCTCCTGCGGTTCCCGTGCTTGAAACATCGATTACCTGCTCCTGAGCGTTCTCTCCTCCACTTTCCCCGCTCCTATTATCTCTCGCTTCCAATCTCCTCGCCCATGACTTCTTACGAGTGAATCAATATTGATTCCCTCGTAACAAGGCCTGTTTGAGATGAGCCGGCGTGCGAAGGTGGTCTGGAGCGGAGGAGGCCACGGGATGCCGGCTGCTGGCCTCACCGCCCTATCTGCTGCGCTCAGGACAAGCGTGATCCCGTTGGGTACCCCTTCCGTGGCTCAGGGCACCCGGTGGAAGTTGTGGAGCGGCGCCCTCATGCGGCCGCGACCGCAGGTACCGTCCCGACCGCCCGCTGAGCCGTGTTCTCCATGTCCACCAGGCGTGCATGGACCATCCGCTTGAAGTTGCACGCCAACGCCTTCAGGTAGACGGCAAGCCGCACCCGACGGCCCCCTCGCACCCGCAAGCGCCCAAGCCCGTGGGCGCGCTTCAGCTCGGAGTTCGTTCCCTCGATACCAGCCCTTATGTCATACCGCTTGCGCCACTCCTCGGTGGCCTCGGCCCTCCGGCGCCGCTCGATGTTCACCTTCACCAGGTCCGCCTTGAGGACGTAGGCCCCCGCACGCCAGTCCAGCTTCACTGGGCAACGGGATCGCAAGGGGCAGGGCTCGCATGTTGTCCCGGCAAAGTGGACCTCTACCCGCTCCGGCGCATCCTTCAGCTCGTACTCCTCGATGGACGGGTGGCCGGCGGGGCACACCGTGGCCTGCTCCCCTATGACGTCGATCTGAAAGTCCGCGGCGGTGAGCGGCGGTGGTCCGTCACCCTCTCCTTCGTGCGAGTTCCCCGGCGCCGACCCCGCCACCGGGCTCACCAGTTCCGTTCCCCGGCGCGAGGCTTCGAAGGCATTGCGGCCCGACCCATACGCCGTGTCGGCGAAGAGCTCGTCCGGTCGGACCTTCCGCTCCGCGAGCCCGTCAACGACAGGGACGCTCACGTCGGTGTCGCTCCCACTCGAGGGGGTCACCTCCACGTGGGTGATGAGCTCGGTGGCGTTCTCCTCGTGGCAGGTCTCCGCCACCTGCACCTCGTACCCCTTCCCCTTGTGGCCGCTGTAGGTCACATCCGGGTCGTGGGGCGATTGCAGCGAGTCGGCGGACACCTGCTTCGGGTCCTTCAAGGCCACGGGCACCTTGCATTCCCCAGCATCGTCGTCATCGTCCCTGGGGCGCCCGTCCTGGTGTTTGCCCACATGGCACTGCTCCCGCAGCAGCCGCTCCAGCAGCCGGTACTCCTCCAGCTGGGCAGCAGTCGTGCCATGGAACCGGTCCACCAGCCGGTAGAGGTCCCGGGCACAGACCGAAAGGCGTCGCCGACCCTCCCCCGTGCGGGCGTCCTCGTAGTGGGTCGCCTCGTCTTCTTCCTTCAAATAGCGCCCTAGGAGGCCCTCCGGAACCCCAGGGCGAAGCTCTGGGTGCTCCCAGCGCAAGGCCCGCAGGAACAACCGCATCGTCTCACAGAACAGGCCCAGCCGGGTGAGTGTGGCGATGTTGCTCATGATGTGGGTGGAGTCCAGCCGTTGCTTTCCGGTGCGTATGCCCAGCGCCTGGATGATCCGGTCCGTGGTCTCCTGGAAAGCCAGCCGGCCACCGTCGTGCTGCATCAGGCGAACTCGGAAGTTGTGGAGGGTCTTCTGGGGCAGGTGGGTCTCCTCGATGTCTAGCCGCAGGGCGTGGTGCCAGAGCAGGTTGAACTCTAGTTGTTCCAGAGCTTCATCGTCGGTGAGGTTGAACATCTCTTTGAGGAGGTGGACCCCGAGGACGGTCTGCACCGCCCGGTTGGGACGGCCGTTGTCCACGCAGTACATGGGAGCAAAGCGCTCCTCGTCAATCAGGGGGAGCGCCTCGTTTCGGAAAACCTCGGCCCAACTTCTCTCCAGGCGCTTAGCCTTCTTCGGCGTCACCAGGAACTGGGACTGCCAGAGGCTCTCTTGCGGGTCTCGTATTCGGAACATCCTCCCCTCCCTCGGCCAGGCGCAGCGCCCACGACCCTTTATTACATTATCCCCACCTTGCCCCAGGCTGGCGAGGGGTTTTTACGAACAAATCAATATTAAATGAACACACCGAGGCCGCCGATTATCTTTCGGGTATAGGATCGGGAGCGGTACGATCTGAGAAGGTGCAGGGCATATTATCGTTCTCGCGAGATCCCATTAGTGAGTGGGATATTAGCAACTTGCATCTGGAAATAAAAAGCGAGCAGAATGAATTAGGGTACGTGATCGATAGTGAGATGTTCAAATCGGACCATGTTATAGCCGGAGCGTCTATTGACGATCCGCCCTATCTATATGCACATGCCAGGCAACTATTCGCGTATCTTGATGATGAGGAGTTGATGTCACGCTGCCGTGTAAATGATTTCCAGGCATCAGATGGGAATTCAGGCAAGTACATGGTCCTGTTTGACAAGGCAGTCTTGGCGGCGGCTGCGGACGTTTCGCAGGCCCAGGTGTCGGACCTAGAGCACGAGGATGCATATGGCGGCAGTGCAGAAGGCGAGGTCAATCACGACGAGCCTCAGCAAAGCCAGAGCCATGATGTCCCATTAAGCACCCGTCGGAGGATTCTGCGAGCCCTCGGCTTAGGTTAGAGAAACAACTATGACGTCCCCCGAGCGAAGCATTCGTGGCCGCATCGGCGTCTATGCCAATACCCACCACAACTCCAACTCCCATCGTATTGACGATGTAACCAACGATCTCGTCGAAGATACGTCGATTGAGCCATCGCCCCATTATATATTGGGTAGGTGTTTGGCCTAATCCAGGACCATTCTTATACTTTTCGCTCTCGCATGGTATATTGAAAAATTGGACTCCAATCCTGGAGTCCTGAAAAGGGCCGTTTCCCCACGTCCCTCTCTCCTAGCCTAAATACGGATGATCAAAAAGCTCCACACACGGCTCTGTGGCCATCCTGGGGAGGGAAAGAAGCACCTTGAGGGTCGGTGCCACTTGCTTCCATACGCACCACTGACCCTCTTTTCGTGCGCATGGTAGCTGGACGTGGGAGCTGGCCCGCTTGCCTTTCGCCGAAGCGTGTGTCGGAAGGCAGGCGGGCTAACTTCTATGTCATCACACGTCACCATTGGCTACCAACAAACTCCTCAGAGTGTTCCACAACCCATCAGAATCAAGGCCGCTGACCGCAGGGGCCATACTTCTCTGATTGGCAAAACGGGAACGGGAAAGTCTACCCTGGCGTCCAACATGATAATCAACGACATCCGCTCTGGCGCGGGCTGTGCCGTGATTGACCCGCATGGCGACCTCATAGATTCCATCCTCGGCCACGTACCAACTGCTCGCACCAATGACGTGGTTCTCTTCGATCCCAGCGATGAAGACTTCCCGATTGGCTTTAACTGAGGTGAACCATTAGCGGGTATGCTCAGCTCAGGGCGCTGTAGACGACGACAAGACCTTTAGACTCACGCTGAAAATCCTCTATCTCCATATTGAGTATCGTCACCACACGCTTGTGGCGCATCTTCTTGGAGTGGCTAGACGCGGTTTGCTGGGGTTGGAGTGACTTCGGCCAGACATCGCCGACGAGACAAGGATTGGCGCATGGGCGGTTTTACCCGACCGGCTACCGCAGCCCTATATAAGAACCTCCCAGCGGAAAGTTCGCAGTACAGTACACGTAGGCCCACCAAACTTGACGAAATCAAGAACCTTTACGTTGCGATTCCGGTTGGCAGTGTAGATAGTCTATTGCGTACTGGGCAGTCCCCGATAACTGCCCAGTACAAGCTGCCGGGTAAGGCAGTCATGTACAGCATAATTGCTTCCTCACCCCCCGCTTCGGCGCCTACGTAGGCGCAGGCTACGCCTCATCGTTTAGCGGCTTGCCGCGCCAAACCAAGGGTTCGCCACTTTCAGCGTCAGCGGTACCAGTCAATTCGGGCGGATTGTTCGGATCGGCCCGGGCTTGGTCAATCTGGACATGGGTCAATCCCTTCCCTGCTTGCTGGCCACCAACAGAAAACTCTGCGCCCGATAGATTCGCATCTGCAATGTTCGCTTGGTTCAAGTCCGCATCCCAAAAATGCGCGCTGGACAGATCGGCCCGCATAAGACGCGCTCCGGACAAGTCTGCCCTCAGAAAACTTGCGCCAGACAGGTTTGCGAGTTCAAACCACGCATTGGCAGCCTTTGCATCCTGAAAATTCGCCCCGGATAGGTTGGCCCCGAGGAAATTCGTGCCCACCAGGTTCGCATTAGAGAAATCTGTCCTGGGCAAGTCGGCGTCCTGGAGCATTGCGCCCGACAGGTTGGTAAACCAGAGGCGCGTTCTTGTGAAGTTCACGTCATGGAATTGGGCCCGTGACAGGTCAGCGTAGGACAGGAAGGAATCCGTGAGGTCTGTATTCGCAAAGTTGACGCTGGACAGGTTAGAGTGGTGGAACATGGCGTTGGACAGGTCTGCGCCCAACAACTGCGCTTCGTGAAGGTTGGCGCCCCTCAAGTCCAGCCGAAAGTCCTCCTTTCGCTCGATGTCAATTCGCGACTGAGCGCGAGAGCCAATTGCCTCCATGATGGTCTCAACGTCCTGACGCCTTCCCACCAGAGTACCCGGCTCAATTGCTGCCTGCCCCACTTCGAGGCTCTGGTCCTTGGTGGGAAGGCGCACGAAAGCGCAGAACAGGCGCATGATTTGGATGTGGTATTGATTCGGGTGTTCCACGGCTAAGCGTTGGAGAGCGTAAATGCCACCTAGACGGACCGAAAGGACTTCACTGCCCAGCATCTCCGCCCCACGCTGGTAGCGTTCGTTCATCAAGCTCTGCTGGGCGGTTTCGGCTTGGTATTGGGTAATGGTGGCTTGACGCTCAGAGACCCTGCTGCGCCACACGGCGAGCAGTATGGCCGCCACTCCTCCTATCACCAGGGCAACATTGCGAAGAGTGGTACTGAATGACTCTGTGTCACCGCCGAGCTTGTCCCAAAACCACCCAGAGAGGATGCCGCCAATCAGAACTACACCCACTGCCCCGGCTAACCACAGCGCCCCTTCCCATTTTCTGATGAGACTGGATATGCGGTTGAATGAATTCCGGCCAATCATGCTCAAGTGGACCCCATCATCAGGACAGCGGTGAGGCTAAAATAAGAGAGTCTACCGCTGGGGTGTCTCGTAAACCTTCATCCGATGGTAAGGCTTGTGGATGTTCCAGTAAACACCTTTGTGGGCTCACTGCTTGGAACACCTGACCCGGTGACCGATAGCCCAGGGCTTGATGGGGCCGCTCTTGGTTGTAGAAGGCCAGATAAGCCCCAATCCCCTTTCTGGCCTCAGTCCCATTTTGGTATGCCTTCAGGTACACCTCCTCGTACTTGATGCTGCGCCACAGCCTCGCTCTACCACCGGATGCGTCACCATCCTTTAGAGGGGGATAGATAGGGTCGATACGTCCCTATCTTCCCGTTATGCTGGTTGGGGGCTGCAAAGTTGCTTTGAAGGGGTGATTCTCGAGGTCTGACGGTGCCGCAAACCGCCCCATTCGTCCCTGATTTAGCTACGAATCGGGCTGACAGACCCTCTGACCGGTCAGCGCCCGAATATGCAAATGAATGGGAAGCCATGCTAAACTTGATGGCCTCTCCGACGACGGCTTGTTTGCACTCTTGCAGCCGTGACGTGTCATACGGATGGCGACGAAACAGCTATGAATGAACCGGTCCGCCGTGTCCGGGGAGTCGATGCGGGCAGGAATTCGCGTGTTGGCGGCATCCGCGGCCCAGTCTGGTCCCTCGGTTTCGACGCGAAGTGATGCGGGGGTGGGCGACATGAATTTGGGGTATGGGCAGAAACGGACATCCTGGGCCAGGCAGCTAGGAAGTCGTGCAATTTGTGGGGTATATTGACGATCAACGATGACCGGTCACTGTCGGGGCTGGTTCCGGCGAATAATGGATGAAAGTACCAAAGCGGCCCATCCCTGTAGAGGATGGAAGTGATTTCTCGGAAGTCGAAGGTGAGTGAAGGACGGGCGCCGAGGGCCGACGACAATCAGCCCGACCTCAAGTGGGTCGTGGAGTGGCTCGTCGAGCGGGAGGGACAGCGGAAGACGGCGGCCCTCCTGGGTGTGAACCGGAAGACGGTGGCGGTGGCCCTGCGCCGGGAGCGATTGACGGGCAGAATGACCCTCGCCGTCCAGCGGCTCATGGCCAACCTGGACGATCCCGGATGGGAGAGGACGACGCCTCTGGACAGGTTGGAGGCGAGGATCAGGCTGGCGATTGAAGCCGTGGACGACCTGGCGAGGCTGGTAGAGCGTCTGACCAGGCGCGTGGAGGCTCTTGAGGCGGCGCGGGAGCAGGAGGAGGACGACGCCAGAGACCGGGCGGCGGCGCCCGACGCCGGGAGTCGGGGCCTGCGTCTGTTCAACTGGAGGCGGAAGCGTCAGCCACATAGCGAGGAAGACAGCGATGGATGAGCGGGTCCGCTGGGTGCCGAAAGCGGAAGCGGCGCGCGAGCTGGAGATATCTCTATCCACCCTCGATCGGAAGATCAGGAGGGGAGAGATCGAGGTGGCCAGGGAGGGCCGCCGGGTCTACGTGCGGATGGATGGGCCTGAGTACGTGGGCGACGACGAGCTGCTGCGCGGGGCCATCACCAGGGGGGATGAGCTTGAACGCACCGTGCGGGGATTGGAGCAGACTGCATCCGAGTTGGAGCGGGAGCGGGACGAGGCCAGGGAGGTTGCATCCGCCAGCAAAGACGCATATGAAGAGTTGACGGAGGCGTATCGTAATGAGCGCGCCGCGCATGGGAGGACAAGACGAGTGGCACTCCGGCTCGGCCTGGTCGCGGTCGTGCTGTTCGCGTTGGTGACCGTTGGCATCCCTATGGCGTGGCGTCTGTTCACGTAGGAGGGCTTGTCCCGATTGACAAAATGCAATTTACAAAGCTGGCCCTGTCCACTCCGGCGTGATTCCTCCGATTGCACTTCTGCAATTTCTAAAGCTGAGACTGTCCAGTAGAGGTGGAAGGAGCACCGGAATCGGATTGCTTGCTCCGATGTGGCAGACAGACCCGGTCACTCCGATTTCAGCTACGAAATGGCCCCGGATTGCAACTTGCCCACAAACTCAAACTCCTGTACACGGGTAATACATCTCGAACACCTCCGGGAATCTCTTGCCTTGTGAGAGGGGCTGCGCGCGAGCCCTGCTTGGCCCGTTACGGTTGCAGGAGCGTTCATTCCCCACTCACAGGCCCAGTTCCGCCACGGGACACCCGGCTGGGTTCTACCTGCCGCCTGGCCCTAGCCCGGCGTTGCCTCTCAACGTCTACCGAGGTATTGCATAATGGTAACGATAGCGTTACCATATCTACGTGATCGAGATCAGAGAATACATAGACGACCGAGGCCGCAGTCCATTCGGTCGCTGGTTCGAAGGTCTCGACGCCAGGGCAGCGGCCAGGGTGAGGACAGCCATCGCCCGTATGGAGGCTGGAAACCTGTCCAGCGTGAGAGGCGTTGGCAGCGGAGTATTGGAGTACCGCGTAAACGTCGGCCAGGCTACAGAGTCTATTTCGGCAGAGATGGAGACACCTTGATAGTCCTGCTCGGCGGTGGGACCAAAGCGCGTCAGCAGAGGGACATCGAGGATTGCCCGTGAACTTTGGCAAGAGTACAAGCGTCGCAAGCAGCAGGAGGTATGAAACATGCCGCTCACCCGTGACTTCAAAGAGACTGTGCAGGCCCGCGCTGAGCGCGACCCAGCATTTCGAGAAGGGTTGCTGGAGGAAGGCGTAGAGTGTCTGCTTGCGGGCGACGTCGACGCGGGCAAGATCGTACTGCGTGACTACATCAACGCTACCATCGGCTTCGAGGAGCTAGGCTCACTGACGAACAAGCCGCCCAAGAGTCTCATGCGCATGTTCGGACCGTCCGGCAATCCCCACGCCCGCAACCTGTTCGAGGTTATCGGCCGCATCCAGCAGCATGAGGGCGTCCAGCTCGAAGTGAACGCCGTTCGATAGTCGGGGGACTCCGACTGAACCGATAGGGCCGGTAGAACGGTAGTACAGATTCCATCGCAACTTGATTACCGACTTGCCACAAGGAGAAGTAGCAATGCCCAACATCGTCTACATGTTAACCAATCCGGCGATGCCGGGAATCGTGAAAATCGGCATGACCGATAGGCCGGACGTGCAACGCAGGATGAGCGACCTGTACACGACAGGTGTGCCGCTTCCCTTTGACTGCGTCATCGCCCGAGAAATTGAGGACAGGGAAGCTGCTGAGATAGAGCGCGCACTACACACGGCCTTCGGGCCAAACCGAATAAATCCTTCTCGAGAGTTCTTTCAAGTGGAACCCGAGCAAGTTGAGGTCCTGTTACGGGTGATGCCAGGCCGGGATGTAACGCCGCAGGACGCTAGTCAGTCGACCGATCGCCAGCCAGATGACAGGGAGGCCTCTTCGGAGTTCAAGAGGCGTCAGAGCCGAACCAACGAACTGGAATTCCTCGAATCTCTCAACGAAAACGGGACAATTGTCTACGAAAGAGTGCTGGCACTTGGAAAGCAGGACGGAATGAGAACCAAATGGGGCCTCAAGGGGTTCTCGCTCAACGCGGTATCCAACGGCGCTCTGGTCGTGGTCTGTTACGGCTACCCACCATCGGCGTACAACCAGAACATTTACACTGACTTCGACTCGGTGCTAAGGAAGTCGAACGTCCCACAGGATGCGGTGGAAGCACTGAGGATCGATGCGCTGGATACTCGCCTGTTCGCGCCTGCGGGCAGGGGCGATAATCTTGTGTGTCAGACCGACCGGAGTTGGGACGAGCCCCAGTTGGTTGCGCTGACCGCGTGGTTGAGCACAGTCGTAGAGCGTATCCGCGAATTCGAAACGGTGAAGCCGCTTCTTGACAATGGGCCATCGGATGGTTGACGATACATAGTAAGACAGCATATGAATAGGAAGCCAATAAACAGGAACACAAAGACGATCACCTTCTCCCTGCCGCCTGAGATGGCCGAGCAGGTGCAGGAGGTGATGCGCGAGGAGGGCCGCACCATGAGCGAGCTTATCCGCGAGGCCCTTCGAAAGTACACGGAGGAGCGTGAATGGCTCAAAACCATCCGATACGAGAGGCTCCGCGCTCGCCATGGCGAACAGGAAGAGAAAAGGAGGTCAACATGAAAAAGCAGTACCAACCACTTACACCGGCGGCCCTGTACGCCAGGGTGTCCAGTGACCGCCAGGACGTTGACCTGTCCGTGTCCGCCCAGCTCAGGGCGCTCAAGGACTACGCCAAGGCCAACGGCTTCTCCGTGGCCCGGGAGTACGTGGATGAAGCCGAGAGCGGCCTGGTGGCGGACAGGCCACAGTTTAGGGAGATGATCGAGGAAGGCAGCCAGCCGAAGGCCCCCTTCCAAGTCATCCTCGTCTGGAAGTTTTCGAGGTTCACCCGCAAGCGGGAGCACGCAGTGGCTTTCAAATCAATGCTCAGGCGCAAGGGTGTCAGAGTCATCTCCATCACCGAGCACGCGGACTCAGGCCATCAACCAAATGAAGGCGCTGATCATCACAGCTCCCGCCGAGCTGCGGCAAACCCTCGAAGGGCTCACCAAAGGCACTCTGATTACACGATGCGTGGGATTCCGGCCCGGAGACCTCGTAACCCCAATGACGGCTGCCAAGCATGCCCTACGCTCCTTGGCCAGGCGTTACCGACATCTCACCTCGGAGATCGAGGACTTAGAGTCAGAACTGGACCAACTCACGTTGATGACAGCACCTGCCTTGGTCGAAGTTTTCGGAGTTGGAGCCGATACTGCTGCCAGCTTGGTGGTCACAGCCGGCGACAATCCCGAGCGCCTGAAGTCCGAGGCAGCCTTCGCCGCCCTCTGCGGAGTAAGTCCGATTCCCGCTTCTTCCGGCAAGACGAATCGGCATCGGCTCAACCGTGGCGGTGACCGACAAGCCAACGCGGCACTCCATCGAGTGGTGTTGGTCCGGCTTCGCTATGACCAACGGACAAAGGACTACATGCGACGCCGTATCGGGCAAGGGATGACCAAAGCTGAGGTCATTCGATGCCTCAAGCGATACGTTGCTCGCGAGGTCTTCGCCATCCTTCGTCAAACCAGCCAAGCGAAAGTGGCTTGACGTCTATAGGAGCATCAGGCTCTACTGCGAACTTTTGAGTTGGTGGTGGCGTTTTGAGCCCTAGGCGAGAAGTGCTCCCGCCAGTGTCATGGCCGAGGGAAAACCATATAGGTGACTGCATCCCGGGAGCTACCTTGTTCTGGGAGTGGCCCGCCCCTCTCGAAGGCAATCGGGACAGATTGCAGCAGACCCGCGGGGGTTGACCATCCAACTTAAGTTCCTGCACAGGGCTGTCATGGACACCGGCAGAGCGTGGGAGAGATATCCATTCAGCTTGAGGATCCTAATGCCAATCGTGCCTCTAGTCGTTTCGTCTCACCATTCGCAGCACCTTTCGGACGACGATTGTCACGTCGTAAGTCAGGGATCTGGGCGAACTATTAAACACCCATAGCGCCGCTATACGCGCGGCCGTAGTTAGGGCACTAGCTGTGGAATCGAGCGAGCTATGCAGCCAACGCACCGCCGTGGCTACCCCTCGTGCCATCGTTGTCGGCAGACTGTCGGCTCCCCAAAAGAACCTCGTCCAGCCCCACTTACGTTGCACCCCGGCTACTACGATGCCTCCGGTGATTGCGCCAATCGCCATACCCCCGATGGCTACGAGCGCCAGGGCCAGCGCAGAGAGTTGTGGGCCACGATCATTCGTCACCGAGGGCGTCGGCCCGGTGGTCTCTGCCGTGTGCTCGGCCGTCGACGTATCGCCGAATTCAACAAGGTCGGACCTCGTGGTCCTGTCGCGGCCGACGTCGAGGTCTGTCAGGTGGACGAGGTCACGCAGCGATACGGGGATGGGGCCGGTGAGCCGGTTGCCGCCGAGGTGAAGCTCGGTCAGGTCCGTCAGGTTCCCCAGCTCGGGAGGGAGCGGACCACTCAGCCCATTCGCACTCAAGCTGAGAACCGTCAGGTTGATGAGGTTGCCAAACTCGGCGGGGATGGGACCACTGAAGCGGTTGACGTTGAGATGAAGCTCGGTCAAGTCTGTCAGGTCCCCCAGCTCGGGAGGGAGCGGACCACTCAGCCCATTCGCACTCAAGCTGAGAACCGTCAGGTTGATGAGGTTGCCAAACTCGGCGGGGATGGGACCACTGAAGCGGTTGACGTTGAGATGAAGCTCGGTCAAGTCTGTCAGGTCCCCCAGCTCGGGAGGGAGCGGACCGGTGAGCGCGTTGTTGTTGAGGCTCAGGACTGTGAGGCCAGTGAGATTGGCCAGTTGGAGCGGGATGGAGCCGCTGAGCTCGTTGCCCTCGATGCTAAGGTTTGTCAGGTCGGTGAGGTTGCCCAATTGCGGAGGGATCGCACCGCTCAGTTCATTGTTGCCGAGCGTGAGGATCGTCAGGCTTGTGAGAGTACCTAACTCCATCGGGATGGGGCCGTCGAGCAGGTTGTCGCTCAACGTCAACTCCCTCAAGTCGGTCAGGCCGCCCAGTTGGTGAGGAATCGCGCCGCTCAGTTCGTTGTTGTTGAGCGTGAGGATCGTCAGGTCGGTGAGGTCGCCTAACTCCACCGGGATGGGGCCGTCGAGCTCATTGTTGCCCAGTGTGAGTTCCCTCAGGTCCGTGAGGTTGCCCAGTTGGTGAGGAATCGCGCCGCTCAGCCCGTTGTTGTTGAGCGTGAGGATCGTCAGGTCGGTGAGGTCGCCTAACTCCACCGGGATGGGGCCGTCGAGCTCATTGTTGCCCAGTGTGAGTTCCCTCAGGTCCGTGAGGTTGCCCAGTTGGTGAGGAATCGCGCCGCTCAGCCCGTTGTTGTTGAGCGTGAGGATCGTCAGGTCGGTGAGGTCGCCTAACTCCACCGGGATGGGGCCGTCGAGCTCATTGTTGCCCAGTGTGAGCTCCCTCAGGTCCGTGAGGTTGCCCAGTTGGTGAGGAATCGCGCCGCTCAGCCCGTTGTTGTTGAGCGTGAGGATCGTCAGGTCGGTGAGGTCGCCTAACTCCACCGGGATGGGGCCGTCGAGCATGTTGTCGCTCAACGTCAACTCCCTCAGGTCGGTGAGGTTGCCCAGTTGGTGAGGAATAGCGCCGCTCAGTTCGTTATTGTTGAGCGTGAGGATCGTCAGGTCGGTGAGGTCGCCTAACTCCACCGGGATGGGGCCGTCGAGCATGTTGTCACTCAACGTCAACTCCCTCAGGTCGGTGAGGTTGCCTAGTTGGTGAGGAATAGCGCCGCTCAGCCCGTTGTTGTTGAGCGTGAGGATCGTCAGATCTGCCAGGTTGCCCAGTTCGACGGGGATCTGATCGGTGAGCTCGTTGTTGCTGAGATCAAGTTGCGTGAGGCCTGTGAGGGTACCTAGTTCTGCCGGGATCGATCCGGCTAGGTCGTTTCCGTAGAGATACAGATGCGTCAGGACGCTCAATTCGCCCAACTCTCGGGGGATCGGGCCGGTGAGCTCGTTGCTGTGCAGGTTGAGGAGCGAGAGGTTGGTGAGATTGCCGAGCTCAGGAGGAATGGAGCCAGTGAGCTCGTTGCTATGCAGGTTGAGGACCGTCAGGTTGGAGAGGTTGCCTAGCTCTGCGGGGATGGGACCGCTCAGCTCGTTGCTGTAGAGGTAGAGTTGCGTCATGTCTATGAGGTTGCCGAGCTCAGGAGAAATGGAGCCAGTGAGCTCGTTGCTGTGCAGGTTGAGAACCGTCAGGGCAGCCAGGTCCCCCAGCTCAGTGGGGATGGGGCCGGTGAGCTCGTTGCTGTGCAGGTTGAGGAGCGAGAGGTTGGTGAGGTTGCCGAGCTCAGGAGGAATGGAGCCAGTGAGATCGTTGCCTTGAAGCTGGAGATTCGTCAGGGCGGCCAGGTCCCCCAGCTCTGCGGGGATCGGGCCGGTGAGCTCGTTGCCTTGAAGCTGGAGGTTCGTCAGGGCAGCCAGGTCCCCCAGCTCAGTGGGGATGGAGCCAGTGAGCTCGTTGCTATGCAGGTTGAGGACCGTCAGGTTGGAGAGGTTGCCCAGCTCAGCGGGGATGGGACCGCTGAGTCCGTTGTTGAAGAGGTAAAGGAGCGTCAGGTCGGTGAGGTTGCCTAGCTCTGCGGGGATGGGACCGCTCAGCTCGTTGCTGTAGAGGTAGAGTTGCGTCATGTCTATGAGGTTGCCGAGCTCCGCGGGGATTGGGCCGGTGAGCTCGTTGCCTTGCAGCTGGAGGTTCGTCAGGGCAGCCAGGTCCCCCAGATCAGCGGGGATGGGACCGCTGAGTCCGTTGTTGAAGAGGTAGAGGAGCGTCAGGTCGGTGAGGTTGCCTAGCTCTGCGGGGATGGGACCGCTCAGCTCGTTGCTGTAGAGGTAGAGCCCTGTCACGTTGGTGAGGTTGCCGAGCTCCGCGGGGATTGGGCCGGTGAGCTCGTTGCCTTGCAGCTGGAGGTTCGTCAGGGCAGCCAGGTCCCCCAGCTCAGTGGGGATGGAGCCAGTGAGCTCGTTGCTATGCAGGTTGAGGACCGTCAGGTTGGAGAGGTTGCCCAGCTCAGCGGGGATGGGACCGCTGAGTCCGTTGTTGAAGAGGTAGAGGAGCGTCAGGTCGGTGAGGTTGCCTAGCTCTGCGGGGATGGGACCGCTCAGCTCGTTGCTGTAGAGGTAGAGTTGCGTCATGTCTATGAGGTTGCCGAGCTCAGGAGAAATGGAGCCAGTGAGCTCGTTGCTGTGCAGGTTGAGAACCGTCAGGGCAGCCAGGTCCCCCAGCTCAGTGGGGATGGGGCCGGTGAGCTCGTTGCTGTGCAGGTTGAGGAGCGAGAGGTTGGTGAGGTTACCGAGCTCAGGAGGAATGGAGCCAGTGAGATCGTTGCTGTGCAGGTTGAGGACCGTCAGGTCTGTGAGATTGCCCAGCTCTGCGGGGATCGGGCCGGTGAGTTCGTTGCCGTCGAGGTAGAGGAGCTTCAAGTTGGAGAGGTCGCCAAGCACTGCCGGGATCGGGCCGGTCAGTCCATCGCTGCGAAGATTGAGCGCCACCAAGTTGGTGAGATTGCCCAACTCAGGAGGGATTGAGCCGGTGAGACTGTTGTCGGCGAGGTAAAGTTCGAGCAGCCTGGGGAGGTCGCCCAGCTCTGCGGGGATGGAGCCGGTGAGTCCGTTGTTGAAGAGGTAGAGGAGCGTTAGGTTGGCCAGGTTGCCCATCTCAGGAGGGATTGAGCCGGTAAGATTGTTGCCGTCGAGGTAGAGTTCGGTCAGGTTGGAGAGGTTGCCCAGCTCAACGCGTAGGGAGCCGCTGATCTCGTTATTGCGGAGATTGAGGATCGTCAGGTCTGTGAGATTGCCCAGCTCTACGGGGATCGAGCCGCTGAGGACTTTCCCTCTGAGCTGGAGTTTCGCGACCCTGCCACGTGAAACGGAGACACCTTCCCAGTTAGCGATGGGCGTGTTGACGCTCCAGTCCAACACATTTTCCGGGTCGAGTGTTGCCTTGACATCAAGCAGGGTCTCGCAATTGGCGACGAGGCCTACCTCTTGGCCGGGCACGGCTATACCGTTGTCGCAGCCGTGGCTGTTGGCAAAAACGGGGTGCTCTAATGTGGCAACAGCCGCAAACAGGAAGACGATAAAGGCAGCAATCCCCAGCTTGACTGGGGTGTTGCGGGTTCTCTGACTCGCGGTGGGAACGCGATCGGCTATCACCCCAAGGCCTCGGCGTGATAGCCGTTGTTTCAAGTTTGATTTGCCCAACGATCTTCCTTTGGCGACAATCCTCGCCCATTCTTCCCAGGACAGAGCCAGTGAAGCGCCAACTTCGACAGGAGAGCGCGCCACAGGGCCGCTTCAGATGCGCCCAGCATAATTTCCCAAGATACAAGATAAATGTTGATGAATTATTAGCTAATTGTGGACCATCAGCGATAATGTGACACATCTGATTGATCTTGACATTACCCCACTATTAGTATCAGAGGCTAGTAGAGTGCAGCTGCCGCTTCAGCATACTCCTTTGGCGACCTGCCTTTCAACGAACTGTGGGGGCTGACGTCATTGTAGTCCTGTCGCCAATATGACCTCCCTGGCATGTTTCATGGACGGGACGCAATAGCAACGAAAAAATGACCTACTCTTGGGCTGTAGATTTAGATACGGACGGGTATGACTGTTGGCAACCAGCGAAAGTGGGACACTTTGAGACCCGAGAGATTAGAGATCGGGAGAGGGCTTGGTGAGCTCCCTGAGGGTCTTGTTGTAGCGCCTTCGCCGTTCGATTGTGTGAGCCTGCACCTCCTTCCTGCGCTGCAGTATCCCTTCCCGCCTCCCGTGGAGCACATCTGCAGGTGTCACATTGCCCAGCGCCTTGTGATAGCGCCTGTAGTTGTAGTAGGCCACGAAGGCGGCAAGGGCAGCCTCCAGATCGGAAGCCATCTCGTAGGGGACCTGCTTGACGTCTCTCTTGATAGTCTGGTGATAGCGCTCCAGCTTGCCGTTGGTCTGAGGGTGGAAGGGTGCAGCCCGGATGTGCTTGATTCCCACCAGGCGCAGGTAGTCTCTGAAGCCACGGGACACATATCCTGAGCCGTTGTCCGAGAGCAAGCTGGTCCGGTCGGCCACCGGGACCTCGGTCATGCCAGTCTTGTCTACAGCCTCCTGGACCACCTCGATGAGAGAGTCGGTAGTCATGGCCCGCTGCAGCTTCCAGGAGAGTATGAAGCGGGAATAGTCGTCCATCACAGTGACCAGGTAGTAGTAGCCCCATCCGATGACCTTGAAGTAGGAGGCATCGGTAGCCCACATCTGGTGAGGGCCAGTGGTCTTGCGGTGGTACTCTTGAGAGGCCTTCAACTGCATCTCGGGTGACTTCACCAGACCCTCCCTGCGCAGGATGCGATACACAGTGGACTCGGATACAGCGAAGCCCAGGTTGTCCGTGGTCCACGCTGCCAACTGGCGGCTACTTAGCTCCGGCATCTCTCTGGCCGCTTCCAGGATCGACCGTTCCTCCTGAGACCTAAGGCGGTTCCACGGTGGGGTGCTGACTCCAGGTCGATCCTCGAGGCCCTGGTGATGTTGTTGTAGTCTCAACCACCGATAGTAGGTGCTCTTGGGAACACCCAGGTCTCTGAGCATCCGACGCTTGGCCAGTGGTGATGTGGCTACACTGGCCAGGATCGTCGCCTTCTTAAGGGCACTCATCCTGCGGTACCTGCGCCGTCTACCAGCGTCGGGATGGCCGTTTTTTTCAGACGGGACACCTGGAGTGAGAGCTCGCCAACGAGCTGTTTCAGCTCGCCGTTCTCCCGCCTGAGCTCCACGATCTCCTGCCGCGTGGCATCTCGCACGGTGTCGCGGGACAACCTCTCCTTACCTGCCTCCATGAACTCCTTGGTCCATGCATAGTAGGAGTGGGGCTTGATACCCTCCCGCCGGCACAGGTCGTTCACGGTGACCTCGCGACGGAAACCCTCCAAGACAATGCGGATCTTCTCTTCAGGGGTGTACTTGCGCCGCGTTGCCGCTCTCACCTGGCGGACGAATGAACGAGTCTCCTCGCTCCGCCGGTCTGCGACCCTGGCTTTGTCTGTATCTGGCTGGGACACTTCTGCTCCTTTCCTGAGGTACTCTACCCTCACTACAGGAGCTCACACCACTCTCAGATTCTCGGGTTTTCCACCTCCCATATGTGATGCTCCTATAGATGTCAAGCGGCTGCTGGTAGAGCCAGGTTCTTGCGTCCGATCTCATGCAAGATGGCGAAGATCTGACGAGCGACGTAGCGTTTGAGGCAGCGGATGACCTCGGACTTTGTCATCCCCTCCCTGGTGCGACGCCGCATATACTCCCTCGTCCGCTCATCGTAGCGGAGTCTCACAAGGACAACGCGATAGAGAGCGGCATTGGCTTGTCGATCGCCTCCGCGGTTGAGTCGGTGGCGTTCGGTCTTGCCTGAAGAGGCAGGAATGGGGTTTACTCCGCACAGGGCGGCGAAGGCGGGCTCAGACCTCAGTCGCTCGGGATTGCTGCCGGCAGTCACGAGAAGCGTGGCTGCGGTGTCCGCTCCGACTCCGAAGGTGTGGACCAATGCCGGCGCAGTCTCCGCGGTGAGCCGGACCAGCTCGTCGTCGATACCTTCGATCTCGCAGGTGAGCTGGCTGTGACGACGGGCAAGCAGCCGAAGTGCATGCTTAGCTGCTGCTACCGGCGTCCCCAGCCTACCCGGGCGAAAGCTAATGCAGCGATCTACAAGCCTCCGGGCATTTAGTCCGGCCAATTCCTCTCGCAACTCAACAGGCGCGGTGACCACAAGGGCTTTCATCTGGTTGATGGCCTGCGTGCGGGCCTTCATCGCAGAGTCCTTGACAATCTTGAGCACCCGGATCATCTCCACCTTGTCCACACCTGACTTGGGAGACTCCCGAGCCACCCCGGCGAGGACAGATCGTGCGGCCATTTCAGCGTCGAGAGGGTCGCTTTTGCCCAGTCTACGGCGTGTGGACCTGTCTGGTCGATTGACCTCGATAACTTTGTGGCCACACCGAGCAAGGTGTCGAGCCAGCCCCGCTCCATATGAGCCGGTACCTTCGACGCCAAAGGTGGCGACATGGCCCAGGCCGATAGCCCAGGTCTCCAGGTCCTCGTAGCCCTTGGCCGTCGTCCCTAGCCGGTATTCACCCAGGCGCGTTCCATGGTGGTCGATTGCCACAGCTACGTGTTCGTCCAGGTGCGTGTCAACACCAACGATCACCCTGGCGACACCATCCAATCCGCTGCTAGTGGTCACAGACTGCCTCCTCGCTCTTGAGTGAGATGGCTCCAACAGGCCAGGAGAGCGGACAGGACTGCGACGGGGCCTTTGGCCAGGCTCCTATCAGGTCACTGCTCACCTGGTCGGTGGGCGGGTTGGGCCGCCTCGAGAACGAGGTCGACAGATCACATTAAAGGCACTGCGCCGGTCCCATTTCGGGTCAGACCCGACCCGAGAAGGCCCGGGAAAGATTATCGCAGTCCCATTATCGCTGACGTTCTACAAACTGCGGCTTATACCGGCCTAGTTATTAACGAGGTGGCTGCCAAAGGCGATCCGCTGGACTGGTTCGAGCTGTACAACGCCTCTGGCGAGGAGATAGCGCTGGCCGACTTCGTGGTGGCCGACGATCTGAAGGACGCAGCCAAGCGGGTTGCCTTCCCTGACGAACTGGTAATCCCACAGGGTGGATACTTGGAAATCGAGCTGGAGAAGGACGGCTGGCCCGGTTTCGCGCTGGGCGGGGACGAAGAGTTGGGCATCTGGACAGCGGACGGCGTGCTGGTGGCCGAGGTTGATTGGGACGAAGGGCAGGCGGGTGAGGGTATGAGCTTCGCGCGGGTGCCGGACGCTATCGGAGAGTTCCAGACGGTCGTCAACCCCACGCCGGGTGCCGCAAACCAGACTGGCAACTGACCACGAGAAACGCAGAGGGATTCACGCGAGAAATCGCTATAATCACTGCGGGCCCTGTGGCGAAAAAAATTAAACAGGCACAGAATACGTCGAACTGGGCCGGGCGGTCACCGTCGCCTCGGTGCCGGACGCGCCGGCCTAGCCCGATGTTCCTCAGGTGATCCGCAACAGCGCGGTGGTGCAGTAGCCGGCCAGGCCTCAGAGGACCAGCCACAACTCGAAGACGGTACTGTCTACCGTCAACTTAGGCCCACCATTTCCGGCCGTGGTGTACTGTAGACAGTAACCCTTGCTGGGGCCACCAAGGCAAAGGCATCCGGGGTCAGGTAACCCAGAGCACCGTGGGGCAGTTTCCACTCCGCTGACAGGAATCCCAATAGATCTGTCTGCTACACTGTCAGTTGGCCAAGTGTTCCGAAAATCTCCTGTGAGATTTCATACAATTGTTGGACCATTATGCCTATCGGCCCCCGAAGAGAGACATGACAGAGGATCAGTACCGGGAAATGTTTGAGACCATGGGGATAGAGGCCAGGGAACTCCGCCATGTACTACGCTATGGGGGCCTGCCTAGGCGAGTGTACTTCAATCGCAATAAGGATGTCGGCATCTACTTCTCAGCCCATGGGGATGATGAGGCGTGGTATCCGAGCAACCTGTGGGAGAAGATAGACCCCTACCGAGTCCAAAAGGCGGACCACAAGCGGCTGAATGTTGTTCCTAGGCCTCGAATGGCAACCGGGGCGTTTCGGAACCTCGTTTTGAATTGGGAAAAGCACGAAGGACAACAAACCCCCATCTACCACTCATACGTGCGTTAAGGGGAACATCGCCGAAATTATATGCCGGAACTAATACCATGTAGAGTGTGTAAGAAGGAGATGGCGTCATCCGCCAAGCAGTGTCCGCATTGTGGAGACATCCTCGACTATGCGGATGACGTGGTGGAGGCCCAAGACCACCTCCAGGCCTCCGAGAAGGTTGGCAAGCCAACCGTCTCCAAGACTGGGACTCTCGAAATGGAAGATCTGAGGCTAGTGGGTTTAGGCCCTGCCTGTCTGTTGATAGCCTTACCACTGTACGTTTTACGCTTTCTAGGGCTGCCGGATTGGGTGCCGGATTGGGGGGTTGAATATACGGGTTTCCTCATGGTGGTGACGTTTGCATTTGGCTTGTTCGCCTTGGTTGTGGGCGCTTTGTTCAAGGGCCTCCCCAGCTCGCGCTTTGGTCGCGCGTCAGAGCAAGTGATCACAACTCTACTAACTCTCGGTGTCTTGATTATCCCAATCATCATGACTATATCAGAGCCATAGCCGGAAGTTGTGGAAGGGGATAGAGAGTCGGTGGATTCAGGCTAGCATGAAAGATGCAAAGTTGCTGGGTCTAGTTAGAATCGCTCGGCAGTTGTACCAAGCAAACCGTGAACAGAATTGGGTAGTAAAGCCCTCTGCGCCTGTGCTCTTTTTCGGTGACCTTCCGAGATTTGAGACATCCCAATTCCGAATAGCGACTGTGGGTTTGAATCCATCACGTCATGAATTTCCGATGGAGACTCCGTTCAGCCGGTTTCCCGGATCTGATTCGGATGTTGACAGCTCCTATCTACGGTCTCTCTTTGCGTACTTCCGGAATTCGCCGTACAGTTCATGGTTCGATTTCTATGAGCAGACTCTAAAGGGAATGGGATCGTCCTACTACGGCGGTCCGGGGAACGTAGCCCTGCATACTGACATCGGTTCCGTGCTTCCCACCGATCCCACTTGGAGCGGTCTTGACCCTACTGTACGCCGGAGGCTGACCAGGGAAGGCGTACCGCTTTGGCACCGGCTCATTGAGCGGCTTCAGCCGGATGTCTTGCTCCAGTCCATGGCGCGGCGGTGGCTGGAGTTGGTTGAATTCACGCCGCTGACCGATTGGGAACGAATCCACACGTTTGACCTGACCAGAAACGGCAATCGGCGCAAGCGGCCAATAGGAATCGAAGTGCGCTGGTTCGCCCTCTCCACTGGGAAACGCATCCTTATAGTACATGTTCCGGCGTCTCAGAAACCCCTGGCCGGATTGAGCCACGAACAAAAGCGGCAAGCTGGCAAGATTTTGAAAGAGTGGTGGCAGCATGGCATCCGATAATCGACGCTTCGTCCAGTTTCCACACCCGGGGAGGGAGCATTCTCCGGACCACGTCGATTGGAAGGAGTGGAATCCAACCAGGAAACCCAACGGCTGCAATAACTCCCATGGTCGCAAGTTTCTTGAAATCGACGGAGCCTGGGTTGACTCAATGGACTCGGCGCAAGCTGAGGGGGGGAAACTCTGGGCCTGGGCGGAGTGGGAACCCGAATCCCTAATACTGCGCTGCTTCTCTACGGACGAAGTGGGGGGGATGCCCCGCTACCTGTGGGAACCTATGTGGCAACCCAGACAGGATTACCGGGGGCTCCACAACACTGATCCGTTCATTTTCGACGGCTTCTACTATACCAATTGCAAGCAAGGGAGCCTTCCCGGTCTGCGCAAACTCGGTAGAGGTTCGGTCATAGTTTTTGGGAGCATGAAGAAGCCCTGTTGGGTGGTGGACACGGTGCTTGTGGTCGCTGACTACATGGATCACACCGCTCAGGACTACAAGAAACTACTCTCGGAACGAGCGCCTCAGAGCCTCTGGCACGCGACCCTGTCAGGGTATGATAATGCCAAATCTCCTTTGGAACTAAGGTTTTACCAGGGAGCGACACATGACTCTCCCACGGATGGCATGTTTAGCTTCTTCCCTTGCCTTCCGGCGGAGCAGGGCAGTCCCTTCTCGCGTCCCCATATTGAATTGCCCACGGAATACTTCAACCCCAATCTGCCCCAGGGTGCCAAGGGGTGCGCCATAGGTATCGGTCCTACGGCCAAGCCTACGGTTAGGGAACTCTGGCATTCGGTTGCCGAGCAGGTTCTGGATCAGGGGCTTAGGCTGGGAGTCGGGGCAAAATCCCCCATTCACTGAGGCGCTGGAACACTGAAGCCTGCCTGGAGCGCTCTGAACCGCAATACCTGAGCAATCTTCAGTGCGATGCCTGGGAAGTTGTGGTGCCGGAGCTGGTGTTCGAGCCAGTTTCGTAGTCCCGCCTACCTGTCTCCCGATGCAATGCCGCTACCATCTTCCGCACCGGCATCGTCATATGGTTGTTGCCCACCGGTACCCTCTGTCGCTACGCTGGAACTATGGCCCTCTCCGACCGACAGCTATTCGACGCCCTCAGCCGGATGCCGTTTATCGGATCGACAGAGATGGCGCTCATCCTGGGCGAGCCGCACGCGACCGTCCACCGCCATCTGACCGGCCTGCTAGTCGAGGGCATCGCTAGTCGCATCAGCCACAGCACAGCCCATCTGCCGTCGAGCGGGAGGTACTGCCTGACGGCGAAAGGCATCCGTGAAGCCTCCCACGTGCTCGACTTCGACACACCCTCGGACTTCGTGCGGGCCTACCCGATGTCCAGGGAGTGGCTGACGCTGCTCATCCGCCGGATGGACGCGGTGGCCGCCATCTACCGATTGGCCTCGTCACTCTCCCCCGCCAGTGACGGACTGCGTACTCGCGTGGAGTTCCATCGCAGGGGGCGCTTCGACGCCACCATCACCCTCCACGACGGCGACAGCTTCGGCGTGGTGCGCCAGGGACTGGCCCTGCGCCGAAGGTCCCTCTACGACCGGCTCAGAGCCATAGCCGAGTACGACTACGGGCAACGCCCGGGCATGCTTCTCGTCCTCACTCCCAGCGTTTGGGAGCAGAGGCTGACGGCGCGGTTCTGCGAGCAACGGGATCTCCGTGACTGCTTCGTCGCCGTGGGGTCCAGGGAAGCGCTGGAGAGACGAGGCGGCCGCGTCTGGCAGAGTACCTCTTTCCTGATTGGAGGGCGGCGCCGCACCCTGGAGGGCGTCATCTCCGGGGCCAGCCGTGGCGGAAGGAGTCGAGCGGCGTCGCCGAGTCGGAAGCGGGCGTCGCTGCCCCGACCCGAGCTGATGATGCGAGCTGCGCCGGCCTTCGGAATCAGCCCGTCGGAGAAGCGGGCGCTGGACATCATCACCGACCACCCAATGATCCCCCGTGAGCACCTGGCCATCTGGCTCGGCGTCTCCAAGGGAAGGGTCAGCCAGATGGTGCGCAGCCTCGTGAAGACTTGGGGCCTGATCGAGCGTAGGGGCAAACGCGGAGACAGCCGCTACACCCTATCCGCCGAGGGCATCCGCTACGTCACCCACCGGGACCGCGCCGAGCTGCCGACTACGCGGGGCATCTGGAGCACGGAGCTCACCACCGACAAAGAGGGACGGCCACGACACGTGGGCCACCGGATCGAGACGTGGGCGCGTCAGACAAAGCACGCAGACAGCATCACATGGTTCCTCTCGAAGCTGGAAGCCGAGTCCAGGGCTGACCCTCACAGCGAGCTTCTGTGGACGGTTCCCACCGCGAGGTCCGACCGGGCCTACAACTGGGGCCAGTCGGCCATCACCCCAGACGCCGTGGGGAAGATGGTCGCAGAGGGCCTTGAGATACCGTTCTACCTCGAGTACGAGCTGCGCGCCCGTCACCCCGAGGGAGTCCTGGCCCGCCTGAGTCCCTACATGAGCTACTACTGGTCGCCTGAGCATAAGGACGACCAGCCCCCGTTCCCCACCACGCTGTTCGTCGTCGACACCGAGGAGGTCGAGGACACCTACGTCCGCACCGCCGCCCTGAGGAGCCGGATGTCGCTGCCCATCCTCGTGTCGTGCATCCCCATGCTGTCCACCGCAGGAATACTCGGAAAGTCATGGCGTCCACTCTGGGAACCGGACTCACCGAGACTGCCTCTGTCCCGGCTGAGCGCCTACCAGTGGGACAGTCTCTACCACCGGATGCGTCAGCGTCCTGTAGGGGGGAATAGGTAGGGCCGATGCGTCCCTACCTCCCCGATATGCTGAATGGGGGTTGCAAAACGGTACATCCTGGCCTGTCGGCAAGGTCTTGAGGGGGCGCAATGCGCCCCATTTGCCCCTGATTCAGCTACGACGTGGGCTGCCGGACCCTCTGACCGGTCAGCGCCTGACAATACAAATGAGTGGGAAGCCATGCTAAACTACGATGCCTCTTCGACGACGACTTGTTTGCACTCTTGCAGCCGTTGACATGTCAGCATGTAGCGAGGAAACAGCTACGGATGGGCCTGTCCGGGGGAGCCGGAGGGTTGATGCGGACAGGATTTGGCGTGTTGGCGACGAATGCGGCCCAGTTTGGCCCATCGATTTTGGCGCGAAACGATGTCGGGGTGCGTGACATGATTTTGGGGAATGGGTAGGAGCGGACATCCTGGGCCAGCCAGCTAACGCTTTCTGCCACATTCGGGGTGTATTGACCGAAATCTGTTAGCAGTATCTGTAAAGGGCTGGTTCCACCGAAAAATGGATGAAATTGCAAAAGCGGCCACCCCCTGTAGAAAACGGAAATGACTCCTGGGAAGCCAAAGAGCAACGGCGGGCCAGCATCGCGGGCCGACGACAGTCAGCCCGACCTCAAGTGGGTTGTGGAGTGGCTCGTTGAGCGGGAGGGACAGCGCCGGACGGCGGCCCTTCTGGGAGTGAACCGGAAGACAGTGGCGCTGGCCCTGCGCCGGGAGCGACTGACGGGCAGGATGACCCTGGCCGTGCAGCGACTCATGGCCAACCTGGACGACCCCGGATGGGAGAGAACGACGCCACTGGACCGTAGCTGCCGATGCCCCATCGCGCAATCCAAAGCCCATGTTCCAATCACACCCGCGAACGCCACTGCCATTTTGTCCACTTTCGTAGCTGCGACTGTCCAGTAGGGGTGGAACGAGTACCGGAATCAAATTGCTCGCTCCGATTTAGCAGGATGCCCCATTCACCCCGATTTCAGCTACGGAATCGCCCGAACTGCGACTTGGTGTCCCGTGCGATCTCCTGTACACGGGTATCACACCGCCAGCGACCCCTGGGATCTCGCGCCTTCTGAGGGGGGTCTGTGCGCGCGAGCCCTACCCGGTCCGTTGCCGTTGTCCAGGCGCTTGCGCTGGAGTCACTAACTCACTACAATGTATCTGGACATCTACCCTCCGGCTAGGGCAAGCTGAGACGAAGGAGGCACGACATGGCCGTAGACCAGAAGGACAAGTACCGAGAAATGGTGATCCGAGGCAAGTACCAGAGACTGTACACGTACCTGAGCAGTCTTCAGGTGCAGGAGTGGAGGACCTCCTTCAACGAGGTCGAGGCAGTCATCGGATTCGAGCTGCCTCCGTCCGCACGGCTGCACCGGCCCTGGTGGGGAAATCAGAGAGGCGGCAATGGCCACAGCCACGCCCTTGCCTGGAGCGTCGCCGGCTGGGAGACGGCGGAGGTCGATATGGATGGCGAGATGCTGCTGTTCCGGCGAACGCACCCGAAGCCCATACCCAGGCTCTCTCTCGACGAGGCGTGGCCCGTCCACCCCACCGCGGTGTGGCCGGAAGGTCTGAGCCTCAGACGTGAGGACCTCTACGAGGAGAGGGTTTAGTCCCGCCATGTTCATAGACACCAACGTGCTGGTGAAGTCCCGTGTCCCCAGCGCGCCTGACCACGACGCGGCTCGGGCGAGCCTGGAGCGTGCTTTTCGAGACCCTGAACCGCTAAGGATCAGCCGTCAGGTGATACGAGAGTACCTGGCCGTCGTCACTCGACCGCAGACCTGGCCAGTGGCCATCACCCATGAGGATGCCCTGGATGACGTGAGCAGGCTGATAGGCAGCTTCGAGATACTCGAGGACGGTCCCGTGGTGACCGAATCGCTCGTGGGGCTGTGTCGAGAGATTCCCGCGGGGGGACGGCAGATTCACGACGCCAACATCGTCGCAACCATGCTGGCGCATGGGGAGCGCAGGCTATTGACGTTCAACGTCTCAGACTTTCGACGTTACGGCGACCGCATAGAGCTGGTGGACGGGTAGCAGGTTGGGTTGGAAGCAATCACTGAGGAGGACAGCATGAAGAAGGACCTACAGCCGCTCACACCGGCGGCACTCTACGCCAGGGTCTCCAGCGAGCGGCAGGACGTGGACCTGTCCGTGTCCGCCCAGCTCAGGGCGCTCAAGGACTACGCCAAGGCCAACGGCTACTCCGTAGCCCGCGAGTACGTGGACGAGGCCGAGAGCGGACGCGTCGCCGACAGGCCCCAGTTCAGGGAGATGATCGAGGAGGGGAGCCAGCCAAAGGCCCCGTTCCAGGTCATCTTGGTCTGGAAATTCTCCCGCTTCACCAGAAAGCGGGAGCACGCTGTGGCCTTCAAGTCGATGCTCCGGCGCAAAGGTGTGAGGGTCGTCTCCATCACCGAACACGCCGACGACTCCCCCACCGGAAAGCTCATGGAGGCCATCATCGAGTCCGTGGACGAATTTTACAGCGAAAATCTTGCCGAAGACGTTACGAGGGGAATGAGGGAGGCCGCTTCGAGAGGCTTCTTCCTCGGCTCCAAGGCCCCCTTCGGCTACAGGCGGGTGAAAGTCAGCGACGGGATGAAGGAGCGTCCCACGCTGGAAGTTGACCCCGCCACCGCTCCGGTGGTGAAGGAGATATTCGAGAGTTCGCTCAGCGGCTACGGCCTCAAGGAGATATGCAGGACCCTGAACGACCGGGGCATCACCAACAGGGGAAAGCGCTGGTACAAGGGAGGACTCCACTACCTGCTGACCAACGAAGCCTACACCGGAACCGCCGTCTGGGGCAGAACCACCAAGGTAGAGAAGGCCCAGGACCCGGTGCGAGTGGAGGGAGCATGGCCCGCGCTGGTGTCGAGGGAGCTGTTCGACGCCGTGCAGCAGGCGATGCGGGACCGTGCCCCGAAGGTGCAGAGGCCCGGTAGAGTGGGGAGCAAGTTCCTGCTGAGCGGTCTGCTCAAGTGCGGGGTGTGCGGCAGGCCCTACAGTGGCCAGGGGGCCAAGAGCGGCCAGTTCGCCTACTACGTCTGCGGCACCCTGTTCAGGGAAGGCGCAGGGACGTGCAGCGCCCGCTACCTGAACGCCCCCAGGGTGGAGGACTTCATTGTTGAGAAGATACGGGAGCGAATCCTCACCGAGGAGACCATCGTTGAGCTTGTGAAGCTGGTGGCCGAGGAGATCGACGCTATGGCCGGTGAGCTTGCCGGCAGACTGGAGGTCATCGAGGCCGAGCTAGGGGACGTGAGGAGGCGACTTGAGAGGCTCTACGAGGCGTTGGAGACGAGCGAGCTGACGCTGGAGGTCCTGTCGCCCCGAATCTTCTCTCTGAGGCACCGTGAGGAGCAGCTTGAGGCTGCGCGTGACGACGCCGCAACTCAGTTGGAGCAGCGAAGGGTGGAGCTGCCGACCACCGAGGAGATCAAGGGGTACGTGGCGGACTTCCGGGAGTTCTTGCAAGAAGGGACGTTCCCTGAGCGCAAGGCGCTCATCCGCAACTTCGTGGAGGGCATTGAGGTCACCGGAGACGAGGCCGTTCTGACGTACACCGTCCCCATGCCAAACGATGGGGTGACCTCGGAATCGGCCTCGGTTCTTGATTTCGTCCAGTCCGGCCCACCAAAGGCTATAGCAGACAGAACCTCTGACGAACTACTTGTCCCTGTGAGCTTTTGCCGAGATGTTCAAGCTTCTGCATCAGCAGCTCACCGCCGAAGAACGCTCGCCGAACAGTTGATCTCGACGTGATCGGATGGCGAGACCTCGTGGAGCTATCCGGCCAGACCCTGGCCCGAACTCGCCTTCCCGCGTCAATCCCCTTGTGCGGAGCCGCGGACGACGACCATCATGGTGATGTCGTCAAACTGGCGTGTATCATCCACAAAGGCGCCGACATGCGCGATCACGCTATCCTGGATGTGCCGAGCCGAACGCCCCAGGTTGGCGCGAACAACCTCCCGCAGCCTATTTTCGTCGAAGAAAGCCTCCTGGGAGTTCTGCGCCTCGGTGATGCCATCTGTATACAAAAACAACGCAGCCCCCCGGGCGATGTGAGTGGTGCCTTGTTGCCATTGTCTGAGGCCGTGGACGCGGTGGTCGGTCTTCCGGCGGCAGCGGTCGAAGCGGCTCGGGATTCGGTGGGAGCGGCTAAGCAGATCGCATCGTCCGTTGCCAGGCCCGGTCGTCGATACGCTGGGAACCGCAGTGGTTTCCGGGGCGCCTTAGGTGTGGCGGTTGTGGCGAGCAGCGAAGATGGGCATCCAGCGCGCCGGTCTTAGCCAAACTCCCTATCGCCTTGGCAAGGTCAGGCTGACCTGACGGGAATTGACTGGGCTGCGGCTAAGTGAAAGTTTTGACCGGCGATCGACCAGGCGCTTATACTCCCCACGGTCGAAGACGGCTCCCGTGGACCGTGGCGATGGGGAATCCTGATTTGGGAGGAGATGACCTTGAGTGAACTGGAGATTTATCAAAAACAGGGTTTCGGCAATAGTAGCGGGATCGGCCAACGCCCTGCTGTCCTAATCGTTGATTTTGTAAATGGATTCGCCAACCCGGACCAATTCGGTGGAGGCAATATTACAGAAGCAATCGAAAACACGCAGGAACTGCTGGCTGAGGCCCGCACTCTGGGTTTACCCATTGCGTTCACCCGAGTGGTCTACGCCGACGATGGCTCCGACGCAGGTGTTTTCACTTTGAAGGCCCCAACGTTAAAACAGCTTACCGAAGGGGCTTTTGGCAGCCAGATTGTTGACCAACTAAAACCATGGGACGGGGAATATATCGCGCGCAAGACGCAGCCTTCGGCGTTCTTCGGCACCAACCTGGCGGCTTGGTACATCAGCAAAGGCGTTGATACAGTGATCGTAACAGGATGTACGACCTCCGGGTGCGTTAGGGCGTCGGTAATAGACTCAATGAGCTACAACTTCAGAACCGTGGTCGCTTCTGATTGTGTCGGCGACAGGGCCCTGGGACCCCACGAGGCGAACCTATTCGACATGGAGCAAAAATACGCGGATCTGATGACTTTTTCTGAGATTATTGCCGTCCTTAGTGAAAGAGTCCCACTGAATACGCTGGCTAGCCAGCGATAAAAACATTCGGGCCTTGTGGTCGCCATCTCCGGGGCGGTGGCGATGCGCTGGAGTTGGCGACGGCTGGATTCTCAAGCGAAACGTCCGGCGCACGCGGGGCCGGCGCAGCGCCCGGAGGCATCGCGATAGACTCGGCCCGCTGGGGGTTCCTGGTAAGCGAGGATACCCCGGACCTTGGTTTCCAAGCCGTAGACCGAGTCACCCGACATCCGTTTTGCATTTGCGTCATGCAGCATTGAAAGAAAGGAGCACGCACGATGAAGGTTTGCATCGTCGGGGCCTCCGGGAAGCTCGGGCGGTACATGGTGCAGCACGCGCTGGACCGAGGCTACGAAGTAGTTGGTGTGTGCCGCGAGAAAAGCGTGGGGAAGCTCGATGCCTTCGAAGGGCGCATCACTGTCATTCCGGGTGCGACGAACGACCGCGGGGTTATCAAGAGCGCAGTCGCAGGGTGCGACGGAGTGCTCACAATACTGGTCCCCTGGGGGGTCCACCAGTACTCATCGGGAACAGCCCAGGCGGTGCTCGACGATGCGCCTCCGGGCGCCCGCCTCGTCTTTTGCTGCGGGTGGCACATCACGCGCGACGGCCAGGACGTGTACTCGTGGAAGCTCAAGGCGTTCGTGAAGGCTTTCGGTTGGCTCGCGCGGACCGCTCGCTTCGCTGACATCGACGACCAGATTGAAGCGTGCCGGCGGGTGTTTGCCAGTGACACACGATGGACTGTCGTGCGCGGAAGCGGCCTCGAAGAGGGCGAGAGCCAGGGCCTGCCCGTGTGGAGCCGGCACGTGGGCGACCCCATCCTCGAGAGCGACATCACGCGCCGCGTGGACTTCGCTCTCTTCATGGTGGAAGCCCTCGAGAATGACGAGCTGGTCCACGAGGCCCCAGCGATTGTCGGCTGCCAGACACCCTCGGCGCTCGCGCACGCCGGTGCTATCGGGGCACAGGGTGAGCGCTGAACTGGCCTGCCGAGGCGGCGTTCAGAGGCTTTCTAAGGACATCGCGATAGAGTGCGGCATTGGCTTGTCGATCGCCTCCGCCGTTGAGTCGGTGGCGGTCGGCCTTGCCTGAAAAAGGCAGGGAGAACGAGGTCGACAGATCACATCAAGGCACTGCGCCGGTTCCATTTTGGGTCAGACCCGAGCCGAGGAGGCCCGGGAAAGATTATCGCGGTGCCATCTACGCTGGTTGCTGACGGCGCCCGCTGCAGATATCTTCCTTCATAAGGCCAATTCGGACAGATGGGGGCCTGGCTTTCAGCGTAGGTAGCTCCTCTCAAGCCTTCACCTCGGCACCTTCGGTCTCGACGATCTTCCTGAGAGCGTCGCTAAACTCACCCTTGGTCAGCACGGCATCACAGCCCAACTCTCTTGCGAGTTCCAGGGTCGCGACGTCGACGTGAGGTCCGAAAGCAACTACCCTGGACGCGGGAGAAGCGCGCTCCCGCAATCCCCGGATAACTGTGGCCCAAGTATCCTTGTCTCCCTCCAGGTCCACGAGCACCAGCGCTACGTCGCCTTCGTCGTAAAGCTCCCAGAACTTTGGAGCACCGGTGGTCAGTCGCACCTCGTACCCCGACGGCCCTGCCACGTTTTGTATCCTGGGTAAGAAAAACAGGTTTTGGCCGACCAACAGAATCGCTCTCCTGTCTGGCATCTGGCTCCTCCTGGGCAGGCGTTTGGTATCGATTGGCATTGTGACCGGAGAGTAGCACGAATCTGACCACTTGTCTCAAGCGGGGCAACGATACCGGTGAACCGCAGAAAGCGTCTCAGTTTAAGAGAGTCCTAGCAGCACCGGGGGGGCGTGATGGTGGAGATGGCGACTTCTCCTCAGTCTGGGGGCGCCTACATAGACATCCAGCCAAGCCGATGTGAGACCGCGCTTACCTCACTTGGTTGACGGCCCTTTAGCCCGTTGCTACACTCGCCGCACGTCTGAGGGAGGGCCTCGGGATGCAGTGCCCTGAATGCAGCCATGATAATCTGCCCGGCGTTAGGTTCTGTGGTCGCTGTGGGATAGAGTTAGCTGCTGAGGGACAATGTGTCGCCTGCCAGCACCAAAACGCACCCGATGCGCAGTTCTGCAACAACTGTGGAGCTGTGCTGCGCTGCCCCAACTGTTCTCGGAGCAGCGTAGGCCAAAGCCGTTTCTGCCGGTGGTGTCAGCAGTTTCTCGTCGCCTCCCAGGGCGGCCGGGATTGGGCGGCGCGTCGCCGCCTACATACTGGATGTCCTCCTCTTCTTCGTCACCCTAATAATAGGCTACGTTGTCTGGTGGCTATTCACACTGAGTCGAGGCCAGACCCCTGGCAAGCGGTTATTAGGGATACGCGTCATGCGCATCGACGGGACCGCCTCGGAATGGGACTGGACGTTTATGCGCGAGTTCGTCGTCAAGTTTGGCCTCTTCGAAGTGGCGGCAGACATATTGACACTCGGCCTTGCGTCGCTTGTCGACGTCTTGTGGGCATTCTGGGACAAAGACCGCCAGGCGTTGCACGACAAGATAATGAAGACGGTTGTAGTGGACGATCGCTTGCTACGATCAGTTAAGACGTGAGCGATGTTGCGGCTAGGGGGCACCGCGTCTGTCCCGCACATGGAGGTCTTCAAGGGGCTTGCCAAGATCTTCCAGAGGCAGGGAATCGCACTCGACTGGGTCCTGTACTCGGGCTAGGACGCGCTCGTCGAAGCCTTCGTCTCCGGAGAGGTAGACCTGGCCTGGGACGGGCCTCTGTCCTACATAGAGATCAAGCGTCGTCTGAGCAATCCGTGCCGCGTGATCGCCATGCGGGACGTGGACTTCACGACCTGTTTCACAACGCAGACCGGTTCGACGAGGCGCACCTCAGGCTGGATCTGAGGGAAGGGCGAAATGTACAAAACCATATGGTCCGAGGAGCTGGAGACCCTTACGCCCGAGGAGCAGCGAGTCTTAGAGCGTGAGAGGCTTGCCACGCAGCTCGAGCACGTCTACGCGAACAGCCCGTTTGGCAGGCGCAAGTTTGAAGAAGCCGGCGTGACGCCGGCTGAGATCCGGGACGTCCCGGATCTGGCCAGGCTGCCCTTCACCACGAAGGCGGAGCTGCGAGAGTCGCAGGAGCGGCAGCCGCCCTTCGGCGATTTCTTGGCCGTCCCTGTCGAAGCCATCGCCACCGTGCATCGCACGTCCGGCTCCACCGGGAAGTTCATCTACACGGCACTGACTAGGGGCGACATGGACCAGACGAACGAGTACGGCGCCATCACCTTCTGGGCAGGGGGCCTGAGGCCCCATCATGTGATCGTCCACTGCCTTAACTACAACCTGTGGATGGGGGGATACACCGACCATCGCAGCCTGGAGTCCACCGGCGCGGCGGTGGTCCCGTTCGGCGTCGGAAACTCCCGCCAGCTTTTGAGGCTGATTCAGGAGGCAGGCATCGACGCCATCTCTTCGACGCCGTCGTACCCGATTCACCTCGAGGGCATGGTCCGGGACGAGCTGGGCATCGAGCCCGTCGATCTGGGACTCAAGCTGGGACTGTTCGCCGGGGAGCCCGGGTTGGAGAACCCCACCTACCGGCAGCGCATCGAGGAGCCCTGGGGCATCAAGGCCTCCAACTGCTACGGCATATCAGACGTGATGAGCTCCTTTGCGGCCGTCTGCCAGGACTCCAACGACCTCCATTTCATGGGGCAGGGCTCCCTCGTGGCCCAGATGATCGACCCGGCCGGCTGTGAGGATCTGGCCGTCGACGAGGGCGTGGAGGGAGAGCTGGTGCTCACGCACCTGGCCAGGGAGGCACAGCCCCTCGTCCGATATCGTACAAGCGACGTGATTCGCGTCCTGGCAACGGGCCCGTGCTCGTGCGGAAGGACGGGGTTTCGCTTCCAGGTCACCGGCCGCTCGGACGACATGGTCCACGTCAGGGGAATCAACGTGTTCCCCTCCGGTGTGGCCGACGTGTTGACCGCGCTGACGCCATCGGTTACGGGCGAGTTTCAGATACTGCTCTCCCACCCCGGTCCCTACGACAGACTCGACATCGCCGTTGAGTACGGGGAGGGCGTTCGCCTCGAGGGTCTGGAGCAGCTACGGCAACAGGTCGAGGCCAAGATCAGGGAGGCTCTGACGTTTAGCGCCAACGTGGACCTGGTTCCACCGGACTCCATCCCCAGAACCGAGATGGGGAAGGCCATCCGAGTCGTCAGGAGGTTCTGATCGAGAGCCCCAGGCCGGCCGAAAGACAGCGGCTAGAGCAGCCTCGCAGCACATGCAGCCTCGGGCGTCCCAACCGACCCAGTCCCGGTAGCGGCTCTGGGTCGTTACTCACACGAGGCGGCCCGGTCCTGGCGTCCTGACCTCTAGCTTCCTGACCCATATCTTGTCGCCTGGCGCCACCCCTAGAATGCTCCGCCCTATCGGCCCGACGATGACGCCATCGCGCGGCAAATTCTCGGCTACCCTCACCCAGGCCCTCAACGGCACCGCTGACCTCCCCGAGTGCTCGACGATGTCGCCGTCTCGCACTCCGAGCAGAGCGGCAGCGGCGGGGCTTAACCGACAGAGCCGGCAGCCGATCTCGTTGAAGTCGTCCTCCGTAGCCTCGGTGACCTCGAAGAAGAGGCGGTGCTCTCGCAGCTCCTGTCGCTTCGCCCTGGTTCCGGCGAGGTCGACAGCGCCGTTTTCGATCACTACGCCATAGACGTCTATCGCGCGTCGACGGCTCGTATAACCCTCGTACACGTCCTTTCTGACCAGATCTACATCCCTCTCGAGGGGGTCCCCCACACCACCGCCAGCACATCCCCGCACAAACACGACGTCCCCCTTGCGTAGCGGAAAAGCCTTGACCTTACCGGGGAGCGGTGACGGCTCGATTTCCGCACCGTCGCGGATAACGGTACAGGTGTTAAGCGCGCCGGCCGGAGCTCCAGCCGCCCCCCAGGGCGGGATAACGGACCTGTCGGTCATCACGCTGAGCATACTCGTGTCGGACACGACTCTGATCCTTCTGCTGATTCCAAAGCCGCTCCTGAACTTCCCCGGGCCTTCCCAATCCGTCGGCACTTCGAGCGACTCGATCAGCAAGGGCTCGCGCTGTTCTACGCTCTCTGCCTGCCGAACGGTGGGGATATCGCCGCCGTCGTAGAGCATGCAAGCTGTCGCACCGTCCGTCTCGCTGGTGGCAGGCGTCCCTGCGTGGGGTGCTTCGTACAGAATGTAAGGCTTGCCGCGTACCGGATCGTAGCCGGCGACATACATGTGCTGGACCGCCCCCTCGTTTTCGGCCCCAACGCTATCCGGGATAATCTGGTCGAGGAGCCCGATCACCGCGGATTGCACCTGCCGAAAGATCTCCCAGCAGCCACCTACTGCGGCGGGAAGCTGAGCGGCAAGGCAGCTTTGCTCCGGGATGACAAAGCTCACTGGGCGAAAGCTGCCGCCGTTCACCGGAGACTTCGGGTCGAGCCAGGACTTCAGTATTACGTATACGCCGCCCTTGGTCACGGGTTCCCCGGCGTTCATGGGGGCTACGACCTGAGGGTTGGTCCCGGTAAAGTCGAAGTGCATCTCCTCGCCCCGGACCGATAGCCTGACCTTTATGGGCATCGGCTCGGGCGAAAGCCCGCTGTTGTCGGTGTACTGCTCATAGTGATACTCGCCGTCGGGAAGCTGAGCGATGCGACCTCGCATCACCTCTTCCGCGCCGTCGAGCAGGGCCTCTATGCACTTCGCCACCGTATCTGGCCCATACCTCCCACAGAGCTCCTCTATCCCCATTTCGGCCACCCGAACCGTGTCGAGCATCGCCATGGCGTTGCCTTCCTGCTCGTCGGGCAGCCTCATATTGGCGAACAGAACGTCCCACAGACCCCGGTTCAGCTCCCCACCGTCGATTAGCTTGACGGGGACGATACGGACTCCCTCCTGGTAGATCTCCGTATCTTGCCCGGAGAAGCTTCCGGGATTCGCACCCCCCACATCGGCCCAGTGGGCCCGGACGCCTATATACGAGAGGATGCGTCCACCGACAAAGAAGGGTGAATAAAAGGCGATGTCGTTCATGTGGGTTCCCCCGGTGTAGGGGTCGTTCACGACCAGTACATCGCCTGGATTGATCTCGTCGTTGAACTTTGCCCTCGCCGCGGCCAGCCCCAGCGCCATGGCGAAGACGTGGCCCGAGAAGTCTTCGGACATCGCGCAAAGCTCGCCGCCGGCGCTAATCAGGCCGCAAGAGAAGTCCTTGCTCTCCCAGAGGATGGGAGCGTAAGCCGTTCTAACCAACGTCGCCCGCATCTGCAGGACCGTGGACACCAGCGAGCCACGTATCACCTCTAGGGTTACCGGGTCTATGCCTGTCGCCATGGGTCGGTCCCCAGCGCTCCGCCTCACAAGGACCGCTGTTTCGCCCAGCCAACCTCGAAGGGCGTTGTAAAGTGGTAGCCGGTGATTCGGAGGAGCTGGAATCTCCACTCCCCATCGACGCGTACGTAGTCCTCGCTGTACTCTGCGGCGTTCCAGATCGCCTGGTTGCCTTCGGTCAGGGTCCCCGCCATGAAGAGATACCAGGTGCCATGAGCTGTGTCACCATCGACACCTATGATCGGGTTAACGACGTAGTGGACGGCGAACGTGAAGGATCTCGAAACCCTACGAAAGAAGTCTCGGATCGCCTCCCTGCCCTCGTACCTTCCCCATCGCTCGTCGTCCCATACGCCGTTCTCGACGAACAGGCTGGCAACGTCGTCAGCGTTGTAACCGTCGTCCAGGTAGGCGCAGTAGCGGGCCTTGAGTCTCTTGATAGCCTCGATGTCTTCGAGGCGCAGGAGCCTCTGCTCGATGCCATCCAGGCCCATTGTTCTTCTCCAGCGTGACTCGACGCGCCAGCTAGGGTAGCACCAACTCCAGCGGTAGTCCACGGCCCGTACGATCCTTGGCGGCCACAAACCGTTGCTATGTTACTCAAAGGAAGCGGGACTATCTCGTGACCACGGCGTGGACCAGTTCGTTACTTCGTTGCGCGTGTTCAGGAAACTGCCATCCTCGAATCTGAACGGCACACGGTTGAGAGCTTGCGCGACCTACGGCATAATGGCGTGGGCGCTCGTCGGGGGAACTGGGCTTGCTGCTCGCCACCTCCTGCATCGCCGTGGCGATCGCCGGCCAGGTGGACGGCCCCGTCGGCGAGCGGGTTGGCTGGAGGTTGCGGAACCTACGCGGCAACTGATCCAATATCGGGCGCAGCTATAACGCTACAGGCTACCGGAGGTGACACATGGCCAAAAAGAAGGGCACGGGATTACTAATGGTGTGGTGCGAGGTGCCAGAGCGCGTGGAGGAGGAGTTCAATCGTTGGTACAACGACGAACACCTGCCCGAGCGGCTGTCGGTGCCCGGGATCCTGAGCGCCGGTCGATACGAGGCGGTGGTCAGCGGCCCCAAGCACCTGGCGGTGTACGAGCTCGAGACTCCCGCCGTCATGGAATCGCCGGAGTACCTGAAGCTCCGGCAGAACCCGACTGAATGGTCAAAGCGCGTGTCCCCGGACGTTATCGGTACCGTCAACATCCGCAACGTTTACGAGATGATTCACCCGCCCAGTCTGACCGAGGAGATCGCCGGTAGCCCGATGGCCTCTGCACTGCAGATCGGACGTATGGACATTCCGCCGGATGTGGAGTCCGAGTGGCATGGCTGGTACGACACCGTCTACGTACCCAACTACGAGAAGGTTCCCGGGGTTATCAGGGGGAGGCGCTTCAGGGCCTTGGAGGGACAGCCGGCGTACCTCACCGTGTATGAGTTCGAGCACGAGAGGGTTTCCAAGAGCGACGAGTGGGCCTACCAGCAGGGCGCCCATCCCGACAATGCCCGAATGAGGGAGGCGATGGAACACGTCGCCGGCTCGCCCGGCATCTGGAAGAAGACCTTCGGGCTCGACTGAACCCCTGGCCCTGGCGGCCGAGGACGTCTTCCGCGATAATAGCAGCCCCTGCCGGGGGATCCGGGAGCTTACGTTCCTCTTCCTCAGCCTGCGGCAGCCTGGATGACGCCGTATCCCGCGTCTCCGAGGGCATCCGCGACCAGGTCGCGGATGCCCTGCGTATCATCCGCTATGAGCATCTTCGTCACGTTTTGCGCCCCGTCTGAGCTTAAGTCTTCACTCTGGCACCGGCCTGCTCGGCGTCGAGTGCCGGACACTGGTCGTGCCGGTCCGCCGCAAGAGCGACATACCCACACCCCGAAGCGTGCGGCCCAAGATCCTGCCGCGGAGGGAGCCGGTCACCGTCCCGAGTCGGCCCTGCCCTCACGCCCGCACCGGACACACCCTACACGGGGCTGCCAGCGAAATCGAACATGCGATGAGATCGAAGTAGGCCACGAACATGTCAGGCCCGCGTGACTGTGGCTATGCCTTGACCTTGCCTACCGGGCTCATCTGTATTCCAAGTTCGGAAAATACCTCAAAAGAGATAGTGTTCCCTTGAGTCATATCCATGTGATTGGCCTTGAGGACCTCTACGGTTCTTACAACCTTCTGCCCCGCTCTTTCCGTGAATAGGTGGAAGTGCGTGTCACAGAGGGAGTGTAGGCGCGTAAGCAGGCTTTCGCCGAACGCGTGAGACTCGGACACCAGGATAATCGTTCTCCCTTCGTTGCAGAGCCACCTGCAGATCGAGAAGAACTCGATGACGGCCATCTCGTCGAGGAGGACCATGAAATCCGTGATGGCGTCCACTATCACCAGCTTGCGCTGTGTTGAGAGACGCTCGACCTCGGAGGGCAGCGTAGACGCGACTGATTCTCGGTTCGTCGGAGTAACCCTGGGTAGGGGATGCACCCTCAGCTGCTCGCTCCCGACCTGGTCCGAGACGTCGAGGCCGAGGGAGGCCATCTGCATGCTAAGGCTTCCCACCGTGTGCTCAGACGTGAGGTAGGCAACCGAGTGGCGATCGGAGAGCGATCCATAGGCGAAATGCTGACACAGAACGCTTTTGCCCGACGAAGAGTCTCCCTCCACCAGCGTTAGCGAGCTCATGGGTATGCCGCCACCCAATATCCGCTCCAAGGGCCCCATCAGTCCGCCTGAGTTAAGCTTGGGGTTATCATCCTGGTCCGTTGTTCGGCCGGGACGGGACGCGGACCATTCCTTTACGGGATTATCTTCTTCTGACTCTTCGCTCGCCTTTGCTGCTTCACGCAGGACAACCCGAACCGCCAGCAGCACCCAGTCCGGATCGAAGGGCTTGGTTATGTAGTGCTGCACGCCCAGCTTCAGGCCGGACAGCTCCCCCTTTGCGGGCGACACGCCGGTTAACAGGATGACCGGGAGACTTTCCGTAGCCGGGTCGTCCCTCAGATGTCGCAGGACCTCGAACCCGTCTAGCCCCGGCATCCGCACGTCCAGAAGGACGACATCGGGACGCTCGCGGCAGGCGGCATCAAGGGCCGTTCGGCCATCCTCGGCCTCTAGTACGTCATATCCCGCGCCCACCAGAATATGGACCAACGTCTGCCTTACGGATCGCCCGTCGTCAGCCACGAGCACCCTGGCCATTCCGGCTTCTCCCCTCACTTCACCGGGGCAAAGCGAAGCTGAAGGTGCTTCCCTTGCCTTCCTCAAGGCCGCTTAGATGTTGCGGACCACGCTTCCACTCCATAGCGTATCAGCGAGACGCGGTCGCTCCCTGGGGGGAATCTCCCAATAGCCTGGGTGGAGGCCGCAGCAAGATAAGGGTAGGAATTACCGATGCAATCTTGCGATCGGCGGTAGTCCCACGATAGCAACAGTGGCTTCAGGTCCCGGATCGGGTGCATGAGTCCTAGGAGTCGATACTGTGCTGGCTCGCGCGGGCGTACACCGGCACCGCCAGTGTGGGCGGCGAAACCGCCGTGTCTGAGGATATCGTCGTAAGGGCCGCGAGTTGATCCCGGGCACGGCACGGACTGCCGACCCCACCACGCTCCAAAAAGGGAGGCTACTTGCCTTTGAGCTCCGCTCTCAGCAGTGCCGTCGCCTCCAAGTCGATCGCGTAGTCGTTGGTCAGCTCGGTCTCACGGCGTTCGCTGAGGACCACCCCATAGTCTTCTCGCGCCTTGGCGGGGCTGACATAGCCATAAATCACATCGCGCAAAACGGCCTCGGGGTCTCGCTCCCACGGCAGCCCCCGTCCGCCTCCTCCGGCCGTGATGAGGCTAAGCCTATCGCCCGTCTTGTACCTCATCCCTTCCTGTAGCATGCCAAGGTTTATCTCTTGAGAGGCTCCTGGGTTCAGAATAAAGGCTTGCGTGGAGCTGCCCTTTCCCCCGAAGAGTCCCTTAGGGGGAAACTTCGCCCTGTCTCCCAGCAGGGTTATGGTGCCGTCGGACATGAAACGGAACACCCTTTCCATGCCGTTGAACCCTCTGTACGTACCGGGGCCTCCTGAGTCCTGCCGTACCTCGACCTTCTCGATGACGATCGGCGTCTCCTTCTCCAGGACCTCGATGGGGATCGTATTTGCCCAACCCGCAAGCAGTGGCACCCGTGGGGTAATGCCGTCCTTGGTGGCTGCGGCCCCATAGCCGACCTCCTGCCAGAAGTATCCCACGCAGTAGCGCTTATCTTTCCTTCTTACGTCGGGCGTGCCCCAGACCATCACTGCCAGGTTGCCGCAGCCAGCGATAGTCCTCTCCGGTGTGATCTCGGAGAAGGTCCCCAGGATGCAGGCCACGATCTTATCGAAGACACAGATCGAATGGCCCTGCACGTTGGCCGGCATCAGGGCGTTAACGACCGTGTTCTCGGGCGCGATGATGTCTATTGCTCGCATGGTCCCGTAGTTGAATGGCAGGGGGAACAGGCATTTCAACCCGACCATGCAGGCTCCCTGGGTCACTGCGAAGCTGGCATTCATGCAGCCGATGGACGTCGGGTCAGTGCCGGTGAAGTCGAGGGTCAACCGGTCACCCTCTACGATCGTAACCAGCTTGATCCTTACCGGATGCTTATCCTCCGACCCCGGATCCTGGTCTATGAACTCCTCCCACTCGTGCCGGCCGTCCGGTATCCCCGATACGACGCGACTCACCATATCGGTGGAGTCTTTCTGCCACTGCTCCATCTGTCCGATCACCGCATCCGGGCCATACTTCTCCGCCAGGGCCGCCAGCCTCTCACAGCCTCTCTTCGCAGCGGCGATCTGGGCAAGCATGTCGCCCTTGTTCATCCGGGGGATGCGGGTGTTTGCTTCGATCTCATCGAGGACCGCCTGGCTTACCTCTCCGTTCGAATAGGCCAGTGTGCCGACGAAACGCAAGCCCTCGGCGTAGGCCTCCGAGAGGCTGAGCACATAGCTGCCAGGCACCGCTCCCCCCATGTCCTGCCAGTGGCCACAGCTCGTGAGGAAGCCCAGCAGTCTGCCCTCGTAGAAGGCAGGCATGACGATTCGTACGTCCTGGATGTGGGTGCCACCGATGAACGGACAGTTTATGATGTAGGCATCCCCTTCGCGGAATTTCTCGACGCCCACCCTTGCGACGAGACCCGTTACCGTCCCCTCCATCGACCCGCAGTGGATGGGGATGTTCCTCCAACCCTGGCAAACGATATGTCCGTCCCGATCGGAAAGTACGCCGCTCAGGTCCTTGGCCTCCTTGTTGGCGGGAGAGTAGCAAGACTTCTCCATGACGGTATTCATCTCGTCAACCACGGCGAGGAAGGCGTTCCTCATCACCTCCGCCAGGACCGGGTCCCTGGCATCCTCCGAAACGGTGCCTATCTGCCACAGGCGCTCCCTCTGGATATCCGCTGTACCTCCACTCTCCGCGGCGCCGTCCTGAGCTGCGCTGGTGTAGATGACCAGGTTCAGATACTCGTCTACCTCCGCCGTCATATCGGGCGGCACGATGATGGTCGAATCCATCTGCTCGAGGACAGCCGGCCCAGTGATTCGATTACCCGCCTTCAGCAAGCCCCGGTCGTAGACGGTGGCCTCGATCGGGTCGATGTAATCGGAGAAGTAGACGGTCCTTTTCCCCACGACCGCACTCGCGGCCCCCTCGCCTTCGAGCGCGTACTTTTTGATTTCGGGTTTATCTATCCTGCCTTCACCGAAAACGCGGCAGTAGACGACCTCAATCACCGAGTCGCGGTCCAGGTAACTGTACTCGCGAAGGTGCTCGGTATGGAATCGGTCGACCGCCTCTCCAAAGGAAGCCTGATCGAACACGTCGCTTGCCACCGGCACGGATATCTCGTAGGCCTGTCCCTCATACCGCAGATCAAGCCAGCGCTGCAGGCTCCTGCGTTCCGGCGGGACGCCGACGGCTTCAAGCATTCCGTCCACCTGACGCTCGAGGTCCTGGAAGGCGTGATCCACGGCAGCGTGGTCCAGGTCGTCGCTGGCCATAAGCAGGGTCTTCGATAGCTCGTATCTGTGATCTGCGAGGGCGATGCCGAGCGCGCACATGAGCCCCGGGTTGGGTGGAACGACTACCCGGGAGATGCCGAGCTGCTTTGCGACCTCAGCGCCGAACATGGGCCCCCCTCCCCCGTAGACCATCAGCGCGAACTCGCGCGGATCGTAGCCCCGTTCAACTGTGGCGACCCTTACGGCATTTATTACGTTGTTCGTATTAATCTGCAGCATGCCTTGGGCCGCCTCTTCCGCTGTGTTGTCCAGAGGCTCAGCCAAGGCCTCCTCGAGGGCCTTGCGCGCCAGTTCGGGCTTCAGCTCCATTTCCCCACCAAGGAACCGCTCTGGGTCCAGCCTCCCCAACACGACCTGGGCGTCGGTGATCGTTGGACTCATGCCACCCTGCCCATAGCAAGCGGGGCCGGGCTCGGCTCCGGCGCTTGCCGGCCCGACCTTGAAGGAGCCGTCGACGTCAATCCAGCCGATGCTGCCCCCACCTGCGCCCACCGACTTGATGTCGATCGCCGGAAAGCGCACCGGCACACCGAACTCAACCTCCAGCTCGTTCTTCCACTTCGGCTCTCCGTCGATAATCAGGGACACGTCCGTGCTGGTACCGCCCATATCCAGCGTTATGATGTCCTTGAAGCCGGCGAGTCCGGCGAGCCGGGCACAGCCTATCACGCCACCGGCCGGCCCCGACCCCACCAGCCTTGCAGGCCATCTGCTCAGGACCCTGGGAGTCATGAGACCACCCGAGCCCTGCATCAGGAGCGGCTCATAGCGGAACCCGGCTTCCTGCACCCTGGCCACCAGATCCTCAACGTATCGGGTGACGGTGGGCATCAGGACGGTGTTCACGACGGTAGTGTTGGCCCTTTCGAACTCCCGGTACTGGGGCAGTATCTCGGACGAGGTGCACACCATGATGTCGGGACAGGCCTCCAGGATTATTTCCTTCATCCTGTCCTCGTGGACGCTGTTTCGGTATGAGTGAAGGAAGACTATCCCAACCGCCTCGTAGCCTCGCTGGCGAATGACCTCCGCCACCGTCCTGGCCTCGGCCTCGTCCATCGGCGCCTCGATAGAGCCGTCCACCAGGACCCTTTCAGTTACCTCGAAGATATCCTTTCGCTCAATGAGAGGAACGGGCGGATCCCACTGCAGGTTGTAGATATCCCCCCGGCCTCCCCTCCCAACGATGAGAATGTCGCGCATGCCTTTCGTCGTCACGAGCACCCCACGGCCGACGCGTCGCTCGATGAGGGCGTTCGTCCCCGCCGTGGAGCCATGTAGGAACGCCCCGAGGCTCGCTCCGTCGACGCCCAGCTTTCGCCATCCGTCCATCACGCATCGGGCCTGCTCGGTCCGAGAGGATGGTACCTTCGTAAGCTGCATCCCCCCCGAGGAATCGAGCAGGACGCAGTCGGTGAAGGTGCCCCCGATGTCGATGCCGAGGATGGTGCCGTTGGTCTTGGCGTCGGGCATGTCTGTCTCCTCCTACGTGGTCTGGACCCGGCATACGGCCAAGGTCAAACGGTGCCTTGCGGGTGGGCGTCTCTCGAGGCCAGCCGGCGTTCTCTAAGCGGCACGCCGTCGGTCGGCGTCGGGGCCTCGCGGGCTCGGACCAGTCGCACTGATTGAACCAGAAGACAGATCGCAGAGAGAAAGATCCAGCAGGTCTCTAGCGAAGGGCGACTCCCGCTTCATCGTCTCCACTCCTCGCCAGGCCAGCCCGACGGAGAACTGGAGCTTGGAGATAAGGCTCATCGCAACCTGTAGCATGAAGAGTCCTACCGGGCGGCAGCCCTCGGGCCCTCATCGTGCTTCTGCTCGAAGGCGGTCGATCGGGTGCAACAATCGCGGTCCCGTGATGGTAGATGCAAGCCCAAGCCGTGTCAACAGACGCGGCCACGGCCGAGGTCACATGCCGAGGGAGGCCTCGTGCAGTGCGTCCCAAAACATGATCTCGTAGGCCTGGAGGAGACGCGCTGTCCGACGCACCCAGGCGTCCTCCACCCCGCTGGCTAGGCCCTCGTCGACGATGTACGCGACCTCCTCAGAGAAGGCCTCCGAGGACGTTTCTGAGAACATGTCGAAAAAGGCGGTCGCCTCGGCGCTCAGGCCGTATCGCTCTCGGAGAGCGGAACCCATGCGGGCGCAGCTCTGTCCCCATGCCGGAAAGTTGACCGCCATTCCCCCGGCCACCTCGGCTGGGGTGGCGTAGTGCGCCAGCCAGGCCACGTAGTGGCAATAGGCCTGCGCTTCCGCAGTGAGCCGGTATGACTCGAGCCACGCTTCGTCCAGGCCGAGCCCCCGGGCCAGCGCGCGGAGCGCGCCGACTTCTGCTTGCTCGCTCGCCAGCACCCTCAAGAACAGTGCGCGCGGTCGAGGCGTCTCACAGCGGGACACCAGCGTCGCAAAGCTCCGCAGGTCGCTCTCTATGATCACGTGCTGCTCGCCCACGAAGGCAGCCACGCCCTCTTTCGGCACATCGCCGCGCTCAAGACCGGCGATGTATGGATGTGCGCGTAGCCGGTCCTCCATTGGTGCCAGCTCGTCGCGGATCTGTCGGAGAAGGTCGTCAGCGGAGCCCATGTTTGAAGTCTCCTTAGTGCCCGGTCGGGTGCCGTACACCGCTCGACCCGAACCGAGCCCTCAAGCGGATAAGCCTGTGCCCGTGGTGGCGTTTGGCGCGGCGAGGCGCTGCTTAGCGAACATGGACCGAGAGACCCACCCGCCGGGATGAGGCGGGGCGACCTCATGCAGCCTCGGGTGGGTCGGTCCAGGCGTAGCTGATGCGCCCATCCACCAGACCCGCGGGTCGTCCACTGTCACGCCTTTTTGGGGTCTCTGACCAGCTTGGTGACCGACCGTGAGGCGGCATATGGGTCCAGGAAGGACGTCTCATAGGCAAATCCCTCCGATGACCCACGGCCGGCGACGAGCAGCACTATGTCCTCCGGTCGCTGGACTGGATAGGCGGCGCCGTCTCGAATCACGTCCTCCAGGCGTTCTCGCGGGTGGCTGACGGGGAACCGGGATACAGGGATGGCACCATGCTCGTAGAGGAAGGTCTTCACCTCCTCCTTCGACATGCCCTCTTCGTTGGCCTTTCTCGTCAGCGCCGGCGTAACAAGGATGAGGGCTTCGCCACATCCGGCGCTGAACCGGTAGCTCCCCATGCGAGCCAGCGAATCGGCGCTCACTCGGAGGTAGTCGAGCAGATTCGAGGAGGGAGTCCATGAGGGCATGGTCGAGCACACCGAAAACACCGTCACGGTGCTGTCGGTGGGCTGAAAGCCCCGCTCGACGTGCAGCGGGTCCCAGTAGCTCTGCTCCTCGAACTCGCCGAAACAGAGAGTGTAGCTGCCCGGATAACCGTGCGTTGCGCTGCTCACTTCGCCCGGCCTGGCACCTCCGATGTTGAGCATGATTAGGTGGACTGCTCTTCCAATCGTGGCATTAGCCCGCCAGCCGGGTCCCAGGCAGTTCCACCCACAGTTGATGTCTAACGTCGAGCGTATTGGCCCGTTGACAATCACCGCAACTCCGGGACCGATCGTAGTGGTCCCGAGGGAGGTGAGGTTGAACTGTTCCTCGCACATCGCCTCGACCGCTGCGACGACCACCGGCATGTATTCGGGCTTGCATCCGGACATAACCGCGTTGACGGCGATCGATTCCACGGTGGCCTCGGCGCGCAAAGGCGCAACTTCGCCCACAACGTGGTCCGGTGGGAGTCCCGCATGCTCGACCATCTCCCAAACCCGCTCCGCGGTAGGCGGGATGACGGGCAGACCGTCCGTCCACCCCTGGGAGTACACGGCCTCGTAGGCGTCACTCGCGTCATCGGGGATATCGAGGGTGGGGGACGTAAGCCGGTTGTTCGGATTCACAATGGCTCCTCCTGATAGCCTGGCTCAAGTGCCCGTTCGGGCCAGGTCACCAACGGCTCAAAGAGGATGGTCGAAATCGGAGAGGGATTCAGCCCCGGGGGAGGGCGACCGTTAGACCTGTGGCACGGGTTCCCGGATCCCTAGCTCCCCGAGGAGCCGGGGGAAAAGCTCCTCCGCAAGAGCACGAAGCTCTTCCTCATCCTTCTCTTCGAGGTTATCCGCCACGACGACCAGGGGAAAGTCGGGCATATCCTGCGAGCGGACGACGGCACGTGCCAGGCTCTCGAACTGCTTGCCAACCACGCCAACGGTCGGAACGCCGTTTTTCGTCAGCTTGATCGCGTCGTGGATACTCCACGCTGTGCATCCCCCTCAATACCCGAGCCCGCTGATCACGACATCCGCCTGGAGGACCTTGTCGATAGCTTCTTCGGGCGCCTGGGCGGAGTCCCACGGGTGCAGAGCCATGATGACGCTCTTTGCCCCGTACTCCTCGGCCCCCAGCTCTTCGAACCGCGCGATCATCGATCGGAAGCTCAGCCAGGGGTTCGCGAGCAGGCCCAGCGTCTTTCCTTCAAGCGTCGGGGCTTGACCCAACGGGGAGCTGTCCTGATCGTGGGGATGCGATTTTGGGACGGGCACCAGGATTCGCATGCTACGCTCCTCCTTCTTGATCGGGCTGGCTCAGGCTTCCCACACTGCAGCATGAGGCAGGCGCCAGCGTAACATTCGGCCGGACGGGAGCGCAATCACATGGAAGCGACAGCTACTCCGGCACGCACGAACGGATGACGTCCATCGCCTGGCGCTTGGCGTTCTCGCCGTTCATTACGGGCGATACTATCGGCAGGGTCACGCCCGCATCCCTGTAAGCCTGGATCCGGTCCCTGCACTCCTGTGGGGTGCCCACCAGCGTCCAGTTGTCGATTAGCTCATCCGACAGCAGCCGCTGAGCCCCGGCGGTATCACCCGCAAGCCATGCTTGATATACCGCCTCCGCCTCATCGGCAAACCCACCCTCGGCGATCACCCTCCGGTAGCGGGGGAAGCGAGCGGCGTACATGGCAAGCCGGGGGCGCACGCGATCTCGCGCCTCCTCTCTGTCATCGGAGATGCTGCACGGCATGAGCAGAGCTACTTCGACGTCCGCAGGGTCCCTGCCCACTCGCTCCGCGCCCGCGGCAACGTGCTCTGCGGCAGCCCTGATCTGCTCCACGGTAGCCTGGACCAGGATGACGCCCTGTGCGATTTCCCCGCATATGTCGAGCATCTTGGGATTGACCGCGCCCAGGTAGATGGGAACATCCCCCCGCAGAGGGCGAAACCACATCTCGAAGTCTTCTATTGCATAGATTGGGCCCGCGTGGGAAACCCGCCCATCTCGCAGCAGGCCCCGGATGATGTCGATGTACTCGAGCAGCCTCGGGATCGGCCGGTCGTACGGAACGCCGTACTCACCCTCGACCTGGCTCTTGTGGCTTGACCCCAGTCCCAGAATGAAACGGCCGTCTGAGTACTCGTCAACGCACGCCGCCGCCATGGCGATGGTTGGTGCGCCTCGCACAAAGATGCTGCTGATGGCCGTCCCCAGCAGGATGTGGTCCGTCGCGAGGGCACAGGCTGTGAGTATGCTGAACTGATCCCCCGCGTGCCCCTCCGTCACCCACGCGGACTCGTAACCAAGCTCCTCGGCGTCTCTGACGCATTCCATGATCTCTTTCGGACGCAATCCCGCCTCGAATCCGACGCCTATACGCTCCATGGCACTCCCTCCTGTTCCCACGAGGGTCGCTAGACTGGGGCCCGCGTTAAGGGGTGGTCCGGTTGACGAACCTGCTCCGCCAGCTACACTATATCGCACAGGGAACCGGTTGGAGGCTGGATCGGATCATATGTCCACGACCGAAGGGACGACTGACGACCACGGCGGCTCCGTGGCGGTCGACATGGCGACGCACCCCACCCGGTACAAACACTGGCGGCTGACGTTACACGACCGCGTCGCGACGCTGGAGCTGGACGTGCAGGAGGGCGAGACCCTGGCACCCGGCTACGAGCTGAAGCTGAACTCATACGATCTGGGCGTCGATTTCGAGCTCTACGACGCGGTCCAGCGGCTGCGATTCGAGCATCCCGAGGTCGGGGCCGTGGTCATAAGCTCAGCCAAGCCCAGGGTGTTCTCCGCCGGGGCCAACATCAAAATGCTTGGGCAGGCGTCCCACGTCCAGAAGGTCAACTTCTGCAAGTTCACCAATGAGACCCGGATGGCCATCGAGGACGCAACGGCCCATTCCAGCCAGGGCTATGTGTGCGCCATCAACGGCACTGCGGCGGGCGGTGGGTACGAGCTGGCGATGGCCTGCGATCACATCATGCTGGTCGACGACGGGAGTACGGCGGTGTCCCTGCCAGAGCTACCTCAGCTCGCTGTGCTGCCGGCCACAGGGGGCCTCACCCGACTGGTGGACAAGCGCAAGGTGCGTCGGGACCGCGCTGACTTCTTCTGCACCACATCGGAGGGCGTGCGGGGCCGGCGCGCAGCGGATTGGGGGCTGGTAGACGAGCTCGTGCCGGGCTCGCGATTCGACGATGCCGTCATGGAGCGGGCCCAGGAGATGGCGGCGAGGTCGGACCGTCCGGCGCGGGGGAAGGGGATCGAGCTGACGCCCCTCGCGCGAAGCTTGGAGCCCGACAGGCTGATCTACGACCACCTGACCATAGCTATCCATAGAGACGTCGGCGCGGCCTATATCATCATCCGGGGCCCGCAGGAGGAACCAGCCTCGGATACGACAGCGATTCATAACGCCGGAGTCTCGTTCTGGCCACTGGCGTTGGCCCGCGAGCTCGACGACGCCATCGTCCACATGCGAATGAACGAGCCTGAGGTCGGCACATGGGTTTTTCGCACCGCAGGGGAGGCCGACCTCGTGGCGGCGGTTGACCGGATCCTCGTGGACAACGCTGACGACTGGCTTGTGCGGGAGGTCACCCTTTACCTCAAGCGCACACTGAAGCGGCTGGAGGTAAGCTCCAGGAGCCTGATCGCGCTCATCGAGCCGGGAAGCTGCTTTGCCGGAACCCTCCTGGAGCTGGCCCTGGCCGCCGACAGGTGCTACATGCTGGACGGCACCTTCGAGGACGGCAGCCTCCCCGCGCCAATGGTCCGGCTCAGTCCAATGAACTTCGGGCCGCTGCCGATGGTCAACGGCCTGACGCGGCTGGAGTCCAGGCTCTGCGCCGACACAGAGCGGGTCGGGGAGGCTCGAGAAGCGATAGGCCGCGACATCGGACCCAAAGAGGCGGACGATCTGGGCCTGGTTACCTTCACACCGGACGATATCGACTGGGAAGACGAGGTGAGGATTGCGATAGAGGAGCGGGCGAGCTTCTCCCCGGACGCGCTGATCGGGATGGAGGCCAACCTGCGGTTCGCCGGTCCCGAGACGATGGAGAGCAAGATCTTCGGCCGGCTGAGCGCCTGGCAGAACTGGATATTCCAGCGTCCCAACGCGGCGGGCGAGGAGGGCGCGCTAAGCCTTTACGGGACCGGCAGGAAGGGCCGCTTCGACAGGAGGAGGGTGTAAATATGTCGATCGATTACGGCGACCGCATCCCCAACAACATCAACCTTCCCGGCAACCGTCGCTTGCAGCGCGCGCTTGAGTCATGGCAGCCGAGCTACATGAAGTGGTGGAGAGACCTGGGTCCTGAGGGCTCCGTAGACTACGACGTGTACCTGCGAACGGCGGTCAGCGTGGAACCGGGAGGCTGGGCCCATTTCGACTACGTGAAGATGCCCGATTACCGATGGGGCATCTTCCTGCCCGAGCCCGATGAGAACCGCACTATCTCCTTCGGCGAGCACAAGGGAGAGCCGGTCTGGCAGGAGGTGCCGGGTGAATACCGGAGCTCGCTCCGCCGCCTGATCGTGGTCCAGGGCGATACGGAGCCGGCCTCGGTAGAGCAGCAGAGGGGGCTTGGTCTAACCTGCCCCTCGCTCTACGACCTGCGGAACCTGTTTCAGATCAACGTCGAGGAGGGCCGCCACCTGTGGGCGATGGTTTATCTTCTTCACGCATACTTCGGCCGCGACGGGCGCGAAGAGGCCGACGGCCTGATGCAGCGCCACGCCGGCGACCCCGACCGGCCACGCATCCTGGGTGCGTTCAACGAGAAGACCCCTCACTGGCTGTCTTACTTCATGTTCACCTTCTTCACGGACCGGGACGGCAAGTACCAGCTATCCGCCCAGGCGGAGTCGGGCTTCGATCCCCTGGCCCGGACCTGTCAGTTCATGCTGACCGAGGAAGCGCACCATATGTTCGTTGGCGAAACCGGAATTATGCGCACGGTTCAGAGGACCGGTGAGCTCATGAGGGACCTCAAAACCGACGACCCGGAGCGGGTCAGAGCGGCCGGAGTTATCGACCTGCCGACGATTCAGAGGTTCATCAACTTCCACTACAGCGTATCCCTCGACCTCTTCGGCCAGGAGCTATCGACTAACGCCGCCAACTACTTTGCGACGGGTCTGAAGGGTCGCTTCCGGGAGACCAGGATCGAGGACGACCACCAGCTATCCGACGCGACATATCCGGTAAGCGTGCTCAAAGGCGACAAGATAGTCGTCGAGGACCAGCCTGCGCTGATCGCGGTCAACGAGAGGCTCAGGGACGACTACGTCGCCGATTGCGCGCGAGGCGTCGTGCGATGGAACAGGGCGATCCAGGACACCGGCATCGACTTCGAGCTGAGGCTGCCGCATCGAGGGTTCAACAGGAGCGTCGGCGGGTTCGCCGGCGCTCACGTCTCGCCAGACGGCGCGGTGATAGACCGGTCCGAGTGGGAGCGCAGATCTGCTGATTGGCTGGCGACAGACGACGACCACGCCTTCATCGGCTCGCTGATGAAGCGGGTCATCGAGCCGGCCAAGATGGCGGGTTGGATCGCGCCGCCGGCCCGAGGCATCAACGGCAAGCCGCTGGAGTTCGGGTACGTCAAGTTCAACTGAGCTTTCAGCGTGGTCCCGATGTCAGGAGTCGGCCAAGTTCCAATAATGGAGGACTCGGAGATGTTCAACCGGCTGCTCTCCGAGGCAGTCAGGCCTGGGCCGATGCGATAGGCAGCCGCCTCGCCCAGACCTTAGCTCCAGCTTCGATCTTGAGTATGCCTCTTCCGATAGGACCCACGGGCAGCGTACCCTCAGACTGGCCATCGACGATCGTTGCCCATGCCCGCAGCGGCGCCGTGGACGTGGTGACGTACTCGAACATATCGCCGTCGCTCACGCCTATCCCGGCAGCGTCGGCGGCGCCTATCAGGCCGACCCGGCAGCCTCGACCATCGAAATCGTCGGTCCCGTCGGAGACCGTGAAATACTGCCGCTTGCCCTTGATCCCTTCGCGTAGCCGCCGGGTCTTCTCCTGGTCGACCTCGTTGTTTTCGATCGCCACGCCGTATACGTCACGGGCCCGCTCGGCGGATACGTAGCCCTCGTAGACGTCTCGCCTGACCAGCTCGGTCTCGCGGTCGAGCGCATCTCCCACCCCGCCACCGGCGGAGCCAAGCGCGACCACCACATCGCCATTCAGCAGTTGAAACCCCTTTATCTTGCCAGGTATCGGCGCAGGGATGAACTCCTCGCCGCGCCGGATCACCGTGACCGCGTTGACCGAGCCAGGCGGAGCGCCGGCCGGACCCCATGGAGGTATGACCGCTCCGTCGACGGTCGTGCTGAGCTGGCTTGTGTCGGCGAGTATCCTCACGCGCCTGGCGACGCCGAAGCCACTCCTGCGGTAGCCGGCGCCCTCGCCGTCTTGTCGGGCCGACAGGCTCTCGATTATCAGAGGCTGACGCTGCTCGACGCTCTCGGCCTGCTGAACCATGGCGAGGTCGCCGGCGTCGTAGTTAAAGCACCCGGTCGCGCCATCGGTATCGCTGGTAGCCGGAGCCCCTCCCTGTGGGGACTCGTACAGTATGTAGTAGCGGCCGCGGACCTGATCATACCCACCCACGTAAAGGTGGTCGACGCTGCCCCTGTACTCCGCGCCCAAGTCGTCAGGGATGAACTGGGAGAAAAGGCCGACCACCATGGCCTGGAGGTGGCGGAATATCTCCCAGCAGCCACCTACCGGAGCCGGCAGCTCGCTGGCGAGACAGCTGCCCTCCGGGATTACGAACTTCAGCGGGCGGAATGTTCCGCCGTTCACGGGCGTTTTGGCGTCCAGCCACGACTTTATCACCACGAAGACCCCACCCTGGGTCACCGGTATTCCGCAATTCATAGGGCCAACGACCTGAGGAGCCGTACCGGTGAAATCGAAGGTCATGGAGTCTCCCTCGATGGTGAGCTTCACCTTCAGGGGCAGCGGCTCGGGCGAGAGGCCGCTGTTGTCCATGTAGTGCTCGAAATAGAACTCCCCGTCCGGAAGGCGAGCTATCTGCTCCCGCATGGTTTCTTCAGCGCTGTCCATAAGCGCGGAGAGGCAGTCCTCGACCATTTTCGGGCCGTACTTCTCGCAGAGCTCAGCCATGGCCATCTCGGCCACCCGGATGGTGTCCAGCATTGCCAGCGCGTCTCCCTGCCGCTCGTCGGGAAGCCGCATGTTGGCGAAGAGAACGTCCCACAAAGCCTGGTTCACCTCGCCCCTTTCGAACAGCTTGACGGGGACGATCCGCATACCCTCTTGGTAAATCTCGGTATCCTGACCGGAGAAGCTGCCCGGCGTAGCACCGCCCACGTCCGAGTGATGCGCGCGGACCGCTATGTACAACAGCGGCTTGCCTTCCACGAAAAACGGCAGGTAGAAGGCTATGTCGTTCAGGTGGGTGCCGCCGGTGTAGGGGTCGTTGACGGCCAGCACGTCGCCGGGGTGCACGTCGTCCTTGAACTTTTCCAGGACCGCCTTGAGCCCCAGGCTCATGGCAAAGACATGCCCCGCGAAGTCCTCTGACATGGCCGCCAGCTCACCGTCGCTCGTTACCATACCGCACGAGAAGTCCTTGCACTCGTAGAGAATGGGCGCGTAGGACGTCCTGATCATGGTCGCGCGCATCTGCAGCACGGTGGAGACCATGTATCCGCGGACGACTTCCAGGGTGATGGGATCTATCTGTGTCACGACCGGCCTCCTCGCCGCTGGGTGAGCTTGGCTGTGCGCAGTCTAGCATCGGCCATTGCGCGATGCACGAGCCTCATCGGCGCTAGGGGCCACGGGATTCAGGAGCGAAGCCTGAACCTCTGGATTTTGCCCGTCGCCGTCTTTGGAAGATCGTCGACGAACTCCACCCAGCGAGGGCGCTTGTAGGCCGCCATCCTCTCGGCGCAGTAGTCGATGAGCTCGCGCGCGAGCTCGGCCGACGGGACGCGGCGATCGCGGAGGGTAACGAAGGCTTTCGGCTTGACGAGGGCGGCCTCGTCGGGATGCCCAACCACGGCACATTCCAGGACGGCCGGATGGCTTATCAGCGTGCCCTCGACCTCCACGGGCGAGACCCACATCCCTCCGACCTTGAGCATATCGTCGGAGCGACCCGCGTGCCAGTAGTACCCGTCCTCGTCCACGTAGTACTTGTCGCCCGTGAAGAGCCACTCGCCGCGAAAGGTCTCCCGGCTCTTCTCATACTGGTGCAGGTAGGAGAGCGCTGCCGTCTCTCCCCGCACCATCAGGTCGCCAACCTCGCCCTGTTGGACTTCGTTCCCGTCCGGGTCCAGAATCCTGAGCTCGTATCCGTCAAAGGGCTTGCCGCTGCTGCCGGGTCTGACGTCTCCCGGTCTCGGCGAAAGGAAAACGTGGAAGTTCTCGGTGGAACCAAGGCTGTCGATGATTTCCACCCCTGTCGCATCCTTCCACCTGTGCCAGATCGCGGCTGGGAGCGCCTCGCCGGCCGACACGCAGAGTCGCAGGGACGAGAGATCGTACTTAGTCTCGAAGCTGTCCACCGCCATCATGGCGGCATACCCCGTTGGGGCGTAGCAGAAGATGGTCGGCTTGAAACGGTCGATCACGCCGAGGACGTCGGCGGCCACGCGGGGCGAGCCTGGAAACAGGGTCACACCGGCGCCGACGAACCAAGGGAATATCAGGTTCCCGCCGAGGCCGAAGGTGAAGAAAAGCTTTGAGGCTGAGAAGGTGCGGTCGTCTTCGTGCAGCCCCAAAACGTTCGCCCCCCACAGCTGGGATGTCAGAGGATAGTCCTTGTGAGCGTGCAGAATGCCCTTGGGCTCACCTGTGGTCCCGCTGGAGTAGTTAAGAGAGCAGAAGTCGTCGCGGTGGGTAGGTACCGGAGTAAATTCGCTCGACTCGCCTTCGATCCATCGCTGGAAGCTGATGCCATGCTCCCGGTCGTCCTCGCCTACCTGGATGACGTGCTCCAGAAAGGGCTGGCCGCTGCGGATCTCCGCGATCAACGGTAATAGCGACTCGTGCACGATGAGTACGCGGGCGCGGCTGTCGCGGAGTATGAAGTCATAGTCGCGAGGCACGAGCAGGGTGTTCATGCCGAGTGCGACAGCCCCCATCTTGACGGTGCCAAAGAAGGAGGTCGCCCACTCTGGTCCGTCGACCGACAGGATGCCTACGATGTCGCCCATCCGAACGCCGAGCCGCGTGAGCGCGTTGGCAACCTGGTTCGCCTCGGCAGAGACCTCTCGGAAGGTCATCTTTCTGTCGGGGCTGTACAGGGCGACCTTGTCAGAGAGCCTGGGGAGGTTGCGCTCCAGGATGTCTACGGCATTGTATTGAAGGGCAAGGTCTGAGGCCTTCACTTAGCTCGCTCCGCGCGTCGGCTGCTCCAGGGTCCAGGCCGTCAGCGTCCCACGAACCCGGGCTCTGCCTTCGCCTTGAAGGCTTCGTAGAAGATCCGGTGGTCCTCTCCCATCAGCATGAGCCCCTGGGCCTGGGCCTCTGCCTCCAACGCTGAGAGGAGGTCCATGCCCAGCTCGTTGTTGACCATGCGCTTTGTCATGGCGATGGCCAGGGGCGGGCCCTTCGCCAGCCGCTCGGCCCAGGCGCGTGCGGCGGGCAGCAGCTCGTCGTGCGGGACGACGCGGTTGACGAGACCGTATCTCTCGGCAGTGGCGGCGTCGATGCGGTCAGGGAGCAGCAGTAGCTCGAGGGCGCGCCCCAGCCCGACGGTTCTCGGCAACAGGTACGCAGCGCCCATGTCCGCGCCCGTGAGGCCGACGCTCGTGAACAGGAAGGCGAACCGGGCCTGGTCGGAGGCGATCCGCAGGTCGGAGGCGAGGGCGATTACAGCTCCGGCCCCCGCGGCCATGCCGTTGACCGCGGCGATGATCGGCTTATCGAGCAGCCGCATATTCCTCACCACTTCGCCGGTCATTCGGGCGAACTCAAGGTGATCCTTCATGTCACGGCTGAGCAGCTCACCGATGATTCCGTGGACGTCCCCACCTGAACAGAAGGCCCGCCCCTCGCCGGTCACGACCAGGACCCTTACCGAGTCGTCATTCCTGAGCTCGGCGAGCAGGTCTCGGAGCTGCGCATAGATATCAAAGGTGAGGGCGTTGAGGACTTCGGGGCGGTTGAAGGTCAGGCTCGCGATACCGTCCCGTACCTCGTAGAGGAAGTCGTATTGCATCACAGCCTCCCGACGCCCCTGCCTGCCGCTTCGACCTTTCGACCCATACGGTCGGTCTGCCCTTGCGTAATGGCATACCATTTTACACTGCGCGGCTGCCTGGGACGCGCTACCACATGACTGTCCCGCCGTCTACGTTGATGGCCTGACCGGTGATCCCCTTGCTGCCGTCCTGGGCCAAAAAGACTGCGAGGTCGGCTATCTCGTCGGGCTCCATCAGTCGCCGCTGGGGGCTCATCTTCTCAAGCGCCTCGCGGGCCTGGGCCTCGGTCATCCCAGTGCGCTCGACGATGTCGGCGATGCTCTGGTCCGTCATGGGGGTGTCAACGAAGCTGGGACAGATGGCGTTCACGGTGATGTTGTGCGAAACGAGCTCGGCCGCCAGTGCCCGGGTCAGGCCGAGCACACCATGCTTGGCCGCGGTATAGGCGGCGACATAGCGGGCGCCGGTCTTGGATGCCGTCGAAGCGATGTTAATGATTCGACCCCAGCGCTGCTCGACCATCTTCGGTACGAACGCCTTGGTCACGTAGTAGCCGCTGGTCAGATTCACGTCAAGCATCTGGTGCCAGAGGTCGTCGGGGTGGTCGAGGAACTTATGACTGACGCCGAGTCCTGCGTTGTTCACCAGCACGTCTACGGCTCCGAACCCCTCCAGCACCCCAGACGCCATACGTTGGACCTGTCCCGGATCGGTGACGTCGCAGGGGACCGCCAGACTTCTACGTCCCATCTCGTCGATCTCGGCCGCTACCGTGTCGAGCTCGGAAGGTGTGCGAGCGACTATCACCACGTCTGCGCCGGCCCTCCCCAGCGCGAGGGCGATGCTGCGGCCTATCCCGCGGCCACCTCCCGTCACGAGGGCTCTTCGGCCCGTCAGCTTGGACATCGTCTTGATCTACACGGCAAGGTCGGACGGCTCCAGTACACAGAGGTCAGCACGTCCGGCGGCCAGAATCTCGTTGATCTCGTCGGCTGTAGTGATGTGGCCGGCCGTCAGGGTGGGGACACGGGCCTCGTTGCGCACCTGGTCGCTGAGGTCGGTTAGAAATCCCGGCCCATAGAGCGGTCGAGCCTCGGCCGTGGTCTGGCCCGCCATGACTGTCACCAGGTCGCACTTGGATGCTTTGAGCATATCTGCCACCGCTACGGCGTCCGAGACGTCGGTTCCTCCCCGAACCCAGTCGGTGGCGGAGATCGCAACCGCGATGGGCTTTTCGGGCGGCCAGACGGCCCGCACCGCATGGAACACATCGAGAGGGAATCGCATCCGGCGTTCGAGTGAGCCTCCAAACTCGTCGCCGCGCAGGTTAGTCAGGGGTGATATGAAGCTGGACAGGAGGTACCCGTGCGCAAAGTTTAGCTGGATCATGTGAAATCCGGCCTCCTCGGCCATTTGCGCCGCACCGACGAAGTCGCCCAGCACGCGCGCCATGTCCGAGCGATCCATCTCCTTTGGGGGTTGACTATGCGACGTGTAAGGGACGGGAGACGCGGACAGCAACCGCCAGTTTCCCCTGAGCAGGGGCCTATCGAGTCCCACCGATCTGGGACGGGTCGAGCCCCTCCTGCCGGAGTGGTTCAGATGGACGGCGATCTTGGCCGAAGTGCGAGCCTCGATCTTCTCTACTGCCCGTTTCCATGCCGCAACGTGTTCGGGGAGGTAGATTCCCGAGCAGCCCTCTGTCATGCGGCCTTGGGCCGAGACGGCCGTGGGCTGCGTCATGATGAGGGCCGCACCGCCCAGCGCCCCATCGACGAGGGTATCCAGATAGCGTTCCTCGGGTGTACCGTCGTCCGCGGCGTAGGTGGGAGGTGGGGAGAGTACGACCCTATTCGCCAGGGTCGTACCGCCGAGCGTGAGTGGCACGAGCATTGGCAGCGGCGTAACGACGGTTCTGATCCCGCGGGAATCTTCGTTCCCATTAGCCTCGGCAAACCAGCGACTGACCCGGTCGACGAAGTATGGGTCGCGCTGCCTGAGGTTTCCATAGGAGGCCCTACCGCTTCGACTGAGCAGGTGGAAGGCGAACTGCACCGGCTCCATATGGGCATAGCGCTTGACGTTCTCAAAGTAGGTGAGGCTCCGAAGGGCGGCCTCCTGGAAGGCTTCGACGGCGGGTCTGCGCTCAGACTCGTACGCGGCCATCGCCGTCGGCAGGTCGTCGCCGTGTATCCCAAGGGCGTTGGCGAGGCTGATGGCGTCCTCCATCGCCAGCTTGGTCCCAGAGCCGATGGAGAAGTGCGCGGTGTGGGCAGCGTCGCCCAGCAGGACCGTGTTGCCGTGGCTCCAGTTCTGGTTTCGGACGGTTACGAAGCTGATCCACCTTGAGTTGTTGGACATGAGGGCATGGCCTCTTAGCTCATCGGCGAAAAGCTTCTCGCAGTAGGCAATGCTCTGCGCCTCATCAGCCTGATCCAGCCCGGCTCGCCGCCAGGCCCCCTCCTCGCACTCGACGATGAATGTGCTGAGGTTCCCGTCGTAGGGAAAGGCGTGGACCTGGAACATTCCATGCTCGTTCTGGCGGAAGATGAAGGTGAAGGAATCGAGCAGCCGGTCCGTTCCCAGCCAGATATACTTCGCCCTGCCTACCTGGAGACTGGGACGAAATGCGTCGGCGTAGCTGTCGCGCACCATGCTACGGACGCCGTCGGCGCCGACCAGCAGGTCGCAACCGCTATAGGTCGCAATATCCGGGACCTCATCCTCGAACCTCAGCTTGACCCCCAGGTCTTCGCAGCCGGCCTGCAAAACTTTCAGGAGCGCTTTGCGAGAGATACCCGAGATGACGTGACCCTTTGCGCGAACGACGTCGTCACGAAAGCGAACGTCGATGGCGTCCCAGATCACGAACTGGTCTGTGATGTCCTTGTACGACCTGTAGTCGGCGTCTCTAAACTCGGCCAGGGTGCGGTCCGAGAAGGTGACTCCCCATCCGTAGGTGGCGTCCCGGGGATTACGCTCGATGACGGTAACGTCGTCGCGAGGCCTCGCCTTTTTAATCAGGAGGCCGCAGTAGAGGCCGGCAGGCCCTCCGCCCACGACGACTGCTTGCACGAAGACCCTCTGTATTCCGTTGCGCTAACCGTTCGCTGCGAACTCGGCGACGACGTTCGCCAGGCGCTCGAGCTGGGAGATGTCGGCCACAGTGGGGAAGAGGACGATCTCGTCGCAGCCCTCATCCTCGTAGCCTCGGACGAACTGTACGATGGCCTGGGGACTTGTGAGGAGCCCGGACGCAACCCTGTCGGCGAAGGGCCCGGCGAAGGCATAGTAATGCTTCAGATAGTCGGCGCCGGTTTCGGCCTCGCGGTCGCCGAGGGCGAAGTAGCCCTGTCCCCATAGAACGGGCCGCCCCGGGCGACCGGTATCGGTCCAGGCAGCGCGAGCCTTCGCGGCGGCGCTTGCGAAGGCCCGCGGCGGGCCGCCGCCGTGCACATAGCCGTCGGCGTAGCGCGCCATCCGTGCGAAGGCCTGGTCGCTAAGTCCCCCTACCAGCAGCTCAGGAGCGCCAAGGGAGCCGAAGTGAGGCCCGATAACGCTGCTTTCCCAGTGCGAGCGGATGGCGTCCAGCTGCTCCGACATCCGTCGGCCTCTGGACTGCAGCTCGACCTGGGCGACCTCGTAGTCGTCCGCTCGACCACCGAGGCCCACGCCGAAGACGAAGCGACCGTCGGATAGCGCGTGGACGGTGGCCGCCTCTTTCGCCAGGACTGCCGTATTGCGAATCGGGGCGATGGCGATAGTGGTCGCTAGCCGCACTCTGCTGGTCACGGCGGCAGCTGCAGCCATGACCGCCATGCACTCATGGCAGTCGTACACGATGCGGTCGATGACCCCCACACTGCCAAAGGGCCCATCGTCCGCGCGACGCGCCCAGTCTATCGTTAGCCGTGGGTCTGCACCGGGAATGGCAGCGGGTAGGCCAACGCCGACGCGCATCGCTCCTCCTGACGCCTGTCAATATGACCCCGGCACCGATCTTGAGCCGGTTGCCAGCTAGCAATATAGCAGGCAACCGGCCGCTCTTCAACGAAACGAGGCCACCAGCAGCCTAGGGTTCGTCGTCTACAGCGCCAAGCCCCTCGAGGGCGAGGCCATAACCCAGCAGGTCGAGCATCTGGTGCTTGAGGAGCTGCGTCACGGCGACGCGGCTGAAGCGCAGCGTCAGCGATGACTGCTTTGCCAGCTGCTCGGCCAGCTCCCAAGCACGCGGGAGAAGCTTTTCCCGCGGCATCACCTCACTGACCAGTCCCAGTTCTAGCGCCCGCCGCGCGTCGATCTCCTGGCCGGTAAGGAGGAAGTACCGGCCGCGGTTGGGGCCCAGCAGAAGGGGATACACGATGTGCATGCCGTCACCGGGGACCAGGTTGTTGATGAAGTGGCCCGAGTCCTGGAAGGCGACGTCATCTGCGGCCAGGACGATGTCACACAGGAGCGGGATTTCCGAGTGGCGCAAGGCAGGACCGTTGATGGCGCTGATCATGGGCACCTCGATGTCCAGCAGGTTCATCAGCAGCTGCTTGGCGTCCCGGTACAGCAGAGACCAGCTTTTAGGGGTGGCCGTGACCCTGGTGCCCGGCGTTGCCCTTGGCCCCGAGAAGGCGTCCCCCGCACCCGTCATTATCACGATCCTGTTCTCCGGGTCGTCCCCGATGTCGTAGAAGGCTCGGGGAAACTCGTGGTGCGGCTTCTCGCCCCACTGAAGGGTGCCGCCATCGGTGTGAAACGTGATCTGGAGGATTCCATTGCGGCGCTCCATCTTGATGGTCTCGTACTTGGTTGCGTAGTCGTCAAAGGTGGACACGATCAGCCTCCCTGGTCAGGTTTGATTCTCATTCCGGCGCAGGCGTCGCGAGGTATCCCTGCGTCTAAGACCTACAGCGTCACGGTGAGAGCGCTATCGATGTGGGGAATGGCCCGGATCTCTGATAGAACCGCGGGGGGTATCGGGTCGTCCAGGCCTAGGACCATCATCGCCCTCCCCCTTGGAGCGAGTCTCCCGACCTCCATGAAGCTGATGTTGATGTTGTTATCGCCTGTAACAGTACCGACCGTCCCGATAAGACCCGGTTGGTCTCGGTGGTCGATGAAGAGCAGGTAAGGCGCCGAGGGCACGAGGTCGAGCCACTGCTCGTTGACCCTTAGGATGTGTGGCTCTCCGCGGATCACCGCGGCGGTGAGCGCAAACTGGGAGAGCGTCGTGCTGACGGCGACGGTGAGAAGGCTTCGAGCTCGCTCGGCCTGCGCGCTCTTACGCTCCGCGACCTTCAGCCGTCGCTCAGCTGCCTGGAGCGTGGCGTTGACCAGATTGATCCGCTCGTCGGTGATCTCGCCCAGGATTCCCGTCAGCACAGCAGATTTGAGGAGGTCGGTGTCGTGTTGGGAGATCTCTCCCTCGTAGTCGATGTCTACGCCCACGAGCTGGCCCTCGACGAGCTGTATCAGTATCTTGCCGACGACCGTCGCCACCGAGATGTAGGGGAGAATGACGGCGTGGACCTCCGGAGGCATAAAGGGAGCGTTGATCGTGTTGGAGGCAAGCTCGCCCTGAAGCGTCGCGACCACCTGCTCTGCCACCTCTATCGCGACCTCTCGTTGAGCCTCCTCCGTTGAGGCCCCAAGGTGAGGCGTCGCGACGACCCGCGGTTGCCGGACGAGGTCAGAGGCCCCGGGCGGCTCTACTGCGAAAACATCGAGCCCCGCCGCGGCTATTTGGCCGTTATCTAGGCATTCCAACAACGCGTCCTCGTCTATTAGTGCACCCCGCGCGGTGTTCACCAGGCGCACACCCGGCTTCATCGCCGCTAGCTCCTTGGCCCCCATCATGTTTCGCGTGTGATCGTTCAGTGGAACGTGGAGGGTGATGAAGTCGGACTCGGCGATCAGTCCGCATAGTGGAGCCAGCTCGACGCCCAGCCGGGCGGCGTAGTCCGGGCTGACGAATGGGTCGTAGGCGATGAGTGACATGCCGAAGGACTGTGCCCGTCGAGCCACCTCCGATCCCACCTTGCCCAGACCCACGATTCCGAGGGTCTTGTTTCGCAGCTCGACACCTATTGCGCCGCGATCCCACTCCCCCCTTTTGACGGAGTCGCTAGTGCGGGGTATGTCTCTGGATACCGCGAGCATCAGGGCCATCGTGTGCTCGGCGGCCGCGGTCACGTTGCCGGTCGGAGCGTTTACTACAGCCACACCCTTGCTGGTGGCTGCGTCGACGTCTATGTTGTCGACGCCTATGCCCGCCCTGCCGATGACGTGGAGCCGCCCGGCGGCTTCGATCACGTCGGCCGTCACCTGCGTCTTGCTTCGCACGATAAGGGCGTCGTAGTCTCCTATGACCTCCCTGAGCTGTGAGCCTTCCAGACCGGTCCTGACGTCAACGTCGGCGTGCTTCTCCAAAAGCTCAATGCCGTCGGGGAGCAGTGCATCGGCGACGAGGATTCTGAATTTCGGCAACTCTACTCCTTCAGGGCACGCTCTCGTCGTAGTCCATACCGATATGCCCCTCCTGCTCGAGCTCGGCGTACTCTTCGTCCGAAACCCGGAGCAGCTCTTTGTAAACGTATTCGTTGTCCTCGCCGAGCCTAACTGGGCCTCGGACTATTTTGGACGGGGTCTCGGACATTTTGTAGGGAGCCCCAACGTACTTATGGTTCCCCGTGTCTTCCTGATACGCCTCCTGGAAGATCCCTCTCTCCGTTAGATGAGGATCGTCGGAGGCATCCCGTTGGTCCATAACCGGGCCTGCGGCGACGCCGGCATCCTGGAGCAGGCGCATCACTTCATGCGAGTCGTGGCTTCGGGTCCATTCGGCTATGCGCAGGTCGATCTCGTCGTGATGGCGGTAGCGGCCTGCCTGGTCCGCCAGCCACTCGTCTCGCGTCCAGGCCGGGTTACCCAGCGCCCCGCAGAAGCGGGTCCAGTCACGATCGTTGTATAGGGTGATGCAGACCCACCTGTCTTCGCCCTTGCACGGGAAGCACCCCTGGATAGCGTAGGGGTGGCGATTACCAAGCGTCCCGGAGCTTCGACCGTTCATAGACTGGTCCATTAAGTAGTGCCCGACGAAAGGTAACATGCTCTCCGCCAGGGGCACTTCGATAAGCTGGCCCTTGCCGGTGCGCCGCCGGTAGTTGAGGGCTGCCAGGACCGCGAAGGCCCCCTGGGTACCGGCAGCAGCGTCGGCCACGAAAACCGGGGTGGTGGCCGATGGGTCCATGTCGGGATAGCCTCTCACCATACTGTGGCCAATCACCCCCTCGATATGGTTGCCCAGGGCACGATAGCGGGAGTATGGTCCACTGTTTCCATAGGCGGGCATCCGCAGCATGATGAAGTCGGACCTGATCTCCCGCAGTCTTTCGTATGAGATGCCCAGCTTGTCCATCGTCTCCGTAGCATTGTTCTCGACGAAAACGTCGCTGATCTCCACGAGACGCTCGAAGATCTCCAAACCCCTGGGGCGAGCCAGGTCCACAGTCATGCTGAGCTTGTTGCGTGCGTGGGCATTGAACAGAGGACCACGGTTCCAGGGGCGAGCGCCCGGCGTTCGGCCGGGCATGCCACCGAAGAGGAGCAGCTGACTCCTGAGCATATCCTCCGTGGGGTGCGCGACCAGGCCACGGGTCATTGGCACCATGATCTGAGTAGACTCGACCCTGATGACCTCTGCTCCCAGATCGGCCAGGAAGGTGGTGCAGTAGGGACCGGCCCACACCAGGGTCATGTCCAGGACCCTTACGCCTTCGAGGGGAAGCCTAGTCATGTCAGCCGCCGCCGATCACGCCCTGCGCTAGGAGCCGGGCGACGTCATCGTCCTCGTAACCGAGCTCTCGCAGAACCTCCACGTTGTGCTCGCCGAGCAGCGGCGCCGGCCTGCGGACCGACCAGGGCGACTCGCTCATACCGAAGGGCCTGCCGGGGTACTTGAGCAGCCCTGCCTCCGGGTGCTCGATCTCAACGAAGACACCGCGCTCCTCGAAGTGAGGGTCGGTGGACACGTCTTTCATCTCGTTCAGCGGGCCACTCAGCACGCGAGCCTCCTGGGCCGCCTGCCACGCCTCTGCTCTGGTGCGCTCCATGCACCAGGGTATGAACTGCTCATCGAACTCGTACTTCAAGGCGGGGTCAGACTGAGCGTTGGGCTCGTGCCATTTGGGATCCTTGAGGAACTCGGGCTCCCCCAACATGCGCACCACCCTCGGGAAATAGACATTGCCGCCCATGAACGTCACATACCCGTCGCTGCAGGGGTAGACGCCGATGGGATAGCCGACACTCGACATCGGTATTCGGGGCGTTATCTCGCCCGTGTACTGGTAGCCAAGGAGGGCCGTCATACGCCGATCCATAGAGGCGACCTGGGTCTCCATGATGGAGACGTCCACCTGCTGCCCGATGCCCTGGCCACGTGATGCCAGCAGCGTCCCCATTGTGCCGACAGCCGCCGTCGACCCCGCCTGATAGAGAATGACGTAAGTGCCTACGTTGATGGGCTCCCTATCCTCAAGGCCGGTCGAGTACATCTCGCCACCCATCCCGTAAAACACGATGTCCGAGCCCCTGTAGTCCCGGTACGGTCCCCCCTGACCAAAATCGGAGATCGACGTCATCACCAACCCCGGCTTGACCGATTTCAACGACTCGTAGTCCAGCCCAAGCCGCCCCATCGTCCCAGGCCGAAAGTTTTCGACCACCACATCGCAGTCGCTCGCCAGCTCACGCGCTATGCGCTGCCCCGCCCCGCTCTTCAGGTCCAGCGTCACGCTCCGCTTGTTCGTGTTCAGGTGCAGAAAAAGTCCGCTCCTCTCCAAATGAGGCTCGTCATTGGGAAACGGCCCCAGTCGCCTGGCGCCGTCGCCCCCGTCGGGCCGCTCCACCTTGATCACGTCCGCGCCGTAATCGGCCAGCAGCTTCGTGCAGTAGGGTCCCGCCACGTAGTGCGTAAAGTCCAGAACTCTGACGTCGGAGAGGGCCATGTCCGGCAAGGATTTGTCCTCCTGGTGGCGAATCCCCTCGAGCAACGACGAGGACTGCCCCGGCATGCACGACAGCTCAGTCGAAGTCGGCCGGCCAGTCAGGATGATAGTAGAGCTCGAAAACACGCCTCAACTGGTCGACGGTGACGCGATTCGACGAAAGGGCCGGCAGCTCATCCTGTCGGAAGAAGGCCACGTCCTCCGTCTCATGGCTCACCAACGGAGCGCCGCCGACGAGTTCGCACTGGAAGAAAATCATGTAGGTGGCAAAGGGATACGGGGGATGGTCGTGGCAGCCCCTGTCGTAGACGGCTAGCAATCGCGTCGCTCGTGTAGTGAAGCCCGACTCCTCGCGGATCTCGCGCACCACGGCCTGGGCCGCAGACTCGTTGGGGTCGGCCCATCCACCCGGGAGGGCCCACAGGCCGTCGGCTCGCTCCTTGATCATCAGGACGGCCTCGTCGCGAAGGACCACGCCTCGAACATCGACCTTGGGCGTGGCGTGGCCCGTCTCCCCCTCAAAGAGGCCCTGGATGAACTCGGGCGAAGCATCCGTGTGAGCCGCCGCGATCTCGGCGGCGAGCTGGCGAAGCGATGTGTAGCGCTCCACGTCAAACGGATCGGTGGCATAAGTGAGGCCATTCTGAGCGATGGCAGCCATTTCGCTTACCCACTCGATCCACTTCGTCGATTCAGACCGCTGTGCCACTGATACGTCGTACCTCCGGCCGCCTGGCCCTTGTTATACCCGACCCTACATGTCCCCAGGCCGATGAGGAGCCGAGGGCGTGGGTGTACAGTCAAGGCCCAGCTCCGACTGGCACAGTTAAGGCGAATGAGACAACGGCGGTCGAGCCCCGGTATCGGGAATGGCGACGCCTAGGACGCGGCGAACTCGAGGGGCAGTTCCTCTAAGTCCAGCTCCGTGCGAGTGGTGTTGGGCGTTCCTTTCTGCACGAGCAGGACGCTCATGCAGACCTGGGAGTACGGCGTCCGAGCGGCGGCAGAGACATCATGGAAGTAGCCTGTCCCGCGCAGTGCCTGGGGTTTGGGTTCCAGACCGAGTATGAAGTCTACGACCTCGTCGGCGTCGGCTATGACGTAGGGTACAGTCGTGCCATCGAACTCCCCATTGAATTCGATCCGGTAGTATGAGTCCTTGGGATCTGTTACGCCTCCGATACCCTTGAGCAGACGTATGTCAGCCAGGACAAATCGATTGGCGACCCTGTACATCTCGCGGATGACACCCTCGTACCGAGGCTCTATGACAAGTACGCTCGTGCAGTGGACCAGGTCGAACTCGTTGTCGTCGAACGGTATGGTGGAGCCATCGGTGACGAGGAACGTTGCCTCCGGATACCTGGCCTTTGCGATTTCAATGGAAGGCTCCGCGATGTCGATGCCGGTGTAGTCGATGGTCGGCTCGATTGAGCGCATTATGTTGAAGAAACCGCCCGAGGCGCAGCCCACGTCCAAGACCTTGGCCCCGGGAAAGAGGACTCGCGAGAGGAAAACCCTTTCAGACGGGTAGAGGTCTGATTCTTCGTGCCGGTTTTTGGCGTAGTAGTCTACCGCGTCTGGTTTAGACCACGGCTCCGCATATTCTGCCATAGGTTGCCTTCTGTCCCGCTTTCGGTTTGGTTGCTCGATGGTTCGGGTTAGCGGTCGGCGACTGCCCCGGTCTGCAGGAGCAACTCCTCGGCCAGGCGCAGGTCCGCCTCGTCGTCGACCTCGGCCCACCGCCTGTGGCCCGTCGGGTGTACAGCCAGTCTCAGTTCCCCCGTAGCGATCAGCTCGGCGATGACCGACTCATAATATATATCGGTACGTCCCGCGGCGACGTAGCGGTCGAGTGAGGGCACGAGCCTAGTCTTCAAAGTCGACCGGCTGAGCTTGTAGATGTTGACCGTCTTCAGGGCATTGCTGTAGTCGAAGCCCTCGGGCTGGTCCGATTTCAGGACCATCGCGGATGACATGTCACCGTCTGCCAGGATCACTGTCCCGTTCATGGGGGGGCTAAACCTGTCGACGACCGCTACATCGGGGTGTGCGCTGGCGACAAGGTCACCGAGCAGGCCTTCATCAAAGAGCACGTCCCCTTCCAGCAGCAGGAGGTCCTCGTTAAGCTCCTCCCGCGCCATCCACAGCGAATAGAGGTTGTTAGTGCGATCGAACACGTCGTTGTTGACATACTTCATATCGACGTTGCCGAACCGTGGACCGAACTCGTCCGACACAGTGTCCGCCAGGTAGCCGACCACGACGGCGCAGCGTCGCACGCCGGCCTTGTCGAGCGCCTCCAACTGATGCTGTATGATCGGCTTCCCGTTTACCTCGACCATGCACTTGGGCACGTGGTCAGTCAACGGTCGAAGCCGAGTCCCCATACCCGCCGCTAGGATCAGCGCTTTCATCTGAACTACCCTCGCCCGGAATACGCGGCCGGCTCGGGGATAGTGGCCGAAATGGCCTGTATGGCCTGGATCAGGTCGGCGTTGTCCTCGGTGGTCCTGCATGCGAACCGGACAAACCGGTCCTCGAGGCCCGGCTTGTTGCCTAGATTGTTTATCAGGATGCCGAACTCTTCGAAGAGCCTGGCCGTCAGCTCGGTGGCGCTGAGGCCATAGACGATCCGACACATGACGAAGTTCCCTTTGGTGGGATAGGCATGCAAAAAGGGCACGCGCCGCAGCGCTTCATGCAGAACCCGCGTCGCCCGCACCACCTTCCAGCAGGATTCGAGGTACTGGTCCCTGTAGTCCCCCATCTGCTCGAGGAAGTACTGGGCCATCGAGTTGACGCTCCATATGGGGATCTGCCGACGGAGCTCGGCGATCATCTCTCGATTGCTCGACGAGGCGTAACCGAGGCGTAGACCGGGAATGCCATATATCTTGGAAAGGCTCTTCATTATGATGAGATTGGGAAAGTCGTCCATTATGCCATCGCTTGATGGCGTCGGGTCCTCGTCTACAAAGTCCACGAAGGATTCATCCACCAGGACAAGGTCGAGGCCGCGGAGCTCTGCCAGCATGTGCCGCAAGGACTCTGAAGGAACGAGGGTGCCGGTAGGGTTGTTGGGCCGAACCAGGACGACGGCGTTGGCCTCCACGTCAATGACGTGCTTAATGAATCCGTCGACGTCTAACTCGAAATCGGCACCCAGCGGGTACGGGCTGACCCGCTTGCCCTGCGAAGTGGCACGGTTGGCGAACTCGTCGAACGTGGGCACGGGCAGTGCCAGATGCTTGACGAAGCTCTCTGTTATCACACTGATCAACTCGCTGGCTCCGTTTGCGATCACCAGCTGTTCATGGGTCAGGCCTAGCGGCTCAGCAGCCAGCGAGGAGACATACCAGTTCGTCGAAGGATACGACTTGACCAACTCCATCAGCCGCGAGTGGAGTGACTCTATGAACTCGTCCGGCGGGAAGTAGGGATTGGTCATATAGCAAAAGTCTTTCGTCTCGAAGCCCCAGAACCCCCCGTATAGCGAGGAGACGTAGTTTACGTCTCTCTCTTTCATGTGTTACCTCCCGAAAATCCGGCGGACTATCACGTTTAGGAACCGCGAACCCCCCAAATCAAGTTGCACGTCTTCACGGTTGGGGAAGCCTAATGGGGGGGTGGCAACCGACAGCACCTTTGTGCTGCGCGGAACGGCCAGTCGACAGAGAGCCGCCGACTGGCTAGATCTTGGCTCCGGCCTCTTCGCCTCCTCCAGAGCCAAGTCTGTGAGAAGCCTCGCCTATATTTAACACTTAAGGGGAACCAAGTCAAACCTCGGAATTCTTCACGAGACCTCTCGATGGGTGTGGATTTGCAAAACGGCGGGCTTAGAACTTGCGACGACATCAAACCATCTTGAGAACTCGATCTTGGATAATCGTCGCTGTCCGAGAAGGGTCCAGCGAGCGTAGCCCTGCTTTTTGGTCCGGCGCGCCGCCGTAGACTAGCCTACGGCAGCTATCGCCTCCTCGGGCACGCGAGGACGCTCTCGAATAAAGACCAGGAAGCCCGCCACCAACAGCAGCACAATGTTGGACCAGATAGCCACGTCGTAGGTGCCGCGAGCGTCGTAGAGGGTGCCGCCCAGGAAAGCCCCGAGTCCGGAGCCCAAAGGCATCATTCCGAACATGACGCCGTAGATCATGCCCAGGTTGGAGATGCCAAAGCGGTCCGACGCATAGGCTGCGGTGATGCCGACGACGGCGTTCCAGGAGAGGCCAACGAGCACGATGCCCACCAGGAGGGCCGAGAGACCGAGCGGAGGTATGCCCAGGAACGAGACGCCCATAGACAGCAGGACCACGACGAAGCCCAGGGTCCTGAGGTGGTACGAGTAGCTGAGAAGCCGCCGGCGTCCGTGTTTGTCCGAGAGGTGCCCCAGGAACACGCCGCCGACGATTGCCATGAATCCGATGAGGCTGAACCCGGCTGCCGCGACCATGGGATGGTATCCAAGGTCCCTGGCGTATGATATGAAGTGAGCATTCACGAAGCTCATGGAGTACCCTCAGACAAAGTATCCGAAGGTGAGTCTCCAGAAGATCGGGGCGCGGGCCGCCTCTTTGAAGGTCAGGTCCCGGCCCGACCGTTCGAGGTCCTGACTGGAACTCGCGGTCATTGCTGCACCGCCAGGCTTGCCCATGGGCTCGAGTCCCATATCCTGGGGCCGGTTCCGTATGAGGATGAAGCCAAGCGGCAGGATGAGAGCCAGCAGGATCACGCCCAGGAACAGGTAGGCCTCACGCCAGTCGAGCAGAACCAGAAAGGCCGAGGTGGCCGGCACCAGGACCATCGCCCCGAGAGAGCCGCCGCTGTTCACCATACCTAGGATCAGGCCCCGCCTCTCGTAGAACCAGGCGCTGACCACCTTCGTCAAGGTGGGACCCGCCCCCATGGTTATCCCGATGCTCATGACGGCGAAGAGCACGAAGAGTGGCGTCAGGCTGCTGACAAGGGGGATGAGGAGCAGTATCGCACCAACGATCACGACTCCCGTCAGCGCCACGACCCTGGGGCTGTACTTATCAGCCAGGTAGCCGGCGGCCGGGCGTAGCAGCCCCGTAAGCATGAACGTAATGCCAAAGGCCAGGGAGAGGGTGCCGCGGGACCAGTCGAACTCCTCGGTCATGGGCTTGAGGAAGACACCGAACGAGAACTGGCTGCCGAATATCCCGAATACCACCAGGACGCTGCCGGCGACCACGAACCAGCCACGGAATATTCTTCTCCGGCCCGGTATCATCCAGCCACCTCTACCTTGTGAGATTTACAGGCTAAAGTACCCGCTACGACGCTGAGGAGCATCGCACGAAAACCGGGAGAAGGCCCCCCCCCCCCCGGCGTATCGGGCTGGGGCCGGGCCCGCCTGAGCCGGGTTCAACGGGGGTTTCCCCAGGTACCGCTCTACCGGGGACGGGTGGGAGGGAAAGCAGATCCCGGCCTGGGAAAGACCTCTGATGCAAAGCCGCGCCGAGCCTAAATGGGGCCTTTCACGCGGCCGTTTGTCTCGGGAGGCAACGGCTCGGCGGACGCGCTCGGCCCCTTGAACTCCAGTATTATCTGGTGGTGGGTTTCGTCTCCCGCGTTCGTGATCTGGTGCTCGATGCCCTCTCCGACGACCGAGTACTGAACGAACTCTCGGCCGTACTCTTGGACGATATCAGGCTGGCCGTGCTGTCGAACCGCGATCCGGCTTGGGGTAGTGTAGAAGAAGGCGTAGTCGTACACGTGACGGTGGTACGAGGAGGACTCGCCGGGCTCTAATGTCATGCCCCATACCTTGAAACGCTCGTTCTCGTACAGGACTTCTTTTCCGACATCAGGCGAAACATCCTGCTGCTGAGTGCTCAACTCTAACTCCTCCGCTCGGCGACCAGGCTCACGAATGGGTCGATATGATCCGCTCGTGCACCTGTTGGTCGAGCTTACCATAGGCCCCGAGGGCGGACAAGCGACCGTCCATCGCAGCGGGAACGGGGGCCCGCGGGTGAACGCGTAGCCAGCGGGATCCAAGTCCCAACGCGGTCTATCGCAAGGCTTTCGACCGCTGCCCAGCTTTGCCGGCTGAGTGTGATTCTGTCCGCTATGCAGCCTCGCTCAGCATGTACCAGCCGGAGGGCCGTCTGCGGCAGACGGAACCCGCTCGTGCTCGATACAAAATGTTGATGCCCCTGGTGCTATGCTAAACTCACCCTCGAAATTCGGGCGAAGGCTGCTGACTACAGGAGGGGCACGTGCTGGATTGGGATTCCCGACGGCGCATCGCGGAGGACATTAGCCAGGTGGCGGGCTTTACTCCGCTCGTGCGGCTGCGAAATGTCGTTGAGGGACCGGCGGCCGTCTGCGGTAAGCTGGAGTTCATGAACCCCAGCGCGAGCCTGAAGGACCGCATTCTCCGCCACATAGTTGGCCGTGCCGAAGAGCGCGGCGACTTGCGCCAGGGCATGACGATCCTGGAGGCGTCGACCGGGAGCACCGGCATCGCCACGGCCATGATAGGCGCCGCCAGGGGATATCCGGTCGTTATCGTCATGCCCGAGGGCATGAGCGAGGAGCGCAAGAACTCCATCGCCGCCTTTGGGGCCGAGCTCGTGCTGACACCCGGGGCCGAGAGCGATGTCGATCTGTGCCTGGAGGAGGTCAAGCGACTGAAACGCCAGAGCCCGGGGAAGTTCTGGGAGGTGGCTCAGTTCTCCAACCCGGATAACAACGAAGCCCATTACACGACGACCGGGCCAGAGATATGGGAGCAGACGGAGGGTAAGGTAAGCCTGTTCGTAGCGTCTGAGGGTAGCGGCGGCTCCGTATGTGGGGTCGGCCGGTTCCTGAAGGAGCAGAACCCTGACGTAAAGGTCTATACAGTCGAGCCCACGGAGTGTCCGGTACTCTCGGGTGGAAGCTGGGGCACACACCTGATCGAGGGAATCGGCGACGGATTCATTCCCGACAACCTGATCCTGGACTACCTGGACGGCGTGGTGACCGTCTCCTCCGAGGAGGCGATCGCGATGAGCCGCCGACTGGCGACCGAAGAGGGCATCTTCTGCGGCATCTCGTCGGGCTGCAACGTGGTGGCCGCCAACAAGCTGGCGAAGGCCCTACCCGACACCAGTCTTATGGTGACGATGATCAACGACACAGGAGCGCGGTACTTCTCCACACCACTGTTTGGCCACGAGCCTCCCTCCGACATTCCGGAGCGCGACCATCCCATCCGCGACGAGGACCGCCGCAAGCTGGCGAAATACGATCTGCACGTCGTCCATTAGGGTCGGCGTTGGCCGCTCAGGGCCAGCGACGGTCTCTCCACCAGCCCCTGCCAAAGTCGACCGAGGACCGGACGTAGCACGACCCGCGTCTCCGCCACTCGACTCGTTTCAGCGAGCCCGCTCCCCCTCACGAGGGAACGCGCGACCGAGCCGGATGCGGGCGATCCTTCAACGTAGCGGTCAACACGACCGCCGCGAACGCGGTACCAGCTGCGACTATGAAAGCGATCTTGTAGCTCCCTGTGACGTCGAACACGTATCCGGCGACGATGGGACCGACGACCGCGCCGACGCCGGCACCCAGCAGCAAGGCCGCGAAGATGGTACCGATGTGGCGGTTGCCGAAAATACGGCCTGCTAAGACGGGGATCTGGGGAAACCAGCCGCCGTTACCTATACCAAAGGCCACGGCAAAAACGTAGAGCATCCACAGAGCAGTGGACACAGTCAGCCAGACCAGCGCTGCCGTGAGAAGGAGCAGAGCGGCAAGATAGACTCGACGAGCCCCGAACCGATCGCCCAGAACTCCCCCTACCATGGTACTCACCATGTTGACGAGGCCGGTTACGGTGAGCAGCGTAACGGCGATGCTGGGCGTTACCCCGCCGTCGATGGCCCTGGCAACCAGGTGGACCAGGATCATGTCCAGAACCAGGTTTCCAGCGACGACCATGCCGAAGATGATCCAGAACGACCTCGCACGTAAGGCCGCCAGGAGGTTTAGGGACACATCGCCCGCGCGGGGATCTCGATCGGTGGCGGCGGACCGCGTCTCCTCGGCATCTGCTGCGTCGAGGTCAGGGTTTGGCCCCTCGGACGAGACAGGCGACGAGCTGGGGTGCGGTCTGTGCTCCCGGAGCAGCACAATCCCTACAACGAATACACCCCATATGAGAAAACTCAGACCCTGAAACGCGAAACGCCATCCGTCATAGGCGATCAGACGTTCAGCAATGACCGGCAAGACGGCGGATGCGCCACCGACGCCGGCGTAGACGATGCCGATGGCCATACCCGGCCTCCTCGGGAACCACCGGAACACTATGGCCGTCAGCGGGCCCGCAGTGCCCCCCAGGCCGACGCCCGCGATCAAACCATAGAAGAGGTAGATCTGCCACAGGGCGTTGGCCATGCTGGCCAGGAACAGCCCCAAGCCCATCAGCAGTCCGGTTACGGCTATCACGCCGCGGACACTCCATCGATCCGCCAGCCATCCCCAGAATACGCCGACAGCGAAGGTTGTCATTATGTTTATGGAGAAGGCAGCGGAGACCTCCGTTCGTGACCACCCCATCCCTCCCGTCAAAGGGGTTACAAAGGCGCCGAAGCCACTCTGTGCAGTGGCCCAAGAGATCCCCAGAACGAGAAATGCAGTTCCTACTATGACCCACTTGTACATGTTGCTACGGGGGCTGAGTCTCCTCGCTCTCAATCGGTGTTGGACCCAACGCCGTCACATCCTTGGCCGGGCCGATGGATAAGAAGCGGACCCAGGCGGCGGGCCCAAACTTCCCCTCGCTTCGAGACCGTGTACGCGGCTCTACCTTAGGGTCTTCGGCGTAGTTGGGCAACCACTGGAGTCAGCGCGAGGTATCAGGCGGCATAGCGGCTCTTCGCCGGTGATATGGCCCGGATACGGGTTCCGGCCGTCGAGGGACGGCAGGTCTTATGCCACGGCCCCACCCATGACGGTACGCTGCATCTCAGCGGTCGCCAGAAGCTGGGCAAGCACCTTCCGAGCCTCAGGCCTGCGGAGGTCGAGAGTGGATATGGCTACGGCGCGGTAGAGAACACCACCCGGGACCAGGGCGGTGGTCTTGCCACCTAGCGCCGGCAGCTCGGTTCCAAGGGCTCGAGCCATGAAGGCCGCCTGCAGCTCCCCGACCTTGGAGGCGTGGCACTTGGTCAACGCTCGCCCCTTGTGGAGCAGAGTGACGCCGCCCTTGCCTCGCCTGAGCGTCAGCGGAATCTCGGAGCGGGGCCGGGACAATACCTGCTCCGCGTAGTCCTGGGCACGCCGGCGACTGATACCCATAGTGGTACCCGATGCCGGCCTAGACGGCGCACTCGCCCTCGCCGCGCTCGACCTTGTACAGGGTCGTCTGCGACCAGTCCAGATAGGTGTCGAGGTTCTCCTTGTTCAGCGGCCCGGCGTCTTTGAACTCGAGGGCGACCGCCTCGAAGGGCTCGGTGCCCACCCTGTCGACGAACTGATTGAAGGACTCCCCGTCCAGGCGCTGCTCCTGGTAGAGCTCGGTGAAACGGAGCGTCAGCTGAGGGACCCGCTTGGCGGGCACCTTGGTCTTCAGTCGCTGGCCGAATCGCGCGTCGCCGTTGCCGTAGCTGCCGGCCAGGAACGTCTCGTAAGCCGGCACCTGATTGCCGTCCCCCTTGGTGGCCGCTCCGTGGAAGCCGATGTTGGCTATGTGATGCCGGGCGCAGCCGTTGGGGCAGCCACTGATCTTGACATGGAGTTTCTTGACCTCGGGGTCATCGATGGCCGCCTCGGTCAAGGAGGCCTTGACGGCGCGACCGAGGCCCATGGACGAGGTGATGCCTAGCTTGCAGCTGTCCGTTCCAGGGCAGGCGACCACGTCGGTGATGTCCTGAGCGCCGGCCTCCGCCAGCCCCGTCTCACAGAGCTCCCGCCAGACGTCCGTCAGATAGCCGTCGGGGACCCAGCGATATACCAGGTTCTGCTCGGTGTTCGCGCGGATTCGGCCTGCGGCATACTTGCGAGCGATGCAGGCAAGGGCATGGAACTGGTCGACCTGTATGTCGCCGAGGGGCAGCTTAACCCAGACTATGTTGTAGCCCTCGTGGCGCTGGGGACGCACGTTCGTTTCTCGCCAAAGCTCGAACTCGGGATCGTTTTTCCCGTTCCCCGCCTTCACCGGGGGCGGTGGACCATCCAGGTGCTCGTCGGGCACAGCCATCAGCGGCGCGGGGTCGAAGGACGCCTGAGCCCAGTCCCGGGTCAGCTCCTGCTCGACCTCTTCGCGGAATGCGTCGATGCCGATCCGGTCGATGTAGAACTTTATGCGAGCCTTGGACCGGTTCTTGCGCAGCTCATCGGTCCGGTCAAAGATGCGGACGACGGCCTCGCTGACCTTCAGGTATTCCTCTACGGGCACGAAGTCGTAGAGCGTATAGGCCATGCGGGGCATGATCGACGTTCCGCCGCCCGTCACCATCTGGAACCCGTGGCGCTCCGCACCGCTCTCATCCGCCTGCACTTTGGGGATGAAGGCCAGGTCGTGAATCGCGGTCACGACGCAGTCCTGGGCGCAGCTAGCAAAGGCAACCTTGAACTTGCGCGGCATTCGCTGGCTATGGGGATGGCGAACGAACCATCGAGCGAAGGCCGCTGCGTAGGGGGACACGTAGAAGGGCTCGTCCGGAGTCACACCGGCGAGGGGGCACCCCACGACGTTGCGCACCGTATTGCCGCAGGCCTCGCGGGTGGTCAACCCAACTTCACCCAGGCGGCGCAACATGGTCGGGGTGTCGTCCAGCTTGATGAAGTGTAGCTGGATGTTCTCCCGCGTGGTCACGTGCCCCTTCTTTAGGGGCGCATACTTCTCGACCACCTCACCCATGACGTCCATCTCGTCGGCTGTGAGGCCGCCGAAGGGGATCTTGATGCGCATCATCTGGACGTCCGGCTGACGCTGGCCGTACACGCCCTGGAGCAGCCTGAAGCCGGTGAATGCGGTAGGGTCCTCCCACCCGCCGCGGAGGAATCGACTGACCTCTGTCTCGAAGTCGTCGATCTCCTCGGGGATGTAGGGGATCACGTCCACGGGCGAATGCAGCTTGCCCTTCTCCTCCACGGTCAGCTCTCGCTCAGTTACCGTCATCGCGTACCACTACTCCTCACAAGCAGAAATGTCCAAAAAAAAGCCCCGGCGAGTGCCGGGGCGACCAAGGCTCGACTCAGGTGTTGCTGTTATCTACGATTCATTAGCCTCGTCCGATGCTCCCCGCTGCCCCGCGAGCACATGCTGGAGGACAACAACACCTGCAGATTGTGGAGCAGACGTCGACACCCGAGGCCCGGCCAGTTCGGCCGCCAGGTACCAGGGTCGTCGACTTCGTGAAACTTGGAACCATCGTTAGCATGAATAGTACACTGGCGATGGAGATCCGTCAAACGCTGCGGAGGGGTTTCCGTGTTCGCACTCACACATCTGCGTCACGCCGGTACTCCCTGCCCGTGCCTGAATCTTGAGCCCGAACGTTTCGCCGGGGGGCGGAACCTACGACGTTTGGCTCCGCCCCCCGACGTGACTGACGTTGCCTAGTAGTCCATAGGAGGAGCCGCAGGCATCGCGGGCGCCTTGTCGTCCTTGATGTCGGCGATCATGGACTCAGTGGTGAGCACCATCGACGCTACGCTTGAAGCGTTCTCGACGGCTGCGCGGGTGACCTTGGTCGGGTCCATTATCCCACGCTCCAGCAGATGTCCGTACTCTCCGACCTCGGCGTCGAAGCCCCAGTCGCCCTCGGCCTTCAGGCTCTCGAACAGGACCACCTCGCCGGCGACGCCCGTGTTCTCGCATATGAGCTTCAGCGGCCTCTCGAGGGCTGTCTTCAGGATGCTTATGCCCGTGGCCTCGTCTCCTGTCTGCTTCAGCGAGTCCAGGGCATTCATGGCGCGAATCAAGGCGATGCCGCCACCCGGCACGATGCCCTCTTCCACCGCAGCCCGCGTTGCCGAAAGGGCGTCCTCGACCCGGTTCTTCTTCTCCTTCAGCTCGATCTCCGTGGACGCGCCTACCTTCAGGATAGCCACGCCACCTGACAGCTTCGCGAGGCGCTCCTGAAGCTTCTCTCGGTCGTAGTCCGACGTCGTCTCCTCGACCTGGGCCTTGATCTGGTTGATCCGCCCCTGGATAGCATCCTCGGAGCCGGCGCCGCCAACGAAGGTGGTGTCGTCCTTGGTGGCGACGATCCTTCGCGCCCGACCCAGGTCCTCGACGGTAACCGAATCCAGCTTGCGCCCAACCTCCTCGCTGATTACCTGACCGCCGGTCAGGATCGCCATGTCCTCCATCATCGCCTTGCGTCGGTCGCCAAATCCGGGGGCCTTCACCGCCAGGCAGTTCAGCGTCCCTCGCAGCTTGTTGACCACGAGCGTCGCCAGCGCCTCGCCTTCCACGTCTTCGGCGATGAGCACCACGTTCTTGCCCACCTGCAGGATCTTCTCCAGGGCAGGCAGAAGATCGTTGACGGCTGAGATCTTCTTGTCGGTGATCAGGATGTAGGGGTCGTCGATGTCCGTCTCCATCCGCTCCTGGTTGGTGATGAAGTAGGGCGAGATGTAGCCACGGTCGATCTGCATTCCTTCTACGAACTCCTGCTCGTAGCTGATGCCCTTGGACTCCTCCACCGTGATGACCCCGTCCTTGCCCACCTTCTCCATCACGTCGGCGATCAGGTTGCCCATCTCATCGTCGTGGGCCGATAACGATGCCACCTGAGCTATCTGATCTCGGCCTTCGACCGGCTTGGACATCTTCTCCAGCGCCTCGCGCAACGCGCCAACGCCCTGCTCGATGCCTCGCTTGAGGGCCATCGGGTTTGCGCCGGCAGCGATGTTCTTGAACCCTTCGTGGATGATGGCCTGCGCCAGCACTGTCGCCGTCGTCGTGCCGTCGCCCGCCACGTCGTTGGTCTTGCTCGCGGCCTCCTTCAGGAGCTGCGCTCCCATGTTCTCGAAGGCGTCTTCGAGCTCTATCTCCTTGGCTATGGTCACCCCGTCAGAGCACACCTGGGGCGGACCAAACTTCTTGTCGAGCACTACGTTTCGACCCTTGGGACCCAACGTCACACCAACGGTGTTGGCCATGATGTCGATGCCGCGCTTCATCGCGGCCCTGGCTTCCTCGCTGAAGGTCAACTGTTTAGCGGTCATCTATGTTCGCCTCCTCTTTCGAATAGTGAGCTGCATCTGTCGCAGCGTTTACTTCTTGAACAGGATGTCGTCTTCTCGCACGACGAGGTACTCGATCTCGCCCTCGCGGTACTCGGTGCCCGCGTACTTGGAGTAGACCACCGTGTCGCCCACCTTTACGTCCATGGCGACCCGCTTGCTGTCGTCGGTCAGCCGCCCCGGCCCTACCGCCACAACCTTGCCCTCCTGGGGCTTCTCCTTGGCCGTGTCAGGTATATATATGCCGCCCGCGCTGACCTGCTCCTCTGATTCGGTTGGCTCTATCACCACCCTGTTGCCCAGCGGCTGAAACGATACCTTCGCCTTCGCCTTCGTTGCCATGACTCTCTCTTGCCTCCTCGCATTGATTCCATACTGTCAAGATTAGCAGTCTCCGTCGTCGGCTGCTAACCACGAATTATATGAGATGGGATCATCTGCGGTCAATACCAGGCGAGAATCTGACCGAGCCCCGGCGCTTCGGCGGTTCGGGCCCCCGATCTCCCGCCCCAGCGGTGATGTAAAATACGTGTATAGAATGACGTAAGCCAGCCTACGAGAGCATAACGTTGTGAGCCTATCCCTTCCAGACAGAGCAAGCTTTACCGATGCGGACCTGGAGTTCGTCGTAGAGGAAACTGTGCCCGGTGCGCAGAACAAGCAGCAGCTGCGGCAGCTCGTTCTCAAGGACGGCGACTTTCGAAAGGCGATGGTCGGCGACGACCGCGTGTTCCAGAGGGTGATGAGCGACGACAAGATATTCGTCAAGATATCGCCGCCGCTGTACTTCGAGATTCTTTTGCGCCGGGCGCTTAAAGACCTGTCGATGGCCACACACACGGTTGAACGCTCGGGCAGGCAGGGAATTCCTGTGTTCGACACCAAGGAGGTCTCGGACCTCCTTGAGAGTCCCGGGGTACTCGAGTACCTGGGCGACATGTTGGCCTCCTTCACCCGGGTCCAGAGCTACACCGTCCCGGTGCGGGTCCGCCGGGGCGTAAGGCGGCGGGTTAGGTACAGCGACATGGATATCGATGGCCTGCTACGGCTATGCTCCAACACCGACGAGCCGCATCGTTTCAATTACTACAAGCGCATCGCTGACGTATGTCTATTCATGTCCGGTGTGTTCCCCGGCCACGCGAGCCGGCCGGCATCTCGCAGATCGGCCAGACCTCGCCGCACCATGGACGACTACGAGGGAGTGGGTCGCCGATTCTACGGCCTCGCCGCAGCGCACCCGACAGCGCGGACGCTCTCGCTGGCTGATGTATTCGACCTTTTGCGACAGCACTTCGCGTCGGCCCGAAAGCCCTTAACCTTCATCGTCAGTCAGTACCTCCACTCGCGCAAGCACCACCTGTTCGGCGTCGAGGCCTAGCCGCAAGCAGCGTACTCAGACAAGCCCTTGACAAGCGCTGGTCCCTGGAGAGAACATAAGTTCTATTACAGGAGGCTGGCTATGCTCATCAATCGCTCTCCCGACACCCATGAAAAGCTCCAGGTGCTGGGCGGAATGGCAAGCGACGATATCCTGTCACGCCCAGAGGCGGGCAGGCGGAGGATGCCGTACTCGCTGCCCAAGAACAACCCAGCTCCCGGCGTGTACAGGGCGTCTATGCCCAACGGAAAGCGCATCAATCTGATGCGTGTGATGTTCACCGACTTCTGCAAGATGGACTGCGCCTTCTGCCCCAACAGCCACTGGGTCCCGAGAAAGCGATTCGCCTTCAAGGTCGACGAGCTGGCGCGAGCCTTCGACGAGCTGCGTCGACGCCACACGGTCGACGGGCTGTTCCTGAGCTCAGGTGTCGCGGGCAGCGGCTCCAAGACAACGGAGCGGCTCATCAAGGTCGTGGACGTAATCCGGCACAAGTACGACTTCCAGGGATACATTCACCTGAAGGTGATGCCAGGGACGGAGCGCGAGTACGTGGAGGCGGCATACCGGCTCGGCACGCGGCTCTCGGTGAACATAGAGACGCCAACGCCGCAGATGATGCGAAAGCTAAGCGCGATGAAGGATCTTGAGCGGGACATACTGGCCCCGATGAGCTGGATAGACAGCCTGACTCGGGAAGGCACCGGGGGCGCGGTGGGTCAGGCGACCCAGATGGTGGTCGGAGCCGCCGACGAGTCGGACCGCGACATCTACGGGCGCGTCGACCAGCTGTACCGCGAATGGAACCTCAAGCGCGTGTACTACGTGGCCTTCCGGCCGGTGCGTTACACGCCTCTGGAGGAGCATCCGCCGACGCCTCTGGGCCGAGAGCACCGGCTGTATCAGATGGACTGGCTCAGGCGCGTCTACGGCTACTCGAGTGAGGAGCTGGACTCCGCCTTCGACGACGACGGCTTCCTACCCCTGGACCTCGATCCGAAGACGTCCATCGCCAGCGCGAACCTCGACTCCTTCCCGGTGAACGTGAACGAAGCTACCCGGCAGCAGTTGATACGCGTCCCCGGGGTGGGACCGACCTCGGTCGATCGCATACTGATGACGCGACGCCGCCACAGCATCGATACCTGGCGGGACCTCGAGGCCATGGGCGTGACCAGGAAGCGAGCCTGGCCCTTCCTGGTCCTACCGGGCCACCGGCCGGCGGTGGCAAAGCAGCTGAGGCTCGACCTGTTCGGCGAATCGGCCCGGGCGCAGCGAGCGGAGGCGGAGCGGCTGGAGTCCGCGTCATGGGGCTCCGCCCGGTCCAGGGCACCTTGCGGCGAGGCCAGATCGTGTACCGGCTGCCCCATGTACGGCATGCCGGGGCACCCTGGCTGGACGGGCCAGCCCACACTGGCTTCGGCCTAGCAGGTGCCTTAGCGGGCTGGGATAGAACATGCCCCCATCCCGTAAAGGTAATATCATAGTTCCCGGACAGCGCATAACACCGGGAGGTTGTGATGGTTCTGCAAGGTAAGGTCGCGCTGGTGACCGGAGCCGGCCGCGGCATTGGGCAGGCGATCGCGTTCAGGCTCGCCGAGGACGGCGCCGACGTCGCCGTAGCCGACATCGACTACGATACCGCCGAGCAGACCGGCATCGCCGTCAGGGAAATAGGGCGGCGGGCCGCAGCCATTCAGGCCGACATGGGCAGCGTTGCCGACATCGACCGCACGTTGGACGAGACGGTCCGCGAGCTTGGTCGGATCGACATTCTAGTGAACAACGCCGGTGTGACTCAGCATATGCGGTTCCTGGAAATCGGCGAGGAGGACTGGGACCGTATGCACGCGATCAACGCGAAGGGTGCCTTCTTCTGCATGCAGAAGGCCGCGCGAGAAATGATCCGGCAGGGCCAAGGAGGCCGCATTATCAATATCGCCTCGATCGCCGGCAAAGGCTACGTAGGCTCCTCTAACGCCGCGTACGCTGCGAGCAAAGGGGCGGTCATCGCAATGACCTACATGGTGGCCCACGCACTTGGCGGCGACGACATCAACGTCAACGCCATCTGTCCCGGCATAACGGATACCTCGATGAGACAGTCGATAGTGGCCCGGCGGTCGCAGGAATTGGACACTCCCATCGAGGAGCTACAACGACGTATCAGGGAGAGTGTGCCCATTGGCAGGACGAACGAGCCCGCGGACATCGCGGCCATGGCCGGCTTCCTGGCGGGGCCGGGAGCGCGCAACATCACGGGCCAGACCTTCAACGTGGATGGGGGCCTCGTCATGCATTAGCCTCGAGGCGGACCGGCAGGGCTGTGGTTGCCCGCGTCGATGCAGCCTGGTTACTGCATCAACTCGAATTCACGACGTCATTCTGAACGAAGTGAAGTATCTGGGGAGGATGGGTTTTCCATCGCACTATGCCTTGGAAGATGGCCTCAGGTTCTTCGCCGCTTCGCTCCTCAGAACGGCATCCGCAACTAACTGACTGACCGCTAGTACGTCGCCTCGGTGCCACGCCCTACGATGTCGCCGCTTTTGACGCGGTCGACTATGTAAGACACGTCGCTCAGGTACTCCTCGACGACGGGCAGATGGGTCGGGAACAGCAGCATCTGGATGCCGGGCGGCTCGGTCAGCCTGTTGGGGTACCATCCGACGTCGGCCAGGCCGTCGGCCACGGCGGAGATGTCGACGGTCGGCGACCCGTAGGTGAATATGCCCAGGTCCGGGTCGCCGTAGGTCTCGAGGTCGTCGATCTCGTTGATTCCCTCCATCAGGTTTCTCTTGGCCTGCATCACGTCCTGGGTCAGGCGCATGTAGCCCTCCTCGCCCAGGTAGTTCATAACCGCCCAGGCCGCAGCGACGGCCCCTCCCGAACGGGTGCCCACGATGGTTCTGCTCTGGTGCCGGCCGCGGGGCCACTCGTTGAACTCGAAGCCCTGGTAGTCGAAGTAGTCGGCGTTGCGCTGCACTATCGTTGAGGCCCCCTTGGCCGTGTAGCCGTGCTTGTGCAGGTCCGCCGACATGGATGTGACACCCGGCACGGAGAAGTCGAAGTCCGGGATCGGGTAGCCAAGGCGCTTGACGAAGGGCGCCAGGAAACCGCCGACACAGGCGTCGACGTGGAGCCAGAGTCCGCGCCGCTCGGCCACTTCGCCCAGCTCACCGATGGGATCTATGACGCCGTGCGGATACGCCGGCGCTGAGCCAACCAGCATTATCGTATCGTCCGTGATGGCGCTCTCCATGGCCGCCGGGTCGGCGCGGAAGTCGGAGCGCAGGGGAATCCGTGTGACCTTTAGGCCCAGGTAGTGCGCCGCCTTGTTGAACGCGTGGTGAGCGCTCCGCGCCGCCACGATCTCCGGGGTCCCCTTCGTGGGCTTGTTAACCCGGGCCCAGTCACGCGCCGACTTGATAGCCAGGAATATGCTCTCGGTGCCTCCGCTGGTCATGCAGCCCACGGCAGAGTCACCCCCATTGAGGAGGCTTGCCGTCATGTCGATCACCTCGGACTCGAGCTGGACCAGGCTCGGAAACTGCTCGCGACCGACAGCATTCTCGGTGAAGTACATCTCGTGGGCGTCTTTGGCTATCTGCAATACGTCGTCCGCGGCGTAGTAGACGAGCCCCGTTAGCCTCCCGTTCCGCCAGTCCACGTCGTTCTTCTTGGCGTCTGACAAGGAGCTACGGATCTGTTCCCAGTCCGAGCCCGACTTGGGCAGCGACTTCCTCATAGCTCGCCTCCGTATGCCGTCATACTCTTGCGGCGTCGATTGTTTCGCTGTGCCACGGCCATCGGATTACTAGTCCCCTGTCGCGGCGGCGGTCACCATCTCCGCCCTGAGCAGATCGGTGGCCTCAAGGTCTACGGTATAGGTGTTCGTAAGAGCCGTGTCGGGCTCCTCCTTCAGCACCACACCGTACTCTTCCCTCGCCCTCTGGACGCTGGTATGTCCCTGAGCGACGTCTTCGCGGACCGCCTCGGGGTCGCGCCGCGTCGGCAGCCCCCGACCGCCGCCACCAGCCGTCACGAACGTGAGCCTGTCGCCGGCCTTATAGCGGAAGGCCTCCTGAATCCAGCCAAGGTTCTGCTCGTCGGGACTGCCGGGGTTGTAGTAGCACTCCTGGGTGCCGCTTTCTTTACCGCCGAAAAGTCCCTGCGGAGCGAATTTCGCCCGGTCCCCCAGGAGAGTCACCTTTCCGTCGGAGAGGAAGCGGAAGATCCGCTGCACACCATTCGAGCCCCTGTGCTCTCCGGGGCCCGCCGAGTCCTGGCGGAGCATGACGCTCTCGACCATGACCGGGGACTCGCGCTCGAGCACCTCGACCGGGACGGTGTTAGCCCAGCCGGCCGGCAGCGGCACGCGAGGTGTGATGCCGTCCTTGGTGGCGGCGGCGCCGTAGCCGACCTCCTGCCAGAAGTAGCCGACGCAGTAGCGCTTGTCCTCGCGCCTAATGTCCTCGGTGCCCCAAACGAAGATCGACAGGTTTCCGCAGCCCGCGATAACTCTTTCCGGGGTCACCTGGGAAAAGGCTCCTAGGACGCAGTCGACGATCTTGGTGAAGGGGTTCCAGTTTGCCTGGGTGTTCGACGGCTTCAGGGCGTTGACGATGCTGCCGGGAGGCGCTATCAGGTTGACCGCCTTCATGGTTCCGTAGTTGAAGGGCAGCGGGAAAACGCACTTCAGCCCCACCATAGCTGCGCCGTCGGTCGTCGCCATACTGCAGTTCATGCAGCCGATGGCCGAGCTGTCGGTCCCGGTGAAATCGAAGGTGATCTGGTCGCCCTCGATGATGACCGCCAGCTTTATCCTGAGCGGGTGCTTGTCCTCGGAGCCTGGGTCCTGGTCGATCCACTCCTCCCACTCGTAGCGCCCATCCGGCACGTCCTGGACCGTGCGATGCACCAACGCGGTAGAGTCATCCTGCCATAGGGCCATGTGCTCGATGACGGCGTCCGGGCCGTACTTCTCGGCCAGCGCCGCGAGCCGCTCGCAGCCCCTCTTGGTGGCCGCTATTTCCGCTGCCATGTCTCCCAGGTTCATCCTTGGGACGCGGGTGTTCTCCGCGATAACGTCGACAACGGCACCGACCATCTCACCGTCCCGGTACGCCAGAGGCCCGGACCAGCGCAAGCCCTCCGCGTAGCACTCCGACGCCGTGAGGGTGTAGCTTCCAGGGACGTACCCGCCGACGTCCGACCAGTGACCGCAGCTCGTGAGGAAACCCAGGAGCTCTCCCTTATAGAAGGCGGGCATGACTATCCGCACGTCCTGTATGTGGCTTCCGCCAAAGAAGGGGTCGCTCACGATGTACCCGTCTCCTTCCCGGAAGTTCTCGACGCCGTGCTTGGCGACGAGGCTCGTCACCGTCCGCTCCATCGTTCCGCAGTGGATCGGGATATTCCTCCACCCCTGGCAGACGATGTGACCATCGCGATCGGAGAGGACCCCGCTCAGGTCCTTCGCCTCCTTGTTGGCCGGTGAGAGGCAGGCCTTCTCCATAACTACGTTCATCTCGTCAACCACGGCGAGAAAGGCGTTCCTCATGACCTCCGTCAAGACCGGGTCCTTGTTGTCCTTCGAGACCGTGCCAACCTGCCATACATGCTCGCTACCGGCGCTGTCCTCGGCCATCCGGTCGAGCGTGTCTCGGTCCTGGGCGCCCACGTTCGTGTGAATCACGAGATTCAGGTACTCGTCGACGTCCAGGTCCATACCAGGAGGGACGATTATGGTGGAGTCCATCTCCTCCAGGACGGCGGGGCCGGCGACCCGGTTTCCGGCCTTGAGCCGGATCCGGTCGTAGATGGTCACTTCGGTCTTCTCGGCGAAGTCCGCGAAGTGGACCTCGCGCTTACCGGTGACGGCGGCCGTCGCGTCGGCTCCTTCAAGTGAGTAGCGCTTGATCTCGGGCTTGTCCATGCGTCCCTCACCGAAGACGCGGACGTAGACCAGCTCGAGCTCGGAATCCTCGTCCTTGTAGCCGTACTGCCGCAGGTGTTCGGCGTGGAATCGCTGAACCGCCTCATGGAAGGCTGCCTCATCGAAGGTCGAGTTCGACGCCGGGATGGAGAGCTCGTATGCCTGCCCCTCGTATCGCAGGTCCAGCCAGCGCCGGAGGCCCCTGCGCTCCTCGGCTATTCCCACGTCTTCCAGCATGCCGTCTATCTGCTGCTCCAGATCCTGGAAGGTCGCCTCAGCGCGCGCGTAGTCGATGTTGTTACTCGTGTACAGCAGCGTTGCGGAAACCTCGTACTTGTGGTCCGCCAACGCTATGCCCAGAGCGCACATGAGGCCGGGGTTCGGCGGGACGATTACCTCCGAGATGTTCATCTGCCGGGCTACCTCGGCCCCGAACATCGGACCGCCACCGCCGTAGGCGAACAGGACCGACTCTCTGGGGTCGTATCCCCTCTCCACCGTCGCGACCCTGACCGCGTTGATTATGTTGTTGGTGTTGATCTGGAGCACACCGCGGGCAGCTTCCTCCACGCTCATACCAAGAGGATCGGCGAGCTTCTCCTTCATAGTCTCCTCGGCCAGGGCCAGGCTTATCTTCATGTCGCCGCCGAGGAACTTGTCCGGGTCGAGCCTGCCCAGTATTACCTGGGCGTCGGTGACGGTCGGGTTAATTCCGCCCTGACCGTAGCAGGCGGGGCCCGGCTCAGCGCCGGCGCTGGTCGGGCCGACCTTGAACGAGCCATCGGCGTCTATCCAGCCGATGCTGCCGCCGCCGGCCCCCACCGACCTCACGTCGACGGCCGGGAACAGGACCGGAACGCCAAACTCGACCTCGAGCTGGTTTGTCAGTCTCGGCTCGCCGTCGATAATGAGCGATACGTCGGTGCTCGTCCCGCCCATATCCATCGTAATGACGTTGTTGAAGCCGGCGAGCCCGGCCAGACGCGCGCACCCCATCACCCCACCAGCCGGTCCGGAACCAACCAGCCGCGCGGGCCACTTGCTGAGAACCTTGGGAGTCATAAGTCCACCTGAGCCCTGCATGAGGAGCGGCTCGTGTGCGAACCCGGCCTCCCGGACCCTGTCGACGAGGTCCTCAACGTATTTCGTGATGATGGGCATCAGAACCGTGTTCACGACCGTGGTGTTGGTTCTCTCGAACTCCCGGTACTGGGGAAGGATTTCGTTGGAGGTGCAGATCATGATATCGGGGCAGGCATCCAGGATGATTTGCTTCATCCTGTCCTCGTGGGCGCTGTTGCGGTAGGAGTGCAGGAAGACCACGCCTACCGCCTCGTATCCTTTTTGCCTGATGGTCTCGGCCACGATCCTGGCCTGCTCCTCATCAAAGGCCTCTGCCACCGACCCATCCATCATGAGCCTCTCGGTAACCTCAAAGACGTCCTTCCTATCGATGAGAGGCACCGGGGGCTCCCACTGCAGGTTGTACATATCGCCCCGGCCACCCCGCCCGAAGGTCAGGATGTCTCTCATCCCTTTTGTCGTCACGAGCGCGCCCCGCCCAACAAGCCGCTCGATGAGGGCGTTCGTGCCGGCTGTGGAGCCATGCAGGAAGGCCGCCAGCTCCGAGCCATCCACTCCCAGCTTGCGCCACCCATCCATGACGCACCGCGCCAGCTCCGTACGGGATGACGGGACCTTGGCGACCTGTATACCGCCCTCGGGGTCGATCAGCACGCAGTCAGTAAATGTGCCGCCTATGTCGATTCCGAGGGTTTTGCCGTTGGCCTTACCATTTACCATTATCTACTCCCCCTCATGATGAGCGCGCACTCGCCGGCTCGGGTAGCCAGAAAGGTGTGCTGCAACAGATGGGCCGTAGTCTAAGGGCGGCCCAAAACCCTGTCAAGGATTTTGTCCAGCGCACGAAAAGGGCTCAGCGCTCGTCGAACAGAGCTGCGCCGCAGGGCTTTCCCCGCGGGAGCAAGGAACGTACCGGCGGATTAGCCTCCGACTTCACCCGGGGAAGCCCCAGGACGGCCAAGCCGGCTGCCGAACTTTCTTTCAGGTGACACCACGCCGCTGGGCTACTTCTTCTGGCAGCGCCGGCAGTAGTAGCTACTCCTAGCTCGCACGACGACACGAGCGATGGAAGCGCCGCAGCGGTTGCACGGTGCGCCTTCGGAACGGGGCACAAGCAGTGCCTCCAGGCCTTCGGTACTCTCGGTAGGCGGCCCTTCGGCCGAGGCCAGCGGTGCCATCTGCTGCACCGCCTCACTGAGCCTGCCGACGATAGCTTCGTGAAGGCGGCGGTTGTCTCTGGCAGATAGGTCGCGGCCGGGTCGCAACGGCCCGATCCGGGCAAGGAACAGCACCTCGTCGGCGTAGATGTTTCCGATTCCCGCGACCACCGCCTGGTCGCACAGCAGCGCCTTGACCGGCGCAGTGCGGCGCGAAAGCTGGTGCGCCAGGACTTTGGGTGTGAATCCGGCGTCGAGGGGCTCAGGGCCCAGACCGGCCAGCACGTCTGCTGCATCGGCGACCAATGACATCGTCCCGAGTTTCCTTGGGTCAACGAAGCAGAGCTCGCCCCCGCTGTCCAGCGTGAGCACGTTTCGTGTGTGGTGAGGGCGATCGTCGCCGGCCCGTGTCAACTTGAGCGAGCCGGTCATGCGCAGATGGAGGATCAGCGTTAGGCCGGGACGGCCGTCCAGGTCGAAGACCAGAAACTTGGCTCGCCGGCCGATCTCTTCGAAGCGGCGGCCAGCCACGTCCGCCTGGAACTGCTCCGGCGACGGCACCCGGACCGCTTTGGGCCAGAGCAGCTCCGCTCCGGTAATCCTGCGGCCGACCAGCCCCTGGGAGATCAGATGGCGCCGGACGGCCTCGACGTCGGGCAGCTCTGGCATGGGACCTTTCTCCGACCCGAGTAGCGAAGGTAGCGGTTCCGCGCGCCCTGATAGAATACGCGAGTCGGACAGGCAACACCACACGTCGCCACGCGTCAAGGACGGGGGCAGGGTAGATCGCTGGGAGGAGGACGGTAAACCGGCGATGGTGGTCGTGCGAGTGTAACGGTTCGGAGCCCAGGGATTGATAGAGGAAGCCGATTGCCTGACTTCCTGACGGGGTTCGCTCTGATCGCCGTCGTTCTGACGGTAACTGCGCTAGCGTCGGCGTTCGTCGAGCGCTCGCCTATCTCGTTCCCTCTGCTATTTCTGGGCCTCGGGTTCGCCCTGGGGGAGCGTGGCCTCGGCCTCGTCGAGATGGGCCCGGACAACGGTGTGCTCGAGGTCGTGGCGACACTGACCCTATCCCTGGTACTGTTCCTGGACGCGGTCAAGCTTCGGGTCGATGAGATCGACCGGCGGTGGCTGGTTCCGGTGCTGATCTTGGGGCCGGGCACCGCTCTCATAATCGTGTTGGGAGCGGTACCCCTGGCGCTCCTCCTGGGATTCTCCTGGGTGGTCGCCTTCGCCGGCGGCGCCATCCTGGCCTCGACGGACCCGGTCGTGCTCCGGGAGATCGTTCGAGACGGGAGGATCCCGCGCTCGGTACGCCAGATCTTGAAGATCGAAGCGGGCGCGAACGACATCGTCGTTTTGCCGGTGATACTGGTACTGATCGGCGTCGCTCAGTCGCAGCTGACCGGCGCCGCCGGCTGGGCCACGTTTCTGGCGAAGCTCCTACTCGTGGGCCCCGCCATCGGTTTCGCAATCGGCGGGCTGGGCTCGTGGCTTATGGCTCGGATAGATGCCTACATGGGGGTACGGCACGAGTACCAGGCCCTCTACGGCATAGGGATGGTTCTGGCGGCCTACACAGCGGCCACGGCCGCCGGCGGCGACGGCTTCCTCGCCGCGTTCGCGGCCGGCCTGGCGGTGGTCGCCCTCAACCAGCGACTCTGCGACTGCTTCCTGGACTACGGCGAGACGACGTCGGAGATGGCTATGCTGCTGGCCTTTGTTCTGTTCGGCGCAGTGCTCTCCGGCATCATCCACACGGTGCCCGTCGCCGCATCGTTAGGTCTGGCCGCGCTGGTGATCTTTGCCATTCGTCCGGGAGTCCTGGCGCTTGTCCTGTCGAGGGCGAGGATGAGCTGGGGCGCTCATGCTTTCGTTAGCTGGTTCGGGCCACGAGGGCTAAACTCGCTGCTGCTGGCTCTGCTGGTGGTCCAGGCGGGCGTGGTCGGCTCGGAGCTCTTGCTGGCCGTCGTTGGCGTAGTGGTGCTGGCTTCGGTTCTCGTCCACGGGTCTACGGCGGCACCGGCCAGCGCCTGGTACGGACGCAAGGCGGCCAAGGAAACGCTGGAAGAGGAGCGAGAGAGCACCGCGGCGGGGCTCTTCGTGCACGACGAAAGCGAAGTGCCTCGTATCACGGTCGAGGAGCTGCACGAGCTGCTGACAGGCGACCAGCGCCCGGTGGTTCTGGACGTGCGCTCGCGCTCAAGTCATGACCGCGACGGGGCCCAGATTCCACATAGCGTGAGGGTGCAACCGGACAGCGTGGTTGAATGGGCTGACCGAACCCCAACAGCGGAGCTAATCGTTACGTACTGCACCTGAACGAACGAGGCGACGAGCGCCCGTGCGGCGCAGCAGCTCCGGGAGATGAAGATGAACGCCGTCGCGCTAAAGGGCGGGTTCGACGCCTGGCGTTCCAGTTTCGCAGTGGAACCGACGACTGCAGCAGCGTGAGCTGGCAGGGCGCCAAGACCGCCGGCGTCTACAGCCGGCCGGCGGCGCGGCGCTGGCTCGGCTGCATCCACTCGGCGTAAGGGGGCACGTCCTCGCCCACGACGTACAAAAAGTAGTAGCAGCCCATGTCGCCCATGAACTTGAACTGTTTGCGAAGGTCTTTGACCGTTTCGGCGAAAGTGGCGTGGGAACGCAGGTAGTTCTTGAAGCCGCCGTGCTTTTCGTCCAGCTCGATAATGCGCTGAGCGTTATGAACGATGGCGTCGAGCTTGCGCCGATTTCTGATCACTCTCTTGTCGAGGGCGATCTCGTCCACGTCCGGCGGGGTCAGGTTGGCCACGGCCTCGACGTTGAAGCCAAGTAGAGCCTCGCGGATGCCGTGCCACTTGGACTCGACCACCTTCCAGGACATGCCGCTCTGGAACACCGGCTTGGTCATCACCTCGAGGTAGTCGTCGAGCGACCTGGGCTCGATCTGCTCAGGGGCGTGGTCTCTTGGCACGTAGCTCCTCCCGACCTCACTCCACGTGTAGCGCTACCCCAGTCACATGGCTCATAGGAGCCTCCGTCATCCGTCAGAACTTGCCACCGGCGGCCGACGGGGCTTGGAGCAGGGGTCCAGTATATCATCGGACGTTTGCGGCAAAGGGCGCGAGCGGCGCGGTGAAACTGAGCCGCCCGGGCTGTAGCGGTCTGCTATACTGGCGGCCCCGCTTCATCAGTGGAGGCTAAGCAGTGATAATCGACATTCACCGACACGTCTGGTCGGCTTATGAGCGCCACGCGTCGATTCGGGAGATCTACGACAGGACACCGACCAAGCGGGGCACTGCTGCGCGGCACGAGGAGCTACCCATCGTGCCGGATTGGGAGGCCCGGGGGCGGGAGATCATCGAGGAGATGGACGAGGCCGGGGTGGACACCTCGGTGCTGCTGTTGGCAGATTACGGCCTTCGCCTGGGAGATAGTGTGTTCTCGGTCGAGGGTGAGAATCGCATCCAGGTGGAGCTTTCGCGCCGCCATCAGGGCAGGCTCCTCCCGTTCTTCGGCTCCGACCCACGCCGCCCAGGAGCGGCTGACCTCTTCAAGCGCAGCCTGGAGGAGTGGGGCGTCCGGGGACTCAAGATGCACCCTACCGTTGGGTACTTCCCTCACGATCCCGTGTGTCACCCGCTGTATAAGCTGTGCGTGGAGCATCAGGTGCCGGTGATATTCCACTCGGGGCCGATGGCCGGGCTGCTGTACAGCCGCTTCACCCAGCCCCTGCAGTTCGACGACGTGGCGGCCGACTTTCCCGACCTCAACATCATTCTGGCCCACGCAGGCCAAGACCTGTGGAGAGAGGCGCTCAACGTGGCTCGGATGAAACCCAACGTCTACCTGGAGCTGTCCTACTGGCAGTACAGCTTCAAACACACGCAGGATTTTATTCAAGCAATCGGCCGCATGAGGGACGACCTCGGCATCGATCGGATCATCTGGGGCAGCGACCTCCCAGCCACCGGCAACGCCATGTCGCTCAAAACGTGGGCGGACACCTTTCGTCGCCTTCCATCGCTGGGAGAGGAGTACGGCGTCAGGTTTGACGACTCCGAGGTCACCGCCATGATGGGTGGGAACACCGAGCGGATTCTGTCAGCAGCCGGGGATAAGAAATAGCCCGCCACGAACGGGCGAGCCCCGTGAGGGGAGACGACCGGGGAGGTCGAAAATGCCCGTGCAACGGGGCCTGGAGCCTAGCCGCTTGGGCTCATACTGGCGTACGTTCCGGACTTGACGACCCCTGAATGCCGAGCTGGAACGCCCACTCTAAACAGCGCGGAGGCCGGCAAATGAAAGAGCTAGATGGACGGGTAGCCCTCGTCACCGGGGCGTCGAGGGGCATAGGTCGTGGCGTCGCTATAGAGCTAGCCGAGGCCGGGGCCGACGTCGTGGTGAACTACCAATCCAACAGGCTAGGGGCCGACGAGACCGTCGAAGAGGTGAAAGGCACCGGCAGGAAAGCCATAGCTTACCAGGCGGACGTGAGGGATTCCGGTCAGGTCAAGGCTATGGTGCAGGCGACCGAAAAGGCGTTCGGCACGCTCGACATGCTGGTCAATAATGCGGGGATCCACAACTCCAGCTCGGTCATGGCGGAGGGGGCGGACAAGACCCTGCGGGAGGTGGTCGACACCCATCTGTTCGGCTCCTTTTACTGCATCCAGGCCGCACTTCCTCTGATGGTCAAGCAGGCCAGGAGCGACATAATCTTCATCACCTCACTGGCTGGGAAGCAGTTCTGGGCCGATGAGTGGGCCTATGTCACCGCGAAGAGTGCGCAGGCCGCGCTGGCGCAGTGCATAGCCAAGGAGCTGAGCTGGCAAGGTGTCCGGGTCAACTGCATAGCCCCAACCATCGTCGAATCGGACATGGGATTGAACCTGGTGCTCAACTGGGCCGGCGTCGACGACCCGAACGAGCTGAACGACAAGGTACCCTTCGGGCGGCTGGTCCAGCCTCGCGACGTCGGTAACCTCTGCGTTTTCCTGGCATCGGACAGGGCAAGCCACATCTCGGGCCAGGTCATGTACCTCGACTGCGGAATAGGGCCCGGATCGGTAAAGGATTTCGTCGGCAAGGGCGGTTGAAGCCCCGTGGAGACGCGGGCAGCGGTAGCAGGAAGTTGACGGCCCAACAGACGCTGCTGTAATCTCGGGCACAGGCGGTGCGAAGGCCGGGCGGCCTTCGGTCGCAATTGCGCACATTATAAGGAGCAGCCACCATGACCCCCCACTACCAGGACAGCCAGGTCACGATACACAAGCTAAAGTGCGGCCCGTACGACAACAACGCCTACGTCGTGGTCTGCTCTCAGACCAACGAGAGCATCATGATCGACACCCCGCCCGACCCGGGGAAGCTGATTGAAGCGGCGCAGGCGACCAAGGTGCAGAGCCTCGTCATCACCCACAACCACTTCGATCACCTGGAGGGTTTCGGACAGGTGACCTCGGCTATCGAGGCCCGCGTTGGCATCGCGGAAGCCGACGCACACGCTCTCCCAAGAGAGCCCGATTTCCTAATGAAGGACGGCGACGAGCTCAAAGCCGGAACGGTGACCCTGAAGGTGATATCCACACCGGGCCACACTCCCGGGTCTGTATGCCTATCGATCGGCACCCATCTGTTCTCCGGGGATACGCTGTTCCCCGGTGGCCCAGGTAAAACGGGAACGCCGGCGAATCTCAAGCAGATCATCGCGGGCATCACAGAGAAGCTGTTCGTACTGGATGACGATGTTACGATTTATCCCGGGCATGGCGACGACGGCGACTTGAAGACAGCCAAGGAGGAGTACGGCGTCTTCGCATCCGGGCAACACCCTGCCGATCTATGCGGCGACGTGCTCTGGCTCAAGAGCTAGCTTCCTCCAGCTCGCCATAGCCGCATTGTGCTGCGGCCGGATCCGGTCCAGCCCCACGGGGCAACGGAGCGCGAACGCGCTCCGCACTTGAGTCACCTGAGTCCAAACTGGATCTCCGCCTCGGGGCGCACACGACGGGACCGAGGGAGCGATTTGGTCGACCCCGCTTCGCGATGCTACACTCATACCTGAGGTCCCATGACGCGTATCGACCCCGAGCAGAAGGCGGAGGCCGGACTCGAAGGTAGGATTCCTTGGAAGGTTTCGGACGCGGTACTTGCAACAGGATTAGTGGTCGCCTGCTTCGCCATCGTCATACTGGTGGCTCCGCCGCCGCTTCGTGGCGCCGACGAGGAGACGCGGAGCCTGCTCACGCCCTGGCTAACCGCAATGGTCGAAGGGCTTGTGCTGGCGGCCGCGTGGGCGTTTACCGTTCGCAAGTACGGTGCAAGCTGGGGGACGCTCGGTCTTCGGGCGCCAAGAGTGCGACGAAGCTTCATACTCGCTTTGGTGGCCTTCGGTGGGAGCATCGTACTGACGGGCTTGTACGCGGCAATCGTAACGAGCCTGGACATCGAAATCCTGATACCGGAGCCGATCCCAGCCGATGTGTTCGGGACCGGTATTACCAGACTGACAAACGGGATCATCGTCGTCTTATGGGGTCCCTTCGCCGAGGAGATTTTCTTTCGTGGCTTCCTGCTGGCGGCCCTGGTGCCGACGCTAGGAGCGCCTCGAGCCCTCGTCGCGAGCGCGGCCGTCTTTGCAGGGGCCCATATCATCGTCAGCTCAATGATACCTATATTCATAACGGGGCTACTTCTGGGCTGGCTATACCTAAGAACAAAGTCCTTGTGGCCGCCAATCACTGCCCACGCTCTGCAGAACCTCCTAGCCCTTTCGGTCGCTCCGTAGTGGCAAGGGCAGGCGGGGCCTGTTGATATTTGGTAGGACGAGCCGGTCCGTTCCGGCTTAATCGGGGCGCCCGGGTCCCGAAACATAGCGAGGTGGATGGATGCTCCCAGAGATGAGCCTCGAAGGTAGAACGGCTATAGTTACCGGGGCCAGCAGAGGCATCGGCAGGGCTATCGCCCTCGTGCTGGGTGAAGCCGGCGCCGACGTGGCGCTCGCCTCCCGGACGGCGGCGGACCTAGAGTCGGCCGCAGAAGAGATTCGCGCCATGGGGCGGCGTGTCCTGGTCATGCCTACTGACGTCTCCGACTCGGCACAGGTAGACGCAATGGTCGAAAAGACCATCCAACAACTGGGGAAGGTGGACATCCTGGTCAACAACGCGGGGCAGCTCACCAGGGGGCCCGTAGTCCCCTTCCCCGACCAGACGTTGAAGCCGCCCAGTGTGACCCGAGAAAGCTCGACGCGCATGACCGACGAAGAGTGGCAACACGTCCTGAACGTGAATCTGAATAGCGTGTTCTACGCCTGTCGAGCCGTCGGCCCCCACATGATGGAGCGGCGCTACGGCAAGATCATCAACATCAGCTCGCAGAACGGCGTGCAGGCGTTCCCTCTGGTGGCGTCATACAATGTCACCAAGGCGGGCATGGACATGCTTACCCGAGTTCTGGCTCTGGAGTGGGCGGACTATAACATCTGCGTCAACGCCATCGGACCGGGGGACTACCGCACAAACCTAGTAGAGCCGGAGTGGTGGGACGACCCCGAGCTGCTCCAGCAGCGAATCGACGGCATACCCCTCAAGAAGATCGGGGACCCTCGCGAGCTTGGTGTACTGGCCGTATACCTGGCGAGCGCGGCTTCCGACTACATGACGGGGCAGGTCGTGTACATGGACGGCGGCCACACCGCCCGATAACGTCCCTTGACCAATCGCATCGACATCAGGCTTCGAGAGGTCAGCCGCGAGGGAAGGACGGCGGTGGCCCCGTTCGTCACCATCGGCTTCCCCGACGTGGAGACCTCGCTGGCTCTTGCCAAGACCGTACTGGCCGCCGGAGGCGATATGCTGGAGCTGGGGATTCCATTCAGCGATCCGCTGGCCGATGGCCCAACGATACAGAAAACCAGCTTCAGGGCTCTCCAGCAGGGGGTCAACGTAGGGGTCTCCCTCCAGGTCCTGGCCCAGCTCCGAGGGGTAGCGGCCGATGCACCACTTATCTTCATGGGGTACCTCAACCCGTTCATGCGCTATGGCTTGGAGCGTTTCGTGGACGACGCTGCAGAGGCCGGCCTGGACGGCATCATCGTTGCCGATCTCCCCACGGAGGAGGCTGGCCCCTTCAAGAGCATGTGCGAGGAAAAGGGCATCTATATGATCCCGCTGCTGGCCCCCACGAGCCCCGACGAGCGCATTGCGCAGGCTTGCCAAGACGCCAAGGGATTTATATACTGCGTTAGCCTCACCGGCGTGACGGGGGCACGGAAGGAGCTGACCGGAGGACTCGCCGAGGTCGTGGAGCGAATCCGCCGGCACACTGAGTTGCCTATCCTCGTCGGATTCGGAATCTCTCGACGCGAGCACGTAGAAGCAGTCGGACAGCTCGCCGAGGGCGCAGTGGTAGCGAGTGCCCTGCTCGACGCCATCGACAAGGTCCCACGTGAGCAGGTGCTCGAAACAGCCCATGAGTTCGTGAGAAGCTTGCGGACGGCGGGCGGCTAGGGAATCAGGATGGCGAAGGTTCGTGGGATAAGGGGCGCTACCACAGCCGACAGCAATACCAAGGAGTCCATACTGGGGGCGACCCGAGAGCTCCTTGAGCAGCTGATCGAGGCCAACGACATAGACCCGGACGACGTGGCGTCGGCTACCTTCACGACGACCAGGGACCTAAACGCCGAGTTCCCAGCGGTGGCTGCCCGACAGATCGGCTGGGGCAACGTGGCCTTGATGTGCGGTCACGAGATGGAGGTCCCTGACGGCCAACCCCAGTGTATCCGGGTTATGATCTTAATCAACACCGACAGGCCGGTTCAGGATTTACAGAACGTGTACCTTCGACAGGCCAAAGGCCTCAGGTCTAGAGGAACGGAGCAGGAGTAGCGTTGCAGCCGGGGGAGGACAATCGGACAACGGTCTGTTGCCCGGCGCAAGGGTGGTTTAGCAGCGCCGAGCTGGCGCCCCTGTATCGAGGAGCGCACAGCAACGCGAAACCGTCTTGCGCTGAAAGGAGGCACGAACGTTGATTGTTGTAATGGGCGCAGGCAGCACCCCCGACGACGTCGAGAGGATTCAGCAGCACCTTAGCGAGCGGGGCCTTCGATGGCAGATCAACGAAGGCGTAGAGCGGAGCGTAATAGGTGTGCTTGGCCAGACGTACCCCGAGCTCCAAGATGAGCTCGAGTTCATGTCCGGCGTCAGCGAGGTACTGCGGGTCTCCAAGCCCTACAAGCTGGCAAGCCGGGAGTTTTCCCAGCATGACACGGTCGTCCGAATAGGGGACGACGGCGTCGCTTTGGGCGATGGTCGTTTCGCCGTGTTCGCCGGTCCTTGCGCAGTCGAGAGCGAGGAGCAGCTGATGACGACCGCCAGGGCGGTAAAGGCGTCGGGGGCCAACATACTCCGCGGCGGGGCCTTCAAGCCTCGCACGTCGCCTTACAGCTTCCGCGGCCTCGGCGAGGACGGTCTGAAGATACTGGCCGCTGCCAGGGAGGAAACCGGGCTACCGATCATCACCGAGGTTATGGCGCCCGCAGACGTCGAGCTGGTCTCCCGGTACGCCGACGTACTCCAGATCGGCGCGCGTAATATGCAGAATTTCTCGCTCCTGGACGAGGTGGGGCAGGCGAACAAGCCGATCATGGTCAAGCGGAATTTCTCGGCAACTTACGAGGACTGGCTGCTCGCGGCGGAGTACGTGATGTCGGGCGGAAACTCGCAGGTAATCCTGTGCGAGCGCGGCATCCGGACCTTCGAAACCTTCACACGCAATACGATGGACCTGAACGCGATTCCAGCGATTCGCAAGCTTAGCCATCTGCCGGTCGTTGCCGACCCGAGCCACGGCACCGGTAAGTGGTACTTCGTGACACCCCTGGCGAGGGCTGCGGCAGCGGTGGGCGCCGACGGTCTGATTGTGGAGGTACACCCCAATCCCGACCTTGCCAAGTGCGACGGCTCCCAGTCGCTGACGTTCGAGAACTTCGCCTCGCTCATGAGCCAGGTCAATGCGATCCGGCAGGCCGTAGTCAACGAGGTCGTCGTCTAGCGCGCAGCCGAATGCGACGTCTCTCGTTCCTGTGAGCCTTCCCGAATGTTCTCGCGTTGAACGCGAAACCGCACCCTCCGGTCGCAACAGCGGTAGGCCCGTAGACGGGTACCGTCTTCAATGAGAATCGACGAAGAGCTGGCTCAGGCATCCCATGACCGGGATTCGGCGCTCACCATCGGCGTCTTCGATGGCGGACACCGAGGTCACCGCCATCTCATAACCAAGCTTGCGCAGCGGGCCAGGGCGGAGGGCCTGCTGTCGGGCGTGGTCACCTTCCGCAACCATCCGGCATCGGTCCTGCGCTCTGACTTCAAGCCCCGTTACCTGACCAGCCTTGAAGACCGCGTGGCCCTGATCCGGGAGCTGGGGATCGATCTCGTCGCTGTAGTCACCTTCGACCAGGACCTGGCGAATCTGAGCGCAAAGGAGTTCGCCTTGCGACTCAAGGGTCACCTTCGTATGCGTGGACTGATGGTCGGCCCCGACTTCGCCATGGGGCACGCGCGCGAGGGCAGCACCGAGACCCTGGCTGCGATGGGACAGGAACTGGGGTTCTGGGTGGAGGTGGTCGATCTACTGGCGCAAGGCGGCAAGCCGATCAAGAGTACAGCTATTCGAGGCGCGCTGGCTCAAGGGGACGTGACCGTGGTCCGCGAGCTTCTGGGACGCGACTTCTCGCTCACGGGAACCGTGGCTACAGGCGAGCGGCGCGGCAGGACACTGGGGTTCCCTACGGCCAACCTGGAGACCCCGGAAGACATGGCCACTCCCGGCGACGGGATTTACGCTACGCGAGCTGTGGTGGGTAATAGGGTGTACATGGCCGCCACCAGCATAGGCGTCCGGCCTACCTTCGGGGAGGGACGCCGGACCATCGAGGCGTTCCTACTAGACTTCGATGGAGACCTCTACGGCCAGGAGGTCCGGCTCGAGTTCGTTCGGCGCCTTCGCGACGAGATCAAGTACGATACGATGGAGGCCCTGCTTGAACAGGTCGACAAGGACGTAGCGGAGACGCGGATGATCCTCGAGGCCACGCAGCGAGAGGTGTGACATCGTAGACGACATGACGCTGCATCGGATCCTGCGGCGGGGCGTAGCGGAGGTTATCGTCGAATCCGAGTTCCGCGAGCTGCTGGCCTCAGATAAGTCCCTGCGCCTCAAGATGGGATTCGACCCCAGCGCATCCGACATTCACCTGGGCCACGCCGTGGGACTCCGCAAGCTAAGACAGCTACAGGACCTGGGACACACGGTCGTGTTGATCGTGGGCGACTGGACCGCTCAGATCGGTGACCCCAGCGGGCGGTCCCAGACCCGACCCATGCTGACGGCCGACGAGGTCCGAAGCAACGCGGAGACTTATCTAGCGCAGTTTTTCAAGATCGTAGAGAGGAGCAGGACGGAGGTCCGATGGCAGAGCGAGTGGTTCGGACCCTTCTCGCTGACCGACGTGATCCAGCTTACGAGCCGATTCACCGTCGCCCAGTTCCTGGCCCGCGAGGACTTCGCGAAGCGCTACAAGTCCAACCAGCCTATCGCCATCACCGAGCTCTTGTACCCGCTGCTTCAAGCCTACGACTCCATCGCAGTCGAGTCCGACGTAGAGTTCGGTGGGACCGACCAGAAGTTCAACCTGCTCGTCGGCCGGGATCTACAGGAGATGATGGGACAGCGGCCACAGCAGTGTTTCCTCGTTCCATTGATCCCCGGCACCGACGGCGTGCAGAAGATGAGCAAGAGCCTCGGCAACTACATAGGCATAGACGAGCCGCCGGCCGACATTTACGGCAAGACGATGTCGCTGCCCGACTCCATGATTATGCCTTACCTCGAGTATCTGACGGACGTGCCCGACACAGAGTTGAATGAGATAGGCCGCGCGATGGAGGACGGGTCGACGAATCCCATGGAGGCTAAGAAGCGCCTGGCCCGGGAGCTGGTGACACAGTTTCACGCAGCAGAGGCCGTTCAGCAGGCAGAGGAGCGTTTCGAGCGGACCGTGCAACGAGGAGAGACTCCGGAGGACATGGCGGTATACCGCATCGGCTCCAGCTCACAGCTCGAAGGCAAGCGCTTGAGCAGGGTGCTGGCGGACGCGCAGGTCGTTGGCAGCACGGGGGAAGCGCGGCGACTGATCGGCCAGGGCGCGGTACAGGTGGACGGACACAAGATCACGGAGGACACCGAGGCCTCGGTGTTGCGGTCCGGTAGCACGATCAAAGTGGGGCGTAGGCGCTGGCTTCAGATCATTTGCGGCGACGGCTAGCGCATCAGCCGACTGCATCGCCTGCTCAGTTGAAAAGAGACTTGCCGGGCCAAGCACAGGGGTAGAACCCGCGCCCGATGCCGCACAAACCGGTCTTTCCTGGGCTGTCGCCGGAGTTGTCAGTGGGCCGAGAACGCTGTAGCATATGGCACGCTTCGCTGGACAGAGACGAGCGGCCCGTAGGTAGAGCGCCGCAGACAGGGGAGGGCCTTGTGGCAGATAGCGCCAGCAGCGGGCGAGTAGGGCCGCAGCCCGACTCGGTCCTCGCTGGACCCCGTGTAAACCCTGCGTTTGAAGAGGCCCTGGATCGGCTCGTCGCGGCTGCCAAACAGGGCCACTCGCCTGATAGCGCATTCTTCAACCCCTCGGATGAGTGGCTCGTCAGCCACATGCGAATCTTTCAGGACCTAGCCCCCGACGAGCGCGCGCAAACCCTGGAGGAGTTGAAGCAGATAGCGAGCGAGGCCGAGCAGGCCGCCAGTCGAGGGAAGGCTGCCAAGCGGGCGGGGCCCGACGTCGTGTTCAGGCTGAACACCGGGGGCCTGGCTTTCTTCAGCCAGCTCGGGGTTGCGAGGCGGCCGGACCTGACCCAGTACTTCATCGATGGTTTCCATCGTAACCGCGACGCCCTCGCCTTCAGCGAAGATAGCCAGGCCCTGTTTGCCGAGGTCGTTCCCTACATCACCAGTCAAATCCAAGAGCACTTCCGAGCGGGAGACGCCATCGTCCAGTCCGACAGGCAGATCGGTGACGCCCCCGGCCGCGCCCTCCACGCGCGACAGCTTCTGCTCGGGACCCGCTACCCTCAGCTACCATACATGTGGCGGCAGCTGACGTTTGACCTACCCGAGTCCCGCGCCACCGAGCCGCCGGACATCCTCGAAGTGTCGCTGCCCAGGTGGCTCGAGGATCTGGATCTGCCCGGCGATCTCAAGTCGCGTATCGAGGATTCGGGGCTTACCCAGCTTGTGTTCAAGGCGCCGACCAAGGGACTGTCGATGCATCTCGGCTTCGACTATGTGGGCGAGCACAAGATGGGCCCGCTATCGATCGCCATGTACCAGGTTAAACAGGCCAAGGGAGTCGCAATCCAGGCGGCCCTCAGCATGGCGCGAGCGAAGCCCGTCGATGGCGCTATCACCAACACGGCGCTGGTGACGACCGGCCCCTCCCTTCACGGCAAGAGCACCCTCACCATCATGATGGAGCTGGAAGACAGCGACCTCGCCAAGCTGCTGGACCTGAAGTCGGACCCCGAAGAGGGGATCTACCCGATGAACGACGACATCGTTCTCCTGCAGCCACTTAAGACACCGATTGAGACGAAGCGGAACGGCCGTACGGTGAGGATCACTCACGGCATAGACGGGACTGAGAACAGCTTCTACGCCGTACCCTTTGGACTCACGCGGGAGGACGACCCCATCACTTATGACGTCGTGCGGGGCACCGAGCAGGAACACAACGGTCAGGAGACTCTCGAGAACGTCGTCGTGAACGCCGAGAACGGCACTCCGGACTTCCTGCAAAACCCGGTCCGCAATATGCGCATGATCCTTTCCCGCTCCCGTCTCATCGAGAGGAAGAAGGCGCAACGACTTGTAGGAGCGATCACTAACGGGCGCATCAGGGATTCGGTCCATGTACCCATGGAGCACATGGACCGAATCTTCTGGCAGGGGGTAATGCGCCAGAACACGGTCATCCCGCCGTTACGGCGACTCGCGATGGAGCAGTACATACGTGTGTTGATGTACGGCGAGGCCGTGCAGATGGGCGCTGCAACCGGAGCCATCGGCAAACCTTACGTAGAGTACTTCTCCGATCCGTTCATAATCGGCCTCGACGACGACAACGCGAACCTGATGCACAGTGTGTTGAAGCAGATGGCCGACGGAGGCTTGCCTCAAGAGTATTACGTATTCAACACCGGCGGCGTTGGCGCCGAGACGAACGAACAGAGCAGCGGCCCCCAGTACAAGAAGATCCCGAGGGAGCTGACCTTGATGCTCCAGGAAGCGTTGTTACGAAACGCCGTCAAGTTTGAGTACGACTCGACTCTACGTTCCGAGGTGGCCGTGGCGATCGTCAACCGACGCGGCGAAGAAGTGCTTGACCTGAGGCAGGAATGGCTGCCACAGCAGCTATACGGGGAGACGGACTACCGCAGGCGAGTCGATGAGTTGAGCCAGCGGCGTTACTACGGTCTCGACGCCGATGACAAGGCCGGCATTCTTCGGTACACCAAGGTCAAGAACGAGATCCTTGACCTGGCCGACATCCCCCCACCTACGAACGAACGAGAGCTGGCCTGGCTCCTGTCGTTCCACTGGAGCGTGGACCAGGCGTATCCCACATTGGCCGATCTGGTGCAGCATCGCTCCGAGGGCCAAAAGCCTGCCCCGGAAGAGCTGCGAGCACTTGGGCAAGCATACGATGCCGGCAAGCAGCGGCGTCTGGAGCTGACCTGCGACGGCCTCTCGGCGCTGGCGACACTCGGGCTCGGCTAGGACGCGATTCCCATACGCGGGGTCGAGCCTGGCTCGACGGTCGTCTGTGCTGCCCTGCAAAGATCGTGTGCTAGAATCGGCCTAGGGGACAGCCGGTGATCCCTGGCGATGCCGACAGCCTACGACCGGCATAGACACCCAATGGAGGACACCCAGTGAACCTGCGTACCCCCGGGCCTATTCCTGTGCCCGACGACGCTCTCGAGGCCATGTCCGGGCCTATGATCAACCACCGGGGGCCGGAGTTCAAGGATCTCCTGTACCGCGTGACCGATAAGCTCAAGCGAGTCTTCGAGACCCAGGGCGACGTGTACATACTCACGGCATCGGGCACCGGCGCCCTGGAGGCGGCTATAGTCAACACGCTGTCGCCGGGCGACCGGGTGTTGTCCGCCAGCGGTGGGGCCTTCGGCGACCGCTTCGGCGGGATAGCGGAGACCTACGGCGCCAGAGTGGTCAAGCTGAGCGTGCGCTGGGGCACCGCGGTGAGCCCGGACGAGCTACGGCGGGCCCTGGAGGCCAATAGCGACGTCAAAGCGGTCCTCGTCACCCACAACGAGACCTCCACCGGTGTGACCATCGATCTCGAGGCCATATCGGGGGTAGTGAGGGAGTTCAACAAGCTGCTCCTGGTGGACGGGGTCAGCAGCGTGTCATCTATACCGTTGCGCACCGACTCGTGGGGGTGCGACGTCGTGGCGACGGCGTCGCAGAAGGGCTGGGCGGTACCTCCGGGCCTGGCGTTCCTCAGCTTCAGCGAGCGGGCGTGGCAGGCCCATTCGCAGGCGCGGATGCCCAGGTTCTACTTTGACGTCGCCGCCTACAAGCGCTCCTTCGAGAACGGCCAGCCTCCGTTTACTCCAACCCTCTCGGTGATGTTCGCGCTCGACCTGGTCCTCGACAGGATGCTGGAGGAAGGCATGCAGAGCGTCTTCGAGCGTCATGCCCGCGTGGGCGACATGACTCGCCTGGGCATGAAACGGCTCGGCTTGTCGCTCTTCGCCGATGAGAGGGTCGCCTCCAACACGGTAACGGCGGTCACCGTCCCAGAAGCGGTCGACGGTCGCGGGTTGCTGGAGGTGATACGCGAGGAGCACAACGTAGTTCTCGCCGGCGGTCAGCAGTCGTTGAGTGGCAAGATATTCCGTGTCGGGCACATGGGGTACTGCACCCCGTCGGACGTCCAGGAGGTGCTCGATGCGCTTGCGGTGGCGCTGCCCAAGCTCGGCTTCGCGCTCTCGGGGGCAGTCACCAAGCCCGGATAGCGGGGCTAGACGAGGGTGAGTTGCCGGGGTCCCACCGAACGACGGGGTTCAGCTAGCCTGCGGGAGAGGGATCCGGAGCCGGGCTACCGGGTCCAAACCCGATCGGACCCAGTAGGGCGTCGAGGGCATCGCCTTCGATCGTCTCATTGGCGATCAGGTGCTTGGCCACCTTGGCAAGGACAGCCTTGTTCGTGAGCAATAGCCTCTTTGCCGTCAGGTAAGCGTTGTCTATCAGGCTACGGACCTCATCGTCAATGATCTCAGCTACGCTGTCGCTGTAATCACGCTGCTCGGCGATCTCCCTCCCAAGGAAGACGAGCTCGTCCTTCTTGCCAAAGGTCCGCGGCCCAAGCTTCTCGCTCATGCCGTACTGCGTCACCATGGTGCGGGCTATGTTAGTCGCCTGAGCGAGATCGTTACTGGCGCCGGTGGTCACCTCTTCGAAGGCCACCTCCTCGGCTGCCCGACCGCCGAGCGCCGCCGCCAGCATGTCCTTGAACTGGTCCTTTGTCCAGAGGTGGCGGTCCTCATCGGGTAGGTACCGGGTGTGACCACCCGTGGCACCTCTTGCAACAATGGTGACCTTGTAGGGCCGGTCTGCTTTCGGAAGGAAGTGCGCCGTTACGGCGTGGCCCGCTTCGTGGTAGGCGGTCAACTCCTTTTCACGATCGCTGATAACCCTACTCTTGCGCTCGGGTCCTGCCACTACCCTGTCGATTGACTCGGCGAACTCGTCGAAGGTGATCGCCGTCTTCTGCCGTCGAGCTGCGAGGATCGCTGCTTCGTTGATCAGGTTGGCCAGGTCGGCGCCGCTGAAGCCGATGGTCTGCTTGCCGACCGCTTCGAGATCGACGTCGCCGTCAAGCGGCTTGCCTTTCGAGTGCACCTTTAGGATCTCGACCCTACCGCGGAGGTCAGGGCTGTCGAGCACGACCCGCCGGTCAAAGCGCCCGGGTCGGAGCAGGGCCGGGTCCAGGATGTCCGGGCGGTTCGTGGCCGCTACCACGATGATGTTGGTGTTGGTGTCGAAGCCGTCCATTTCGACCAGAATCTGGTTGAGGGTTTGCTCGCGCTCGTCGTGGCCGCCCCCGAGTCCGGCGCCGCGGTGCCGGCCGACGGCGTCGATCTCGTCGACGAACACAATGCAGGGTGCATTACGCTTGGCCTGGTCGAATAGGTCCCGAACCCGGGCGGCTCCCACGCCGACGAACATTTCGACGAACTCGCTACCGCTGATCGAGAAGAAGGGGACCTCGGCCTCGCCCGCCACGGCGCGAGCAAGCAGGGTCTTGCCAGTGCCTGGGGGACCCATCAGCAGCACGCCCCTAGGTATGCGGGCGCCGAGCGCGAGGAAGCGGTCGGGGAACTTCAGGAACTCCACGACCTCCTGTAGCTCCTCTTTCGCCTCCTGAACGCCCGCTACGTCGGCAAAACTGACTGTCGGGCTGTTCCCAGTAAACATACGAGCGCGGCTACGGCCGAAGCTAAAGGTCTGGTTCGTGCTGCCCTGCGCCTGCCTCATCATGAACAGCAAGATGGCGCCGAAGAATATGAGGGGTAGGAAGTTTACCAGCACGCCGAAGAAGCTGCTTAGACCGCCGGATCCCTTGACGGTGACGTCGACGCCGCTGGCCAGCGGGTCTATACCGGCGGCGGCCAGGGTGTCGACCACGCTGGCCCCTTCTTCCTTCCGAGACGTGAAAGTCTCGTCCGTCCTGGTCAGTATCGTAAGCTTGTCGCCATTCACCTCTATGGACCGCAGCTTTCCGCTGCTCGCCATTGAAACGACCTGGCTAATGGGGATCTCCTCGGAGCCGCCGATGGGATCGGCGAAAAGCGTGAAGAAGATCGCCATCACGGCGACAATGATCAGCAGATAGATGATGCTGTTCCGCATCCAGCGAGAACTCAAAACTGCCCCTGATCCCTCACGAATCGCGGTGCACCGCGTCAGGCTAATGTTACATCATATCGACCCCCAACGCAAAGCACCGGAACCCCACCAGGCGCATCGTGGCCTATGTGCCTCCTAGTGGCCTCTGGTATACTCGGTGGTGGGTTGGCCCTCTGAGGATCGTGCGATGGTACGGGGTAGCACGGAGGTACAAGCCAGTGACCCTGTGGCCTTGCTGGCCCAGCATGACATCGATGCTGTCGTCGTAGCCGGGATGAGCAGGTGGATTGGATCAGCGCCCATCAGCCTCCTCAGCTGGTCCTCCTTGACGCTTCGGCTATGGATGAGCGAGCGCTAGATCGTTGCGCGCAACGGCTGCGACGGCTCACGCTGCCCGCCATCGCCCTTATCCCGATAAGCGAACTGGGCGCCGTTGACCGGCTTCCTGCAATAGACGATTTCGTTGCGCTACCCTCAAACCCGATAGAACTGGTGGCACGCGCGCGACGCGTCCAGACCAAGGACCCGGCCGGCCGAGAGCTCGGACGCAATCCGAGCCGGAGACTTGCTGATCAACCCGGCGGCCTACGAGGTCTCTCTCAGGGGCACACGATTGAGCCTGCGCTTCAAGGAGTACGAGCTACTCCGGCTGCTGGCGTCCAACCCCGGCAGGGTCTACACGCATGAGGCCCCGCTGAGCCAGATATGGGGCTACGAGTACTTCGGCGGAACACGGACCGTAGACGTGCACATACGGCGGCTGCGCAGCAAGATTGATAGCTTTGTAGGTGAACCCGTCCTCGTCGCTAGCTAAGACCTGTGCTATATTGAAGCGCGCCGACGCGGCGCCTATCCAGTTATGGCAAGGCTAAGGAGGAAAAGATGACCCAGGAGCGGGTGGTCTACGTGAACGGCGAGATCGTCCCCGAGAGCGAAGGCAAGGTCTCCTTTCGCGATCAGGGCTTCGTATACGGCGATGCCGTGTTCGACACCACGCGAACTTTCGGGGGAAAGATCTTCAAGCTCAAGGAACACCTGGATCGGCTATTCGACTCCCTGAAGTATCTTCGGATCGACCCGGGACTTACGAAGCAGGAGTTCTCGGACCTCACTATGCAGGTGCTCGACGCAAACCTGCCCCTGCTGGGAGAGGGCGAGGACTACTGGGTAACGCAGCGGATCAGCCGGGGCATCCGCACCGCGGATGGCTCTACATCTACGGTCATCGTCGAATGCACACCTCTGCCCCTGGAGGCCAGAGCCGGGTATTACCGACACGGCCTTCCCGTCATAGTGCCCTCCGTGCGCAGGACGCCGCCGGAAGCCATAAGCCCCAGGGCGAAGATGCACAACTATATCAACATCCGTCTCGCCGAGCTGGAGGTACACGCCCAGGACCCCGACGCCTGGCCGATCATGCTGGACATGAGCGGCAATATCGCAGAGGGCCCTGGCAGCAACTTCTTCATCGTCAAGGACGGCGTGGTCATCACACCGAGGGAGCAGTACGTCCTAGGGGGCATCAGCCGCAGTACGGCGATCGAGCTGGCCCAGGAGCTCAATGTTGAGACGCTGGAGGCCGACATAGACCTGTACGATGCCTATACGGCTGACGAGGCCTTCGTCACCTCGACGAGCTTCTGTATCTGCCCCGTGTCGTCGGTGAACGGCACTACCATCGGTGAGGCCGGCGTGCCGGGGCCGGTTACGGACCGGCTCCAGAAGGCCTACAGCGGCTTAGTGAGCTTCGACATCGTTGGGCAATATCTAGCGCATCTCAAGTAGGGTCCGCGCACGATACGCGCCGACTCTCCGTATGGTATGGCCGCTCCTCCCGGCGCGGCCATTCAGTTGGCGCGTTGTAGGCCAGCCCACCCAACCGCCTTTGACTCGCTCCGTTGCCCGCCAATATAATTAGGCTAAGAGGCACGCCAGCAGTTCCCCTCGGAGTTGACCGCCAATGGAAGGTGTCGACGGCGATAGTACTGCGCTGAAGCAGCAGACCCAGCCGAATCTCGACGGCCAGCAGCTCCTGGAAATCTACCGGACGATGGTTCTGAGCCGTACGCTCGACGAGCGCATATGGCTGCTGAACCGCCAGGGCAAGGCCGCCATCGTCGCGTCAGCGCAGGGCCAGGAGGCCGCTCAGATAGCCAGCGTCTGGGCGCTGCGCAAGGGCTACGACCAGTTCTACATCTACTACCGGGACCTTGCCGCGCTGCTCGCGTTGGGCATGACTCCAACAGAGATTATGCTCGGATTTCTGGCCAAGGCTGGCGAGCCGCTGAGCGGAGCTCGCCAGTTCCCCACCCACGGGGCCTACCCCGATTACGGCATATACAACCTCTCCAACGTGGTGGGCACGCAGATTCCCCAGGCAGTGGGAGCCGCCCTGGCGTTCCGGGCGCGTGGGGAGGACAGAGTGGTCATCACCTATTTTGGCGACGGAGCGTCGAGCCAGGGCGACTGTCACGAAGCGATGAACTTCGCCGGCGTGCATAGGCTACCCGTGATCTTCTTCTGCGAGAACAACAAGTACGCCATATCGGTGCCACTGTCCAAACAGGTGGCTGGAGACAGCGTGGCAGCGCGCGCAGAGGGCTATGGCATGCCGGGAATGGTGGTTGATGGGCGCGATGTAGTGTCCGTATACGAGGCGACGACCGAGGCAGCTCGGCGGGCACGCTCTGGTGAGGGGCCAACCCTTATCGAGGCTATGGTGGAGCGCTACATGCCTCATACCAGCGACGACGACGACACCAGATACAGGCCCAAGGAGGAGATCGAGGAGGCCCGGAAGAGAGACCCCCTCAAGATCCTAAAAGGCCAGCTTGAGATCCCTGACCTGTTGCCCGGGGAGGTGGACGAGGAGATCAGGGAGGCCGCCAAGCGCGCGGTCAACGAGGCGACGGAGGCCGCCGAAGCCGCGTCCTATGCGGACCCGGCCGGGTTCTACGACAACGTCTACTCGCCGGCCACCGGCGACGAAGCGACGGGAGGTTAGAGATCCCGGCAAAGACGGTCATCGAAGCTGTCCGCGAGGCGATCCGCGAGGAGATGGCCCGCGACGAGCGGGTTATCCTCATGGGCCAAGACGTGGGTGTCAGGGGCGGCGTCTTCCTGGCCACTGAGGGCCTGCTGGACGAGTTCGGCGAAGGGCGCGTCATCGACACACCGCTGGCGGAGTCCTCAACCGCCGGCATAGCCCTGGGCGCCGCAATCCACGGGATGCGTCCCATCGTGGAGATCCAGTTCGCCGACTTTATCTGGCCGACCATAAACCAGCTGGTGGGAGAAGCGGCGAGGGTGCGTTACGGGACCAACGGAAAGCTTTCCGTGCCCCTGGTGGCGCGAACCCCTTACGGCGGTGGCGTGAGAGGGGCGCTGTACCACTCCCAAAGCGTGGAGGCTATGTTTGCCCACACTCCCGGGCTGAAGGTGGTAACACCGGCAACGCCATACGACGCCAAGGGCCTGCTCAAGAGCGCGGTTCGAGACGACGACCCCGTCATCTTCCTGGAACACAAGCGCACGTATCGGCTGGTGAAAGGCGAGGTTCCAGACGACGACTACACTGTTCCGCTCGGCAAGGCCGACGTGAAGCTGGAGGGGGAGCACGTCAGCGTTATCACCTACGGCCTGATGGTTCACCACTGCCTAGAGGCGGCCCATACCCTGGCAGATGAGGGGATCAGCGTAGAGGTCGTCGACCTGAGAACCGTTCGTCCGATCGACCGCGAGACGGTGCTGGGCTCGGTGAGGAAGACGGGAAAAGCTCTCATAGTGCATGAGGACAACAAGACGGGGGGAATCGGCGCCGAGGTGTCGGCCATCATCTCCGAGGAGGCCTTCGACCACCTTGATGGTCCAGTGACGCGCCTGGCCGGACCCGATGTGCCGGCAATGCCCTTCAGCCCGCCGCTAGAGGCCATGTTCATGCTGGACTCGACGAAGATAGCAGACGCCATGCGCCGGCTTGCGGAATACTGAAGCGCACCAGTTACTCATGAAGATCGAGTTGCCACAGGTAGGGGAATCGGTCACCGAGGGCGTGATCGGCAAGTGGCTCAAGCAGGTTGGCGACCGGATCGAGAAGTACGACCTGCTGGTCGAGGTCGTCACAGATAAGGTCAACATGGAAATCCCGTCCCCAATATCGGGGGTGTTGACCAACATAGTCGCCGAGGAGGGCGAAACGGTGCCTATGGGCGCCATCATCGCAGAGATTGACGTGGAAGGCGAGGCGCCCGGTGCAGAGCCTTCGGTTACAGCCAAGGCCGGCGCCGAGGTGGCCGACATAGTCGATACGACCGGCGTTCTTCTGAAGGACGTTGCGCCTATGGGCCCCACCGGCTCGGGAGGCCCCGATATGGCGCCGCCACCTGCTGATGGGCGAGCGGCCACAGGGTCCCCCAGACGCCAGCGATACTCTCCCGCCGTCCAACGCCTGGCCGACGAACACACCATAGACCTGTCCGAGGTCACCGGTACCGGGATGGGCGGCCGCGTGACCCGAAAGGACGCCCTTGCATACCTGGAGGCGGGACACGCTCGCCCGCCGGTGGCGGCGGCGCCAGCCGCGGGCGGGGACCGGGCCGACGAGGAGCGAGTGCCACTGACGCCCATCCGGCGCATCATCGCCGAGAACATGGTGAAGAGCGCGACCCAGATCCCTCAGGCGTGGACGACCGTCGAGGTCGACGTAACCAACCTGGTCAGACGCCGCGAGTCAGCGAAGGCCGAGTTCCAGAGGCGAGAAGGCTCGAATCTTTCATACCTGCCGTTCGTGCTCAAAGCGGTAGCAGACTCGCTGCGGGAACACCCCCTGCTGAACTCCACCTGGGACCAGAGTGCCGTCGTCCTCAAGCGGCGCATCAACCTCGGCGTCGCGACGGCCGCCCCCGACGGGCTCGTGGTCCCGGTCATACACGACGCCGACTCGCTGTCCATCGTCGGCCTGGCGAAGGCCCTCGACGACCTGACCAGTAGGGCGCGCCAGGGCAAGCTGAAGCTCGATGACGTGCAGGGCGGCACCTTCACAGTAAACAACACCGGCGTGCTCGGCTCTGTCGTCTCCCAGCCCCTCGTCAACTACCCGCAGGCCGCCATAATCAGCACTGAAGCCATCATGAAGCGGCCGGTGGTGATCGACGACGCCATAGCGATACGCTCGATGATGAACCTGTGCCTTGCCTTCGACCATCGAGTCCTTGACGGGGCGGAGGCCAGCGCTTTCGTAGCCAGCGTCAAGGGGCGGCTGGAGGCGACCGACCCCGAGATGGCCGTCCTATGAATCGGCGGGCCGGCGGGTGACCTCCCTGGACCGCTGCATAGCCGTGTCCCCGGGCACGGTGAGCTATCTCCGGGCCTGGCAGCTGCAGAGAGAGCTGCACCGGCAAGTGGTGGAGGGAAGCCTTCCCGACGTCTTGCTCACGTTGGAGCACCCCCACGTCTATACCCTGGGCCGACGAGCGAAAGGCGATGAGGTCTTAGCCGACGAGCTCACACTCTCGAAGCTGGGCGTCGAGGTGCACTACACGGACCGGGGCGGAGAAGCCACGTATCACGGGCCCGGCCAACTCGTCGCCTATCCCATCGTCGACCTAAGGGCGAGATCTCTCGGTCCGCTGACATACGTGCGTAACCTGGAGTCGACCATCATCGCGACCCTCGCGGAGCTCGGCATCGAAGGCCGGTCCGAGGGCAGGCCGACCGGCGTTTGGGTCGACGACGCCAAGATCGCGGCCATCGGGGTCAAGGTCAGCCGGGGCGTGACGATGCACGGCCTGGCCTTGAACGTGAACCCGGACCTCTCCTACTTCGACCACATAGTGCCCTGCGGCATGGCGGGGAGCCAGACGACGTCGATGGCCTCGCTACTCGCGCATAAAGTAGACGTCGCCGGGGTGACGCCTGTCCTGGCCCGACGGTTTGCCGAGACGTTCGCCTACGATCTGGAATGGTCAACGATGGACGAAATAGAGTTGGTCCCAGCGTCGACCGTCTAGCAAAGGAGGGCCTACGATGTATGCACGGCTGGTTCAGTTCACCTTCGGGCCAAACGCCCACGAAAAAGCAGAGCAGCTGGCAGGCGACCTTGGCCCTGCAATCGGGGCGCTGAAGGGTTGCAAAGGCGTGACCTTCTTCGGCGATGAGGCTGATGGGGAGTACGGTCTCTTCGTCCTATGGGAATCGCAGGAAGACGCCGAAGCGACAGCGCAAGTAATCCGCCCAAGGTTGGAGAAGGGTCTATCCGGAAACATCCAGGGACCTCCGAGAATTCGCCTGTTCAAAGTCATCGAGCATTAGCACTCACAGGCACAACAACCCAATCCACATGGTCCGAGAACAAGACGGAGGGGCAGCATGACGTCGGAAGCGAAGCGAGCGATGGAGGATAAGAGAGACCGCCTGAGGCGCCTGATACCGGGCGGAAAGCGAGATAGCCTGACCCGCGGCATAAACCACATCGCGGTGTACGCCAAGGACATGGAGGCTACCGCAGCCTTCTACACCGAGGTCATGGACATGCCGTTGGTCAACGTGATCGACAACCGTGACGTGCCCGAGTCCACCCATATGAACGTGGACGTAGGGAACGGCATGATGCTCTCCTTCTTCGACTTTCCGCATATACCACGCCTGCAGCGTCGGGCGCCCGAGGGCGTAGGGAACGTGATGCACATAGCGCTGGACATATCGCCCGAGCGCTACGCACAGGCCAAAGAGCGGCTAGACGCAAAGCGGGTCAAGTACCAGGAGGTCGGCGGGTCGATCTACGTCAAGGACCCCAACGGCCTGGGCATCGAGCTGCTCCCCATCGGATAGGATCGGCGCCGCAGATAGCGGGCCCGACCCTTTCGGCATCGCTACGCCGCGCCCAGGACCTGCTGGACGGTCCTGCCGATCTCGCCGGGCGAGGGTATGATGGCGACGCCTGCGGCGGCCAGGGCCTTCACCTTCTCGCTGGCCCGCCCAGCACTGCCTGTGATTATCGCTCCGGCGTGACCCATGCGCCGCCCGGGTGGAGCGCTCTGCCCCACGATCAGCGCCGCTACCGGCTTGGTGAAGTCGCTCTTAATGAACTCGGCGGCCTCCTGCTCTTTCGAGCCGCCGATCTCGCCTATCAGCACTACATTATCCGTATCGGGGTCGTCATCGAACATCTTCAATACGTCGATGAAGGAGGTCCCGACGACCGGATCGCCTCCGATGCCGACGCAGGTCGACTGGCCAATGCCGATCCCGGTGAGCTGCCCGACGGCCTCGTAGGTAAGCGTGCCGCTGCGGGAGACGACGCCGGTCGTCCCCGGCGCGTGGATATGGCCGGGCATGATGCCCATCTTGCACCTAGCACCGGGCGAGATCATACCCGGGCAGTTCGGGCCGATGAGGGTCACGGCTCTGCCTCGGAGGTGCCTCACGACCTTCACCGTGTCCATCACGGGAATCCCCTCCGTAATGCATGCAATAACAGGAATGCCGGCATCTACCGTCTCGACGATGGCGTCGGCCGCAAAGGGGGGCGGCACGAAAATAAGCGACGCGTTAGCGCCGGTTTCGGCTACGGCCTGCTCGACGGTGTTGAAGACTGGGACGGAGTCGTCGAATAAAGCGCCGCCCCGACCCGGAGTTACGCCCGCCACCAGGTTGGTTCCGTACTCCTTGCAGCGCATCGCGTGGAAGCTGCCTTCCCTGCCGGTGATGCCCTGAACCAGGAGCCTCGTGTTTTCGTCTACCAGAATGCTCATGGGGAACCAGCCATCAACGCGTAGCCTTGATGGCCTCGGCGGCCTCGTTAAGATCGTCCACGAGGGCCACATCGAGAGTGGACTCTGTAAGCAGCTTCCTGCCCTCCTCCGCGTTGGTACCCAGCATGCGAACGACCATCGGACGGACCGCGTCTGGCATGGCCTCGGCAGCCATGATGAAGCCACGGGCAGCCACGTCGCAACGGAGGATCCCACCGAAGATGTTCACCAATATCCGGTCGACGCTGGTGTCCGAGAAGATGATCTTCAGTGCCTCCGCCACCTTCTCCTCGTCAGCGCCGCCGCCCACGTCGAGGAAGTTGGCCGGAGACGACCCGGCCGCGAGGACCACGTCCATGGTCGCCATGGCAAGCCCAGCACCGTTGACTATACAGCCTACGTCGCCGTCCAGCTTTACGTAGCTTATGCCACGCTCCTGGGCCCTGACCTCGTAGGCGTCTTCCTGTTCCGGGTCGTGCAGCTCTCTCAGCTCGGGGTGTTTGAAGAGGGCATCGTCGTCGAGGTTGAGCTTCGCGTCCACGGCGAGCACGCTACCGTCGCTGGTGACCACCAGGGGATTGACCTCGAGCAGCGAGCAGTCGTAGGCCACGCAGGCCTGATACATCCCGTCGATCAACGAGGAGACCGGTCGGACCAGGTCCTGCGCTACGTTCAGGCCGTACGCCAGCTTCCGCCCCTGGTAAGGCTGGAGTCCCAGTACAGGGTCCACTTTGGCCCGCAGGATCTTCTCGGGGGTCTGGTCGGCGACCTCCTCGATCTCCATGCCGCCGGCCTCGCTGGCTATCACCACCAGTCCCTCGGCAGCCCCGTCGATCACCATGGCAAGGTACAGCTCCGACCTCACGTCGACGGCCCGCTCTACCAGGACACGACGCACCGGCACACCCTCCGGCCCAGTCTGGAAGGTCACGAGGCTGGTACCCAGCATCGACTCAGCCGCCTGCCGAGCCTCCTCCGGCGAGGAGACGACCTTGATGCCGCCCGCCTTGCCCCTGCCGCCAGCGTGGACCTGGGCCTTGATTACGACCCTGCCTCCAAGCCGTTCGGCAATGCCGGCTGCCTCTTCGGGCGCAGACGCCACCGCGCCCTCGGGGACCGGCACCCCGAATCGAGCGAGAATCTCCTTAGCCTGATACTCGTGGATCTTCAACTCTTACCTTTCGGCATCCTCTCCGCAGCGGAGGGGGTGGGATTCGAACCCACGTTCCCTTTCGGGATTCCTGTTTTCAAGACAGGCGCCTTAGACCGCTCGGCCACCCCTCCACCCCGGACCATTGTAGTGGGTGAGCCTATGCCGGGCAAGCGAACAGGCGCTACGTCGCCGTATGGGGAACGTCGTAGGTTCGGCCCTTCCAGCCACCCCCCCGACCCCTCCACCAACGCACCGCGGAGGCTATGGTCATCAGCATGTACAGCGCGCCAGCCAGGGTCAGAAGGAACGCGAACAAAGGTGACACGTTGTACCACCTGAGCATCGGGATATAGCTGCCCGCCATCAGCACCCACGCCGCCGCTCCCCCGGCCACCAGCCATAGCGTCAGCGGTCCCGGGCTCGACGCGGCGCCTACCAGGCCACCTATGGTCGCAAGAGGCGGCGTCGCGTAGAGGAGCAGCATGCCCAGAACGGTACCTACGAGCAGCAAGGGCGAGAACCTAAGCTGGGCGAATGCGGTGCGAGCGACCAGGTCCCATAGGGGACTGATGCCTCGGTAGGAGCGGAGGCTGTGCACGTCCTCCGTTAGGCCCAGCCAGGTCCTGCCGCCACCGTGAGGCGAGCCATGACGCTTGATCCGGCGCGCCAGCCCGCAATCATCGATCATCTCGCTGGCAATGGGCTCCAGGCCACCCGCCTGCTCAAGCGCACTCAGGCGCAGGAGGATGCACCCACCCGCCGCCGCCGCAGTCGACTTGTCTGGGTCGTTAGACCAGCGAAAAGGGTATAGCTTGGCGAAGAAGAACACGTATGCCGGCAGCAACAGCCGGTCCCACAGGGTCTCGACGCGCAGTCGCGCCATCAGGGACACGAGGTCGAAGCCTCCATCCAGGGCCTTGGAGACGAGCGAGCGAAGGCTGTGCGGCGCATGGGAGATGTCAGCGTCGGTCAACAGCAAGAACTCCGGCGACGCCTTGCGGGCGGCCCGGACCCCCTGCTGAAGGGCCCACACCTTGCCGACCCAGCCCGGCGCCAGGGGCTCGCCTGGTATCACGTTGAGGCGATCCGCGGCACCTGCTTCTCGGGCCAACTCAGCCGCCACCGCTGCCGTGTCATCCCCGCTCCAGTCATCGACAAGGAACACACGGACCCGCCCAGGATAGTCCTGACGAAACAGAGTCGGCAGACTCTTCGGCAGAACGTCGGCCTCGTCCCGCGCCGGTATGATGACGGCCACGTCGGGCCATTCGGCATCTCGCTCAGGCGGGAGCGGCAGCCGCAGGTTGGTCCTCCAGAACCCGCCCCGGGCGAATACGAGCCCTGTCCACGCCAGGAGGGAGGCGCTGGTGACCAGTGCTGCCGCCAGGAGCAGTGCATTCACGTTCGGTAAGACTCGGGGCTGGTTTTGGCCGCCGCCAGTGTAAACCATGGCAGGTCATCGCGTATCATGTAGACATCTAGCCGGGACAGGGGTTTGGTGCATGAGGCGGTCGATTGTCGCGGGCCTGGTGGTGATGCTCCTGATCGCCGCGCTGGGGTGCGCGCGCGGCGGAGCGATAGCGAGCGTTACACCCGGCCCCGCTGCCTCACCAACGCTATCACCAACCCCTTCGCCCACTGCGACTGCCTCACCGACGCTACCGCCAACCCCTTCGCCCGCTTCGACTGCCTCACCGACGCTCTCGCCAACCCCTTCGCCCATGGCGACTGTCTCACCGACGCCAGCGGCCGCCCCGGTGCCCAGAGTGAGGCTTCCAGAAGACGATGCGTCGCATCCGGTAGAGACGGAGTGGTGGTACTTCAATGGCCACCTTTTCGCAGATGACGGGACAAGCTACAGCTTCCACTATGTGTTCTTCGACGTGGTTCGGGAGAACCTTCCCGAGGAGCTTCTGCTCGGCCAACTCGCCATCGCGGATCACCGGATGGGAACCTACTCCCTCGACATGCGCCTCGACCGCAAGACCCCCGAGCCGGAGAGAGGCTTCCTGGCCATATCCGGGGAGTGGCGGATGTCGGGCTCCGACGGCCGTTTCGAGCTAGTGGGATCCGTCGACGAGTACGGCCTGGACTTGACGCTTTCCGCCACCAAGCCGCCGGTCCTTCACGACGGCGACGGGGTGGTGGAATTCCCTCTAGCCGGAGACTCCTTCTATTACACTTATCCACGCCTCGAGGTCCGGGGCACGCTGGAGGACCACGGCTTCGAGAAGCCGGTGACCGGCGCGGCCTGGATGGATCACCAGTGGGGCGACTTCGAGCCGGTGGCAATTGGATGGGACTGGTATAGCCTGCAGCTCGAAGACGACACCGAGGTGATGTTTTTCGTGGTCAGGGAGCATGGCGGGCCGACCCTCTACAGCCTGGGCACGTACGTCGACGACGCCGGGCTGCCTCACCCATTAGCGTCAGAGGATGTGGACGTTCAGTCTCTGGACACGTGGACGAGCCCCGACACCGATGCGCAATACCCGTCCGGGTGGCGTTTCGAGGTCGGGTCCCTCGGGCTCTCGCTGACCCTCACACCGCTGGTGCGGGAGTCCGAGTTCTACGTGCCGAACTTCAACATCCCAGCGTACTGGGAGGGGGCGGTGGAGGTTGAGGGGGAGGCGGGCGGCACCGCCATCAGTGGGCTGGGATTCGTCGAGCTGGTGGGCTACGCCGGGACGCCCGACTACGCCAGCGAACCCTAGACCACGAATCGTAAGTTTGCCACGTAACCAGTTGCTCGTGGTTCGAAAAGCTCGCACGAGCGGGAAGCCGACTGCTGCCGTTCGGCCTGAGCCTGTCGAAGGCATACCGGCTTGTATTAGTGTTCTTTCGGCTCGGAATGCTAGAGGTTCTCGATGAGCAGCGGCTCGACGGAGTCGGCCAGCTCGAAACCGAAGACCCGCGAGTAGAAGTACAGCTCTCCTTCGAGGACACGCTTGATGTTCTCGGCCTTGCGGAAACCGTGCTGCTCGCCCTCGAAGGGCACGTAGGCCACGGGCAGCCCTTTTCGGCGCAGCGCTTCCAGCATCGCCTCGGCCTGGCTGGGCGGGACGACCTCGTCTTCGAGGCCCTGGAACATAACGATCGGGCACGATAGGCGCTCTGTGTGGTGTATCGGCGAGCGCTGGACGTACAGGTCGCGTTGATCAGGATACGGCCCTACGAGCGTGTCTAGATATCGCGACTCGAACTTGTGCGTCTCCCGGGCGAGCGCCTCCAGGTCGCTAACCCCGTAGTGACTAGCGCCAGCTGCAAACACGTCCCTGAACGTGAGCGCAGCGAGGGCGGTGTAGCCGCCGGCGCTGCCGCCGCGGATGGCGAGGCGGGCACCGTCCACCTCGCCCTGCTCGACGAGATAGCGCGCACCGTTCACGCAGTCGTCGACGTCCACGATGCCCCAAGTACCGTTGAGCCGTCTCCGATAGTCGGTCCCGTATCCGGTGCTCCCACCGTAGTTGACGTCGAGCACGGCTATGCCCCTGCTCGTCCAGTACTGGACCGACAGGTCCAGCGAGGTCGAGGCGGCCCCGGTGGGTCCTCCGTGGCTGACGACCAGCAACGGAGGCTTCTCCTCGGGAGGGCCCTTGTAGTCCTGGTTGCGGGGCGGATAGAAGAAGGCATGTGCGGTCAGGCCTCCCTCGGTGGGGAACTCGATACTCCGTGGCTGACACAGATACCCGCCTTCACTGCCAACGCCGGTGGAGCGTCGCAGCACGCTCAGCTGAGGGATCGCGAGGTCGAGGTCCAGCACAGAGAAGGGCTCGGTGGGCGAGCCGGCGGTGAACAGGACACGTCCGCGGGCCGCCCGCACTTCGCCCCTCGACATCTCGGTGTAGGCGACGCCCAGGTCGTGCAGCCGTCCCGTCGCGACGTCAAGGCCGGCCAGCCGCCAGCTCCCCGCTTGAGAGTAAGAGCAGACGATGCGTTCGGTCGACTCGAAGGCGTAGGACGACGTGCCGAACACCCATTGAGGCTTGCCGAACTCGGCCTCCATCTCACAAAGAGGCTCGACCCGCCCGTCGCGCCAGCGATAGAGATTCCACCAGCCAGTTCGGTCCGATACAAAGTGGAGCACGCCGTCGGGAGACCAGTCCGGCTGGTAGATCGACTCGCCGTGGCCGCCCGCGACTCGTTGACTGCACCGCAGCGAGCCGTCGGGGCGGACCGAACCGACCCAGAGCGCGGTGGCGTCCCAGGGCATGTTGGGGTGGTCCCAGGCCAGCCACGCCAGCTGCGACCCGTCGGGACTCAGGCGGGGCGAAGAGTAGAAGTCGTTCCCCGCCGCAACGACCTGGCCTGCGTCGCCTCGGTCGAGATCAATCGCCACGAGGGCATTGATCGGCTCGGCGGCAGCGACCGTGTGATCCTCACGCACGCAGATGATGCGCCTCCTGGACCAGTCTACCACGCCGTCGGCGTAACGCATGTCGGCTTCGGGCGTCAGTGGCTCGGGCCGGCCGCCGAGCCGCTGGCGGTACAGGCGCTGGTCGGCGAAGTTGGAGAAGATTACCGCGCCGTCGTGGACGAGGTAGGCGCCGCCACCGTACTCGTGGACGCGTGTCCTCACATTGAAGGGGGCAGGCGTCACGTCCGAGGTACGCCCGTCGGGCGTACGCCGCACGACGACATTGCGCCCCTCTTCAGCGGGACGCATCTCGACCCAGTAGACATCGTCACCGTCGAGAACGACCTGGGACAGCCCCACCGACTCAGAGAGGATCAGGTCCGTGGTAATGGGAGATCCCCAGGAGCCGTAAGGCGCGACGCGAGGCTGGGTCACTTCGCCTCCATACCAGTGGTTCGGCACGCCGGATTCTCTATCGGCTGGGAGCGACTGTCAACCGGCGAGGAGCCGCCTACCAAGGATACGATATACTGTCTCCAGACCAGCAAATGCAACTGACTGGAGCAGGTTGTGAAGACGTACGTTTTCAGGGTGGAGCTTGAGCCAGACGAAGAAGGATGGCGAGCCTTCTACGCCCCGCTCGAAAATATCGGTGCATCAACCTGGGGGAATTCCGAGGAGCAGGCCCTCAAGAACATACAAGAGGTGCTGTCGCTCATCGTCGACGAGCTGATCGAGGAGGGCCGGTCCATCCCAGCCACGGAGCGAATGAGTGTATCTGACGGCGCTGTGGTAGCAGTCAACGTGTGAGAAGGACCGACTACAGTCGTCTCCGCTCTCTCACCGCGTAAAAGCAAGCCAGGTGGAGTGAAAGGGATCTTAGAAGGCTCGGGCTATTGAAGTAGGAGCCAAATCGCTCTCCCCGGCGAGGGCCACCGGCGACAGCCCCACCGACTCAGAGAGGATCAGGTCCGTGGTAATGGGCGACGCCCAGGAGCCGTAGGGCGCGACGCGAGGCTGGGCCACTTCGCCTCCATACCAGTGGTTCGGCACGCAGGATTCTCCCGGGCTCTGGCCCTGGGCGGCGAACCCCTGTCCCTCCTAGAGGGGGCGATAGCTACCGCCGCAGCGGAATGCGCTTGAAGGCCTCGGCATACTGCATGCCCTTGCCGACGGCCCGCTCCCGCCGCCACCTTTGCCAGTGCTCGCGCACCTCGTCCTCGGATCGGCCGTCCACCTGGGACGAGTGCTGCATGATGGCCTTTAGCGCCGCGTCGATGTGCCTACCCACGTCGATCCATAGATCGGGCGCAGGGTGGCCCATGACCCACACCTCGTCCACCTTGTGGGGCTCGAAGCCCGCCTCCAGCAGCTCAGGGAAGGTCATGTGGTCGCGGGCCGCGGGGAAGACGGCGGCCAGCGCCGCCTCTCCGGCCGCCATGTGGTCGGGGTGACCAACGCCCCAACCGCCGTCCAGGTTGCGCACCGGATACCAGCATATGACGACGTCCGGCTGGTGACGCCGTATCTCTCGAACGATATCACGACGTAGCTCCAGGGTGGGCTGGAGCATGCTGTCCTCGTGGCCGAGGAACACTACGTCCTTCAGCCCGTGGACCTTGCCCGCGTTCAACTGTTCCCGGCGGCGGGTTTCGATCAGCTCAGCAGGCCTCATCTCCCGATCGCCGCTTCCCTTGCTGCCGTCGGTGCAGATGACGTAAACCACCTCCCAGCCATCACCACACAACTTGGCCACTGTGCCCGAGCAGCCGAACTCGGCGTCGTCGGCATGGGCCACGACTACCATGCCTCGCTTGAACTCTTCCGCCTCTGCCATCCACTATCCTCCGTCCCGTGGGTAGGTCGTCTACACACGTAGGAGCGCACGTTGTGCGCCCCTACCTGCTCTTCGGAACCACGCAGAACCTCGTGGACTCTAGTCTACCAAACGAGCCCTCAACCAGTCTACCGGCCTGCGAAGCGCATCACGCCGTCGGACGACAGAATCGCATCGCTGGCGTGTTGGATCACGTCGAGCAGCGGCGCCGGGTACACTCCCAGGAAGACCATAGCCGCCAACAGTATTCCCAGGACGGCCAGGGTTGATCTGGGAATGCGCATGGGGGCGCGGTCCTCGGCAGGCTCGATGTAAATCTGTCGGAGGATATTCAGGTAGTAGTAGAGGGAGATCAGGCTGGTGAAGATGGCAAGGCCGGCCAGCCAGAGAAGGCCCTGGCTGGCGGCCGCATTGAAGAGGTAGAACTTGCTGATGAACCCGGCGAATATAGGCAGGCCCGCCAGGGAGAACAGCCCGACCGCGAGGACGACCGCCACGAATGGAGCGCGCCGCGCGACCCCGGCAAGGTCGGCGATGTCCTCCTTCCCGGTGACGTTGTAGATGGCGCTCACTGAAAGGAAGACGGCCATGTTGGTGACTCCATATGCCACAAGGTGCAACATGATCCCGTTGGACGCCAGGTGCGACAAGCGCACTGAGACATCGTCGCTGGACTGGACCGCCGCCAAGGCGGCAACCCCCAACAGCAGGTAACCTACATGGCCTATGCTGGAGTAGGCGAGCAGGCGTTTGATGTTCCGCTGAACGAGCGCACCAACGTTCCCGATCACCATGGTCAGTGCGGCAATCACCACCAGGATGAGCTGCCAGTCGGCTACGGCGGGCATCAAGGCCTGGGTGAACAGCCGTAACACCAGGGCGAAGGCCGCTGCCTTGGAACCGACAGCCAGGTAGGCGGTGATCGGTATGGGGGCTCCCTCGTAAGCGTCGGGGGCCCACATATGGAAGGGTACCGCTGCGATCTTGAAACCAAGTCCGGCGATTATCAACACCAGTCCGACAATGAGCCCCGGACTGAGGTTGGGCGACAGCGCCAGGGCCTCGCTGATGCCGTCGAAGCGGGTCGTGCCAAGGAGCCCGTACACCTGGCTGATGCCAAAGAGCAACAGAGCCGACGAGAAGGCGCCCAGCAGGATGTACTTGGTCCCCGCCTCATTGGACTTCGGGTTGTATCGGTCGTAGGCGACCAGGACGTACAGGCCGAAGCTAAGAAGCTCGAGCGAGATATAAGCCGTGAGGAGCTCGCCCGAAGCGGCCATCATCATCATGGCCACCACGGTAAAGAGCACGATGCCGTAATACTCCCCGGGGTGCGACAGGTGGCGCTTCACGTACTCAAGGGATGTCATCAGCACAACGCCGCCAAGGACCAGGAAGAATGCCTTGAAGAAGAGGGAGTACCCGTCTACCAGGAAGAGGCCCTGGTAGAGATTATCTCTCGTCCCCCACAGGTATACGAGCGAGAAGGCAAGGATCCCGCCGAGGCCCAGCACCGCGAGGTAGACCAGCAGATGCTTCCGGTCAGACCTCACGAAGAAGTCCACGGTAAGGACCAGAAAGGCCAGCCCCGTTACGAGGAACTCGGGCAGCAGTAGAAGGAAGTTGTTCATCCTGAGCCGGGAAAGCGTGCTAGAAGCTCGGCGACGCCGGTATCGATCACTCTCATGAAGGGAAACGGGAACAGCCCCACCAACAGGACGAACCCGACCAGCACAGCGGCTGAGAAGCGCTCCACCGGCGAGGCGTCGGTCTGGGTTTGCCACTGCTCGCCCAGCGGGCCGAAGAAGACCTTGGCCAGCAGCCTCAGAATGTAGACGGCCGTTATGGCGGCGCCGATGATGCCCAGGACGCCGAGGATCGGGTAGGTCTGGAACAGGCCGAGGAATACCAGTAGCTCGGCGACGAAGCCGCTCAGCCCGGGCAGGCCGAGCGAGGTCAGCCCCGCCACGGCGAAGAACGCCGCGGTCACCCCCATGCGCTTCGCCAGGCCGTCCAGCACCATGATGTCTCGGGTGTGCGTACGATCGTAGATGACGCCTACCACCGCGAAGAAGAGGGCTGTCATGATTCCATGGGAGAACATCTGCAGCACCGCACCGCTCATACCCAGGGGATTGAGGGTAGCGATGCCCATCAGCACGTAGCCCATGTGGCTGACGCTGGAGTAGCCGACGACGTACTTCAGGTCTCGCTGCCCCAGCGCCGACCAGGCGCCGTAGATCACGTTGACCGTACCCAGGCCGATGAGCACCGGCATCCAGTCCTGGGCGCCTTCCGGCATCAGCATCATGCCCATTCTAAGAATGCCAAAAGCACCCAGCTTCATGAGCACTCCGGCGTGGACCATGCTCACGGCCGTCGGTGCCGCCACGTGGCCGTCGGGGGACCATGTGTGGAAGGGCCACAGCCCTGCCAGTATCCCGAAGCCCACCATCAGGAACGGGAAAGAGACGCGTTGGAATGTGCCGGAAAACTCCGCGTTCTGCAACTCCAGGATGCTAAACGTGCCCAGCCCACCCTCGACGAAGATCGCCATAATGGCAATCCAGATAAGCACGCTGCCCGCCACCAGGTAGACGGTCAGCTTCATGGCCCCGTACTCTTTCGTGCGGATGAAGGTCTTGAAATCGCTGCTACTTCCCCACACACCGATGAGCAGGTACATGGGCAACACTGCCAGCTCGTAGAAGAAGAACAGGAAGAACATATCGACGCTGGCGAAGACGCCGAAGACGCCGGCCAGGAGGAGGAAGTAGAGGATGAAGAAGTCTTTGGTGCGGTCGGTGACTGTCCAGGAAACAAGCACCCCGGTGAACATGACGATACCGGTAAGGAGGACCATCGGCGCGGCCAAGCCGTCGATGCCCAAGGTCAGCGAGATCGCGCCGTCCCCGGCACCCCAAGGGCCCGGCATCGGGAGCCAATTCCACGTGCGTGCAAACTGGAAGCCGCCCAGGCCATGGTCGTACTGGATGAAGGTATAGAAGGTCAGGAGCATCGTCACCAGAGCGATCAGCGTCGCCGTCCGCCTGATCACCTGGGGCCTGTAGCTGGGAATCAGCATCAACAGCCCTACCCCCACGAGGGGCAGAGCTATGATGATGAATAGCACGTAGCTGTCGAAAGTCTCCATTACACGCTATGTTCTTCCCCTTTGGGGAAGGATTGAGATGAGGGTGTCCTCCCTAGGTCAGCACGATCCACCAGATGAGCGCCAGGGCCAAGACACCCAGCGCCATTGCCATACCGTAGTTGTACATGCGTCCCGTTTGCGCGTACCGGAGGCGCAACGCTGACAGCATGACCGTCCATGCCAGCCCGTCCACTGCCGTGTCGTTGACCACGATACGATCGAACAGCGCCACGAAACGACCGAACGCCAGCACCACGCGGTCGATAACCCATTGAATTATGTCGTCGATGTAGTACTTGTTGACCAGTACCCGATGGACCCAGGCGAATCTCTGGGCCACCGCGGCATGGGAGATTGTCCCTCGGGAGTAAGCGAGCCATCCAATGCCAACTCCGGCCACGGCCAGTGCCAGAGAAACCCCGGTCAACCAGGGCCTGATGTGGAAGCTGCCGCCCTCGATGAATCCCGAGAAGCCCTGGTATGCGGCAGTCCAGTTGAAGGCGAGGAAGCCCACACTGGCTGCGAGCGCCGCAAGGAGTACGAGGGGAATGGCCATCACCGGAGGCGACTCGTGCACCCGCTCGTTCTCCGGCCTGAGCCGGCCGTAGAAGACGACGAAGGTGAGGCGGGCCATGTAGAGGGCGCTGAGGACGACCGCGGCCAGGGTCAGGACAATGAACACGGGATTGCGGTTATCCAGCACGGACAAAAGCACCTCATCCTTGCTGAAAAAGCCGCTCAGCGGCGCTATTCCGGCGAGTGCCGCCGCTCCGATGACAAAGGTGACCGCGGTGATCGGCATTCGCCGCCTCAGACCTCCCATTTTCCAGATCTCGGTCTCGTCTGTCCCGTCGCTTTTCTGGGGCATGCCGTGCATGACACTCCCGGCCCCCAAGAACAGCAGCGCCTTGGACACTCCATGGGCGACGAGGTGGAAAAGGGCGGCGGCCACCCCGAAGGCCCCCAGTGAGAGCATCATCAGGCCCAGGTGACTAATGGTCGAATAGGCCAGCACTTTCTTGATGTCGGTCATGACAAGGGACAGCGTGCCGCCGAATATGAAGGTGAACAGCCCAACCCCAGCCACAACCAGCAGAATCGTCGGCGCCAACTCGAACAGCGGCAGCATGCGGGCCACCAGGTACACGCCGGCCGCCACCATGGTCGCGGCGTGAATCAGCGCGCTCACCGGCGTGGGACCCTCCATGGCGTCGGGGAGCCAGACGTGGAACGGAAACTGAGCAGACTTCCCCATGGCACCCAGGAAGATCAGCATCGTCGCCGCGTTCAGAGTCCCCTGCCCTATGCCGCCCTGCTCCGCTGCGTGGAAGATGGTCGAGAGCTCGAAGGTACCGGTGGCACGGAACAGCAGCATGATGCCGATCAGGAGGCCGACGTCGCCTATCCGAGTCGTCACGAAGGCCTTCTTGGCGGCCTCCGCCGCCGACCTGCGTTCGTACCAGAATCCGATCAGCAGGTATGAGCCCAGCCCGACCAGCTCCCAGGCGATGTACAGGAACAGCAGGTTGTCGGCCAGCACCAGGGCCAGCATGGCGGCTGCGAATAGCCCGTGGATTGCGAAGTACCATCCGAAGCGCGGGTCGCCTTTCATGTAGCCGAGAGAGTAGACCTGGACGAGGCACGCGACGAACGTCACGAGACCGAGCATGGTCACCGAGAGGCGGTCCACGGCGACGCCCCACGTTATGAGGGTATCGCCGACCGTCATCCAGTTGATGCTGAATGAGGCCGGTCCGCTGCTGAGAAGGTCAAGCAGTACGGACCAGAAGAGGATGAAGCCTGTAAAGATGGCGGCTATGGCGATGAAGGCGCCCTGACCGGGCAGGAACCGTCCGAAGATGACGATGATAAAGAAGGCGCAGGCGCTGAGGGCCGGGATCAACCAGGCCCAGTCCATCCCGATGAATTCGCCGAAAGCCATAGAAACGGTTTCTTTCGTCGACGGCGTAGACCAGGCACCTAGTGCCTAGCCCACGTAGTGATTGTTGTTCTAAGGGCTCTTCCGGGGCTGACTACGAAGAACTTGGGATGGAGCGGTTTTTACACCCATGAGAGGACTTCTGGGCCCCATCCTCCCCAGATTCATAGCTTAGTAACCGGCGTTTCGAGGGCAGCGCTCAACGAACCGAGCTGCCTTCCGCTGCCCAATGGTCTCGCGTGGCAATCTCCCGACATAGTCACCACTTCATCAGGTCTATCTCGTCGACGTTGACGGACGAGCGATTCCTGTAAAGGCGAAGGATTATTGCAATGGCCAGCGCCAGCTCAGCGGCAGCGATCGTGATAACGAAGATGACGATAACCTGTCCAGCGGCCCTCTGGGGCGAGGAGAAGTCCATGAAGGCAGCGTATCCCACCAGGTTGATATTGACCGCGTTCAACATCAACTCGATGGACATCAGGATGAGCACGGCGCTCCGCCTCGAGAGCACGCCGTACAGGCCTATGGCAAAAAGAGCTGCGCTCAGTATCTGTAGGTGGGCGAGCTCGATCAATCTCGGTCTCCCCGACCCCTGACCAGCACTATGCCACCGATGAGGGCCACCAGAAGAACCAGGGACGCGATCTCGAAGGGCACGGCCCACTTGGTGAAGAGGGTGTCCCCGAGCTCGGCGAATCCGACCCCTTGGCGCTCAGTGGTGCGGACACCGGTGGTCACGATAGCCGCAACCAGCACGCCGAATATGGCCGTCGCAACCAAGGCCGCGATGGGCCATTGACGGTTGTCGGACAGCCGCTCGAAGTCCTCGATGCGCGTAAGCATCAGAGCAAAGAGAATGACCACGACTATGGCGCCGCCATAGATCAGGACCTGGACCAGCGCCAGGAACTCGGCGAAGACCAGCAGGAAAACACCGGCCACGCCTATGAGCGCGGCGAGCAAGGCGAACGCCGCGTATACGATGTTGCGGGTCATTACCACAGCAAGGGCGCCCCCGAGTGTGAGCGCGCCCGCGACGTAGAAGAGCACCAGCGACGGTGACACCATCAGCCGGTTACCTCCTCCTCGACCTTGTCCTCGGACGCCTCCTTCTCCTTGGGCACTCCGCTGTTCTTCTCCGGCTGCTTAGGCACCCAGCCGGCCTCCTCCTGGTAGCCCCTACCCATGTCCAGGAGCTGCGGAAGGTCGACCCGATTGCCGTTTCGCTCGTACTTGCTCAGCTCGTGATCGTGGCCCATCTCGATGGCGTCGAAGTTGCAAACGTCGACACATATGCCACAGAGGATGCAGCGGCCAAGGTTTATCTCGAACTCCTCGATGATCTTGCGACGCCGGCTTTTGCCTTCGGCGTGAAGGGGGTTGTCCTTCATCTTCGCAGTCATGCACTGGGTGGGGCAGTCGCGGATGCAGACCATGCACCCGGTGCAGTATGGCTCGTCGACGCCGTAGTCCCAGGTCAACGCGGGGAAGCCCATGTACCGGTAGGCAACCTCGATCCGTTTGCCCGGGTCCGGGTACTGCGCCGTCACAGGACGCCGCAGCGTGGTCTTGAGCGTCACCACAAGCCCTGCGAGGAAACCGATCATCTCTGTCTCAGGCGGGGGAGATGTCCAACGACATCCCTCGCCGAACCACGAGTTCCACGGTAGCCCGCTTGCTGAAACCCTGTCGATCTATTCACTGCTCGGGACCCTAGTCCTCCCCGGGCAATCCAACGCCAGGATGAGGCGCTGCCGGGGCTGGGCGTATGTCGCTTGCCGCATAGACCCGGACCGTGTCCCTTTTCATCCTCGTGCCGGGGTTTTTGGAGATCACCCAGAAAGTGCCGCCTAATAATACCAGAGACATCAGAGTCAGCGACCAGAGGGGCCAGTCGTAAAAGAGCACGATCCCCGTAATCAGGATATTTGCGAAGGACAGCGGCACCAGCAGCTTCCAGCCAAATGCCATGAGCTGGTCGATGCGGAGCCTCGGGTAGGTGCCCCTGATCCAAAAGATCACCATGATCACGACATAGGTCTTGACAAGGAACCACAGCACCGACAGCGCCGAGTGAGCGACGCCGTCGAAGGGCATGGCGGGCCAGCGCCAGCCCCCCACGAACAGGAGTACGGTGAGGGCGGCGACCGTGAACGTGTTCATGTACTCGGCCAAGTAGAACACGGCCCAGTGGGCGCCGCTGTACTCGACGAACGGACCGCCTACAACCTCCGACTCGGCGTGGTGTATGTCGAAAGGGGTCCTGCCCAGCTCCGCCAGACCCGCGACCAGGAAAATAAAGAGCCCAAGTGGCTGGAAGAGCATGTACGCGACGTTTACCTGGCCGTCGACGATACTGGTCAGGTTGAGAGACTGGACCAGCATCGCCACGGCCAAAACCGCCATGATGAAGGGGATCTCGTAGCTGACTAGCTGGCCTGCCGCCCTCAGTCCTCCCAGGACGGCGTACTTGTTGGCCGAGCCCCAGCCGGCCATTATGAGGCCCATGACCGACAGGACGGAGAAGGCCACGATGTAGAACAGTCCGAGCTCAAGGTTGCGTAGCACTACGTCGCGGGCTACGGGCAGCGTAACCCACAGCATGAACGACGGGACGAAGACTGCAAGAGGTGCCAGCCAGTAGACGCGCCGGTCGGCCCAGGAGGGAAGGATATCCTCCTTGGACACCAGCTTGACTGCGTCGGCGATGGGCTGGAGGGTGCCGTGGAAGCCCACGCGCATCGGGCCCATCCGCATCTGGATCCGCGCCAGGGCCTTTCGCTCCATCCACGTCAGCACAAGCACCATGACGGAGAGGAAGATGAGCAGGGCGAGGGCACCCAGCGCGTAGTACACCCCCTGCAGGACGCTCAACGATCCACCTCGCCGAGGATGATGTCTATCGAGCCCAGAATGACAACAGCGTCCGCCACGTAGGCGTTCCGGAGCATGTGCTTGAGAGCCTGGAGATTTGCGAAAGAAGGAGCACGGACCTTGACCCGATACGGCCGCTCGGACCCGTCGCTAACCAGGTAGACGCCGAAATCTCCCCTGGGAGACTCTGTGCGCTTGTAGACCTCGCCCTTCGGAGGACGAGCGATGCGACGGACGCTCGCCATCACAGAACCGGGCTCCATCTGCTCCATGGCCTGCTCGATTATGAGGAGCGACTGGCGCATCTCCTCGACCCGCACGAAGTACCTGTCCCAGCAGTCGCCGTAGGTGCCCACCGGGATGCCGAACTCGAACCGATCGTAGATCGAGTAGGGCTCCGAGATCCGGACATCCTCTACTACACCGCTGGCCCTGAGTGCCGGCCCCGTTATGCCGAAGTCTATCGCGTCCTCGGCGTTCACCGAGCCGATGCCCTTGGTTCTGGCCAGGAACATCTCGTTGTTGGAGAGCAGCTCGTCGCACTCCTCGATGCCCCGCTTGAGCTGATCGGTCAGCGTCGCCATCCGGCGCTCGAAATCATCAGGGAGATCCTCGTTGACTCCGCCGACCCTGATGTAGTTGTGCATCATTCGTGCGCCGGTGACGCTCTCGAACAACGACTGGATGCGCTCGCGCTCGCGGAACCCGTAGAGGATCGGCGTCATGGCCCCTACGTCGAGTCCGTACACTCCATAGAAGAGCATGTGGCTGGCTATGCGGTTGAGCTCGCAAAGGATCACCCGAATGTAGCTGGCCCTGTCGGGGACCTCAAGCCCCATGAGCTTCTCTACGGCCAGGCAGATGGCCAGCTCGCAATTGAGATTGGCGACGTAGTCGAGCCGGTCGAACAGGGTGATGATCTGGCTGTAGAGCTCGCCCTCGCAGAGCTTCTCGGAGCCCCTGTGCAGGTAGCCTATGTGAGGCTCCGCCCTGACGATCCGCTCGCCGTCGATCCAGATGACCAGGCGGAAGACGCCATGAGTGCTGGGGTGCTGGGGCCCCATATTCACCATGAGGTCTATGGTATTGGCCTGATCCGTGACCTGCTGCTCGATCTGCATTTGAGCTATCAGCCTTCAGTCGTCAGCTATCGGCTTGGGAAGCACAGAGACGATGGCTGTTCTCACCACTCGTCATACTCGTGAAACGGAAAGCTCTTTCTGCCGGGATAGCCCTCGAATCCCTCGTACAGCAGCAGCGGCGAAAGGTTGGGGTGCCCCTGGAAAACCACGCCGAACAGGTCGTGGCCCTCCCGCTCGAACCAGTCCGCGCCTCGCCACACGGAGACTATCGACGGAACGTTGGGCTCATCGGGCGAGACAGATGTCTTGACTACCATCTTGTGACGCTTGTTCAGCGAGAAGAGATGGTACACGACCTCGAGGCGCTCCTCGTAGTCGACGACGGAGATACTGCGGAGGTAGTTGAAGTCGAGCCTGGGATCGTCCTTGGCGATGCGGCAGATCGAGGGGATGTCGTCGGGTCTGGCGGTCACAACCACCTCGTCGACGGCCGCTCCAAGCTCGACGTCGACGTTTTGGAGTGCCTCAGGCAGTAGCGCGGCTAATGCCTCGCCCTTCTCGTCGAGGGCGACCGGGGCCTCCTGGACCTGTGGCTCACGCCGTTGACGCTGCGCCACCTTGTTCGGCGTCCCTCGTGATCTTCTCCTGCAACTGCATGATGCCGTGCATCAGCGCCTCCGGCCGGGGAGGGCAGCCGGGCACGTATACGTCGACCGGGATCAGGTGGTCTACGCCCATCACTACCGAGTAGGAGCGGTAGTAGGGCCCACCGTTGGTCGCACAGCTACCCATGGCGATGACCCACTTGGGGTCCGGCATCTGCTCGTAAAGCAGCTTTATTGGCTCTGCCATCTTCTTGACCACCGTCCCGGCGACGATCATCACGTCGGACTGTCGCGGCGACGGCCAGGTCACCACGCCGAAACGGTCGAGGTCGTGGTGGGACATGTGAGTGCTCATCATTTCGATGGCGCAGCAAGCCAGGCCGAAGGAGAGCGTCCACAGCGACGACTTGCGGGCCAGGGCGAAGAGCTCGCTGGACTTGCCCGTCATCACGTTGGGTAGGACCTTCTCGAGCACGCTATCGGCTGGTGTGTTGCCGAGACCGGGCTGGTAGTTTTGCCCCAGCGTCATCTCCATTGCAGCACTCCCTTCTTCCAGCCGTACAGAACGCCGAAGAAGAGGATCCCTATGAAGATAAGCATCTCATAGAAGACGGCCGGCGCCGCCTTCAGGAACACCACCGCCCAGGGGAACAGGAACACCGCCTCGACGTCGAAAATGAGAAACAAAATGGCAAAGACGTAGTATCGAATCTGGATTTGCGACCAGCGGTAGGGGGCGGGCGGGATGCCGCACTCGTAGGGCATCTCCTTAATGGCCGAGGGTCGCTTCGGCGCTATCAGGAAAGAGGACACGAACATAAGGCAGATCGCCCCGAAGCCGACCGCCGCAGCCAAAATGACCACGGACCAACTCACGCCGAACCCTTCGGGCAAATCGCCACCTCACGCTTCGTATCGCGGGAAGCCAGTGTAGCACCGGCCTCAAAAGGGTGTCAATCTGAGCTAGCCCCGAAGTATCGGGCCAGCTCGTCCCGCTCGAACGTCGGCAAATCTACGACCCCCTCCTCGGTCCTAAGCCGCAGGCCCTCCTCGGGTGGCGTGACCCGACCGATCTCTCGCGCATCGATGCCCTCCTCAGCCAGGGCTCCGATCAGCTTTGTCGCGTCCTCCGGGTCCAGTGTGGCCAGCAGCGCGCCGGAGCCTATGAGGCCCAGTGGGTCGAGCCCCAGCGCGTCGCAGACGAGCCGGCAGTCCGGCAGGACCGGAATGCGCTCGGCGTCGATCATAAGTCCTACGTCAGCGGCCGCGGCGACCTCCAGCAGCCCGGTGGCGAGCCCACCCTCGGTCGGGTCGTGCATCGAGTGCACCGCCGCCGTCCGGCACGCTATGGCAGCGTCCCGCGTGACGCTTATGCCCGGAGAGAACAGTAGCTCTTTGGCTCGGTCGATGACTTCCCCATCGACGCCGGCCTGTCGCAGCTGTGTTGAGGCCTCGCGGGCGAGCAGCGCCGTGCCCTCGATGGCTATGCCCTTGGTGAGCACTATCGCGTCGCCGGGCCTCGCGCCCGAGGTCATGACCACCTCGTCCTTGCCGACCTCGCCCAGCATAGCGCCGACGGCAATGGGTCGCGGAAGGTCGTAGGTCACCTCGGTGTGTCCCCCGATCAGGGTGACTCCCAGGGAGGCGCAGGCCTCCCGAAGCTGCTCGAAAATATTCCCAACCAGGCCACGGTCGGTCCCTTCGGGCAGGAGCAGAGTTGCCATCAGCCAGCGCGGGGTGGCTCCCATGACCGCCAGGTCGTTGGCGTTCACCTGGACCAGATACCAGCCGATCAGATCGGTGGCGAAGGTCACGGGATCGGTCTTGGCGACCAGGTAGCAGTCGCCGAAGTCGATCAGGGCCGCGTCCTCACCGGGCCGCGGGCCGAGAACGACCCTCGGGTCCGATATATCGACCTCGCCCAGGAGCTGGGACAGAAGCTCCAGGGGCAGCTTTCCAGCTTGCATGCGTTCGAAACCACGGTGAGATGGCTATTGAGCGGCCTCGTGGATGCTATCATAAACCCGGAATGATCAAAGCTGTCTTCTTCGACCTATACGGGACCCTGGCGGGGCTCAGCCCTTCCCGTTACCACATCCAGTCCACGGCGTGCGCGGACTTCAGCATCGAGGTGACGCCCGAGGGCGTGCTGAAAGGGTACGCCATGGCCGATGCCTACATGGCCAAGCAAAACGCCGGCGAGCCTCTGCGGCGGCTGGACGCCGAAGCTCGTAAGCGCTTCTTTGACGAGTACGAGAGGCTGGTGCTAAAGGGTTCGGGCGTCGAGGTGAGCGGGGATCTGGCCGGCGAGATATGGCGCCGCGTACGACAGGTTCCTTATCAGATGGCCGTCTTCGATGACGTGCCTCCGACGCTCGACCTGCTCCGTTCCCAGGGGCTGACCCTGGGCTTGATCTCGAACATGAACCGCCCGGGCCACGAGCTGGCCGAGGATCTGGGTCTAACGCCCTACCTGGACCTCACCGTCACCTCCGCCGAGGTCGGCGCTGAAAAGCCCCACGCCCCGATCTTTCAGGCCGCGCTGGCCAAGGCCGGTGCGGAGCCAGCGGAGTCCGTCCACGTCGGCGACCAGCTGACCTCAGACGTAGAGGGAGCGAGGGGAGTCGGCATCACCCCCGTTCTTATCGACCGCGACGGCAACCACAGGGGGGTCGAGGACCCGCCCCGGATAGAGATCCTGTCCGAGTTGCCCGACGTGTTGGGGGCTATCGCCGGCGCGGCTGAGTGAGCCGGGGCTCGCAGCCTAGGTCCCTAGGCCGGCAACTCGGGCCTGACTGTTCCTCGGATTCCGGCCATTGAAATGTCGGGAACCCGCCCCTGCGCCCACCTCACCCCGTTATGGCCGCCTGGACTCCGGCCTGGACCTTCTCCCTGAAGTCGCCCAGCTTTCGTACGAGTTCGACGAGCACCTCTTCCCAGCCCTCGTTGAGGTGGTCCAGATCCAGCCGGATCTGCGTGTTGCCGACCTCGACTCCGTGGCCCAGGATCTTCCGCAGCGCCTGCCTTGCGCCGCCGACATCGTCGTGGAGCCTCAGCACGATGCGAGCCCCCGCATTGGTAATCGACTCCACGCCAGCCCTCTGGGCCCATAGCCTGAGCCGCGTGACGTATAGCAGGTTCTGGGCCTGCCACGGCAGCTGGCCGAACCTGTCACCCAACTCCGCCTCCATCTCGTCCACTGCGTCGTGCCCCGTGGGCCTGACCAGGCGCTGGTATATGCCGAGCCGCGTGGGCAGGTCCTCGATGTAGTCCTGGGGTATGCTCGCCGGTATACCGAGGTCGACGGCCACGTCGGACGACAAGCTGTCGCCGTCGTCTTGCTCGCCAACCTCAGACCCGTCGCGTCCAATGGCCGACGCCGCGGCGAAAAGTGCTGTGTCGTCCCCGTCTGTACCCTGCAGGCCGAGGGACCGCTGGGCCCTGAGCTCCTCGACTGCCACCGCCAGCAGTTTCGCATACAGGTCGAAGCCGACGGCGTGGATATGTCCGCTCTGCTCGGCGCCGAGGATGTTGCCTGCGCCCCGGATCTCCAGGTCCTTCATGGCGATGCGAAAGCCCGACCCAAGCTCGGTCGCGGCGAGCATTGCCTTGAGCCGCCGCTCGGCCGCCTCAGTGAGGCTGCGGGCCTTGGGCACGAGTAGGTAGGAATATGCTCGGCGGGCGCTACGTCCCACACGACCCCGCAACTGGTATAGCTGTGCCAGGCCGAAGGTGTCGGCGCGGTTGACGATGAGTGTGTTGACGTTGGGGATATCCAGCCCTGACTCGATTATGGTCGTGCACAGCAGGACGTCCATCTCGCCATCCGCGAAGTCGACCATCGTCTGTTCAAGCTGGGCCTCGGGCATTTGACCGTGGGCGACTCCGACCCTGGCCTGGGGAACCAAGAGGTGGATGTACCCGGCCATGTATTCGATGTTGTTAACCCGGTTATGCAGGAAATAGACCTGCCCTTGCCTGTCGAGCTCGCGGAGTATTGCCTCACGTATGAGGTCGTCGCTGAACTCGGACACGTAGGTCTTGATGGGGAGACGCTCTTCGGGTGGCGTCTCCATAGTGCTCATGTCGCGCACGCCCGCCATTGACATGTGCAGCGTCCTTGGGACCGGCGTGGCCGTCAGCGTGAGCACGTCGACCTCGCGTCGCATCTGCTTCAGTCGCTCCTTGTGGGCCACGCCGAACCGCTGCTCCTCGTCTATGAGGACGAGGCCCAGGTTCTTGAACCGCACGTCCTTTTGAATAAGGCGATGGGTCCCGATGCAAATATCGACGCTGCCGTCGGCCAGCCCTTCCACGATCCTGGACTGCTCGAGGTCGGTACGAAAGCGGCTCAGCACCTCGACGGCCACCGGGTAGGCGCTGAGGCGTTGAGCGAAGGTGGCGTAGTGCTGCTGCGCCAGCACCGTAGTCGGGACGAGCATGGCCACCTGGCGGCCGTCCATGACCGCCTTGAAGGCGGCTCGGAGCGCGATCTCCGTCTTGCCGTAGCCGACGTCCCCGCACACAAGCCGATCCATCGGCTTTGCCGACTCCATGTCGGCCTTGACCTGGGCTATTGTCTCCAGCTGGTCGGGAGTCTCCTCATAGGGAAACGACTCCTCGAGCTCGGCTTGCCACCTCACGTCTGGAGGATAGGAGAGCCCTACCACAAGCTCCCTCGCAGCGTAGAGCGAGAGCAGCTCGGCGGCCATCTCCCTCGTCGAGCGGGCAACACGCTCCTTGGCGCGCTTCCACTCCTGAGTTCCAAGCCGAGTCAAGGTCGGTGGGTGGTCCATGGGAGCCACGTACGGTGTGACTCTGTCCAGATGTTCCATGGGAACGTAGAGCTTGTCCCCTTGCGAGTAGCTGAGGATGACGTACTCGGGCCCGTCATCCCGGTCACCCATTTGGCCTGTACCGGCGAACCTGCCTATCCCATGCTCCACGTGGACGACGTAGTCACCCGGCGAAAGCTCGGACAGAACCGCTTGCTGCCGTGCCCGCGTGCGCCTGGTCGTTCGTCTCTGCTTGACAACGCCAAAGATCTCCGTATCCCCGAAAAAGACGAGCTTCCGTTCGTCCAGCGACAGCGCGAACCCGTCGCCCGCAGCAGTGCCGTCGGATTGCAGGATGGTCACTGACCCCGGGGACGGCGGCTGAACAAGGGCTTCAAAGGTCCCGGCCTCCACGCCGGAGTCGGCGAATATCTCCCCGAGCCTGCGAGAGTGCGAGGTCATCGCGACCACGGCGTGGCCTGCTCCCGCAAGCTCGCCGGCCTCTTCAACGAAGCCATCGAGCTGGCCGAGGAAAGTTGGCGGCGGAGCGAACGGCAGCACGTGTACATCTTGGCCGACGAGATCGTCGGCGCCCCAGGCGACCGCGTCGAGGCGCCGCCCGATGCCGGCAAGTCGTTCCTCCACCTCCTGCCACGTGAGGTGGGATGAGGGGAAGCCGATCGGCAGCTCGCCGCGGCGCTGCTTGGTCTCCTTCAACTCGAAAGTGCGCCTTTGCGTCTCCGTTGCTGTCTCGGCCACCTCTGACGGGCGGCACACGACGAGGAGACCGCCCGGGGGGAAGTAGTCAGGCAGGGAGCCCCGGTTGAAGAAACCGGCGTAGAAGTTCAGCTCCTCTACGAGGTAACCATCCATCAGGCGTCCCAACTCTTCGCCGATCCGCTCGCGGGTCGCGCCCGTGCAGTTGGATACGTCGGTCGAGCGAACAACCCGGTCAACATAATCACGGTCTGCTATGGCCGGCAGCGTCTCGTGCGACGGAATGACGCTGATCGACTCTACTACGTTGGTCGAGCGCTGGGTGAGCGGATCGAACATTCGGATGCTGTCGATCTCGTTGCCCCACAGTTCGATCCGCACGGGAAGGGGAGAGTTGATTGGATATATGTCCAGTATGCCGCCTCTCCTACTGACGGAGCCCGGTGCGTAGACCGTCGGCTCGACCTCGTAGCCCATGCGGCGCCATAGGTTCAACAGCTCGTCGAGGTCGATCTGTTGGCCGCGTCGAAGCACATGGCTGATCGAGTCGAAGTCGTCCCTAGCAATGGTCTTCTGTACAAGGGCGGTCGTCGAAGCGACCACCAGAGGGGGTGAGCCGTGCTCATCGGTGAGTCTCGCCAGGGTGCGCAATCTCTGCTGTACCGTGTCCACGTCTGAGACCAGGCGCTCATAGGCTAGGGTCTCCGTCTCAGGGAAGTGGAGGACCGAGTCATCGTCGCCGCTCCACGACATCAGGTGCTCGTGGAGCCGGCGAGCGTCATCGGGCCGTGGCACTACAACGAGGACAGGGAGTCCGAGGTCTCGCCACAGGTTGGCCACCACGAAGGGCACCGCGTCTGGGAGCAGGTGGGCCGTCGACTCGACCTGCGAAGCGCGCAAAGCATCCGCCAGACGCCGGTACTCCGGCGCCTGGCTAAGCAGGGTGCCTAGCGCGCTGAGGTCCACGTCCGTCCCTTCTGCCTTCAGTCGGGAGACAACACCAAAAGGGCCAGTCCGCGTTCGGCGGGCTAGCCTGTCACGGCGTGATTATATCACGAGGACCCCACACAATCGCGTCGCAAACTCGAACCCGCTGCGGCCCAGGAGACGGCTCCGATACGATTGGGGGCTGGCCGGATAGGAACCTACGGATGGCTGTGGAAAAGTCTGCGGCCGCTATCCGAGTACGTCGCCGAGCGCCTGCTCCAGCTCCTCGCTGGTCACGAAGCCCTCGAACTTGGCCTGGACAATACCCTCGGTGTCTATGATGAACGTCCAGGGCTCGCTGGGAAGGTTCCACTCGGTCACCGTCGGCGAAACGACGGCCCTGGTCAGGTCACCTTCAATCTCGTCGGGATTGTCGTATACCTCGATGTGGATGAAGCTCATCCGATCCTGGTATTCGTTCTTCAAGGCCTTTATTACGTCGAGCTGGGGACCGCACGTTTGCGTCTGACAGTAGGCCGGCGAGGCAAAGGACACCATCAACGGCACGTCCAGGTCCAGGGCCTCGGCAATCGTCTTGGAGTACATGTCGGGGTCAGGGTCAGGGTCGGTGGTCAGCTGATCGAGGCCGGTCACACCGCCGAACGTCTTGCTCGCGCTCCGCGGCGCGGGCGAGCCAATAGCGGGGGTCACACTGCTGGCCCTGACTTCGATTCGCGCGGACCCGAGCTTCGTGCTCCCTTCGGTGTCCTCGGCAGTGATGCCTATGCCCCAGGAACCCTCGGTGTCGAACGAGAGGTGGGTGATGTAGATGCCACCAGGCCCGACGGGCCATCTACGAAATACCGCAGAGGCCGTCTCGATCGGCCCCTCGGGTCCGTCGCTGGTGAGCCGAAACGATTCGACCTTGACCTGAGCGTCCGCCACGGCTCCAGAAGTCGTATCTATGAGCGCGAAGCCTACCCGGTTCGTCCCGACGCTGAGGTCGGTGCTGGCCAACGCGATCTGCACCACTGCGGGTCCAGGCGTAACTTCGGGTTTCGGGGCCGAAGGCTGAGTGGGTTTCGCCGCTGGTGAGGTGGGCGTCGATTCTGGCGCCGCCTGCGCGACCGACGCTGGCGTGGGCTTCGGAAGCGGCGGCGTGGGCACCGGCTCACCGCCACAAGCTACGCCTACGGCCGCCACAGCGAGCATCACCGCCATCGTGGCCGGTATCACCGGGTTCTTCATCGTCTACCGTTCCTGCTTGTTGAGGGTTTGTCTACGAATTCTCTCACTGCCGGTGATATTACGCCACCGACGCCCTGCTGGCTTTCGGGCCCTCAGAGGCGCCACGAGTTCTTGACATATTAGAATATGTGTTCTAGCATGGTTATGTAGGGACAGACCCTCGGGGCCTGTCCCTCTTCTTCTTTTCTCAAGCCTGGCCCGAGTGGGACGTCGCGCGTAAGCACGTCGCCGGGCCGTACACCACTGCCAGCCCCAGCTTTGGAGAGTCGCCCTTAGAGCCGCCGGCCGCAGAGCCGCCGGCCGCCCGTTCCTGGTGGTGGCATTCTCAGCACCAAGCCGCACGAGGAGATGCACACATCGATCTATGGCAAACGTGAAAAGGCGCGACCAGAGCGAATCGGCGTCCGGCAAGGAACCTTCACGAGACCGCTTCGCCGACCCGGTCGCATTCGTTAAAGAGGTGCTGGGAGAAGAGCCATACGACAAGCAGACCGAGATGCTAGAGGCTGCGAGGCGAGCACGTCGGGTATCGATTGTGGGGTGCAACGGGTCCGGCAAGGACTGGGCAGCGGCTCGGCTGGTCCTCTGGTGGGTCCACTCTCGGTCGCCCGCCAAGGCGATTGTGACGGGGCCCACCACTCGCCAGGTCGACGACATCGTGTGGAAGGAGATGCGCATGGCGTACAATCGCGCGCCGGACCTGCTTGGCGGCCGCATGTTCCGTACGTCACGCTACGAGGTCGACGAGCAGACCTTTGCCCTAGGGTTCGCCACCGACTCCCCGTACAACATTCAAGGGTTTCACTCCCCCAACCTGCTGGTCGTGATAACGGAGGCCCACGCGGTGCATGAGGACCAGATCAATGCCATTAGGCGATTGCACCCGGCACGCCTAGTGATGACGGGGAACCCCTTTGTAAACGCCGGTACCTTTTACGATTCACACCACTCACGGCGGCACATATACAGCACGGTACAGATCGGAGCCTCCGACACTCCCAACATCAAGCAGCAGAAGACCGTGGTTCCGGGAATGATAACCCAGGAGGACATCGACGACCGAAAGGAAGAGTGGGGCGAAGAGACCGCGCTGTACATCGCCTCCGTCCTGGGCCGATTCCCGGACAACATCGACGATGTCGTGGTTCCCCTGTGGGCGGCGACCGACGCCGCCAAGAGAGAGCTGGAGCCCGATGGCCTCACCGTCCTGGGCTGCGACGTTGCGAGGTTCGGTCACGACAAAACGGTGGTCATCAGGCGACAGGGCCCCGTGGCTCGGATCGTCTGGCGAGTCAGGGGCAACGACACGATGCGGATAGCCGGTTTCCTCAAGGCCTACTGCGAAGCGCACCTCGTCGAGTCGGTGGTGATCGACGATACCGGCGTCGGCGGAGGCGTAGTGGATCGGCTCCGCGAAGTCCGGCTAACCCGCACCCGCATTGTTCCCTTTATCGGAGGCCAGCGAGCCGAAGACGAGGCTCACTTCGCCAACAGACTGGCCGAGGTATGGTGGGCCATGCGCAACGGCTACCGCAACCGCGATCTGGACACAGACGACGATCCTGCCCTGGTAGGCCAGGTCTCCAGTCGAAAGTTCTGGTGGGACAGCAAGGGACGCATCGTGCTGCAGAGCAAGGAGCGGATGCATCGCTCGCCTGACGAGGCCGACGCGCTGGCGATGACCTTCGTCGTACATCGAGGAGGTATGCAGATATGGGTGTGACGGACATAGTATCCAGGCTTGTTCCCAGACTCGTCGGCCGGCCGGCCGATCCGAGGGCAATACGGGCCAATCGCGTTAGCCCAACCTTGAGCAACGCCTGGGAGCGAGAGCTCGGCGCTGGGCAATCGTGGGCACCGCTGTCCTACGGCGAGTATTATCCGCGATCGGCTCTCGTCTACTCGGCAATCCGGGTCAGGCAGGATGCCATCGTTCAGGTGCCACTCAAGGTGTACCGCCGCCGTGAAGCATCCGTACTCGACGTTGAAGCCCGCCCTGGAGCCAGAGCCGCCCAAGTCGGCGCAGGGGTGAGGCAGGCCGACCTCGAGCCTGTGGGGCCCGACCATCCGGCTCAACGCCTCCTAGACTTGCCCAATCCCCACTGGACCCGGGGCGACCTGTGGCGCGCCACCGAGACGTATATGGGACTCTGGGGCTCCGCCTACTGGGGCCTCGAGCGAGACGAAGCGGGCCAGGTGGTCGAAATCTGGCCCCTGAGGCCCGACAGGATGCGAGTGATCCCGGAGGAGGAGAGGTACATACGGGGGTTCGTATACGCCGGCAAAGGCCAGAAGCTCGTCGCCTACGTGCCCGAGGACGTGGTCTGGATTCACTACTTCAACCCGCTGGACGAGTACGCCGGCCTGTCACCAATCGCGCCGCTGCGCCTGTCCGCCGACATGGGACTGGATGCGCTGCGAGCCAACCGGCACAACCTCACCAACGACAGCACGCCGGGCATGTTCGTCGAGACTAACGACACACCGACCGACGACGAGGTAGAGGAGTTCTACCACCGGTGGGAGTCGCGCTTCAGGGGAGTCGACAAGGTCCGGCGGCCGGTCCTGCTCAGCGGGGGAATGAAGGCGACCAACCTCGGCTTCAGCCCGAAGGACATGGAGTACATACAGAGCCTCCGCTGGAGCCTGGAGGACGTCGCCCGTGTCTACGGTGTTCCCAAGGCCATCCTAGGCGACATCGAGCGGATCACTTTTTCGAATTATGAGACTGCCCGCAGGGTCTTTTGGGAGGACAGCATCATGCCGCAGCTCGTCTTCTACCAGGAGGCCCTCCGCGCGAGGCTGCTGGTGAATTTCGATGACGGGCACGACCTGTTGGCCGAGTTCGACCTGACGGCCATCGAGGCGTTGCGGGAGGCCGAGAACGATAAGGCCAAGCGGCGCAGGATGCACGTCGACAGCGGCATCATGACGATAAACGAGGCTCGGCTTGAGCTGGGCCTGCCACCCGTGTCCTGGGGCGATGGGCCGTCCAAGCTGAGGCAGTAAGCCCTTGACAATGGCGCACATTAGTGCTAATCTGTAAGTAATCAGCCAAGACGGCCCCGTAACGGGCCTAAGTCCCAGAGACAACCTAGCCCCCGATTAAGCGCCGACGACGGCCTTCATCGGGGGCTTTTTGTTGGGCCTTGCCTAGCAAGGCCCAACAGTCAGGGCGACCCCATCAGCAAGCAAGTCAGGAGGAGTTTATGACGAAGCCGGCGCGCTCCATGCACATGGATATAGTTGAGCAGCGGGCGCTTGCGGCCAACCGGTACCGGGTGACCATCGCGGCCAACGAGAAGGTCCGCCAGCCGCCGGAGTTGGACTTCGCCGGCCTGTCCACCGAAAACTACACGAAGAACCCGGTGGTGATGTGGGCTCACGACGCCGTAGGCAGGTCACCCTCGGGCGGCCTCCCCATCGGTCGGACGCTGAGCCTGCACAAGGCCCCCGAGGGCAAGCTCATCGCAGACTTCGAGTTCCTGGACGACGATGACTTCGCCCAGCGGGTCAAGAACGCCTGGGACAAGGGGTTCCTCCAGGCAGCATCCATCAGCTGGATCCCAGCGCAGAGCGTGCCCGCCGGGGACGGAGCCAGGCGGGATACGCGGGCCGAGCTCCTCGAATGGTCCATCGTCTCGGTGCCGTCGGATCCCGACGCACTGCGCGAGTCGCACCGCAGAATGATGGACGCCATCCTTCGGGAGCCTGCCGTCGGGCCGCTCTTGCACCAACCCACACCACCGCGGGACGAAGACGAGCGTAGCACGCCCACTCTCCGGGCGGACCAGCACCAGGACCTCCGCACAGCTTTCGAGCTGCTGAGGTACGTCGTCGAGGGCCCATGCTCTCAGCGGGCACGCCCAAGCGCCGACGGTGAGCCAGCCCCTGCTGATCTTGTCGAGGTGCGAGAGCTGGTCAGCTCTCTGAAGAGCGCCATGCTCTCCGTATCTTCGCCCCCATCGAAAGACGTGGTCACGGTCGAATTGGGCGAAGCCCTCCACGTATCTCATTGAACGTAAGCGATCAACGCCTGAACGAGCCCGAAAGCAAACCTGAGGAGGTGTCGTAAGAATGGCATCAGCTGACATCGAGGCAATCAAGAGGGACCTGGCAGAGATAAACAGCTTCGTGCGGGAGCGTTTCGACCCGGTGAGTCGGGAGGTCAGCCTCCTCAAGGGGGAGGCGGAGAGGCTCCGCCGGGACGTGGTGGACATACAGCAGCGGGAGCGTTCGCTGCGCCGCGGTGCCCTCGCCAAGGACGTCGAAGATCACGCGCGGGTCGAGGTTCCGGAGGGAGCCTACGCAGGCATGGACATCCTAGACCTGGCCTTGCTGCGCCGGATCGCCTACTCCCAGAGAAGGGAGTCCTTCGGCCCGGCCTGGATAGGGCGGACCAACGAGGCCAAGCGACTGCTTGTCGAGAGCGCGACGCCGGCAGCTATCCAGGCGTCCCACCAGGCCACGGCCCGTAAGCTATCGGCATGGTACACGGTAGACCGTAAGCCCACCGGTCAGTTCGAAGAGTTCAGCCGGCCCGTGCTCCAGTCCATCACCAGGGCTGCCATGGACAGTACCACGGCAGGCTCCGGCGACGAGCTCGTGGCGAGCCTTGAGGCCCGAGAGCTATGGATGGACGTGAACCTCCAGACTCTAGTAGCCCCACTCGTGCCAACGTTCGCCATGCCCTCGAACCCCTTCGACATCCCCCGTCAGCTGGGTGATGTCAACTTCTACCCGGGAACGGAGAACGTGGCGACTACGTCGACCGCATTGACCACCGGCAAGACCACACTGACGGCGTACGAGCTGGTTGGCCAGGTCCCCTACTCCTTCACATTGGAGGAGGACGCCGTCATCGCTCTGCTGCCCGAGATACGCGCGGGGCTGGTCCGAAACGTGGCCGAGGTTCTCGACGACATCGTGCTGAACGCCGATGCCACAACGAGCAACAACATCAACGCGGACGGCGCCACTATCTCTACGAGCGACGCCGGAAAGGCCCACTGGCTACTGGGATACGACGGCGTCGTCCATCTGCCGCTCGTGGACAACACGGGCCAGTCCAACGACCACAACGCGGCCGTGTCCGACGACATGTTCAACGAGATTCGCGCCAAACTTGGCAAGTACGGTGCGCGACCGTCTCAGCTCGTGTGGGTGATGGACGTTAACACCTTCATCCGCGCCCAGTCCATCAGCCAGTTCCGAACTATGGACAAGCTGGGGCCCAACGCGACCCTGCTGACGGGGATGCTCGGCGCTGTCGAGGGCATACCGGTCATCGTGTCTGAGCAGATGAAGCTGGCCGATACCGACGGCAAGGTGACCGACAGTGGAAACGCAACGGATACCGGCCGGCTTCTCATCTTCAACCGGACCCAGTGGGCTCAGGGCTTCCGCCGAGAGCTGACACTGGACGTGGACAGGGACACCCAGAAGCGCCAAACGGTGGTCACGGTCGGCTTCCGGCACGCTCTCACCGAGCGGTCCGGTGCCCGTTCGACGGCCACACATACAGCCCTCCAGTACGACATCACCGGTGTGTAGCAGTGCTCGTAACGGGTCCTCATCGTCCCTTACAGGAGTGTCAAGGTGAGGGTCAGCGAGTCGCCTGACCGGAGCACCGCCATGGGGCGGGAGGGAGGGAAAATCCCGCCCAGAGGCGACGCGGCCAGTCTGTTGAGCAAAAGTCCCTATGGACATACCGCCCATAGGCCGAAAGGAGTCTAGAAGCATGGCCAAGGTTTCACAGGATGCACCGGTCGCCGAGGTAGTGCGAGAGGTGGCCGGTCCGACCCAGTCGGGCATCGACTACGTGCACAAAAAGCACATCGTGGAGGCCCTTGCCTCGGGCAACGCCAACGCCTTCGCTTTTGCCGTGCAGAACCCAGAAAAGGTGGACTGCGTGGTCACCAACGTCATTGTCGACATCACGACCGCGGGAGGGACTGCCGGGTCACTCCTCGACGTAGACGTGGTGGACGCCGCCACGGATACCGGCGACGACATCATCGACGGCCTCGACCTGAACGCCACCGGTACGTCCGACCGCGTCAAGAACGGCGGTACAAACGGAGGCCAGCCGGTCAAATGGGACAAGAACGGTGGTACGAACGATCACGTCACCGGGAAGATCCTCACCCAGAACGCAGCGAGCCTGGCGGGCACGGTCATCATCGAGTATGTGCCGCTGAGCTAGATACATGCGAGTGGGAAATCACTGGAGCATACAGCACGTGTACGAGGAGCGGGCGACGAGGGTCGTCTACGTGATCCCGGCGGCGGGCAGCCGTGAAGTGCCGGCCTCGATCGGCCGAATGCTGATCGAGGCTCACCCGGACAAGCTCTACGACGCCGACGCCGGTCTCGAATCCGAGGCCCGCCCAGCAGACACAGCGGACCACAATCGCATCATGGACACCGCGCCTGGCAGACGCACACGGAAGAAGCCGGTGCGGCAGCAAACGAGGGGTGGGGCATGAGCATCTCAGCGGGCACCACGAACGTCGCTTCCGCTGGAACAGCGGTTCAGGCTACGGCCAAGGGCTGGAACATCAAGGCGGTCACTTTCAAGGCAAAGGAGTCGAATACGGGAAGCACCTACGTCGGCGGCTCCGACGTGGCCGCGGCCAACGGCTTCGAGCTCACACCGGGCAGCTATCACGAGTTCGTGTTCCCAATCCAGGGCAAGCTCAGCTGGTTTTACGTGGACGCCGACAACAACGGCGACAAGGTCGACTGGTTCCTCATGTCGGTCTAGCGGGCACCGGCGGCACGATTCCACCACGGAGGTGTAACAGATGGCGGCGTCGAACTCTCCAACGCTACTGACGTCCGAAAAGACGGTTACTACCGCGGGCACAGCCGAGGCTCTCTCGGCGACCTCCCAGCGGATGCGAAACCTGACCATCATCGCCAAGGCGTCCAATACTGGCCAGGTCTACGTCGGCGGGTCCGACGTAAGCAGCAGCTCCAACGACGGGCTGGCTCCGGGCGACTCCCTGGAGATCCCTGTCGACAGCTGGCTCGACCTCGCCGACATCTATGTCGACGTCGATACCAACGGTGAAGGCGTCGACTTCTACGCCGTGAAAGTCTAGGGACCCGGAGTACACATATGGTCAACGCCAACATTCGATATAAGCCAGCCCCGCGATTCCACGCCGACGGGATCACTGTCACCTTCGGCACGTCCCAGGACTCTCGGATCCTCTACGACGCCACGAACGACGAGTGGACGGTCCAGTCCAAGGACGCCGGTGCCACGCAGACCGACCGGTTTAAAGTCAAGTCGAACCAGGACATCACCCTGGTTGAGCTGTACAACGACGACTCCGGAGCCACCGGCGTTCAGCTTGACGTCCACCACGACTCGGCCTCTCCCGCCGACAACGACGTCCTCTTCCATCAGCGCATCTACGGCGAGGACGACGGCGGGGCCAAGACTCAATACGGTGGTGTGAAGTTCACTGCTCTCGATGTCACCGATGCCACCGAGGATGGCAAGGTTACCATTGAGACCTTGACCGCCGGCACACTCAGAGCCGTCGATGTCCCAGCTATCGCTGCCGACGACGTGTTCACCGTCCTGGGCTTGGCCCAGGCCTTCAGTGCCGACAAGACGTTCAACGACAACGTCAAGGTGCTACTGGGCACTGGCGCCGACAGCTCCATCTATTACGACGGTACAGACACATTCTTAGACTTGCGGGCCGTTGGTACCGGCGACCTTATGGTTGCCCTGGCCGGCAGCTTCCCGTCCCCCGATCCCGGAGCTGTACACATTTGGGCTGGGAGTGCAGGATCAGTCACCGCGAACAGTAACGCCCGCCTCGTCATCGAGGACAGCACCACCACGTATATCAACATCCTGACGCCGAACTCTGCTGCCGGCGGCATCTTCTTCGGTGATCCCGAGAGCGCCGTAGCTGGCGGTGTCTATTACGACCATCCCAACACCAGAATGGCCCTGTACGTCGAAGCTGGGCAGCGAGTCTATCTCACCGCAACGTCCTTCGATTTCCAGCAGGCGACGACGATCAGCACGACCACGGGCAACCTGACGCTCTCAGCTGCGGCGGGCGCGGATGTCCTGGTGGGAGACGACGCGACCATTCTGTATATCGACGGTGGCGAGAACGGGGTTGGCATAGGCGCCGCTCCTCCCAGCGGATTCGGAAACGGCCTCTATCTCGAGTCGGCCACCAACCGAAAGCCCGAGCTACGGATACTCAACACGACCTCTGGTGCTAACGGCCTTACCGTAGAGTTCCACAAGAGTCGCGGCGGTGCTGCTGTCAGCGACAACGACGTCGTTGTCCAGATGGAATACCACGCCATGAACTCCACGCCCGCAATGACCGAGTACGGTGCGTTCAACTTCGTGGCAACCGACGCCACAGCGGGTACAGAAGATGGTGAGTTTCAGTGGCATACTAGAGTAGCCGGAACGGAAGCTAAACGTATGACCCTCTTCCACGGTCTACAGATAGGGTCCCCAACCGGTGGCGACAACGGCGCAGGAACCATCAACGCGGCCGGTGACATTTACAAGAACAACACGGCCTACACCAACCCCGACTACGTGTTTGAGCAGGCCTTTACGGGGGAAATCACCCGCTATATCGATAACCCCGGTGCCCAGGACTACCGCCGTATGTCTTTGGCCGAAATCAGGGATTACGCACGAGAGCACCTATCTCTTCCTGGATTCCATGGCAAGCGAGGAATCTTCGAACGATCAGACAAGGTGCTGGAGGCAATTGAGGACATCTACCTGCACCTGTTCGAGATAGGGCGTCAGCTAGAGCGATAGGAGGACAGACATGCCTGACATTACCGTGACTCTCACCGCAGACCAGAAAACGCGCCTTGTGGACGCGTTAGGCCGTCAGCTCCACGACGACCTGAGCGCCGCAAGCGACGCCGAGGTCGACGATTGGCTGCTGTCGTGTATGAGACGGCTGGTGGGCAGCGAAGAGCAGCAAAAGGCGGCCTCCGATGCAGTCGCAGGGGTGCAGAGCTGGTAGCCATGACGCAGGACAACCTGGAGCTCACCTGGGACGACATCGCGGAGCTGGTGCGCGTCAACGCCCTGGCGGCCGAGCAGCTCAAGAACATCGCCATGCGGCGCAGAATGGCTGATTTGGAGAAACGACTTACCGCGCCACCCGAGCACTCCACCGGCTCCGTAGCTGAATCCGAGGATAGCGCGTGACCAACGCATACGTTTCGGTGGACACCCTGAAGAGCTCAGGAGTGCTGAACATCACCGGCACGGCCGACGACACCCGGATGCGTACGCTAGCTGAGGCGCTAAGTCGCATGGTAGACGGATACTGCAACCGGCACTTCTACGTTCTGAACGCCGCCAGGAAGTTCGATGGTCACGGGACGCTGGATCTGCGGCTCCCGGGCCTGATCAGCATAGAGGCCAGCGGCCTCAAGACCGACGACGACAAAGATCGGACCTTCGAGACCACGTGGGCGACCACCGACTACCTATTGCTGCCCTCCAACGCCGACCCGGCCACGGCCTCGAACCCCGAGTCCAGACCGTACACGGCCATCGAAGTAGATATAGACGCAGGGACCAAGGGCGAATTCCCCGAGGGAAGGCAGACCGTTCAAATAGCCGGCCAATGGGGTTGGTGGCGCCACCTTAAGCGGGCCGCCGAGACGGCCAACACGATAGCCGACGGCACGACTACCAGTGTCACTGTGTCCAGCCGAGCCGACGTCGAGGCTGCGCATACGCTCGCCATCGACTCGGAGCAGCTATACGTCCAGAGCTACTCCGGTAACACCCTGACCGTGGCTCGAGGTGTCAACGGGACGACCGCCGCGTCCCATGCCAACGCCTCGGTAATCGACATCTACCGGTACCCGCAGCCCGTCGTCGAGGCCGTCGTCATCCAGACGGCAAGGCTCTGGAAGCGGAAGGACAGCGCCTTCGCCAGCACCATTGGGTTCCCCGAAACGGGTCTGGCCCGCGTCGGCAACCGGCTCGACCCCGACGTCGCGGCCCTGCTGGGACCCTACCGAAAACCCGCCGTCGGAGTGTGACCTTAGCAGCCTGCTGCTCAACGGGGCATGGAAAAGGGCGTCACCCCCCCTTCTCCGGAATCTGAAGCGGAGCGCGTGTCCCCCGAGACCCCTGGGGTTCCAATCCCGACGCGTCGGACTTGCGGGCGTCTGCGGGTGTCCCCCCAGAAAGACCTTTTTGGGCGGGTGGGCGGGATAAACCACACTAGGGTTAGGGCACTTCCCTTTAGGGAAGGATCGGGGAGTAACCGTAGCCAATGGCCAACGAAATCAAAGACGCCAAGGACGGCCTATCCACGCTGATATCCAACATATCGGGGCTGAAGGTGCTCGATTATCCGGCCGACTCGGTGAACGAATTCCCCGCCGCGGCCGTGCTCTTCGAGTCACGGGACGCGGCCTCGACCATGAGCGGCAGCAGCTTCTCCGGCAAGATCAAAGTCGTGCTCCTGGTGTCGTCGACCGACACAAAACAGGCATACGACACGCTCGACCTGTTCATGGACCCCGTAGGCACCAGCAGCGTGGAGGCCGCAGTCGACGCCGACGCCACCTGGGGCGGCAAGGTCGACGACGGCCGGCTGGCCTCCATAGACAACGTCGGCCTGCGGAAGCTGTGGGGCGGCCACTACGTCGGCGCCGACTTCCACTTTCGCTTCACCAAGGGGGTTTCGGCATGATAAGTAGCGGGCGGCAATACGGAGGTCTGCGTCGGGTAGCCCCAGACTTGAGTCCGGGGCCAGATCGTCACTAGGCTCGGCCACGCGCTGAACGTACATGAGCATTTGCCGGAGTCACGCTCTCGTGGTTCGGCGACCCCAACCCGTGATCTGGTACAATGGCCGGGTTCGGCCCCGCCTGCACCGAGTCGGGCCGCGCGCTGTAAGCCCGATCTTGGGCCGGGAGAAAACCGACATGGACGTCGTGAGCTTGAAGCTGTCGCCGCGAGCGGTGACGGGTAAGAAGGTCAAGCAGCTACGCCGGCAGGGCATGGTGCCGGTGCACCTGTACGGCCAGGGGCTGGAGCCGCAGTCCCTTCAGGTCGAAGCCCAGGTGCTCAGGCGCGTGCTGCCCCAGGTCGGGACCAACGTCCCGCTGTCCATCGAGCTGGACGGTCAAAACGATGACAACATCTGCTTCGTCCGCGAGGTGCAGCGCCACCCCGTGACCGAGGATCTCCTCCACGTCGACTTCATGCGCGTTGACGTGGCGCGAACGATTCGATCCAACGTGCCCATTGTCGTCGAGGGCAACGCCCCCGCCGTCAGAGACATGGGCGGGACACTACTGCAGCAGCTTCAGACGGTCGAGGTCGAGAGCCTCCCGATGAACGTCCCGACGTCGTTCCAAGTCGACGTGTCGGGATTGGACGACTTCGAGAAGGGACTGTACGTCAGGGACCTGGAGGTCGGCGCAGATGTAACGATCCTGACCGATCCCGACGATCTGATAGCCCGCGTCAGCCAGCCGAGGGTGGAGGCGGTCGAAGAAGAGGTAGAGGCTGAGGCTGCGGAAGGCGAGGCCCCCGAGGACGCCGAGGCTTCGGTCGCAGAGGGGGAGGCACGAGCGTAGGGACTCACGAACCACTGGTCCCCGAAGCGGCTTCCACACTGGCATCGCATGGCATAAGAAGAAGCCCCGGGCTTGAGCCCGGGGCTTCTTGCTGGCCTATTTACCCTGCCGGCGAAGCTGGAGCCGGCCGGGACGGGATTCGCGGGCCGCTTCTGCCCCCATTGGGGAGGAGGGGCTTAATCCACGCGGTACGGCGCCAGCTCCTCGTCGTTTAGCTCGATACCGATGCCCGGCCGGTCCGGCGACCGAGCGTACCCGTTCTCCAGGCGTAGCGTATCCTTGAACATCTTCCCCCACATAGGGTCCGATGTCTGGCGGTAGTACTCCAGCGTGAGCCCGTTGGGAATGGCCGCAACCAGGTGGATGTGCACGTCCTGGTTGCCGTGGGGCGAGATGGCGAGGTCGTGGGCCTGGGCCAGCGCCGCCACCTTCATGAACTCTGTAATACCACCCATGATCATGGCGTCCGGCTGCAGGATCGCGGCGCAGCGGTTCTCGATCAGGTCCCGGAAGCCATATCGGGTGTACTCGTTCTCCCCGGCGGCGATTGGAATGGACGTGGCCTGGCTCACCAGCTTGAGGCCCTCGTAGTCGTCGGGGTTCACCGGCTCCTCGAACCAGTAGACGTCGTACTTCTCCATCTTCCGCGCGATCTCTATGGCTTCGTAGTGGCGGTAGGCGCAGTTGGCATCCACCATCACCCTCACATCGGGCCCGGCCGCCTCCCGGACCACCCTGACCCGCTCGACGTCTTCTGAAATCGTGGCCCCTCCGATCTTCATCTTGATGGCCTGAGCGCCCATGGACACGCTTTCGTGAGTCTCCGCGGCCAGCTCCTCGAGGCCCTTGCCCTCCTCGTAGTAGCCGCCAGCGATATACGTAGGCACCCGGTCGGCGAAGCCGCCCAGCAGCTTGTGGACCGGTCGGTTCGCGACCTTGCCCTTGATGTCCCACAGAGCGATATCGATGCCGCCGACCACCCAGGTCGTGATGCCTCGCCTACCTATGAGCTTGGGCTGCCACATGTCATTCCAGACCCTTTCGTTGTCAAAGGGGTCTTGCCCAACGACGACCGGTCTCAGCTGGTCGACGACAGCTCGTCCGATGTCCCCCACGTCCTGGAACCCACCGAAGAGGCCGACGCCGGTTACCCCGTCGTCGGTCTCGACCTTCACTACGTTCAGGCCCGCCGTGGGGTACACGTAGCGGCCGTTGCGTATGGGAGTTGGCCTCTTCCACCGGTAGGTCTCGAGCTTTACGTCAGTGACCTTCATCCTGCTTACTCCTTGTTACGATTCCCTATTCGTGGGCCGCGCCAGCGACCTCAGTTTCGTCCCGCCGGACCGGTTCGGGATATCGCGGCGAAATGTTAACACGTCCGGGGACCCGGCTAACACCCGGCTCCCGTGCTCGACCGCGCGTTGACACCCTTCAATCGGGCTGGTGTATCATGGCCTAAATTGCGGGCCACAAGCCCGACGCCGAGGCTACATGAACATATACCGATACTCCCGTTGGGACGGGACTCAGCAGCTGTTCGAGCTTGACGAGGACTCGCTGCTCGAGTCCATGTCCGACGACATCCTGGCTCACGGCGACGTCAATCGGGCGCTGCGCAACCTGTTCCAGCAAGGCCTAAGCGGGGAGCAGGGCGAGCGCATCGAGGGCTTGCGCGATCTGATAAAGCGGCTGAAGCAGCAGCGACAACAGCAGCTGGAGCGCTACAACCTCGAGTCGCTGATGGACGACCTGAAGGCGCGCCTGGAAGACGTGGTCGACACCGAGCGGAGGGGCATCGACAAGCGGCTGCAGGAGGCGCAACGGCAGCTCGACGAGGCTGGCGACGAGGCCGATCAGCTGCAGCAGCCCATGCAACTGCTGGAGGAGCGAGCCCGGCGAAGCAGAGAGATCCTCGACGCCCTGCCCGAAAGCCCGAGCGGGGCCATCCGCGAGCTGAGCGAATACGAGTTCATGGACCCGGAGGCTCAGCAGAAGTTCCAGGAGCTACTGGATCTGCTCAAGCAGCAGATGTTGCAGAACTACTTCCAGAGCATGCGTGAGCAGCTACAGGGGATGACTCCGCAGGACACGGAGGGCCTGAGGAGTATGATCGAAGCCCTCAACCAGTTGCTCAGGGACAGGGCCACGGGCACGGACCCAGACTTCGAAGGCTTCATGGAGCAGTACGGCTACTACTTCGGCCCCGACCCCCCATCCAGCCTTGAAGAGCTCATCGAGCGACTCCAGCGCCAGATGGCCGCGGCCCAATCGCTGGTCGACAGCATGAGCCCCGAGATGCGCCAGGAGCTGGAGTCGTTGATGGAGGCGGCCATCGATCCCGACATGATGGAGGCGATGGCCGAGCTCGGTGGCCAGATGTACGAGCTATTCCCCTTCGACGACCTCGCCCGCGAATACCCTTTCATGGGCGACGAGTCCTTGACCCTGGACCAGGCCATGGAGCTCATGCGTCAGCTCCAGGGCATGGACGACCTGGAGCGTCAGATCCAGGACGTGACGCGGCGCGGCAACATAGGAGACATCGACCTCGACGCGGTCGAGCAGTACCTGGGCGAGGATGCGCGCCGCCAGCTCGAGAAGCTTCAGCAGATCATCCAACAGCTCGAGGAGGCCGGTTACCTCAAGCGAGAGGGCGATAAGCTCGAGCTCACGCCACGAGGCATCAGGAAGCTGGCTCAGCAGGCACTGCGCGAGGTCTTCTCGGAGCTCAAGAAGGACAGGATCGGTCGCCACGAGCTCCACAGCAGAGGAGACGGCGGCGAGCATACGGGTGAGACGCGCCAGTACGAGTTCGGCGACACCTTCGACGTGGACCTGCACCGCACGCTGTTCAACGCGGTCCTGCGAGAGGGACCCAGCGTTCCCGTTCGACTCAGTCCAAGCGACCTCGAGGTGCACCACACGGAGCTCATAACCCAGGCGGCGACTGTACTGCTGCTGGACCAGAGCCGTTCCATGGGCATGTTCGGCAGCTTTACGTCGGCCAAGAAGGTCGCCTTGGCGCTGTACTGGCTAATCCACAGCCAGTTCCCGCGTGACCGCCTCGACATCATCGGCTTCTCCGACTACGGCATGGAGATCAAGGGAGAGGACCTGCCGGAGCTAACGTGGAACGCCTGGGTTGCTGGCACCAACATGCAGCACGCCCTGATGCTGTCGCGCAAGCTTCTCTCCAGGCAAAAGGTGGCGACCAAACAGGTGCTGATGATCACAGACGGCGAGCCCACGGCCCACCTCGAGGGTGGGAGCGCCTACTTCAGCTACCCGCCCAGCTACCGCACCATCGAGGAGACGCTGAAAGAGGTAAAGCGCTGCACCCAGGAAGGCATCACCATCAACGTCTTCATGCTGGAGGTGAACCAATACCTCATGGACTTCGTCGATCGCATGACGCGGATTAATAGGGGCCGCGCCTTCTACACCACCCCGGGCGAGCTCGGCCGGTACGTCATGGTCGACTACCTCCGCAGCAGGCGGCGGCGCGTCAGCTAGCGTTAGGCCCAGAGACACCGCTTTCGCTCAGGTCGCGCGGAAACCTTTCAAGAGCTTCGACACGTCCGGCGTGGGTGTCGGTGATGGCCTCGGCCAGGTCGGCCAGCGTCCGATCCACGCTCCTGGCAATAAGCAGCAGCTCTTGCTGTTGCTCTAGCGCGGCGTTCATCCACTCCTCCTGATCCCCCTTCGCGGAACGCAGGCTTGCCGAAATGTCCTGAAGCACTTCGAGTAAGGGTCCCAGGGTTTGGCCCAGTACCTCACTTACATCTGGACCTCGTGAGTCCTCAGGCATAGAGACCTGGACTCGCTCCAGGCGCCGCTTCACATCGTTGAGCTGCGAAAGGGTTTTTAGCGTGGTCGACGACTGTTCCCACTGCCTGCGATCGTCCGGGCTACGCAGAGCGGCAAACGTGAACCGGTTCCCCCCTGGAAGGGTGACTAGCTCCGCGTCCATTTGGACGTCCTGGACGCGGCCATCGCGCCTGACAAAGCCGTATCCGACGCTTCGAGCGGAGCCCACCTTCCAGAAGAGCGGCAGCGTATCCTTTATCGCCCGCTCACGGGACTCCGGCGTCAGGAAGTCCACCGACTTCTTGCCCAGAACGTCTTTCCTCTTGTAGCCCAGGACATCGCTCCACCGACGGTTGACCTTATAGAGCCTGCCGTCCGGGTCTATCATGTGCATCGTTATCGGCGCGCTATCGAAGACCACGTCCATGTGCTCGCCGAGTGCACCGGCTGCACGCCGGGGTTGCTGTAACGCCTCCGTTGAGCCAGGCATTCGCACTAGTCCTCCAAAGAAGTGCCGCCATGCCCATCACAGCGAATCGGCCGTGTCCGCTGATGTAGGGATGGCGGTTACCCTCTTAGATGCAACTGCGTTCAGGTGAGGTGCACCAATCCTCGACCGCGGAGCGGTCCCGGGCTAACTCGGCGCGGCCACATCCACGTGGCTACCGCCCTCGTTGGAGCGCGGGCTGAAGATATGCCCGCACGCCCGGCACCGATAGCAGGCGTTGTCCAGCTCGCGAAGCCTGTCCAGCTCCACGAGCTGGCGCAACCCGCACTTCGGGCACAATGCGCCTGCTTGCGGTTGCCGTACCTCTGGTGGGGCGCCTGCTCGTCGTTCGAGCACTTGCGGTCCCGGGTAAACTACTGCGGGTCGGTTACCGCACTGCACGCAGTATGGATCGTCGTGGTGTGTTGCATCGACATCGCCTCCGCATCGTGGACACGACTTGAATACAATCAAGCGCTTCTCCCTCAAATGACGCACTCAGGGTCGGCACCGCGAACGTTATACACCGGCGCGGCGAACCATATTATACATAGATAAGGACACATGTGTCAATCAGGCGGTGGTCCCGGGGATCGCATTGGGTGCGGTACAATGCCCCCGTTGGGTGACTGATCGGAATACCAACCAGGGAGATCGAACAGTGACCTCGGGGACACGCCCGTACCGGTCGATGGCGAACCTCGTCCGGCGGGCCCGATTGGCAAAAAACCTGAACCAGCGGCAGCTGTCGCAGGCGCTCGCCAAGAGCGAGGGCTACGTAGGCCATCTCGAGAGTGGCAAGTTCAGGCCCACCGTCGAGACGCTGAAAGACCTGGCCTCCGTCTTGGGGCTGCTCTACGGCCAGCTCGCGGTGGAGGCCGGCTACATCACCCAAGAAGAGTTTGACAGCCCCATTGACGACAGCCAGCTGGCCCGCCTGAACGAGGTCAGCGACCTGACCACTGACGAGTGGGAATCTGTCAAAGACTTCGCCCGCTACGTCCGCAGCAGGCGCCGCGAGCGGTGAGAGACAAGTTGACCCGATAGAGCCGACACCTACGCGAGTATCCGATTCTTACGGTTGAGCCCGAAACATCCCAAGGAGCAGCCGCGGTCAGGGCCAGCGCGACGCAGATGCTGAGAGGAGAGAGGCTCAGACCTGCGAGTCGAGCCGGTTCGCCAGCTCCCGCACCAGGGGCAGCTTTTCGCCGGGGATGCCCATCTGCCGCGCCGTGAGCGGTCTCCCGTCCGGACCCGCAAGAAGCCACGCGGCAAACTCCTCTGCCTGACGCTCCGCCTTTGCCTGGCTGACCCACTGCCACGACGCCAGGTAGAAGCTCGTTCCCACGTGCAGCGCGTGGTGGCCCATGGCGTGCGCCACGTACCAGCGAAACCACGGTCGCGGCAGAGCCGGCTGCACGCCGATGACGCCATCCACCACGACCTCCCGCACCCGACCGCGAAAAGGAAACTCGACCACCTCGAGGCCCAGCTGTCCGACCAGAAACTTCAGGTCCACGGGCGCACTGAGCTCATAGCGGCTCCAGAGCTCCGCTGCCCTCGCCTTGGCATACACTCTGTTGCCCTCCGGCCTGATAAGAACATCTGTCCCATCATACGTCGCGGCGCCTCCCCTGTGTCAAGAGGCTAAGCGTCGCAACTCGATCAGTTGTATTTATTTAGTCATATATTGACTATCTCAATTCTTCGTAGTACTATAACTTCAGAATAGCAATTATCACTGCAATGAATCACATGGTGGAGACGCTGGGCCACGTCGTGGAAACCCAAGTGAGGTCGCGGTCGATGCCTAGAGACTGGCACGAGCTAACGAAACTCACCCAGGGGGCAGAGGAGCCTCTCATAGTAGAGCGCGTGCGTCTGCCCAACGACATCGCCATCGAAGGCAGCTTCGAGCTGCCCCCGCTGGCTCGCCTATCCTCCGAGGACCAGGTCTTCGTCATAGCCTTCGTGCGCAGCCACGGGTCCATCAAAGAGATGGAGCGAATGTTCGGCATAAGCTACCCGACGGTCAAGAACCGGCTCAATCGGATCGCGGAGCGCTTTCAGCTGGTCGAGACCGACCCTGTGCCCTCGCAGGCGGACGTCCTGGCGGACCTGAGGGAGGGGAAGATCACCGTCGAAGAGGCTGTCGAAAGGTTAGCGCGATGACCTTCCCACCGTCGCTGCTGAGGGTGCGCATCCGCACTCGCAGGCGCCGCATCGGGTTGTGGCTCCCGCTCATACTCCTCTGGCTGCCCGCCCTGGTCTTGGCCCTACTCGTGTTGCCCTTCGTGCTGTTTGCCGCCGCCCTCCTGTGGCGGCGAGGCATAGGCGGACCGCTACTGCTGGCTGGACCGCGTCTCTTTCTCTGCTTCTGTGGACTACGAGGGCTCGAGGTCAAGATCCGGCAACCGTCGCGGCACGTGTTGGTCTACTTTCGATAAGACCAGGAGGTGAAGCCATGACTGAGAACAGGAAGCGTATCCTAGAGATGCTGGCCGAGGGCAAGATCTCAGTGGACGAAGCTGAGCGACTCCTCACCGCGCTCAACGAGGACGCCCGTACCTCCAGGGGAACCCCGGGCGTCCCTTCCGATCATTCGTCGCCGCCCAAGTACCTTCGCGTCATCGTCGAGCCGAACTCCGGAGCCGGCTCCAACGGCGGCGACCAGCGCGTCAACGTCAGGGTTCCCTTGGACCTGATACGCGCCGGCGTGAAGCTGGCCGCCCTGATCCCCGCGGCGGCGTCGACGAGCATCAACGAAGCCCTGCGGCAAAAGGGCATCGACATGGACGTCCGCAACCTGAAGTTCGATGACCTTGTAGGGCTGGTGGATACACTGCGGGACCTCGAGGTCGACGTCCAGGACGGCAACCAGAAGGTGCGGGTCTACGTCGAGTAGCGGGGATTCGGTCATCTCCAGTCCGGCTCAGCGACGCCTGCGGATGGCATTCGGAGCGGGCGGGTGGGCAAAACACTCTCGGTGGGCTTCGGCCGCGGCTCTAGCGGGCCGATCAGTCCGCCAACATCCGCGGCCACTACGAAATCCTAGACGCCTCGTCGCTTTCAAACAGCCCAGATTGGACTCTTGACCCACGAGAATGGAGTAGAACATATGTATTTACATTGGGTGTCGAGCCTGGTAAAATGGGCGTTGCTGGCGGTCCGCCAGCTTGTGAGCGAGCGGGCGCAATGTTACGATAGCCCGGCGTTATAAGACGTTGGATTTGCTGGAGTTTTGGATATGCAGCCGGAGGAAACGACAATGACGGCAGAAAAGTCGAAAGCCCTCGAAATCGCCATCGGGCAGATCGAACGCCAGTTCGGCCGCGGCGCCGTGATGAAGCTGGGCCAGGTCAACGGCACCGCCCGCATCGAAGCCATCTCCACCGGCTCCATCTCGCTGGACATCGCCCTGGGCGTCGGGGGAATCCCGAAAGGGCGCGTTATCGAGGTATTCGGCGCCGAGTCCTCCGGGAAGTCAACGCTGGCCTACCACGTCATGGCGGAGGCCCAGCGCGCCGGAGGCACCGCCGCCTACCTCGACGCAGAGCACGCCCTGGACCCGTCGTATGCCGCTACATGCGGCATCGATCTCGACGAGCTGCTGGTCTCCCAACCGGACTCCGCCGAGCAGGGACTCGAGATCTGCGAGTACCTGGTCCGCAGCGGCGCCCTTGACGTAGTCATCGTAGACAGCGTTGCCGCCCTCGTACCCAAAGCCGAGCTGGAAGGCGACATGGGCGACAGCCACATGGGTCTCCAGGCTCGGCTGATGTCCCAGGCCCTGCGCAAGCTCACATCCGCCATTAGCCGGTCCAACACGGCGGTCATCTTCGTCAATCAGATCCGGGAGAAGGTAGGAGTATTCTTCGGCAACCCCGAGGTTACGCCCGGCGGCCGGGCCCTGAAGTTCTACAGCTCGGTACGCATAGACCTGCGTCGAATGGAATCGATCAAGCACGGGACCGAAATCGTCGGCAGTCGCGTCAAAGCCAGGGTCGTCAAGAACAAGGTGGCGCCGCCATTCCGCGTCGCCGAGTTCGACATTATGTTCAACGAGGGCATCAGCCGCGAAGGCGACCTGATAGACTTGGGCCTAGAGCACGAGGCCATCACCAAGAGCGGTGCCTTCTACTCCTTCGGCGAGACCCGTCTCGGCCAGGGCCGCGAAAACTCCAAGGCCTTCCTCCGCGCCAACAAGGACGTAGCCGACCAGATTGAGGCCGCCATTAGAGCTGCGGCATCGCCGGAGGCTCCGAAGGCCAACCCTGAGGATGCGCTTGAGGATGCCGAGGGCGGCGAAGCCGTGGCCGTCGCGGCCTCAGAAGATGCCGGCTAGAGGCGCGGCCCTTTCGCGTCACCTGATTCGTGTTCGCTAGACGACCATCCGGTTCCGCCGTTCCCTCACCTACCACCACCTCCGATGAGCGACAGCGAGTCGTCTGAACGCGCCCGTGCCGCCGCAATGCGGCTCCTCTCATATCGGCCTCGAACCGAGTTGGAGGTGCGCGCCCGTCTAAGGCGACGGTTCGCCGTCGGCGTCGTCGACAGCGTCGTCGACGCTCTGAAGGCTGCGGGCCTTGTGGATGATGCGGCCTTCGCGAGCCTATGGTGCGACAGCCGTGCCTCCTTTAACCCCCGGAGCGGCTCGGCCATCGCCCACGAGCTCGTCGCCAAAGGGGTCGCGAGGGAGATAGCGAGAGAGGCCGTTACCGGGGTAGACGACGAGGAAACCGCCTATCGTGCCGGCCTCAAGGCTGCGCGCCGCCACTCGGACGCCGACCTCCCGGACTTCAAACGCCGGCTCTGGGGCTACCTCAAGCGCCGAGGATTCAGTGATTCCGTCACCCGCCGCACGGTCACCCAGCTCTGGAGCGAGCTAAACGAGAGCGGCGACGACTAGTCTACGATTCCAACCGACCACAGCCTGCAAGCAGGTGCAAAATGCCCGAAGGAGCAACGTTACTCATTATCCTGAGCCTGGTCTTCCTGGCCATCTCGGCCTTTTTTTCCAGCTCCGAGGCCGCATTCCTATCTCTGCGGAAGGCCAGGATCGCTCACCTGGCAAGCACCGGCACCCCGGGAGCCGAGCTGGTCCAGAGCATGACGAGGCAGCCGGAGCGCCTCCTCTCCACCATTCTGCTGGGCAACAACCTCGTGAACGTTGCCTTCACCGCCCTGGTGACCGTGATGGTGGTATCGGCGCTGGGCGAGGGGCGCGGCGTCCTGGTGGCGACGGGCGTCGGTACCGTGGCCCTCTTGATCCTTGGCGAGACTATCCCGAAGACCGCGGCTGTGCACCACGCGGAGCGGGTGGCCTTCCTGTACGCCAGGCTGCTGAAGGGTTTAGAGCTTCTGCTGTTCCCCCTGGTCATCATGCTGCAATGGACCAGCCACCGCGTTAACTCGCTTCTCGGGGGAGGCGGACTGACGAACCTTTCGATAACCGAGGGCGAGCTTCGCGCCATGATCGACATCGGAGAGGCCGAAGGCGCCTTTGAGCCGGCCGAGGCCGAGATGTTGGAGAACGTCTTCCGCTTCGGGGACCGCCAGGTCAGGGAGGTGATGACCCCTCGCACCGAAATGGTCTACGTAGAGCGCGGTGCCACGCTGCGGCGATTCCTGGAGACCTATGCAGAGCACACGCACACCCGTTTCCCCGTCTACAGGGAGTCGGTCGACAACATTATAGGCATAATCTCCGCCAAGGACATACTCAGGGCCCTGGCCAAACACGCGGACTACGACGCCCCCGTGAGCCATATCATAAGAGACGCATACTTCGTGCCTGAGACCAAGCGAATCGCCGAGCTGTTCGAAGAGCTCCGCCAGTCGGGTAACCAGATGGCCATCGCCGTCGACGAGTTCGGCGGCCTTGCAGGGCTAGTGACGCTGAAGCGGCTTTCAGCGGTCGTACTGGGCCCCGTTGGCGAGGAGGGGGCCGGTCCGGAGGAGGAGTACGAGGCCATCGACCAGAACACGTTCCAGGTAGACGGCGCCATGAGCATTGACGAGGCGAACGAAGAGCTCGGCCTTGGCTTACCAGAGGGGGATTTCGAGACTATCGCCGGCTACGTGCTCGACGTCCTGGGCCACATCCCAACGGCCGGGGAGCACTTCGAGGACGGACGTCTGCACATTGAGGTCACGGAAATGCAGGGATTGAGGATCGAAGCGGTCAAAGTAACGCGGCTGGACGCGGAGGGCGCACAGGTTGAGGCTGATACTGGTCCGGCACGGCGAGACTGAGCTGAATAGGGATGGCCTGATCCAGGGTGTCAACGATCACCCTCTGACCAGCGCCGGCAGGGATCAGGCCAGTGCCGCGGCCAAGGCGCTGGCCCGGGACCTCCCTTTCGTACTCTACGCCAGTCCAATCGCGCGGGCCGTCGAGACGGCGCAGGTCATCCACGAACACCTGATGGTTCCCTTCACGCTCGTCGACGGGTTGGCCGAGGCCAACGCCGGCGAGCTTGAGGGGCTCACCGGTGATGAGATGCGCCGGCGCTACCCAGAGTTCATCGAGCGTTGGACCGCGGACCCGGCCAACGCTCGAATGCCCGGAGGCGAATCCCTGGCCGAGGTCCAGGAAAGGGCATGGCGAGCCGTGCAGGACCTCCTGGCCAAGCATCCCGAAGACTCCGTCGTCGTAGTCACTCACAACTTCACCATTCAGACCATAGTCGCTTCGGCCCTGGAAATACCCTTGGACAGATGCCGGAGGCTAAGGCTGGACGTCGGCAACCTGACGAGACTGGACCTGGCGCCGCAGGGCAACTTCCTGGTCTCGCTGAACGAGACCTGGCATCTGGAAAGTGCCGAGCCACCCAGGACTGCGAACCCTGATGGCTAAGGAGGCGGCCGTCGCTTCTGTACCGCGACGAGTCCGTCTGGCGCTCGGGCGCACTGGACTGGCCCCGGGCGGCCGCCTGCTCGTAGCCGTATCCGGCGGCCCCGACTCGCTGGCCATGCTCCACGCCCTGGTGGGCCTGCGCAGCGCACTCGACCTCACGCTACACGGAGCCCACCTAGACCACTGCCTTCGGGGCGACGCCTCGCGAGAGGACGCCGCCTTCGTGGCCCGGACGTTCCGTGAGAGCGAGCTTCCCTGCACCGTGGAGCATATAGATGTCAGAGCCTATCGAGAGGCACGCCGCCTATCTCTCGAGGACGCAGCCAGGCGGGTGCGCTACGACTTCCTTGCCAGGGTTGCCTCGGACCAGGGCGCCGACGCCGTGGCGGTTGCCCACACCTCCGACGACCAGGCCGAGACAGTCCTGATGCACGTCATCAGGGGCAGCGGACTTACGGGCCTGCGTGGCATGGCGGAGCTGACGCACGGTCCCCTGGGGGACACGGCAGTCGCCCTGGTTCGTCCTATGCTCTCGGTTTCGCGACAGGACGCACAGGCCTACTGCCACGCCCTCGGACTAAAGCCAAGGGTGGACGAGACCAACCTGTCGCTGGAGCCGACTCGCAATCGCGTCCGATCGGAGCTGCTGCCGATGATGGAGCGGTACAACCCAGCCGTGCGCGAAGCGCTTGTGCGGCTCTCGCGCACCGCCGGCTGGGATGCCGACTACATCGAGGCCAAGGTCGACGAAGCCTGGGAGCGGACCGCCCGCCTTGAAGGCACCGCGGCCTTGCTGGACCGCGAAGCCTTCGAGGCGTTGCCGCTGGCAATTCGGAGCCATCTGCTGCGCCGAGCGGTCAAAGCGGTCAAAGGCAACCTCGAGGACGTCGAGCAGGGCCACATCGACGACATGGCCCGGCTAATGGTCGGCTCCGCAGGCCGGTCTCTGGACTTACCTGGCGGCACGCGGTTCACGGTCAGTTACGCCGACGCACGCATCGCGCCTCGGGACTCCGAAGAGCTGCCGCTGCCCCCCTTCGAGGGCGAGCATGCCCTTCAGGTCCCGGGCGAGAGCCTTCTACCGGGCTGGCGCGTCCTGGCCCGGATTTTCGAGCAGTCCCAAGCCGGGACACATCAGCAGGCCAGCTTGAGCGCCCTCTTCGACTGCGACAGCGTCGGCCAGAAACTACGCGTGCGGACCCGCCAGCCGGGCGACCGGTTCCAGCCACTGGGAATGTCTCAGACCAAGAAGCTCCAGGACTTCATGGTGGACTCCAAGGTGCCTCGTACAGCGCGGGACCGTGTGCCCCTGGTGGTCTCCGAGCGCGGCATCGCCTGGGTCGTAGGCTGGCGTGTCGCCGAGTGGGCCACGGCACGCAGCGGGTCGCCTCGTAGCCTGGAGCTGCGGTTTCTGCAGCCGACCTAACCGCCAAACGCCGTGGTGGGCATCCCTCGGGCGCTACATTACACGGTCGAGGCGAGGATTGGTGGTAATGCCGGGCGTCCGGCCCCTCTTGGCGACGGGCCGGCCGTCTATCTCGTGGATGTCGGCCGTGAAGTCGTTGGGCGGGGCGGCGGAGATGTAGCTGCCTACGGCGAACCCGTTGACCGGCGCCTCAGCCTCCACGAACTCCCTGATGCGCTCCGCCGTAAAGCCTCCGCTGACGAATATCTCGACGTGTCTGAAGCCCGCCTGGTCCAGTCTCGCGCGACACTCCTTCACCAGGTAAGGCGTAACCCCGCCTCGCTCCAGCGCCGTGTCCAGGAGGATACCCCGCAGCCGCTCCCTCAACGCCCGCGCCACGTTCAGCGCCTCCTCGGCCTCGTCCTTGTACGTGTCGACTATGGGAATGCGCGGCACCTCCTGCGGCATATGCCGGTCGAAGGACTGCACCGCCTTCACCGTGTCCCCCAGCAGCAGGGGCAGCGCGTGGGGCATGTTGCCAACGGGAGTGACGCCCGCAAGCCTTGCACCCAGTATGGTCGCGCACGAGACGCAGCCTCCCACGACCGACGAGTAATCTATATTGGGGGCGACGTTCGGGTGAACGTGTCTGGCGCCCAGCGCCAACACGGGCGTCCCCTGCGCGGCCTCGACGCACTCTCGGGCGGTCGTGGCCCAGCCGCTGCAGGACGACAGAATGCCACACAGCGCCGTCTCATAGAGACCAAAGGAGCTATACGGGGCTTTGACCCGCAAGGCCACCTCACGGGCCTCCATCGTCTCGCCCTCTTCCAGCGCCCACACTTCGCTGCCGGTCTCCGGCAACACCCTGCTCAGGAGCGCCCGCGCCTCTTTGATGCCACAGAAGACACCGGGACGGCTGGGGTAGAACTCCATCACGACGGTAGGGTTTATGCTCTCATTGCGCAGGATGGTGAGGGTGCGTTGCAGGTAAACGTCTGCAGTGTCGCCCACAAGAATGGGCGGGCGTATGTCGAAATCAGCGTTAGTCATAAGCGCTCACTGGCTGAGATTAGGCGCCTTCGGTTGAACGGACGAGCTTCGCGCCTAAGATCTTATCCATGTGCTGCAGCGCATGCTCGTGGGCCTCGGGATCGAAGGTGGCCACACAGTCGGTGGGGACCTCGACGAGGTAGTCGCGGTTCCTCGCGTCTGCGGTCGTGTGCATAACGCATATATCAGTGCACACGCCGCATATTAGGACCTTCTGCGGCCCCAGCTTCTGCAACCTTTGCGCCAGGTCAGTCTCGAAGAAAGCGCTGTAGCGTCTCTTACGTAGCACGTCACCCGGGTAACCCGACAGCTCCGGGATCAGCTCGGCTTCCTCCGTTCCCGTCACGCAGTGCACCGGGAACATCTGGAACTCGAGGTCGTCGCGCTCGTGCGTGTCGCACACGAAGATTACCTTGGAGCCTTTGGCCTGCTCGTCTTCGATCAGCCTCTTCACGTTTGGGATGATCCCACGGGCGTCATCACCGCAATAGAGGTTGTGGCCCTTTTCGAGAAAGCCAACGAGCATGTCTATTACGAGCACGACGTTGCTCATCCGGTCACCGCTGCAGCCTCTGCTTCGGAGTCGACATGTTACGCCTGGGGTACTGAAACTTCAAGAGTCCAAACCCGGCCGCTACTCGTTGGGCCCCATCGATGACAAGCGACGGGAGGCACTGCGTAGGCCACCGAACCTCAACCTCATCAGACCCTTCAAGTCCTCGTATGCAGTCGGGACTATCTCGACTCTGCTATCGGGGTCGTCGATCCAGCGCACGGGAAGTTCCTTGATGCGGTAGCCGTTCTTTTCCGCCAGCAGCAGCAGCTCCGTATCGAAAAACCATCCGGAATCCATGACCAGTGGGACCAGCTCGCGGGCACTGCGCCGGCTCAAGGCTTTGAATCCACACTGGGCGTCCCGAAAGCCGGACAGGAACATAGACGTGACGCTGAATGGGTCGATGAAGAGCTCGGCGAAAAACGCCCTGAAGATGAAGCTATAGACTCGCGAGATGGCCTCGCGTGGCCGCGGACGTCCGATCACCTCGGCGCCCCGGGCCAGGCGCGAGCCGATGGCGATGTCGTAGCCCTCGTCGCTGACTGCGCCGACCAGCTTGGGGAAGGCCTCCAGGTCGGTAGACAGGTCCACGTCCATGTAGCTGACGATGTCGGCCTCGCTACTGAGCCAGGCTGTGCGAAGCGCCCTACCGCGGCCACGCTCCTCCAGGCGGGTCCACTCCACCTGCGAGTTGTCCCCTGCCAGGCGCTTTGCTACCCCAGGCGTCGAGTCCGTTGAGCCATTGTCGGCGATGATGATGCGCCAGTCATAGCGGCCCATGTGCAGGGGTAGAAAGGCCAGGAGCTTCTCTATGCTCGGGGCTAAGTCCCTCTCCTCGTTGAGTACGGGTACGACGAGCTCCAGCGAGGTGGCCACGGAAAAGGGGCCGAGCCTAGTGCTTGAAGTGCCGGGTGCCGGTGAAGAGCATTGCCACGCCTGACCCCTGGGCCGCGGCAACGACCTCCTCGTCCCTGATGGACCCACCCGGTTGTACGATCGCGGTTACACCACCGGCCGCCGCCATCTCGACGCCATCCGGAAAGGGGAAGAAGGCGTCGGAAGCGAGGACGCTCCCGTTCGCCCTGTCTCCCGCAGCGCGAAGCGCCAGGTGCACACTGCTGACGCGGTTGGGCTGCCCGGCCCCCATACCGACGATGGCGCGGTGCTTGGCCAGCACGATCGCGTTCGACTTGATGTGCTTGGCGGCTCTCCAGGCAAAGGCCAGATCCTCCCTCTCCTCCTCCGTTGGCTGGCGGTCGGTCGCGCAGCTCCACTGGGTCGGATCCTCCTGGAGGTCATCGGGGCCTTGCAAGAGCGCCCCACCCGTAATGAGCCTCACGTCTGGACCGGCCGTGTCTGAGTCACTCGGCGCAACCTCCACGATGCGCAGGTTGCGCTTCTTTTGCAGGACCTCGAGGGCGTCGGCTTCGAACCCCGGCCCTACCACGATCTCGTAGAAGACATCCTTCATAGCCTCAGCCGTAGTCCCGGTCACAACGCGGTTAAAGCCGGCTATACCGCCGAAAGCCGACACCGAGTCGCCCTCGTAGGCCAGCCCGTAAGCCGTTGGCTGGTCGGGGTGCACCGCCAGGCCGCATGGGTTCGTGTGCTTGATGATAGCCACAGCGGGCTCCTCGAAGTCGGACACGACCCTCCAGGCGGCGTCGGCGTCGAGCAGGTTGTTGAAGGACAGTTGCTTGCCGTGCAGCTGCCTGGCACGGGCCACGCCGCCCGACGACAGTACGTCGACGTACAGGGACGCTGACTGATGTGGATTTTCGCCGTACCGCAGGTCGTACAGCTTGGTGTAGCCAAGGGTGATCTCAGACGCACCGCACGCCCCGTCGTCACTCAGGTACCGGGAGATGGCCGTATCGTATAGCGCTATGTGCTGGAAGGCCTTCCGGGCCAGGGACTTGCGCTCGTCCGGGGCCAGCCCCTGGAGGAGCCGATCGGCGATCCATCCGTAGTCCAATGGGTCCACCACCACGATGACGTGAGGAAAGTTCTTGGCTGCCGCGCGCACCATGGTCGGTCCGCCGATGTCGATATTATCCAGCGCCTCGTCCATAGTGACGTTCGGACGGCTCACCGTTTCGAAGAAGGGGTACAGGTTGACGGCCACCAGGTCGATCGTATCGATGCCCGACTCGGCAAGCTGGGCCGTGTGGCTCGTCAGGTCCCGCCGAGCCAGGATCCCGGCGTGGACCGAGGGATGGAGGGTCTTGACACGCCCATCCAGGATCTCGGGGGATCCGGTCAGCTCCGAAACCTGGGTCACAGGCAGCCCCGCATCTGCCAGAGACCGATAGGTGCCGCCCGTACTGACCAGGTCGAACCCCAGCGCCTGCAGGGTGGTGGCGAACTCCACCACGCCCGTCTTGTCGTATACGCTGATGAGGGCTTTCATCTTAGGCTCGGGTATCTCACGTTCGGGCTACAGAATAACACGCTGCTCGTCCGCCGAGCGTACCACCTCGCCCACGACCATGGCCTCGGGCACCAGGGTCAGGACCTCGTCTACGTTGGGCGGATCGCATGCCATCACCATGCCCAGTCCCATATTGAAGACCCGATACATCTCTCCCCGGGGGACCTTGCCTCGCTCCTGTATGACCGAGAATATGGGCGGCATGGGCCACGTAGACACATCGAGCCGGGCCGCCAGGCCCTGCGGCAGCATCCTGGGGACGTTCTCTATCAGGCCCCCGCCCGTGATGTGAGCCATCGCCTTCACCGATGGGAAGGCGGGACTCACGACGCTGTAGTAGGCGCGGTGAGGACGCAGTAGCGCGTCGCCCAGGCCCTCGCCCAGCCGAGGATCGCGCCCCGTAAGGGGCGAAGCGTCCTCATCTAAGCCGAACACATGGCGGACCAGAGAGTATCCGTTGGTGTGCAGTCCGTTGGACGGCACCCCGACTAGGATGTCGCCTTCGCAGACCGAAGACGGGGCAAGGAGCTCGCGTCTCTCCACCACTCCCACGGAGAACCCCACCAGCTCCACGTCACCCTCGGCGTACATGCCCGGCATCTGCGCCGTCTCGCCCCCTATCAGGGCGCATCCCACGTCGATGCAGGCCCTCGCCATGCCCTGGACCAGTACCTCGACAATCCCCAGCGTAAGCCTGGACATTGCAATGTAATCGAGAAAGAGCAGTGGCTTCGCGCCGCACACGATGACGTCGTTGACGCAAGCGTTGACCAGGTCCTCCCCGATGTCATCGAGCCGGCCGGCGATGGTCGCTACTTTCAGCTTCGTGCCGACACCGTCGGTGCCAGACACCAGCACCGGATCCCTGTAATCGCCAAGCCGGTACAAGCCCGCGAAGGCGCCCACACCGCCGAGTACCTCGGGGCCATGAGTGGCGGTGGCGATGGCGCCAATGCGCTCTTTCACCTCCCGAGCAACGCCCAGGTCCACGCCGGCGCCTTTATAGGTACCTTCGGTCACTGGGGCCAAACCCCCGGCCGGCTATCCGACGGGAAACGGAATAAGCATCCCATGGTTACGTGTGGGCGTGTCCAAACTCGCGAGGCCGCCGTCGGACGCGGGCCGCAGTGGAAGGTCAATCTCACGTGACCGTAAGGTCCGAGGTCCCTTGCAGCGGCCGGGTGCTTCGGCGATGAAAGAGGGCAACGACGGTGCTTCAGACCTCGAGGACCAGCTTGTCCATCTCCAGCTGCACCGGGATGGGGTATTCGCCGGTGAAACAGGCCATGCAGAACTTCTCCCTGGGCAGGCCGACGGCCCTCAGCAGGCCCTCGTGGCTAAGGTAGCCGAGAGAGTCGGCGCCCACGTACTCACGTACCTCGTCCACTGTCCTGCTGGCCGCCAGAAGCTCCCTTCTGGTCGCCAGGTCCACACCGAAGTGGCACGGCCATTTAATCGGTGGCGCACAGATTCTCAGATGGACCTCTTTCGCTCCACCTTTCTTCAGCAGGCTCACCACGTGGGGCGTCGTCGTGCCTCGGACGATGCTGTCGTCCACCACGACTATTCGCTTGTCCCTGATCAGCTTTGGTAGCGGGTTCAGCTTCCTGCGAACGCCGAGGTCCCGCAGCCGCTGGTCCGGCAGGATGAAGGTCCGCCCCACATAGCGATTCTTGATCAGACCTTCTCCGAAGGGTATGCCCGACTCCTGTGAGTAGCCTACGGCCGCCGCCGTGGCCGAGTCCGGAACCCCGATGACCATGTCGGCGTCGACCGAGTGCTCTCTGGCCAGCTCCATACCCATCGCCATGCGAGAGCTGTAGACGAGCTTATCGTTCAGAATACTGTCGGGCCGGGCGAAGTAGATATGCTCGAAGATACACGCCGCGGTCTTACCGTTGGGCTCATGCCGATAGACAGTTCGCATCCCCTCGTCGTCGACGATGACCGCCTCACCCGGCTCGATCTCTCGCACGTACTCTGCGCCAATGTGGTCGAGCGCACAGGACTCGGACGCAATGACCCAGCCTCCGTCGAGCCTGCCCATGCACAACGGCCGCACGCCCAGGGGGTCCCGGACGCCGATAAGCGTGTCCCTGGTCATCATTACCAGCGAGTATGCTCCCTGTAGCCGTCGCATGCCGTAGGCGACCCGCTCCCCCCATGTGTCGGCGGGTGCGTTGGATATCAGATGGGCGATGATCTCCGAGTCCGCCGTCGAGGTGAAGGTGCAGCCCCACCCGGCCAGCTCCTCCTTCAGGTCGGCGGCGTTTATGACGTTCCCGTTGTGGGCCAGCGCCAGCTCGACCTTCGGCCCGCTCGAAATGATAGGCTGCGCATTGGCCAGCGTGCTGGAGCCGGTCGTCGAGTAGCGGGTGTGGCCGACGGCGATGTGGCCGGGGAGCTGGAGCAGGTCCTCTTCCTGGAAGGCCTGCCCGACCAGGCCCATGGTAGTCCGGACCCTGATCAGCTCACCGTCGCTGGCTGATATGCCGACGCTCTCCTGCCCCCTGTGTTGCAGCGCGTATAGCCCGAAGAAGACGACGCGTGCTACGTCCTCGCGCCTCGAGTAGACCCCCACCACCCCACAGGCTTCTCGCGGGTGGTCGTCTGCGCTGGTCATGCTACCGCCTTCCGCTGGGGCCTTCTCATCGGAGCCGGTGACGCACGCCGTCTCGTGGGCGCGCCGCACCCGCATTATAAGAGTGCGTCAGAGAGAAGGTCAACGTGGCCCGCCTCGATATTTGCCGGGTTGGCCCATCACCCGCCGACGATGGGCTGAGCTATTATCCACATGCTCGTCGCCGTGTAAAGGACCATCAGCAAGAGCATCGGGTACTGGCCCCTGAGCGCGCTGGCGTAGCTTGGCACCCTGCGTATCGAGATGACGTGGGCCACGTAGACCGCAACGATGTGGCCAATCACGATGGCCGCCACCGACATGTACCACACGAACCTGGCGTTGATAACGCCAATGTTCAGGCGGTAGTCGGCGCTCCCGAACAGGTCCCACCCGAAGCCGAAGGGGTCGGACACCAACGGCACGATCAGCTGGCCCTGGATGACCAAAAGGGACAGGAAGTGGGCGAGGTTGTAGGCCAGGGCGATGGGGATGAGCGAGAACACGAACCCCCTGGCAATGCCGGAAACAGGGGCTCGCTCCCCCGAGAGCTGCCTTATGCCCCATGAGAACACCAGGAACGCGGCGAGAAAGACGACCGGCGCCAGGACCAAGCCTATGGTGTCGACGACAGCTAGCGTGTTGGTCCCGAATATGGTCGTGGCCGAGCTAAAGGCGTCCTGAAAGTCGGCCCACCCGGGGGTGGCGGTCAGACCGTCGAAGGTAACGGTCGCCAGCGCCAGCACGACAAAGGCCGCCGTAGCCATCGATACGCGACCAGGCTCGACGAGGCCGACGGCGTAGGGCCGAATGTTGACCTCTCGCTGCCCAGACTCCGCGCGCTCGAAGCACTCATGGCAATCCACGCACCCTTCACCCGAGGCGCACTCCTGGCCACAACCTCGGCACACACGACCATCGAGGACCCGGACCTCCGTAGGAGAGAAGCGGGCGAAGAAGCCGAAGAGCACCGAGAAGGCCTCGCCGTGCCGCAGCCACGTGTGCTTGCCAAAGAGTAGCATTCCTGCCCAGGTGATTAGGGAGTAGAGCACAACGAGAAGGCCCAGCTTGAAGGGTTCCGACGCGCCGGAGTAGACGCTTTCCAGCCAGGCGAACACGAGGAACAGCGCGAGCGCGGGCCAGACGTCCAATCGCTCCGGATACCGGAAGATGCCGACGTCCCGCTCATCCGAGTCGTCACCCAGCAGCTTCTCGCCCCACTCGAATAGTATCTTCCACGGGTTCAGGACCCTCCACACGTTGCCCACCAGCGCGACAACGTAGGCCATCCCGACCCACCAGATGATCCACACGAAGGCGGGCGACAGGTTTTCGATGGGCCTGCTGGTCCCGAAGATGGCCGTGGCCACGACGAGCGCGAACACGGCCACCGCGACGATCCGAATGACCTCGAGCACGACGCGGCTGCGGAGTAGCGGCCCGAGCCCGCGAACGTTGAGCAGGTCGTAGCGGGGGTAGTCGAACCCCCCGGGCCGGGGCCTGACGAAGAGTCCTATTACTACGAAGGACAGGGCGACCGCGGCCGCCCCGCCGCCCAAGAAGAAGCTCAGTGGTATCGGCAGGTCGTACCGGTCGCCGAACCCGTGGGCGAAGGCTGGGCTGACGGCCATGGCCGCCAGCCCGGCCGTTATCGCGATCGTGAGGGCCCTGACGATTTTCATGGGCCGCGCCCTATCTTGGGTGCACTTCCAGGGCGCCCACCGGGAACTCCCCCTCTTCTTCCTCATGCCCCACCTCCTCGCGCTCCGTCCCGCCGGGATGGAAGGTCATGCTGAATCGCCCGGTGGCGTTGGCGACAAGGGTCATCGTTGCGGTGTCGCCGGGCACCACCTCCTCCTTGATGTCGTAACCATGCAGGTGGACGGACCCTTCTTCGTCCGAGCCGATTCTCAAGGTCACGGTGTCGCCCTGGTTGACCCTGATCGTCACTGGGTCAAGGTCCAGCTTTCTGTCCTCGATCTGCAGGTCGAACTCCCTGTTCTCGGGGCCCGATCCGCCGCCACAAGCGCCGAAAATGGCTATCGCAATGGGTACAAGCAGCAGGAACGCTGCTCTCGGTAAAAAGTATCCTTCACTCACCCGTGTCTCCTTCCGCGTCAGCGCGCTGCTCTCCTCCTGATCCACTGTCGCAACAGTGGCGTCAGACCGAGCACGATGAGGACGAAAAAGACCACTCCGGCAATCCAGGTGATCACCTGGCCGAAGGAGCTGGGACTCGCCACCTCTACCCCGAAGTCGGCCGTGCCGTCCCCCAGGCCGCTGCTCACGGCCACCGTAAAGGTCCAGTCTCCGACCCGGTCCACGAAGGTCGTCGCGTCGTAGAACACAGGGTCGGTTGGATTGTTAACCGCCGTTAGGGGGCCGACCTCCGTGGCATCCGGCTCCGGGCCTCTGCCCGTAACCGCTATCACGGCGTCCAGAATCGGCGTCTTTAATGCCACGTCGGTCACCGTCATGGTCAGGTGAAGGGTTCCCACCACGGGCGCGCCGGGTATCGTCCCCACGGCGATGTCATAGGGCCCGGCCACCTGCCGCTGGAACTCAGTGACCCTACCGTTCGCGTGCGCGACCGCGACCAGCATCGTCAAACCGATCGCCGCCATCACCAGAAAGTTTCGAAAAGTGGTCAACCCCGTGTATCTCATCTCAGCATGCCGCGCGCGACGCACTTCGCCCTTGGGTGTGTCGTCAGGTCCCGACTACGGAACAAAAGGCGTCAGGAGAACCGGGGTTGCAGTACGAAGAATCGAGCGGTAATCGAACGCATGACGGGCCTTTTACAGCAGCGCGCTTACAGGCTGATGCCCAACGCTCCGGCCACGATGTCCATGTCCTTATCACCCCGGCCGCTGAGGCCCACCAGAATGCACTGATCTCTCGAAAGGGTGGGGGCCAGCTTCGAGACGTAGTGGATGGCGTGAGCCGGCTCCAGCGCGGGTATTATGCCCTCGGTCCGGCAGAGAAGCTGGAACCCCTCCAGGGCCTCCGAGTCGGTGACGCTGACATAGCTCGCGCGCCCCGACTCCTTCAGGTAGCTGTGCTCGGGGCCAACACCGGGATAGTCCAGCCCCGCCGACAGGCTATGGGTCTCCCGCACCTGGCCGTCTTCGTCCTGCAACAGGTAGGACATGCTGCCGTGGAGGACGCCGTGCTGGCCGGCGCTCAGCGTCGCGGCGTGCTTGTCGGTGTCCAGGCCGAGGCCCCCGGCCTCGACACCCACCAGGTTGACCTCCTCGTCCCCAACGAAGTCGTAGAACAGGCCAATTGCATTGCTGCCGCCGCCCACGCACGCGACGGCGTAGTCGGGCAGGCGTCCGACGGCCGACAGCATCTGCTGGCGCGCCTCGCGGCCGATGACGGCCTGGAAGTCCCGCACCATCATGGGATACGGATGGGGCCCCACGACACTGCCGATCAGGTAGTGGGTGGTCCCAATGTTGGTCACCCAGTCCCGGATGCACTCGTTGATCGCGTCCTTCAGCGTTCGGCTCCCCGTTAAGACGGGACGCACCTCCGCACCCAGCAGTCGCATCCGGAAGACGTTGAGAGCCTGTCGCCGAACGTCCTCCTCGCCCATGTACACGATGCACTCCTGGCCCAACATCGCGCACACTGTAGCTGCCGCCACGCCGTGCTGGCCGGCCCCCGTCTCGGCGATGATTCGGTTCTTGCCCAGCCGTTTCGCCAGAAGGGCTTGGCCCAGTGCGTTGTTGATCTTGTGGGCTCCCGTGTGCGCCAGGTCCTCTCGCTTGAGGTATACGGCTGCGCCGCCCAGATACTCGGTGAGACGCTCCGCGTGGTAGAGGGGTGTCGGACGGCCGGCGTAGTCCGCGGCTAGAGCGGCAAGCTCAGCCTGAAAAGACTCGTCCTCCCGAGAGGCGCGATAGGCGCTCTCCAGCTCAGTTATCGCGCTCATCAGCGTCTCCGGGACGAAGCGTCCTCCGAATACGCCGAAGTGTCCCGTGGCGTCGGGCTGGACATCGACGGGGTGAGTCACCCGTTCTTGACGATTAGAGCCCATCACTAACACCCATACGCCCTTATTATTATGTATTGACCTGCAGTAGTCCACCGCATAAAATAGGCACGTTAGCCAATTCGGAGGGCCAGCCTATGCCGATCTACGAGTACGTGTGCAATACCTGCGACAACCGTTTCGACCGGCTACGGTCCATGAGCGAGATGGACGCCGAGGCGCCTTGCCCCCAGTGCGACGGCGAGTCCGCGAGGGCGCTGTCGGTGTTCGCCGCCTTCTCCACCGGGGACAGTGGCGAGATGAGCTCCGTCGCAGGCGGATGCGGCGGCTGCGGACCCGGCGGATGCGGCTGCGCCATGGGCGCCTAGCTGTAAACTGGCTGAAGGAGCACAGTCATGAGCATCGAAACGCGGAGCCGAATACTGCTGGTGGACCCGACCACCCAGCCCAATGTCGCCGACTTTACCGGCGCTCCCAGGCTGCGAGACCTCTCCAACAAGCGGATCGGCCTGATAGACGACAGCAAGCCCAACGCCAAGGAGTTCATCGAGGAGGTTGCGGCACAGCTGGACAAGCGCTTTGGCGTCCAGAGCATCAAGTACCACCGCAAACCCTCGGCGTCCAAGCCTGCGATCCCCGCGATGATCAAGGAGATGGCCGCCGAGTGCGACTACGTGATTGTCGGGGTAGGCGATTGAGGGTCCTGTAGCGCGTGCAGTGTGCACGACGGAATCCACGTAGACAAGGCAGGCATCCCCTCGGTCACCATCTGCACCGACGCCTTCATCGAGACGTCCAAGGCGATGGCGACCATGTGGGGCGCTCCTGAATACCCGGTCATCATCACCTCTCATCCCATCGCTCCACTGACCAAGGAGCAGATCAAGGAGCGCGCCGCACAGATCATGGACGAGGTGGTATCGATCCTGACAGGCTCCGATACCGGCAGCGTCGAGTAAACGCTCTGTTTCCGAACGGCCGAAGGCCCCCTGGATCAGGGGGCCTTCGTGTTTTCCCCGATCTCGTTACGCCGGGCGAGCCCTGCGACCGCGCAGCTTCAATATCGCAAGCGGCAGCGCCAGGAGCAACGCCTCCACCACCGTCGACCCGGCTATCCACATCGTGGCGTCGAAGAAGAACGCTTCCGGGAACATCGCGAGAAGGTAGTGAGTACGCGGGTCCAGTATCCAGAAGTCGTTGCTGAAGCTGACCAGGTGAAAGGCGAGGAACAGGCGCTCGAACCCCACCAATGAGGCAAGGCCAACCGCCACCACGAGAACCAGCGTCAGCACACCGCCGTAGGCCACGTAGCGAAGCAGCAACCGTGCGAACACACGCCGCCATGCCAGCAACCCAAGCAATATGAACGCCCCGATGAACGCCCCGGCGGCCTCCTGGATCCGATACACCCCCTTCACCAGGCCCTTCACGTCCCGCATGTGGAGGACCTCGCGTTCTTTGTAGAGGTTCTGCACCCGCACCCCGTCCACGAAGACGCGGACCACCAGGAACTCCTCGTTGTTGTTAAAATACCCCCTGATCTGCTCGGCCGCCGACAGCAGCTCGTCGCGCTCGATTCTCGTACCGGTGACGGCCGATACATAGGACGGGATATCGTATTTGTCGAACCCAAAGCTGTACAGGAACGGAGCGTTTATCACCCAACGGACGTTGCTCGCTATCAGGAATATCGGCACTGCTACGATGAACAGCGTCACAAGTACGAACCTGAGAACGCTGACCATCGCTCGCTCGTTGTACCGCAGGCCGACACCAGACCTGGCAGCGGCCGTCGACGGGGCTTTCATTCGGGGACCGCGCCTCCAAAAGAGTAGTGCTCTCGATAGCATCATGGGGTGGATGCCCCGGCGTGTCAACCAAGGGTTGGCCTTCAAACGCGCTGCCCCCGGGCCTACCTGGAGGAGACCAGCTCACTAGCATCTTGTCATTCCGAGGAGTGCAAGCGGCGAGGCCACCTTAGGCGGATGGGGTGGGGTTACCTAGCTTCGTCCCCAGATTCTTCCCTCGACAAGTCGGCATCAGAAATCAGGCTATAAATGCGGAGCGCCACATGGGTTTCGAACATACCTACCCCAGCACCTACGAGGGCGTCGTCCAGCTCGTGCGGAACCTCAGGGGTCCGAATGGCTGCCCCTGGGACCGGGAGCAGACCCACGACTCGGTAAAGGGGGCGCTGATCGAGGAGTGCTACGAGCTCATCGAAGCCATCGAAAGCGGCGAGGCCGCGAAGATGACAGAGGAGCTCGGCGACGTGCTGCTACAGGTCGTCTTCCACCTCCAGATCGCTGCTGAGGCCGGCACCGTCTCCCAGGACCAGGTCCTGGGGTCGCTCATCGACAAGCTGGTCAGGCGGCACCCCCACGTCTTCGGCGACTCAAAGGTCGAAGGCGCACGCCAGGTCCAGGTGAAGTGGGACGCCATCAAGCGGAGCGAACGGTCGGGGGGCGAGCAGTCGATCCTGGACGGCGTGCCCGGCCACATGCCTGCACTGGGGTACGCCCAGGCCGTCCAGCGCCGAGCCGGCGGCGTCGGCTTCGACTGGGACGACTTTCGGGGCGTCCTCGACAAGGTCGCCGAAGAGCTCGGCGAGATCGAGCAGGCCGAGTCAGACCAGCAGAGGGAGATGGAGATAGGGGACCTGCTATTCTCGATAGTCAACGCATCGCGCTGGATGGGCGTCGACGCCGAGGGCGCGCTGCGACACGCGAATCGCAGGTTCTACCGGCGTTTCGCCGCCATGGAGTCGCTAAGCCGCCAGCGGGGGCTGTCGTTTGCCGACCTCTCCCTCGATGACAAAGAGGCTCTGTGGCAGGAGGCGAAGGCACTGGAGCCCGGTCCGAGCTCCGAGGCCGGGTAAACGAGACGCCGGAATATGAGAATGCGGCACTTCGTCGGGGACGAAATTTCCGTAGAGGGTAGCTTATGGTGACCGTTTTGCTGGTGGGAGCAGGGGGCTTTGTCGGCGCAGCACTGCGATACCTGGTGGGAAGCGGCGTCTACAACCTGTCGGGGCACGCCTCGTTCCCCTACGGCACCCTAGCGGTAAACATAGTTGGCTGCTTTCTGATCGGCCTGCTCGCCGGTTTCGCTGAGACGCGACAGCTCCTCGGCGAAGGGACTCGTGCGTTCATAATCATTGGCCTGCTGGGGGGCTTCACCACATTCTCCGCCTTCGGCTACGAGACCGTGGCGCTGGTCCGCGACGGTCTGCTGGCTGCCGCGGTCGCCAACGTAGGCCTGCAGGTCGCGCTCGGGCTCGTCGCCGTCTGGATCGGCCTCAGAGTCTCCCAATGGGCGTGACCGGTTGACTGAAACAGGGTTGCGGGGACACACGGCTCCGCCACGGCGATCCGCTGTCGCTGGGGTAATCGAATCGCGTGTAGCGCGCTCTTCATGGCTTGTCCAGGGCGCGCAGGTTGTCCCGCACCGTCTTCGTGTCGGGGTGGTCGTCGCCGAGGAGCTGCTGGAGTATTCGTAGCGCCCGCTCGAGGTGCGCCCGCGCTCCCTCCAGGTCCCCCAGGTCCCGAAGCACGCCGCCCAGGTCGTTCACGTCCCTCGCCACATCGGGATGGTCTGGCCCATAGGCCGCCTCGTTTATCGCCAGCGCCCGCTCGTAGTGGGCCCGCGCTCCCTCCAGGTCTCCCTGCGCCCGGAGAACGTAGCCGACGTAGTTGAAGCCGATCGCCACGTTGGGATGGTCGGGGGGGTAGACCAACTCGAAGAACGCCAGCGCCCCCTCGTACGCCGCCCCCACCTCGGCGAGCTCGGCCTGGACTTCTAGATACGATCCCGCCTGACGCAATAGGCGGCCAGTGGCCTCCGGTACCACCCCGAGGATCTCGGCGTGGCCCGCGGCCGTCATAGCGTGCGGCAGCAGCCGCGCAGACCCCGCCCATGTGGCCGCGTCGTTCTCCCTGTAGGGGAAGGCGGCGTTCACCAGCTCCGCTGCGGCACCCGCCCACCTCTTCGTTTCGTCCTGGGACAGCCCGTCGCGCACCACCGCCTGCACCAGCCGGTGGACCGACAGGGACTTCGCGGTCGCCTCCACCAGCGAGTAGCGGCGCAGGGCCGCTACCGCCTCGTTCAGAGTTAGAGAATCCCCCACTGCTGAGTGCAGCGGCTCGGGCAGGTGCTCCGCCCCCTCGCTCAGCAGCTCCCGTTGGATGTCGTCGGGGGCCAGGAAGGAGGCCAGCCGCAACAGGTCCGCCGCTGCAGGCGAGGCTTCCCCCACCTCCTGGAACGACATCGCCCAGGTGGTCGCCACGGTGTAGTCGTAGTCGACAGGCGGCTCGTCGCGCGCCATGAGCTCCTTCCGCCGCTGCCGGAACAGGTCCAGGTATCTGCTCATCGACCCTCTGGTCGCCTCCACGTAGGCTGCCGCCTGCTCCAGGGCCAGCGGCAGGTCCCCCAGCTCCTCGGCCAGGGCATTGGCCGGGTTTTCGTCCGTCTCGCCGGTCCGCCTCAGCAGGAACACCACCGACTCGGCCCGATCGAAGACCACCACCGCCAGGGTTGCGGCGACACCTCCCCAATTCGGGTCGCGGGAGGTGATCAGTACGTGCCCCGCAATGCCGCGGGGAAGGAAGTCGCCGAGCGCCGAAGGGCTCGGCGCGTTGTCGAAGACCAGCAGCCAGCGAGAATTCTGTTCCAGCCAGCGGCGCACGGCCTCGATGATGGCTCGCTGGTTTGCGGCGTCGCCTATCTCCAGCTCTCCGGCGAGGGCGGCGTACTCGGAGGCCAGTGTCGCGGCCTCCTCCGAGCGGACCCACCACACGATCTCGTACTCCGTGGCGTGCCGGTAAGCGTACTCGGTGGCGAGCTGGGTCTTGCCGACGCCGCCCAGGCCGCCTATGGCCTGGGTGACGGCGGCGGGCTGTCCAGAGGTCAGCGCGGCCCGCAGGGTCTCTAGCAGAGCCTCGCGTCCGGTAAAGTTACGGTTGCGCCGGTGCGGCACGTTCCAGACAGGCGGCAGGCCGCCGGGTGCGGCCTGAGGCCCAGTAGCGGCGCCCGCCGAGTCAGGGCGGGCCGACCCGAAATTTGGCACAAGCTTCGTCGCTACACGATAGACCTCGGCCAGCCCTGGGCCAGACGTGCTCTCCGCCCACCGGACCAGCTCGGCAACCCGCTGCCGGGGAGGACCGGATTCAGCGACGTACCCCGATGCGTTCAGCGCCACAACCAGCTCGCTCAGATCGGCGGGGTCGCGCCCATTGAGCATACTTATCATGGAAACCCGGTCGATTGCTGGAGCAGCTACCGTTGCTCCAAGTGTAGGCTGAGCAACCTCAATTCTCGAGATCGCATCTTCCAGGCGGGTGACCTGAGCTTCAAGATCGGTCGTGGCGTCGCCGAGCTGCTGGCCGTGGCGCTCAAGCAAGCTCTCAACCGATCGCCGCATCTCAGCTGTTACTGGCGCTTTATCTACATCGTGTAGTGCCGCGACCAGCTGGCCGACAATTGTTCTGGTCTCCTGCCTGAGGTCGGCCTCGGCGCTCACCCGTTCCAGGACCTCGGCCATGCGAGTCGACTGTTCATCGACGCCCTGTCGGATTTCGTCCAGGGCCGTGTTGAGCTTGGCGGCTTCCTCGATTGCCGCCACCTCGTCCAGTGTGCCGAATATCATCTCCTCGGCCAGCGCGCCGGCGAGCGGAATCGACTTGACTCCGCCTCGGGCGAGCCGCTTCAGAAATACACTGGCTGCCGTGCGCTTATTGGCCATCGAAAGGCATCTCCGGTCAGGTACGCGAGCTTATTCTACAGGAATGGCGGGGGCTCAATTCGGCATTTGACCGGCACGTCGGTAGTACCTACACTGGCCGACAATCATGACCCAACCCGACGACACACTGCTCGAGGAGATCGAGGTCCTCGCCACGAACCTGGCGCGGGAGGCCGGAGCCATGCTGGCCGCGTATTTCGGCCGGCCGATTCAGGTCGAATACAAGGACGACAAGGAGCGGGACCCCGTAACCGCCGTCGACAAGGAGAGCCAGGAGTTCATCGCCCGCGGCGTCGCGGAGCGATTTCCCGACCACGGCCTGCTGGGCGAAGAGGGCGAGGAGGATTCTGGACCCGCCCCCGAATTCGTCTGGGTTGTCGACCCCCTCGACGGCACCCGCAACTTCATCTGCGGACTGCCCGTCTACGCCTGTTCAATAGGCGTCATGCACCGGGGGGTTCCGGTGGCGGGCGCCATATTCACGCCATGGCCCGGCCAGGAGGGCGGCGGTGTCGTGCTTCACGCCCGCAGGGGAGGCGGTGCCTATCTGGGGGGTGACGCCATATCGGTGTTCCAGGCCGACGAGCCGAAAGGGAACTGGCTCGCCGCGCTACCGGGCTCTTTCGGAGCCATGTACGGGTTTCGGAAGCCGATGTGGGGCAAGGTCGGCGAGGTGCGGGTCGCCGGCAGCATCGCCTACGAGCTGGCACTGACCGCCCGGGGAGTGCTGCAGTACTCGCTCACCACGGGGCCCAGGCTGTGGGACGTCGTCGCCGGGGCGGTGCTGGTCACGGAGGCGGGCGGGCTAGTGATGCGCTCGCAGCGACACCGAGGACCCCGTGGCCTGTTGACGCCAACGCCGCGCTGGGAGTTCGCAGAGTCTCTTATACCTTCCTGGGAGAGCGGGACCACCACCATGAAGGATCTGCGAAACTGGTCGACTCCGCTGGCGCTGGGCAGCCCCGGGGTCGTGCGCTACCTCACGTCCAATCTGAGTAGCCGAACGTCGCTGCGCCGCCGCGTCGCACGACTTGGATGGCGGAAGTCGGGCGCCTGATACCTAGATCCGAAAGCGGCGCCAATCGCGCTCGAAGCGCTCCTTGGCTCGATAGCCTCGGGCGCTGGGTGACTCGAGGCTCACGTTAGGCCGGTCAGGGGCTAGAAACTCGCCTCGGACTCTGCCGGCCTGCGTGCCGCTGTAGGCGATGAAGCAGTAGCCCACGCCTGGGAAAGCGGTGGGCTCCACCCCGTCGATGGCGGCCGCGATGTTCCGGCCGACGGTCTCGCCCTGGGCCGAGGCGAACACGCCCGCCTTGGGCATCGGCCGGCCGTTGGCCATCGGCACCGCGTTGGCGTCACCGATGGCGTACACGTCGGGCGCCGGCGAGGCCGGCCGCCGCGGCAACCGCTGGCACGCGATGGGTGGGAACCGTAACGATCAGGTCGGCCCTCATCGACTGGCCATCGCCAAAAGCAGCCTCGCGGCCGCTGGACGAGACCTCTTTCACTGCTACTCCCGCGTGGACCTCGATGCCCTTCCTCTCCATGCTGCGCACGAGCCTCGCCCCGGCTTCGGGTCCGGCCACGGCCAGGGGCACCGGCTCCGGAGTGAAGACGTGTATGTCAACGTCCCGCCGGACGCCACGCCGCCTGAACTCCCAGTCCAGCACCATCGCCGCCTCGAAGGGCGCCGGCGGACACTTGTAGGGCACACTGGCTACGGCGATCATTATCCGGCCCCGGCGAAAGGCTGCTAGCTTCCGGCGCAGGCGGCGCGCCGATTGAATGTCGAAGAAGGAGTAGGCGCCGGCGGCGCCGGGGACCGCGTCCCAGTCGTAGGAGGCTCCCAGGGCTACCACCAGGTGGTGATACTGCAGCGTCCCATCCGAGGTAGCCACCGTTCTCGACTTCGTGTCCACCGACTCGACTTCGGCCTGGAGGAAGCGGACGCCCCGGCTGGCCAGCGACCCCAGGGAGCGGCTGACCTTGGCCGATTCGCGCTCGCCGACGATCAGCAGAGGAAACGAGCCGCACAGGAAGGTACGCTTGCTGCGATCCACCAGCGTGACTTCGTGCTCCGGGTCCAGCAAAGCCCGCGCCGTGCGGGCGGCGGCAGCCCCACCGAATCCACCCCCCAGCACCACGATCTTCTGGCCGGCCATATCATCCTCCCGGAGCGATTTTAGACCGGACTGTCGAGCTGAGTGAATCCCAAGCAAACCCACCCAGGCACCCTGCCATTGAATCGCCCCGGCTGATAGAATGTCCTTTAGCCCTCCGGCACCCCGACCTTTGGAGGCAAGGACCCAAATGCCGCTGGAGAACATCGTCGTCCAGGGCGCTCGCGAGCACAACCTCAAGAACGTCGACGTCACAATCCCCCGCAATAAGCTCGTCGTCATCACGGGCGTGTCCGGCTCGGGCAAGAGCTCCCTGGCTTTCGACACCATCTACGCTGAGGGCCAGCGGCGTTACGTGGAGTCCCTCTCGGCCTACGCGCGTCAGTTCCTGGGGCGAATGGACAAGCCCGACGTAGACTACATCGAGGGCCTGTCCCCTGCTATATCCATCGACCAGAAGGGCGTCTCCCACAACCCCCGCTCCACGGTCGGCACCGTCACCGAGATCTACGACTACCTGCGTCTGCTTTTCGCTCGCGTCGGCCGTCCCCACTGCTACAAGTGTGGCCGGCCTGTCCAGAGGCAGACGGTGCAGCAGATCGTCGATGCCGTCCTGTCCCTGGCCGAAGGGAGCCGCATTCAGGTAATGGCGCCGATGGTCAGGCGCCGCAAGGGGGAGCACAAGGACGTCTTCGAGGAGGCTCGTCGCACCGGCTTCGTACGCGTCCGCGTAAACGGCGAGGTGCGCGACCTTTCGGAGACCTTCGACCTCGACAAGAAGAAGTGGCACACCATCGAGATCGTCGTCGATCGTCTGGTCGTCGGCGACAGCGCCGAGCCCACTCGCGTCACCGACTCGGTGGAGACGGCCATGAAGATGACCGGCGGCATGGTGCTGGTGTCGGTCGTGGACGGTGAAGAGCTGCTGTTCTCCGAGGAGTTCGCCTGCGTCCACTGCAACATCAGCCTCGGTGAGCTGGAGCCGCGCACCTTCAGCTTCAACAACCCCCACGGGGCCTGCTCGACCTGCACGGGCCTGGGTTACATGCTGGAGGTCGACCCTGAGCTGGTGATCCCCAACAGGGAGCTGAGCCTGGCCGAGGGCGCCGTTCAGCCCTGGGTCCGCGCCGGCTCGTCGAGCCCTTGGTTCGCCAGCCTGCTGGAGTCCTTAGCCGAGGCCTACGGATTCTCCACCAAGACGCCCGTCAAAAAGCTCTCCGACGGGAACGTCGACCTGATCCTGTACGGCAACAAGGGCAAGTCGATCACAATGCGGCACCACACCCAGAGGGGCAAGACCTACGAGTGGGACACGTCCTTCGAGGGCACCGTCAACAACATGGAGCGGCGTTACCGCGAGACCGAGTCCGACTACGTCAGGTCCGAGATCGAGCGCTACATGGCCTCCAGGCCCTGTAGCGCGTGTCGGGGCCAGCGCTTGAAGCCCGAGGCCCTGGCCGTCACCGTGTCCGGCGTCAACGTCATGGAGGTTACCGACAAGTCCATCTCGCAGGGCCTCGACTGGATCCGCGCCATCGGCGGCGAGGACGTCTCCGGCGACGGAAACGCCCCTGTCGAGGTGCTGACCGAGCGGGAGATGACCATCGCCTCCCAGATCCTCAAAGAGATCGACGCCCGGCTCCGCTTCCTGATGAACATCGGCCTTCACTACCTCACGCTGTCGCGAACGGCCTCGACGCTCAGCGGCGGCGAGGCCCAGCGAATCCGCCTCGCAACCCAGATAGGATCCGGCCTCATGGGCGTGCTCTACGTCTGCGACGAGCCCTCCATAGGCTTGCACCCAGCCGACGACCACCGCCTCATCGAGACCTTGCAGAGGCTGCGAGACCTGGGCAACACCGTGATCATAGTGGAGCACGACGAGGCCATCATGCGGGCCGCCGACCACATCGTCGATCTCGGACCCGGCGCCGGTGAGCACGGCGGCCACATCGTGGCCACCGGACCCGTAGACAAGATCATAGACACACCCGAGTCCATCACAGGCCAGTACCTCAGTCATCGCAGGCAGATCCCGCTGCCGAAGTCGAGGAGGAAGGGCAACGGCCTCTACCTGACCATACGAGCCGCCCGACAGAACAACCTGAAGAGCGTCGACGTACCCATACCCCTCGGACTGTTGGTGTGCGTGACCGGCGTATCGGGCTCGGGCAAAAGCACGCTGATCGACGACATCCTGTTTAGGAGTCTGGCCCAGCTCTTCTACCGGGCCAAGGACCGCCCGGGCAAGAGCGACGGCATCGAAGGGACGGAAAACGTCGACAAGGTCGTCAACATCGACCAGTCGCCCATCGGGCGCACGCCCAGGAGCAACCCGGCCACCTACACCGGCACCTTTACGCCCATCCGCGAGCTGTTCGCCACCGTGCCCGAGGCCAGGACTCGCGGCTACAAGCCCGGCCGCTTCTCTTTCAACGTCAAGGGCGGCCGCTGCGAGGCATGTTCCGGCGACGGCCACATCAACATCGAGATGCAGTTCCTGCCCGACGTCACGGTGCCTTGCGAGGTGTGCCAGGGCAACCGGTACAACCGGGAGGCGCTCGAGATCGAGTTCAAGGGCAAGAACATCGCCCAGGTCCTGGACATGACCGTGACCGAGGCGCTGGAGTTCTTCGTCAACATACCCAAGGTGCGCAACAAGCTGCAGACGATGTACGACGTCGGCCTCGGATACATCAGGCTCGGCCAGCCGGCGCCCCAGCTAAGCGGCGGCGAGGCCCAGCGCGTCAAGCTGTCGACCGAGCTATCCAAGCGGGCCACCGGCAAGACGCTGTACATACTCGACGAACCCACCACGGGCCTCTCCTTCGAGGATTGCGCTCACCTCCTGGTGGTGCTCCACCGGCTGGTCGACGCCGGCAACACGGTGGTCCTCATCGAGCACCATCTCGACCTGATCAAGAGCGCCGACTGGATCATCGACCTGGGGCCCGGCGCCGGAGACAAGGGCGGCTACCTGATCGCCGAGGGAACGCCCGAGCAGGTCGCCGAGATGGACCACTCCTACACCGGCCAGTACCTGCGCTCGTACGTGGGCGTCCGCGAGCCCGTCGAGGCCGCGGATTAGTGAGTGTTGCGGGACTGACGGGAGTTGGATGAATGCAGAGCCGAAACCACCCCCCGTGGCGGACTGGTGGGACCAACCCAGGCGGATATCCTAAACGGAGCATTACCAATGACCCTGCGCAGCAACTGGAAGCCCGGTAAGGAAGAGGTCGTCGCCGAGAACGGCGCCGTGACCGCGATGACGCCTCAGTCAGCCGAGGCCGGGTTGGAGATGCTGAAGCGGGGCGGCAACGCCGTGGACGCGGCCGTGGCCATCGGCTTCTGCAACGTCGTCGTCGAGCCCTACATGGCCACCATCGGCGGCATGGGTTACATGCTGGTCCACATGGCGGGCGAGGGCCGCACCTACGCCATCGACTTCAACGGGCGCGCCCCTCGCGCCGCCCGCCCCGACATGTATCGTGTGCTCGGGCCCGCGCCCGCGGGCGGCTTCCACGTCTTCGAAGTCGAGGATAGCGCCAACCGCGAGGGACCCCTGGCCGCCAGCGTGCCGGCCACCTGTGCCGGCCTGTGCGAGGCCCACCGCCGCTTCGGCGTGCTGCCCTTGGAGCAGGTGCTGGAGCCGGCGATCCAGCTGGCCGCTGAAGGGTTCGAGACCAACTGGCACCTGACCCTCTTCGCCGCCAACCAGCTCGAGGCCTTCAGCCGCGATCCCTACATCGCCTCGATGTGGCTCCCCGGGGGTCGTGTGCCACGCAGCGACCCAAAACCCGGCGAGCGCATCGTACAGCGGGACCTGGCCCATCTGCTTCGCCGCGTTGCTCGTGACGGCGCCGATGCGTTGCACCGGGGCGAGGTTGCCGATGCCATCGACGAGTTCATGCGGGCCAACGGGGGTGTCCTCACGCGAAAGGACCTCGAGGAGTACCGCCCCACCGTCTCAGAGCCGCTGTCCGTCCCCTTCAAGGGTCACGAGGTAAAGGCGGTGCCGACGCCCAGTGGTGCGATCACGAACCTCCAGACCTTCGCGCTGTTGGACAGATTCGACCTGGCGTCCCTGGGCCACAACTCTGTCGAGCACCTGCACCTATTCGTCGAGACCGCCCGCCACGCCTTCGTCGACCGGTTCCGCTACCTGGGGGACTGGGAGCACGCCAAGGTGCCGCTGAGAGGGCTGCTTTCTCCTGAGTACGCTCGTGACGTGGCCGCGGAGATCGACATGAAGAAAGCTAGCGTAGGCCTGGACGCCGACGAGGAGCCCTGGGTCCACTACATGGACCGCGCTATTCACGATCCCTGGCGCTACGAGCCGTCGCCCGCTCCGGCGGGGGCCTACGAGCCGGCCATAGACGCAAACGACGAGGACACGACCCACATAAACGTGGTGGACAAGGAGCGCAACGCCGTCTCCTGCACCCACACGGGAGTGTTCGAGGCCGGCCTGAACCCTCCTGCGACCGGCGTCTACCTGGTGGGAGGCATGGCCTGGTTCATCCCCAAGGACGGCTACGCCAACTCGGTCGCGGGGTGGAAGCGCCCGATGAACAACATGGCGCCGGTCATGGTCTTCCGGGACGGCAGGCCGGTCCTGTGCCAGGGAGCACCGGGCGCCAGGCGCATCATGAACCGCGGTGTGCAGGTGGTCGCCAACGTGATTGCCTTCGGCATGACGCCCCAGCAGGCCATCGAGCAGGCCACCGTCGACGCCAGCGGCAGGGAAACGCTGGTGGACTCGAGGCTGCCCGACCGGGTCATCGAGGGTCTGGCCAGCCGCGGGCACAGGATCGCCGTGGTCGAGGAGGAGCCCGGCATGGGCGGCAACTTCTCCCGGCCCACGGCGATGCAGGTCGACTACGAGGCCGGGCTCATCCGGGCCGGGGTGGACCCCTTCCGTCCGGCAACCGCGCTGGGCTACTGAGCCGGAGCCGGAATCGCCCCCAGCTGCGTAAGCAGGCTCAGGAAGTCGATCTCCGACCACAGCTCGGCTATCTTCCCGTCCTCGAGCCGGTAGATGTGGATCTCGGTCCAGATCACCTGACCGTTGGTCGGCGGGATGCCATTGAACTCCCCGGTGTGGGTGGCTGTGGCCGTGGTGCGCTCGATCACCCTGTCGCCGTCGGCAAGCAGGTCCTCGACGGTTACGCTGACGTCGGGGAAGCCGCCGACGACCGCTTGACCCACGGCCTTGATCCCGTCTCGCCCTGGCGGCAGCCTCGGATCCTTGAGATGGTGGACGAAGTCTACCGTGAAGAGCTCGTCCACGATCCCGTGGTTGGCGTTGTTCTTGAACTCCTGCACGAACCGGCTAACCACGGCCTTGTTGTCCGCGGCCGTGTCGCCGCCACACGCGGCGAGCACGGCGGCGACCAGCACGACCGACATGACGCCTACTGACCTCAGCATCGCGGCCTCCTTCAGTTACTCGGGCAGTTACTCGGGCTGGGCCATCGCCAGGGCGTCGTCCCGGCTCACTTCCTGGCTGTGAACCTCCTTGCCGTGGGCCTGCACCAGCCTGACCAGCTCATCGTCGTTGTCGGCCCGTATCGTCTCGCCGCAGGGGCAGTTAACTACTTTCGCCATTAGACACCTCCTTGATCGTGTGGGAGCTATAATAGCGACCTCATTTGCACAATGCTTGGCAAAGGCTTGGCGACGGTGAGTCTCAGGATATATTTGACCGGCCATGTCGCTATCGAGGTCGATGGCAGGGTCGTCGTCGACGGGCGCCGCCTTCGAGGCAGGCAGGGTCGGCTCGTGCTCGCCTACATGGTGTGCAACCGAACTCGGCCCGTGTCGAAGGAGGAGCTAGCCTCTGTAGTGTGGCAAGAGGAGCCAGCGCCCGCCTGGGAGAGCGCCCTGAGCGCCCTGGTCAGCCGGCTTAGCACGCTCCTCTCCTCAGCGGAGCTGCGGTCCCGGGGAGTTTCGCTAGCCCGTGGCTTCGGCCAGTACCGTATCCTTCTACCGACGGACGTCTGGATTGATCTGGAGGCCGCAGCGTCGGCCATCGATCGAGCGGAGAGTGCGCTCCGCTCAGGCAGGCACGATCAGGTGCTCGGTCCTGCAACGGTCGCGGCCACCGTTGCCAGGCGTCCATTCCTCTCCGAGGTGTCCGGCGAGTGGGTGGAGGCTCAGCGCCGCAGGCTGGAGCGCCAGCTGCTGAGGGCCCTCGACTGCCTGTCGGAGATGCGTCTCCATTACGGCGAGCCGGGCCTCGCCGTGGAGATGGCCACCGAGGCGGTGGCAATGGACCCCTTCCGTGAGCGCAGCCACCAGCTCTTGATGCGGGCCTACGTCGCCGACGGCAACCCTGCCAAGGCCCTCGACGCCTACCGTGGGCTCGAGGCGATCCTGAAGGCCGAGCTCGGCACTGGGCCATCGCCGGAGTCGGAGGCCGTTTACCGGCAGCTCCTCCCCTAAGCCATCATGGCTTCTTTACCGTCCTTACGGCGGGCTGTATACTGGGCTGGAACACCGATTCGCGCGGAGGAGAGCCATAGACGAGACCCGTCTGCGGTCCCTGCTAGAGCAGTTTGCTGAAGACGGCCTCACCCTGAACGAGGTGGTGGCCCAGCTACGGGACCTGCCCTACCAGGACCTGGGCTTCGCCAAACTGGACCACCACCGGGCGCTCAGGACGGGGTTCCCCGAGGTGGTCTTTGGAGAGGGCAAGTCTCCGGACCAGATCAGCGCCATCGCCGATTCGGCGCTCAACAGCTCGGACCGGCTCCTCGTCACACGTGCCGCCCCCGAGGCCTTTGCCGCCGTCGAGAGCGTCGCCCCAGACGCCACCTACGACGAAACCGCGCGGACCATCGTCGTCGACCGTCGCGCGGAACGAACCCCGGTGCCTGGCGTGCTCGTCGTGTCCGCCGGAACCGCCGATCTGCCGGTCGCACGGGAGGCCACGGTCACGGCGGAGCTCATGGACTGCCAGGTCTTGGAGTTGACCGACGTCGGGGTTGCCGGCATCCACCGGCTCCTAGATCACCTCGAGACGCTGCGGGCCGCGCGCGTCATCGTCGTCGTCGCGGGCATGGAGGGCGCCCTCCCCTCTGTCGTTGGCGGGCTGATCGAAGCGCCTGTGATCGCCGTACCAACCAGCGTCGGATACGGGTCCAGCTTCGAGGGACTGGCGGCCCTGCTGGCCATGCTCAACAGTTGCGCCCCCGGCATAGGCGTGGTTAACATAGACAACGGCTTCGGCGCCGGGTATCTCGCTGCTCAGATTAACGGCGCAGGCCAGCGGGAACCTCAACCGGACCATTGAAGTGACGGAATTTAGGAGACCACTGTGACCATCGTCCAGCGCAGGACGTTCTTCGGCAAGATAGGCACCGGCCAGGAGCTACTGGCCCACATCCAGGAGGGGAACAAGGCCATTGAACGGCACGGGCTCAAGGTAAAGGGCCGGGTGCTCTCGGACCACAACAGCGGCAGGACCGACCGCGTGGTCGCCGAGTGGGAGATGGACGAGGTGGGGCAAGTGGACGCCGCGCTTGATGAGCTAATGGCGGACCCCAAAGTCCAGGTCGAGTTCGGACCATGGCTGGCGAAGCTTAACGATCTTATTCACTACGCCGAGGTCGAGCACTGGCACATCCACTGACGCACGTCGCCGCTTACCGTCTATCGGCGATCCCCTTGACCAGCCTGGTGTGCAGCTTCCTCCGATCACGCTAAGTCGGCCTCGCGCCGACGAAACAGCTGAAGTGGTTGACCAGCCCGCCTGACGACGCCACTCGTCCCCTCGCACAGCGGACTAGCTTGCGGAGAACCCATCAAAGGAGCGACGCCATGACCGATCAGAGAAGAGTGCCGTGCGGGATCGCCATACCACAGGCTTTTGTCGACGAGCCGGTGGATATGAGCCTCATCGGGCGGTTCTGCGAAGGCGCAGAGTCGCTCGGCTACGAAAGCCTATGGGTGCAGGAGCAGTTCATCGGCAAGACCAACTCACTGGAGCCCATCAACCTCCTGTCCTACGTCTCAGCCCTAACTACACGGATACGGCTTGGCACAGCGGTGATCGTCGTCACCACCCGCAACCCCGTGCGACTGGCCAAGTCCTTTGGCACGTTGGATCACCTGAGCAACGGCAGGCTCATCGCCGGCGTCGCCCTGGGCGGCAGGCCCAGCCAGTACCAGCTCCTCGGAGCGCCCGCGGAGCGAAGGGTCCGCCACTTCATAGAAAGCCTGGAGGTTATAAAGGCTCTGTGGGAGCAGCCCACGGTCACCTACGACGGCGAGTTCTGGAAGCTTGACGGCGAGTCCATGGAGCCGAAGCCTGTGCAGAAGCCCCATCCACCCATATGGTTCGGCGGGCGCAACCCCGATGGCTTGCGGCGTGCGGTCCGCTACGGCAACGGCTGGATGGGCGCCGGCTCCAGCACCACCGAGCAGTTCAAGGAGCACGCCCAGATAATCAGGGAGAGCCTGGACTCCTCGGGCCGCGACCCTTCGTCGTTCGACGTCTCCAAGAGAGTTTACGTGGCCATCGACGACGACGAGGCCCGTGCCGAGCGCCGGCTTCGCGAGTGGTTCGGCCAGCACTACGGCAACGCCGACCTGGGGTCCGCGGTGTCCATCTGGGGTAGCGTATCGAAGTGCGTCGACGGCCTGATGGAGGTGGTCGCGGGCGGCGGCGAGATGCTCATGCTCAACCAGGTCTTCGACCACATGGAGCACTTGGAGCGGCTCTCAACCGAGGTCATCCCTCAGCTAACGCCTCGCTAGGGCAGTGAGGCGAATAAACCCTCGGGCTTAAGCCCGGGGTTGCAAGCGTGCCGACCGGCGTCGACCCGGACGCGATCTGAATGCTCTCTCCGCGAGCCTGGCGAAGCGCTGCGGTGCCCACCCCTTAATCCTCCTCTTCAGATGGAGGAAGCGGGCTTGTCCTCTCCCATGCGGGGAGAGTTAAAGAGGGGGCCAGCCGCCGCGGCACGTGCTTGCGGCGCGATTCACTACCGTCTAAGATGTCGATGTAGGCCATGGAGGAAGCGCGGATCGAATTCACCAACTCGACCAACGTCCGGACGGAGGCGCTGGGCGAGCCGGGCAAGCGGACCTTCCGTATCATGGTAGACAGCGGAAGCAGTTCCGCCACGATATGGCTGGAGAAGGAGCAGCTGTTCCAGCTTGCCCTAGCCGTGCAGCAGCTCCTTGGCACGCTGCGGGACCAGGAAGCGGAGAAGGCCGCTGTGCCAGTCGAGCGCGAGGCGCCCGAGCTCACTCGTCTGGACTTCAAGGTTGGCAAGATCGCGCTCGGCCACGATGTCAGCCGGGGCATGTTCATCATCGACGCCCACGACGAGGACGAAGAGCATTCCGCTGCGACCGTCCGGGTCTGGCTCAGCACAGACCAGGCCAAGGGGCTCTCGGAACAGGCCATGCGGGTGTGTGCCGCCGGCCGACCCCTCTGCCCGCTCTGTGGCGGACCCGTCGACAGCGCGGGCCATCGATGTCCACGCACCAACGGCCACGCAGAGTCACTGGAATTCTAGTCGCGCACGCCGGGGGCGCTCCAGCTCACACCAGAGGTTGGCTTGCCGGCCCAACGCAGAAGACGTAATCCCCAGCCCCTCGATCAGGAGTCGGCGCTCCCCGTCGATCTGCCTGAGGACCAGGCGCTTCCGATCCTCCAGTCGGCGGAAGTGATCGGCGGCAACAGGATCCCCTGGGGATCCAACTACACGTTCCTGGTAGGGCTCGACGCAGGTCCCGATAGATATCTCCGTGCGATCTACAAGCCCCGCGACGGGGAGCGCCCCCTCCACGACTTTCCCAGGGGCTCTTTATACAAAAGGGAGTACGCCGCCTATTTGCTGGGACGCTCCATCGGATGGCCTAACGTACCTCTGACGCTTATCCGCGCCGGGCCTTACGGCATCGGCTCTATGCAGCTCTACGTCGACTTCGACCCAGAGGTCACCTACTTCGAGCTGATCGACGATCGAGCGGACGATTTCCAGCGCTTTGCCGTGTTCGACCTGCTGGCCAACAATGCCGATCGCAAGGCGGGCCACTGCCTGATGAGCGCTGATGGACGCCTCTGGAGCATCGACCACGGGTTGACCTTCAACGCCATGTTCAAGCTCAGGACCGTGATGGTCGAGTTCTGGGGTCAGCCTATATCCGATCCCATTGTCAGCGACCTTGAGTCCCTCCTGCTGAGGCTGGAGTCCGGGCAAGAACCCGCTCCCGAGCTTCAGGAGCTCCTGGCTGAAAACGAGATGGCCGCCCTGCTCGCCAGGCTGCGCGCGATCCTTGAGAAGCGGGCTCTGCCCAGACTCGACCCGTATCTCAACGTACCATGGCCCTGGGTGTGAGCCCTCATCTCCCGTGACCGAGGCCCCTCGAATCCGGTCGTCTTGGCTTCTTCCGCTCGGGCTGGTCGCGCTGCTGGCTGCTGGCTGCTCCCAGTCAATCCAGGCCCCGACCCCCACACAGCGGCCGCAGATGCCGGACGTCAAGCCAACCGCAATATCAGCCCGCGGCGCGGAGACGACCCCGGCGGCCTCGCCGGTAACTGGACCCACCGGTCCAGCCGCGTCCCCGACGGCAAGCCCCGCTCCCGGGCCGACGGAGGCCCCTCCTCTGACCTCGACCCCCGGACCCGACCCCACATTCGCTGCGCCGCAAAACCCCACGCCGACTTCCGCGCCGCAAGCGACGGCCACTCGTCTTGCCTCGCACCTCTTCGTGCCGGTCGGCGCCACGCGGAGTATCTCCGGGTTTGGGCGGCTGACTGAGACCATCGCGCTGACCGAGCCCCCGGCCGTCGAAGTAGCCGGCAATGAGCTGACGGCGGTCGACGGAGGCATCTCCTGCCTGCGGTTTCAGTACCGTACCTCGCGTGACGAGAACAACGTCCAGACGCTGTGCGTAGTCGTTTTCGAAGAGACTGGCGACTGCGAAGGGATGCCACCTTTGCGGCTCGACCTCCAGATGTTCCTCGCGCCGGCGGAAGACCCGCATAGCAACGCGAACCTCCTCGAGTCCGGCGACGGTCTCTTCTACGCCGCCTGCCAGACCGACCGGGAAGCCTACCGCCTCCAGGTCACGGACACTCGGTTGCCCACGCTATACCTTACGATCGTGGACGCCCTGGGCGACGGGCCGTACTCCCTGGGCTCCGACGAGCTAGACGCGCAACGCGCCGGTGCGATAACCACGTATGCCGGCCAGGAGCTTACCCCACCCTGGATCGTGTCGCTTAGCCTCGAGGTTACCGACCTGTACCTGGCCGACGACCTTCGCGTCGACTTCAGCTGGGAGGATTGCTCCGTTTCCCCGGCCTGCACGCTGGATTTCGAGACGGTGCGGGCCGGCGATGTCGTTCGCATATCCGTTGGTCTCGACGAGGAGCTGCTCGCCGAGGCGTACGGCGAGACCAACGAAGACCTGCGTGACCGCTTTTTCACCGACCGGATAGGCATCGGCTGGCCGGCGATAGCCCAGGTGCATCCGGACGCCCGTCGGATGGCCTTCAACCGTCTGGCTGCTGTCGACATAATGGCTAGCGCAATATCCTACTTCGACCGTGTCCACGGCCTAAGAGACAAGGGCGCCATAGTCGCCTACTGGCAGCCGTGGACCGCGCAGACCCCTCTGCCCTTCCCTTTCGTCTGCTTCCCGGACTCGATAGCCCCTGGGGAGACGGAGCGCTGTACCCGCATCGAAGACGGCTTGCGGGCACGCGAGGCCGACGTGGTCGCTGCGCTCGAGCAAGATGGCTACACCCTGTGGCACGCGGCGTACCTGGATTATCGGCAGGACGGCGAGTACGTTCCGCTGAGCGATCGGCGGCCGCACTTCTCGCTGTTCCGAGGAATAGTAGCCGGTATCGGTGCCAACTCCACATACGAGACGGACTTTATCCCCTCTACTCTGGCAGGTGTCGTTGCGAGCTTCGCTGCTGAAGTCGGCAACGAGCTCCCGGTCCTTGTGACCCTGAACGGACCCCCGATCACCGCGCAAACCGGGGGCCCATTCTGCGAAGCCGACATATGCCCCTCTGACTTCTCCGGAATGTACAGGCAGGCCGAGGCCATCCTGAATGCAGCCCTCCAGTCTTTGACCGCAGACCAGCTCGCGGGTTTCGGCGTGTCCGTCTTCGAGGGGTCCCACTTCGATATCAGGGACCCATACGAGAAGTTCGTGGGATTCGCGCTGAACCGCGTCGGGGAAACAGGCTACAACAACCCGGTGCTCAACGCCTACCGTGCGCGGTGAGGCCACGGTCCTCGAAGGCCACAGCTTGTGGGCATTTCGCGTGGTATGGTAAACTACGTGCCCGGCGGCACTGACCGCCCCACCGTCACGAGAATTAGGAGAAGGATCTTGGCATACGTAAGGCTTCGCGACGGGGAGGATCCAGAAGGCCTCCTCAAGAGGTTCCAGACCACGATACAGCGCTCTGGGATTCTCCGCGACCTACGCAACCGGCGTTTCTTCCGGTCTAAAGGGGAGCAGACCCGGTTGGACAAGGCCCGCAGTCTCAGGCGCATCATGCGCCGCCGCAGGCGCACCACCACCAGATAACGCCTCCGATCCCGGCCGCGCCAGCCTCGGTACGCAATTCGCTCACGCCCACTTAGGCCTTCGCTCGATGGTCTTGACTAGGTCCATCCCCGTAGCGCCTCCGTACCTTGGTCAGGCGAACCCTTGTCCCGGAGGCTATATACAGCCGTGATTGCCCCCTCCCCGGGAGGAGTTCCAGCTATGTCCAGGCACACATATCTGGCGATACCCCTGCTTGCGCTCGTGCTGGCGCTAGCCGTGGCTTGCGGCCAGCGCGCCGACATCACCCCTATCGTCCCCTCGCCTACTACCGAGGCCACGGCGATGCCCGTGCCGGTCTCCACGCAGGTGCCCGGCGTCGGCCGGACGCCTGAGCCTGTAGTATCGCCGACATCGACCCCGACAGAGGCCCCGGTCCAGCCCGTCAAGCCTACTCCTATTCCGTCTCCGACCCCGTCTCCCACTCCGGACCCAACGCCGACTCCGATCGCGGGACTCAACGGCAACGGCGTAGTGGCAGACGAAGTCTCCTTTCCTCCGGCTCAGGAGGAGCTCTCCACGGTCGAGGTCGTTCAGATACTGACGCCCTCAGTCGTTCAGATAACGACCGCAATACTCTCCATGGGTCTTTTCAACGACCCGCTGCCGCGCGAGGGAGTCGGGACCGGCGTCATCCTCGACGACCAGGGCGATATCCTGACGAACAACCACGTGATCGACGGCGCTCAGCGCATTACCGTGATCCTGAACACAGGCGTCGCCTTCGAGGCGACGCCTGTCGGCGGCGACTTCAGCACAGACCTGGCGATCATCCGCATCGACGCCCAGGGCCTGCAGCCGGCCATCCTCGGCAACTCGTCTGAGCTGCAGGTCGGCGAAACCGTAATCGCAATAGGTCACGCCCTGGGACTGCCCGGAGGACCTACGGTGAGCAAGGGCGTCGTTAGCGCGCTGGGCAGGGCCATCGATACGGACGCGCGGACGACTATCGTAGACCTGATCCAGACCGACGCTTCGATCAACCCCGGCAACAGTGGGGGCGCCCTCGTCAACAGCCGGGCCGAGGTAATCGGCATCAACACGGCGATAATCCAGGGCAGCCAGGGTATCGGCTTTGCCATCAACATCGATGACGCCAAGACAGTCGCTGCCCAGCTCTTGGAGAAGGGCTACGTCGACCGTGGCTTCCTTGGAATCACTCCGGTGAACATGTCGCCCGGACTGGCCAACCAGCTCGGGCTGCTGGCCACCAGAGGCATTCTGGTGGCTCGAGTCATCGAGGGCACCGCCGCCGAGGCCGTTGGCCTCCTGGAAGGCGACGTCATTATCTTGTTGGGCAATGAGATCATCGCCAATACGGGCGAGCTGTCGAAGTTCCTTATCTCTCACCCGCCCGGCGAGACAGTTGACCTTGTTTACTACCGGGGGGAGGACGAGATCAGGACCGAGGTTACCCTGCGAGAGAGGCCCAAGCCGTAGCCTCTACCCTCAGGCCGATGGGTGTGTGGGCTCCCGCCAGGGGAGGCCGGCGGTCCGGCTCATGAACTCGGCATGCAGGGCCGAGCTACTGGCGACCAGGCCGTCGCTTTGTAGGCCGGCCCTCTGTCCGGTCCGGTCCGTTACGACCCCTCCCGCCTCCTCTACCAGCAGCAGGCCGGCGACCTGATCCCACGGCTCAAGCTGGTGGTGGAAGTAAAGGTCTGTCCTGCCCGCCGCCGCAAAAGATATGCCAAGGGCGGCCGACCCCATGATCCTGGCTGTCTGCATACCCGGCCAGATGGTGAGGATCGCTTCTAGACCATTCGCGGCGCCCTCGTTGTTGTAGCTCAGGTCCATGCCCAAGATGCTGTCCTCGATTGTGGTCTTTTCCGAGACGTGAATCCGCTCGCCGTTAAGGAAGGCGCCCCCACCCCGCTCCGCGTGAAACATCTCCCGCCGCATAGGGTCGTAGTTGACCCCTACCATCGGTTCACCGTCCAGGGCGAGCCCCACGACGACCGAGAAGAATGGGATACCGGAAGCGTAGTTGCGCGTGCCGTCGAGCGGGTCGACGATCCAAACGAAGCCTGACTCAGGGCTTACACCCTTCGACTCCTCGCCTAGCAGCCCGAAGTCGGGGTACTCTGTGGCGAGCACCGCCAGGACCTTGGCCTCTACCTCCATGTCCACGTCTGTGACGATGTTTCCCCGGCCCTTAAAGGCTATCTTCTTCGTCTCGCTGAATCTCTCGACAAGCCGGGCACCGGCACTGAGGGCTACTTCCTGAGCCACTTCCATTGCCGTCCTGCCCGATGTACTCCGCGGGATGAGCGTCGAACCCATGGACTCCCCGTGCATAGCCTGTACTCTTGTTACGGTACGATACTACACTTTTTCGGGGACGTCGAAAATTCAACAATAACACCTTGAACCCCCCGAAACGGAGCGTGCTAGAATCGGGTGCGCTGGCGGAGACCCTTTTCGTTTTTCAGTCTATAGGGGCGTTTATTGACCAATCATCAGCCGAAGTCCGTCTGGCAGGCGGTCCTGGGTGAGCTCCAAGTCCAGGTCACTCGTCCGAGCTACGAGACCTGGCTCAAGGACACCGTCGGCCTTGCTCACCAAAACGGGGAGTTCATCGTCGGCACCCCCAACTCCTTTATCGCCGAGATGCTCGAGCAGCGGATGTACTCGCTCATATCCCAGGCCATGGAGCGAGTCACCAAAAAGCACGTCGACGTAAGGTTCTGCGTCCAACCTGCGGACGGCGGTTCCAACGGCTACCACGTGGAGCCTCCTGCTGCAGAGTCCTTGCCCGGCGAGTCGGCCCCCGCAGTCCCGTCGCGCCGGCCCATGCGCCTGAATCCCCGCTATACGTTCGAGAACTTCATAGTCGGCAAGTCGAACGAGCTGGCTCACGCTGCCGCCGTCGCCGTCGCCGAAAACCCAGGAACGACGTATAACCCGCTCGTCATCTACTCGGACGTCGGCCTAGGGAAGACTCACCTTCTCCACGCCATCGGACGGTCCATCCAGGCCCGGGGCTCCTCGGTAACATACGCCACCACCGAGGAGTTCACCAATCAATACATAAAGGCGATCAGGGAGGGTAAGACCGAGGAGTTCCGCGACGAATATCGAAACACCGACGCGCTTCTCCTAGACGACATCCAGTTCCTCATCGGCAAGGAGCAGACCCAGGAGGGGTTCTTCCACACCTTCAACGCTCTTCACATGGCCAACAGACAGATCGTAATCACCAGCGACAGACCCGTGGCCTCACTCACGCTGCTTGAGGGCCGTGTCACGTCGAGGCTTTCCGGCGGGTTGGTCGTCGACGTCCAGGCCCCCGATATCGAAACCAGGCTGGCGATACTTCGCGCCAACTCAGAGCAACTAGGGATGTGCGTCCCCCCTGAGGTCCTCCAGTTCCTGGCCGAGCGCATTCACCGCAACATCCGAGAGCTCGAAGGCAATCTGAACCGAGTGCTGGTCTACGCGCAGCTCACGTCCAACCCGGTCACCCTAGAGCTCGTGAACAGAGCCATCGCCGACTCCCTTGGACCTAGCGCGCGGAGGCAGGTCTCACCCGATTCCATCATGGAGGCCGTCGCCACCTATTTTCAGATAGATCGGGAGCTCCTCAAAGGCCCGCGCGGCAAGAAAGAAATATCTCTTGCCCGCCAGATTGCCATGCACTTGATGCGTACCGATGCCGATCTCGGTCCATCGGCCATCGGGCGCGTGCTAGGCGGTAAAGACCACTCCACCGTGGTCAAGAACTGTGCGAAGATAACAAGCCAGCTCGACATCGACCCTCATCTAAGACGGGACGTACTCAACATACGCGACTGTCTCTTCTCCAGCTAGCCACAGTACACCTTACCTCCACCCTCGCCGTGGATAACCCATCCGTTTTCGTGGATAACTTCTCCGATGTGTGGGTATCCGCCGTTCAGATCGCACCGCCTCCCTCTCCTCACACCAGGCCCGAATATTCTCACAGGCTATCCACTATCAGAACACGGCTCCAGTGCTAGAATAGGCCCAGCCACGCATGGCCACAGTCAACTAGGAACATATCAACGCCCTTATTACCTGTTATTAAGACAGACCTCATGCTAGACACTGCCAGGATAGTGATTCGCAGCGGCAACGGTGGCAACGGCGCCATATCTGGGCGGCGAGAGAAGTATGTCCCACGCGGAGGACCCGATGGAGGACACGGTGGAGATGGGGGCAGCGTATTCCTCTCTGTCGATGAGAACATATCAACGCTGATGTCCTTTCGTTACAAGAAGGTGTTTGCCGCTGGAAACGGAGGGCATGGCAGAGGCGGGCTTATGCATGGTGGCAAGGGCGACGATGTTGTCGTGTCTGTACCTGTGGGCACAGAGGTGCGCCGTGAAGGGAAGGAGGGCGAGACGATGCTGGTGGCGGATCTTGCGTCACCGGGGACCATCGTAAAAGTTGCCAGCAGTGGTAGGGGTGGCAGGGGTAACAGTGCCTTCGTTTCGTCAATCAATCGGTTTCCACTGCTGGCGGAGGAGGGGGAGAAGGGGGAGGAGTGCGAGCTGGTGCTGGAGCTAAAGCTCGTAGCTGATGTGGGGATAATAGGCATGCCAAATGCCGGTAAGTCCAGCCTTCTCGCAGCAGTGAGCGCAGCTCGTCCGAAGATTGGCGACTATCCATTCACGACGTTGGAGCCGGTGCTGGGGGTTGTGGAGCGGCGTGGCACGAGCTTCGTCGTGGTCGATATCCCTGGTCTCGTGGAGGGAGCACATAGTGGCGTGGGTTTAGGACACGAGTTCCTGCGCCATGTTGAGCGGACGCGAGTCCTAGTTCACGTAGTGGATGGAGCGACGCAGGACCCCCTTGATCAGATCGACATTATCAACAAAGAGCTGAGATTGCACCTTGAGGCTCTCGCGGACCGGCCGCAGATAGTGGCCATCAACAAGACCGACCTGCCCGACGTGAGACAGCGTCAGAACATGCTCGACGGGGAGTTATCGGCTAGAAAGTTGTCATTTGCGTTCATCTCTGCCGCCACGCGAGAGGGAGTGGACAGCCTGATGGACGCAGTGCTGGAGATGCTGGAGCGGGAGAAGGTGCGGCAGGATGAGCCGCAGGCGGCAGAAGCGGTCACGGAGGTTCCTGTGTTGCGGCCGAAGCCGAACACGGAGGCTGTGACCGTCACGCGGGAGAATGGAGCCTACATCGTGTCGTCTGAGGTTGCATCCCGGGTCGCGGCCATGGTGGCAGAGGAGGACTGGAACGCGAGGATGCAGTTCTACGGCTACCTGAAGCGCATCGGAGTGGTGCGGGCCCTGGAAGAGGCCGGCGTATCGCCCGGCGATACGGTGGTGATCGGCCGGGTCGAGTGGGAGTGGGAGTAGGTTGAAGGTAGGCGTCTTTGGCGGCACTTTCGACCCGATCCACATCGGCCATCTTATTGCCGCAGAGGAGGCTCGGACGCAGCTCGACCTCGACGAGGTTTTGTTCATTCCGGCGGGCGAGCCCTGGCTCAAAACTGGACGGGCCGTAACGGCTGGCCATCACCGACTCGCCATGGTGGAGCTGGCGGTAGAGTCGAACCCCTATTTCAGCGTGCTGGGTCTCGAGATAAAGCGCCCCGGCCCGACCTATACCGTTGACACTCTGGAGGAGCTGAGGCTCTGCATCGGGACACAAGCAGAGTTCTATCTGCCCCTGGGGCTCGACTCCCTCAAGGAGCTTGGTCGATGGAATCGGCCGGAGCGCCTGCTGGAGCTATGCACCATCGTCGGAGTATCGCGGCCCGGATCGGAGGACTTCAGCGTGGCGACGCTGGACAGCGCCGTTCCCGGGGCATCGGCCAAGATACGTCTTCTCGAGGGTCCCCACATCGGCGTAGTCGGCTCGGATCTGAGACGCAGGGTTGCGGAGGGCCGGTCCATTCGCTACCGGGTGCCCGATGCGGTAGCCGAGTACATCCGTGAACATCGGCTGTATCTGTAGATGACTGAGCGTCCGCAGCCACCCAGATGAAAGGTGAACGTGATTAGGAAGCTCGACGCTGATTCAGAAGAGGCATAGCTTGCATGTCCAATTCAAGAACAATCGCGGAAACCCTCCTAGATGTTGGAGCTGTCATCATAAACCCTTCCACTCCATACACTTACTCGACAGGTATTGTGAGCCCGATATACACGGATTTACGAACGCTTATATCGTACACACAACAAAGGGCGTTGGTGGTGAATCACTTGTTGGCAAGAATAGAGCAAGACTGTGAAGTACGATTAATCGATGTGGTAGCGGGTGTCGCTACTGCCGCAATCCCCTATGCGGCATGGGTTGCGAGCGCCTTATTGAAACCCATGGTCTACGTGAGGGAGGCGACCAAAGGGCATGGGAAACGCCAGCAGATAGAGGGAGTGGTCTCTAAGGATCAGGAGGTCATAATCATAGAGGACCTCATCACTACGGGAGCCAGTGCCCTTTCAACGGCATCCGCGCTTCGGGAGAAGGGAGCGAAGGTGAATCATTGCTTCAGTATATTCACATACGATCTGGGTGAGGCAAATAGAGGCTTTGCGCGATCCAGGATCAAACTATCGGCGCTTACGAACATCTCAGAGCTGTTGGACGTCGCGATCGCAACAGGCTCTGTAAGTGACGTCGAACTTCGGGCAGTGGAAGAATGGTTGGCTGAGTACGATAACAGGGGTAGCCCGTAGAGATTTCACAACTGTGGCATCATGAATGAAACAACCAGGGAGACCGTCCGCTTAGAAGAGTACAAACTGGTTATTGATATCCTCAGGCACATATTTTGGGAATTCTGGACCGGCAATGACTTCTTCATGTCTTTTTTCGCTGCCGTGACGCTGGCCTTGATAGTGAATCCCAGTGTAGGCGGCGGCATTCAATGGATTGTCAAGGCCGTCGTTTTCGTCGCTATTATGGTGATCGTATTCGTCTGGATGGTCACAAACTTCAAGCATTCGCACTTCACAAGTTTATATATGAGACACGCGAGAGAACTTGAGGAACACTTGGGGACTTCCATATTCACGAGAAGAACTGCTAATACCGTAGGACTTGCGAAGATCTCTGTGAGAAAAGTATGGGCATTTGTCCCCTTGGTATTCCTTATCATCGATTCAGTGCTGATCTTCGCAGGGGAGAGATAGAAAGGCGGCAAAAAGGCCATCGAGGGGCCCCTGCGCGAGGGCATGAGGGTCGCCGTAGTCGACGACACGTGCACGACCGGCGGCAATGTCTTTTCCGCTATCGAGGCCGTTGAGGCCGCCGGCTGCGAGGTCGTCAGGGCGATCTGCATGCTGGATCGGCGGGAGGGCGGCAGCGACGAGATAAGGCGGCGCGGCTACCGGTTCACCGCCCTGCTGGAGGCCGACGAGCAGGGTAACATAGCGGCCTCGCAGGGGCGGTAACTCGTTTGACACCCCAATACCCCGGCTGTACACTGAGGCTGGGTGTAGAGCCGTTCGCGGGCGTGAAGCTCCGCTCCGGACATCTCGCCAGACCACTGGTGACGGGCACGTGCAAAACCCCCAGATCAAATTCACCTACAGCGATTACCTCTTACTCCCCGAGCAGGACAGCCGCGAGCTGATCGGGGGAGATTTCTACATGGTTCCTTCACCTGGGTCGAGACATCAAAGAATCTCAAGAGACCTGGGAGGCTTGCTCTGGGACTTCGTCAGACGGAATGGTCTGGGGGAGGTGCTCTGGGCGCCGATGGACGTGGTGCTGGACGACGGGAACGTGGTCCAGCCTGATATCCTGTTCGTGTCCAGTGAGCGACGCGCGATCATCACCGATAGCTACATCGCGGGTGCCCCAGACCTGGTGGTGGAGATATTGTCGCCAAGCACCGCGGACCGAGACCGGCGGCTGAAGATGAGCATATATGCTCGGTTCGGTGTTGCCGAGTACTGGATTGTAGACCCGGACGAGGCCTCGATCCAGGTGATGCGGCTCGAGGCCGATGGGTACGCTACGGCAGGCACACATACCTCGGGCGCGGTGTCATCGCCGATCATTCCGGGCCTGCAAATCGACGTGAACCAGGTCTTCGCTTGATACCGGTCCCCTCGTAGGGGACGCAGGAAGCCCAGGTCGAGGAGGAGTTCGACATGCGGATAACCCTTTCGCTGATCAAGGCGGATGTAGGCTCCATAGGTGGCCACACCAGGCCATCCGAAAGGATGATGGACGCAGTTAGACAGGAGGTCTCCGATGCCATCAAGCGGGGCCTGCTGATTGACGGGTTCGTGTCCTACACGGGGGATGACATCGCGATCCTGATGACGCACACCAACGGCGAGGGCAACGACGACGTCCACCAGTTCGCCTGGGATTCCTTCATCAAGGCCACCGATATAGCGAAGGAGTATGGGCTTTACGGGGCCGGCCAGGACCTCCTGGTGGACGCGCCGTCGGGCAACGTTCGCGGCGCCGGGCCAGCCGTGGCCGAGATCGAGTTCGACCACGAGCTGTCCGGGTACAGGCCGGCCGAGTCCTTTATGGTGCTGGCTGCCGACAAGTGTGGCCCAGGAGCCTACAACCTGCCGCTGTTCCTTGGTTTCGCCGATCCCATGTACTGCGGTGGGCTCATGCTCCCCCCGATGATCAAGGGGTTTTCCTTCCACGTCATCGACATGGACAACACGGCCGGCGACAGCATAATTGAGCTCAACGCTCCTGAAGACTACTACCACATCACGGCGCTGCTGAGAGATAACGAGCGATTCGGCATCGACGGGATCTACTCCAGGACCCACGGCGACCGCGCGGCCTCCGTTTCGGCCCAGCGACTCCACGCCATAGCCGGAAAGTACACCGGAAAGGACGATCCCGTCGCCCTGATAAGGAACCAGGGCGTCTTCCCCGCTCCCGAGGAGGTCATATCCACCTTCACGAAGGCCCACTTCGTCGGAGGCGATGCTCGGGGCTCCCACGTAATGCCGATCATGCCCGTGGCGCTGAACACGGCCGTTACAGGCCCCTACTGTCTGCCTCTCGTCTCCTGCACCGGCTATTCGCTGAACAGGGACGGCTACTTCTCCGACTCCTACGTCGACTTCTTCGACAACCCCGTCTGGGACGTCGTCAGGCACAGGGCACAGGAGAAGGGCCTCGAGATGCGCAGCCAGGGCTGGTCCGGCGCGGCGATGCTTCCCTATACAGAGCTAGAGTACGGCGGGTTCCGCGACACCGTGACCGGGCTCGTCGACCGCTTCGCCATCCGCAACGGCCGTCAGGTGGGCTCTGCGTCGGGGGTTGGCACCGGCGATAACGGCAGCTAGGGTCTCGTCCGGTCTGCGCAGGCCTGCCGAGGACCCGATCGCGCCCGGCTGATCCACGGTGCAATGGAGCGAACACTTCTGGTGGCGACTCGAAACGCCGGCAAGCTCAGGGAGCTTACCGCGCTGCTCGACGGGGTACCATTCCGCTTGGTCTCGCTGTCGGACGTGGGAGTGACGCAGGAGGTTGACGAGACGGGCGCCACCCTTGAGGAAAACGCCCGGCTCAAAGCGGCGACCTACGCGCGGCTCTCCGGCCTGCCGGCCCTGGCCGACGACTCGGGGCTCGAGGTGGAGGCGCTTGGTGGCGAGCCCGGGCCTCTGTCCGCTCGGTACGCCGGCGAAGGGGCCAGTGACGCCGAGCGAATTGCTTTTCTGCTTGGGAAGCTCCAAAATATACCCGAGGAGATACGCAGGGCGCGCTTCCGCTGCGTCATCGCAGTGGCGTGGCCCTCAGGTCCGATCGACCTGTATGAGGGCACGTGCGAGGGTCGAATAGTCAACCGGCCTCGAGGCGCCAACGGGTTCGGATACGATCCGATTTTCCTGTTGCCCGAGCTCGGAAAGACGATGGCGGAGCTGGCCAGCCACGAGAAGAACAACCTGAGCCACAGGGCCGCCGCGGCCCGTAAAGCCGCCGAGGCGCTGAAGCAAAACGCGGTTTGAGGGGCCTGCGAAAACTCCCCGGCCCGTTCCGGGCGGGCGGATGAAAACAAACCGATGATCAACGACAAGCTTAACAGGCCCTTTAGAGACCTGCGCATCTCCGTAACAGACCGCTGTAACTTCCGCTGTCCTTACTGCATGCCGGCTGAGATCTACGGCGAGCGCTACCAGTTTCTACCAAAGGCCGAGATGCTCACCTTCGAGGAGATCACCAGGGTGACGAGACTGCTCGTCGGCCTCGGCGCCCACAAGGTGCGGCTGACCGGCGGCGAGCCCCTGGTGCGCAACGAGGTCGAGAAGCTCGTGTCCCTGGTGGCCGAGATCGACGGCGTCGGCGACCTGACCATGACCACCAACGGCTACCTGCTCGCTCGCAAAGCCCACGCCCTGAAGGAAGCCGGTCTTCATCGCGTCACCGTCAGCATGGATTCGCTGGACGAGGACGTATTCAAGCAGATGAACGGGCGCAGCTACGGACCTGCCAGGGTTCTGGAAGGCATCGCGGCCGCCGAGCGCGAGGGCCTCGCGCCCATCAAGGTCAACGCCGTCGTTCAGCGAGGTGTCAACGACAATACCGTCGTAGACCTGGCCCGCTACTTCAAGGAGCGGGGCCACATCATGCGGTTCATCGAGTACATGGACGTCGGCAATCGCAACGGTTGGAAGCTCGACCAGGTTGTGTCCGCCGACGAGATCGTCGCGATGATCGACGCCGAAATGCCCCTGGAGCCCCTGGAGAGCAGCTATCGAGGCGAGGTGGCGCGGCGGTACCGCTACCGGGACGGCGGCGGCGAGATCGGCGTCATAGCCTCGGTTACGAAGCCCTTCTGCGGCGACTGCACCAGGCTGCGCCTCTCACCCGACGGGCATCTCTACACCTGCCTCTTCGCCAGCGTAGGAACCGACCTGCGAGGCCCCATGCGAGACGGTGTCTCCGACGGCGAGCTGGAGGCCATCGTCCGCGGCACGTGGAGCCGCAGGACGGACCGCTACTCCGAGGAGCGCGCCTCTATGACCGAGCCCCGCCGCGAAAAGGTCGAGATGTACCAGATCGGCGGGTAGGCAGCGCCCCCGCCTGCACCCGATGTCGAACTGCTCCGGGTGGCTCCTGCTGTACCCAAGCGCGCCTTGCCCCCTGCGGTACAATGGGCTCAGACAAAGCCTGGTAGACCGAGAATGATCGAGATATACACAGACGGCGCCTGTCAGGGCAACCCTGGGCCCGGAGGATGGGCGGCGATAATCCTTGAGAACGGCGGCAAACGGGCTCTCCACGGCCGGGAGGACCAGACGACCAACAACCGCATGGAGATCCTCGCTGTCGTCAAGGGCCTGGATGCCCTGCCCGCCGGAGCCGAGGCGACCGTGTTCAGCGACAGCCAGTACGTGGTCAACACCATGACCCGGAACTGGAAGCGCAACGCCAACAAGGACCTGTGGGCCCGGCTGGATCAAGAGACCGGCAAGCGGACAGTGACCTGGCGATGGGTCCGCGGCCACGACGGAAACCCGCTGAACGAGGAGGCCGACCGGCTCGCCAGTCGCGAGGCCGGCATCGCCGCCGATGGCGGCAGCCCCGACCCCAGCCTCACCCACGTCGACGAGTCGGGCAAGGCCCGGATGGTCGACGTGGGTGCGAAGCCCGACACCGAGCGGGCCGCCGTCGCTCGTGGCTCCGTGGCCATGCGGCCCGAGACCCTCGCCCTGGTCAGGTCCAACGGGTTCGAGAAGGGCGACGTGCTAGGGATAGCACGGGTCGCCGGCATCATGGCCGCGAAAAACACCGCCCAGCTCATCCCCCTGTGCCATCCCCTGCCACTCAACCACGTGGCAGTGGAGTTCGATCTGGACGAGGCGCGCAGCACCGTGGAGATAGAGGCCATCGCCAGCACCACCGCCAAGACTGGCGTGGAGATGGAGGCCATGACCGCCGTAAGCGTCGCGGCGCTGACCATTTACGACATGTGCAAGGCCGTCGACCGGGCTATGCGCATCGAGAACGTCCGGCTGGCCCGCAAGAGCGGCGGCAAGAGCGGCGACGTCGTCCTAGAAGCATAGTGAACCGTCATTCTGAGGAGCCCTTCCGGCGAAGGACGACGAACGAATCTGGAGCGCTTTCGCACCCGTGACAAGATTCCCACTATCCCCAGATTCTTCCCCCGACCAGTGGGGGAAGAATGACATGCTCCAAGCTTTAAGCTAGCTGAGTGCTCGCCCCGGTTTGCCTTTGAACACGGAGTCGCCCCCCAGCCTGATAATCGACTCGGAGGTGCTGGATCAACCCCAGCCTTGGACAGTCTATCACCGGGGTCTCGAGTACAGGGGCGAGGTGGTTTTCGCCGAGGTCGTGGACCCTGAGCTGGGGCTGCCACTCCGCGGCGACGTCAGCTTCCGGCTCGTATTCTTCTCGGTGCCGCGCCGGATCCCCTCCGGCCTGATTCAGAACCCTTGTATCGCGATGGTGGTGCCCAGGCACCCTCCTGAGCGTATGAGGCGAGGCATAGGCGGAGAGATGAGGGCCGTCCGCGAGACCAGGGAGCGCTACCGCACCGCTCGTGACCCCGACGCCATGGCCCTCCGGAGGGTCATGGACGAACGCGAGTCATCTCTCCGAGACGAGATAGCGGGCCTCTACGGGGCGTCTTACGCAAGCGGTCGAATCTACACCCATCCCCGGATCAGGGTGCGACCCAGGGACATGTTTGCTTCGGACGGCCCCAACACGTGGGCCGACCGTCTTGCCTCGGCTCTCCTCGAGCAGGCCTTCCCGACCATCCCCATCGACTCCAGCGACTTCCCACGTCCCCTTGCCGACTCCGACGTGGTCGCGCTATACAGGGGGCCTTTCCAAAACTACCGCGACGCCCTGGAGGCGCTGCGGTCTTTCGGGCCGGGGCTGGGTCTCAGCCGCCGCGAGGCCGCGGACTCCTTCGATGCCACGGGCTGCGAAGTCGTGGACCTGCTCCGAAGGGAGCTGGAGTCAAGGGGTGGGGAGATGACGGCTGACGACGTCCTGGGCATCCTCACCGGCTCTCACGGCCTGCCCGGGCCCCTTGCGCTACTCTATCTGCTGGCAGCGGTGCGACACCTGCGGGCCGAGGTCGAGCTCCACGCCGACCACGGGCTCGAGAGTAGCCGCGGGGGGCGCTTTCCGGGTGACCGCATCACGTCAGACCTCATCCCGGACGTCAGCTTCGACCTGTCCCTCGCAGAGCGATGCCGTACCGTTCGGCTCCAACCGTCGCGTACCTGGGTCTCTGTTCTCCCCTACGCTACACTCATCGTTGGAGACCTGGAGCCGGAACCCGAGCAGGAGGCGCGCCTGTTGAGCGCGCTGGCCGGCATCGCCCCCGGCATCGCTGCCACCAGGCAGGCGCTGCTCGACCTGACAGCCGGCCTGGGACGAGACCCGGTGGGGGCTGGTCTGCTCGACGATCTGGAGGCGCTGTGCCGGGCCTCCGGCTATGAGCAGTTCTGGACTGAGGCACGGGACCGCTTCCACGAGCCCAGCGGTCTCGATCGGGCTCTCGGGCGCTACCAGCAGATGCAACGGCTCACGCCGCTGGCGCCCGCCATCGTTGACGCGGCCACCTATCTGCGAGCCATGACCTTCGGCCCGGAACATGACGAGCTGTCGCTTGAGCGGGATGCTGTCATCGCCAGGCTCGACACCGAGGCCCTCGTCGACAACTCCTCTCTGTGGAGCGGCATCGAGGAGGGCGCCTCGCGGCTGCGCGCCCGCTACGCAGCCGCCTATGCTCTGCACCACGGTCGTCATCACCGCGAGGCGACGGGCCTCCGCCACAGGCTGGACGAGATACGTCCCCAGGTCCAGGCTCTCTCCCAGCTCAACCGCATCGCGGAGCTGGGAGAGCCCTTGGGGTCCGATCTGCAGCAGTCCTTCGACGGCGTCAGCGCGTCGATCACAGAGTGTACGGTCCGCAACGACGAACTATCCCTCGACGCTGCCCCCATTTGCTCAGTCTGCCTGCTCAGTATGACCGACGAGGCTCCTCACAGAGATGCGGAACAGGTGATCGGGGCCGTCGAAGAGGCGCTGAGAGAGTACAACCGCCGGCTGGGCTCCGAGGGGGTTCGACAGGTCCTTGCCGATGCCGGCAGAGACCAGCTCGCCAAGTTCATTGACCTCGTTCACGTGGCCGACCCTTCAGCGCTGGCTAACGTGCTCGATGACGATGTCGTCGATTTCCTGCGCGGGTTCATGAAGAGCGACTGACCGTCGATGGATCTTCCCTGGCCCGATCTGGAACGCATCCTGGGCGTGCGCCACAAGGCGGAGTCGAAGCCCGAGCTCATTGTCGTTGGTCTCGGCAATCCCGGCCCGGAGTATGCGCAGACCAGGCATAACGCAGGCTTCTGGTGCGTCGATCGGCTTGCCGACAGGCACTCCATCGCTGTCACCGATCGCCGTCGCACAGCAGTTCTGGGAGCGGCACCTATTGAAGGCAGAACGGTAGTCCTGGCCAAGCCACGTACCTTTGTGAACCGTAGCGGCCTCGCCGCTACCTACCTCCTGGCCCGCTACAAGGTGACCCCTGCTGAGCTCCTGGTCGTATACGACGACGTAGCGCTGCCACTGGGCAAGGTCAGGCTACGGGCCAGAGGCAGCTCCGGCGGACACCGGGGCATCGAGTCCATAATCGACGCGCTAGGCACTCAGGACTTCCCGAGACTCAGAATCGGAGTCGGCCAGCCTCCGGCTGACACCAGCCAGGTGGACTACGTCCTCGGCACCATGTCCGACGAGGAGATGGTAGCTGCCGACCTTGCCCTAGAAGCCTCTGTAGACGCGGTGGCTGCTCTGCTATCCAGCGGCATCGACGCGGCTATGAACACGTATAACTGATGCAGCGGCGACTCGCCCTTCTTTCGGCCTGCGCGCTGCTAGTGGCGGTTGCGTGTTCCGGGGCCGTCGGCCCGGCTGCGTCACCGCCGGCGTCTGCGACCCAGCCGGCCGGGCAGGGCCCGCCGCCTTCCCCGACGACGACACAGGCACCCCCCGGTCCCTCTCCGGCCGTGACACAGGCACCCCCCAGTCCCTCCCCCACACCGGTCCCGGGCACACCAGTCCCAAGCCTGACTCCGTCGCCTGTCCCCATGGAGCGGATCATTCTCCCCGAGCCTCCTGAGAGGGACCTGTTCGAGCTGGGTCAGAGGCTGCGTCCGATCCCAGGAGGGCCGGCCTCGAGGATCGTCAACGCGGAGCCGGTCAGCTACGAGGAGGGCCACACGGAGACGTTCTGGGTCTCCAATCTGGACGACGCAAGCGTCTACACCATCAGCGCGACGCTGCAGCTTGCCTCCGAGCACGCCTACTGGTATATCGACGACGAGATCGAGGCCAGCCGGGACGATCTGGAGCGAGCGGCTGAGGCCTTCGAGACCCGCGTGCATCCGGCCGTAGTCGGCTCCCTCGGTGACTTCTGGAATCCAGGGGTCGACAACGATCCCCACCTCACCATACTGCACACCCCTCTGATGGGCGCCGCGGGATACTACGGCTCCCGTGACGAGTACCCGCGCCAGACCCATCCTGGGAGCAATGAGCGAGAGATCATCTACATGCACTCCGATCTGAAGCCGGGCACTCCCGCTTACATGAAGGTACTGGCCCACGAGTTGCAGCACGCCGTCCATTGGAACCAGGACGCGGGCGAGGACTCCTGGGTGAACGAGGGGATGTCCGAGGTCGCCAGCGAGCTGGCCGGATACAGCGCGTCCTTCGTGGAGGCGTTCTTGGACGATCCAGGCACGCAGCTGAACTACTGGTCCGATGCGAGCGGCACCACCGCCCCTCACTACGGCGCCTCTACGCTATTCCTGAGCTACCTGGCCCAGCACTATGGAGGCAACGCGGGCCTGAGGGAGCTGGTCAGCGGGCCCGGCGACGGGGCCAACGGGATCGAGGCCTACCTGGCGGAGTACGATGCGACCTTCCTCGGGGTTTTCGCCGACTGGGTCGTCGCAAACTACGTCGACGCGGCGGAAGGCCCCTACGGCTACCCGGACCGCGCCGTTCGCGTGCGGGACATACTCGAGCTCGACGGCTACGGCGACGTAGACGGCCAGTTGCCCCAGTTCGGCGTTCGCTACATAGATGTGGGCCTTGGCGAAGGGGACGCGCTGTTCCGCTTGCAGGGGGATACGGAGGTCGGCCAGTTCGGCGCAACCTGCCACGGCGGCCGACGCTGCTGGTGGAGCAATCGCGGCGACTCCATCGACTCGACGCTGACCCGTCGCTTCGACCTGTCGGGCCTAGCTGAGGCGACCCTCGAGTTCTGGGCCTGGTATGACGTGGAGGAGAACTGGGACTATGCCTACGTCGAGGCATCGGCCGACGGGGGCGACACGTGGACTATCCTGGAAGGGCTGCGCACAACCCTCGAAAACCCCACCGGTAACAGCTACGGCCACGGCTGGACGGGAACGAGCAACGGCTGGGTCAGAGAGACGATTGACCTCTCGCCTTACACCCGAGCCGAGGTGCTGCTGCGCTTCGAGTACATCACCGACGACGCCCTGTACCTTGACGGGTTCGTTGTCGACGACATATCCATTCCGGAGCTGGGGTATGCCGACGATGCCGAGGAGGACCGGGGTTGGGAAGCCCGCGGCTTCGTCCGCACAAACAACATCCTGCCCCAGGAGTACCTCGTCCAGGTCGTCGAAGACGCTTTCGACGGCGGCGTCTCGGTCCGCCAGATGGAGCTGGACGATGGCAACGAGGGAGAGCTGCTGATCGAGGGGCTAGGCTCCCGGCTGGCTGGCGCGGTCGTCATCGTCTCGCCCGTCACCCGCGGCACCCACCAGCCGGCCCGCTATTCCCTGTCCGTAGTCGCGCCGGACGGTTCAGGCTAAGCTAGCCCAGAGCCGGGGCTGGGACCTCGACACGTGCTCCCGAGGGTTGCATCCCCACACGTCGGGATATCCCCAGAGCCTTTACGTTTCAACGCTCCTCAGCGCCTGGAACGTGACCGTCTAACGTCGGGGGTCCCAAGTCCCGACGCATCGGGATTGGAGAGGCCTTGCACCAAAACCACGGGAAGGTGCTGGAAACCGGAGGTTTCCGGCTGGGGTCTGGGGTATCCCCAGATACAAAAATACCCCCAGGGCGGGTGGGAGGGTAAGCAAACCTTCGCGTTGAAGGGACTTTTGGGCGCAACGCCCCTTGGAGCGGTCTGTGGATTCCCCAGAAAACCCTGGAGGGTGGGCGGGTGGGATGTAATAGGATCGCTTCAACGTAGCATTAGTCATCTTAGGCCACATTGACTCCCTATTTGCGCAGGCATATAATGCCTTCCACAGAAACTCTACTGAGACTACGTACCAACAAGCACCGGTATTGATCGATTCTCCGATGGCAGCACCGGCACTCAGCGCAAAGCTAGACCTGATGGCAGTGTTGGAAGACCGTGGACACAGGTCCACGGTCCCCCGGCGCGAGGTGATCAGCGCCATCGAGAGCAAGGTTGACAGCTTCACTGCGGAGGAGATCAGCGACGCGCTCCCGGCTGTCGGCCGGGCCACCGTCTTTCGTACGGTGAAGCTGCTCTTGGAAGCCGGTGTCCTGTGCAAGCTCGCGCTTCCCGACGGGGCGCCGACCTACGTCGTCGCCCGCATCGAGCACCACCACCACACCATCTGCGTCAGATGCGGCCAGGTCGTGGAGTTCCGGGACGCAACTATAGAAAGACTCATGCGGGCTCTGGGTGAGCGCGTCGAAGGCGAGATCGTCGGCCACCGTATCGAGTTCTACATCACTTGTGGAAGCTGCCTCGGCCAAGACGGCAGCCGAAACTAAGGTCCCGGTACACAGAGCCCCCAATCGAATGAAGGGATGCCAGGTAGTGAGACGCAGTATCAGAATACTCATGCCTAGAGCCCTCTGCGTCATGTTAGCTGCGGCTGCGACGCTTCTACTCGTCGCGTGCGCGTCGGACGCCCCCAACAGCGATGCTTCTACGGCTCAAACGGCTTCGCGCGTGCCGGCACTCAAGGTCGTCACCACGACCGACATCTTAGCCGACTGGGTCGCTCATGTGGGTGGAGATCGGGTCGAGGTCCTGAGCCTGCTCCCGTCGGGCACCGACCCCCACTCCTATCAGCCGGGAGCTCGAGACATCACCAGTCTGGCCCAGGCCGATCTGGTGTTCCGCGTCGGTCTAGGGCTGGAGGCCGGATGGCTGAGGAAGCTTGTCGAAAACGCTACTGCGTCCCCGTCCACGGTAGTGGCCCTGGGCGAAGTCGTCGGCCCGATTCTTGCGACCGGAGAGCATGCCGATAGTGAAGGAGCGGCCGATAAATCGGGGCACAACGGGGTCGCCGCTCCTGTAGACGAGCCCTATCAAGACCAGGGGATCGCGGACCCACACTTCTGGTTCGATCCCGCGCGCGTAAAGAGTGCCGTCTCTCACGTCGCCTCGAGGCTGTCGGTGCTGGACCCGGATGGTGCCGACACGTACCGTGCTAATGCGCAGGTTTACAGTGGCAGGCTGGACGAGCTCGACGAGTGGATTCAGCAACGAGTTGCCGCCGTACCCGCAGAGCGCCGGTTGCTGCTGACATCGCATGATAGCCTGCAGTACTTCGCCAGCCGCTATGGGTTCAGCGTAATCGGGGCCGTCATACCGGGGGTGACCACCGAGATCGAGCCCTCCGCCGAGGACATCGCCCGACTGGTCGGGGACATGCGGGGCCGCGGCGTGCGGGTCCTGTTCACTGAGGCCGGGGTAAGCGACCGGTTCGCGCAGACGGTTGCGAAGGAAACAGGGGCGTCGATCGTCAGGGACCTCTACACCGGCTCGCTGGGCAGAGCCGGCAGCGGCGCCGAGACCTACGTGGATATGATGCGGTTCAACGTGCGGACCATAGTCGAGGCCCTCCGTTGAGCGGAGGCAGCCCGGCAACCCTGCCACGTTTGACCATCGAGGACCTAACCGTCGTCTACGGGGAGTTCAAGGTCCTGGACGCCGTTACCTTCGAGGCTGGGCCCGGAACGCTTATGGGGGTCGTCGGGCCCAACGGTGCCGGCAAGAGCACGCTGTTTAATGCCATAGCCGGTGTGATACCCGTGCAACACGGGCGCGTGGTGTTGGCGGGAACTGCGCCTAACGGCCGCAAGGGTGTGCTTGCCTACGTGCCCCAACGGGAGCGGGTCAACTGGCGCTTCCCGCTGACGGTGCTCGACGGGGTGCTGCTCGGCCGTTCCAGCCGCATCGGATGGCTCCGGCGGCCGGGCCGCGCCGACAGAGACTTCGTCAGGGCATGCCTCGAACGCGTCGATATGTGGGAGCACAGAGCGGACCTGATGACAGAGCTCTCCGGCGGCCAGCGACAGCGCGTGTTCGTCGCCCGGGCGCTCGCTCAGGAGGCCGACGTCCTGCTCTTTGACGAGGCGTTCAGCGGCGTCGACGTGGCCTCGCAAGAGGGCCTTGTTTCCGTGCTGCGGTCCCTGAAGGACGACGGGAAGATCATCCTGCTCGCGACCCACGACCTGACCAACCTAGCCGAGCGCTTCAGCGAGGTGCTGTGCCTGAACCATCACGTATGCGCGTTCGGCCCGCCGGAGCAGGCCTTCACGCCCGAGGTGCTGGAGGAGCTCTACGGCGCCCACGGCGTCGAGTTCGTGGAGCACCACGGTCGCCACGCCCAAAGCCTCAGACGGAGCGCGACGTCGCTCCCGGAGCATGCCGGCCACATGCACGAGTAGGACGATGGCCGACGCCCTCTACGATGCCTTCGTACAGCCCTTCACCTTCGGCTTCATGGTGCGCGCGCTCGTCGTATCGGTGCTCGTGGGCATCGTGTGCCCCATCCTCGGGAGCTACGTCGTCACCAGAGGCCTCGCCTTCATGGGAGATGCGCTGGCCCACGCAGTGCTGCCTGCGCTAGTCGTCGCGTTCCTGTTGGGCATCAGCTCATTCGCTGCCGCGGTGCCGGCCGGAATCGTCATAGCCCTCCTCATCGGCTACCTGGTGCAGCGCACCGGCGTCAGCGAGGACACCTCCATCGGCATCCTGTTTGCCGGCCTGTTTGCCCTCGGCCTCGTGCTGCTGGCCACGGTGCCGGGCATAGGCGTGGACCTGGAAGACCTGCTATTGGGGCAGGTCCTGGCCGTATCGACGGATGACGTATATGTCACCACGGGCTTGACCGCCGGGGTCGTGGCCCTGCTGTATGTCTTCCACAAGGAGCTTGTGTTCACCAGCTTCGACCGCCTGGGGGCGGCCGTCGTCGGCCTTCCAACGGCACGGCTGGACTATCTGCTGCTGGTGCTCTTGGCGGTGGTGATCGTGGTCGCACTGCAGGCCGTGGGCATCGTGCTCGTGATGGCTATGCTGATCACCCCGGCGGCCACGGCCTATCTGCTGGTGCGGAGCTTCGTGGGGGTCATGGTCCTGGGAGCAACTATCGGGGCCGCTTCCGCGATCGCCGGCCTGTACCTGTCGTTCCACCTGAACCTGCCGTCGGGGCCAGCCATGACGTTGGTGGCCACCGGCTTCTTCGCTCTCGCCGCCGCCCTGAAACGCCGTGTCGCCTAGCCCATAGCGGCTCCGACCCCTCGAAGAGCCTCGGAACTCCCCGAATTAAGGGTGCCCGCTTGACAGGCGACGCCCCGCACACGAAGCTGTAGCGACCATTGAACATCGAACGAGGAGGACGCAATGTACGAGACCGATATGTATGAGGGAATGCTGGCGGAGACCATCACCATGCAAGGACACGGCGGGGGCGCGATCAACGCGTATCTGGCCCGCCCCCTTGGCCCCGGACCGTTCCCCGGGGTGGTTGTGATCCATCACCTGCCCGGCTGGGATGAGTGGTACCGGGAGACCACGCGAAGGTTCGCCCATCACGGTTACGTAGCCATCTCGCCGAACCTGTACTTCCGCGATGGCCACGGGCCGCCGGAAGACGTGGCCGCGAAGGTGCGGGCGGCCGGCGGAGTGCCCGATGATCGGTTGGTCGGCGACGTGGATCAGGCCATTGCCCACCTGCGCTCGCTACCCTACCTCAACGGCAAGGTCGGGGTGTTCGGCACCTGCTCTGGCGGACGGCAGACCGTGCTCGCGGCATCTCGGCTCACCAACATCGATGCGGCCGTCGATTGCTGGGGCGGGCGCGTCGTCGAGCCCAAGGAGGACCTCACCCCGCAGCAGCCCGTGGCCCCCATCGACTACACCAAGGACCTGTGTTGCCCCCTCCTCGGCCTCTTCGGCGAGGACGACGGGGCTCCATCACCGGAGCAGGTTGAGATCCACGAGCAGGAGCTTAAAAAGCACGGCAAGGAGTACGAGTTCCACATGTACCCCGGCGCCGGCCATGGCTTCTTCTACTACGACAGGCCGGCTTACCGCCAGGAGCAGGCGGTAGACGGCTGGCAGAAGCTGTACGCCTTCTTCGAAAAGCACCTTGGGAACGCAGCCTAACCGGTTCGACGCGTTGCTCACGGCCAACGAGCCCACAACGGAGTAATGCCATGTGCACGATGATCATCGAGAAGGCGGAGATCACTGGGAGCGGCAAGGGACCTCCGGGATGGTTCCCCCTGAAGCAGGTCAACGTTTCCTACGACCACCCTGTCCACCTGTCGCGGGAGGAAGCGGTCAACATCGACTTCGTCAACGAGTCGGAGGGCCTCGGCGCGAGGGTCGCTGTCGAGCTGACGCCCGACTCGGCCCGGCACCTGGTCCGGGCCATCAACGCCGCTCTGGATCGTGGTGACGCAATGTAGAGCCAAGGCCGACTGCTTGGCCACGTGAGGGCCATGGCGAAGTGCCATTGACTTGAATATATCGACCCCCATAAAATCGTTAACGATTTGATGGAGTTAAGCCGGGCAGTCGATCTCTTCCTGACGGGATTCACCTGAGGGCTCATCCACATGGGCGTGGTGCGTCCTGTCGCTGCTCGCATTGCTTAGAGCACTCCTCGACCCTCCTTAACAGGAACAGGCAGACCCTCCTCGCCCACGAAAAGGCCTCGGCGGCGCTTCCCGAGCCGTCCGCGATTCCGGCTATGAAAGGGTCTGTCAACCTGCGTTCCTCGAAGTTCGTCCCGCTCGCTTTGCCCCTGCTGTTAATCGCGCTGGCTGCGGCGGCCTGCGGCTCCGGCAACTCCTCGTCGGAAAGGACGCTGTACATGGGTGGTATTCCGGACGAGGAGACGTCGGTGCTGGTCCGCCGATTCGGCGGCATCGCCGATTACCTCAGCCAGGAGCTGGGCGTGAACGTCGAATACATACCCAGTACGGACTACGCCGCCGTTGTAACCGCCTTCAAAGGCAACGACATCCACCTGGCCTGGTTCGGGGGTCTCACTGGCGTCCAGGCGAGGAGGGCCGTGCCCGGAGCTATGGCCATCGCGCAGCGCCCGCGAGACGAGCAGTTTCTGTCCGTGTTCATCGTCCAGGCGGGCATCGGAGCGCAGAGCCTCGACGATCTGAAGGGCCTGTCCTTCACCTTCGGCAGCGAGAGCTCCACGTCAGGACACCTCATGCCGCGATTCTTCCTCATGCAGGCCGGCGTGGACTCCGAGCGCGACTTCAAGGGGCTACCGAACTTCTCCGGCTCCCACGACAAGACCTGGAAGCTGGTAGAGAGCCGGGCTTTCCAGGCCGGCGCCCTCAGCGAGGCGGTTTGGTCCAAGGTCGTCGAGGAAGGAAGGGTGGACCTCGACAGGGTCAGGGCGCTCCTCGTCACCCCGCCCTACTACGACTACAACTGGTCCGTCAGGCCCGACCTGGACGATACCTTCGGCGATGGGTTCACCCAACGGGTCGGGTTCGCTCTTCTGGCAGTGGGCGAAGACGAGAGCCAGCGACAGCTCCTGGCCGACTTCCAGACAGACGGCTTTATAGCCACCAGCAACGAGAACTACAAGGCCATAGAAGACGTGGCGCTGCAGCTGGGATTCATTGAATGAGCTTGCCAGGCGATGGGCGCGGTCTGGACCCGATCATCGTCCTGAGGGGCGTGGTCAAGTTCTATCCTGGAACAGTCGCGCTCGAGCCCCTGTCACTCACAATCGGGCGAGGAGAGCGTGTGGCCGTGCTGGGACCAAGTGGCAGCGGCAAGACCACTGTTCTGCACCTCATCGGGGGCGTGATCAGACCAGACGAGGGCTCCATCGCGATCGATGGTACGGACCTCGCACGGACGTCTCCGGGCGCAGAGCTGGCCGGCATGGTCGGCGTCATGCACCAGCAGCTCGACCTGGTGCCCCATCTAGCCGTGGTCAGCAACGTTCTCGCTGGACGGCTCGGAAGTTGGAGCCTGTGGCGCTCCCTTGTCTCCCTTGTAGCGCCCCGCGAGAGGGAGCTGGCCGAGAGCGCGTTGGAGAGGGTCGGGATTGCCGACAAGCTGCACGAGCGAACCTCACGGCTGTCCGGTGGCGAGCAGCAGCGCGTGGCGCTGGCGAGGCTGCTCGTACAGCAGCCCCGCGTCATCGTCGCCGACGAGCCGGTCGCAGCCCTGGACCCGGCCCGCGCCGCCGACCTCATGGGCCTCCTTGCGTCCATCGTGGCAGAGTCCGGAAAGACCCTCGTCGCCAGTGTGCACTCCATAGAGCTCGGTAGGCGGTACTTCACGCGAGCTATCGGCCTACGAGGCGGGGCACTCAAGTTCGACCTACCCATAAGTGATCTCACCGATGAAGTCCTTGATGGCCTCTATTACCTCGGCGTCGCGCGCGGAGAAGTATAAGCCCGGCCTGCTCCAGGGGCGGGGGTTCCTCACGCTTCTGCTCATCCTGGCCCTGCTCTGGAGCCTGTCGGCCGTGAGCTGGACCGGCGACATACTCCATCCCGGGGGTCTGGGCTCCGTGGCCCAGTTCGTGAAATCGGCCTTTGCCCCCGAGCTTTCGCCCTCCTTCCTCGGCCTGACCGTCAAGGCGATGTGGACCACCCTGGTGTACGCCGTGGCGGGCCTCTGTCTCGCCCTGGTCATCGGCCTGCCTCTCGGGGTGCTGGGATCGGGGGTGCTTTCGAGCTCTAAGGCTGGCCGCGTCGGCAGCGTCGCGGGCGTTCGGCTTGTGCTCGGCGTGTTCCGGTCCGTCCACGAGCTGGTCTGGGCCTGGTTGTTCGTGGTGGCGTTGGGCCTGTCGCCGATGGCCGCCATCCTCGCGCTGGCGCTCCCCTATGGCGGGATTCTGGGCAGGATCTACGCCGATATCCTGAACGATGTGCCCCAGGACCCTCTTCGGGCTCTGCGGGCCTCGGGCGCCTCGAATCTGAAGGTACTGCTCTACGGGCGTTTGCCGATGGCCATGCCCGACATGTTGAGCTACACCTTCTACCGCTTCGAGTGCGGTATTCGCGCCGCCGCCACCATGGGGTTCGTAGGCATCGGGGGGCTGGGAATGCAGATCCTGCTATCGCTGGGCGACCTTCGCTACAACGAGGTCTGGACTCTGCTCTACGCCCTTATAGTGCTGATCGCGCTGATCGACGGCTGGAGTACCTGGCTTAGGAGGTCTCTGACCTCGTGAACGTGGCCTCTGCCGTTGGCGCGCCCCTGGCGAACAGGATGCGTCGCATAGGTGCAGCTCGCGCTTCGCTACTGATATTCGTCGTGCTGGCCGCCTCTTCATGGGCCTACATCCTGGCGGATCCGGCCGACGGCTTCGCGAGCCTCTTCGCTGCGGATACCTGGCGCCGAGCCTGGTCGTTCATCGAGGAGCTGGCCGGCAAGGGGAGCGCTGGCACCGCTGCCTTCCGTGAGTGGAGGGAGTGGGCGGACGCTGGGAAGCTGGCCTATCGTACGCTGGCCATGAGCGTGCTCGCCATCGGGATCGCCGGAGCAGGGGTCCTCGTCACGTTCCTGCCGGCGGCCCGCAACGTGGCAATGGGAGACCTGGCCGCCTCGCGGTCCCGAGCCTGGAAGGCTCTGTACTTCGTGCTGCGCGGCCTCTTCGTACTGACTCGCGGCGTGCCGGAGCTCATCGTCGCTATGATCGTCATCTTCTTCTTTTCCCCGGGCATACTGCCCGGGGCCATCGCGCTGGGGGTCCATAACTATGGCATCCTCGGCAAGCTATCCGCCGAGGTGGTCGAGAACCTGGATACCAGGCCGGCCCGGGCGTTGCGGAGCTCTGGGGCGAGCACCTATCAGGTGCTGGCCTACGCGATTCTGCCGGCGGCGCTGCCCCAGTTCCTGACGTACCTCCTCTACCGGTGGGAGGTGGTCATACGCACGACGATCGTCGTCGGTTTCGTTGCCGCTGGTGGTCTGGGGCGCGAGTTCCGCCTGGACATGAGCCTGTTCCGCTACACGGACGTGGCCCTGCTCCTGATCTGGTACCTCATACTGGTCGTCTTTGTCGACCTGGTCAGCATGGCCCTGCGGCGGTTGGCCCGCTAGCGTCACGCCCGGGCGGTGAAATCAGGCCTTCGCCTTGATTTTCCGTGACGCCAACACTACGCAGGCGTCACGGTGACCTCGACCCCATGCACGGCGGTGCTCTCACCCATGTCCGCCTTCGTGCCACGGTTGAGCACGTTTACGTTGGCTCTGCCCTTCTCACGCTTGGGCCAGCGACCCTTATGGGCAAGCGCGACGCCCGGTCGGATCTCGTCTGATAGCCTCACCTTCATCATCAGCTCGCCGGTGTCGTTGGACAGCTTCACCTCGGCCCCGTCCTGCAGACCGAGGGCTTCCGCATCGCTCGGGTGAATCGCGACGTCTGCCAGGCCCAGCTGTGCAACGACCCTCGGGTCGTTGCCGAAGGAGTCGTTCATCAGCCAGTATGAGGCCGGCGACAGCAGTCGAAGACGGTTGGCGGCGGGCCGTGGCTCGGCCGTCGGCTGGGGCACCCTCGGCAGGCCGTCGGCCTCCGCCCGCTCGCTGGCTATCTCGATCTTCCCGCTCGGCGTCGGGAACATCAGGTCGGGGAACTGGATCACCGGCTCGGAGCTGACAAACATCGTGCCCGTCTGCTTTAGCCGCTCGAAACCCCCGTCGAGCGACATTCCGCTCAACAGATGCTCGATGATCGACTCGTCGCTCTCGTAGAGCTCCGGCTCCTCGTACCCCATCGCTCGGGCCAGGCGGCGGAACATCTCCTGGTTGGGGAGCGACTCGCCCATGGGCTCCATGGCCTTGGCCTGAGGACCGATGGTCAGGTTGAAGTACGAGGTCACCACGTCGTCGAACTCGAGGAAGCTGGCCGCGGGTAACACTACGTCGGCGTAGTCGGCTGTATCGGTCTGGAACAGGTCGCAGACCACCGTGAATAGGTCCTCCCGGCATAGGGCCTCCCTGAGCCTGCTCTGCTCCGGGTTAGAGGCAGCGGGGTTGATGTTCCAGCAGATGAAGGAGCGAATGTCGTCAGGGCGCTCCAGGCGCTCCGCCAGGTCCATGTGGCTGAAGCTCTGGGCATCGCTCCTCCGCAGGTGCGGCGCGGGGACGTAATCGCCGTCCAGGCCCCACATCTCACCGTCAAAGTTCAGGTACAGAAGACCGGTGCCGGGCTTGCCGAAGTTGCCTGTGGCCGCCGGCAGCATCGCGCAAGCCCGGATCGCGTTGCCCCCCTGGGCTTGGCGCTGCATCCCCTGGCCCAGCCACAACAGAGACGGGCCCGAGCCGTAGATCCGCGCCGCCTCCTCGATCTGCGCCGCCGGCACCTGGGTCATCGCTTCGCCCCAGGCGGGGGTGCAGCCGTCCAACATACCCTCTATCTCCTCCCACCCCAGGACGTGCTTGGATATGAAGTCTCGGTCTATCATCCCGTCCCGTCGCAGCACGTGGAGGAGCGCGAACGCGAGGGCGCCGTCGCTTCCAGGGAAGGGCTGGAGGTATAGGTCGGCCGCCCGTGCGGTGTCGTGACGTATGGGATCGATGACGATCTTCTTTCCGGGTGCCTCGGGCAGCCAGTGCTTGTGGGCGTGAGGTGCCGAGTGAGAGGGATTGGCCCCCCACACCAGGATGCAGTCGGCGTCCTTGGCCGTCCGCGGGTCGAAGCCGTTGAGCGACGTGCCGATGGCGTAATCCAGGGCCACGTGTCCCGCCATGTTACACACGGTGTCGGGCTCCACCTCTACCGCGCCCAGCCGGTTGAAGAAGCGCATCGGGAAGGAGTAGGCGATCCTGGACAAGGTCCCCGTGTAGTGCGCGGTGACGATCGCCTCGGGTCCGGAGCTCGACACGATCTCCTTGAGCCTGAGGGCGATCGTCCCGATCGCCTCGTCCCACGAGACCGGCTCGAACTGGCCGCTGCCTTTCGGGCCGGTGCGCCTTAGAGGCGTCTGGAGACGCTCGCTCGGGTCGAGCAGCACGCCATTGTAGGCGATGGCGCACTTCCCGCAGAGCGCGCCCCGGTTGACCGGGTTGTCCGGGTTGCCGCGCACCCGGCTGATCGCCCCGTTCTCCTTCATTACGACGATACCGCAGGCGTCGTAGCAGTCTCTGGGGCAGGTCGTGAGGATGGTATCGTTTGCAGCCGTCATCTGTCCTCCATCCAGTCAGCGCCGGCAGACTCGCCTCAGCCCCGCCGCGGCGCGCTGTAGCCCTTGCTGGCTTGAGCTGCGGGTCGGCGTCGACTAGTCGGCGTACCCTCCTTGAGAAACCACGCCATTACGGCTCCGGCGAAGGCAAGGCCGCTGCCGAGGATGAAGGCGATCCGATAGCTCTCGAAGCTGTCGAAGATCGCCCCTGCCATGACGGGACCGATCGTCGCACCGGTGCCGGCTCCGACCAGCAGTGTACCGAAGACGGAACCCATGTGGCGAGTCCCGAACGCCCGCGCGGCGATGGCCGGGAACTGGGGAGACCACCCACCGTATCCGATCCCGAAAGCCGCGGCGAAGACGTAGAGCTGCCATAGGCTGCTCGAAGCGCTCAGCCACAGCAGCGCCAACGCCTGCAACAGCAGCGAGCACGCCAGCACTTTGTGCGCGCCGAGCCGGTCTCCCAGCCCGCCGCCCACTAGCATGCCCCCGAAGCTGCACATCGCCATCACCGTGATCAGGACGACGGCACTCTGAGATGAGAGGCCGGCGTCGGTGGCTCTCGGAACCAGGTGAACCACGACCATCATCAGCGTCAGGAACGCTGCGACCTTGGTGCCGAATATGAGCCAGAACGTCCTGGTGCGGATCGACTCGGGAAGCGTCATAGAAGGCTGGCTGGCGGCCGACGAACCCTCGACGCCGGAGCCTTCTGAGGGCGCCGCCTCACTGTCCGGTGCGTCGCTCTTTCCCCGTCTCGGCTCCTTGAGCAGCAGCGCTGCAATCAGGAACGTGCCCCAGATGATGTAGCCGAGGATCTGGAAGCCGAATCGCCATCCCTGGAGCGCGATGACGATAGTGACCAGTACGGGGAGCACGGCGCTTCCCAGTCCCATGCCTGCGAAGCCGATGCCTGTCGCCAGGCCGCGTCTCCGCTCGAACCACCGGGCCGTTATCGAGGCCATCGGGCTCGTGGTGCCGCCGAGCCCGGCACCAGCCACGACCCCCAGGAACAGGTAGAACTGCCACAGGCTGCCTACCGTGCCGGTGAGGAAGAAACCCAAGCCCAGAAGGGCACCGCTAACCGCGATTACGCCTTTGGTGCTCCAGCGGTCCGACAACAGGCCCCAGCAGACCCCCGTGACGGAGTTCGTTATGACCATTATCGAGGCTGCGACCGAGATCCCGGCTCGAGACCAGCCCATACCGTCGGCGACCGGCGTCACGAACACGCCGAAGCCCTGGACCGTGCCCCACGCGACTCCCATCACAAGGAAATATGCCGCGGTGATGACCCATCCATAGTAAAAGCCGCCGGTCAGGCGTGCGGGGCTGGCAGCTGTTCTGGAGAGGCGTATCAATATCGCATCTATGGAGCCGCCGACGGCGGACCCAGCGAGATGATACATCATTCGGTCGTAGCGCGACCGTCGTCCCGGCCGGTGTGAGGTGGCAAGCCCACCCTCTTGACCGGAGACAGGAGCGACGCTTCGGGCGGGCCGGGTCGGATTAACTTCTGGGGTCGCCTTGATGTTGCAACTAAAGCTAACGTCCGCTGAAGGGCCGGGGCCAGTAGGCCAGCGACACCACCGCGCCGGCAGCAGCCAGCACCGCTGAGACCAGATACGTATCCCTGAACGCCTTGATAAAGGCTTGGCCGTCGGCGGCCTCGGTGGCGATGCCCGAGGCTGCGAGGGAGCCCGCATGCCAGTCCAACCGGGCGGCGAACAGCGCGCCGAGGATGGCCACAGACGAGACCGTGCCCAGGTTGCGCGCCAGCGCTATGAGCGCGCCACCGGCCCCAAGTCTGTGCGCCGGAACGCTTCCCATTATCAGGCTGGCGTTGGACGCCTGAAAAAGCCCTATGCCGAGTCCGGTAACGCCGGTCCGTATCCCCACGTCGGCGAGGGTAGAGCCCGCGTCAAGGGAGCTGAACCATGCCAGTGCGCCCGACAGGATGATCAGGGCCAGCGTGGTCACGTAGGCGGGTGATATCCGATCCGAGAGCCACCCTCCCAGTGGCGCGGCTATGGCCCCGGCAATCGGCGTGAGTGCCAGCACCACGCCGAGGGCCTTGGCGTTGGCGCCGAGACTACTCGTCACGTAGTAGGGGAGGATGAACCAGTTGAGGAAGATGGCCAGGTACATTAGGTACGCCGTGGCCGAACCGAACGATATTAGCCTCTGCCTGAGCAGCGCCATGTCTATCAAGGGACGGTCCGCCAGGTGCTCCACCCGGACAAAGGCGCCCATGGAAACCACGGAAACGGAGGCCAGCACGAGGACCGGTATCGCCGTCCAGCCGTTCCTGCCGCCCAGCGCGAGGAATACGATAAAGGACGTGAGGCCGACAAGCAGTGTTAACCCCCCCGAGAAATCGAAGGTGGCGCCCCGTCTCTCGCGAGACGCCTCCCGCAGTAGCAGGAGCGCCAGCAACGCGATGACAACGCCGAAGGGGACTCGTGCCAGGAAGATCGAGCGCCAGCCGAACGCATCCACCAGCAGCCCACTCCCAAGCGATCCTGCGACCATGCCGGCGGTGGCGAGGCCGGCCATCAGGCCCAGGGCCCGCCCTCGTTGCGGCGCCGGAAATGCCCGTGTGATCAGTGCGGGAACGGAAGCGGCTATGAGGCCGTTGCCGACAGCCTGCAAGACGCGTAACCCAAACACGACAGACAGGTTGGGCGCCAGGCCGATGACCAGCACGGCCAGCGTGTAGACCAGGGCCCCAATGACGAACACGCGCTTTAGCCCGTAGGTGTCCGCCGCACTGCCAAGGCTCAGCTGCAGCCCCGTGCTGCTCCCGACGTAGATGATGATGATCCACTGGATGGTCTGGATGTCGCTTCCGAAGCTGCGGGTGATGTCGGGAAGAGCGACGTTGACGGCAATGTCCAGAAACGAGAGGAACAGTCCGGCGGATGCAACGACGAGGACCAGCCACTTGTATGAGGGGTGCGTGGCGGCATCTGCGCCTGAGGTCACAACGACCCTCGCTCCTGCCCGTGTGCGGGTTTTTCGTGATGCACCGGCTCAGCCCGGCCGTGCGGTGTGTCTCGACCTCGGCTTCGGACGACGCTCCGCAAAGGATACCGCGCTCGCGGCACATGGGGATAGCCGATTGGCCCAGCCCGCACCAGAGCCGAAGGCGCTGTCTTGACTGGGTCCTTGCCTGTGCCTATAATCGCCGCCTACCGAACGAGACTTGGTTCAGCGATGCCAGGAATGAGGGACTATGGGCGGTTACGTTATGCAGGTCGGCGGCGTCGAGATCGTGGCCCTCTCCGACATGAACTGCACCCACCCCATTCCTTTGGAAGAGATGTGGCCGGGCGTCCCTCTCGAGGCCTGGCAGCCCTTTCTGGAGCGGTATCCCGATACCTTCGACGGCGATCGAATCCGGCTCGAGATAGGCTGTTACCTGGTTCGGTCTCAGGGCCAGACGATACTCATCGACACGGGCTATGGCCCGGGCCCGATTGACTACATCGGTGGGCTCACCGGCCAGCTCATGGCGGACCTGGCCGCCAGCGACGTCGACCCGGCAGAAGTGGACAAGGTGTTCCTGTCGCATCTCCATCTCGACCACGTAGGCTGGAACACCACTGAGGAGGACGGAGCCCTGGTCCCCACGTTTCCCAACGCCCGCTACATCGCCCATGAGGCCGACCTTGACTACTTTCGCCGGCCTGAAGTCCAGGCCTCCGCCCGTTACTACTACATGCACCGTACCGTGGAGCCCCTTGTCGACAAGGGCCTGCTGGACGTCGTGAAAGGGGACGTGGACCTGACCGACGAGGTAAAGGGAGTTCACACGCCCGGCCACACCCCGGGCCATATGAGTGTGGACGTAACCTCCCAGGGCGAGCGGGTCATCATAGAGGGCGACGTGCTCATACATCCCGCCCAGGTCACCGAAGAGACGTGGAACAGCCGCTTCGACACCGATTTTGAAACCGGGACCGCGACCCGCATCAAGCTCTTGGAGCAGATCGAGGCCGAGGACGTCACCGTCGTCGCCTGCCACTTCCCGACCCCGGGCTACGGCCGCGTGGTGCGGGAGGGGGGCAGGCGCTACTGGAGCGCCGGGCTCGAGAAGCCCCGCCGAGGTGTTCAGCCATGACCACGTCAGACGCCGGCAGGGTGCTGGACGCCGTTGACCGCGACGCTATGGTCGACCTGGTGCAGCGGCTGATCGAAGTGCCCAGCTTCAAGACCGAAGAGACGGAGGTGGCGCGCCTCCTCGCCGACTATTTCGGCCAGCGTGGGTACGAGGTGGAGCTGCAGGAGGTGGAGCCCGGCCGGTACCAGACGGTCGCCATTTTGAGGGGAACGGGTGGGGGCAAATCGCTCATGTTCAACGGGCACATCGACATCGACCCGCTGGCCATGGGCTGGAAGCGGGACCCGTGGACGCCTCGCCTCGAAGGAGACCGCCTTTTCGGCGCGGGCGTGCGCAACATGAAGAGCGGCGTCGCCTCGATGATAGAGGCGGCGGAAGCCGTCCGGCGCTCGGGCGTGCGCCTCAAGGGAGACATCGTCGTCGCCTGCGTCGTCGGCGAGCTCCAGGGCGGCATCGGCACCCAGTTCCTGTGCCGCAACGGTCCCCTCGCCGACATGGCGGTCGTCCCGGAGCCCTTCGGGGTAAACAACGTCGGCACTGTCAGCGCCGGCGTGGCGGAGATGGCAGTCCACATCCTCGGCAACTCCAGGCACATCAGCCGCATGGAGGAGGCCACAGACGCAATCGAAAAGATGTGTAAGGCCATCCCGGCGATAAAGGCCGTGGCGTTCACCCATACGCCTCGGCCGGACCTCCCCGGCCTTCCGCGGGTCAACGTAGGCACGGTCATCGGTGGCCGTGGACGCGACTACGACCTTCGCGGCCCGAACTTCGTGTCCGACTTCTGCACGGCCATTGTGGACGTCCGTTTCCTGCCGGGCATGACCTCACAATCGGTCAGAGAGGACATCGCTGCGGTCCTTGACCGGCTCGCGGCCGAAGACCCCGACTTCAGATACGAGATCGAGATGCCGCCCCATCCCAGGCACAAGGTCTTCACCGTGGTGATGGAGCCTTTCGACCTGCCGAAGGACGAGTACATCCTCGACGCCGTCCTGCGCCACTACCGTGCGGTCGCCGGGAGGGAGCCGGACCAGGTGGGGACCGTACTCCCCATGTCCTACACCGGCGACGATACGTGCCACCTGTGGAACGCCGGTGTTCCGTGCGTGCTCTATGGCCCCGGCGGTGTCTCCGAGTCGGCCGACATTCCCGACGAGTACTCCCGCATCCCTGACATGGAGCTGGCAGCCAAGGTCATGGCCCTGACTGCCGTGGACGTGTGCAGCCTGCCGACTAGCTCAAAACGGGACGCTTGACGGGTAGCGACCGCACCCAGACCTCCTCGCCGCCGCCAACGTGAAGTATCCCCCTGCCCGTTGGGCCCAGCGGCAGCTCGGCGTCGCTGACGGAGTCGTCTGGAGTGACCCAGGCGCGCAGCGGCGCGTTGGCCTTGCCAATGCACTCGACCATGTCCCCGGAACCGACTCCAAGGCCGGCGGCCGTGCTCGGGCTCAGACGGCACTGCCGGCAGCCTCGCTCGTCGAAGTCGTCGTCCGAGCTCTCCGCAACCCTCAGGTGCTGTCGCCGGCTCCTCAGTCGGTCCCGCAGGCCACGGGTCCGCTCTGGGTCCACGGCGCCGCTCTCGATCACCACGCCATATACGTCCCTCGCTCTGGCCGGAGTGACGTAGCCCTGCACCACCTCCTTGTAGACCAGCTCTGCCTCCCGGTCCAGGGGGTCGCCTACGCCGCCTCCGGCGGTGGCTTGCATCAGGATGACGTCTCCATACTCCAGTGGAAAGGATTTTATCTTGCCGGGGATCGGCGACGGCTGGACCTCGTCCCCCTGGCGCAGGACGGTGATGGAATTGAGGCTGCCTGGATAGCCTCCCGCCGCGCCCCAGGGAGGGATTACGGCCCGGTCGGTCATCACGCTCAGCTGGCTGTCATGCGATAAGACCCTGACGCGCCGCGTAACCCCGAAGCCGCTTCGACGGAAGCCCGCTCCCTCTCCGTCGGTGCGGAACTCGAGACTCTCGATAATCAGCGGCTGACGCTGCTCTGCGCTCTCGGCCGGGTACACCGCTGCCATGCCGCCATTGTCGTATAGGAAGCTGCCGCTTACGCCGTCGGTATCACTGGTGCCCGGATTACCGCCCTGGGGGAACTCGTAGAGGATGTAGTGCCGGCCTCGGACCGGATCAAAGCCGCCGACGTAGATGTGGTTGGCGCTGCCGTTGTTCTCGCCGCTCGGCTCGTGCGGCATGGCCTGCGACAACACGCCGATAACCGCAGTCTGAAGCTGGTGGAACACGTCCCAGCATCCCCCGACCGCCGCCGGCAGCGTAGCCGCCAGGTTGCTGCCCTGCGGCACGACGAACCTCATGGGCCGGAACGTGCCTCCGTTGACAGGAGTCTTCGGGTCGAGCCACGACTTCAGAACGACGAAAACGCCGCCGTGCGTTACCGGAATGCCACAGTTCATGGGGCCTTGCACCTGGGGCGACGATCCGGTGAAGTCGAAGGTCATGCCGTCGCCCTCGATGGTCAGCTTCACCTTGATCGGCAGAGGCTCTGGACTCAGGCCGCTGTTGTCCATGTAGTGTTCGTAGCAGTACTCACCGTCGGGTATCTCGGCGATGCGCTTTCGCATCGTGTCTTCGGCGCCTTCCAGCATTATGTCTATGCTGCGGGACACGGTGTCTGTACCGTACTTGTCGCAGAGCTCCCTTAGGCTCATCTCGGCGACGCGTGCGGTGTCCAGCATCGCCATCGCGTTGCCCTCCTGCTCGTCGGGTAGGCGCATGTTCGCGAACATGACCTCCCACAGGCCGCGATTGATCTCGCCGCGGTCCAGGAGCTTCACCGGGACGAGTCGGACCCCCTCCTGGTATATCTCGGTGTCCTGGCCCGAGAAGCTGCCCGGGGTTGCGCCCCCCACGTCGGCCCAATGGGCGCGAACCGCGATGTAGAGCATGACCTTGCCATCGACGAAGAACGGGGTGTAGAAGGCTATGTCGTTCATGTGGGTGCCGCCCGTGTAGGGGTCGTTCACGACGAGCACGTCGCCGGGGTAGATCTCGTTGCCAAACTTCTCGAGGGCGACGTTGAGTCCCAGGGCCATCGCGAAGACGTGGCCCGCGAAGTCCTCCGACATCGAGGCTAGCTCGCCGTCGGAGGTCAGCAGGCCACAGGAGAAATCAAGTGTCTCGTAGAGGATAGGGGCGTAAGCGGTCCTGACCAGCGTAGCTCGCATCTGGAGCACGGTGGAGACCAGGTAGCCTCTAATCACCTCCAGGGTAATCGGGTCCACGCCGTTCATTACACGCCTCCGTCCGATCGTTCTCCGCAGGAAAGGGTCTCAGACATAGAGTCCATAACGTATTGCCGTTCGACGCCCGTGTCAAACCCCTGCGCATGCTCCGGGTCCGTTCCTTAAGGACCGGCATACCACACCCCGAGGCCCTCTCACTGTAGAATACCGACCACCTTGGAGCGGTCCGCCAGAGGACCGTCGTCCCAAAGGAGCTGTTCTCAATGAGGGTGCTCGTCATCGGTGCCGCGGGACTGCAGGGCTCCAGGCTCGCCAAGATCCTCGACCGAAGGGCCTGGGTGTCTCACCTGACGCTGGCGGACAAGGATGTCTCCCGGTGCGCACAGGTGGCATCCGAAGTCGAGGAAAAGCCGTCCGAGACAGCCGAGATCGATATAGCCGACCACGCAGCACTGGTCGGCCTTATGAAGCGCGCCGACGTGGTCTGCAATATGGTGGGTCCGTACTTTTACAGCGAGCCGCTGGCAGTAAGCGCTGCCATCGAGGCTGGCCGCAGCTACGTCGACATCTGCGACGACTACATGGTCGTGGACACGGCCGTCGAGCACGACACGGCTGCCCGGAACGCCGGCGTCGCCATCGTGTGTGGTGTGGGCTGCTCGCCCGGACTCACCAACATCTGGGCCAGGCATGGAGCCGGTCGCCTCGACGCCGTCGACAGCATCACCGTGTATCTGCTCGCGGGCTCCGACGTCTGGGGTGTCGCCGCGCTCCAGCACATGATCGCCTACTACGACACCTACGACGGCAAAATCCCGGTGGTGAAGGGCGCCAGGGTCGAGCTGGTTGCGCCGGGAGGAGAGCCGGAGCGCGTCCTGTTCCCCGATCCGGCCGGGGAACAGGATGCGTTCCTACTGGGCCACGCCGAGCCGCTCATGCTTCACCACAACATCGGGCTCATGAACGGGGCGCAGGAGATCTCCGTCAAAGGGGTTCTCGGCGACGGAACCGAGCTCATCGAGCTGATCCTCAGCATCATGGACATGGGTCTCACGAAGAAGCAGGCGATCTCTCTTGCCGGTCTGTCCATTTCGCCCTACGCTCTCCTGACCGAATACCTGTCCTCTGCAGCGTTCGCCGAGAGCAACTTCCTCCAACGCTTGGCGGCCGCTGCCGAGCGCAACCCCTGGGGACTGGAGCTCAAGACAGTCGTGTCAGGTCATAAGGACGGGAAGCCGTCTGAGGTCGAGTATCGACTTACTGGCGAGGGCCGCGACATGTCCATCCCCGAGACTGCGGCGATGGCCGCGGAGCTGCTTGCGGAAGGGGTGGTGACGGAGCGCGGCGTGCTGCTGCCTGAGAACCTGGACAGCGAGGTGTTTCTGAGCCGACTGCGGGAGCACGTGTCATGGGAGGAGGAGGTCAGGCGTGACCGCGGCCACCCTTCCACTTGATTCCGCAACTATTTCGCAGGTCACCGGACGCTGGCCTCGCTCAAGGCGGCTGGCCTAAAGGCGGATTATTCCCTCGCAGTCCTTCCCACTGGGGTGCAGTCCCGACGCGTCGGGATGCCGGGGTTCGGGGTGTCCCCGAGAAAACCTGCGGGCGGGTGGGTGGGAACGACCTGGAAAGTTATTTGGGAAACTGAGCACTAAAGGATGTGCTCATCGCACCGCCAGGAAGGCGGCAACTGCGGCCAGAGCGTTGATCAGCCAGTGCGCCAGAACTGGCGCGTAGACCGAGCCGCAGCGCTGGCGCAACCATCCAAAGAGTAGGCCACCCAGGAAAGTGGCGAAGACGCCCCCGAGGACGGCCGGCACCAGCAGCCCGCTCGAAAAAATGTCGCTGCCCTGAAGCAGCTCCAGCGTCGCAGTCACGTGCCAGATCCCGAAGACGACGCTGGACACGACGAGCGCCCGCGAGGGGCTGGACCTGCGGGCCCACAGCCCGTATAGCACGCCGCGGAAGGCCACCTCCTCGAAGAGGGCCGTGCCCAGGGGAATACGCACCAGCGTCTGATACGCGAGGCCAGGCCACGTAGCTGAGTCCAGCTCTCGAGCCTCGCCGAGAGAGCCCACCGCCGTCGGCAGGACCAGCGCCAGAAACAGAGGCGACGGTAGCAGGACACCGACCCCGAGGCCCCATCGCAGGGCCGAGCCCACTTTGGCCGGGCTGAAGCCCATCCCCGTCCAGGAAGCGCCGCACCTGCGGGCCCAGGCGACCAACAGCAGGCCCGCCACCAGGTTGAGCGGGACGTAGACCTGGTCGTGCAGGTGCTGCGGCAACAGGTTGACCAGGTTGTTGTACAGCGCCAGCACCACGGCGGCGATCAGCACCGGATCAGCGAGTAGCCGGACCATCCTGATCCTCCAGCGTGGCCGAAGCGTCCCATCGCTCCCTGCTGCCTTTGGGCGTGGCGTGACATGGCGGCGGGGCCACTATCTCTATATAATCCACGGGTCAAAACAGCAAGGGGAGGTTACGTCAGATGTACACCATAAGGAGGGTGGCGAAGGCCAGGCCGGGGAAGGTGTGGGAAGTCGCCAATCAGCTGTCGAAGATATGTCGCGCGTACGAGGAGCAGGGTCGCAACAAAGCCCAGGTCTACATCGGGGGCTGGGGTCTCCCGGGAGAGGGCGATACAGTATACGCCGAGTGGACCCAGGAGAGTATCGAGGCCATCCAGTTCTCGAAGGTGCCCAACTCGGTGTTCACCGACCACGACAAGATGGCGACGATGATGACCGACTACACGATCGAGTTCTACGAGATGGTCACCCCCGAGAAGCTGCAGGAGAGAGGGCTCTCCTAGCCACGCAGAAACCCTTGTGCAGCGAGGCGTTGGCTGGCTAGGACGTCCGCTCGTTTACAAGAGATTCGCTGTGACACAAGGCGGGCACCGTGTTCGAGGAAGGGGCAAGGACGTGATCGATATAGAGTTGAAGGTAGACCTGTCCCGATCGCGGGCGTTCTACGAGGACGCCGTCAAGCACTCTCCCGGTGGCGCACCCGACAACAAGGGTTGGGTCGGCGACCTGTTCTACTTGGAGCGTGCTGAGGGCTGCCGGCTGACTGACCTGGACGGTAACGAGTACATCGACTACCACGCGGCGGCGGGGCCCATCATCCTCGGGCACTCGGATCGCGAGCTAAACGAGGCCGTTATCGACACTGTAGAGAACCGCGGGGTGGAATACGCGCAGCCCCACTCCTTGGAGGTGGAGCTGGCGAAGAAGCTCAAGGAGATCATCCCCAACGCCGACATGGTAGCCTTCGGCAACGCAGGCACCGACACGCTCCAGTACGCCATGCGCATGGCCAGAGCCTACACCGGCCGGCCAAAGGTCGTGAAGTTCGGAGGCGGCTACAGGGCCTGGTCCGATTCCCAGGCTGGACACGAGGCCGCAAGGAAGCTCTCGCTGGCTGATACATCGGGCGTCCTGCCCGCCGTGCTCGAGAACAACATAGTGCTGCCATACAACGACCTGGATGCGCTGACCACGTTCCTGGAGGGACAGCACGGCGAAGTCGCCTGCGTCATCGTCGAGCCCATCATCCACGGCCAGGCACTCCTGCCCAAGCCGGGCTTTCTCGAAGGGCTCCAGCAGCTGTGCGCCTCCTACGACATAGCGCTGGTCATCGACGAGATCATCACGGGCTTTCGCCACGACCTCGGGGGCCTTCAGCGCAAGTGGGGTATCGACGCCGACATAGGCCTGTACGGAAAGTCGATGGCCAACGGCTACATCATCTCGGCCGTTACCGGCAAAGAGAGGTACATGACGGCAATCGACCCGGCGGACCCCGCGCACCTCTCCGGCACCTACAACGGCAACCCCCTGTCGGTTACGGCCGCCCTCAAGACCATCGAGATACTGAGCCGGCCGGGCTTCTACGATCGTCTCTACGCGAAGGGGGAGACTCTACGCCAGGGCATCACCAGCGTCATCGACGAGCTGGGGCTCGACGCCGTTTGTGTCGGGTACGGCTCGGCCTGGGGTCTGTGGTTCGACAAGACACCGCCTGAAAGCCACGAGGACGCGGCGCGGTACAATGCGACGGGCGGCAAGGAGAAGTCGTCCGCGTACGTCCGACACATGCTGAACAATGGCGTGTTCGTTCAGCCGTCGCGTCCGGCGAAGGCCTACCTCTACGCGGCCCACACGGACGACGACGTCCAGCACACCATCGACGCCACCGCAGACTTCCTCAAGGACCACCAGGCAGCGCTGCGGTAGCTGCCTACCAGGACGAGGACACCGATGCAGGAGGGCAGGTGGGGACTGGCTCTGGCATTTTGGAAAAGGGTAAGGGATCAAGAGCGGACATCGCTACGGAGATATGAGAAACTGAGTGGCCCGCAATCCGCGTACACTAGGTCAAGAGGTCATTTGCTGGCCCGCTCGGACAAGGGTACGGCGACGAGCCAACGGATAATTCAGGGAAAAGCCGGCTTGGTATCATGAGAGCAAGGCTGGGATTCTCAACAGCCCGTAGCCCAAAGAGCGTAGTCGGAGCGCTCGCTGTGCTGGGCCTGGTCGCATTCGGACTCTGGGCCTCTCAGCCGGTCCTTGCGGGTGGGGGGTCTCTGTGCTCGGGCGACTTCGACGTCGTCCTGCCCATGAGACATATCGTTATCGATCCCAACGCGAGGCAGGTGGACCTCGATCTGACCCTTTGCAACGATACAGGCAGTGCGCTCGACATAGATATAGCCATAGACGGAGCCCCGGAGGCATGGAACGTTTTCGTGAAGCCGGAAATTGGGACGCTCTCGATAACGTCTATTTCCATGTCACCGGGGTCTACCCGGCAGCTGCTGCTTCGGATGGGGAACTTTGAGTCGAGGGCGCCGGGCGCCCACCGCATGACCTTGAGTTTCACCTCGCTGCAAGGGGACGTGGCCAAGCGGGTGGACGTGAGCGCCGAATTCCCGCCTGGGGCCGATGAGAAGCCCGTCGAAGAGGCGAGACGAATTACCCTCACTCCGGACTATTCCGTGGTCGAGGGACCCGCCGAGCAGACGTTCCTGTTCGAGGTTCTGGTGAGGAACTTCACCGGGGACAAGAACTCCTTCGGCCTGAGCTCCGAGGCGCCGCCTGGCTGGACCGTAGCGTTCGCAGATATTTTTGATAGGTCTAGGCTGGTATCGAGCGTCAGCCTCGAAAACCTTCGCTTCAGGAAAATAAGGATCAAGGCCGACGCACCGCGCAACGCCGAGTCGGGCAGCTATCCCATAATCGTCCGAGCAAGTATCGAGGACGTCACGGGACAGGTTGTATTGCGCGCAGATTTAACCGGTAGCTTCGGCGTCATGGTCTCGACGCCAGACGACCGGCTCAACATAGATGTGCGTGCCGGACAGCCGTCACCGGCCGCTCTCAAGATATCGAACACAGGCAACGCAGAGTTGCGGGACCTGGCACTGCTGGCCGATCCACCGGCCGACTGGAAGGTAGACTTCGACATTGAGACGATCGAAGGCCTCGAGGCAGGAGCGTCGGTGGACGTGCCCTTCACGATTACCTCATCCGGCGATGCCATCCCGGGCGACTACACGATTATTTTCAGGGCCAGCAGCCCGGAGGCCCTAGACTCCGCCCAGATCCAGGTCACGGTGAGCCAGTCTGCGGCCTGGCGCTGGCTCGGCATTATACTGGTGATCGTCGTCGTCGTGGGGCTCGTTGGTCTCTACGCCAAGTTGGGCACGCTGTGGTCCAGGGCCTAGACGGGCGACGCATAAAGAAAGCGAAGCGAGGAGAACCGGGCAATCGAGATGCAGGTACACTGATCGGTGAGTGGTGCCGGCGTTGAGACCCGTAAGTCGAATGGTGGGGCAATGTTGAATAGGAAATCGCATCGGCCCGTAGGAATCAGCAGTGTCCTGACTCGGTTAGGCCTGACAGCTGCGGCTATCGTCGTCGCCCTCATGGGCACACACGTCGCCTGGGCCCAGGAGACCGACGGGGAGGCTTGCCCGCCCGGCATCCATGTAAAGTTGCCGATCCAGGGCTTGGCCTTCGGGCCAACCACCGATAGGGTCGATCTCGACATGAGCATCTGCAACGGGACGGACGAGACTCAGGAGGTAGAGTTCGCCCTGACCAAGTCTCCGGCCGATTGGACCGTTTTCGTAAGGCCCAAAATAGGGTCTTACGGAGTCACGGGCATATCGCTGGAGCCCGGGGCGTCCCAGGATCTCCGTCTTCGCGTGGAGCCGGCGGTCCCGAAGGAGCCGGGCACCTACGAAATGACCCTGCGTGTGTCCCAGGGGGACACGGTCGTGCGGGACATCAACCTCGTGGCCGAGCTTCCCGGCGTCACCGAGGAGGAGGACGAGGACGAGCAGGACCCCCTGGTCCTGAGCTCGACATTCCCCTTTCTGCGCGGGCCCGCCGCCAGCACCTTCGAGTTCGAGGTGGAGCTGCGGAACCGGACGGGAGGAGACGCGTCCGTCGACCTGACCTCCCAGGCTCCTCCGGGCTGGGAGGTGTCCTTCAAGCCATCCTTCGAGGAAAAGCTGATCTCCAGCATCAGCGTCGAGAACAACGCGTCCGAGCGAGTGAAGGTCGAGGTCGAGACACCCAGGCAAGCCGATACCGGGGCCTTCCCTGTGGTGGTGACGGCTACCGCCGAGGACGCCGAGCAGCAACTCCTTCTGCGCGTCGATATTACCGGCAGATTCGATGTGCTCCTGTCGACGCCCGGTAGCCGGCTGAATTTGGACGCCATGGCGGGCGACCCTGCACCTGGCACGCTAAGAATCATCAATACGGGAAACGCTCCGTTGGAGAACCTCAGGTTCGAGGCCGACCCCCCTGCAGATTGGAACGTCGTCTTCGGATCCTCGTCTGTCGAGCTCGTTGCACCCACGGCGATCGACGACATACCGTTTACGATTACCCCATCCAAGGACGCGGTGCCGGGAGACTATGTCGTCCTTTTTCGAACCTCCAATCCTCAGGTACTGGACACCCTGGAGATGCGGGTCACAGTCACCCAATCGACCGTTTGGGGCTGGGTCGGCATCGCCCTCGTCCTGGTAGTCATAGTCGTGCTCATCGGACTCTTCGCCAGGCTGGGTAGGCGATGACCGCTGAGACACTGGTCGAGACCCACGGACTGACTAAGCGGTACGGTGACTTCGTCGCGGTGGACTCGCTGGACTTGCGCCTGCAGCAGGGTGAGGTCTACGGCTTCCTCGGCCCAAACGGCTCGGGCAAGAGTACGACCATCCTGATGATGCTGGGCCTGACCGAGCCCACCGAGGGTACCGTGCGGGTTTGTGGGTTCGACCCCACCCGGCAGCCCCTGGAAGTGAAGCGTAGGGTCGGCTACCTGCCCGAGTCGGTGGGCTTCTACAATGACCTCACCGGGTCCGAGAACCTTCAGTACACTGCCCATCTGAACAACATCCCCAGGGAGGAGGGCGAGCGTCGGATTGCGGACGTGCTGGAGATGGTGACGCTCAGCGGCGCAGCTCGACAGCCGGTCGGCCAGTACTCCAGGGGCATGCGGCAAAGACTGGGCCTCGCCGACGTGCTGCTCAAGGACCCGGTCCTCATCATCCTGGACGACCCGACACTCGGCCTGGACCCCACCGGGATCCAGTGGCTCCTCGGCCTGATCGAGGAGATGAGCACGCAACGCCAGATAACCGTCTTCCTATCGTCGCACCAGCTTATGGAAGTCCAGCGGGTGTGTCACCGCATCGGGATCATGTCCGCAGGCAACATAGCGATGGAAGGAGACCTACGGCAGCTGATGGCCCAGCAGGAGTCCGGCGGATACCGCGTTGAGATCGAGGTACAGCGACTCGATAACGCGCTCGTCGAGGGCCTCAGGAATCTGCCCGGGGTGCGGGAGGTCGAGGCGGCGGGCAACCACGTTCGCCTGGAGAGCGATGAGGACGTTCGGGCCGGCGCCGTCGAGTTGGTCACGTCCCACGGCGCCACGTTGCTCGAGGTTCGGTCTCGCAACAGGACCCTCGAAGACATCTACCTGCGCTATTTTCAGGGGGCTTAGGGTGCTGGCTGTCTTTTGGAAAGAGATGGCGGACCACTTCGGGCGGCGAAGGTTCGTGTTCCTTCTGGCCATCGTCGTCGTCGGAGTCCTTTGGGCCTGGTTCGTGACGGTCCGCGAGGTAAAGGGAGGCGATCGCACCGCCGACGAGCTTCTGTTCCTGCAGATATTCGTCAGCAGCAGCGGCGTTGTGCCCTCTCTCCTCTTCTTCGTCGGCTTCTTTGGGCCTCTGCTGGGTATTGTGCTTGGGTTCGACTCCATCAACAGCGAGAGGGTACAGGGAACGCTGCCCCGGTTGTTGGCCCAGCCGGTGTTCCGCGACGCGGTACTCAACGGCAAGTTCCTGGCCGGAATCGTGACCCTCTCGCTTCTGCTCATAAGCATGACGATTGCCGTCGTCGGCCTGGCGATGTTTCTGCTGGGATTCGCGCCCCGAGGCGATGAGGTGATACGCATCATCGGGTTCGCGCTGGTCACCGTGGTTTACGTCGCCTTCTGGCTGGCCCTCGCTATGGCCTGCTCGATATTCTTCAGGAACACGGTCACGTCGGCACTGGTTTCCATTGGGCTGTGGTTATTCACCGCCTTTTTCCTGGCACTGCTCATCGCGCCGGCACTGGCGGACATCGTGGTTGGGCCGCCCTTCGAGACGGCGGAGGACGAGCTGCGCAATGCCAATATCCAGCAGTGGACTTCGCGGGCGTCGCCCTTCACGCTCTTCTCCGAGGCCTCGGAGACCCTGCTGAATCCGGGTGTCCGAAGCCTCGGTCCGCTGTTGCTCGAGCAGACCGCCAGACTGCTGGCCACGCCCATCTCGGCGTCTCAGAGCCTGAGGCTCGTCTGGCCACACATCGTGGTGCTGCTGGCGCTGATCGCCACGCTACTCGGAATCTCCTACACGAAGTTCCTCCGCGAGGAGATCCGGGCCTAACGCCGCCACATTAGCCCTCCAGCCGAAGGCGGCCCCATCATGTGGTCGGGCCGCCGTGGAGTCACACGAGCGTGCACTCCAGCGAGTTGATCGGGGGCAGGTGGTCGATCATTAGCTCCCAGCTGTCGCCGTCGTCACGGCTGTGGAAAATCTGGCCGGTCGTCGTGCCCACGTAGATCCCGCACGGGTCGAGGCTGTCTACGGCCATCCCCTCTCTGAGAACATGCAGGTACGCGTTCTCCTGGGGCAGCCCGTCGGTCAGCGGCTCCCAGTCGGCGCCGCGGTTACGGCTGCGGAAGACCCGGAACCGCGCGTCTGTCACGTAGCGCGTCATACCACCCAACACCTCGCCGATGGCCCGGTCCTCGGGGATGACGTACAGGGTGTCGGGATCGTGAGAGTGCAGCCCGAGGGAGAACCCGAACCGAGAAGGAAGCCCTTCGCTTATGTCGTCCCACTCGTCCGCGCCGGTGTCGCTCCGAAACACGCCGCAGTGCGTCTGCGTAAAAAGAGTCTCACCCGACCCCCCACCGGGCAGCACCTTATGGGGACACTGGCCGAACTCCGGGAAGGGGTCAGGCAGGTAGTCTGCCCGGATGCCGCTGTTCTTCGTGTGCCACGTTCGTCCCCCGTCGTCGCTCCGGAACACCCCTACTGCGGATACGCCGACCCATAATGTCCCGATTCGGGACGGGTCGAGGATGATGCTGTGGAGGCAAAGGCCCCCTCGTCCGGGCTGCCACAGCTCACGAGTGGGGTGCTGGCTGAGGCCCGCGACCTCGCGCCAGGTCGAGCCGGCATCCTCGCTCTTGAACAGGGCCGCCGGCTCCACACCTAGGTAGACGACGCCCGGCTCCTCGTGCCTCCCCGGCTGCACGTGCCATAGCCTCTTGAGGTTCGTTCCGGTTTCGCTGTCGAACCTGGGCCCCTCCGCGGCGCCCCACCAGGTTGCGCCCAGGTCGCGGCTCATCTGTAACTCGGGCCCCCAGACGGCGTGATTGACCGCCGCATAGACCGTTCCACCTTCGCGGGCGTCGTAGGTCAGGTGGAAGACCTCGCCGCCTGCCAGGTACATCTCGGACACAGACCAGCTTTTTCGCAGGCGGTCGCCGGCAAGTATCAGCGCGCCCTTCTGGGTTCCCGCCAGGAGCAGGACGTCGCCCTTCTTCGGGATCGTGCTCTGTGGCATCGTCCTCACCGCCCTCCTTGACCTCGTCTCCCGCTTCTTCCGTTGAGGCGCGGTCGGTTACCAGTTCAAGAGCCCGGCTTTTTGCTTCCTCCAGCCTTCGTCGGACGGGAATAACGTCGTCATCTCTATCCGCTGCGGGTCGCCGTCCAGCCAGTCCCACACCGTCTCGCGCCATTTGAGGTAATGCGGCGCAGCCCTGTGGGCTTCGATGGCCGACTGATCCTGATAGACCTCGTACAGGTGAAATAGGTCCGGGTCCCCCGCGTCCTGCAGCATATCGAAGCGAAAGCAGCCTGGCTCGTCCCGCACGGAACCTTGTGCGTCGCCGTAGCTTGCTTCGATGAACTGTTCCCGGAACCCCGTCTTGATTCGAAGGGTGACGAAGATGGAGATCATGCCTTCCTCCTCAAACTGGCGCCTTCCCGGCTGACGCAATTATAGCAGCCTGGCGTAGTGCCTTCGGTTGACCCTGCTGAGCTCCGCGCCGTATGATAACGCCGCTCGACGACCACCGTGCCCCAGAGCCAGGAACCGCGCCGTGGACTTAAGCAGCTACATTCGCGACATCCCAGACTTTCCCAAGCCGGGGATAGTATTCAAGGACATCACTCCGCTGCTCAAGGAGCCGGCCGCGTTCCGCGAGGCCATCGATAGGCTCGCGTGCCACTATGTGGAAGAGGACATTGACGTTGTGGTGGGCATCGACGCTCGTGGGTTCCTCATCGCGGCGCCGCTCGCATATCACCTCCACAAGCCCCTTATTCCGGTCCGCAAGCAGGGCAAGCTGCCGTTTAGCACAATTAAGGTCTCCTACGCTCTGGAGTACGGCTCCGATGCGGTAGAGGTACACGTCGACGCCATTTCCAATGGCCAGCGAGTCCTCATAGTCGATGACCTGCTCGCCACGGGTGGCACCATGGCCGCCGTCGCGCAGCTCGTGGAGCAAACGGGTGGTCAAGTGGTCGGAATGGCGGTACTGGTAGAGCTGACCGATCTCCGTGGCAGGAGCCGGCTTAGCCAATACGACGTCCACACCTTGATCGCATTCTGAGGTACGGAGCCTGGGGAACTCCCGCGCGCTCGGGGGGACTCTAGCCGACGGAGTCCGGAGCGAGTAGGGAGGGGAAAGTCGCATTGGGAGGCAGTTGTGAGCGCTCTCACATTGTTGACAAAAGCCCCCACATTTGTAAGCATGGATTCACAGGTCGAAACCGCCCCGGAAGCCTAAAACAGTGGACTTACAAAGGTCTGTTGTTACGAGCAAGGGCACTCGTCGCACCGGTGGCCGAATCACCCCGTACCGTAAAGCCACGTAGCCGTGTCGTCCAGACCGGTCCGTTGGCCCTAGGAACCGGGAGTCCTATATGGTTTACCGCGTCGGCGTCAGTCACATAAGCGAGTTCCTGCGGGACGTGGACATATTCCAGGGCCTGTCCGACCGCAACCTTGATCGCATAGCGGGTCTCTGCGAGGAGGTCACCTTCCAGGCCGGCGACTACCTCGGTAGGCAGAACGAACCCGGCACCCACCTGCACATAATCCGCAACGGCGAGTTCACCATCACCACGGGCTCCCAGGAATCGAACATAGTCGTGCGCAGCGTTGGCCCCTATGAGACCCTGCATCTTTCGGTGCTTTTCGAGCCTCCGCTGCTCGTCACTACAGCCCAGGCAGCGAAGGACGGCGAGGCGTGGGTGATCCCCAGAGTTCGCCTGATGGAGCTGTGCGACCTGGAGCCGACCATCGGCATGCACACCTACCAGGCGGTCTGCAGCATCGTTATACGAAGATACCGGCACACGTTGGACAGGCTGGGTTGAACACCCCAGCGCGATGAGGCGGCAGGGCCTCGGGCAGACTCTGAGTCTGCTCAGCGCCTTGAGATCATACATACCCTAGGAGGTGTACCATGGCTGTAGTCGCGATGGGCAGCCTTGCAGGTGGCGGCGCCAATTTGCTGGGGCCGATGGTAGCTCAGCGCCTCGGGGCCGACTACGTAGACCGGCTGATACTCACCAACGTCGCCCGGCAAGTGGGCGCCACCGTGGAGGCGCTGCACCAACGCGAGGAGCGAGCGCCGACCCGCTCTGAACGGTTCGCACGCGTCGTGCAGCGGGTCCTTGAGCGCTCTGCTGTTACCGGAGCCGGTGGAGACCCTTATTTTGGCCCTGGCGTCGCGGCCTTCCTAACCGAGGAGTACGAGGACCTGCCCCAGCCGACCATTACGAGGGGCCACGAGGTGGAGGACGAGAAGTATATCGCGGCCCTTCGGGATGTGCTCACAGGCTTGGCCGATGGCGGGAATGTGGTCATCGTCGGTAGGGGAGGCCCAATGATTCTGAAGGACATGCCTTCTGTGCTACGAGTCGGTCTGATCGCTCACAGGAATGATCGCATCAAGAGGATAATGGAACGAGAGCGTCTGACCGAGGAGGCCGCGGGGAAAACGGTGGAAGCCAGAGATCGGGCCCGCGCCTACTACTTCAAGCGCTTTTTCGGTGTCACAGAACCCGATAACCCGTACCTGTACCACATTGTCATTAATACGAGCGACGTTGACCTAGACTACGCCACCGACCTCATAGTCCGAGCTTGCGCCGACCTTGACGCGAGCAAGCTATCCGGCAAAGTCGGCGCTACCCCGTAGCCCGCCCCGCTCCGAATCCCCGCAGATCCAGTCGTTGTCGCCTGGGGTGTCGCATCCCGGGCTCATGACCTTTCCTGTAACGTGAACGGTGACACGTGTTGCTAGACGATGCCAGTAGGGTTTTGTATCTCATGGCAGGACTGGCGAGGTATGGGAAGCGGGTTACTATTATGAGGGCTGGATCGATGACCGGGGTGAATCCCACCTCATCAACCACGCCGCAGGCAGCCGACCGGGGATACGGTCGCGAGACCACGGAACCCGACAAGCAGAGGGCGTCCTTCCAGCGTGATGAAGCGCAACCCCATCAACTCCAACATGGCCCAGGCCAACGGCTTCAACGATCTCTCGTTCGTGTTGGACTGTGTAGACCAATCGCTCGTTGTCGTCGGCGCGAACGGTAAAATCCGCTGCGTAAACTCATTTTGCTGCCGCACGTTTGGCTCCTCGGCAGAGGAGCTCGCTGACGCCCCCGTAACCATCCTCTTCGCCCCTGGCAAGGTTCTCCCGGATGCCGAAACCGTCCGCCGAGACCACGGGGGCGTGTGGCGGGGAGACATCGTCCGGACCGACCGCCAGGGCCGACAGTTCCGCGCCCACCTGGTTGCCACTGCGGCGAAGAGCTGTCGGGACAACGCGGACATGGTACTTGCGATTCACGACCTACCGCGCGATGAGATGGCGACGAGTACGGTCGCCGGGATTCGGAACGCGGACGAATTAGCCAAACTAACCGCGGACGCCGCCCACGATCTAAACAATCTCCTGACCCCGATCCTGGCCTACTCTCAAATCATGGTGGGGGCTATGGAAGGCCACCGCCTCCAGGGCCCTGTAAGGGAGATCCAAAAGTGCGCCCAGCAGGCATCGGACCTCAGCCGCCGGATGCTGGCCTTCTCCCGTCCCAAGGTGGCGGACCCGACGGAGCTGGACCTGACCAGCATCGGGTCCAGCAGGCGCTGCTGAACGTCGTGCTTGCAGTCCGCGAGGGTATGGGCGATCAGGGCGTTTTGCTGCTCAAGACCGGCAACGTAAGACTGGATGGAGCTCGGCACCAGGGGAGGCCTGACCTCGAGGCGGGGAGCTACGTCGTCGTGTCGGCAGTGGATGTCGCCGCCCCCTGGGAGCAGCCTCGCGACGCTACTGAGTTCCAGCACCTGGTGCCGGAGGACAGCGGGATTCGAGTCGTCGGGGGCCCCGGGTCGGGTCTGAGCCTCTATTTTCCGGCCGTCGAGTCCCCGAGTAAGCCTTTGATGGCCGCTGAGGGCGCGGGCTACGAGACCGTCCTGCTGGTGGACGACGAACCATCGGCGAGGGAGGTGACGTCTCGGCTGCTCCGCGAGAATGGCTACGTTGTCATAGAGGCCACCACGGGGCTTGAGGCGATCGAGGTTGTGAACGAGAGGGGCGACGATAACCCGATTGACCTTCTGCTCGCCGACGTAGTCATGCCGGTGATGGACGGGGTAGAGCTGGCAGCCCGCGTCAACAGGATTCGTCCCGAAACCAAGGTGCTGTTCACGTCCGGCTACCCGCCGGAGACACTGGAGCGGTACGGCGTCGACGACGGTGCGGCATTCTTTCTGCCCAAGCCCTTTACGACCGCCGCGCTCGCCTCGCGAGTTAGAGATACCCTCAGCCGATAGGGCGTTACCCGGTCGGCGAGCACGATGGCGTCATCGCCTGCGCTCCTTGCCCTCGGGGTCCCCGGGATCAGCCTTGCACCTGCCACAGCCGTTGACTAGGATAGTAGTGAACACGCTCGCACTTCTATGGAGGCCCTTTGGCCAATCTGCTCGAGGTCAGAGACCTGGCGACCCACTTTTTCACACCGGACGGCGTCGTAAAAGCTGTGGACGGGATCAGCTACGACGTGAAGGAGGGTGAGGTCCTTGGCATCGTTGGCGAGAGCGGCTGCGGGAAGAGCGTCAGCGCCTTATCCATAATGCGCCTCATAGCCGACCCACCGGGCAGGATCGTCGGAGGCAGCGTCGTCTTCGAGGGCCGCGACCTGCTCGCCCTCAATGACTCCGAGATGCGCCGCATCCGGGGCAACCGCATTGCCATGGTCTTCCAGGAGCCCATGACTTCGCTGAACCCGGTGCTTACCGTCGGCCGGCAGCTTGCAGAAACCCTTGAGCTTCACCTTGGCATGAGCCGCAGGGAGGCCAATGAGCGGTCGGTAGAGCTGTTGCGCAAGGTCGGAATTCCCGACGCCGATGGGCGTCTGAATGACTATCCTCATCAGTTCAGCGGTGGGATGCGGCAGCGGGTAATGATAGCCATGGCGCTCAGCTGCAACCCCAAGCTCATCATCGCCGATGAGCCCACGACGGCACTGGATGTGACCATCCAGGCCCAGATCCTCGAGCTGATGAGGGACCTGGCGGAGCAGATCGGGACCGCTCTGATCATCATCACGCACAACCTCGGGGTCGTGGCCCGCTATGCGAACCGGGTAGCGGTGATGTACGCAGGGAAGTTGGTCGAGGTCGGAGACTCCAGCGACATCTACCTCAAGCCGCGACACCCCTACACATTGGGATTACTGAGCTCGATACCACGCCTGGATGGTGCTACCGGCGGCCGGCTCAAGCCGATCGAGGGTACACCGCCAGACCTGATCGACCTCCCGGAGGGCTGCAGCTTCGCGCCCCGATGCAGCTTTGCATACAGTCGCTGCCTCGTCGATGCTCCCGGACTCGTCAAAGTATCCTCCGGCTACCCCGAACACCGGTCCGCGTGTTGGGTGTTGCCCAAGGCCGACCAAGTCCCCTCGATGATGAGGTAGCGCGTTCTATGGCGGAAGCCAACGGCCGGCCTCAGACCCGCGACGACGTCCTAGTCGAGGTGAGGGATCTGAAGATGTACTTCCCCGTCACACGGGGACTCATCTTCCAGCGCAAGATCGCCGACGTGAAGGCCGTCGACGGCGTTAGCCTAACCATCGCAAGAGGCGAGACCCTCGGCCTGGTCGGCGAGAGTGGCTGCGGCAAGACCACCACCGGGCGCTGCATACTACAGCTCTACACACCGACCTCGGGCGATGTGATGTTCGACGGACAGCGGATCAACGATCTCAGGCCGGCGGCTATGCGCAGCAGGCGCCGCAGTATGCAGATGATCTTCCAGGACCCCTACGGCTCGCTCAACCCCCGAATGACGTGTGGCGACATCGTCGGCGAGCCGCTGATCGTCCACAAGCTGACCTCGACCAGGGCTGAGTACGGGGACAGGGTGGAGGAGCTGCTACAGGTGGTCGGCATGAACCCGGCCATGGCCGACCGCTATCCTCACGAGTTCAGCGGTGGACAGCGGCAGCGGATCGGCATCGCCAGGGCGCTCGCTGTCAGGCCGGACTTCATCGTTGCGGATGAGCCGGTCTCGGCCCTGGACGTTTCAATCCAGGCGCAGGTCATCAATCTGCTCCAGGAGCTGCAGGAGCGTTTCGCGCTGACCTACCTCTTCATCGCCCACGATCTCTCCGTGGTTCGCCACATGAGCGACCGCGTCGCGGTTATGTACCTCGGCCACATAGTCGAGGTCTCCGATCGCACTGAGATCTACGAGAACCCACAGCACCCCTACACGAAGGCACTGCTGTCAGCGGTGCCGATACCGGACCCCACGCTCGAGGCTCAGCGTGAGCGGGTCATCCTCAGCGGCGACATGCCCAGTCCCATGAATCCGCCCACCGGATGCGTGTTCCGTACACGGTGTCCCATTGCCATCGAGGAGTGCGGGACGGCGATGCCCGAGCTACGGGAGGTCGGTGACGGACACCGAGTGGCCTGTATCAGGGCCGAGGGCTACGGCGGCTTCGCCTAGCGCGACGGTCGGTGTCCCGGACCGCCCACCAGTCGACTGGTCGTCCCACTCCTCTCTCGGCGGGGCGCGTCTTCCCCTCATCTGGTTCTCCAGGTAGCGGTTCTCTATCAGCGGCTTGCCGAGGTGTGACCGTACCTCGGCAAGCACGTCGGCCGAGACCTCTGCGCGACGCCATCCGCAGGTGACGCAGAGGGGATTGTCGGCGTATGTGTATCCGTAGTCGATGACCGCCCCGTTGCACCGTGGGCAGGCTCTCAACGTAATCGTACAGTGCTGCATATCTACTCTTGACGCCGAACGCCGCGATGGAGGCTCGTCAGCCCCGCGCAACACTTGTGGACGACCTGGGCTGCGGCCAAACGCCGCCACCGAGCGGAGCGGTACGTCATCGCGCAATACTGCTGGTTTGATTAGGTCGGCCCATCGCCCGCTCCCGGGGAGCTGGTAGAGCACGTATACGGAGGGGAGACGCCCCCAGAGTGGGATTCACCCCCACTGCGAGGCTGCGGTCACGGGAGGAGGCTGGGACCTCGAGGGATGGGTGTTGCAGCGCCGGACTGGCGGGCCGACCAGGTGCGGGATACACTGTCGCCATCTATTATGGCGTTGATCGCTGGGGGCTAAGATGCAATTTGGATTCTACCTGCCGAACCACGGGGCCGTCGCCAGGCCGCAGCCTCTGGCCAGGCTCGCTCAAGAAGGCGACCGGCTGGGATACGGCTGCATGGTCGCTGGGGACCACATACTCGTTCCCGACGAGATCAGCTCTCCATACCCGTACACGGTCGGCGGCGACTTTCCCGTTGGGGATGGAGAGTACTTGGAGCAGCTCACGCTGCTGACCTTCCTGGCTGCCAAGACCGAGCATATACGCCTCGTGCCTAGCGTGATGATCGTGCCCTACCGAAACCCGCTGCTGGCCGCCAAGATCCTTGCAACGCTCGACATGCTCTCCGAAGGCAGGCTCACCATTGGCGTGGGCGTAGGCTGGATGGAGGAGGAGTTCGAGGCTCTGGGCACGCCCCCATTTGCCGAGCGCGGCGCCGTAACGGACGAGTACCTGATGGCCTACAAAGAGCTATGGACCAGCGACAATCCGACCTTCGAAGGTAAGTACTGCCGGTTCTCGGGCATAAGATTCCTGCCCAAGCCCGTGCAGAAGCCTCACCCGCCGATCTGGGTCGGCGGCCAGAGCCGCGCCGCCATTCGCCGCGCGGCGGTGCTGGGGGACGGCTGGCATCCGGTTGGCACCATCCCGGCGGCCACGCTGGAGCCCGAAGAGCTCGCCCAGGACGTGGGCATCCTCCACAGACACGCCGAGTCGGCGGGCCGGGACCCGGCCGCGATCGACGTCGCCATGAAGGCTCCGTTGTACGACCCCGGCCGGCCCACGGGAACGGACCGGCGCCGCTTCTCGGGAGAGGCCGGCCGCATCCTCGACGACGTTCAAGAGTACTCGGACGTCGGCGTGACCCACCTCATATTCGACGTAAGGGGCTCGGGACTCAACGAGGCCACCGAGCGTCTGGGCTGGCTGGCGGAGGAGGTTGTTGCCCACGTCTAGGCATTCCTCCGGAGACCTCGCTTGACCGTCACGTCAGACACGAACCGCCCGCAGCCCCTGGCGGGCTGTCGTGCCCTCGACCTGTCGGGTCCGGCTGGAGTCTACTGCGGCAAGCTGCTGGCCGACCTGGGGGCCGAAGTCATCAAAGTCGAGCCACCGGGCGGCAGCCCGATGCGCAATATCGGACCCTTCGTCCACGATCGCCCCGGCCCAGAGCGTAGCCTTCACTGGCTCCACTTCAACACCAGCAAGCGCAGCATAACCCTGGACCTCGCCGGCGAAGAGGGCGCCGCCTTGCTGCGTCGGCTCGTGCGGGAGTCCGACGTGCTCCTGGAGACCGGTGCTCCGGGGCTCATGGACTCCCGAGGACTGGGTTACCACGACCTGGGCTCGCTGAACCCCGGGCTGATATACGCCTCCATTACGCCATTTGGTCAAACGGGACCCTACCGGGACTATAAGGGCTCCGACCTGGTTGGCTTCGCCATGGGAGGGTACATGTACGTGACGGGCTGGCCCTCCACGCCGCCAACACGCCTGTGGGGCTCGCAAGCCTATCACACCGCCTCCAACCGGGCCTTCATCGGAATCCTTATGGCGCTTTACCACCGACTCCTCACCGGCAAAGGGCAGCACGTCGATGTCTCCGTCCAGGAAGCGGTGGCCGCAACGACTGAGCACGTCAACATGGCGTACATATACGAGGGCTCCGACGCGGTGCGCTGCGGATTCCGGCACGGAGGGCGTTTCGTGGCGACCTGGAAGTGCCGTGACGGCTTCGTCAGCATCACCACCCATAGCAGCCAGGCCTGGCGAGACCTCCGCGAATGGATGGCTGAGGAGGGCCTGGCAGGCGACCTCATGGATGAGAAATACGACGACACCTTCGTTCTGCGCGGAGAGAACTCGGCCCATATCGAAGAGCTGATCGGCAAGTGGGCGGAGCGCCACGAGCGCTGGAGGATCACCGAATGGGGTCAGAGCCGCCACTACCCCTTTGGGCCCGTTGCCCAGACCGGGGAGCTGCTGAGCAATCCGCAGCTACGCGCGCGAGGCTTCTTCGTAGACGTGGAGCATCCCGAGTTCGACGCCACCTTTACCTACCCCGGCGCTCCCTATAAGCTGCCCCGATCGCCCTGGAGGCTCAGCAGCGCCGCGCCCAGAATCGGCGAGCACAACTCCGTCGTGTACACGGAGCTCGGGCTTTCGGACGAAGAGCAGGCCCGGTTGGCGAGCGAGGGAGTGATCTAGCCGATGCCGCGACCTGCAAACGGAGCTTGCGCTCTTCAGGGAGTCCGCGTCCTGGACTTCACCTGGGTCCACGCCGGTCCAGCCGCCACACGCGTCCTGGCCGATCAGGGCGCCGAGGTCATCAAGGTCGAGTCCAGCTACGCCCTGGCGGTGGTCGGCGGCCCCTCGGCGGGCACTCCCCGCGGCCTCGGACAACGCCATAACTGGAACGCCGGCAAGAAGTCCATCGCTCTGAACATGAGGCATCCCAAGGCCGTAGCCATTGCCAGGCGGCTCGTGGAGCTCTCGGACGTGGTCGCGGAGAACTTCAGCGCGCGAGTCATGGCCGGCTGGGGGTTGGACTACGACCGCCTGCACAAGATCAAGCCCGACATCATAATGCTCAGCATGTCCGGCATGGGTCGCGCGGGCCCGTGGAAGGACTACGTCACCTACGGCCAGACCCTTCAGGCCTGGTCGGGCTTCACCTGGCTCACCGGCTTCCCCGAAGCCGATCCGTCCGGACCGGCCAGCGCGTACTCCGACGCCGTCGCCGGGATGGCTGGCGCCCAGGCCGTCATGCTGGCCCTCCTTCACCGAGCTCGCACCGGGGAGGGCCAGCAGATAGACCTGGCGCAGTTCGAGTCCCTCTCCGTTCTCCTGGAGACCTTGTTCCTGGACCTGGGCGTCAACGGCCGCGAGGTCCACCGCTCCGGGAACCGGCTCCCCCACTCCGAGGCGGCGCCCCATGGCGTCTACAGGTGTCGCGGAGACGACCGGTGGATCGCCATTTCGGTGTTCACCGAAGCCGAGTGGGAGGCTTTCGCGCGGGCCGTCGGGTCTCCCGGGTGGGCGCGAGACAGCCGATTCTCCACGGGGTCGAGCCGTGTTCGCTTCGCCGACGAGCTGGACCGGCTTGTCGAGACCTGGACGATCGAACGCTCGCCCGAGGAGGCGATGCATCTGCTCCAGTCCGCCGGCGTGGCGGCCGGCGTCGTCCAGACGGGCGCCGACATGCAACGGGACCCGCACTTAAGGGAGCGCGGCTTCTTCCGCCAGGTCCCGGATGATAGCGGTACCTCTCGAACTATCGAGGGGGCCCCGTACAAGCTATCGGACACGCCCGGCGGCCCCGTCAGGGGCGCGTCGGAGTTCGCCGCTCACCAGACCTACGTCACGCGCGACCTGCTGGGCATGTCCGACGAGGAGGCGGCCCAGTGCGCTATCGACGGCGCCTTCGAGTGATCGCGAGCCGTCTCCCATGTTCGCTGTCGGGTGACCGTTGGCATCACGCACCTCAGCGCCGAAGCGCCTCAGCGCCGAAGCGCACGGGCGGGCAGCGCGCCGATAAACGCCCCGAGACATGCCGAGCAAAACGTCACAGCGGTGTATAGCGACTGGTATCCCACGCCGATATCCGTGCCGAGGAGGGCTACGGCTATGAGTCCAGGTATGCTGATCAGGACGCCCCAGCGTCTCCAGGCGGACGTTCGCGAGATCAGCCGCCAGATGAAGCTGAATATCGCTGACACGGCGAGGTAGGTGACGACGACGGGAACCAGGCGTTCGGCACTCAGGATAGGAGGGCCGTCCGCGAACACCGCCGCGCCAACGACCAGGGCCGCCGGCACTCCTACGACCGCGGCCCCTACATAGGCAAGCGGCTGGAGAACTCGCAAGCTAGTACCCGGTTAACACCGAGTGTGTGCGTCTTACCGGCACGCTGAGGTCTCAGGCCCGATCACCGGAGCGAACCCTCGCCAGGAGGGCCGCGAACTGCTTCACCGAAACCCCCTCGAGCCGGGACACAGCGTCGACTATCTCCGAGCGCAACGCGGCGTCGGCGTAGGGCTCGCTCAATCCATCGAACTTCTCGACCACCGTCTCCCAGCGCATGGGATTCGAGTGGAACCCCTCGTAGTCGGTCTTCTCCTTGGTCAGAACCGTTCCATCGTTCAGTGTCACCTGTATCGTGGTTGGCATCTCGTCGGGAAACCTGTTGCTGTAGGCGTCCTTGGGATGCGCCACAACCTTCCTCAGCAGGTCCTGTACGTCTCGGCTGTGGATTCGCTCCGGCGTGTACTGCTCGGTCAATACCTGTCCATCCAGTATCGCAACGGCCACCATGTAGTGGAGGCTGTGGTCCGCCTGCTCCTTGTTCTCGACTAGGGTTTTGTCCCCCTCCTCCCCTCCTCCGATGATGTTGTATGCCACGTCGAAGGTCTCGATCTCGATCTGGCGGACGTCACCCCCCGTAAAGGGGTGCTCGGCCTGCAGCTCCAGCATTCCCTCTATCGTCTGCTGCGAGTGCCCTTCGGCGTTGTACTTCTTGACCTCGGTCCGAAGCAGCCGGTCCAGGCCCTCCTTCGACCAGTCCAGGGAGAAGTGACCAGCGATGGTGTCCATGAAGCCCTTGTTCCCTTCGAAGACCTCGGGCGGGCCCGTAACACCACGCATTGCGAGAAAGCTGGCGTGGGTGCAGCTGAATGCGGTGCTGGGGTATGCCAGGCCCTTCCAGTGGGACAGGGCACCGGTCCTTGTGACCCTGAGTGCGTTGAAGGGTGTGCCGCTCAGAGCGATGGCGTTAGCTGTGCGGCCGGCGTCCAACCCGAGCGCCTTCGAGACGCCCGCCGCCACGGCATACGACCCCTGGGTGGTGTGATCGAAGCCCCTGGCTCGCACCGGGGCCACGTCGCTCAGCCGGCACTGGACCTGGTACGCCACCGCTAGCGCGGTCATGAAGCCTGCGCCATCCAGTCCCGCGTACTCAGACGCGGCCATCACCGGCCCGAGGTTGTCGCTCGGGTGGCAGCTCTCGCCCTTGGCCAGGTAGAAGTCGTTGAAGTCGAGGTAGCGAACAAGGGCGCTGTTGTACAGAGCCGCCCGATCCGGAGAGGTGCGCCCCCCACTTATAAGGGTGCAGTGACCGTCTCCGCCGAAGTCCTCGATCTGCTCGCGCAGCATCTTGATCGGCTCGCCCTCTACAGCTCCGATTGCACATCCGAGGCTGTCCAGGACTCGGACCTTGAGCTGATGCCTGGCCTCCTCGGAAAGATCGTCGTATGACGCCCGAACGATGAAGGACGCGAGTTCCTCGGCAACCGTCATAATCCTCTCCATGGCAAAGTGTGGGTGCGTGATCCAGAGCGCCGGGCGGGCGCTCCCAGGCTTCGCAAGCCGCCTCCGCTGGCCGGGCCGGTTGAAGCGGATGCGCCGCCGGGCCTAGCCGTTCAGCTCATCTCGAACGATCTGGACGCCCGCGACCATCGCCTTTAGCTTTGCAACGGCCATGTATCGCGGCGACCATCCGAAGCCGCAATCGGGGTTCACGTAGACCTTTTCTGGCTCCGCGTACCGAAGCACCTCGCGGACCCTCATGGCGACGTCCTCCGGCGTCTCCGGGTAGAAGGACTTCACATCGATCAGGCCGGCGCCGAGCTCCCGCCCGTCGTTCCATTTCTTCCACATCCCTATCTCCGCCAGCTCGCGGCTGGCGAACTCCAGTACGAACTGGTCCGCCCGCGCCTCGAGGACTCCGGGGAAGTAGCTGGCGTAGCTGCGCTGGAACCTGGCCCTGCCGAACCGGTTGCCGAAGCAGATGTGGAAGGCCAGCTTGGCCTGGACACCCTTCGTGGCCATGTTGAAGAGCCTCGCCATCTCCTCTCCGGTGACGTTGCCCCTCGCCGGCTCGTCGATCTGGATGAACGTCGCCCCCGCAGTCACGAGACCCCTGAGCTCGTCGTTGATGACGTGGGCAAACTCGTGGGCGACGTCCACGGTGCTGCCATAGATTTCACCGGGCCGTATGCGCGATGCGAAGGTCAGTGGCCCGGCGCACGTCGCCTTGGTGTGCTCGTTGGTGTGAGCGGCCAGGTACTCGAACTCCTTGACTATGCCAAGGCCCGTCGGCGCCCGGATCTTTTCGACGGCCTGGTAGCGAGTCTGCTGGTCGTATCCCCAGGGCCCGGCCCTTCGCGCGGCCTCGGCGGGACGGATGCCCTGGATTATCGCGTAGTAGCTATCGACGTAACCGTCCAGCCGCCGGGACTCCCCGTCCGTGATGATATCGACCCCGGCCCGCTCCTGGTCCAGGATGGCGACGTCGACTGCGTCGTCGAGCAGCTCGTCGAGGTCTCCCTGGCCCCAGTGGCCCTGCTCCACGAGGTCCTTGCAGGCATGCCACCAGCCAGGCTTGGCGTGGGACCCCACCACCGTGGTCGGCAGCAAAGGCAGGTCGTTCATCGGAGGCTAGTTCCCCGGAAGCTCCAGGCCACGCTTCCCAGTGTACAGGGCTCGCGGCCTGATCAGACGATTGTTGGCGTACTGCTCTAGAATGTGCGCTGACCAGCCGGCGATGCGGGCGCTGGCGACGACGTTGGTCATCATGCCGAGCGGGAAGCCGAGCTGGTAGAGGACGATGGCTGCGAAGTAGTCTACGTTGGGTATGATCCCTTTGGTCTCCTGCATGCGCTTCTCGCAGGCAAGGGCAATATCGAACCAGCGCCTGTCTCCGAGGCCCTCCCCAAGGGCCTTGGCCATTCCACGAAGCTCCGCCGCCCTGGGGTCTCCGGCGCGGTAAACGCGATGGCCGAAACCTGGCAGCAGCCGCCGGGCCGCCAGCGCTTCGTCGACGTATGCGGCGGCGCGGTCCGGCGAGCCGACCTCTATGAACATCCGCATGGCGTCGTCGATCGCGCCCCCGTGGAGCGGCCCCTTGATGGCGCCTATTCCGGCGACGACCGAGGAGTAGAAGTCGGACTGCGTCCCGACCACGACCCGGCAGGCGAAGGTCGAGGCGTTGGTCTCGTGTTCCGCGTACAGCACCAGGACCGTCTCGAACGTCCGCCTGGTGACCTCGTCCGGGGTCTTCCCGGTCAGCATGTAGTAGTAGTTGGAGGCGTGGTCCAGGGATGGGTCTGGTGAGATGGGCTGCTCGCCTGCGGCGATCCGGGTCTGGGTCGCTACGATCGTGGGGAGCTTGGCCGTCAGGCTCTTGGCCTTGCGTAAGTTGTCGTCGCGGCTCAGGTCCTCCGCGTTGGCGTCGTAGCCTCCCAGCATGGAGACGGCTGTTCGCAGGGTCGCCATCGGGTGGGCCGAGGGCGGTGCCGCTTGCAGGAGCTTGACCACACCCGGAGGCAGCGCCCGCAGCCCGGCCATCTCTCCACGAAAATCGCCGAGCTCCGCGTCGCTGGGCAGGCGGTCGTACCACAGGAGGAAGGCAGTCTTCTCGAAGCTGAGCTTGCTGGCGATGTCCTTGATCTGGTAGCCGCGGATGGTCAGCTCGGGCACCGATCCATCGATGTAAGCGATCGCCGACTCGAATGCGAGTACGCCTTCAAGCCCGGAGACTACCTGGTCTGGGGGTGAGCTCATGCTCGTTCTTCCGACGACTCGCGCGTGGAAGGCTCGCGAAGGACGCCGCCTCGCGCCGAATAGATCAGTCCGCGTCCCGCCGACAATACTTTGCACGGCGCTGGCGAGCATGTCAAGCAGTCCTCTTGGTACAACTTGAACGGGCTGGTTCAGTAAGAGCGGTGGGCACTCAGCACGTTTGAGACGCGCGCTGTCCAGCCCCCTGGCCCCTTGAGAGTTCTTGGAGTACCATCTTCAGACGGTAACGCTGAAGGGGAGGTTTATCCCGTGAGTAGCAACGCAGACCCCATAACGCTTGAGGTAGTTCGTGGGGCCTTGGGCTCCGCCGTCCTCCAGATGCGCGCCACGCTGCTCCACACGGCCTATTCCCCCGTTATGTACGAGCAGGGCGATTTCTCCTGCGGGCTGATCACCGACCGCGGCGAGCTTATCGCCATGTCCGAGGACTTTGCCGGCCACGTCTTCGCCATGGCCCTTGGACTGAGGGCCGTACTGGAGAAGTTCGAGGGGAGTATCTATCCGGGCGACGTCCTGGCGATCAACGACCCGTACACGGGCGGCACCCACCTGAACGACACGGCGTTCTACACGCCCTACTTCGCCGACGGCCGCCTGGTGCTCTTCATCGCTGTCCGGGCGCACCTGGAGGATATAGGCGGCGCGACGCCGGGCAGCTTCTCGGGCCAGGATACCGAGATCTACCAGGAAGGGGTTCGGATCGTGCCGGTGAAGCTGGTGGACGAGGGTCGGATAAACCAGGGCCTGTGGGACGTGCTCTTCGCAAACATGCGCCTGGCCCACGAGCAGGAGGGGAATGCCCTCGCGATGCTGGACACGGCTCGTGTGGCCGAAATGAACCTCGACGAGCTCTGCGGCAAGTACGGGGTTGGGACTGTCGAAGAGTGCATCACCGCGTTCCTCGACGGCGCCGAGGAGACGATCCGCCAGCGTATCTTCGAGCTGCCGGACGGGCAGTACCACTACGAGCACTATATGGACTGCAGCGGGCTCGCCAACGAGCCGCTGCCCATCAAGGCCAAGATGACTATTGCCGGCGACGTCATGACCTTCGACTTCACCGGCACGGCACCCCAGGTTGTTGGCCCGATGAACTGCGGGACCCCGGTAACCCAGGGAGGCGTGTTCGTCATCCTCAAGTGCTGGCTGGACCCCAGAACACCCGTCAATGGGGGCACGTTCCGCCCCCTGGAGTTCGTCATCCCCGAGGGGAGCTGCCTGGCCGCCCAGCTCCCCGCTGCGGTGGGCGGGTGCTGGGACGTATTCCATGAGCTTCAGTCCGCCGTGATTGGACTCTTCTCCCAGGCTATGCCGTGGGAGCCCTCGGGGGAAAATCCGGGCGGGGTCAACCACGTCCAGGTTGGCGGCTACGACGAGCATCGGGGCCGGCATTACATCCTATACGAGGCCCCTCAGGGAGGGACCCCGGCCGCCGGTGATGCCGACGGCGCCACGGGGACCTTTATCTACGACAATGGAGGCTTCGCCGCCGTCTACCCCGCCGAAAGCACCGAGCAGCGCCAGCCTCTGCTCATAGAGGGCCTGGCGGTGCGTACCGACGGCGAAGGGCCGGGGTACCGCAGGAGCGGCTTTGGCGTTACGAGGAAGGTCAGGGTCCTGGCCGATACCAGCCAGCTGAACGTCATGACCGACCGGGCGATAATTCCGCCCTGGGGTGCGGCAGGAGCCTACGCGGGTAGCCTCAACTCCTTCACCGTCCTCCGCGGTGGGCAGGAGATCCAGCCCTCCACGATCCCGGGCAAGATAAAGTCCTTCCCGTTGCAGCGCGGCGACGTGGTCGTGATGCAGGCGTCCTCAGGCGGCGGCATCGGCGACCCCCTGGACAGGGAGGTGGAGCTGGTGGAAAAGGACGTGCTGGCGGGCTACGTAACCCGTCAAAGGGCCCGCGACGTTTACGGGGTGGTCATAGAAGAAGCCGAGGCGGACCTGGCGAAGACGGAGGCGTTGCGACGCGACCAGCGAGGGCAGCGACGCTACTTCGAGGTTGTCGAGCGGCCCGAGGACGAGTTCGACACGCGAGGCTGCCGGATTGCGCCGCTGAGCCGCACGGCTGCGAGCGAGTTGGGCGTCACCGACGGGGACGTGATCGAGTACGTAGGAAAGGCAGCGGCGCCTCTGAGGGCCTGGGCGAAGATCGTGGAGGGCCAGTCGGAGAGCGGAGTGGCGGTCGGTCCAATAGCGCGAGGCATATTGAACGTGTCCGGGGGTGACTCGATGTGGGTCCGGCCCGTGATCGTCCAGCCGCCGGAAGCGTCTGCGGGCCGCGCTTAGGCCGGCTACGGTCTGTTGCGACCGCTAGGGAGTTTAGAGTCGTAGCGCCCGATAAGGCTAGGAGCAGGCAGTCCCGGCGGACCGCCGCGGCATCCCCGCTACTTCTGCTCGACAGAGGCCTTGAGGTTGGTGAAGAACTTCCTTTCGGCCGGCTTACCGATAAACTGAATGCCGAACGTCTTGAGCATAATGTAGTTGACGAGAGACACCTGGCCCTTGAGCCGGTGCTCGAGTTCTGACCCATTCCCCCTTGAGGCTACGCTGTACGTGTGGACGTAGCTCCCAGTCGAGTCCTCGGATGAGAAACCCAAGGTCTTCGGGGCGTCCAGCGCCGTGACCTTGATCGCCGCGTTCACGTCCTTGCCCATGAAGTGCACGGAAGACCTGAACTCGCTGCCTACCGCCACGGGTCCTTCCGAAACCTGGTCAACCTTCAGCGGGTTGGCCGCCCATTCGCCGTGCCGGCCCAGCTCGGACACACTCGCGAATACTGCTTCCGGAGTCGCGTCAATAGACATTCTCATTACTGTGTCGATCTGAGGCATGTCTTATCTCCCCTTTTGTATTTCCTGCTCCGCGTCGGCTAGCGGCAGCAACATACCAACGATCTGCAATCGTGTCAATGACGCGGTAACCCCGCGGGACGCCGCTGCCGTCATCGTCCGCTTCCTCAGAGGGCCAGCCACCCGCCATCGACCGCGAGCGCGGTACCCGTCACGTACTTGGCGGCCGGCGATGCCAGGTAGGCGACCGCAAGGGCGATGTCCCGTGGCTCGCCCCAGCGTTTGAGAGGGGTTCGGGTGAGGATCATGTCGTTGACTCTCGGGTCCTCGCGTAACGGCTCGTTGTCCCGCACGATGAACCCTGGGCAGACCGCGTTCACCCGAATGTCGTGTTCCGCCCACTCCACGGCCAGACTTCGAACGATCCCCAGGACGCCGTGCTTGGCCACGTTGTAGGAGAAGTTCCCGGCAAGGCCCACTTGCCCAACGATGGACGACATGGCGACGATGCTCCCGGACCCCTGGTGAATCATCTGGCGCCCCGCCGCCATGCAGGAGAGCATCACGCCGGTTAGATTGATGCCGAGTACCCGGTCCCACTCCTCGAGCGTGTTCTCCTCCGGCGGGAGCCATGTCTGAAACACACCCGCATTGGCGACCATGATGTCGACCTGGCCGAAGGCGTCGACCGCCTTTTGGATTAGTGCATCCACCTCCGACTTACTGCTGATGTCACACACCACCGCCACCGCCTCACGGCCCATACCGCGCAGCGTGTCCTTGACGGCGTCGAGACCTTCCGGCTCGCGGTCACCAAGCACGACGTTGGCGCCAGCTTCGCCCAGGGCTAACGCTGTAGCACGGCCGAGCGTCCCCCTCGCACCGGTAACAATCGCCGTCTTGCCTTCGAGGTTGAATTCGGGGAACATCTCCACTCCTTGCTCGTCATCGTCGGATCGCGACCTGCGCGCGAGGCGCTGGCGGGCAGGTCACCGGCCACCGTGTTCGGGCCACCAGACCGGGCCGAGTCGCACGGCGCGAATCATAGTGAATCACGGCCTCGTCAAACGTGCGGCGGCCCCGGCGCACAGAGAGGCTACGAGTCATGCAGCCTCCTGTAACGGCCGCTCCTATGAATCCTCTTGTCCCACGCTTATCGCGTTGAGAAGAGCGGCGACCACCGTTGCAGTCCCCGTAACCGCAGCTCCTTCCCGAAGAGCTTCCCAAGCTGTGGGGGGTGGCTGATAGCCTTGAATCCAATCAAAGGCTCTTCGACCACAGTTTGCACAGCGTCTCTGTCCGATGTCGTACAGCCGGAGGTATGCTCTGCAATAGGTGCACACGGCCACCGACGTCGATAGATAGACTCTCAACTGGTCGATCTGGCCTGCCAGGGTCGCGGACTCCTGCTCCAGGGCTTCGGCATGCTTGTGGGCGGCAAGCGCGAGGGATGCCTTCGTCCTCCATGCCTCTACTTGTCCCTCTAAGCCCTTCCTCTCTCCTTCGACCGCGACGAGCTTGGCTTCTAACGCCTGGATCAGCTCTCGCGCCTCCGCCACCTCAGCCTCTAGCGTCCCCTTCGAAAGCTCTCCCAATCCTCGCTGAACAAGGTCCTCGATGGAGGCGGAAAGGCTCTGCCCGGTCGCCACGGAGTGGGCTTTAACTTTGGCGTGCAGCTCGCTATCGAGTCGGGAGTAAACCGGTTTACTCGGCATCTGATACTTCTATTCAGCACAGTACCGAGAGAGTGTGTCGTATTTGTATCGACGCCTTCAAGCAGACTTGTGATATTGTGACAGGCAAAAACCCGGCCCAATTGCCACCTGCTCAACACCCAGCCGATAGATTCTCAGTGGGTCGATCCCGTGTGATACGGGTCCGAGCATCCGGCTCCGAGTTTCGAATACTTCTGGGCGGCAGACACCCGGAGATGCCCGCGTCCTCCACATACCCAGTCCCTCTAAGCCTTCTCTCCCTCGACGTCAACGAGGTGGTTTGTGCCTGGAGGGACTCGAAGGCGGAGAGGCTCTATCCGGTCGCTACGCGGTGGGCTTTGTCTTTGGCATGCAGCTCGTTATCGAGTCGGTGGCGAACCGATTTACTCGGCATTTTGTACCTTGAATATGCATCATAGCGATGAAGTGTATAGCTATTGTATCGAATAATGCAGGCAAAGGCTGTGATATTGTGACAGGCAAACCCGGCCCAATCGCGACCTGTTCTCACGACCCGGTAAACAATGGCGGCGCGGAATCAATCCCTCGCTGAAGCACTGAGCCGCTCGCGTACCGCGGCGGAGACGCCGCCAAGGCGCCGATATACCGGCGTGTCCGTCCGCCGGGCCAGGCTCTTGGCGGCCTCTGTAATGAGCTCGACGCCTCCCAGGTAGTCTGGCAGCCGTATGTACTCCGCGTCGACGCCCCCGTCGGGGTCGGCAATGCGGGTCGTGGCGTTGTGGTAGTTGCCCAACGGGAAAGCGATGCCCGTCGCCCGGTATCCGGCCAGTGCGAAGGCCGTAGCCTCGCAGGTGCCGCCGCTCAATAGCTGCCGCTGACACCTGAAGTCGGGCTCCCGCTCCTTGATGGCCTCCCTCGCCGCGATGAGCATCTGCTCGGCCTCCGCATCGAAAGTGTAAGCCGCGTCGCCGGTCCGGATGACGGGGCCTTCACCCTGGGCGACGCCGGGGATCACCGGGCTCGACTCCAGGGAGACGACGAGTGTCTCTTTGGGCAAGGTGCCGGCTTCGGCCAGCAGGCGCGCGCCGACCAGCCCGACCTCCTCCGCTCGAGTGAAGACTCCGTACACGTTGACACGGGCCTCCTGGGCGATCAAACGCTCCAGCGCCGCGAGGATACTCGCGCAGCCTGCCAGGTCGTCGGCGGCCAGCATCCGGACGGTATTCCCATCTAGGACGAACCCGGGCAGGTCGAACACCACCGGCAGCGGCGGCGTAAGCGAGACTTCGGCCTCCAGAATTATCGAGACCAGGCGATCGGTGTTCTCGCGCCGCTGGTCGGCCCCCAGCGCCGCCGTCCGGCCGGCGATGGCCGGGCCGTCGTCGGTCAGCACACGCACAGGCGTCGGCTTATGTAGGGACGCCACCGGCACCCCGCCCAGAGCCCGCGCGACCACGCGGGCCGAGCTCGCCTCCGTTATCTCGAAGCCTGGGTGGTCCATGTGGGCGACGAATGCGACCGGCGGCTCGGCTCGGTCCGAGTCCAGCTCATAGCGCGCGATGATGTTGCCGTAGGCATCGACCTCGGGGTCAACGCCAAGCTGGTCGAGCGTAGCGCGGATGAATCGCGCCGGGCCCTCCTCGAAGAAGGGTGCGGCGGGCCGTGCGCCAAGCTCCCGCAGAATCTCCACGGCGCGATTCTCAGGGTCGTTCATCGTCTCATGCGGTGCCAAGCAGAGCTGGGTATCGGTCCTGTGCTCCCATTGCACTCACTCCTGCACTCACTCCGCTTATCTTACCTTCACGCTCGCCTATATGCGACGGCGCCGTGGGACTAATCTCCCGGAAAACCCCCGTGGTCTAGGGTATGATGAGATTCCAGCGTAGACTACCGATCGAGGGGAAATGAAGACAGGGGAGATCGTCGTCGCTCGCGTGAAGGGCGAGGCGACAGTTGGCCGTTACACGGGCCCTGCCAAGACCCGGGGACGGGTCCGTGTCGCGCTGGGGCGCAACCGGGAGGTGGAAGTCCCCGCGGATCGCGTGATAATGGACACGGGCGTCGTCGTTTCCCAGCAGGATGAGGCCGAGGCGTTTCGCCAGGAATCCGAGGCCCTGGCGTCGGGGATAGACCTGGCAGAGGTCTGGGAGGTCGCCCACGACGAAGCGCCGTCCATGAATTTTGCGGACCTTGCCGAGCTCTACTGGGGTCCGTCCCAGGACCCGGTGCGGCGAGCCTCGCTCCTGCTGCATCTGGAGCGCGGCTCACCCTATTTCACGGGTGGCGACGAGTCCTTCACGTGTCGGTCGCGCCAGGCAGTCGAGGAAGCGCGCGCTCGCTATCGGAGCGAGGAGCAGCAGGCCAGGGCTACCGACTTGCTGGCTCAGCATCTGTCGCAAGGCCGGCTTCCCGACCCCGCGGACGAATACCAGGCGCGTCTGCTCGAGCACCTGCGCGGTTACGTGATACACGGAGATGACTACACGCGACGTGCTTCGGCGCGGCGTCTGCTCGAACGGGCAGACGTGGGGACCGCAGACCTGCAAAGGGCCGGCTTCGAGTTGCTTGTCCGGGTGGGCCTCCTGTCGCCGGACGAGCCTATCGAGCTCGAGCGGGAGGGCATCGTCCGGGATTTCCCGCCCGAGGCCCTGACTGAGGCCTCTTCAGTGGACATCTCGTCCCCAACTGCCGAGCCCGAGCGGCGAGACCTCACGTCGATCGACACCGTCACCGTAGACGACGCGGACACCGAGGACAGGGACGACGCGATCACGCTGGAGCCATGTGCGGACTCGGCTGGAGAGCCCACCTACCGGATCGGGATCCACATCGCCGACGCGGGGGCGCTGGTTCCGATCGACGGCGCCGTGGACCGGGAGGCGGGCCGTCGAATGGCATCGCTCTACATTCCGGACGGCAAGGTCCCGATGCTCCCTTCGCCTCTTCCGGACGACACCGGAAGCCTCGTGCCGGACGAGACCAGGCCGGCCCTCAGCCTCCTCGCCACGATTGCAGAGTCAGGGGAGGTCGTCGCCCACGAGATCGTGCCATCGGTGATTCGCAGCGACGCGGCCCTGTCCTACGAGGAGGCCGACCGGGCGTTGGACGATCCGGGCCATCGGTGGAACGCCGTGCTCGCGCCGCTGAATAGGGTGGCCCAGGCACTGGCCCTGCGTCGGAGGGAGGCGGGTGCTATTGGCCTTGAGCGGGCCGAGATGCTTATTCGGGTCCGAGAGGCCGGCACGGTGGACGTGAAGGTCGTACAACGCACGACGCCCGCCCGCCGGCTCGTGACGGAGTATATGATCCTGTTTAACTCGCTGCTGGCGGACTTCTGTGCACGCGAGGGGATTCCCGCCGCGTACAGGTCTCAGGCGCCACCCGACCTCGGCGATACGCTTGAGTACGTACCCGAGGGTCCGCTGCGACAGTATCTGCTGATGCGGCGGCTGGCACCGGCCGACCTGGGCACATCGACGGCTGCCCACGCCGGGCTGGGCGTGGCCGCCTACGTCCAGGCGACCTCGCCACTGCGTCGCTATCCCGACCTCGTCATGCAGCGACAGGTGAGCCGGTTCCTCGCGTCCAGGCAGGTCTCCTACTCCACCGAGGCGATAGCGTCGGTGGCGCAACGGGCCGACGTCCAGCTCAGGGAGATCGGTAGGATCGAGGAGGTGCGCCGGCGCTACTGGTTCCTGAAGTATCTGGAGCAGGAGTACCTCGGACTGGACCGACGCGGAGATGGTGGAGCCATGCTTCAAGCCGTGGCACTGGACAACAGACCTGGGAGGCCTGCGCTGCTGGAGCTCGTGGATTACCCCTTCCGGATCAGGACCGAGCTTGCGGGGGCCGTCGAGCAAGGCGACACGGTAGCCTTGCATCTCCACAGCGTCGACGTCTGGCGGCGCGAGGCCAACTTCGTGCACGACACTTCGAGCTAGAGGGTTTCGAGCTAGGGGCGCGGAATTTCGCTGCCGGCGCGCTCGTCTGTGCGTCTGCGCGGCCACGAGCCGGGTGGCCATAGCAACCCGGTCTTTGCATGGGACGAAAGCCTGCGCACCTCTTCTGCGCTCTTACATGGCTCGGGATGTGTTCAGCGAGCCATCGCGGCGCAGCGATACGAGCCGCCGCTGCCCATTGACGGCGGCGGGGGCCGCGACTAAACTCGGTCCAGTCTGTTAGACGACTTCAGGTGGTCAAGAATGCTGCCGGAACTGAGCCTAGAGGGCAGAAGCGCCATCGTAACAGGGTCCGGAAGGGGGATCGGCAGGGCGATCGCCCTGGGACTGGCGGAAGCTGGCGCCGACGTGGCCGTCGCCGCCCGGACCGAGTCCGAGATCGAGGCCACGGCCAACGATATACGGGCCCTGGGCCGGCGGGCCATCCCGGTCCGCACCGACGTGACCGATTCGGACCAGGTCGACGCCCTGGTCGCGCGAGCGCTCGACGAGTTCGGCAAGGTCGACATCATGGTCAACAACGCCGGCCAGATTCGCATGGGCCCCGTCGTGCCCTTCCCGGACGTGACGTTGAAGCCGCCGGCCGTAACCCGCGAGAGCACATCGCGTACGACCGACGAGGAGTGGCTCGGTCTCCTCGACGCCGACCTTAATAGCGTGTTCTACGGTTGCCGCGCGGTCGGCTCCCACATGCTGGAGCGCAGGTACGGGAAGATAATCAATATAAGCTCCATCGCTGGCAAGCAGGCCTTCCCCATCTATGGTGCCTACTGCGTGACCAAGGCAGGCATCGACATGCTGACCCGCGTCCTGGCACTTGAGTGGGCCGAGTACAACGTCTGTGTAAACGCGCTCGCGCCGGGCTGGTACCACACCGACCTGAACCCCATATGGGACACCCCGGAGATAATCGACCCCATCGTGGCGCACGTACCGTTCCGCAGGGCCGGTGACCTCAGGGAGCTCGGGACGTTGGCCGCATACCTCGCCAGCCCCGCCTCCGACTACATGACGGGCCAGATCGTCTACATCGACGGGGGCTCTACGGCCAAGTAGTCCGGGTCGAAGGGCAAGCTCACTTCAGTGACTGACAGCCGCATCGAACCGGAAAGCCCCGGACTCGCGTCCGGGGCTTTCGAATGGATTCCTTAGCTCGTGACGGCTATTACCTCGACCTCTATAAGGAGGTCCGGGTCTGCGAGTCCTGAAACGAAGACCAGCGTCGCCGCCGGGGGCTCGCCTGTATAGTACCTCTTGCGTATCTCCCAGTTCGCGGCCAGGTCCTGGGGACGCGTCAGGTAGCTGTTCATCTTGACCACGTCCTGCATCGTGGCGCCGGCTCCGGCCAGGACCGTCCGGACATTCGAGTAGACCTGCTCCGCCTGGGCCGAGAAGTCCCCCTTGCCCACCGTGTTGCCGTCCGCGTCTCGGGAAACCTGCCCCGACACGTAGATCGTGTTCCCCACCTTCATGGCGTGGTTCATGAGCCCAGGGTTGGCCTTGACGCCCGGCGGATTGATCGGCTGTGCCCCCATTTTTTCCTTCTCCTTGAGCCAAGTTAGGTCTAGCTTAGCAGAAGCCCCGCTTCCAAGCAGCGCGAGCTGTCTAGACCTGGTCGGACGGTCGGTGCGCCGTCGAACAAGTCTCGCCCAACCGAACACCAGTCTCTTAGCGCGCCGAGACGGATCGAATTCGGACGGCGAGCCTTTGACTTGAGACGGAGCCGCTATTACACTCCCATGAGGCCTCCACGGGAACACGCGTACCGAGGACCTGGAGAGGGACCTTAATGGCGACGATCAACTCGGTCTTGGGTCCACTGGACTCGGCGGACCTGGGCTTCACCCTGCCGCACGAGCACATCCTGGCGTCCTCTGCCGGGATGCAGCAGGCGTACCCGGAGTTCGTGGACCGCGAAGGCACTATAGAGGAGGCCATCGCCGACCTGAAGCAAGCGCGCGCCGAGGGCGTGCGCACCGTTGTGGACGTCACGACCTTTGACCTTGGCAGGGACATACGAATGATCGAGCAGGTCTCCCGCGAGTCGGGTGTGCAGATGATCTGCGCGACCGGCGTCTGGCGGGACATTCCTCGCCTCTTCTGGGACGCTGATCCGGACGCCATCGCACCCCTCTTCATCAGGGAGATCGAGGAGGGCATAGAGGGCACGGGGATCCGGGCCGGCATGATCAAGGTCGCAAACGACGAAGAGGGCGTAGCGCCTGAGGGAGAGGTCATCCTGAGGGCTGCGGCCAGGGCCCACAAGGCGACGGGTGTGCCCATCACAACCCACTCCTGGGCGCCCGGCAGGGTGGGCGAGCAGCAGATCGCCGTGTTCGAGGACGAAGGCGTGGACCTGAGCCACGTCTGCATTGGACACAGCAACGACACCCGCGACATCGAGTACTTGAAGGCACTCCACGGCAAGGGCGTATGGATAGGCATGGACCGCCTGCCCGGCGGCAGGTTCCCAGGCACCCCCAAGTGGGAGGAGCGGACGGAGATCACAAAGAAGCTCATCGATGCCGGCTTCACCGATCGCATAATCCTGAGCCACGACTGGGTCGTGAACCTGGCGGCTTGGGGAGACGAGATCAAGGAGGCATCGAAGCGGAGCAATCCCGACCGGTTCCTGTTCATCACCCGGCACGTACTGCCGAGGCTGCGGGAGATGGGCGTGGTCCAGGAGGTCATCGACCGGATTACGATCGAGAATCCGCGGCGCTTCCTCGAAGGTGCCCGGTGAGATCGGTCGAGCAGGGGGTCAGCGAGAGGTCAGCCGAGTGCTCGAGATCGACCCCATGACTGGAGGTCGTACTGGGATCGCGGGTCTCGACCGTTGTTCAGGCAGGGGTGGTATCATAGGCCCTCGCAAGCCGAGGTTTGGAGGCTAGTCCGATGCAACAGGTGGACCCCATCACGCTTGAGGTCGTACGCGGCTCCCTCGTCTCAACGGTACTGCAGATGCGGGCCACCCTGATGAGGACGGCCTATGCGCCCATCCTGTACGAGACCAAGGACTTCTCCTGCGGCCTTGTGACCGCCGACGGTGAGCTGGCCGCCATGTCCGAGGACTTCTCCGGCCACGTTTTCGCCATGGCCCTCGGCCTGACAGCGGCCCTGGATAAGTTCGGCAACGAGATCCACCCGGGTGACGTCCTGGCCTCCAACGACCCATACACGGGTGGCACCCACCTTAACGACATCGCCTTCTACACTCCTTTCTTCGCCGACGGCAAGCCGCTGCTGTTCATTGCCGTCCGCGCCCACCACCAGGACGTAGGCGGCGCCACGCCTGGAAGCTTCTCAGGTCAGGATACCGAGATCTACCAGGAGGGCGTTCGCATCGTTCCGGTAAAGATCAAGGAGAGAGGAAAGCTGAATCAGGCACTATGGGACGTCCTCTTCGCCAACATGCGGCTCCAGGTGGAGCGGGAGGGTGATGCGCTGGCCATGATGGACACGGCCCACGTGGCGGAGGAGTCAATATCTGAGCTGTGCCAGAAGTACGGACCCGACACGGTCCGGGCCTGCCTCTATAACTCGATGGACAGCTCAGAGGAGACGATGCGACAGCGCATATCTGAGCTGCCCGATGGCGTGTACCACTACGAGCAGTACATGGACTGCAGCGGCCTCTCGCCTGATCCCATGCCTATCAAGGCCAAGCTGACCATCGAGCGCGACACCATGACCGTAGACTTCACGGGCTCCGCACCGCAGGTGGTGGGGCCGATGAACTGCGGCATTCCGGTCACGATGGGCGGAGTCTTCGTTGGGGTCAAGTCCTGGCTGGACCCGAAAACGCCCGTCAACGGTGGAACGTTTCGGCCGCTCAAGTTTGTGGTCCCGGAGGGCAGCTGCCTGGCAGCCGAGCTCCCAGCGCCCGTCGGGGGGTGCTGGGAGCTGTATCGCCAGCTCGAGTCGACCATGGCCGGGTTGTTCTCGCAGATCATCCCCGAAAACCTGGGCGCCGAGGTCCCGGGCGGCGTAAACCACATATACATCGCGGGCTACGACGGGCTTCGCGACAAGCCGTACATCCTGTATGACTACCCCCAGGGCGGGACGCCGGCCACCAGCGACACCGACGGCGCGACAGGCATAGTGAGCTACGACGCCGGGGACATCCCCGCGGCCCAGCCTACCGAGAGCATCGAGCAGCGCCAGCCCCTGTTCATCGAGAGCCTCGCGGCCAGCACCGATCGGGAGGGACCGGGCTCCCGCATAAGTGGCCACGGCGTCACAAGGAGAGTAAGGATTCTGTCCGACTCCGGCCAGCTCAGCGTCATGACGGACCGCGGGATAATTCCCCCCTGGGGGTCTGGAGGCGCGGATTCCGGCTCCACCAACTCCGTGACCGTGATTCGCGACGGAGAGGAGCTACAGCCGTCGGAGCTGCAGTGTAAGGTCAAGGGCTTCCCCTTGCAGAAGGATGACGTGGTGCTGATGCAGGTGACGGCGGGCGGCGGCGTCGGCGACCCCCTGGAGAGAGACCCCGAGCTTACCCGCAGTGAGGTTCGGGACGGTTACGTAACGCCTCAGCGAGCCCGTGACGTTTATGGTGTGGCAATCGACGACGGCACGGTGGACTACGCCCGCACCGATGAGCTCAGGCGAGAATTGAGGGACCGGCGACAGTACGTCGAGCTCACCGAGAGCCCCCAGGACGACTTCGATGAGCGAGGATGCCGCCTCTGCACTCTGAACCCGGAAACCGCGGCGAAGATCGAGGTGAGTGACGGCGACATGCTGGAGTTCGTCAGCGGCGCCACGGCTCCGCTTAGAGCGTGGGTCAGGATCAGCGGCGACGTACCCGCCGGAGCCGCCCTCATGGGACCCATCGGCAGAGGCATCCTCCGGGCGACACCCGGCGACCGCATTCGAGTTCGGAAGCTTAGCCTGATGACGGTGAATACGTCCTCCAGCTCATAGGCCGCAGGCGGTAGCCCGGACTTGAATCCCCTGCGGCCTCTCCAAGCCGGGACTCGTCAAGTGTTGCGACGATGCTGGCGGACCCTGGGCAGAAACCTCGAAAGGAGGTGACAAGCCGGTGAAGGTGCTACTCGTTCACCCCAGTGCTCTCATGTATTCGGAGATCTACCTGCGCCTGGAACCCCTGGGATTAGAGCTCGTGGGGGACGCTACCAGAAAGGCGGGACACGATGTGCGCCTGCTCGACCTCCAAACCCACTCTCATAAAGACCTCTTTTCCCTGCTGGACGGGTGGAAACCCGAGGCGGTGGGCTTCTCGCTGAACTACCTGGCCAACGTTCCCGAAGTCATCGACCTTGCCAAGGCCATTCGCAACAAGCTTGCCGGATGCCTCGTGTTCGTCGGCGGCCACAGCGCCTCCTTCATAGCCGGGGAGATACTCCGGCACGCAGATGGAGCTATCGACTGTGTGGCCAAGGGAGAGGGTGAGGAGATCACACCTACGCTCCTCGAGATGGGATTCGACGACCGTTCAAAGCTTCACACGCTTCCCGGCGTCGTCACCCTCGATGGAGAGGGGCCGGCTCCTGCGCTGGTCAAAGACCTGAACGAGTATCAGCCGGCGCGAGACCTGGTCGACAAACGACGCAAGTACTTCCTCGGCGTCCTCGACCCCGCCGCGTCCATCGAGTTCACTCGAGGCTGCCCGTGGGACTGCTCTTTCTGCAGCGCCTGGACCTTCTACGGTCGGACCTATCGCATGCTGGAGCCCGAGCTCGTGGCCGACAGCCTGGCCCGCATCCGAGAGCCCGGCGTCTTCATCGTCGATGACGTGGCCTTCATCCGCGAAGAGCACGGCATGGCCATCGGCCGCGAGATCGAAAAGCGCAAGATCCGCAAGTCCTACTACCTGGAGACTCGCGGCGACGTCCTACTGCGAAACATAGAGGTGTTCAAGTACTGGAGGCGGCTGGGACTGGAGTACATGTTCCTGGGACTGGAGGCTATCGACGAGGAAGGCCTCAAGTTCCATCGGAAGCGCACGACCCTTGGCAAGAACTTCGAGGCGCTCGAGGTGGCGCGAGCCCTGGGGATCAGGGTTGCCATAAACCTTATCGCAGACCCGAGCTGGGACGAAAAACGCTTCGCCGTTGTTAAGGAGTGGGCTAGGTCAGTGCCCGAGTTCGTCCATATCACGGTCAACACGCCCTACCCGGGCACCGAGACGTGGTTGACTGAGTCGCGCACCCTGACCACGCTAGACTACCGACTCTTCGACGTCCAGCACGCAGTGCTGCCGACCAACCTCCCCCTGAAGCGGTTCTACGAGGAGCTCGTGGGCACCCAGCAGGTGTTGAACCGCAAGCACCTGCGATGGTCCGGCCTGAGAGACGAGCTGCCCATCGTGGCGCGGCTACTCGCCCGAGGGCAGACCAACTTCGCTCGGGCGCTGTGGAGGTTCCACCAGGTCTACGACGCAGAGCGTCAATATCTCAATCACCAGCGCGAGGTGCGGTACGAGATGACGCCTCCCGAGCGGGTCAACGGAAAAGTCGACGCCAAGGAGCTGTACGTCCTCGGAACGGAGGCGCCAGCGACCAGGGGTGGCTCCTAAAGGAGCACCGGGCCGCCCCTAGTAGGCGACTGCGGTCTGGCCGGTGTCGTCTGACAGCGACGGGGTGGCGGCCTGATCCGTGTAGTGGGTCTCGGCCAGTAGGTCTGATAGCTTGGCGTCTCCGTAGGAAACGACAACGGAAGCCTGCGCCAGCAGGGCCAGGGGTAGCTGCCGCTCCACGTCGCCGAGGACAACGTATTCCGCCCAGGCCGATATGGAGCTGTGCTCGAGGCCCACGGCTACCGCATACGCCTCGGCGATCAGCGTCATCGTATCGTCATGACGCGGCAGGTCCAGCATCTCGTTCCGCAGCTCGACGTAGCGAGCAGACAGGCCCTGAGCAGTCGCCAGTACCTCTCGCGCGTTCGCGATGCGCTCCAGGAGGCCGCCGTTCGACAGGTCGTTCGTGGCCACAGCGGTTCTTATCAGCCCCTGATCCACATACTCCTGGAAGATCGGGGTCCGCTGGTCCACACCCTCGACGAAGCTTCTGACGTCCACCTTCAGCATGCGCCATTCGTCACGCACCGACAAAAGACCCGCCATGAACTCTGACACCTCTGCTCCGCTGACCGCTTGCGCTATGTCAGGTTCGTCCACGGCGGACACATCGGCTGCTGCAACGGGCCTCACCTGGGGACTCGCACAGGCGATAGAGGACACCAGGATGATCAGCAGCATCCCCGTGAGTGTCCATCCGAGGCTCCACCAGGGTCGGCTGGTCCTTCCGGTGCTTCCCCGATCGTTCGCACGCATCTCGTCCGGATCCTTCGGTGAGCGGATCGGGGCCGGCCAAGGCCCCTTATCCAGACGATATGCGTTCGCCGGCGAACGTGGCAGGGTGGAGCCTCCCTATCCGATGCGGGGGATTTCCCTAAGACGGCTGGGGCCTCACCCTTGCATCGGGAGCGGCAACCGGCCGTCTACCCGCTATGCGGCCCAGCCTCGGCTGGGGTTGGCAGCCTGCAAGCTGCTCTACGACCTAGACCAGGCGCTAGGTCAGCCGGACTCTAGCAGGCACTGCTCCAGCAGCTCCAGCGCGGCCTCGGCGAAAACCCACATATTGCCTTCCCGGTCCGCGTTGCCCGTTTCGAGGGTAGTGACCCGCTCGACCGGACCCGCTACGGCGAAACACGCGTGGCCCGCGGGATCGCCGTAGCGATTCCCGGTAGGACCGCTTGCGCCAGTCTCGCTCAACGCCCACGTCGACCCCATGGATTCGCGCACGGTGCGGGAATTGAGCAGCGCATAGGGCTCTGAGCTGGCGCGGATGTCGACCATGGCGGTGTCCGGGACCCGAAGTAGGCTCTTCTGAGCCTGTCGGGTGTAGACCGTGGCTCCACCCAGGTAGTAGGCCGAGGCGCCCGGCACGGCGACAAGCGCTGCCGAGATCAGGCCCCCGCAAGACGACTCGGTAACCGCGATGGTGTGCTGGCGCTGCTTGAGCAGGTCCACAACCGACGCAGCCATGGAGCTCAGGTTGGGCATGAATCTCCTCCTGACCTTCGACTCGAAGGGATGTTCCGGCCGGGCCGGGCCGTGCTCAGGGCTTACAGATTCAGGGCCTTGAGGCCGGCTCTGGAGATGACCTCGTCCTCTTCGCCGGTGGGCAGCCCGCCAACGCCTATGCCGCCCAGAATGGAGCCGTCGCTGGGATTGGTGACGACCACCCCGCCGGGAATGGTCGTAAGCCGAGAGTCGTTGAAGAAAGCTACCGTCCTCCCAGTCTTCTTTAGCGTCTCGGCGAAGACCGCCGTATCCATTGACCGGGTGGCGGCCGTATACGCCTTATCGATGGCGAACGTAGGCCGGCGGCAGCGGTCCATGCGGGCATAGGCGAGGAGGTTGCCGAGGTCGTCCACTATGGCCACGTCCACCGGACGGCGGTTAGGGTCCGTGTTGAACTCCGCGATCATGGCCTGAACCGCTGCCTGGCACTGGTCAAGCTCGAGCATAGGCTTGTTGTACACGTCATGTACCTCCCTCTAAGAGTGGCGCCCATTATACGTGCGACGGGCCACGATCACAAAGCGGCCGCCTCTGTCACGCCGTTGCTGCCCGAGGGCCACGCGTGACCAACAGGCTCCCATCGTTGCGTCAACGCGCCGGATTGTGCTAACGGCGCCCCACTTCACTGGAGGAGGGAGCTAATGAGGTTCCTGGTCAAGACGACGATGGACACGCAGATCGCCAACGAGCTGGTGAAATCTGGGGAGATGAAAATCGTTAACCAGATTATCGAGCAGCAAAAGCCCGAAGCCGTCTACTTCTACGAGGACCAGGGCGTCCGTAGTCAGATACTGATCGTGAACATCGACGACCCCAGCGAGCTGCCCGCCATCGCCGAGCCCTGGTGGCAGAATTTCGGTGGTACGGTGGAGTTTCACCCTGCCATGGTGCCCGCGGACCTCGAGAAGGCAATGCAGAGCCTAGGCTGATCCTCGAAAAAGGAAAGCGTGGGAGGGCAGGCTCATCGAGAATCTGCCGTTGGAAAACCAGTAACGGGCGTGATTATTCGGCGTGGCCCTGCTTGCGCGTCAGCTACCGCGTCTCCTGGGGGCCAAAGGTGTTAAAGGCGCCATTCATCGACTTGTGTTGGGCGGCGATCCAGTCGGCCGACCGGGCCACGTTGGAGACGCGGGCCTCGTCGACGACGCCGTCGAGGTCCCGCGTAGTCTGTCCATTAGCATGCCTTCCAATAATAGTATCGGACCCGAGACCGCTATAATCTATTGACTCGGTATGAGTAGTTGATGCACTTGGTGCTCCGTCTACGTAAAGCGTTTGAGCATTATTCGTATCATCCCTTACGTACACGATATAATGCCAACCAGTTCCAGCATAGTAAATGGAGTTTTTCGTAGTCAGCCAGCTGTCGCCATCGTAGAAATTACCCTTAGTTCCGGAACCATTGGCGGGATCGTCTAATCGTATTGTTGTATGACTACCAAGTGATATTAGGGTAGCACCGCCTGTATCAGCGGCATCCAATCTCACCCACGCAGCAAGGGTGACATTGGCCGGCTGGCCCATTAGGCTCGTGATTTGTATCTTGTCGTCCACTCCATCAAGATCCAAGGCCCCGTCAACCTGTCCAGCCACCTGGTCGTCGGAAGTCATGTCTCCATTCGACGTGCCTTGGTTCACGTTAGTACTGTCTTTCATCTGCGGGGCGACGCCCGACGGGTCCTCTTTGAGGTGCCACACCCCGGCGTACCCGTTGCTCCACACCGCGGTGGCATTCTGCGCATCCAGGGCGCCGGTATTGTTGTAGTACATCCAGATGTGGTCAGTGTTGGATGAGCCATCGATCTGCGGCACTTTTACCCAGACTACGGAGGTTCCGGCCTCGTCCCACTTCTCGACCTCGTAGCTCAACTCAGTGGTCCTGTCGGCATCAATGAAGCGGATGTCCTGCCCCTGATTCTGGGTCTTGGCGTAGTCGATCTGTGCTGAGGTAAGCGACACCAGTACCGGGAAGTTGGTCAAGTTCTCCGTCTGGGCCGAGTTGTTAAAGGTGATCTTGATTCTGTTCAGCCAGCTCCCATTCCACCAGCACATCGGGTAGCCGAAGCTCACGTATTCGGAGGTGGTAATCCCCTGAGGCGTGGACATCGTAACGGTGCCCTGACTGGAGGGTTGCGGAGGAGGGCTCAGCCACAACCGCAGGGTGGCCACCTCCTGCGGGTCCCAGATGTTCGCCCCGTAGTTGTCGGGGCTGATGTCCATGAGCTTCCACTTATCGTCCGAAAGGGTCCCCGTGACGTACTCAAGCCGGCTGGCTACCGCACCGCCGGTATCGCTGGTGTAGTTGGCGAAGAGGTCCATCTCGGAGAGGTCTGTGAAGGCGACTTCGCCGGTGTTGGATATCACCGTGTCCACTTCTAGGTGACTAGAAGCGCACTCTGAGCCGACTACCGCCACCGAATCGACGGAGATGCCGGTTCGCAGCTGCTCCACGCGGACGACCAGGGCAGCCTGATGCGCCGCGTGCTGAGCCTCCCCGGTGGAGAGCATCAGGTCAAAAAAAAGGAGGGCCGCCATGAAGAGGAACCCTGTAAGAAGGGTCCCCGCGATCACCTTACTCATCTGCCTCCGCCGGTGCCGAGCTCAGGCGCGAGCGTGTCGACGAGGTCATAAACCCATGTCCAGTCTATGCGAAGGCGTGCTGCGGGGAATGAGTGCCCGCCCCCCGTTGCGTAGGGAATAAACCCCTTGCTCTGGCAGGCACCGGCGGTGGATTCCGGAGGGGAGCCTGCCCATCCGGCAGGAGACAGGCGGTGTGGCACGAGATGGGCAACTCGAAGCGGGAAGCGGCGAGCAGCGGAGCGGCCAGCCGGACTTGAGGGATTGCGGAGCGGTGGAGTCCCGGCGTCAGTCTGGTCGGGGTGGCCGGGATCGAACCGGCGACCTCCTGGTCCCAAACCAGGCGCGCTACCGCTGCGCTACACCCCGGTGGCCCCAATGATGATAGGTGCTCCGCAGCGGTCTGGCAAGGAAACGCCCCGCAGGATAAGCTGTGGAGGCGAACCACAAGGCTGGTCCATGGAAAACGTCTTTACCAAGCTTGCTCGCGGTGCCCTTGACCTCCTGCTGCCCTTGAACTGCGCCGTCTGCCACCGCGAGGGCCAGGTCCTTTGCGAAGGCTGCGAGGAGGCGCTGCCGGCGCTCGAGGATCCCTACTGCACGGTGTGCGCCGACCCGGGGCCGCTACGATTGTGTCGCTCCTGTGCCTACTCGCCGCTGGAGGTGGACGGCATCCGAGCCCCGTACCTCTATGAGGGTCCGGTTCGCGAGCTGATCCATGCCCTCAAGTACGGCAACGTCCGCGCGGCAGCCCCTGAGCTGGGATGGCTGCTGGCGCTGTACATGGAGTCCCTCGACCTTCGGCCCGACGTGCTGGTCCCCGTGCCGCTACACCGGCGGCGCGAGCGCGAGCGAGGTTACAACCAGTCGGAGCTCCTGGCGAAGGGGCTCAGCGAGCGCGCGTATATTCCAGCGCAACCGGAGCTGCTTCGGCGGACTCGGAACTCCCCACCTCAGGTCGCCATGAGGGGTCCCGAGGAGCGGAGGCGAAACATCGAGGGCGCCTTCGAAAGCGCATCGCAGCTCAACGCGGTCACCGTTGTCTTGATCGACGACGTCGTGACGACGGGCAGCACGATGTCGGCCTGCGCCGCAGCGTTGAAGGATGCCGGCGCCGGTTCGGTGTGGGGCGTGGCGCTGGCCAGACAGGGACCTCTTACGAGAGGACATCAGCCCGGGCATGTCGGCCGGTGAGTCGAGAGGGCGAGTGGGTAAGGACTCCGGACGCTAGCGGCTGCGGAAGACCCTGAACTGCCTTTCCAGGCCGGTGTGCCGCATATACGATAGTTGAGGGCAGGCGCCCGGCAGCACCCATCTCCCGGAGGGTTGGACCTTCCACACCTTCGACGCGTTCCAGAATCCCAGCTTCAGACGGCTGTGGCCGGCCAACGCCTTCACCTACGTCAGCCGCTGGATGCAGATTACGCTGCTGGCGTGGCTGGTCCTCACCCTGACCGCCTCGCCTCTCCGGGTCGCGCTGGTCGGCTTCTTCGCCATGGCCCCGATGCTGCTCATCGGCGCCTTCGGGGGGGTCTTGGCCGACCGCCTGGACCGGCGGCGGCTGATGCTGGCCACGCAGACGCTCAACTTCGCCGCCGCCGTCGCCATGACGCTGCTCCTGTTCACCGGCGCAGCCGAGTTCTGGCATGCCTACATCATCATCATGGTGACCGGCATCAGCACTGCCCTTGACGCCCCGTCCCGGCGGTCGATGATCCACGACCTCCTGGGCAGGTACGGTGTAACCAATGCCATGGCGCTGGATGCCGTTGGAGGGCAGTCCAGCAAGATGCTGGGTCCGGCACTGGCAGGGCTACTGATCACGTTTGTCGACGTCTCGGGCGGATACGTGGTGGTTACCGTTTTCTACCTGACGTCGTTCGTACTGCTGAAAACCCTTACGCTTCCCCCGGACCTCGTGCCCACGCCGACCACGACCAGCGAAACGCGAGGTGCCGGAGGCAGACATATCCCGGCTCCGCGAGAGGTGCGCCACGAGATCGCACTGGTCGGGCGCAATCTGGCGGAGGGGTTCCGATATGTCCGAAGCGAGCGCGCCATATTTGCGGCGTTGATGGTCACCTTCTTCATGAACTTCCTGCTGTTTCCATACAATGACATGGTTCCTGTGATTGCCCGGGACGTGTTGAAGGTCGGTCCAGGACTGATGGGGGTGCTCATGGCCGCCGACGGCTTGGGAGCCATGGTTGGATCGGCAGTCATAGCATCGCTCGGTGTTAAGTATCACGGCCGGGTGTATCTGACCGGGTCTGCCGCGGCGCTGGCCTGTCTGCTCCTATTCTCCTTCTCCAGCCAATACGCTATTTCGCTTGTCATCCTGCTCGTGCTGGGTCTGGGAGCCGCGGGATTCTCCGCAATGCAGGCCACCATCATAGTGCTGGCAGCGAGGCCCGAGATGCGGGGCCGCGCGCTGGGCGTGACGAGCCTCGCCATAGGTTCAGCACCGCTGGGGTCTCTCCTCGTAGGGAGCGTGGCCAACTCACTGGGTCCAGCCTTCGCCATTCGTCTCACCTCGTGCCTCGGGATGGTGGCGCTGATCTCCATAGCCCTGCTGATGCCGGCGCTGAGGCGGCGCATCGGCCCGGAGGAGTAAGGCGTCAGAGGCTACTGATCGTGCTATCCTTTGCCGAACTTGAGTCGTAAGGGGACAGCCATGGCGAGCGATGGCGGAAAGGTTCTGGGTCCCGGCGAGGGCGCGGCCCTGTCGACATGGAGATGACCGGCTAGCCGTCCTGGACGAAGGTGGCGCGGAAGCGGTGAAGCGTGGCCTCCGGCTCGATCGGCGCCACGGGCAGGTAGTCCAGTTCCTCTACCTTTGCAACGATGAACCAGGGGCCGTCTTCGGCCAGTGCGGTGCAAAACACGCCCTCTAGCTCTTCCAGGTCCCGGACCGTAGCCGTCCGGGAGATGCCACAGCCGCGGGCCACGCTCTCGAGGTCAGTCCCGAACGCCGTGTGGCTGGGCTGGTGCCCCGTCTGGGCCCACTCCTCGTTGTCCCATACCAGCACCACCAGGTTGCGAGGCCCCTCGCGGCCTATCGTTGCGATGGTGCCCATGTTCATCAGAAGCGAGCCGTCGCCGTCCATCGAGACGACCTTCCCCTCGGTCGAGAGCGCCATCCCCAGGGCGATGGACGAGCATAGGCCCATGGACCCGTAGGTATAGAAGTTGCGGTCCCTGTGGCCGGCATGCCAGACCTCGTCCGACGTGGGACCGAGGTTCGAGACCAACGGTAGGTCTTCGATGTGTGGCAGCAGCATCTTTATCGCCTCGAGCCTAAGCAAGCTTGCCTCCGTGAAGCAGCGGAGTCAGGCACAGAGCCAGAGGCTCGTGCGACGCGTAGCACAGCTGTAGGGCTCCCCCGACTCGCTGATCCAGTCTATCGTCGGTATCCAGCGTGTAGTGTGTCAGGCCGAGGACGTCGAGGACGGGGCGCGTTGCCCGGCCCATCGCCACCTGGCCGATGTTGAACTCGCCGATCTGGCCTCGCAGGTTGATAAACAACGGGACCGGTATCCGGAACGGAATACAGAGGCTGGTCAGGGCGTTGACGCAGTTGCCGAACCCGCTGGACTGCATGAACACCGCGGCCCGACGGCCTACCGCGTAGGCGCCGGCGGCGATGCCTATGGCCTCCTCCTCGCGGGTGGCCGACACCACGTGGAAGTAGGGGTCCTCCTCCAGCAGCCGCGTGACCTGGCCGATACTCACGTCAGGGACGTAGGCGATCAGCGAGACCTCGTTCTCCTTGAGGGCTTCGATAATGGTGTCGGCCCAGGTCACGTCAGAGCCCCATGATGTTGTAACCGGTGTCGACGTGGACGATCTCGCCGGTCACGCCGCTGGAGAGGTCGCTGCAGAGAAACAGCGCTGTCTTGGCGACCTCTTCGGGGGTGATGTTGCGCCCCATCGGCGAGCGCTCCGCGTGGGCCCGTTTCATGTCGCGGTAGTGCGCAATCGCCCGGGACGAGAGCGTATCCAGCGGCCCTGCCGAGATGGCGTTGACCCGGATGCCGTCGCGACCGAGGTCCGAGGCGAGCTGACGGACCTCGTTCTCCAGCGCCGCCTTGGCCGTTCCCATCACGTTGTAGCCCGGGAACACGCGGGTCGAGGCCTGGAAGGTGAGCGTGACGATACTCCCGTCCCGCTCCGCCATGAGCGGCGCGGCGTATCTCGCTATCGATACCAGTGAGTAAGCGCTGATGTCGAGGGCTACAAGGAACCCCTTGCGGCCCGTGTCCACGAAGCGCCCCCCCAGGTCGTCGCGCTCGGCGAAGGCGATGCTATGAATCACGATGTCGAGGCCGCCGAGCTCGCGACCCAGCCTCTCGAAGGCGGCGGCCACGTTGTCGTCGGAGCTGACGTCGCACTCCAGCAGCAGCTTGTCGTCCCAGGGGGCCACCATCTTCTCGACGTTCTCGCGAACGCGCTCGTTCTGGTAGCAGATGGCCACCTTCGCCCCGGCCTGGTGCAGGATCTCGGCTATAGACCAGGCGATGCTTCGATGATTGGCGACGCCGAAGACCACCGCGGTCTTGCCCTGGAGGTCGACGGGATACACGTCGCCTTTCCTCCGCCTAGAGCGGCTGCCAGTAGCGGCGGCCCTGGCTCCTGGCGAGGCGGCCGAAGCCGGGCGCCGGGAAGTGGCCCGACACGAGCACGGCTGCCTCCCTCTCGATCCGCTCCATCAGGTCGCTTCGACTCCTGGCGGACTGCTCGGGGTCCACGTCGGCTCGGGCACTCCAGCCTGTCTCCTGGACCTGGGCCGGATTATGTGCCGCGTCTCCTATGACGAAGGCGCTCTCGCCCGCAGACGAGATCGCCACGCTCACGTGACCGTTGGTGTGGCCCGGCGTCGGTATGGTCGAGACCTCGCCGTTGACGGCGTGCTCGCCGTCGATGAAGTCGACGACGCCGAGGGCGTCGAGGGGGATCACCTGCTCCCTTATGTAGGCGAACATACTCATGCCGGCCCTGCGCGTGTAAACGTCCCAGTCGGCTCTCGGGACCAGGTAGCGGGCGTTGGGGAAGGTCGGCCGTGACGTGCCGTTGTCCCAGAGGAGGTTCCACCCGACGTGGTCGCGGTGCAGATGCGTGAGCACCGCCACGTCCACATCCTCCAGGGGGATCCCCTTGGCTTCCATGTCAACGAGCAGCTTCCCCCAAACGACGTCGTCGAATCCCCGGGAGTCGTCGCCCAGGCCGGTGTCGACGAGGATGGTCATGCCCTGAGACCTTAGCAGGTACGAGCCTACGTTCAGCTCCAGCCTGCCCTCGGGCGTAAGCAGGTCGCGGTAGGGCTCCCACGCCTCGTCGGGCAACGACGGGAACATTTCGTCCATGGAAAACCCGAGCCGCCCGTCGGAGAGGTGGGTGATCTCCACGTTGCCGACTGTGACCGTGTCGCCGGCCATCCTAGCGTCCCGACTCAGAAGGACTTTGGATGATTGTCGTCGGCCCTTCGGCAAGCTCGGGGAGAACGGAAGGGGCTTTTGGTCGGTCGTGGTGGGCTTCCCCGCGGATTAGGCGGGGTCTCGGGCCGACGCTTCGTGGTTCGACAAACACACGAAACTGCATACCTAATGCACCTTGGCGCCGTGGTAGCGCGGTACGATCTCTCTGCCCAGGAGCTCGAGTTGCTCCATCATCAGCTCAGGCGGGCAGGTCGGGTACCCGACGAACTTCGTGGCCCCGGCGTCGATGTAGCGGTCGATGGTGTCGGCCACGTCTCCGACGGTGCCGAAGGCGGAGAAGGCGCGATAGTCCACGTCCGTGCGCCGCCTGAAACGATATGGTTCGGAGATCTCCTCGGCCTGCTCCCTGCTGTCGGCGATGCAGAAGTTGAACAGCGCGCCGAAGTGGTCGTCCTCGATCTCCCGCTCGTACTCACCGGCCCATACGTTGATCTTATGGATGCCGGCCCGTACCTCGTCCGGCGTCGCCTGGGAGACGAGCCAACCGTCGCCCAGCCGGGCGACCCGGCGCATGGCGGCGTCGGTGCGCCCGCCGATCCATATCGGTGGCAGCTCCGCCTGTACCGGCTTGGGCTGCACCGTCACCTCGTTCAGGGTGAAGAACTCGCCGTGGAAGGTCACGTCGTCTTCGGACCAGAGTTTGCGCATCACCTGGATGGCCTCGTCCGTTCGCGCGGCACGCTCCGACCTCAGCGAGCCACAGGCCTCGAACTCTCGGTCGTCCTCCGTGCCCAGTCCCACGGCCGGTAGGATCCGTCCATTCGACAAGAGATCCAGGGTCGCGATCTCCTTGGCCAGTACGGTCGGGTTCCGTAGCGGCAGCGCCAGGACGCTGGTGCCGTACTTCAGCGTGGTCGTGCGCGCGGCCATGAACGACAGCGTAATCAGCGGCTCCATGCTTACCACCGACGACACGATCCTGTCGCTGAGCCAGATCGAGTCTACGTCGAGGGCCTCGGCGGTGTCCACGTACTCCCACAGCACGTCCGGGTCCAACGAAGGAAAGGGCCAGCCGATAAAACCGATGCCTACCCTGATCGCCACCATGATTCTCCTCCGAGCGCTGGACGAAAATGCCCAGGGCGAGTGTACCGCTGTCGGGAGCTTACTGCAACGTCACTTCTACCGCGAGCGGGTGCTATGATGTTGGGCACGCAAGACAGCGGGAGCCGACCAATGACCACACCAGTTAGCCGCGAGGACGCACCCGAGCTGGCCTGCCCGGCCTGCGGACAGCCCATGCGCAGAGAGTTCGACGGCGTCCGCAACCCGCCGATGCCCGGCGTGTTCTGGTTCTGCACGGAACTCGACTGCGACGACGGCAAGCGCAACAGGGTTTTCAGCGGCGGGTAGGTTTTATGAGGACCGGCGACTGAGGCTGCGGTCCGATTTTCTGGCCGCCTGACCTTATACGAAACGGGGACCAGGCCTATGTCAAGCTGGCGCGATCACAGCGCGCGGGCTCACGTCCAGCGCCGGGGAGCGCGTCCGGCAAAGGAGACCGATGGTAAAGTGGCCTGTAGGTGCAACAGCGTTTACCGGCGCGGGTAGGTGTAGCGATGTCTTTCTACGGTGACGTTGAGCGATTCCTAGCCGATCTCTACCCCTATCGCTGGGTCTTCATCGCGGTTGCACTCGTCCTGTTCGCCGGTGGCCTGGCGTTTGCCTATCGCAGAGGCTGGCACCGGGTAATTCGCCGCCACTGGCTACTGACGGCCATCATCGTTACGCCAGTGACGGGCGTGGCCATTTTTGGCGGATTGACACTCATCGCTCCGTTATTCATCAACGTGACGGTTGACGAAGAGTTTCCCTTCGCGATTAACGCCGTCCTGCCCGAGGACGTTTCGATGTCCGAAGCCGAGGATATCATGGCCGGCATGGCCAAGGTGAATCAGGAGGTAACCGAGGCGATGCCGGAGATGGCGGCGCTGCCGAAGCTCACGGTGGACGTCGCAGCGGGCCTTGCCGGCGTCCCTGGGCCCGCGGCACCCGCGGCGGGGCCAGAGGCCGGTGCGGAATCGACCGCCAAACCCACACCAGAACAGACACCCGCGCCTATCCCAGGGCCGGCGGCGGCTCCGGCACCCGCTCCGGCACCCGCTCCGGCACCCGCTCCGGCACCCGCTCCGGCACCCGCTCCTACACCACCTGTCCAGGCGAATCCCATGAAGCTCAAGTCTGGTAACTTTCGCGACGCAGACAGTTTCCACAAGGGAAGCGGGACAGCGACGATCTACCGCGGCGCCGACGGTAGCCTGCTGCTCAGGCTGGAGGACTTTCAGGCCACCAATGGCCCCGATCTCCACGTGATCTTATCGCCTCACGAGGACCCGACAAAACAGAGCGAGGTCAAGCTGGCAGGGTACCGTGACCTCGGCAAGCTCAAGGGTAATATCGGGAACCAGAACTACCCCATCCCTGACGCCGTGGAAGTGGGCTCTCAGAAAAGCGTCGTCATCTACTGCAAGCCCTTCCACGTGATCTTCAGCGTGGCGACGCTGCAAGACGAGGGATAGGATGCCCTCCTAAGGCTCGCTGGTGTCCCAGCCCTCGACCACCCAGTAGCCCACCTTCGGCAGCTCGCTTACCGCGGGCAAGCCTTGCGCCCGCTTCAAGCGCTGGATGTTGTACAGGTGCGTTATCTCCTCGAAGTACATGTGGCGCATCGTCGCCTCGAGGGTGATGTCGGCCTTCGCCTCTCCGGAGTGGCGGGTTATGCCGCCTGGGTGGGCCTTTACCATCAGGTCCCACTGGGGGTTGAAGTCCATGACGAAGGTGTGCCCCCTCTGGAATCCGACGTTGCGTTCACGGAGCACCCGCTGGGCCAGGTCGATGGACTCGCGCAGCTTGTCCAGGATGGCGGGCAGCTCCCAGTAGCGATCCTCGTCCATCCGCCTGTCGTGGCTGGACTGGGCCACCCCCTCGACGTCGGCGATGCCGTGGTTGCCGTCGGGGAACAGCGTGTCGCCCCAGCGCAGCAGCATCCACCGGTAGATCAGCGAGGCCATGTGGCTGAGCTGGCGCCGGATGCTCCATTCGCTCCATCCCCACCGGTCCGACTCGAAGTCGAGCTCGGCATCGGAGAGCCCTTTCACCTCGGCTGCGATCAGGTCGTAGAGCGTGGCGTATTCGGGGAACAGGGCACTGCCCGGGTCGCTTTCGCCTATGGACTGCTGGGTCATACTAGACCTCCCGTTTCAACATCAGGTGCTCTGCACCGCTAGCCTACTTGTTCCAGAGCTCCCCGCAGGTGGGCCAGGGAGATGTTGCCGCCGCTCATGATCAGCACCACCTTCTTGCCTTTCAGGCGGTCCTTTATCTTCAAGGCGGCGGCCAGCGAAGCCGCGCCGGCGTGCTCCGCCAGGTTATGGGTCTTTTCCAGGTGCAGCACCACCGACTCGTTCAGCTCCTCATCGGTGGCGAGGACGAAGTCGTCGAGGAGGTCGCGCAGGATATCCAGTGAGTACTCGTACCCCGTGCGGGTCGCCACGCCTTCGGCGATGGTCTCCATCGGCGCCTCGACGACGCGGCCCTCCTTCCAGGAGAGGTAGACGGCCGGGGCCGCCGCCGCCTGTACGCCGATCACCTCGATGGCGGGGTTGATGGCTTTCGCCACGATGCACGCCCCGCAGGCGCCACTCCCGCCTCCTATCGGTACGATGATGACGTCGACGTCGGGAAGCTCTTCCACTATCTCCAGAGTGCAGGTGCCGACGCCGGCGACCAGCGTGGGCTCGTTTACCGAGTGGATGTACCGATAGCCCTCCTCTTTGGCGAAGCGTTCGGCATAGGCGAGCGCGTCGTCGAACACCTCCCCGTGGAAGATGACCTCGGCCCCGAGGTTGCGCATCGACTCCACCTTGCCCGGATTCGCGCCCTCGGGCACGGCGACGATAGCCTTCGCCCCGAAGACGCTGGCCGCGAACGCAATCGACTGGCCGTGGTTCCCGGTCGAGGCCGCGATCACGCCCCTGGCCCTCTCCTCGTCCGTGAGCTGGGATACGAGGTTCACGCCACCCCTGACCTTGAACGCGCCCAGGCGCTGGTGGTTCTCGTGCTTCACGTAGACCTCGGCGTCCAGCAGCTTGTCCAGCGACAGGTGTCGGTGAAGAGGCGTGCGAAGGATGTAGGGCGCGATCCTGCGGCGCGCCTCCATCACGTCCTGTAGGGTCGGTCGTTCGTACAACGGACGCTCCTGGTGCTCGAGTCTTCGGCTGGCCGGGGCCCCTAGCCCCGCGCAGCGCACAATAGCATACGCGATTGCCCTCTTGGTGGGGAAGTCACGGGACGATGCCATGCAGGCTCATGTCAACGCAGCGCGACCGATCCCGACGCCGGTTGAGGACTTGCAACGATGGGCCGCTCAGTCGGGCATGCCTCAAGCCTGATCCGAGAAGCCTTGGCCTTTCCCAGACCTCCCTGGTACCATTTCAATCGAATATCCGGCTGGAGGGTCCTTTGCCAAAGCCAAACATCTCCGCGGGAAGAAGTGCCGTCTACACTCGGGGAGGGATGGTCTGCTCGATCTCGCCGCTGGCGGCCTCCGCAGGCGTCGGCGTGCTCAGGGAGGGCGGCAACGCCTTCGATGCCGCTATCGCGACGGCAGCCGTCGAAGGCGTCACCGTGCCGGCGATGTGCGGCCTGGGCGGCGAGCCCTTCGTGCTGATGTACGAGGCTCGTAGCGGCAGGGTCTTCGGCCTGTCGGGCAGCGGTAAGGCTCCCGTGGCGGCCACCCGTGACCACTTTGTCGGGCAGGGACACAAGACGATGCCCCCGACGGGGCCGCTGTCCGCCGCCATCCCCGGCGAAGTCGACGCCTACGCTACGATACTGGAGCGGTTCGGTACCAGGCCCTTGAAGAAGCTGATGGAGCCTGCCATCGGCTACGCAGAAGAGGGATACCCCATCCCGCCGCTCCAGGCCAATAACTTCAGTGAAGGCCTGGACAAGCTGCGCCAGTACCCGCAGACCTCCGCCCTGTTCACGCGGAACGGTGCGCCATACAGGGCCGGCGACATCCTGGTCCAGAAGGACTTGGCCGAGACGCTGAGAAGGGTTGCCGAGGGCGGCGTGGAGGAGTTCTATCGGGGCGATACGGCCAGGGAGTTGGTTCGGTCCCTGGGGGAGGCGGGCGGACTCTACACGCTGGACGAGCTCGCAGGCCACGAGACGGAGCTGTACGAAGACCCCATCTCCACGACCTACCGCGGCTACACGGTTTACGAGACCGCGCCCCCATCACAGGGGCTCCTGGTTCTGCAGGTGCTCAACATCCTCGATGGGATCGATCTGGCCGGCATGGGCTTCTACAGCGCCGATGCCATACACGCCATGGTCGAGGCCAAGAAGCTGGCCTTCGCGGACCGCAACCGCTACATGGGCGATCCGCGCTTCGTCGAGATACCTCTCGGAGAGCTGATCTCCAAGGAGTTCGCTTCGGAGCGGCGGGCGCTGATCCGGAAGGACAGAGCGGCCAGCGACATCGAGGCCGGGGCCCTGCGCGGCGCGGTCGGCGCCGCCGACGGGGACACGAGCTATCTGTGCGTTGTCGACCGGGAGGGCAATGCCGTGTCTTTCATTCACAGCCTGTCCAACGCGTTCGGCAGCGGGTTCGTAGCCGGGCGAACCGGCGTGCTGTTAAACAACCGCTTGGGGCGGGGCTTCTCGCTGGTCGAGGGTCACCCCAACGTTATCGAGCCGGGCAAGCGGACGATGCACACGCTGAACGCGTACATGATCTTCAAGGATGCCAAGCCCTACATGATCGGTGGTACGCCGGGCGGTGACCACCAGATATCATGGAACGCGCAGGTGATAACCAACGTCCTCGATCATGGCATGGACGCCCAGGAGGCCGTCGAGGTCCCCAGGTGGACCAGCCTGCCCGGCAGCGACCCGGCGACGGTGGACGACCCACCGCTCCTCCACGTGCACGAGGACACGCCGTCCAAGGAAGTGAATAAGCTCCAGGCTATGGGCCACGATGTCGTTCTGCGCCCTCCGCGACCCTCCAGCGGGTCGGCCAAGGTCATCATTATCGATCCGGACACCGGCGTGCGCATGGGTGGCTGCGACCCACGCTCCGACGGCCATGCCGCCGTGGACTAGCTTTGAACATCTTCTTCGATGTCGATTACACGATCCTGGCAGTGGACGGCAAGCTACGGCCGGGGACCAGGGACGTTTTCGAGAGGCTGGTCGGAGACGGCCACAGCGTCTTCATCTGGTCGGGGGTAGGCATTCGCACCGCCGATGTCACCAGGCACGGCCTCGAGGACCTGGTGTCTGGCGTTTACCAGAAGCCGCTTGAGGACTTCGAGGCGGGTCTCCAAACCCTAGGTGTCCCCGTGAGGCCCGACTTCGTCATCGACGACTATCCGGAGATAGTAGAGGCCTTCGGCGGCGTCATGGTACGACCATACTTCTTCTCGTCGGCCGAGGACCGCGAGATGGAACGGGTCTACGACGCCATCGCCCAGATAGACACCGCTGGTTGACGCCAAGGTGATACGCCTGCTGCCGCCCGACGTCTCCTCCAAGATCGCCGCCGGCGAGGTCGTCGAGCGCCCTGCGTCGGTGGTCAAGGAGCTGGTCGAGAACTCGATCGACGCCGGGGCCAGCGAGGTCTCCGTCGAGGTCAGGGGTGGCGGTGTCGACTACATCAGCGTAGCCGACGACGCCTGCGGCATAGCCGCCGACCAGGTCGAGCTCGCCTTCCAGCGGTTTGCCACCAGCAAGGTCGCGGCCGGAGCCGAGCTCGAGGCCATCCCCACGCTGGGCTTTCGCGGTGAGGCCCTGCCCAGCATCGCAGCCGTGGCGGCCGTGTCGATGGTCACCAGGAGCAGCGACGCGGAGTTCGCGACCAGGGTCGACGCGGTCGACGGCGATGTGGCCCGCAGCAAGCCGCAGGGCGCAGCGCCCGGCACTGTGGTGACCGTGCGGGACCTGTTCAAGAGCTTGCCGGCCCGAAGGAAGTTCCTGAGGTCGGTCGCGACTGAGACGTCGCGCGTCGAAGCGCTGGTCCACCACTACGCTGCGGCCTATCCGGAGATCAGGTTCCAAATGAAGGTGGACGGCTCGACGTCCTTTACCACGACGGGCTCGGGCGACCTCACTGAGGTCGCCGCAGCTGTCTACGGCCTGAAGGTCGCACAGGCCATGCTGGAGCTGTCGTCGGACGAGACAGACGGTGAAGGACGCCTGTTCGTCGGAGGGCTGATCAGCCCTCCGACCGTCGATCGGGCCAACCGAAGCTACATCAGCTTCTTCGTGAACCGCCGCTGGGTACAAAACAGGATACTTGGCTATGCGCTTACCCAGGCCTACCACGGCTTTCTGAAGGAGCGCCGTTACCCGCTGGCCATCGTCAACGTATCGCTCCCCTACGAGGATATCGACGTTAACGTACATCCGGCGAAGACGGAGGTCCGATTTCGGTACGAGAACCAGGTGTTCGGCGCCGTTCAGCAGGCGGCACGACGCGCCCTGACGGTCCACACGCCCGTACCGGAGATTCGGCGGGTGAACGCGAGTCACGCCCTTCCGGTCAAGCAGTCCGGCAATGCCGCCTTCTGGCCCGCCGAGCCCTTCGCAGGGGCGTCATACCCGGCGACGCCAGGACCAGCCCGACCTCGGGAGCACGGGCTCGACCCAACGCCTGGCTACTACGAGCCCCAGGTGCCGTCGAAAGCGCTGCCCGCGCTCCGCGTTCTGGGTCAGGTGCAGCATACGTACATCGCGGCCGAAGGACCGGACGGCATGTACCTTATCGACCAGCACGCATCTCACGAGCGCATCGTCTTCGAGCAGGTCAGGGCCAGGGCCGCATCGCGCGATGCCGAGGTTCAAAGCCTGCTGGAGCCCGCCACGGTCGAGCTGAGCCCGCAGCACGACGAGCTGCTCGAGTCCCAGGGAGAGCTCATCGCCAGCCTGGGCTTCCTGCTCGAGCCTTTTGGGGACCGCACCTGGCTGGTTCGCGGCGTGCCGATGCTCCTGACGGATGCGAATCCGGCCGCCAGCCTCGTCGACGTACTGGATGCGATGGACGAGGGCGGAGGCTTCGAGTCCTGGGAGGAGCGGGCGGCCTACTCAGTGGCCTGCCACGGAGCCATAAGGGCTGGCAAGAGCCTGTCTCACGAGGAGATGTCGGAGCTTGCCCGCCAGCTGGAGCAGTGCCAGCAGCCTCACACCTGTCCCCATGGGCGTCCCACGATGATCCACCTGAGCGCCAGCCAGCTGGAGCGGGAGTTCGGTCGGAGTTAGTCACCGAGCTCAGAATACTTAGCGCCAGCACAGCAACAAAGAGAGGGGCGGCGCAGAGGCCGCCCCATTTCCGGTTAGCAGGCGCCCGTAGCGGCCTACGACGCCGCGATCACGGCGCCATTTTGGGGGGCGGCTACGCTTACAGCCTTTGGCTCGGCCCCGTTGTCCGGGAGCAGGCCGTTCAAACGCTCGAACAGCGATGAAGCACGGTCGATCGTGGTGCCGTCGATCTGATCGCGCAGCGCTTCGTGGTTCTGGAGCAGATGGGCCGCGGGCCTGTAGCGATCGAAGCGACCCCCGGCGATACCCTCCGCCTCGAAGTAATCTTCAATCCGCTTGACTATCCGTGGATTGCTGCTGCTGATGGTCTTCAGGGTGAGGTCGTGGGGTAGTTCGGCCTCGTAGGCTTCATTTACGAGCTTCAAGTAGAAACTGGAGTCGAACAGGTCCTCGATGTCGGCGTCCCGCACCTTCGTGACCTCGACCCACTTGATTGGGCTCCGAGCCCTGGCAGCGCCGCCTCGGTTCGCTGCCTCGACCTGCTCCTTGTTCGTGGGTATGACGTCCATCAGGACGGCGACGCTGACGTAGTTCTCGCCCAGCAGGGACACGAACGTCGGGAGGTTATCGGCGCCGCCCACGGGTATGACGACCCATCGTGGGTCGAGTCGCAGCCGCCCCGTGGCGGCGGCTGTCTCGCCGAGCACCTGCATGTAGATCAGGTCTGCCGGCGAGTTGACCAGCAGGCAGTGGGGAGCCAGGAACAGCGTCTGAGCCATCTGGTAGCCAAGGGCGACCTGCAGCGGGAAGACAGTGTCGTGATCGTTGCCGAACACATCGTCACTGATCGACGTTCCCTGGTCATCCAGGTCCTGCACGGTGCGCACGCGACTAAGGTGCTCCAGGTTTATCATGAAGGGCGAGTGGGTCGTGTACATCACCTGGTGTTTGGGGGCCAGCCGCCGTTCGATGAAGCTGACGAAGTCGTGCTGTGCCATCGCGTGAAGGTTGAGTCCGGGCTCATCCAGGAGGAGGATGAGGTCGGCTTCCTCTTCTTCCTCCAGCTTGGAGAAGTACGCGGTGAATGAGAAGAACCAGACGAACCCCTTGGACCGCTCGTCGAAGGGGACGGAGACGCGATGGCGGTTGTTCCAGATACGGACGTGCAGGATGGTGCCCCGGTTGAGGGGCGGGTGGTCACTGGGGTTCGCGGCCGAGAGGTCGAAGTCGACTCGAAGCTGGCTGCTCTGGTTCCAGAAGGCGAATATCTCGTCCGAGATGCTAATGGACGCGGCCTCGAGGTCCGCCTTGAGGTGCTCGTAGTTGGTCTCGTTCTGCAGGTCTGCAAGATCGGCGCCCACGAGGGACAGCAGAGACAGGAAGGTGCGGTCCGCGTCGTCGAGCACGCCGCCGTTTTCTCTGCGATGCGCCAGGTCTTGAACGGAGATGCGGCCCCGCATGGCGCTGTAGTCGTCGAAGTACACGAAGCGCGGGACGAACTTCTCCAGGTAGTCGTCGATGATCTGGCGCTCAAGGCCTCCTTTGAACCGATCCGGCAGGCTAGCGAGTAGCTCTGAGACGGCGGGCGGCTTGAACTGGAGGGACTGGAGCCGTGCGTACATCTCCTCACAGGTCTCGGCATTCTCTAGGTGCTCTCGAACTTCGAGAGGCACCGACGCGCCTGAGAGGATATGCCGCACCACCGCATTCTCATCGAGTTCAACGTCCCAGGAGCGGCGATTGGCGTAGTCCTTGGACGCTCTGACTCTATGAGAGGCGAGCGCTCCTGGCCCAAATGCGGACTCGATCTCCTCCACCTCGTCCGGGGAGAGCTCGAACTCGGCACGCACTACTACTTCCGGGTTCTCCGCGTGGTAGCGCTTGTACTTGGCATACCCCTTTCGGGGATAATCCTTTATGTCGAACTCGGAGTCGGCGCCCGACACCGGGTTCAGTCGCCGCAGGGCGTGGAGGAACGCCGTCTTGCCCGACTCGTTCTTCCCGACCAGGCACGTGACGTCGTCGATGGTCACCCATCCGGAGTCGTCAATGCTTTTGTAGTTGGTGACTCTCGCTCTGGCCAGCCGCATGGAGCCTCCTGATTGCCCGTGGAGTTGGGGTACCGGGCCAGGCTATCGGACGCTTGAAGCGTCGCGCAAGGTCTTTGAGGTTCCACCTAATCTATTTCCAATACTTTTCCAAAGTCGTCGACCAACCTCGTCCGGGCTCCGCGTGAATCCCGGGCTCGGCTGATTCGAGGTTGGCGAAGAAAAGGAGAAGGGACCGGCTCAAGCCGGTCCCTTCCTAAATGCTGGCGCGTTGATCAGCCGGCGCGAGCTAGCCGTCCGGCGGCGCGGGCGTAGGCCCCGCCCCGTCGCTCTTTGTGGCCTGGCCGGCCTCTTCGTCCTGCTCCCAGTCGGTGCGCAGCACCTCCATGAGGATGAAGTTCATGCCACTCCTGCGCACGGGTTTCACTTCGCGAAAGCCCGATCTGGCGAAGGAGCTGCGGGCGCGATCGTTCCAGTCCAGGGTGTGCAGATAGACCCTGGAAAGCTGCATCGACGTAAACGCGTGCCTGAGCAGGCTCTTGACGGAGTCCGTTCCATAGCCTTTCCCCCAGTACTCCCGGTCGCCGATCATGATCCCAAGCTCGGCCTCTCCACGCCGCAGGTCGATGTCGTAGCACATGCAGTTGCCGATATGCTTTCCGTCCTGGGTGTCGATGGCGAAACGCTGAGACCTGGGGCCCGGAAAGCTCAGCTCCTCCCTTGTGAATTTGAGGAAGTCGCCGTAAGGCATGGTTATAGGCCGGCTGGCGTCGAGGCGTGCCAGCTCATCGTCGGTGCGCCAAGCGTAGTCGTCGGGAGCGTCCTCGATACGCTTCTCCCGCAGAATGATCTTCTCGCCCTCGACGATCACTCCGGCGTCACGCTTCTCGGGCTCACCCCGAGACCATGGAAAGGCCCTTTTCAACAATCCTTGCCTCGTTTTCGTAGGTTAACGTGTCCAGTGCCTTCTCCGACGGCAGCCACTCGACGACGTCGAACTCATGATCGTGGAGGGAGACGTCGCCGCCTTCTGCCACCATAAGGTAGAAGTGGACGGTTTTGTGGAATCGCGTTCCCTCACTGGCGAACCAGTACTTGACGCTGTCGATCAGTCCCTCCACCCTTACTTCGAGTCCGGTCTCCTCGCGGACCTCCCTGAGGGCGGTCTGCTCTCGACTCTCGCCGGGTTCAGGGGTTCCTTTCGGTAGTCCCCAGATGCGCGGCGAGCCGCGACCACAGATCACCACCTCGGCATGGTCGTCGGTCCTGCGGTAGACTACTCCACCGGCGGACACGGGGTGCTCGATTCGTCCCTTGTTTTTCATCCAATTCGCCAGCTTGCCGCCAGCTTCATTCTAAGTTTATCTCGAAAGGACCGTCAAGGCCATCGAAACCGCGAGCGCCGCCCTTGAACAGACCCGACACGCTGAGGTAGGATCACTGCGACTGTACGGACGGCTCTTCCAGCGCCTGGGCGTTGGTTGCCCTTTAAGTTAGTCCCGTGAGGCTGGCAAGGGATAGGCCTTCGAGGCCCGCCTTTATCTCTAACCTCTTGCCAGCCGGTAAGAGGTTTTCGTGTGCCAGGGCAAAAGCATCTGGGCTGGTCGCGCCAGGATGCACCGACCGGTCGACAGCGGTCGGGAGTAGCACGAGCAGGGGAGGCCCCGATTTCAGAGCTAAGACTGCCGATCATGTCCTCCGAGGACATGAGGCGGGCCCTTACCCGCATTGCACACGAGGTCCTCGAGCGCAATAGAGGGGTCGCGGGTGTGGTGCTGGTGGGGATACACACCAGAGGAGTCCCCCTGGCGAGACGGCTTGCCGGATGGCTGGGTGAGTTCGAGGGAGCGGGTGTACCCGTCGGCACGCTCGACATCGGCCTGTACCGCGACGACACCCCGGGCGGAGTCAGGCCGCTGATGCACCCCACCGACATACCGGTGAGCATCCGGGATCAGCGGGTCGTTCTGGTGGACGATGTGCTGTTCACCGGTAGGACGATCCGAGCCGCCATGGACGCCCTCAACGACTTCGGGCGGCCTCGGGAGATCCAGGTCGCCGTGCTCGTCGATCGCGGACACCGAGAGCTGCCGATAAGGGCCGACTACGTGGGCAAGAATGTCCCAACGTCGTTGGACGAGAAGGTGCAGGTCAGAATGGCCGAGGTAGACGGCGCCGACGAGGTGGTGCTCTTGAGAAGGGGACAATCGTGACCCAGCAGAGCCGAGCGCAGCGGGCACGAGCTCCCTCGGAGGCAAGCGGCACCCCGGCTTCGGATCCCGAGCCGACGCCGAGGCTAGGTCGCCGTCACATCCTGGACCTGGACGACTTCTCGCGAGGGGACATCGAGGCGCTGCTGCAGAACACCGACGCCATGAAGGAGGTACTGCACCGGGATATCAAGAAGGTGCCGGCTCTGCAGGGCAAGTCCGTCATCACCCTCTTTTTCGAGGCCAGCACTCGGACGCGGGTGTCGTTCGAGCAGGCTGGCAAGATCCTGAGCGCGGACGTCATCAACGTGACCGAGAGGGCCAGCAGCTCTGAGAAGGGCGAGTCGCTATACAACACGGCGCTGACCGTCCAGGCCATGAACGCTGACGTAATCGTGGTTCGCCACCCTCACTCGGGAGTCCCTCACTTCCTGGCGCGCCACCTCGACTCCTGCGTGATCAACGCGGGCGACGGCACCCATGCCCACCCGACACAGGCGTTGCTGGACATCTATACAATGCGAAGCCACCTGGGGCGGCTCGACGGTCGCAGGGTCGTCGTCGTCGGCGATATCCTGTACAGCCGTGTCGCGCGTAGCAACCTCTGGGGACTGACCCGGATGGGCGCCAGCGTGGTGCTGTGTGCGCCGCCGACGCTGATCCCATCGGACTTCGTGAACGGCTACCGGGAGGTGGAGGGGCATCCCTTCGCCTCGGTACAGGTGGAGACCAGCGTCGAGCGCGCGCTGGAGGGCGCCGACGTCGTCATGGTGCTGCGGCTCCAGTTGGAGCGACAGCAGGCGGGTCACCTGCCCACCCTGCGCGAGTACTCGCGAACATTCGGAATCACGCCGAAGCGACTGGAGCTGGCCAAGCCGGACGTTCTGGTCATGCATCCAGGGCCGATGAACGAGGGGGTCGAGATCGACTCCGAGGTTGCGCACGGCGTCCGGTCGGTAATCGAAGAGCAGGTGACCAACGGCGTGGCCGTACGGATGGCCTGCCTGTACGGCGTGTCGACGCCCGTCCGCGAGTTCCGGTCCGACGGCCGGGGATAACCGAGGCGGCTTTCATATGTCTCCGTTGCTGATCAAGAGAGGCAGAGTCATCGACCCGGCTGCCGGGCTGGACCGGGTGTGCGACGTCCTGATCGAAGGGGGACTGGTCAAAGCCCTGGATCGGCGCATCGCCCCACCGAAGGGAGCGCAGGTCATCGACGCCACGGGACTGGTGGTGTGCCCGGGGTTCGTCGACCTGCACTGCCACCTGCGCGAGCCCGGATACGAGGACAAGGAGACGATAGCCACCGGGACGCTGGCCGCGGCGAGGGGTGGGTTCACCACCGTCTGCGCCATGCCCAACACCAACCCTGTCATCGACTCCTGGGCGACCGTCGACTTCGTGCTGGGCAAGGCCAGGACCGAGGGATCGGTGCGGGTGCTGCCTATAGGCTGCGTCACCAAGGGGAGCATGGGCAAGGAGCTCGCTGAGATGGCGGACCTCGCGCAGGCCGGCGCCATCGGCTTCAGCGACGACGGCTACCCCGTTAGCGACGCCAACATCATGCGTCAGGCCCTCAGCTACAGCTCCCTTCAAGGGCTACCGGTCATCAATCACTGCGAGGTGCCTGAGCTGTTCCACGGCGGGGCCATGACCGAGGGCTGGGTTTCAAACAGGCTGGGCATCAAAGGCATACCCAACTCCGCCGAGGAGATAATGGTGGCCCGCGACATCGCGCTCGCAGAGTTGACCGGCGGCCGGCTACATTTGGCGCACGTCACCACCGCCGCTACGGTGGAGCTGGTGCGCCAGGCCAAAGAGAGGGGGATAAACGTGACCTGCGAGGTGACGCCTCACCACCTGACGCTGACAGACGCCGCCGTCCTCGGGCTGCAAAACGGAGATCCATCCGGGGTGTTCGATCCCCTGACGCCGGAGGCCTACGACACCCGAGCCAAGGTGAACCCTCCCCTGCGCTCGCAGGCGGACGTCGAGGCGCTGGTCCGGGGCCTGGCCGACGGCGTCATCGATGTGGTCGCCACCGACCACGCGCCCCATAACCGCGTGGACAAGGTCTCCAGCTTCGACGATGCCGCCTTCGGCATCAGCGTCCTGGAGACGGCCCTGGGCTCGCTGATGTCGCTGGTCCACGCCGACCGGATCGAGCTGCCGGTGCTGATCGAGCGGCTTACCGCGGCCCCGGCCAGGTTCCTCGGCCGCAGCGACATCGGCACGCTAAAGCGGGGCTCGGTGGCCGACGTCACTGTATTCGACCCCGAGGCCGAGTGGGTGGTCGACGCCAGCAAGTTCGCCTCCAAGGGGAAGAACACGCCGCTGGACGGCGCGACGCTGAAGGGGCATGTCGTGGCGACGATCGTCGTCGGCGAGGTGGCGCATGAAGCTGCGTAGTGGACCACGGATAACCTTCTCAGTATTAGCGTTCGTGGTCGCCGCAGCCGTTGGCGGCATAGTCTCGCTGATAGTGTTCACCCGTCCCGGCACGCTAAGTGTGGGGGAAACTATCCAAGCCTCCGTGGTCATAGGTTTGGTTGTTGTGACAGCGCTCAACCTCGTATTCACCGCGCGCATGAGTGCTGCAACCGAAGGTCAGGCAAAAGCGACCAGCGAACAGGTCGAAGCTACGAGAAGACTACTGGGAAGATCCTACAACGCGGAGCTAATAGCTCTGGTGGTTGACCCGGTCATTGAAAACGTCCGGAACAGGCTTGAACAGGTGCAGTCTCGTTTAGGCTGGATGACGTCTGACTCGCGGCCTGCGGAAATACCCGACGAACGACTCGACCTATTCGTCATTAGGACAAGCGACTCGGAAGATTTTTTTCACAAGGGAAGCATTGTGCCACCCACGCGATACTTCGCCCCGTATCCCCTTTTGCAGCCTCTACCGGGTACGTTGAGCGAGATTGGTCAAAGGAGGGTGGACGAGCTTGGCCCGGAGATCACGGCTGGAGTCCAGCAGTTTAACAAGCGCGTTGAACTATGGAGGGTGGCAGCGACAGGGTTAAGCATCGAACTGGCCGATTTCCTCCGAACTTTTTTCCAGGACCCAGTAATTTCCCGATTGTCCGCCACGGATAATGCCCAAGAACTAATCCCGTTCATCACTTACATAGTATTTAGGTCAAGCGTGGGGTACAAGGCTGTAGATGTGTGGAACAAGGCCTTCGGTACAGTCCACTTCGATGACTTCGAACGATCAGCTCGTATCTACGAGACGCATCAGCAATCAATATCGAATGGCATTGACCGAAGGTTCAGGAACCCTGTCGAGACAGTCGAAACGCTGACGAAAGAGCTTATCCGCACTATATGGGGTATCGAATCAGATTTACGTGCGCTGAGGGATCAGACGACCAGCGAATATCGATTAGAGGAGTCCATCGTTGAAGAAATAAGGTCTCGATATGGTCTCAAGCCTCAATCCACTCGACAAGGCTTATGAGATGACCACCAAACAAGCCCACCTCGTCCTGGAAGACGGCTCGGTGTACCGGGGCCGGGCCTTCGGTTCGACCGATAGCCCGGCCCATGGCGAGGTGGTGTTCAACACCTCGATGACCGGCTACCAGGAGATGCTGACGGATCCGTCCTATGCCGGCCAGATAGTAATGCCCACCTACCCGCTCATCGGCAACTACGGCATCAACGACCAGGACTTCGAGTCCCGCCGCGTCCAGGTCGCCGGCTTCGTGGTGCGGGAGCACTGCGAGCGGCCCAGCCACCCGCTGAGCAGCCGGACCCTCGACGAGTTCCTGGCCGCCCAGGGCGTGTCGGGCCTCAGCGGCGTGGACACGCGCGCCATCACCCGACGCCTGCGGACCCACGGCGTCATGATGGGCACGATCGCCGTTGACGAGGCCCCCGAGGCTGCCCTTGCGCGCCTCCGGGACTTGCCCGGCTACGGCGACGTAGATTTCGTCCGGCAGGTCAGCACCGAGGCTGCCTACGACTGGGACGACCCAGTGAAAGCGCCCGGCCCTGGCGCGGCAGCCGGACCAGAACGTGTCGCGGCTCCCGGAGACGCGGCAGCTGGACAAAAAATCCTGGTCAGCGACTACGGGCTGAAGTACAACATCCTGCGAATGCTGCGCTCCAGGGGATGCGAGGTCACCGCTTTCCCCGCGACCGCTTCTGCAGCCGACCTGTTGGACAAAAAACCCGACGGCGTGGTGCTGTCGCCGGGGCCGGGGGACCCCGAGATGCTGGACTACGCGGTCGAGACGGCCCGCGGGCTGATGGGCCGCGTGCCGGTCATGGGCATCTGCCTGGGCAACCAGGTCATCGCGCGGGCGTTTGGGGCGAAGACGTACAAGCTCAAGTTCGGGCACCGCGGCGCCAACCACCCGGTGCGTGACGTCGCCACCGGCCGCGTCTACATAACGGCGCAGAATCACGGCTACGCCGTCGACGCCGCCAGCCTTCCGGCCGAGCTCGAGGTCAGCCACATAAGCCTCAACGACGACACCGTCGAGGGCCTGCGCCACCGGTCCCTGCCGGTGATGAGCATCCAGTACCACTCCGAGGCGTCGCCGGGGCCGCGCGACAACGAGTATCTCTTCGATAGTTTCTTGCGCATGGTGATGGCGCAATAAAATGGTGTATAATTAAGATGCTAAGTTATGATGAAGAAAGACGATGCGCGGAAACTGAAATTGACGAGCAGAGCACCGTCCGACGATAAGGAAGCGACATGAGGACGACACTCGACGTTAACCCTAGGCTCCTAGAGGACGTCGTTAAGGCAACGGGCGAGAAGAGCAGGAGCAAGGCCGTCAACCGGGCGTTGGGGGACTACCTACGCAGTAATCGGATGAAGCGGCTGCTGGCGCTCCAGGGGAAGCTCGACCTGGACCTGGACGACTGGTACGAGTTCCGTCACTTGGAGCGATAGCGGCGGTGTCGTCCGTAATCATCGACACCTCGGTATGGGCGCAGTATTTCCGTATCCCCGCCTCGCCCGAGGGAGCGGAGGTGAGGCGCCTTCTAGAGTCCGAAGAGGCGGTAATGGTCGGGATTGTCTACGCCGAGCTGCTTCGTGGGGCGAGGGACGAGCGTCAATTCGGTACGCTCGAAGAAGAGCTGGACGCAGTCCCGTTCGTAGACACAGCCAGGGGCACCTGGAACCTGACGGGACGCATCCTGGCCGACCTGAGAAGACAGGGAGCCGTAATCCCGCTGGCCGATGCCTCGATCGCAGCCGTGGCCCTTGAAAACAGCCTGTCCGTATTCACCCGCGACGAGCACTTCCAGCGCATACCGGGGCTGAGCCTGTACGAACCGGACCGCGACGCCACCTAATGACCCAGCCTAAGCCACAAAAAGTCCTTGTCATCGGGTCGGGGCCCATCGTCATCGGCCAGGCGGCCGAGTTCGACTACGCCGGCACCCAGGCCTGCAAGGCCCTCCGCGAGGAGGGCGTAACCACCGTGCTGGTGAACTCCAACCCGGCCACCATCATGACCGACGAAGGCATCGCGGACATCGTCTACATCGAGCCGCTGACCGTCGAAGTCCTGGCCCGAGTGATCGAGGCCGAGCGGCCGGACGGCATCCTGCCCACCCTAGGCGGCCAGACCGGGCTGAACCTGACCGTCGAGCTCGCGGACGCCGGCGTCCTCGACCGATACGACGTCCGGCTGCTGGGCACTCCCCTGCAAGCGATTCGGAACGCCGAAGACCGGGAGCTGTTCCGCAGGCTCTTGCTGGGAATTGGGGAGCCGCTGCCGCCCAATGCGACAGTCGGCTCCATGGAGGAGGCGAAAAAGGCCCTGGTCGGCCTGAGCCTTCCCCTGGTGGTCCGCCCCGCCTATACGCTGGGCGGCACCGGCGGTGGGGTCGCGACCACGGAGGGGGAGTTCGAAGCCTTCGTCTCGAGTGGGTTGGCGGCCAGTCCAATCAACCAGGTGCTAGTGGAACGGTCGCTGGTGGGCTGGAAAGAGATCGAGTACGAGGTGATGCGGGATGCCGCCGACAACTGCATCACCGTCTGCAACATGGAGAACGTCGACCCGATGGGGGTCCACACCGGCGACAGCATAGTCGTGGCTCCCAGCCAGACCCTCTCCGACAAAGAGTATCAGATGCTCCGCTCGGCCAGCCTCAAGATCATCCGAGCGCTGGGCATCGAAGGCGGGTGCAACGTCCAGCTCGCGCTGGAGCCGGGCGACGTCGTCGCGGAGACGCTGCCCAACCAAGGCCGGGCCGAGAGCCCGTACTACGTGATCGAGGTGAACCCTCGGGTCAGCCGCAGCTCGGCCCTCGCAAGCAAGGCTACGGGCTACCCTATCGCAAGGGTAGCCGCCAAGATCGCCGTGGGCAAGCGGCTGGACGAGATTCCCAACGCGGTGACCCAGAAAACCCTCGCCGCATTTGAGCCCGCTTTGGACTACTGCGTGGTCAAGATACCCCGGTGGCCGTTTGATAAATTCCCCTACGGCGACAGGTCCATCGGCACTCAGATGAAAGCTACCGGCGAGGTTATGGCCATCGACCGCTCCTTCGAGGCCGCCTTCCAGAAGGCGGTGCGCTCGCTCGAGATCACCAACCGCTCCATGCTGTGGGAGGACCCCGCGTGGCAGGGCGATCCGGAGACCATCCTGGAGCGGCTGCCCCTCGGCCCTACCGACGAGCGGCTCTGGGCGCTGATGGCGGCCCTGAGGCGCGGCGCCACCCCCGAGAGCCTGGCACGGCTCACGGGGATCGACCCCTGGTTCACGCGGGCCTTCGCCAACATCGCCGACATGGAGCTGGAGCTGCTCTCCGATCCGCTGGACGCGGAGCGACTGTGGGAGGCAAAGCGCCTTGGCTTCTCCGACGAGAAGATCGGCGTGCTCACGGACCGGACGGCGGACCAGGTGCGCAGGCTTCGCCTGGACCGGGATATCAGGCCCGTCTACAAGATGGTCGACACCTGCGCCGCCGAGTTCGAGGCGCAGACGCCCTACTTCTACAGCACCTACGAGCAGGAGAACGAAGCCACTCCTTTGAAGGAGGGCAAGGCCGTTGTCGTGGGGAGTGGCCCCATCCGCATCGGCCAGGGAATCGAGTTTGACTACTGCTCCGTGCACGCCGCCTGGGCCTTGCAGGAGGAGGGCGTACGCAGCGTGATGGTGAACTCCAATCCAGAGACCGTCTCGACCGATTTCGACACAAGCGATCGCCTCTACTTCGAACCGCTTGACGACGAGAGCCTGCGAGACGTGCTGGACAACGAGGCCTTCGTAACCGAGGGCAATGACCTCGTATTTCCGCCGGCGATTGTGCAGTTCGGAGGTCAGACGGCCATCAACCTGTCCCAGTCGCTCGACGAGGCCGAGATGCCGATACTGGGATCGACGGCCCAGTCCATCGACATCGCATCAGACCGTCACCTCTTCGAGGAATTCCTCGCCAGGGAGGGCATAGCCAACCCACCCGGGGCGGCGGTGGCCACCCTGGAGCAGGCGCTGGAGGTGGCCCAGGAGGTGGGCTACCCGGTGTTGGTGCGCCCCAGCTACGTTCTCGGCGGGCGCGCCATGGAGATCGTGCAGAACGCATCCGAGCTGGTCAGGTACATGACCAACGCGCTGGAGGCGGGCGGGGGCCGACGCGTCCTCATCGATAAGTACCTCGAGGGGCGCGAGGTCGAGGTCGACGCGGTCTGCGACGGAGAGACCGTCCTCATTCCGGGCATCATGGAGCACGTCGAGCGCGCGGGCGTCCACAGCGGCGACTCCATGGCCATCTATCCTGGACTTACTCTTACAGAGGAGGAGGTCGACACCATCGTCGACTACACAACGCGAATCGGGCGCGCTCTCCAGGTCCAGGGGTTGATGAACATCCAGTATGTGGTCGTAGGGGGACCGGCCTACAGGAGCCCGGCAAACCGCGATGGGGACTCGGCACGGCCCGTGACCGAGGTATATGTCCTGGAGGTCAACCCTCGCTCGAGCCGAACCATTCCTTTCATCTCCAAGGTGACCGGTGTGCCGATGGTGCGGCTGGCCATCAAGGCGATGCTGGGCAGGAGCCTGAAGGAGCAGGGATACGAGGGCGGGCTGTGGAAGAAACAGAAGCTGGTGGGGGTCAAGGCGCCGGTCTTTTCCATGTCAAAGCTGTCCGGCGTAGACACCTACCTCGGCCCGGAGATGAAGTCGACCGGCGAGGTGATGGGCATCGACCACGACTTTCAGGCTGCGGTAACCAAGGCTCTCATGGCGGCGGGCCTGAGCCTGCCGCCCGAAGGGTCGGCGCTGCTGAGCATCGCGGACCGCCACAAGGCGGAGGCAGTACCGATGATCAAGGATTTTGCCCGGGCCGGCTACGGGCTGTATGCCACAGAGGGAACGGCGGCTATGATCAGGGGTCTGGGCATCTCGGTGGTCGCGGTGCCCAAGCGACTCAGCGAGGGGCACCCCAATGTGGTGGACCTCATAGCCGACGGCACGATAAATGCGGTCGTCAACACGGTGACCGGCGACCGCGAGGTCCAGCAGGACGGGTTCCACATCCGGCGCGCCGCCGTCGACTCACGTATCCCCTGCTTCACGTCCCTCGACACCGCCCGGGCTGCTGCTGAGAGCCTGGCCAACGGCGACGGCGGCTACAGCATCAAGCCGCTGTCTCAGTACCTGGGTGGGCAGTAGTCTTGATGCATCGGTCAATCCCCGACGGACAGATGGTGTTCCAGGCTTTCGACGAGTTGAGGCACGTCCCTCCGAATGGTATTCCAAACAACGAGCAGATCAACCTCACCGTAGCCGTGAACGAGGACGTTGCGCATTCCTACAAGGTCGCTCCAAGGCACTTCGGGGAACCTTGCTCGAGTCTGCCTCGATACGTGACGAGCCGCCTCGCCAATGATCTCTAGCCGTCTAATCACGGCGTCCTGACACTGCACGTCATCAAGAAACTGTTGTCTCGTCTTGCCTCCAACGTATGCTTGGGCCAATTTCGCCGCCTCCAGGATGTCCGTCAAGTGCCCGCTGTTACGTGCGCTCATAGACCACTCTTGCGGATTCGAGGATGGCTTTACGGCGGAAGGGGTTACGACTCTGTTCAACGGCACGCCGGCTGACCAGGTCTACCTGCCGTCCGAATACCTCCTCCAGCTCTCGCTGCATCCGAACGAAGTCGAGCAGTCCATGCCGTGCAGCTGGCCCGAAAGCTATAAGTATGTCTACGTCGCTTTCGGAGGTGAAGTCGTCGCGAAGGCCGGAGCCGAACAGCGAGAGCTCCACAACGTCCCACTTCCGGCAGAAAGGCTCTATCCTATCCTTGGGCACACTGACCGATGAACGTCGCTTCATGTTCGCTGCGGGAAACCCTTTTGCTGAAAACGCCGTTTCGCGTTAAGGATAACACTTGGAAGCGGTTGGCGAGTGCAGAATATACTGAAGACAGCTTGAGAGCGGACCCGGTCCACACACTGAGATCATGATCCCGCAGCGGCTTACGGTCACCAACTTCATGTGCTACCGGGACAACGTCCCGACGCTGGAGCTCGAGGGCATCCACGTGGCCTGCCTCTGTGGCGAGAACGGCAATGGGAAAACGGCGCTGCTGGACGCAATAACCTGGGCGTTGTGGGGCCAGGCGAGAGCGCGCACCCAGGAGGAGCTGATCCACCAGGGCCAGCAGGACATGGCCGTCGAGCTGGAATTCTCCGCCCGCGACCAGCGCTATCGCGTGAGCCGCAGGCACGCGCGATCTGCCCGGAGCAGGCAGGGCTCCACGATGCTCGAGCTTCAGGTGGCCTCGGGCGACGGCTTCCGTCCCATTACCGGCAACACACTGAGGGAGACCGAAGCACGGATCCGCGAGATCCTGCACCTGGACTTCGACACCTTCATCAACACGGCCTATCTGCGTCAGGGTGATGCCGATCGATTCACCACCAGCCGGCCTGCCGAGCGCAAGGCCACGCTGGCCGAGGTGCTGGACCTGTCCTACTACCAGGATCTCGAGGAGCGGGCCAAGGCTAGAAGCCGCTCGGTCCAAGAGGATATTCGTGACGCCGACGGCGCCATCGACGTGAGGCGCGACGAGGTGGCCAGGAGGCCGGAGTACGAGGCTCAGCTCGCTGACGTGATAGCCACCCTCGCGGATATCGAACCGGAGGAGGCGAGTCGGCAGCAGGCCGCCGATGAGCTGCGGCGGTCGGTCGACACACTACACAGACATCGTGACGAGCTCGCCGTCTTGGATGGCCGCATCCAGCGGGACCAGGAGGACATCGGTCACCTCGAGCGGCAGGTGGGGTCCCACGAGAAGCGGGTCCGCGAGTACGAGGCGGCGATGGAAAGAGGGGAGGAGATCCGCCGCAATTTCGCCCTGCTCCAGCAGGGTCGCGTCGATCTGGACCGGCTGGACAAGACCCTCACCCAAAAGAGCGCACTGGACGCCAGGAGGGCCCAGCTGGCGGAAGAGATCGCCGTCAAGCGAGAGCGGCTGGCCGCACAGGTGAGCCAGCTTCGCTCCCTGGTCGACGAGCTCCGGCCCAGAGCGGGGCACCTGCCACGGATCGACGAGGGGCTGCGTGCAACGGCCAAAGAGTTTGCCGAGCTTGTCCATCTGCAAGAGAGCGCCCAGCGGCAACGGGAGGATGTCCAGGGTTCGGCAGCCGGGGCTCGCGATCTCAAGATGGACAGCCAGCGCCTGCTCGGGGAGATGAAGGAGACCCGAAGCAAGTTCGACATGCTCGAGCAGGGAGACAACCGATGTCCCCTCTGCCGACAGCCACTGGGGACAGACGGCCAGGAGCACCTACGCCGTGAGTACGAGGCGCAGGGGCTCGCCAGCAAGAGGATGCACGAGGAGAACACCGCTCAGGAAAAGGCCCTGGAGAAGCAGCACGACGAGCTGGCCGCCCGACTGGCCGAGACCGAGGCCAAGCTAGAGCAACGGCGGGCGCAGGCCCAGGCCAACCAGGCCAATCTCGAGCGTGATCGGACCGACTCCATTCAGGCCCAGGAGCAGCTAACATTGGGGGCGGCCGAGCTTCGCGAGGCGGAGTCCAGGCTAGAGGCAGCCGGCTTCGCTCGCGACGAGACGGCCGCTCTCGCCGAGCTCGATGCTGAGCTTGCCGGACTCGGCTACGACACAGGAGAGCACGACCGACTCAGAGGGCGAGTAAAAGAGCTGCAGTCGTACGATGCGCTCAACACCAGCCTGGACCAAGCCGCCGAGGCTCTGCCCGTCGAAAGAGAGGCCCTGACGACCTCTCGCGGGATGCTTCAGCGGCGTCGCGAAGAGTTGCAGCAGGCCGAGCAGCGGCGGGCTACCCTGGCCGAGGAGCTGCGGGCCCTGCCGGAATCCGAGTCGAGGCTGGCCAAGACCCAGGCACTCCTGAAGGAGATTGAAGGCCGCAAGGAGGCCGCTCTGGTCCGGCGCGGTGGTCTGGAGCGTGACCTGCAAAAGTGTGACTCCTTTGCTGAAGAGCTAAGTGGACTCGAGACGAAACGTACCGGACTGGCCGCGGATAAGGGCGTCTACGATGAACTGGCGATCGCTTTCGGGAAAAACGGCATCCAGGCCCTGATCATCGAAAACGCCATACCGCAGCTTCAGACCGACGCCAATGAGCTCCTGGCCAGGCTCACCGACAATCGCATGTCGCTCAAGCTTCAGCTCGAAGAGGGCAGGAAGGACGGCCGGACCGGCCGGCCGACGGAAGAGCTGCACATAAAGATTGCCGACGAGGTGGGCACCCGCGACTACGAGACCTTTAGCGGGGGCGAAGCCTTCCGCATCAATTTCGCGCTGCGCATCGCGCTGTCCAAGCTCCTGGCCCGGAGGTCAGGGGCGCCGCTGCCGATCCTATTCATCGACGAGGGGTTCGGCTCGCTGGACCGCGTGGGCCAGGAGCGTCTCACCGAGGCGATCCAGTCCATCCAGGACGACTTCCAGAAGATCATAGTGATCACCCATATCGACCAGATCAAAGACGCCTTCCCGGTGCGCGTCGAAGTGACCAAGACAGGGGCCGGCTCCACCTTCGCGGTCATCTGAGTGAGCGATCTCTGTGTAGTCACCGGTGCGTTCGGGTTCACCGGGAGCCATATCGCGCGACTGCTCCTGGCCTCGGGGAAACCGGTCAAGACCTTGACAGGACACCCCCACCGCGGCGGCCCGTTCGAAGGCCGAATCGACGTCGCAGCCCTCAGCTTCGACGACGCTGCTGCGTTGGCCAGCAGCCTACGCGGCGCGCGTGTGCTGTACAACACCTACTGGATTCGATTCGAGCGCGGGACAGCTACCTTCGACAAGGCCGTCGAGAATACGGAAAAGCTGATACGAGCTGCGGAAGACGCGGGCGTCGAGAAGATCGTGCACGTCAGCATCACAGGTGCCTCCCCCGGCTCCCCGTTGCCATACTTCCGTGGCAAGGGACTCGCCGAGGAGGCCGTAAGAGGCTCGAAGCTGTCTCATGCCATCGTCAAGCCGACGGTCGTATTCGGCCCTGGCGACGTGCTGATCAACAACATCGCCTGGCTGCTGAGGGGGTTCCCGGCCTTCGCAATCGCCGGAACGGGGAAACAGAGAGTCCAGCCCGTCTTCGTAGAGGACGTGGCGAGGATAGCCGTGGAGGCCGCCGAGCAGCTCGGCGACGTAGAGATCGACGCGGTCGGCCCGGACACCTTCACCTTCGAGGAGATGGTCCGCCTTATCGCGCAGAGGGTCGGAAGCCGAGCCAGGCTGGTCCATGCGCCGCCCAGGCTCGTTCTGCTACTGGCGTCGGCCCTGGGACTGGCCGTCCGAGACGTGGTCCTGACTCGGGATGAGATCGCGGGCCTGTCGGCGGACCTGCTGGTCTCCGCGGGCCCACCGACGGGAACTACCCGGCTGCGCGACTGGCTGGACCAGCACCATGACGCGGTCGGGCGCAGCTACGCCTCGGAGCTGAGTCGCCACTACCGGTGAAGGAGCTGCTGCCTTACACAGCTCCAAGTCCTTGAGGTCGGGCGAACGATGAGCGTGGCAGTACACTATCACCTATAGCTTGTTTCGCTTCTGCGAACGACCTTGAAAATGACTACCAGCTCGCGCTCGTCGTAAATATCATAGACAACCCGGTAAGGTCCAAGCCGGATTCGCCAGGTCTGCGCCTCTCCCCGTAGCTTGCGGACGCCCGGAGGCCGAGGCTCCTCTGCCAGAGCCTGGACGCGTCCTGCCAGCCTCGCCTGCGCTTCCCGCGGTAGTTGCCGCAGGTCTCGTCGGGCAGCCGGCGACAGTTCAACTCGGTAGGGCATACCTACCGCGGGTCAGTTTGCAAGTCACGGAAAGAACTCGCCGGCTTCCAGGCCGCCTTGCTGCTCCCATTCCCGGCGCGCCTCGTCCAAGCCAGCCCGTAGCTCCTCGTCTTCCAGCGTCTCCAACCACTCGCGAACGGCCTCGGCTACGATATCTTTGGCGTGGCGACCTTTTCGTGCCGCCTCTACCTTCAATGCCGTGTACAGTGCTTCGTCTTCGAAGATGACCGTCATACGTTTGGACACAACGCCTCCGAACCCGCCTGAGCGGCTATACGCCGGGACGCCTACGCATACAGTCTATCACAGGGCTCAGGCGGAAAGCGTGAGGCTTACAGCTCCATGTCCTTGAGGTCGGGCGACACCATGAGAGCGGCGGCAGTCTGCTCCTGCACCTCTTCGGCGGTCCAGTCCGGTGCGACCTCCCTGAGCTCGAGACCCTGCGGCGTAACCGCCATCACCGCGATGTCCGTCACGATCAGGCTGACGCACTCCCTGCCGGTCAAGGGGTAGCTGCACTCCTTCACGACCTTAGCCTGGCCGCCGCGGTCGTTGTGCTCCAGAGCGGCGATCACTCTGCGGGCTCCGGCGGTCAGGTCCATGGCCCCGCCGACATTGCCGACGCCCCGCTCCGGTAGCATCCAGTTGGCCAGATCGCCCTTCTCGGAGACCTGGAGCGCGCCGAGGACGGTCACGTCCACATGGCCGCCCCGGATGATGGCGAAGGCCTCAGCGGAGTTGAAGAAGGACATGCCGGCCACGGGCGCCAGGAACTGGCCGCCAGCGTTGATCAGGTCTACGTCCTCCTCGCCGGGCTCGGCCATCGGGCCGTAGTTCAGTACGCCACTCTCGCTGTGGTATGTGATGGTGTAGCCCTCGGGTACGAACTGGGAGCACAGCGTGGGGATCCCCAGGCCCAGGTTCACGACGTCTCCGTCGTGCAGCTCTTGGGCGACCCTCATCGCGATGACCTCTCTGGGCAGGCGGTCCTTCTCCATGCGTGGCCTCCTCGGCTCGGCGCTACGGAATCTTGACGAGGCGCTTGACGTAGATCCCCGGGGTGTCGATTGAGGACGGGTCCATCGCGGAAGGCTTCAGGATATCGTCGACCTCTATCACGGTGGTACGGGCCGCAGTGACCATCACCCCGTTGAAGTTCTGAGAGGTTCCCCTGTAGACGAGGTTTCCCAGCGTGTCGGCCTTGTGTGCCTTGAGCAGCGCGAAGTCGGCCGTTAGGGCGCGCTCCAGCAGATACTCACGGCCATCGAAGACGCGTGTCTCCTTGCCTTCGGCCATCATCGTGCCGACGCCCGTCGGCGTGTAAAAGCCTGGTATGCCCGCGCCGCCGGCCCTGATGCGCTCCGCCAGCGTGCCCTGGGGCACCACCTCCAGGTCCACCTTGCCCTCGCGGTAGGCTCGCTCGAAGGAAGTCGGCTTCGAGGGAGAAGGCGATACTGGGAACGAGGCGATGACCTTTTTCACCTGCTCGTTGTCGATCAGGGCTCCGATATCGATGGGACGATCGCCGGGGATGGTCCCGAATCCGATGACGCTCGCGAGCCCGGCCGTGTTGCTGATGATAGTCAGGTCTTTTGCGCCGTGGTCCCGGAGGGCGCGGATCAGGTTCTGGGGCGTGCCCCCCGGGCCAGCGAAGCCGTCGATCATGAGCCAAGCTCCGTCGGGGATGTCGGCGACCGCCTCCGCGAAGGATGCAACGACTTTACTTACCGCCATATTTGCGCGTACTCTCGCTACCCTTCTGTTTTTGGGCAAGCAGCCTTGCAGGAAAACCGTAGGAACGTGCCCCGATGTATCGAGGCCGGGGTCTTGGGTGTCCCAGGGTGCAAAATTCCTCTGGAGTGGGTGGGAGGGGAAGCAAACCTTCGCCCTGGAAAGACCTTCGGTGCAAAGCCGCGAGGGACATTATAAATGAAACGGCCGGCCACGGGGACCACCGGGCATGCGACCTCGGCGTGAAGGTGCACTTCCTCCTCAGCGGCGCCCCCGAGCACGTATCCTTCCTGCTCGTGGAGGCCGATAGCCCGAGCAAAGTAGCCATGCTGACCAGCTCGATCCCGCTCCCCAGGACTTCAAGGTCACGCCGGTCGTGCATGAGCAGGAGCTGATGGCGGTGGCCAAGGAGATGACGCAGCGGTCCTAGCGGCTCAGAGCCGTCTTCGGATGGCTTCGCACTCGGCCGCCAGCGCGGCCTTCGCCTCTCGTCTCGCGAGCCCGCGTGGCCCGCGCCTTAGGTACGCCAGCCGTCCCCGCGCGAGTCTCGCCCACGCAGCGGCCTGGGCGTCCCGAAACCCGGCATGGCCGGCGGCCGTGATCCCGGCCAGCCGGCCGCTTTCAAGAGACACAGCCCCGTTCTCGACGCCCGCTACGTCGCCGCACACGATCAGGCCCCCGAACGGCGTCGCCTGGGCCCGATCGTGTGCCGGTACCGGGCCTCCCAGGGCTGGATGCGTCAGAATCGGACACCCGGCAGACACTGCGAGACTCGTGTCGGGGGTTCTTTGGCCGGCGAGGCAAACGGCATCAGCCTCGAAGGTCCGCTCGCTACGACGTACCACTGTCCCATCGGGGCCCACCCTGGCGATGACGACCTGCTCGACCCGCTCGATGCCGATGACCTCGATCACCCGTGACGATGTAAGCAGCGGCACGTCAGCCGCGCTTAGAGGACCGACGTTCACATCGCGCCCCAGGATTGACGGTGACCCGTCCAGGACGGCCACCACCTCGGCGCCCATAGCCAGCAGGTTGGCGGCGACGAGCAGTCCCGCGTTGTCCAGGCCGACGACCAGGACGTGCCGGCCCGGCACGACACCGTTCACGTTCATTGAAGTCTGGGCCTCGGCCGAGGCCAATACGCCGGGAAGACCGGAGCCCGGGAAGGCGGGAGCGGCCTCGTGGGAGCCGTTAGCGATGACGACCGCTTTCGCCTCCATGGCGGCTGCTCCGCTCAGCGCCAGGCGGAAAGAGGCGGAAGGCGTCCGCGCTATCCAGGTGACCGCGGATCTGAGCATCAGGCGGACCCCGGCACCAACGGCGTCTTCGACCAGTGTGCGGCAAAGGTCAACGCCTGTTTGGCCCCGGTACATGGAGTGGGGGCCCTGCAGGGGCTGCACCTGCAATCCCAGCCTTCCCCCGGCCCGATCCTGCGCCTCTGCCAGCAGAACGCTGGCGCCGGAGCGGGCCGCTGTGCGAGCGGCCATGAGACCCGCGGGCCCGGACCCGATCACGGCAACGTCCGCCGAATCGGCCAACACCTGACACACCTCGCTGCTAGAATGGCACCCAGCATACACTCGGGAGGACGGCAGATATGCTTTCAGACGAAATTGCGGCCTTTGTTGGACGAAACCACCAGGCGGTGCTGAGCACTTTTCGCAGAAGCGGCGCCGTGCAGATGAGTATCGTTACCTGTGGTCCCTACCGTCAAGGCGTAGCCTTCACCACCACGGCCGACCGCGCCAAGCTCGCAAATCTCTCGCGCGATTCCAGGTGCTCGCTCCTGGTATCCAGCAGTGACTGGTGGGGCTATGTGGTGCTGGAGGGCCGAGCAGAGGTCATGTCGGCCGGCAACGCCGATGCAGAGGAGCTGCGCCTGGCCATGCGGGACGTGTATCGTACCGCGGCCGGCGAAGAGCACTCGGACTGGGACGAGTACGACCAAGCTATGTTAGACGACCGGCGCTCGGTAGTGATCGTGGTGCCTGAGCGGACGTACGGCACCGCAGTGTAGCCGCCGGCCTACACTCGGACGGCGACGATGTCCAGCCAGTTCCTGGGCACGGTCTTGATCCCAAGCTCGCGGAACGTCTGCTCGCACCCTTTCCTGAGGGCTTGGCTGGCCTTGTCCAGGGGCACACCCGGCATAATGCCGGTGATCCAGTCCTCGAAGGAGCTGATGTCGAGCCAACCTTCCAGAGGGACGTGCACCAGGTCTATCTCCTGCTTGACGACCTTCAGGCCGTGGCTCTCTATCAGCTCGCTGTACTCCTCGGCGCTGAGGTGCTTGCGGGCTTCGACCTTCCTGGCGCCGCTTTTGGGCGAGAGACCGTACTCGCTTCGCAGGATCCGTGACGCTTTGAACATCCACTTGCGGTAGAAGGTGCGTGACTCCGGCGGCTGGCCGCCGTCGAAGAAGGAGGTGTTGAAGGCGAACTGCCCCCCCGGCTTGAGGACCTTGCGAACCTCCTTCATCAGCGCATCCTTGTCCGAGACGTAGTGGATGGCATTGCAGAAGAACACGGTGTCCACCGAGTCCTTGACGGTGTCGGATAGAGGCTCCACTCTGCTCTGTACGAACTGTACCGCTGAGTCCCTCACATCCTTCAGGTCTTCCATCGCCTGCTTCAGTGCCGTGGCCGACTGGTCGATGGCGATGATTACGGAGTTTCTCGCGCCTCTCAGTCGCTCGAGAATCAGCCTCGTGACGACGCCCGTGCCGCAGGCCAGGTCGACGATGCGTTGGCCGGGGGCGACCTCCGCCATGTCAACAAGACGGGCATTCAGGTCCTGGACGAAACGGTGTTTGGAGAACGCGGCGTAAGAGTAATCGTCGTATTGCATGTGTTCCTCCCCGGGAAGGCGCGGTGCCCGATGACGCCGGGTATCCCGGTACTTGCCGGGGCTATTATACCACGCGCATCAACAAGCCCCCGGCGGTGCCGTCCGGCCGCAGCTTAAGCGCCTCTCCCGAAGTTGTCGAGAAGGGGACGGAACCGCGTTGGAAGGTCGGAGCCCCCCACAGGCAGCGGGTTTAGCAGGATAACCTCGACGCCGGAATCCCTCATCTGCTCCATCTGCTCTCGGCAGCGAGCCGCCGGCCCCAGCACGTGTGTGTCGTCGATGAGCCTGTCGCTCAACGCCAGTAGGGCCGCCTCTTCGTCGCCCCGCTGCCGAGCCGCAAGGAACGCCTGCATCTCTTCGCCGTAGCCGGCCGTTGTGTAAAGGTCCTGATAGGCGGGGAACACGCAGTAGAAGCGAAGCGTCTCCCTGGCGGCGCGGCGGGCTATGTTGAGATCGTCGGCCACGCCGATCTGGGCGTAGGCCATTATCGGCTCCGGCCGGCTCCTGCCGGCCTTGCTAGAGCTCTCTTTAACGGTCTCGACGGTCTCGGCGAGGAGGCTGTGAGGAACCCCGAATATGTTCACCCCATCGGCAATCTGGCCGGCGAGCCGCGCCATCGGCCGGCGCGTGGCCGCCAACCAGATGGGGAACTGCAACCTGTCGGCGGCGTGCTTTCGTACATCGGCGACGTACTGACGCATCTCTGCGACAGGGCTTTTCATCTCTATTCCCATCGGCTCGTGGAGCGCCCGATGGCTGGCGCCCAGGCCCAGGATCAGCCGACCCCCGCTGACCTCCTGAATATTGCTTGCTGCCGAGGCGGTCAGGTAAGGATGCCGGTAGTAGATGATGGCTATGCTGGTGCCGACCTTTATTCGGCTGGTGGCGTTGGCAAAGACCAGAGAGGCGGCAAGGCTGTCTGTGCTGTCCGCGGCCGGCCCCTCGGGGGAGAATATGTACTCCCAGCCGGCGTCTTCGGCGGCCTTTGCGAGGTCTCCTAGATGCTGCCACTGGCCCGAGTGCACCGCCGCCATTGCGCCATACATGCCGACCTCCCGACTACGCCCGTGTCGCTCTGGCCGCCTGGGCTTGCTCGATTCTCACGGCTGCCGGCTTCAGGATGGCGTAGATGAAGCTGTTCACCGGCGTCGGGACGCCTAGCTCCTCCCCCATCCGCACGACGGTTCCCGTCAGGCCGTCGAGCTCGACGCGGCTTTCGCTCGCGAAGTCCTTGGCGAGACTTGCCATTCCGGCCTCCGGGTAGTTGTCCAGCGCCGTCATGCACCAGTCCAGCACGTCGTCGCTTACGGGCGCGCCCTTGGCGTTGGCGAGCCTTATTACCTCCTCGTAGGTGGTGCGCAGTAGCTCTCTCGTCTCCGGGAGTGTGCGCATCTCCCCGTAGGTGGCCCTTGTGGCCGCGTTGATCCCGGCCGAGCCGGCCAGGTATATGAACTTACGCCAGACAGCTCCCAACGCGTTATCCGACAGCTCTACGTTCCACCCGGCCTGCTCGAAGACCCGTAATAGCCGCTGTCCCCTCGGCGTGATGCCCGACCCCATCTCTCCGAATATGACCTGACCTACCTGGCCGAGCTGCTCGACGGCACCGGGCTCGCGGACGCGTCCCTGCAGCATGGCGACGCCAATCATGACGTGCTCCTTGCCGAGGGCCGCCACCAGCCTATCCGAGTTGTCGATGCCGTTTTGCAGCGTCAGGACAATGGTGTCCGGGCCGACCATCGGGGCGACGGCCGGAATCGCCGCGTCGTTGTGGTACATCTTGACGGTATACAGCACCAGGTCCACGGGCCCCACCGATTCGGTATCGTCCGTGGCGCTAGAGCTCACCGTGAACTCACCCGCCAGGTCGCTTGCCACCGTGAGCCCGGCCCGCTTGATAGCTTCGAGGTGCGCGCCTCTCGCGATGAAGACGACGTCCTGGCCGGACCTCGCCAGCAGTCCTCCGAAGAAGCCGCCAACTCCGCCCGTACCCATTACCGCAATCCTCATGGCCTGGTTCGTCTCCTGGTGGGTTTGCGAGGTGGCCGCTGTGCGCAGCCACGCGCGGTACACTTTAACCTTTCCTGGCTTCTCGGTCCAGGTAGGCGTAGCGGATTCCGCAGGACCACTGCGTGGCCGGCGGGTAGGCGGCGGCCCGTCGAACGAAGGGAGGGCCGGAGCCGCTATTCCAGGTTGACTCGGGTAGCGACTCCCCGGTTGGAAGGTGGCATCGCTAGGGGACTCTCCAGGCCGGCGGAGACTCGTTCCACAGGGTCCAGTACAGCCCTATCTGCCATACGGCCTCGCAGAACCGGGCGAAGTCCACGGGCTTGCAGATGTAGCTGTTGGCGCCGAGCTTGTAGCTGTTGACCAGGTCCTGCTCCTCCCTGGAAGAGGTCAGCACGACGACGGGCAGGAGCGCCGTCCTCTCGTCGGCGCGAATACGGCGCAGCACTTCGAGCCCGTCAAGCCTGGGCAGCTTCAGGTCCAGCAGGATGACTCGGGGCGCGACCCTCGTGTCGCGTCCTGCGTAGGCGCCGGTGCCGAAAAGGTAATCCAGCGCCTCAACTCCGTCGCGGGCCACTACCACTTCGGTGACCATCTTATTCTCGCGGAACGCACGCTGGGTAAGAGCGACGTCGTCTGGGTTGTCCTCCACCAGCAGGATAGCTTGGTCTCTCACGATAGCCCGGCTCCTCACCCCAGAGTGAAATAGAACGTCGCCCCGCTCCCGACGGCTCCCTCGGCCCAGATCCTCCCGCCGTGTCGGGATATGACGCGGTGTGCCGTAGCGAGCCCGATCCCGGTGCCCTCGAACTCGTCCTCGGGATGGAGTCGCTCGAAGGGCCCGAAAAGCTTGTCGGCGTAGTCCATGTTGAACCCAACACCGTTGTCGCGTACGAAGTTTACCGCTTCGCCATCGCAGGGCTGGACGCCGAACTCGATTGTCGCCTGGGGGTTGAGGGCGGTAAACTTCCAGGCGTTCCCCAGCAGGTTCTCCATAACCGACCGGAGCATGCCGCTGTCGCCCTTCACCAGCACACCGTCGGCGATCTCGAACCTGACCTTGCGCTCCGGCTGGCCGCTTTGCGCGTCTTCGCAGATGGCCGACGCCATGGCGCTGAGGTCCACGGCGTCGCGGCGCATCTCGCCGCGGGTAATCCTGGACAGGGCCAGCAGGTCGTCGATGATGTCGGACATGTGCTGGTTGGTCACCCGGATCCGCCTGAGGTATTCTTTCCCGGCGTCGTCGAGCCGGTCGGCGTAGTCCTCGAGAAGCATGTGGCTGAATCCATCAATGATCCTCAGCGGGCCGCGTAGATCGTGGGACACCGAGTAGCTAAAGGACTCCAGCTCCATGTTCACCGCCACCAGCGCCTCAGTGCGCTCGACGACGCGCCGCTCCAGGTTCCGGTTCAGCTGCCGGACCTCCTCCTCGACATGCTGGCGCTGCGAGACCTCGCGATGGAGCTGCTCGTTGGCCTCGCCGAGCTGACCGGTGCGGGCCTCCAGGTCAGTCCTGAAGGCGCGTAGTGCGCCTGTCATATCCTCGAAGGACCGGCTCAGCTCGCCGAGCTCGTCGCCCCTGTTGGCTTCGCCACTGAACTCGAACTCACCGCCCGCTACGCGGCGTGTGGCCTCGACCATATGCTTGATGCGTCGCGCGAAGCGTTGCGCTATCAGATGGGACACAATCACCCCTACCAGGATGAGAGCCAGAAACTGCCATAGCCTCTGAAGGGTTATGGCCCTGATCTCCGCCTCGATCGACGCCGTGCTCAGCTCGAAATGGACTCCTCCAAGGAGATCGGAGCCGACCTGTAACGGCGCTGCGACCCCCAAGTGGCCCCTTTCTGCGAGGAACGCCGTCTCTCGTTTGTGGATGGCGTCCAAGACGTACATCTCCGTGACCATGCCAGTAGAGAACGCCCCCTCTTGTGACGTGTCCGACAGCAGGCGGCCGTCGGGCGCGAACACACGGACGTTGAGGACATCGGGATGGCTCGCGACAACCTCGCTGATCTCGTCCACCTTATCCAGGTCGGCGAAGTAGAGGGGGTTGGCCAGCAGCTCGCCCAAGCTGTCGGCCAGCAGGAGGCCTTGCTCGACGTGCTCCCGTTGAAATATGGAGCGAGCCCGCCGCACGTCGAGCACCGTGGTGGTGGCCATCAGCAGTACGATCACCGCCACCATGCCCAGCGTGAGTACCGAGGCGATGCCCCATCTCGGCCTGAATCTCGACACCGTCCCTTCAATTCATGGAAGCAGCCGCATCAGACGCCTGAGCTCCTCTACCGCGGCTCCTGAGTTGTCGGGCAGCGGGTCGAACCTCTTGGTGTTTTTCAGGCCTTCCAATAGTTGCTGTCCCTCGTCGGTCAGCTCCAGGTCGACCAGCACCTGCTGGATTCTGTCGACCACTTCGTCGCCAAGTCCTGGACTCACCGAGACGAGCTGCCTCGGGACCGTTATAGTCCGGTCGAAGGCATTGATCTGCTCCTGTAGCTCGGGGGGCATCTTGTCGTAGTCCTGGTTGGACACGCCCCCTCCAGCTACTCTTCTCTGCAGCAACAGCTCGATGGTGTTCTGCTCGTCCCGAGAGAAGACGTACCCGACCTCGTCGGCAGCGACAGTGGCGCTGGGCGCGTCCACCTCCCGGAGCCTGAAGCCTCGGTCTACTAGCGTGCCCGCCGGCAACACAAACCCCGAGGTGGAGTGGGGCTCCTCGAAGGCGATGACTTTGCCTCTAAAGTCCTCGAGCCTCGAGACACCGTTATCTCTGAGGGCCACGTAGGTGCTCCAGTACTCGGGATCGGCGTCCTTCCATCGGCGGAGGATTATCCGAGAGCCCGACAGGTCCTGGACCGCCAGGGTTGGAAACGTGCTGTCGAAGTAGACGTCGACGTCGCCATCGGCCATGAGCGTCGCCATCTCCTCGATGTCCCGCGCAAGTACCACATCTCCGGCCTCGAATCCCAGGTCGCCCAATCGGCCTGCGAGATAGTCGGCCAGGGGCTTGAAGCGGTTGAACTTCTTGAGCGGGTCGTCGGGTTCTATGTCGCCAAGGGTGATGACCTGCGACGGCTGCAGCTCAGCGGTAGCGCTGGGAGATGGGACGGGTACGGCCCACACCGCGGGACGACAAGCGCTCCCAAGGAACGCCACGACCACCACGAGAACGGCCGCTGCGAGAGGGCTTGGACGGTACCTGGGAACTGCCATCGTCTCAACCTGCTACCTTCGTTGGGATCGCCCCTCACGCCAAATTGTAGGTTGCCCGCACCGAGATACATCCGTGCGGGCAACAGGTCGTGATGGCGGGCAACCCCACTCTGCTCGCGCAGAATGCAGGTCGAGATCCGTCGCTAGCTACTGCTTCGCATCTGCGAGGACTCCGTCGGCCTCGGCGTGATTGGTTTGGTCCGGGGCCGGGGCGCCTTCTCCGTCCTCTACACGGTCCTCCAACTGGAGCCATACCGCTCTGACGTAGTCAACCCACGCCGTCTTGTAGAGACCGGCCTGGGGGCCTTCGTAGGCAACCCTTGCCTGGTCGAGGTCATGCTTCATGGTGCGAAAGGCCGCGTGCGGCAGCCTCGACTTGGCGGCGTCGCCCGAGCCGTTGCTCTCGACCTGGCCCTTCAGCTCGACGTACGAAGTCGTTCGGAGCCACCCCGCGGCGTTGCGCCTGGCCAGCGTCTCGAACTTGGCCTCGGCGAGCTCACGCTCCTCCCGGAGGCGGGCCACCAGCTCATCCAGGTCCAGCTCTTCGCCTCCCTCCGCCGCACGCTCGAACGCGGCAACCCGCCTTTCTATGGACTCACGGCACACCTGGGAGACATTGATCTGCTCCTTGTGGGGCTCCAATCTGGACACCAGCTCTTCAGGTAGACTCACGCTGATCCTGGCCATATACGTCACCTCCAATTAATGCTATATCGATGAACGTAGTATATATCACATATGAGCAAGCGTCAAGCGAGGTGAGTTACATACGCGCGATCAGGTGATGGAGCGCAGCAAACGGGAGGGAGTGGAAGGGCTACCCGAGTGACGTCAGCCTGTCGACGAGCTCCCGAGCCCAGGTTGACAGGTGATCCTCGAGGTCAGCGCCGCAGTGGGGGCATTCGAAGTCGCCAAAACGCAGACGCGTATCGCAGCTTGGGCAGCCGGGGATCTCGTGCAGGCAGTTGAGGACCGCCCGAATCTTGTTTTCTGCTGCCACGCCACGTATTCCTCAGGCTGTCGAGGAGAGCCGCCTCGAAGACGCCCCGTCCGGCCTAGCCCCTCTTGCGCACGTATTTCACTACGCGCCGTCCCTCGACACCGGCCACCCGCTGCACGAAATAGATGTCGCCTGCGGCGTCGCCCGCGACCCCATGACAGGTCTTGTTGGCCTCTGACCCCCAGCGGGTCACCAGCTTGCCCTCGGCCGACAGCACGCTGAAGAACCCAGCGTTGTGCTCGGGGACGTACGCGAAACCGTCGGCGTCGACGTAGAATGCCGCAGGCCCGATCACGCTCGTTTCCCACACCGTTACCAGCTGGCCGTCCTGGGTGAACACCTGCACTCGGTCGTTCTCCCGGTCGGCGACCAGGACGCGGTCCTGACCGTCCACCCAGACTCCGTGGGGGAGCATGAACTGCCCGGGGCCGCTTCCCGGATCGCCCCACGAGCTGAGGTGCGTGCCGTCGGGCGCGAACCTGTGGACCCGGCAGTTGGCGTAGCCGTCGGCCACGAAGACCTCGCCCGACCGACTGATCGCGACCCCGGCCGGCATGTTGAAGGGCTCGCCGCCGTGGGTGACGCCCTTGTAGGACGACGAGTCGAAGCTCGACGGGTCGGCGCCGGTGTCCGAGCGGTATCCCTTCGTGCCGATTCTCAGCAGAAGGTTCCCCTCGGGGGTGAACTTCAGCACCTGGCCGTTGTCCCGGTCGACGATCCAGACGTTGTCCTGGTCATCCGTAGTGATGGCGTGTGGAAAGGCGAAAAGGCCCCCGCCCCACGAAAACAGATAGTTGCCGTCACTGTCGAAGACGATGACGGAGTGTTCTCCGCGGTTGAAGCCGTACACCCGGCCCTGGGAGTCGACCGCGACGTCGGCCATCGGGGCGTCCCAGCCCTCGGGGAGCCGTGCCCAGTCCTCGTATACGTCGAAGGTGTGTGCTCCGCTACCGACGGTCGTTGTCATAACGCCTCGCTCGCTACTTCAGCAGCTCTGGCCTGCAAGCCCTCATCACAGCCAGGACCGAGTCTAAACCGGGACGGGCGGCGACGACCCGCACGATGGCGATGTCCAGGCCCTCGGCGATCCGCTTGAAGGCCGCCGCAGCGCCCGCCGCGGGTCCGTAGTACCCGACACTGCGCATCAGCTTCTCGGGGAAGGCGTCCACGACCTCGTCGCGCGCCGCGCCGCCACTTCGCATCCGGTCCAGTGCCGCCAGCTCGTCGGCGAATCCCAAGCGCTCGAAGTGGGCGCGGTAGCCCATGGTCCGCTCCCGCTCTGTCGGCACCCGCGGCCCAAGGGCGTAGAGCATGAGGGATCGGGCGAAGGCGCGCCGCGCTACATCCTCGTCTTCGTCCACGCAGACCCGGATGTACTCGCCCACCTCAACCTCCGCCGGATCGCGGCCTATCCGCGCCGCGCCCTCGGCGATCCGCTCGCGACTCCACCGCCTCTGTTCCGGCGTGCACCAGTTCAGAGCTGCGCCGTCTGCCAGCTCGCCGGCAAGGCGCAGCATCTCTGGACCGAGCGCCGCCAGGTGAACCGGCGTGGAGGGCGGTGGGTCGATGTCCAGCCTCACCTTCCTCAGCGCGATCACGGACCCTTCGTAGGTCACCTCTTCGCCCGCAAGGAGAGCCCGGGTCGTCGTCAGGTAGTCGCGCATCATCGACAGCGCGGACAGGGACGGCAGCCCAAGGCTGCGGCGGGCTCTTGGCTGGTAGGCCAGGCCGGACCCCAACCCCAGCGTGAAGCGGCCACCGGTCAGTCGCGTGAGAGTACCGGCGCTCATGGCGAAGGCCACCGGCGTGCGATGCACCACCGGCGACACCGATATGCCTGTCTTCAGTCCGCCGGGTGTGACAGCCTTACTTGCCGACCAGCGCTGAGCACACACCTGGAACGAGTCCTGGCCGTTGCCTTCGGGTGTCCACGCGCTGGCGTAGCCCAGGCGCGCGGACTCCTCGGCCAGCTCGGCTTGGTCCTCGAAAGACAGGTTGAGTGTGTAGTCGAGCCCTACACCGATTTCCATGTTGCTTGACCCACTAAAGCGGTAACGCTCTCTTCCCATCGGATTCGGGTTTTGCCTGTCACTCTGAGTCCGCCGAAGGCGGGGAAGGGTCTCGGGCGGGGGTTACCCCACCTTCAGATTCTTCGCTTCGCTCAGAATGACAGAGCTCTCTCTTTCAAACCTGCCTCGGTCACCCTCCCAGCAGGCTGCGCAGCCGCTCCACGATCTCCTGCTCCTCGCCGTCGTTGAGCACATGGACGTTGAAGGCGAGCGTATCGTCCCCCTCAACGTTGATCCAGATGCGCGGATCGCCGGCGTCGAGCTCGTCGGCCAGCTGCTGGGCGTTCTTGCCCAGGGCCTGGGTGTCCAAGACCAGGTTGAGGGTAGAGCCGTAGAACCGCTTGTGGCGAACCACCTCGGTCCGCGCATTCGAGACCCCCTTCAGGCCGTCCTGGATGATCGATGTCCGGCGGTCCTGCTCCATGAACCGGTCCTCGTGGTTCATGGAGAACCACCGGTCCACGGCGGCCACGACCCCGACGACCTCCTGCCGGTCCATCTTCATGGGGCGCCCAAAGGAGGTCCGTCCCGTATAGTGGTACGCGATGAAGCCCTGGGCCGCTACTGCCTCGACCCGGTCCTTTTTGCCTACTACGACGCCGGTCGAGTGGGGCGCACCGAAGTACTTGGCGCCGAAGCACACGAGGTCGGCCGCCTGGGCGTTCCATCGGAAGTAGTCCAAAGGGTATATCTGAGACGCGGCGTCGGCGATTACCGGAACGTCGTGCGCATGCGCCACCTCGACCGTCTTCTCGAGGGTCAGCACCGAGTTGTCCCAGTCGGGCTGCACGAAGTAGGCTACCGCAGCCGTCTTCGGACCGATGGCCTCCGCCAGCTGCTCGGCCGTGCAGCCTCCATCGTCGCCGGCGAACACTAGCTTGCCGCCGGGGATCGTATAGCAACGGTCGAACCCGTAGCGCTGCTTGGCCTGGATGATGACCTCGTTCTTCATCTCGGAGGTGTCGGGCAGCCGTGCGATCCTGTCAGGGTCGGTGCCCGCAATGCAGGCGGCGGTGCTCAGCGTCAAGGCGGCGGCGCAGCCGGAGGTGACGTAGGCCGACTCGGCACCGAGCGTTGCAGCGATGTACTCGCCCGACTTCTCCAGCAGCTCCTTCATCTCCACCCACTGGTCGTTTGCCTCCTCCATGGCTTCGAGCACCGCGGGCGGCGGCGTCGAGCCCCCGAGCACCGTGCCGTTGCTCATGGCGTTGATCACCCGCCGAACGCCCAGCTTCTCGTAGACCTTCCCACCGGCGAACATCGACATTGCCCCTACCTCCGTGTTTTCCTGAACCGCATCGAGCGGACGGCGGCATTATATTGGGCGGCCCTTGGCCTGGCAAGCCTGGGCGGCCCCAGTGACTCGGGCCTGGCTTGGAAACGGTCGCTTCCTTTGCGGGACGAAAAACTACTTACCGCTGATCGTGGTCTTGGCCATGCCCTCTATGTGCGTGGCGATGGCCGAGTGGTCGCTCTCGCCCTTGCCGTCGTTCATCAGTGCGCCGATCATCTGCTGCACCAGGCTGGTCACCGGTAGCGGCACGCCCAGCTCCTTGCCCGTCAGCAGCGCGTTGTTCAGGTCTTTCTGGTGCAGCCGGATGCGGAACCCGGGCTTGAAGTCGCCCGCGATCATCATGGGCGCCTTGGCGTTCAGCACGTTGCTTCCCGCCAGACCGCCCTTGATGGCCTCGAACACCACGTTGGGGTCGAGGCCGGCCTTCTTGGCGAGCACCAGCGCCTCGCTGACAGCCTCGATGTTGGCCGCGACGATGATCTGGTTAGCCAGCTTCGTGGTGTTGCCCGCTCCGTAGCCGCCGCAGTGGACCACGCTGCCGCCCATGACATCGAGCAGGTCCTTGTAGCGGTCGAAGACCCCCTTTTGGCCGCCTACCATGATGGCCAGGGTACCGGCGATGGCGCCGGGTTCGCCACCGCTCACCGGAGCGTCCAGGAAGTCGACGCCCTTCGCCTCGCACGCGGCAGCGATCTTCTGGGACATGCCGGGAGCTATCGAGCTCATGTCGATGACCGCGGAGCCGCTGGAGGCCCCGCCCAGCGCGCCGTCTGACCCCAGGATGGCGTCCTCGGAGTCCGCCGAGTCGGGTACCATCGTAATGACGACCGATGAGCTCTCGGCCACCTCCTTTGACGACGAAGCGGGCGTCGCTCCGTCCCTGGCAACCTGCTGCACCTCCTCGGGAACCCGGCTGTAGACGGTCAGCGAGTACTCTGCCTTTATCAGGTTGCGCGCCATGGGCGTGCCCATAATGCCCAGTCCAATGAACCCTACGTCCTTCGTGTCCACAGCCTTCTCCTCTCGTGTTTTGCGCCTCACCTTCGTGACGGCCAGCCCGGCCGTTGCTCTGAGCCAGAAACATTATTCAGGCATGGCCCTCCACGGGTCAAGCGGCGCTTGGCATTCGGCTGGCGGGCGACGCCCTCGGGATTGACTGGCTGCGGGGCTGCATCTAACATGGCTCGTACCACCAATGGTCTACCGGAGCGAAAGGTGAGTGACGAGGTAACCTGGCCCCGAGTTCAGGAGCTCCTGCATGAGGTCATGGCCCGGTGGGAGAGGCGTGAGGGACGAGGGGGAATGCCCGGCATCCATCAGTATCGCTGGGAGACGCCCCACGAGCTGGCCACCGATTCGTCCATGGCCAAGGAGTTCATCGAGCCGGGCGTCCCGGGCGAGGAGACAAATCTGGTGATCTCTCTGCGGAAAGGGTTCGGCAATATACCCCGTATGCCCATGAGCGGCCCCTTCATAAAGGAAGAAGAGATCCAGGAGATCGTACGGTGGATCGACGCCGGGATGCCGGAATAGAGGGTCGAGCATGGCGGAGAAGCCCACAAACAGCGTAGACGTGGCCTGGGAGGGTGGATTCAGGTTCACCGCAAACGACGTCTTCGGTCACACCGTCTCCGTGGATGCGCCGCGAAGAGACGGCGACAGCTACGACGGCCTGAAACCGGGCGACATGCTGCTCAGCAGCCTGGCCGGTTGCAGCGGTATCGACCTGGTGGGCATTCTGAGGAAGCAGCGACAGCAGGTCACGGGCCTGGAGATCAAGGTCAAGGGAACTCAGCAGCCGGACGCTCCCTGGGCCTACGAGGAGATTGAGCTGGAGTACATCGTTCGTGGCAAAGGGCTCAAAGCCCCGGCCGTCGAGCAGGCCATACACCTGTCCGAGACGAAGTACTGTTCGGTAGGCGCCACGCTATCAGGAACGGCCAGGATCACCAGCACCTTCACCATAGTGGAGGAGGGAGACGGCCCGCCGGGGCAATAGCGCCCACATGAGTTGGTGTTTGAATATCGGTACCCGTAGAGACAGCCCGTCCTTCGACGAGCTCAGGACGAGCGGCCCCTTCCCATTCGTGGTGAGCCCTTCTACCGGCTCGGGGCCGGCTCTGTCGGACCACGTGCGGTATTAGAGTCTCGTATCTCGATCTCTCCGACCGAGCACGGTCGGACGATCACGCGATCGACGGGAGGAGAAATTGGCCGGAGTCCACGACGTAGGGGGAAGGCCCACAGACGAGCCCATAGACCGCAGCGGCCACGAGTTGGCCGACTGGGAGCGGCAGACCGATGCTCTGTACCGGGCGCTGTCCGAGAAGGCCCTGGTCTACTCGGATGAGCTGCGCCGGTGCAACGAGGCCCTGTCGCCCCAGCAGTACGAGTCGCTCTCTTACTACGAGAGGTGGTCCGCCTCCCTCGAGGCCCTGCTGACCGAGAAGTTCATACTGACCACCCAGGAGATCGACCAGAAGGTTCTGGATTTGGGATGAGCGACGCTACTGCGCGGTACGCGCCCGGCGATCGCGTCAGGGTCCTGACCGACGCCCCAACGACCCACCATCGCACGCCGGGGTATGCCAAGGGTCGCACAGCGCGGATCGCTGTCGTCTGCGGCGCGTTCCCCGACCCCGAAAAGCGGGCCTATGGCGCTAGCGGGCTTCCCAGGGTGCGCCTCTACAGGGTCGAGTTCGATCAGTCAGAGGTCTGGGATGGCTACCGCGGGTCACCCCAAGACAAGGTGTACGTCGATGTCTACGAGCACTGGCTGGAGCCGGCGTGAGACGTGACCTACAACCCAGATAGACATCATCGCCGCTCTATCCGCCTGTCTGGATATGACTACACATGGCCTGGAGCCTACTTCGTGACCGTTGCGTCAAAGGACAGGCGATCCGTGTTCGGGGAAGTTGTAGACAACGTGATGCGGCTGAACGGGTATGGTTCCATAGCGGCGGAGTGCTGGAAGTGGTTGGAAGAAAAGTATGCGTACGTGCAGATCGACGAGTGGGTGGTTATGCCCAACCATTTGCACGGCATCATAATGACCACTGACGACAGTCGTACGAGGCCAAGCGTAAATCGCTGGGGCGTCTGATTGGTGCATTCAAGACCGTTTCGACGAAACGTATCAACAGAGTTCGCGACAGGCGAGGTGTACCGGTCTGGCAACGTAACTACTATGAACACGTAATTCGCAGCGACAGCGAGCTGGATCGCGTACGCCGGTACATCGTGGACAACCCAGCAAGCTGGTCACTGGACGTTGACAATCCAGACAGTAACGAAGTCGCAATTCTTCCTCCTTAGTCAGGGGGAAGGCCAGGATGGGGGAGACCTGATGAGCAAAGACAGTGGTAACGGGCACTCGGACCACGACGGCGACGCGGAGCTCAGCCCACAGGCCAGGCGTAGCCTGGCCATGCAGGAGCTACTGATCGAAAAGGGCGTAGTAAGCCGCGGCGACATCCAGCGGAAGCTGGAGGAGCTCGACGCCCGTTCGCCTACCGACGGCGCTAAGGTCGTGGCACGGGCGTGGGTCGACCCCCAGTTCAAGGAACGACTGCTTGCAGGCGCACGGGCCGCCGTGGGCGAGATCGGTTACACCCTCGCCCATGACTCCGAGCTGGTCGCCATGGAGAATACAGACCAGGTCCACCACATGATCGTGTGCACCCTATGCTCCTGCTATCCAAGGTCGCTGCTGGGTCCGCCGCCCGACTGGTACAAGAGCCTGGCCTACCGCTCTCGCGCTGTCTCCGATCCGCGGGGAGTGATGCGCGAGTTCGGCCTGGAGCTGGAAGGCGTCGTCGAGGTCCGGGTCCTCGACAGCACCGCCGACCTCCGGTACATGGTCCTGCCCCGGCGTCCGGCAGGGACGGAGGGCATGAGCGAGGAGGAGCTGGCTGCGCTGGTCACCCGGGATAGCATGATCGGCGTCGCGCAGCCCCTGGCTCCAGGAGCCGCGGTCTCCTGATTCGACCCGCTGCCTTTGCCCTCACCGTCGCCCGACGACATTCCCCGCCTGCACTCGTCGACCGAGTGACTCGGTCGGGTCCTGATTGGAGACAGGTATGCCGAACATGACCGGCGCACAGGCCCTCGTTCGACAGCTCCAGTCCGAGGGGATCGACGCGGTTTTCGCGCTGCCCGGCGTCCAGATCATGGCCGCCTTCGATGCCCTCTACGAGGCACGTGACGACATCAGGCTGTACCAGACCCGCCACGAGCAGGCCACCACCTACATGGCCGACGGCTACGCCCGGGCCACTGGAAAGGTGGGCGTCGCTATGGTTGTACCCGGACCTGGCGCGCTCAACGCCTCGGCGGGGCTGGCCACCGCATACGCTACCTCGTCGCCGGTCCTGCTGATATCGGGCCAGATACCGAGCGACACGCTCGGCAAGGAGCAGGGCCAGCTCCATGAGGTCGAGGATCAGCTCGACGTCTTCAAGCCCATTACGAAGTGGAACCATAGGGTGACCAGGGTAGAGGAGATTCCAGGGGCCGTTCACGAGGCCATGCGCCAGCTCAAGACCGGTCGACCCAGGCCGGTCGAGCTTGAGGTGCCGCCCGATACGCTCGCGGCTACTGCTCAGGCCGACCTGATCGAGCCCGAGGAGTACCCGAAGACGAAGGCAGCCGAAGCCGATATCCAGAGGGCCGCACGACTCCTGGCTGAGGCCAAGAGCCCGGCCATCATCGCTGGCGGCGGCACCATGATCGCAGAGGCCTCCCAGGAGCTGCTGGAGCTGGCCGAGCACCTTCAGGCGCCTGTAATGACAACCCAGCAGGCCAAGGGGGTGATCTCTGAGGATCATTATCTGGCCGCCGGCGTCAATTACTACGGCGTTGGCCCGATCCATCGCCTCGCGACCGAAAGCGACGTGATCCTGGCTGTTGGGACGCGGCTGCTGCTCCACGAAGTCGAGCTGAGCGATTCTCAGAAGGTTATCCACATCGACGCCGATCCCTCGGTAATAAGCAAGAACTATCGGACTGAGGTCGGGATCGAAGCCGACGCGGCTGAGGCGATGGCCCAGCTCGTGCGGGAGATACAGACCCTGACACCTCCGCGACAGTCAGCGCGCGAGAAGCTGGAGGGGGACAACCGAGCCTACCGCGACGACCTGCGACAGCTCGCGCCGCAGCAACTCGACATCATAGCCATCCTACGAGAGGCCCTGGCCGACGACGCCATTCTCGTCAGCGGTATTACCAATATCGGCTACTGGAGCAACGTGGCCTTCCCCACCCGGCGGCCTCGCTCCTACATTGGCACCTCCTACTTCGGCACCCTCGGATTCGCGTATCCGACGGCGCTGGGGGCGAAGGCGGGATGTCGCGACCGGCAGGTCGTGGCGGTGTGTGGCGATGGGGGGTTCATGTTCAGCCCCCAGGAGATGTCCACCGCCGCGCGCTACGGGCTTGACGTCGTGGCGGTGGTGTTCAACAACAGCGCCTTCGGCGCCTCCCAATGGGACCAGACGCATCGCTACGGCCAGCGCTACATCGGCACGGACCTCCACAACCCCGACTTCTTGAAGCTGGCGGAGGCTTTTGGCATCCAGGGCGAGCGAACAGACTCCGACGGGCTTGGCGACGCCCTTGCCCGTGCCCTCGGTGCCAAGGCGCCGTCGCTTGTCGAGGTCGTCGTGCCCATCATGATGCCGCCATTCCAGATCGTCCGGTAGGATGCCCGGCGATCGGGCGGCTGGCACGGCCGCCAGGGATAGGTTTCGACACCAGGGCGAAATTCGTGCCCACCCCCTTCCATTCTTATGCTATAATAGGCCGGGACGCCTGTGTGAAGGGATGCGTGGGTCGCACCCCGCCGGCAACCCCCCATCGAGATTAGGGAGGCCACTCACCTAGCCTTGATATCACACAGAAAGGTCCCGGCCCGATCGTGATCGACTCCCCCGTCCGGCATCGCCTGGAGGAGAGGGAGGAGCGCCTCTCCCCTCACGCCGCCCGATCCAGCGGCGGCCGGGGCCGGGAGGTCCCGGAACCCGCGTGTCCGCTCCGCACCGAGTTTCAGCGCGACCGCGACCGCATCATCCACTCCAAAGCGTTTCGACGCCTCAAGCACAAGACCCAGGTCTTCATAGCTCCCCTCGGCGACCACTACGTCACCCGCCTTACGCACACCCTCGAGGTCTCGCAGATCGCCCGCACCGTCTGCCGGGCGCTCAACCTGAACGAAGACCTGGTGGAGGCCATAAGCCTGGGCCACGACCTGGGCCACACACCGTTCGGCCACATCGGAGAAGACGAGCTTAACAGGCTTAACCCGGACGGCTTCAAGCATAGCCGGCAAAGCCTCAGGACCGTGGAGCACCTGGAGAAGGAAGGGCAGGGCCTCAACCTCACCTGGGAGGTGCGCCAGGGAATCGTCTGCCACTCCAAGCCTCGGGGAGACTTCCTGAACGGAAGCCTTGTTGAAGAAGACCTTTCTCTGGAGGGCCAGGCGTGCCGCGTCGCCGACGCCGTCGCGTACCTGAACCACGATCTCGCCGATGCGTTTCGCGCGGGCAAACTCGACGAGGCCGACCTGCCGGAAGAGGTAGTCAGCGTCCTTGGCTCTCGCCACTCCGAGCGCATCAACACCATGGTCTCCGACATCGTCGAGAGCTCATATCTCGGCACGGACGGCCCGTCCCCGCCGGCCATCTCGATGAGCTCCCAGGTCGGTCAGGCCATGAACTTGCTCCGAGAGTTCATGTTCGACAACGTCTACATCCCCGAGGACCGTGGTGAGGAGGGACAGGCGGCTCGACGCGTCGTAGGTTTGCTGTACGAGCACTATGTGGAAGACCCGGGCGCTATGCCGGCTGAGCACCGATCGAGAGATGGCCTGCACAGCCAGGCGGTTGTCGACTACCTGGCGGGGATGACCGACCAGTTCGCGCTCCGAGTCGCCGATGGGATCCGCCCCGGCGTGGCCGATATATTCAACTCCAGGCTGATATGATGCTCGCCATGACTCCGACCGACCGTATGCGCACTCGCACGGTCAGCAATCAGGCGAAACTGATCCACGAGCACCTCGAAGCGATGGGGCGTGACACCCACGGCCTCGAGTTCGACCCTTGGAAGCGAGAGGTCGACGCCCTCTGGCGGAGCATATTCGAGCAGATCAGTCGAATGGACTCGGAGCCCCAGAAGGCGACGCTGGAGCTCATCAGGGAGCCGTGGACTAGCTACCTGACCCACTACTGGGTCTCCGACGACGAGAGCTAGGCGTCGAAGGAGCATCTGACGATGAATGACGACGGTTATCCTGCCGGAGAGATCGCTCCCGACCTGGAGCGGGCTCGCATCACGGCGCAGGTGGCCCATGGTGTCGTCATCAAGCTAAAGGGGATGGGGCTGCCGGAGTCGTTTGATGGTGAGTTGGCCAACCTCAGCACCGACCTGGGCGACCTCTGGGCCGCCCACAAGACACTGACCGAGCGCATGGACCTGCTGCTTGCGCCGGGCGAAAATGACTGGGGTTCGGTCGGCGATCAGCTCGTCGACCTGCGCGCCAGCATAGACCATGTCGCCTGGCACCTGAAGAGCGTGCGCAGGCCTTTGGGCAAGGTAACTCGCTTCGCCTACAAGCTGTCGCTGTCCCGGGAAACCGCATGAGCCGCCATTCGCAGACCTCCCAACCGTCGGCATCCACGGAAAGCGAAACCGCATCACCCCTTAAGGCGGGGCGCGGCCGAGTCGAGGAGATGCTGTGACCGCCGTTGACGAGGTGAAGGCCCGGCTGGACATCGTCGAGACGGTGTCCGGGTACGTCACGCTTCAGAAGTCGGGGCGCTACTTCAAGGCGGCGTGCCCCTTCCATACGGAAAAGACGCCGTCCTTCGTGGTCAGCCCCGAGCGGCAGAGCTGGCGCTGCTTCGGGGCCTGCGCTACCGGCGGCGACGCCATCTCGTTCGTCATGCGCATGGAGCGCCTCGAGTTCGGCGGCGCGCTCCGCCTGCTGGCACAGAAGACCGGCGTCGAGCTCTCCCAGTCCGACCGGAGAGATGAATACGAGGCCATCCACAGCATCAACCAGGAGGCCGTGAGGTTTTACCAGGAGGAGCTGGCCTCCCCTCGCGGCAGTCGGGCGATGAGCTACCTCGACGACCGCGGCGTCGATGAAAAGGCCCGTGCCGACTTCGCTCTGGGGCTGAGCCCGAACGGGTGGGAAGGACTCAAGTCCCATCTCCTGGGATTGGGCTTCACAGAGGACCAGGCCGTGGGCGCGGGGCTTCTTCACCGGCCCGAAACGGGCAACACCCGGGACTTCTTCCGGGGACGACTCATGTTCCCGATTCACGACCGGCGGGGCCGAGTCGTGGGATTCGGCGGCCGGTCCCTCGACGATTCGGAGCCCAAGTACATCAACACACCCGCGACCTCCGTCTTCGACAAGCGAGGGACCCTGTACGCGCTGCATCTGGCGACCGAGGCTATCAGAAGCGAGAGCACCGGTGTAGTGGTTGAGGGGTACATGGATGCTATCGCCGCCCATCAGAACGGCTACGCCAATGTCGTGGCCTCGATGGGCACGGCGCTGACCGAGAACCAGGTGTCGCAGCTTAAAGGCCTGGCCACGAACTTCGTACTGGCCTTGGACCCCGACGTAGCCGGTCAGGAGGCTACTCTAAGAAGTCTGGATTCCGCCTGGCGCGTTATCGGGCACAAAACGGCGTCCGGCCGTCGCTCACACGCCGGCACCCTGTACCAGAGGGACCCGGTCGTCCTGAAGATCGCCGCGCTGCCTGATGGTCTCGACCCCGACAAGCTCATCAGGAAGGACCCCAGCGAGTGGGAACGCCTGGTCAGTGAGGCGGAGCCACTCATGGACTATCTCATCCCGGCGGTGGCTGAGAGGTTCGACCTGTCGACGGGGCAGGGCAAGGCACAGGCGGCCGAGGTCCTCGTACCGCTCGTCGAATCGGCTGACCTTTTCGACCAGGAGCGCTACTTGAGGAAGCTGGCCCAGGTCCTGGACGTTGGCGAGAGCACACTGAAAGCCAGCATAGGGCGCCGCGGATCCGGCCCTCGGCGCGGCCACGAGCCCCGATCCGCCGACCTCAGCGAGTCAGCCTTGGCCCGCAATCCCAATCCCGAGCAGGTGCTGGAGGACTATACGCTGGCACTCCTCCTGAGCAGGCCCGAGCTCCGAGAGCCGGTCGGCGAGTTCAGCCCGGACTGCTTCCGAACAACCGAGCACAGGGAGTTATTCGCCCTGTGGATTGGCTGCTCTGGAATAGATGACCTCTGGGAAGTCGCTGACGAGTCCCTGCATGAGCATCTGACATACCTGACGCACATGGACCTGCCTCCCCTGGACGGCCAGATGGCCGACGCTGCTCTAGGGCAGTGCCTCCGGCGCCTGGAGGATCGGCACCTTCGCGAGCTACAGGAGAGTCTCCTGGCGGTGGAGGAGGTGGACACGCCGCCGCCTAGAGAGATAGAGGGCGAGATCAAGGGAGTCAACACAAGGATCAAAGAGTTGTCTTTGGGGGAACTGAAACACAGGTAGAGTGGGGTTGGATATGACGAGAGAACCGGACGGGACGCACGCCGAAGAGCTGTTGGGTGGAATCGTGGGGAGAGGGGCGTCGGCGCGGGAACTCATCGGTATGGGTAACTCAAGGGAGGACGCACTCGTCCCAATCGACGAGAACGGAGCCGTCGCAACGGACGAGGAATCTCGCGTCGAAGACAGAACCTCCGAAAGGGACCGGGCAATTACCAGGGACCGAGAGCTCACTCAGGAAGAGGAGGAGGAGGCGGAATCCGACGAGGAGGCCGAGAACGAATGGGAGCAGGACCTCGGCAGTGCCGAGATGATCGACGACCCGGTCCGAATGTACCTGCGCGAGATCGGCAGGGTAAGTCTACTCAAAGCGGCGGACGAGCGAATCCTGGCCCGTAGGCTGGAGGCCTGTAAGTACATCCAGCGGCTCGAGCAGGAGCTAAGTCCCGGCGACGGCCGCCAGCCCAGGGCATGGATGGCCATTATCGAGATGCTCCGGTGCATCTCCGAGAACAAGCAGCTCGCCGATGCCCTTTGCAGGTACGCGTCCCTCCCGGCAAGGAAGACCGTGCCCCAAGTCGTTATGGACCCCAAGATGCGTGAGGTCCTGGAGGGCGAGCTGTCCGAGGAGCTGCTGAACTTCGTTGGAGACGTTCTGAACAAGGATCCTATGGACGTCAAGGGAGAGATTCAGGTCCTCGCGCTCGCCGGCCGCGTGCTCCCCAGGGAGGTGCACGAGGAGATAGAAAAGAGACCCGGCTTCAGGGAGCTGAAGTCGAGCCTCGACGATGCCGAGCTCCGCAAGAGCCTGGAGCTCTATGAGTTTGTCTTCCGCGGATATTTCGAGAGTATCAAAGACGATGGCGTGCGTGCCCAGCGACACCTCGCCGAGGCGAACCTGCGGCTGGTGGTCAGCGTGGCCAAGAAGTACATCGGCAGGGGGATGTCCCTCCTCGACCTGATACAGGAGGGCAACATCGGGCTGATTCGTGCCGTCGAGAAGTTCGATTATCGAAAGGGATATAAGTTCAGCACCTACGCCACCTGGTGGATTCGACAGGCCATCACTCGGGCCATCGCCGACCAGGCTCGAACCATCCGGATCCCGGTCCACATGGTCGAAACCATCAACAAGCTTCTGCGAGCGACGCGTCGACTCGTCCAGGAGTACGGTCGCGAGCCCACGAGCGCAGAGATCGGCGCCAGCATGGAGGTCCCTCCCGAGAAGGTGCGCGAGATCCTCAAGATCTCCCAGGAGCCGGTGTCTCTCGAGACACCCATCGGCGAGGAGGAGGACAGCCATCTAGGCGACTTCATCGAGGATCGAGGGGCGTTGGCGCCGTCCGAGGCCGCGTCATACCAGCTCCTCAAGGAGCAGGTAGACGACGTCCTCTACACGCTGAACGACCGCGAGGCCCGCGTACTCCAGCTGCGGTTCGGCCTGGAGGACGGGCGGAGCCGTACTCTCGAAGAGGTGGGTCGCGACTTCGGTGTCACCCGCGAGCGCATACGCCAGATCGAGGCCAAGGCCCTGAGGAAGCTGCGCCACCCCAGCCGCTCGAAAAAGCTCAGAGACTTCCTCGAGGAGTAGGTGGGCATAGCTTGGTCCCCGGACTTCATGCCGGGGCACACCGCCGAGCCAGCGGCTGGTGCCGCAGGCAGTCTAGCGCCCCACGGGTTCCCCCAGTGTCTCGGAGCGTCGCTCCGAGACAAGCCGGGTGGGAAAGCCCCACCCTGCGATGTGCGGCGCGGGTCGAGGCCTGAAAAAGAATTCCATGTCGTCCCTTCCCCATCCTGAGCAGCAACCCCCCGGCGTGTCAGGCGTCGCGGCCAAGCCCCTGGTCGCCGTCGTCCGCGCCACGCCCGAAACCGTGCTCGACGACGTCGCAACGGCCATGCGCCTGGCCGGGTACCAGGCACATCTCCCCAACGACGTCGCCACACTTCTAAAGGTCAACATATCCTGGCAGCACTACTACCCGGCCTGCTCGACGTCTCCCTGGCAGCTTGAAGGAGTCATCAAGGCGCTTCAGGCAGACGGCTATGGCGAGCTTATCCCTACCCACAATGGGACGGTGGTCGTCGACGCCCGAGAGGGCGAGGTCAGCAACAGGCAGAAGGCCGTCCAGGACCGATACGGGCTGGAGAGCTTGCACCTGGAGGATGTGAGGTGGGTCAGGTACGAGCCCAAGGCGCCGATGCTGGTCCTGGACCGCGTATACCCGGACGGCATCTACATCCCCGAGGTCCTGGCGGGCAAGAACATAATCCACCTGCCGACCGCCAAGACCCACGTCTTCACTACCCTTACCGGCGCCATGAAGAACGCCTTCGGCGGTCTGCTGAACTACCAGCGCCACTGGACCCACTCGGTGATTCACCAGACCCTGGTGGACCTCCTTCGGATTCAAAAGGAGATCCACCCCGGAATCTTCGCGGTCACCGACGCGACTTTCGCAGGCGACGGGCCGGGACCGCGGGCCATGCGATGGCATGTGAAGAATCTCGTCCTGGCCAGCGCTGACCAGGTCGCCATCGATGCCACGGTGGCCAGGCTGATGGGATTCGATCCCATGTCCATCGACTTCATCCGCCTTGGCCACGAGGCGGGCCTGGGCTGCGGCGACGTGGAGCAGATCGAGGTCGTCGGCGAGGACATATCAGAGATCAGCTGGGGCTTCAGCAGCTCCGAGAACACCTTCGCCAGCTCGGGCCAGAAGCTGCTCTACTGGGGCCCCCTCAAGCCTCTGGAGAACCTTCTGCTGCGCTCTCCTCTGGTGCCGTTGGCCTACCTGGCCTCCAACCTCTACCACAACGAGTACTGGCTCCGTTTCATCGGGCGCAAGCGCATCCGAGAGGCTATGAAGACCGACTGGGGCAGACTCTTCCAGAGCTACTGATTCTTGCGCCGTGCGGCCCACCACCGCCGGCTGCCAGGTCTGACGCCTACTGCCCCTGTCGGATGAAGTCGGCGATGCGCTCGCCGATGATCATGGTGGTGAGGTTGGTGTTGGCTCGGATGCAGTCCGGCATGATGGACGAGTCCACGACCCGAAGCCCCTCGACGCCGTGCACCTTCCCGTACTGGTCGACGACGGCGAGAGAGTCCGACGCGGGGCCCATCTTGCAGGTGCCGCAGATGTGCTGCCCGGTGTTGATCTCGCGGCGCAGCCACCGGTCCAGGGCCTCGTCCGAGGCCAGGTCGGCGTCGGTCGGCTCGATCCGCGAGTCGATGATGTCCTTGAACGCCTCCTGCTCGCCCAGCCTCAGGCAGAGGCGGACGGCCTCCCGTAGCTTCTGGAGGTCGATGGGGTCTTCCAGGAACCTGTAGTCCAGCGAGGGCTGAACGCTCGGGTCCGTCGAGGTCAGCCGCATCTCGCCACGGCTCCGGGATAGGTTCAGCAGGGTCCACATGGTGATCCCCACGGGCGTTCGCGGGTCGCCACCCTTCCTCAGCTGCCCGGTTGCGAAGGAGAACATCATCATCTGCATGTCGTTTCGCAGGTCTGACACTTCCGACGTATACCGCAGCGCGAACTGGAACCGGGGGGCGTCCGGATCCATGGGATGGTCGCGCTTGGTGCGCCAGGCTACATAGGCCGTGGGATGGTCCCGCAGGTTCTGCCCTACCCCGGGCAGGTCGTGGACCACCGGCACACCCACGGCGCCGAGGTTGTCGGCCGGTCCGACGCCCGAAAGCATGAGTATGTGCGGCGATCCGATAGCCCCTGCGCTAAGGATGATCTCCTCGCCCTCTACTGTGAACGTCTCCCCGCCACTCTCCACGACGACGCCGGTGGCCCTGTTGCCGTCGAACACCAGTCGATGCACGACGCAGTTGGGCCTTATCGTCAGGTTGAGGCGATGCCGCGCCTGGCTCAAGTAGCCCAGGTTGGTGCTCCAGCGCACGCCGTTGGAGGCGTTGAAGGGGATCGGGCCAACGCCGGAGGCGTCGGGGTCGTTGTGGTCCGCGACGTCAGCGAAGCCCTCCGCGAGGCAGGCCTTGTAGAGGGCGACCTGCGAGTCGACCCACTCCTCCGGCTTGTAACGCTGGACTATCATGGGACCGTCGGTACCGTGGAAGTCGTCGTGGAAGTCGGGGTCCGTTTCCAGCCCTCGAAAGTACGGCAGCAGGGCCTTGAAGCTCCACTGGTCGTTGCCCATCTCAGCCCAGGCGTCGTAGTCCTCGGGCACGCCCCGAACGAACATGGTGCCGTTGACGGCGCTGGATCCCCCGGTCACCCGTCCCCGAGGCACCATCATGGGCGGAGCCTCGTCTGTTGCCTTGCCGACGAACTTCCAGTCGTGATCGCTCGGGGACTGGTCAGCGGACGACCCGGCGTCGCCTCCATACTTCAGCTTGTCGGGCAGGTCGTCGAGCGTCGGATAGTCCGGCCCGGCCTCCAGCAGGAGCACCGACCTGTCCATGTCCTCGCTCAGCCGTGTGGCTACGATGGCCCCCGCCGACCCGGCCCCAATTACCACAGCGTCGTACTTCATGGCTCACCCCAGGGATGCGATGGTTAAGCTCGGTAGAGCCCCTGCCTGCCGGGTATCGGCAAAGGGCGAGGGGCCCTCGCTGCGTTCCGGGTCCGGTCCCGCCCTGAGCCGAGTCGAAGGGTTGCCCCCAGGAACTTTAGAGCGCGGGCGGGTGGGACAGGACGACCGGCAGGAGCTAATCCTAGTCCTTGAACTCGGGCAGGATATCGTTTCCGAACGTCTCGAGCTGCCACCAGGCCTCGTCCCGCGGTACGAACCCCTGGGGGAACTGCCAGCAGAACCATTCGAGCGCGCCGTCGCCATAAACCCGGCGAATCTTGTCCAGCTTCCGCTTCACGTCGTCCACCGTGCCGCACAGCGCGTAGTCGTGTTCGATCATGCGCTGGAACGTGTCCTCCGGCCTCTCGAAGGTCAGGGGCGCAGGGGCCTCTTCACCCGGATTGCGGAAGACCTCGATGAAGCCGAAGGCGGCGGCGAAGGTCCCCCAGAACACGCCTGTGGCCCGTACACCGAACTCGAAGGCCTCCTCTCGCGTCTTCCCGATGAAGATGCCCCGAGCCGCCCCGACGCTCTCGCCCAGGGCCAGCTCGCGGCCCACGGTGGCGGCCTCCTCCTGATAGTCCCTGCAGAACTTAACGAAGCTCTCCGGTAAGGACGTCAGGATCCAGGGCGTTATGTTCTCCCGGGCGGTCCAGCGGATCGTCCGCTCGCTGACGGAGAACGCCTGCCACAGGGGAGGGTGTGGCTGCTGATAGGGCTTGGGGACTACGCTGACCCTTCGAACGACCCCTTCATCGTCAAGCTCCCCGGGAGCGCCGTATTTGCGGGTCCAATCCCGTGCCGGCCAACGGCGGATGCCCTCCTCATAAGGCTGGGGAATAGAGTAGTAGTCACTGTTGTACTCGATGGTGTCCTGAGTCCAGGCCATCTTGATGATCTGGTACACCTCTTCGAAGATAGTGCGGTTGTGGGTATCTATCTCCGATCCATCCATCGGCGTGCCCTTGACGTGATAGTGCTGGCCCAGGACGTTGAGCCATCGGTCCTGGTAGCCCCGGGCGAAGCCGGCTATGACCCGTCCCTTTGACAGGTGGTCCAGTATCGCGAGCTCCTCGGCGCACCGGATCGGGTCCCAGGTCGGCAGCACCAGGCCCAGCGGGGCGAACTTCAAGCGCTTGGTTCTGGCTGCCAAGTCGCTGTAGAGCAACAGCGGCGCTACCGAGACCTCCCACCCCTCGGAGTGGAAGTGGTGCTCGGTCGTAGACAGGGCGTCGATTCCGATCTCGTCGCACAAAATGGCCAGGTCGCGAACCTCGTCCATCATCGCCTGGTAGCGCTCGTTGTTGCGCCCTATGGGACGCAGCTCCTCGCGCTCCTCCATCGTCGCGGGGATCGTCGGGAATACCATGACGTCGAATTTCAATGCCAGCCCCCTCAGTTGCCTGAAGCCCTTGAACTAGGGCCGCCGGTGGAGAGGTCTACCCTATAGAGCACGTCTGGGGTTGTCAACAAACGGCTATTCAGGCCGCTGGCAAGCGACGCCCGTGAGCCTATGGCGGGCGGGAAGGACACGGAAAGTCCCTGCTGAGCTGCGGCCTAGCCCCTTAGCACCTGACCACTACCGAGCCGTCGTGATTGGTGTGGAGCTCGTGGCCCGCGCTCTGGTGCTCGAACACTAGGCGGAACCCCGGAGTGATCACCTGGGCGTAGGCCATACCCGGCTCGGGACATCCCAGACTGGCGTCTCCCCACTCCACCGGCTCCAGTCCGGTGAGCGTTAGCTCTACGAGAGGAAGGCTCAGGCTCTCCGCCAGCGCGATGCGCGAGGCGGTCACCGCTCCCCGGGCACCCTCGATCGGAGTCGTCGCAGGGTCGACAACCCAGATGGCCCGGCTGTCCGACAGCACCGTGACGCTGGCGCCGCCGTCGTCGGTGGCCTCGATGACACGATCGTAGCCGCCTGCTGCCAGGTCGGCGGGGAGTACCCCGATCTCGTGCTCGACGATCGGAAACGCCACGGTGGAAGAGGGCGGGTCTATCGATACCTCGTGCGTCAATGACAAAGCGCCGCCGCGTGAGAGCGTTAGCGCGACCGAGGCTATCGGGCTCGAGAACTCGCACCAGGCATGGTTTATCCCGTCGAAGGCGCTCGGGACTACGTCCCGACCTCTCGCGACCAGCATCGGGAGCTCAGGGAACGCCTCCGTCACGGCACACAGAACGGTAAGCTCCTCACCAGGCGCTGCGCCGTCTCCACCCGGCTGGTCGGGTGCGGAACCGCCGCCGCAAGCGATGGCCGCCGCGACCAGACCACCGACAAGCGCCAGGGCAACGTTGTGCAGGCTGAAGACTCTCTTGTTCATGCGCACTGCTCCCGGGGCGGGTTGGGCTCTGAATCACCGCCTCTGAAATGTAGACGCTCCGGGTAACCGAAAAGTTCCCTGCCTCCACGAAAGGAAACACCCCGGACTTGAGTCCGGGGTGTTTTGGCGGCCTGCGACCGTCGAGAGAGCCTAGAGCTCGAATGTCTTCTGCCAGATGCCCGGCGTGCCGGGGTCCAGCTTCATCTGAGGAAGGATACGCTGACTGATAGGTGAGCTGTTTCGCTGCCGCTCCCACTCAGGATTCTCCGGTACCTTCTCGTGCTCGAACTCGTAGACGGTCAGGTACTTGGGTGCGCCGTCCTTGACCAGATATCGGCGGGCCCTGATGCAGCCCGGCACCTTCTCGAACCCGGGAATGAAGGTACCGTTGTACCAGTCGTTGAACTCGTTCTCTATCTCCGGCGGGACGTCGATACGCCCTATCTGTAGCGCCGGGGCCATTCCGCTCTCGGCTATGGCGGACGTCACGGTGGCAGGGTGTATCATATCGTACGAGTTGCCTATAAAGGCCGTGCCGATGACGGTGGGGGACATCCGCCGGCTCCACTCGGAGGGGCTCTCTCGAACCTTCAGGCAGGCCTCCGACTCGAAGATGTCGGCGTTCTCCAGCTCATAGCATGCCAGGTGCTTGGGGCCGCCCTTGACGGCCTCGTACCGGGCGGCGTTGAGCACCCCGGGGACGCCGAGCAACTCCGCCAGGTGCTCCTCGTTGTACCAGCGATTGAACTCCTCTTCCTTGTCAGCGGGCACGTCGCACCACACCATGCGCAGTCCTGATCCCTTTTTTGCCATGACCAGCCTCCTAGCTCAGTCGCTCGTATCCCCCGTTGCCGCCGTTGCCCTCGAAGTTCCGGCTGCTGAAGACGCCCAGGTCGCGGCCCTGGTGCACGTGCACCACGACCTCCTGCCTCGTTATTCCTATCGAGTCCATCAGCTCCTCGTCGATGGTATCGATAAGGTCCTGGATGTCGTCCGTCGTCAGGCTCTCGGTGATACTGAGGGTGGCGTGTATAACCGAGCTCGTGAAGTGGATGTCTACCCGCCCGACCGCGTTGTCGTCGTCCAGGATCGTGTAGCACTCCGAGTGAGGAGTCCGGCATTCCCTTTCGAAATCGAAGTTAGCCATCAGTCCAGTATCTCGTCAGCCGTCAGGACGTACCTGTCCGCCGCCCAGCACCACCCACTTGTACGACGTTAGCTCCCTTAGGCCCATTGGGCCCCGCGCGTGCATCTTGTTGGTGCTGATGGCAACCTCCGCACCCAGGCCGAGCTGCCCGCCGTCGTTGAAGCGGGTCGAGGTGTTCACGAACACCGCGCTGGAGTCTACGTCGTCCAGGAATCGCATGCTGGCGGAGTAGTCCTCGGTGACGATGGCCTCCGAGTGGCCCGACCCATGGGTCTCGATATGGTCCAGGGCCTCATCCAGCGAGTCAACGATTCTCACCGCGGCCGTGAGCGACAGAAACTCGGTGCCCCAGTCCTCTTCCGAGGCGGGCCGGCGTCTGGCGCCGTCGGCGGGTCCCAGGATGCTCATCGCCCGCCGGTCGCAGCGCATCTCGACACCGGACTCAGCCCATCGCTTCGCTATCCGTGGCAGGTATGCGGGCGCTACCTCCGAGTGGACGAGCAGTGTGTCTAGCGCGTTGCAGACCGTCGGCCTCTGCACCTTGGCGTTGTAGGCGATCTCCACGGCCATATCGAGATCGGCCGCTCTGTCGATGTACGTGTGGCACACACCGATCCCGCCGGTGATGGCGGGCATCGCGGCTTCATCTGAGACCCGCCTTACCAGGTCCTGACCCCCGCGAGGGATCATCAGGTCGATGGAGTCCTTCATCTTCAGCAGATGGCCCACGACGGCCCGGTCGGTCGACTCGATGAGCTGTACGGCGTCCTTCGGCAGGGACGCCTCAGCTACCGAATCCCTGACCAGGCCGGCGAGCGCGGTGTTGGAGCGAATGGCCTCCTTGCCGCCGCGCAGAATTACGGCGTTGCCCGACTTCAGACACAGGACCGAGATATCGACGGTGACGTTGGGCCGGCTCTCGTAGATGGCGCCGATGACGCCAAGGGGGACGCGCCGCTTGCCCACCTGGAGCCCGTTGGGCATCCTGCGCATGTCGATGCTCTCTCCCACCGGGTCCGGCAGCGCGACGACGCTACGAACGTCGCTCGCCATGCCGTCCAGCCGCTCCGGTGTGAGCAGCAGCCGGTCGAGCATCGCCTCGGAAAGGCCGCCCTGCCGAGCTGATTCGTAGTCCTGTTCGTTTGCGGCAAGGACCGCCTCCTGGCGGGCCTTCAGCTCGTCGGCGAGGCGCAGCAGCGCTTCGTTCTTCGCCTCGGTCGAGGCTCTGGCGAGCTGCCGCGCGGCGGTACGGGCGGCCTTACCCTTCGCCTCTAGCTCATCCACGGCTGCTTGCCCTTCACAGAATCACCAGGTTGTTGCGGTGCACCACCTCTTCGCCGTACTGGTGCCCCAGGATCTCGGCGATCCGATCCGAGCGTGCTCCTTTCACCTTGGCCAGGTCCTCGGAGCCGTAGTTCGTGATTCCGCACGCCACCTGACTTTTGCCAGAGTCGAGGATGGATATTATGTCGCCCCGCTCGAAGGTGCCCACGACGTCGGTCATGCCGGCAGGAAGCAGGCTCTTGTGGTGGTCCCGCAGCGCGGCGACGGCGCCTTCGTCCACGACGATCTCGCCGCTTCGAGATGCGCGGCTAAGCATCCAGCGCTTGCGGCTATCCATCTTCGACGTCGTGGCGGGAAACCTCGTGCCTATCCTGTCGCCGGCAGCGAGTCTGTGAAGCACGTCTCGCTCCATCCCGCTGGCGATCACTACCGAGACGCCGGAGGCCGTCGCCAGCCGGGCCGCCTCCAGCTTCGTTGCCATTCCCCCTCGCCCTTCCTCGCTCATGGTGGGCCCCCCAAGGGCCTCGACGTTCTCGCTGATCCGCTCCACCTCTGGGATCAGGCGAGCGCTCGGGTCCAGGCCCGGGTCGGCGGTGAAAAGGCCCTCGACCTCGCCCAGCAGCACCAGCAGGTCGGCGTCTATCAGGTTGGCCACCATGGCCGACAGGGCGTCATTGTCGCCAAAAGCATCACCGGCGAGCTCTTCAACGGCCACAACGTCGTTCTCATTGATGATCGGGACCACCCGCCGCTCTATGAGAGTGAGCAGTGTGTTTCTGATGTTCAGGTAGCTCAGTCGGTCGTTCAGATCACGGCGTGAGAGCAGTGCCTGGGCCACGGTTATGTCGTGCCCATCAAAGAGCTGTCCGTATGAGTGCATCAGTCGGCTCTGGCCTACGGCGGCCAGCGCCTGGCGCTGCGGGACGTCCTTTCCGTCCTTCGAGCTTCCCAGCGCACGCCTGCCTGCGGCTACGGCCCCCGACGAGACAAGCAGCATCTCGGCGCCCTGCATATGCAGCAGGGCGATCTGCTCTACCAGCGTTGCCATCATCTCCAGGTTGAGGCGCTCCGCCCCGCGCGTAAGAAGGCTCGTCCCCGCCTTCACGACGATCCGCCGGTGTGCGACTGGACCGGCAGGATCGGCGGACGGGCTCGAGCTTATGGGTGAGCTTCGCTGGGGTGCCATCGGCGTGTACCTGGTGGACTGCCTGTGAGCGCCTGTGGAAACCAATCAATTATATCAGGCAGCAGCAGCCCGTGTGGAGTCATCGTCGCTTCCCCAACCGGCAGGCTCGGTGGGTATATCAACTAGAGGATCGCCCTACCACGAAGGGCTTGTGTCCTGTGCGTCGTTGTTGGTAACGCGCACCTGGTTTTCGCCGTCCGCGTCCATCACGAATATCTCGCCGTCGCCGTCCAGATAGGAGACGAAAGCGATGCGCTTCCCGTCCGGCGACCAGACCGGCTGCTCGTCCTTCGTGGTGTTGCTGGTTAGCTGCACCTGCTTCGTCCCGTCCAGGTTCGTCACGAATATCTCGGCGTCGCCGTCCCGCTCCGACACGAACAGCAACAGCTTGCCGTCGGGCGCCCACGACACCTGGTATTCCGGGGCCTCGGTGTCGGTCAGCTGACGCGGGTCGCTGCCGTCTGCGTTCATCAAGTAGATGTCGGCGTTGCCGTCTCGGGTCGAGAGGAACGCTATCTGCCTGGAGTTGGGTGACCACCTTGCCCCGTAGTCGGGCGTCTCGGTCAGCCGGACCTCATTCACGCCGTCCGGGTTCCTGACGTAGATACCCTGGGCTTCGCCTCTGTGGACCGCAAATGCGACCGCCTTTCCGTTACGCGACCAGTCGCTCACCTCGTCGCCGGGTATTGCGGTCAGAGCCATCGCCTCGGAGCCTTGTAGACCGGACACATACACCGTCCGGGCAGTCCCCGCCTGCCCCACGTATGCTAGCCGGCCACCGCTCGGAGCCCAGCGATGGGTGCGATACTCGTCCAGGCCCTGGATCGTGGTCACACGCGAAGAGTCCTCCAGGCTTATGATCTCGATGGCCTCGCTATCGTCCGAGGTCGTGTTGAAGGCCACGAGCTTCCCGTTCGGCGAGACGCTTGGGGAGGACTGGTCACCCGAGCTTTTCGTAATGTTGGTCTCGGCTCCGCCTCCTGGAACGGCTGAGTATATCTCCAGGTTGCCGTCCCGGTCGGACGTGAAAACCAGCGCACGCGGCGCTGAACCGCAGGCCGGCGCGAAAGCCAGCACGAGCGCGGCGAGAGTCAGTGCTAGAAGGGTCGTAAGCGTCTTGCTCGGAAGGTGTGTTATCGTCACGTGACCGTCCTGATTAGACACTATGGTACATAGCTGTCCGGCAGTGCCGCCAAGGTACGCGGCGATATCGATGCAGCGTTTTTCACCAATCTGTGGAGTCTGTGGTGCTGTGGGGCTTGCGTTTGACACCGCATCGGGGCGTAGTTATCCTAATCGCCGAACCCCAACCTGCGGCGAAGGCTAACACTTGAAAGATGTAGACCCGATCACCCTGGAAGTGGTCCGCGGATACTTCGTGTCCACGGTGTTTCAGATGAGGGCGACGCTACTGAGAACGGCCTACGCGCCCATCCTCTACGAGACACACGACTTTTCGTGTGGCCTGCTGAGTCCCACAGGCGAGCTGGTCGGCATGTCCGAGGACGTCGCCGGCCACGTGTTCGCCATGAGCCTCGGGCTCAACGCGGTGCTCGAAAAGTTCAAGGACGATGTTCAGCCCGGCGACGTGTTGGCCGTGAACGACCCCTACACCGGGGGCACCCACATGAACGACACGGCCTTCTACTTCCCCTTCTTCGACGGAGACGATATCCTGCTGTTCATCGCCGTGCGGGCCCACTTCGCCGACGTGGGTGGAGCGACTCCGGGCAGCTTCTCCGGTCAGGACACCGAGATATACCAGGAAGGCATGCGCATCGTGCCCGTCAAGCTGAAGGATCGAGGCGTGCTGAACCAGGGCCTGTGGGACGTGCTGTTCGCGAACATGCGCCTTAGCGAGGAGCGGGAGGGCGACGCACTGGCCATGCTGGACACAGCCCGCGTGGCTGAAACCGCCATCACGGGGCTCTGCGACAAGTACGGCACGGCGACCATCAAACAGTGTATGAACATACTGCTGGACAACGCCGAGCAGGCGTCGCGAGACCGCATCTCCGAGCTGCCCGACGGCACCTACTACTACGAGCACTACATGGACAACGGAGGGCTGTCGCCAGAGCCGCTGCCGATCAAGGTCAAGCTGATGATCGATGGCGATGCGATGACGGTCGACTTTACGGGTTCTGCGGCCCAGGTCCACGGGCCGATGAACTGTGGCGTGCCGATCACCCAGGGCGGCACCTTCGTCATCGTGAAGTCGTGGCTGGACCCCAAGACGCCGGTCAACGGCGGCACCTTCCGTCCGCTGAAGTTCGTGATCCCGAAGGGGAGCTGCCTCGCCGCGCAGCTGCCGGCCGCCGTCGGCGGGTGCTGGGATGTGTATCGCAACCTTCAGACGGCGGTCGTCGGCGCCCTCACCCAGGTCATGCCACATGACCTGGGTGGCGAGAACCCCGGGGGCGTTAACCACGTCTACGTCGCGGGCTACGACCAGGACCGGAACAAGCCCTACATCCTCTACGAATACCCGGGCGGCGGCAGTCCCGCCAGCAGCGATACCGACGGCGTCACCGGTATCATGGGGTACGATCACGGCGACATACCGAGCGTCTACCCCGCCGAGAGCGTCGAGCAGCGCCAGCCGCTGCTGGTGGAGAGCCTCCAGGTAAGGAATGACGGTGAGGGGGCCGGCCTTCACAGGAGCGGCTTTGGCATCGTACGCAGGCTCAGGATCTTGACCGACGGCAGCCAGCTCAACGTGATGACGGACCGAGGTGTGATACCTCCCTGGGGCGCCGCGGGCGCCACGCCCGGCAGCCACAACTCGTTTACGGTGATTCGGGACGGCGAGGAGATCGAGCCCTCTCCCATCCCGTGCAAGGTCAAGTCCTTCCCCCTGAGGCACGGCGATGTAGTGCTCATGCAAACGACGGCGGGGGGTGGAGTGGGCGATCCGCTGGATCGACAGGCGGACCTGGTCCTCGAAGACGTCAACGAGGGGTATGTCTCCATTGAGCGCGCCCGAAGCGTGTACGGCGTGGTGGTCGAAAACGGTGGAGTGGACGCAGCCAGGACCGAACAGGTCCGCCGAGAGCTCAGAGAGCAGCGCTACTACGCTCAAGTGGTCGAAGGCAGCGACGAGTACGATCATCTGGGTAGGCGCATCGGGTCCCTGGGCCGCCAGACGGCCGAGCGCATCGGCGCCGCCGATGGGGATATGATCGAGTACGTGGGTAGAGGCGGGCCTCCCCTCAGGGCCTGGGCAAGCTTGGCCGACAGCGGCCTATCGGACGCCGCTGGGCTCGGCCCAATCGGTAGAAGCATAATCAACGTGAAACCGGGCGACAAGGTGCAGCTAAGGCGGCTGAGCGTACGAGGGCAGGACTAGTAGAGGAGGAACAATGAAAATCATAAAGAGAGATCAGATATCGAAAATAGACATCACTGACCGCCCGCTCTTCTTGGGCGGCAAGGTGATCCGTGAGCCCATCGTGGGCGACGACCTGAGCAGCACGTATACCTTCGCCATCGTCGACTTCGCGGCAGGCGCAAGGAACAAGCTCCACACCCACACCTGCGACCAGATACTGTTCGCGACGAAAGGAAAGGGGATCGTCGCCACGGAGAGCGAGGAGGCGATCGTCTCCGCGGGCGACACTGCCTTCATCCCGGCCGGCGAGAAGCACTGGCACGGCGCGACGGCCGACTCGGACTTCGCCCACATCACCCTGACCACGCCCGACAACAAGACCGAAGCCTTCGAGTAGGCGGCGGCCGCTCTCCGCCGGAGGAGAGTCATCGAAATGAAAACCCCGGGCTTAAGCCCGGGGTTGAAGTCCCTGAACGGCTAGCGGTCGGCAGGTGGGCGAAATAGCCTACGACACCGGCGCTCGCTGGTCAGCCCACGGCCGCGCCCGCTCGAAGGCCGCCGACGCCGCCAGCACCGTCACCTCGTCGCCCTTCCGGCCCACGATGTGGAGGCCGATGGGCATCCCGTCGGAGGAGAAGCCGCAGGGTATGCTGGCTGCCGGATGCCCGACGCTGTTTATTGGATGGGTGAAGGGTATAAACCCCCACGAAGGGCTCGGGTAGGGGTCCTTGCCGCCGATCTTCTCGGGATATTGGCCCACGGGGAACGCCGCCACCGGCATCGTGGGCGAAAGCAGCAGGTCGTACTCCTCGAACAGGTCAGCCATCTGCGCCTTCATCCGGTCTAGCTGGCCCAAGGCACGGGCGTAGTCGGCTCCCGTCTGTCCCGCACCGTACTCGATCGACTCCCGCGCGTACCAGGTCAGCTTGTCGCCGTGAGATTCCAGCAGCGAGCCGTACCCCGCGTAGGCGTTGGTGCTGAAGATGGTCATGAAGGGATCGTAGGGCGCATCCAGGGCGAACGCCGAGTCCGCCACCGAGCAGCCCAGCTCCTCGAACACCTGGGCCGCCTTGGCGCATACGTCCACGACCTCCGGCTCCACCGGGGCGTAGCCGTAGTCCGGGCTCCAGGCTATTCGCAGGCCTCTGACGTCCCGGTTCAGCGCCGCTACGAAGTCAGGTGGCGTCTCCCTCAGCGATGAGGCGTCCCTGGGGTCATGTCCCGCCAGCACCTGGAGCAGTACCGCTGAGTCCAGCACCGTCCGGCTCATGGGTCCCGACTGGCTGGTCTGATTGGCGATTACCGTCGCGGCCTTGCCGCCGTAGCGGGGCACCCTTCCCTGGGTCGGCTTGATGCCGTAGGTCCCGCAGAAGCTGGCCGGTATTCGTATCGACCCGCCGCCGTCGCTGCCTGTCGCTACGGCGCACAGACCCGCCACCAGCGCCCCACCGGCCCCGCCGCTGGACCCACCCGTTGTGCGCTCGGTGTTCCACGGGTTACGGCAGTGGTCGCCCAGGCGGTTCTCGGTCGCTCCCAGCAGTCCGAACTCGGGGGTGTTGGTCTTGCCCAGTATGATCGCTCCGGAGCGGCGCACCCGCTCTACGACCACCGAGTCCTCGTCCGGCACCCTGTCTTCGAATATCAGCGAGCCGCCGGTCGACCTGATGCCCTTGGACAGCTCCAGGTCCTTGATCGAGATGGGAACGCCGTGCAGGGGGCCCAGATCGTCGCCGCGGACCACGGCCTGCTCGGCCGCTCTCGCCGCTTCCATGGCCTCGTCTCTCGTCAGCGTGAGGTAGCAGTTGAGCTGCGAGTCCAGCCTCTCGATGCGGTTGAAGTACATCTCCGTAAGCTCGACCGGCGACACCTGCTTGGTGGCCACCAGCTCACTCTGTTCTGCGGCGGAGGCGAATGCCAGCTTCTCGTCCACGATGCGCTCCTCTTCGGCCGTCACGCGGCCGGGATTGGCCTATGCTATGGCGCAGGCATAGCAGTGTCAAGGATGTGCTATCATCGACGCGCCTGATCGTTGGGAGCTGCATGGCCCCTGTCCCAAACCTTCCCTCGGGAGTAAGGGACTCTTTGGCCATGACCAGTCTCTCCCGCTTCGAGGACGATTCTTACGCCCAGTCTCCTCCCGCTTTGGGGGCGGACTAACGAGGGGCCAGAGCGCGACCGGATGAAAATCACCGACATAAAGACCTTCATCGTCGACGGCGGCTGGCGGCCGTGGACCTTCGTAAAGGTGGAGACCGACGAGGGCATTGATGGCTACGGCGAGTGCAGCGACAACCGGACGCCCCACGGTGTCGTCGGCGTAATCGACGACCTGAAGCCGCTCCTCCTAGGCAGCGATCCGCGAGCCTACGAGATGCGGTTCTGGGACATGCTGCGCGCCACGCGGCAGAGCCCTGGTGGCATCGCGGCCAAAGCCGTGGCCGGCATCGAGTGCGCGCTGATTGACGTCAAGGCCAAGGCACTGGGCATATCGGTTGTCGAGCTGTTCGGAGGGCCTACGCGCGAGTCGGTCCGCCTATACTGGTCCCACTGTGGCACGGTAAGAGCTCTCATCCCCGACCTCCTGGGTACGCCACCTATCAGGACGATGGAGGACATGGCCGAGGTGGGCCGTGAGGTCGTGCGACGCGGATACACCGCCTTGAAGACCAACATAGTGATCCCAGGCGATCCCGCTCAGGTGTTGTGGCCCGGCTTCGGCGGAGGTCCCGGCACCACCGACCAGGTCCTCACCAGGCAGCTTCTGGGCGAGATCGAGACCCTCATCGGCACCCTCCGTGACGCCGTTGGGCCCAGCGTGGACATCAACCTGGACCTCAACTTCAACTTGAAGCCCGAGGGCTGCATGCGGGTAGCCAGAGCCCTGGAGCCCTTCGACCTGATGTGGCTGGAGCTGGATATGTACGACCCGGAAGCCATCCTCCAGATCAGGGAGTCCACCAGCATCCCCATTTGCACAGGCGAGAACCTGTTCCACCTCCGGGAGTACATCCCTTACATGGAGCTACACGCTGCGGACGTCTTGATGATCGACGTGCCCTGGAACGGGTTTAGCCAGGCCAAGAAAGTAGGGGACCTGGCCGAGGTATACCAGATCAACGTCTCGCCCCACAACTTCTACAGCCATCTGGCGACCTTCATGAGCGCGAGTCTTTGCGCCGTGCTGCCCAACATCCGCATCATGGAGGTAGACGTAGACGACGTGCCCTGGAAGGATGACCTGGTTACGGCGGTGCCGCAGATCGCGGACGGCCACATGGCCGTGCCCACGGGGCCGGGTTGGGGAACCGACCTCCTGCAGGAGGAGCTCGAGAAGCACCCCTGGAAAGGCCGGCCGCGAGTGTAGTGTGAGATATAACCGCTACCTGCCGTAGGGAGAAACCGATGACAACCCAACAACAAGGACCGTTCGGTGCGCGTGTGTTTCTAATGGGTGGCGAGACTATTCGCGTCTACCAGACTCGCAAGCGCGGGACGGCGCAGAATGCGCGTTATGTCGTCCATCCTTGGCCTCAGCAAGGGAGATTCGTCGATCACGATGATGATGAAGGGATCGCAGACGCCATTCGGGAAGCCTTGAACGGCAAGATGCCCTAGAAACTATCCAGCTACCCCAAGGTGCTCGGGAGTCCAGAGTCCCGACACGTCGGGATGGCAGGGGGCCTGGGGGATGCCCCCCCCAGAAACCCTTGAGGGCGGGCGGGTGGGAAGAACACCCACGAGCTTTGAGATAGTTCTACAACGCTGCGTTAGCTGAACGAGACGTTTGACACAACGCTATCGAGACTTGAACGACCAAGCACGCGAAGGAGGAGTCACCATGCAGACCTACAAGTCGATACTGTACGAGCACAAGGGCCCGGTCCGCCTGATTACGCTCAACCGGCCCGAGGTCATCAACTCGATCGACGAGCGTATGGAGCAGGAGCTACACGAGGCCCTCGATGTGGTCGAGGCGGACGACGAGGCGCGGGTGGCGATTATCACCGGCGCCGGCAGGGGCTTCTCCGCGGGCTACGACATGTCGGCCAGCTCCGGTGTCGATGTTGACCCCGACTCCATGCTCCCAGAGGGGGTCAGCGCCGCCCAGTACATTAAGAACTGGTTCATGCACGACCGCAACATCGTAAGGAACCAGACGCACATCCTCGAGCTGTCGAAGCCGGTTATCACCGCGGTACACGGCTGGTGCATGGGAGGCGGCACGTGGATAGCACTGACGTCGGACATCACGCTGGTGTCGGCGGACGCGGTGTTCGCGCAGCCCGAGGTGCGACACATCTCCAACACCAGCTTCCTCTGGACCCTCATGGCGGGCCACAAGAACGCCATGCGCTACGCGCTGACCGGCGACCATATCGACGCGCAGGAGGCCTATCGGATCGGCCTGGTCAACGAGGTGTTCCCCGACCGTGAGAGCATGATGGATGAGGCCTTTCGGCTGGCCAACCGCATCGCTGAGATATCGCCCGAGACCGTGGCGGCCAACAAGTACATCTCTACCCTGGGGCTCGAGATGATGGGCCTGCGCAACGCCCTGACGACGAACTGGCTCCTGTCGACGGTGGCCCACTCCTCGCAGCGCTCCGACTACCGGCGTAAGGAGATGCTCGACGCAGCCAAGGAGGAGGGCATGCGCGGGTTCCTAAGGGTCCGCGACGCACCCTTCCAGCCCGAGCCATTCGGGCCCCGCTCAAAGAGCGGCGGCTCCAAGCCATAAGGGGCCTCCTCCCCGAATGGGGGAGGCCTGCTACCTCATCACCCCCTCCTCGGACAGCTGGGCCACCTCATCCGAGCTTAGGCCCAGCAGCTCCGAGAAGACGTAGCTATTGTGCTCTCCGACGCCGGGCATGCCTCGTTCGATACGCCCGGGGCTCGCCGACAGCCCGACGACCACGCCTGAGTTCTCCAGGCGGCCCCACTCCGCGTCCTGCGACTCGACTATGAAGCCGCGCGAGCGCAGGTGGTAGTCCTGGTAGAGCTGCTCGCTCGACTGCACCACGCCGGCCGGCACCCCGCGCTTCTGGAGCATACGCATCACCTGATAGGGTGTATAGTGCCGCGTCCACTCGCCTATCCCCTCATCCAGCTCATCCTGGTACGCCAGTCTCGATGAGGTTGTATCGAACCTGGGATCTTGCGCCCAGGACGGGTCACGCAGGACCTCTCGAAGCCTCAGCCACTGCTCGTCGCTTCCGCACGATATGACACACCACTGGTCGTCGCCCCGGCACGGATAGCAGCCCTGCGGCGCCGCGTTCGGCGATCGGTTCCCCATCGGCTGCTGCGACCTGCCGTTCACCGTGTAGTCAAGGACGGCGACCCCCATTGAGGAGATGACGCTCTCGGCCTGCGGCACCTCGATTCGCTGGCCCACGCCGGTACGGGCGCGATGCTCGAGTGCCCCGACGATGGCCGTGGCCGCGGAGGCGGCCGATATGAAATCGGGGTAGTGTACCTTGGGACGGGCCTCGTAGGACGAGTCGGGGTATCCCCACAGGACTGCCAGCCCGGAGTACGCCATCAGGCTCTGGCCGTAAGACAGGTGGCTGGCGATGGGCCCCGTGCTCCCGAAGCCCGGCATGCTCACCATGATGACCCCCGGGTTGGCCTTGCTCAGCTCATCGTATCCCAGTCCCCGTCGCTCCATGACACCGGCGGAGAAGTTCTCCATGACCACGTCGGTGACTTCGACGAGGCGCTTCACCAGCGCCTGGCCCCGCGGGTCGCGGAAGTTGACGGTGATGCCAAGCTTACTGCGGTTGATCTCGGTGTACAGAGGCGCGGACTGCTTGCTGGTGCGCAGTGTGTCGAGATACCCGCTGGACTCGATCTTTATGACCTCAGCACCCAGGTCGGCCAGGTAGCGGGTCCCGAAGGGTCCGGCCCAGACCCTGGAGAAGTCCACGATCCGCACACCCTTGAGCGGGGCCTCGGAGCTACCTCCTCCCGTTCGGCGTGCCCGCCCTTCGACGGGCTTGGGGCGGGCGGCGGTTGCCTCCGTGTCTTCCAGCACCTCGTCCTGGTGCTGCCCGAGCAGCGGGGCCGGGCGTCTCACCCTCCAGGGTGTCCGGCTCAGCCGATAGGGGGCGCCCGGATACCTGTGCCTCCCGATGCGCGGGTGGTCGACCTGCACGAAGTAGTCTCGCTCTCGTAGCTGCGGGCCGTCGACCACCTCCTCCAGGCTGTGCATCGCGCTGACGACTATGTGTCGCCGCTGGCCCTCGTCAACGATCTCTCGTACCGTCTGACTTCGAGCGAACTCGGCCACCATGTCGTCGATCAGGTCCGGGTTGGCGCGGCGAAAATCGCCGTCGTGCCACACGGGGTCGTCGAGGGCGTCGAGCCCCATCCACTCGACCATCCGCAGCCAGTGATCGTCGAAGAAGACCGATACGCAGGCGTACCCGTCGGAGCACTTGTAGTAGCCGTTAGGTGCTACGGGAGACGCGGTCCCTGTCCGGCGCACGATTTCGCCAAAGTAGGCGTAGCGCGGGATGCTCAGCATCATGTGCGCGACCACCTCATGCATAGACACGTCGACGTGCTGGCCACGTCCCGTCACCGAGCGGTGGCGAAGCGCCGCCAGTGCGCCGTAGGCCGCGTGCAGGCCTGTCAGCTGCGACGCCTGGTCACTGGGCGCGGCGCAGGGTGGCCTCGTGTCGTCGCCCTGAACATACATCAGCCCACCCATTGCCTGCGCCACCAGATCGCCACCCAGGTAGTCTTTGTAAGGGCCTGTCCCGCCGAAGGGCGAAACCGAAATCACGATCAATCCAGGATTATTCCGCACCAGCGATTCGAATCCTAGATCCAGATCGTCCACATATCCCGGGGCAAAACTCTCGATAAGCAGGTCGGCCGAGTCTGCCAGGCGGCGTGCCTCGTCCCTGCCGTCTGGGGCTGCGAGGTCCAGAACGACGCTCCGCTTGTTGGCGTCGTAGTTCGCGAAATTCAGGCTGCGCTCTCGGTCCGGCTCGTATCCGGCGAAGGGAGCGAGCCGCCGAGACGGGTCTCCACCGGGCGGCTCGACCTTGATTACGTCGGCGCCCAGGTCCGCCAGGACCTTGCCGCAGTACCGGCTCTCCGGCCCACCCAGCTCGACGACCCGCAGGTGACCCAGCGCCGAGAGCGGATCGTCTTCTCTAGGGCTCACTGCAGCTGGGGGCTCCCAATCCCGACGCGTCGGGACTTGGCTGGTCTGGGAATCCCTCAGCAACCCTTGGGGCGGGTGGGATATGAGGGAGCATCAGATACCGACGACCTCGAAGCTGACTGCGTAGTCGCATCCGAAGAGCTCGCCCACGGCATTGGCGTTCATACGAAGGTACATATCCGGGTCGAAGTCCTGTCCCAGATTGTCGATGTAGACTCGGTGCTCCTCCAGCGACTCGACAGCCTTCTCGATGTAGTCGGTCACATCCACGGCGTGGGTCGGATAGGGCGAGCCGCCGACGAACACCATTCCCACCCCGCTCCAGGGCTCCAGGCCCTCGTCCAGCAGCTCGGGGAATATCCAACGGTTGCCGGCATCCCGGGCCGCGTCAAGGACGGCGACGCCCACGGCGCGGTGGTCGGCCATATTCAACGTTCCCGTTGTCCACTTGAGGTGGTAGCTGCCGGTTATGACCACGTCCGGCCTGTGTCTGCGAATCGCTCGAGCAATGTCCCGCCTGAGAGGCAGTCCGTACTCGACCACTCCGTCCCTGTGGTCCAGAAACTCGACCGTGTCGACTCCGACCACGCGGGCGCTCCTCCGCTCCTCTTCCTCTCGCAGGGGCCCGGCCTCCTCTGGGTCCATCGAGTCGATCCCGGCCTCGCCACGAGTCGCCAGGACGTACGCCACCTGCTTGCCCATGGCCGTCCAACGGGCGACGGCGCCGGAGACACCGTACTCCAGGTCGTCTGGATGGGCTTCGACGGCTAAGGCGCTCTCCCAATCTTCGGGCAGCGATAGCAGCCTATGTTGTTCCGACAACTCTTACCCCTGATCGAACCATTGATGTCATCGACTGCGAACCAGACGCAGAGGACCTGAGCCGGGTACACGGTTGATGAGATCCCCGGCCTCCAGGTCGAGCTTTACAGTCGTCGTGCACCAGCTCACGGACGCATTCTCAAACAACTGTCCCGACACACGCTCCTCGACGTCTCGCTCCGGCACGCGGTCTCTGCTCTGCCGATGGGACGCTGCGGAAAATCTTATACGGTAAGGCCTGATCGCCGAATCCTGGCACGAAATGGGCCGGTACCCCTACCGCGGCACCGACCCAGCGTTCGGACTTCTTCGGAAGCGGAGCGTTCTGTCGCGCTACCGTGCGTCGCCTCCGCCGATGGCAGGGAGGAAGTGGACCTCGCTGCTCTCGCCCACCTTCTCCAGCATTCCCAAAGGTGACACATCGCCGTCGACCGCGACCGAGATGTTCGGCTTCAGCCGGTTGCTCTCTACCAGCCGCTCCTTGACGCCCGGATAGCGCGCCTCCAGCTTCTCCACGATCTGGCGCACGGTGGTGCCCTCGATCTCGAGCTGTTGGTCGTCGCCTGTCAGGCTCCGGAGCATCGTCGGTATGTATACGATCGCCATTGTTACCGTTCGTCGAGTGCGTCCATCCTCGCGGCGGATGCCGCGCTACCCTCGCGGCGGATGCCGCGCTACCCTCGCGGCGGATGCCGCGCTACCACCTCGTCCCGCTCCGCACACTACCACCGCTGCTCGTTGCCGGGGTCCGAGGTGTCCGCCAGAGGGCCGCTTCTACTTCTTCTGCTTCCAGATGGCCCCTATTGTCGCCGCCGGATTCATCGGCAGCCTGTCCATCCGAACGCCGATGGCGTTGTGGATGGCGTTCGCGATGGCGGGTGTAGGGGGGATGATGCTGGCCTCGCCCACGCCGCGGACGCCGAAGGGGTGGCCGGGGTTCGCCACCTCGATGATGACCGTATCGATCATCGGCAGGTCCAGAATAGTGGGCATGCGGTAGTCGAGCAGGCTGGAGTTCATCATCTGCCCGCCTTCGTTCATGAAGTACTCCTCGTTCAACGCCCACCCTATTCCCTGAACACTGCCACCCTGCATCTGGCCCTCCACGTAGCTGGGGTGGACCGCCTTGCCCGCGTCCTGGAATACGGTGAAGCGAAGGATGTCCACTTTGCCAGTCTCAGGGTCTACCTCCACGTCGACGATGTTGCCGGCGAAGGAGCCACCGATGCCGCTGGGGTCGACGGCGGCCCGGCCCACGATAGGGCCTCCCGTTTCTCTGAGCTGGCCGGCCAGCTCAGAGAAGGTCATGCTGAGCTCTGGGTCGGCCTTGGAGCGGATTACCCCGTCCTCCATCTCGACCGAGTCGGCGTCCGCCTCCCATATGGCGGCCGCGCGCTCGACCATCTGGCGCTTGACGTCCTGGGCGGCCTCATACGCCGCCCAGCCGGTGGCGAAGGTTACGCGGCTCCCATCGGTCTGCGCTGTGTATCCAATGGAGTCCGTGTCGGCCACCGAGGGATTGACCTGCTCGGCCCTCAGGCCCAACACCTCCGCGGCCTGCATCGCCACAGAGGCGCGCGTCCCGCCGATGTCCGGGGAGCCGGACACCAGGTTCACGGTGCCGTCGGCGTTCACGCTTATAGTGACGGCCGAGGGCTCGCCGATGTTGAACCAGAAGGCGGCAGATACGCCGCGGCCTCGATTGGGGCCCTCGAGGGGTGCCTTGTAATGGGGGTGGTTCTTCATGGCCTCAAGGGTCTCGACGCAGCCGATACGCGGGAACACCGGGCCGAACGCCCGACGGGTTCCCTCTCGTGCCGCGTTGAGCAGGCGCAGGTCTATCGAGTCCATTCCCACCTTGTCAGCGATCTCTTCTATGAGCTGCTCCACGCCAAAGACGGCGTTGGGAGCGAGCGGCGCTCGGAAAGCCGCCGATTTGGCCTTGTTCACTACTACGTCGAAGCTCTCGAGTGCCACGTTCGGTATGTTGTATACCGAAAACACGGTCTGGTTCGCGCAGAAAAGGCACGATCCCGGGAACGCCCCGGCCTCGAAGGCCATGGAGGCCTCGCCCGCGACGATCTTGCCGTCCTTCGTAGCGCCCATCTTCACCTTGACGCGGGCGCCCGGCGCGGGACCTGTGGCCTCGAACACCTCCTGCCGGGTCATCACCATCTTTACCGGATGCCCCGCCTTTTTCGACAGCAGAGCGGCTACAGGCTCCAGGTAGACCTCTGTCTTCCCACCGAAGCCGCCGCCGATCTCCATGGGGATAACCTTGACCTGGGACACTGGCAGGCCGAGTCTGTCCGCGGTGTAATCCCGGACCAGGAAGCTGCCCTGGGTGCTGCACCAGATCGTTATCCTGCCGTCCTCGTTCCACAGGGCCGTGCAAGTCTGAGGCTCGATGTAGCCCTGGTGGACCGTCTGGAAGTCGTACTCGCCCTCGACCACGACGTCGGCTTCTGCGAACCCCTTGTCGACGTCGCCAAGCTTGTAGTAGGTGCGCTCGGCAACGTTGCTTACCCTGTCCGTCTCCTCGTCCATGTCGACCGTCTTGAGGTCGCTGTGGAGAAGAGGGGCGTCCTCTTTCATGCCCTCCGGTGCCGTCAGCACGGCGGGCATGACCTCATATTCGACCTCGATCAGCTCCACAGCCTCTTCCGCGATGTGCGGACTGGTGGCCGCCACCGCCGCTATGGCGTGGCCCTGGTACAGGGCTTTGTCGCTGGCGAGGATGTTGTCGCGCCGGTACTTGAGATCCCTCTCGCCGTGGCTGGGCGGCAGGTCCTTGGCGGTGACTACCGCCCGAACTCCCGGCAGCGCTTCGGCCTTACTGGTGTCTATGGACTTGATGACGGCATGGGCGTGTGGACTACGCAGCGTCTTGCCGTGGAGCAGGTCAGGCGCGGTGTAGTCCGCGCCGTACTTGGCCCGTCCCGTTACCTTGTCGGCCCCGTCGTGGCGTATCGGCCGTGTCCCAACTACGTTGTACCGGACCGTCTCCAGGACGACGTTGCGCTGGTACTCCGTAGCAGTCATTTCTTGGCCGCCTGCATCCTCTTGGCCGCGTCCTGCACCGCCAGGACGATCTTATCGTACCCTGTGCACCGGCACAGGTTGTTGGCAAGCCAGAACCGGATCTCGTACTCGGTCGGATCCGGGTTCTGCTCCAGGAGAGCTTTGGAGGCCACCAGGAACCCGGGCGTGCAGACGCCGCACTGAAGAGCGGCATTCTCCAGGAACGCCTGTTGAAGCGGAGTCAGCGTCGACCCTTGCGCGATGCCCTCTACTGTCGATACCTCTCTGCCCTGAGACTCGACCCCGAGGACTAGGCACGACGTAACGATCCTGCCGTCGAAGACGACGGTGCAGGCGCCGCAATTCCCGTCGTTGCATCCCTCTTTGGTCCCGGTGAGCCCCACTATGTCACGAAGGCACTCCAGCAGGCTCTGCCTGGGCTCGCAAAGGAAGTCTACGTGCTCGCCATTGATGGTGGTTTGAACATGTGTTTTCGTCGTCATCTACCGCGCCTCCTTAGCTCGCTCAACGGCCGTGCCAAGCGCTCGTCTGGTGAGCACCTCGCATAGGTGCTTCCTGAACTCGATGGTGCCACGCATGTCCGTTATCGGCTTCGCGGCGTCGCGGGCTATGTTGGCCGCCAGCTGTATGCTCTCGTCGTTCGCCGCCTTGCCCGCGAGGGTATCGCCCGCCTCCTTCACGAACAGCGGTGTGGGAGCGACCGATGCCAGGGCCACCCGCGCTGCCTTGAAGGAGCCGTTCTCGAGCTCGACGGACACACCGACGCCTGCTACTGCGATATCCATCTCGTTTCGAGGGATGAATCGTATGTACCGAACGCCCACATTGGGCTTCGGGGCAGGGAAGTGGAGCGAGACTAGCATCTCGTCGGACTTCAGCGCCGACTCACCGGGGGCCGTGCAGAAATCCTCGACGGCGATCTCGCGGGTGCCGCCAGGGCCGATCACGTTCGCGGTCACCCCCATCGCTATCAGCCCGGGGATCGCGTCGGCACTCGGGGCTGCGTTGCACAGGTTGCCGCCGATGGAGGCCCTGCCTTGAATCTGTGTGCCGCCTATCAGGGAGGCCGAGTCGATCAGGCCGGGATACGCCTTGCTAATCGCTTTATCGTTGTAGATCTTGTAACACTCGACTGCCGCTCCCAGGGTCAGCCCCTTGGAGGGGTCGTACGTTATCTCGTTCAGCTCGGGGATGCTTTTCACGTCTATAAGGAGGTCAGGCTGTCTCCGCTTGACCCTCAACTGAACCAGGATATCGGTTCCTCCGGCGAGGAGCCGTGCCTTCTCCTTGTGCTCGGCCAAAAGGGAAACCGCCTCGCTGACCGAGTGAGGGCTTACATAATCAATCCACTTCAATCGCCGACCTCCTTTCGTTGTACATCTTCCTTGTACGTTCCATGAGTCCTCATGCGTTCTATGGACGTGCTGTTCGAGTGCAATGCGGGATGGGCTGCGCCGGACGCGGGTCGGGTTATGTACCCGCCACAGGTGAGATTCTCGCCTTCACCAAGGGTCCCCGCGAACGGGCGCCAGTGCCGTAGCACCGCGCTGGAAGGCCTCCTCCGATCCTCTTGCCAAGCAGACGGCATGTAGTATAGCAGACCTATCCCACAGCAACAACGACTGGCGAGATGGCGCCCCCGGCTCAGGTGCGAGGCCCCCAAACCCGCTACCGGCTCGACACTACGCTTCTGGGAAGATCACGGCCCTCTTGTGGGTAGCGACTCCGATCTTCTTGTCGCCTTCGAAGGCCTCCACGGAGTAGGTGAGCCGGTTGCCCTCGACCCGCGTGAGGACCGCGCTCACCCGGACGCTTTCGCCTATGGGCGTCGGGACAAGGTGCCGCAGGCCGTCGACGGCGTACCCCACCGTGGCCGAGCCCTCCGGCAGGAGGGCCTCGGTAACCATGATGCAGGCTTTCTCCATCAGGTCCAGCATGGACGGCGTGGACAGCACGTCGTCGCCCGCGCGGCCGGTCCTGTTGGTCGTGAGGGTTTTCGTTACCTTGCGCTTCAGCTCGTGGCTGAGCCCCGGCTGTACCTTGTCCAGGGTCATGACGCGCTCAACCTCAGATAAGCTGTCTCCAGTCGTCCTCGTGCTTGTCGAAGCGGCGCTGGAACTCCTCGACGACCCCCTGAGGGATGGGGAGCTGGTCGTTGGCTATGTCGATATTGGATGTCATGTGGTCCGGGTTCTGGGTCCCCACGAGTGCAGTACTCACTTCCTCGTGGGCCAGCACGAACCCGATCGAGGTCAGTATTCGGTTCTCAGGCACGCCCTGTACCGGCCCCTCCTGGATCATGATCTGCACCCGTCGGAAGTACTCGTCACCGTACGTTCGCATCGGCCCGTAGTTCAGGTCTGCCGTCGGGCTTCGCTCCGAACCCCACGCCCCGTTCGCGATGGTGCGCTTGATGATGATGCCCATGCCCTTGGCCTTGGCCTGGCTAAACAGCGTGGTGCGCGCGTGCTGGTCCGCTATGCTGAAGCTCGTCTGGAGCGTGTCGAACAGGCCGCTCTCCACCGCCCATTGCGCCGCCTCGTTGTCGCCGCTGTAGCCGATGAACCGCGTCTTGCCTGCCGCTTTCGCGTCCTGTTGGGCCCGTATGACGTCCCCCCTCTCCAGCACGTCTACGTCGCAGGAGTGTAGCTGGATTATGTCGAGGTGGTCGGTCTTCATCCTCACGAGGCTGCGATCGATGCTCTCGCTGATCCCTGCGTAGCTCCAGGCGGCGCTTCGCCCACCTTGCATGCGGCCCGCCTTGGTGGCGAGGACGTACTCGTCCCGCCGATGGGCTACCGTCATGCCGACCAGCTCCTCGCTGATGAAATAGCCGGCCGCCGTGTCCAGGAGGTTGATGCCTCCGTCCAGCGCGACGTTGAGCACCCTGCCAGCCTGCGCGACATCGGACTTCGTCAGCTCCTCACCGATGGCCGCGAGCCCCGCGCCGAGCCGGGTGACCTCGAGGCCTGTTTTGCCCAGGGTCCGCTTTTCCATTGCGTCCGCTCCTAACCGTGAGTCGGGCCCTACCCTAGACCGGCGTAGAGCCCGGAAAAGCCTACCATGAGCCATCTGCCGTTGCAACGCCGCGGGAGTCGATCGCCCGCATCCGCGAAGGCCTGACACATCGGCCCCTCTGAGAACGGCGGCGTCAATCGTCGAGGAGCTTGCGGATACGGGACACTAGTCCCTCGACGACGGCGACGTCTCGCTCGTCCCCGGCCGAGTCAAGATAGGCCGACAGGTCTGCCAGCGCCTCTGGCCTGTTGCCGAGATAGTAATGGACGAGACCTCGGTCCCGCCGCTCCTCCGGCGCCTCCGGCTGAAGGATGACCAGCCAGTCGGTAATATTGAGGGCCCTGGCGTTGTCCTGGCGCTGCATGTAGATCGCCTTCAGGTTACGCAGCAACCGCGCCAAGAACTCCTTCTTGCCCACCGGGCGTAGGAGCGCCGGATCCCACTGAGTCGTCCGCCCCGTGGACTGCTGCAGTCTTCTGGCGCACTCCTCCTCGGAGAGCAGGATCCCGCCGTTGAAGGCGTCGACGAAAAGGTCTTCGACGTCGACGTGGCCGACGAGGAAGTGGCCCGGCATGCCCAATCCCACCAAGGGCATGCCAAGCTGTTTCCCGACCTCGATGTAGAGCAGAGACAGTGTTATGGGTATGCCGAAGCGCCGGCTGAGGACATCGTTCAGGAAGCTGTTGCGAGGGTTGTAGTAGTCCTGCTCGTTCCCTGCGAACCCAAGCTCGTCGAACAGATACTCGCTGAGGACGTTGAGCTCATAGAGCGGGTCTCGGTCTCCGCCCATCCGATCCGCGGCTCCTACCGCCAGCGAATCCAGCGTGCCCAGCTCGTGGTCGATGTCCAGGCCGGGGTACTCATTCGCGGCGACGAGCAGAGCGGCCCGGGCCAGATCGATCTCGCTGTCCTCAAGCGACGCGATGCGAACGAAGGCGTCGCGGAGTTCTTTTCCCATGGGATGCGCCGCCTAGCCTACTCGGGCACTCCGACCCACGCAGTCCGCCGCGTCGAGCACCCCGATCAGCACTTTCCGAAGCTACCAGCGGCGGACTCTCGGTTTTCTGGAGGAGTGCTCATCAAGAGAACGTGACGACGCTTCGGGCGACGTGGCCCTGCTTCATATCCTCGAAGGCGTCGTTGATCTGCTCGAGCTTCATCCGCTGGGTCACCAGCTCGTCGAGCTTGAGGCGGTCCTGGAGGTAGAACTGGATGTAGCGGGGCATATCGATGCGGAATCGGTTCGACCCCATTGAGCTGCCCTGGATCTTGCGCTCGTGCCGGAACAGGGACGTGCCGTCGAGCTCGATCTTGGTCCCCTCCGGTATCATGCCTATGACTGTGGCGGTGCCGCCCCGGGCCAGCATGTCGAAGGCCTGCTCGGCCGTCTCCTTGGTGCCGACGGCCTCGAAGGAGTAGTCTACGCCGTCGCCGCCGGTCAGGTCCCGCACCCGCTCAGATACGTTGCCGCTGGAGGCGTCCACCACGTCGGTGGCGCCGAACTCCCGAGCCATTCCCAGCTTGGTCTCCACCGGGTCGATGGCGATGATGCGCAGGGCGCCGGCCAGCGCGGCTCCCTGGATGCAGTTGAGGCCGATGCCGCCACAGCCGATGACGGCGACCGTGCTGCCGGGCTCGACCTTGGCCGTGTTCAGCGCCGCACCGAGCCCCGTCGTCACGCCACAGCCGATCAGCGCAAGCTGCTCGAAGGGGATGTCCTCCTCGACCTTCACCACCGCGTTCTCGTGGACCAGCACCTGCTCGGCGTAGGTGCCGAGCTGCGCCATCTGGGTCAGAGGCGTATCCCCCAGCCTGAGTCTGGGCGGCTCCGACGGCCCGCGCACGACGTCGGTCCGGGAGCAGAGGGCCGGTCGGCCGCTGAGGCACTTGTCGCAGTGGCCGCAGAACACGGATAGGCACATGATGACACGGTCCCCAGGCTTGACGTACGAGACCTGGTCGCCGGTCGCCTCGATCGTGCCGGCGGCCTCGTGGCCGAGGATCGCTGGAGTCGATATCGTGTACTTGCCCTCGATGTAGTGGAGATCGCTATGGCATACGCCGGAGGCGCCGGTCCGGATCAGCACCTCTCGCGGTCCTGGCTTGTCCACCTGGACCTCCTCGATGTCCAGGGGCCGGTGCACCTCGTGGAATACGGCAGCCTTCATCGCTCACCTCCAGAGTTTTTCGTCGAGTGTCTTTGCCCGAAACGCGCTCGCGAAGCAGGTGGACGCCATTATATCGCACGGCCTTGGCGCCTGCCTTACGAACGGAAGACTAGTCAGCGCGGTTCGCCCTGATCTCCTGAAACACCTCCCGCGAGAGCTCGCGCCGCTGCTCGGCACTGACGCCGGGATGCCGCCGGAGTTCGGGCAGGTCGCGCAACAACCCCGCCGCACGCTCCCTACAGGTGGGCATTCCGCTTCAAGCGAGGTCGGAATTGTACAGCGTCAAAACCGCGTTTCCGATTCCGTCCCGGCTGGCCGCCCTAGGCCTGCTGGCCGGCAGCCCAGAGGGGGATTTCCCTCTCTCCCCGAGACGAGAGCCCGTAGATACCGTTCGAGGGCCTATCGAACCAGCCGTAGACGTCTCGGTACAGGATGTCCCTGGCCTTTGGGTCTCCAATCGCGGCAGCGACCTGAGAAGCCTTGGTCGGACCCTTGGTCTGGAGGAATAGCGCGATCTCTAGCGCTCGCTGACGATACGCCGTCATGATGCCGTTCCGGACAGCTGCACCTCCGAGGTTTGGGTCGCCGACCCGCCTCACGAATTCACCGAGTAACAACTCCCGCCGTCTCCTGGACCGCCGGGGCCGGTAACCTCCGGGATCGAGGACAGCGTCGACGCCGTGGCGCTCGACGTCAGGATCGATCACCAGCAGGCCCAGACCGAGCATCCTGAGTAGCTTCACAGTCTGACGCCTCCGCCGCCTCACGTTGTGGTTCCCGACCGGTACCCCGACATACACCTTCGACGTGACCGCAAGCCTTTCGACCGCCTGCAGTACGAGCTCGAGATTCAACGACAGCTTCAACTCGACGACAACCAGCTCATCACCACCGCGCATGGCGGCGACGTCGCAGTCCCCCACCTCGCCCTTGACCTCGTAGCCCTGCGACTCCAAGAACCGCTTGACAGGAAGATACAGGTCCGATTCTTTCAATGGCCTGACTCGATCGGCGAATCTGTGTCCTAGCATCGGTTGCCCGCATGCAAGCCAGCTCGCGTCTCGGCGAGGCAGGCGCCTCGCTCTGCGTTTGGTTGGGGCTAGTATGCCGAACTCGCAGCCCTTGAGGCTAGGGCCGGACCTGAAGTTTCAAGGTGCATAAGTCTTAGGCAACCTTCGCTAGCCTCTGGGCCCACTCTCGTATCCCGGCGACAGCGACGCAGGACGGCAAGAAAAGTTGGGGATCGGGAGATCGAGTGTTGAGCTCCACCAGGAGCACGGAGAGGCTGTACTGGCGAGCAGATGGACCTGCTTTTACTTACAGGAGACCACCCTGGAAAATGGCACCCTGCTTGCGGAAAACCTGGACGCGGTGACGAGCGCACTCCACGATGAAGACCCGGTTATCGTCATCGACTTCTACCGCAATGGGTCCCTGGAAAGCCTTCTCACGTTCGTGCAGATCCTGCGCTATCTCTCTGGCTTCTACCGCCAAGGGATCCAACTCGACACGTTCCATCCCCCACTTGGAGACAGTTGCCTCGCCCGTCAGCTTGGTAATGAAGTTGCCATCCGCGTCGAACACCTGGAGGCGGTCGTTCTTGAAGTCGGTCACGTAGATAGTTCCGTCCCTATCGACGGCGACTCCGGTGGGCCGATTGAACTCCCCATCGCGCTTTCCAGGAGTGCCGAACTTCATGAGGAACCGGCCGTCCGGGGAAAATTTTTGAATGCGGTCGTTGCGCCAATCGGCCACGTACACGTCTCCGTTTTGGTCAATCTCTATGCCCCAGGGAATGTTAAATTCGCCGTCACCGCTACCGCTCGCGCCCCACTTGAACAGGAACTCCCCCTCCCTGGTAAACACCTGCACCCTGTCGTTCAGGCTGTCGACCAGGTAGAGCTTGTCGTTCGCATCGAAGGCCAGTCCCGAAGGCCGGTTGATTTCACCGTCGGAATCACCGGGCGTCCCCCATTTTCCGATCCAGTCCCCGTCCTTGTTAAAGACGGAGATCCGGTTGAGCCACTCATCGGCCACGTATGCGTTGCTCTCGGAGTCAACGGCGACAGATGTGGGCCACATGAAGCTACCGTCGGGGGCGCTGGCGTCGGCGTCTTCGGGGCCAACTTTTTGGCCGAAATCTCTGACCAGTTCTTCGTCTACTGTAAAGACCGTAACCCGCTTACAGGGGAAAAACGCCGAGGTCTCAGTGCCACGACTCAGCACGTACAACAGGTTCCCTTCGCCCCGGGCAATCGCCACCGGGTTGAAGAAACCGTTCCCACTTCGGACTTCCTGCCGTCCGATGGTGTGGCTATATTGGAACGTTACGGGTGCAATCTGAGTAACCATTTTCCCTCACAAGGGTGTCCTACTCACCAGGTCACTGAACTGACAACGGGGCAATCGAGGTGGTGTCGTCACTTGATGAAATCAAACTGCTCGAAGGCCTCCCCAAGAATGGGTTGGGAGTCTAGGCCCATCCATTTCTCTAGCAGCGTCGCGTAGGTGCTTCGAAAGTCGTTGTTCCACTGGAGGTCGCCTTCGTCCAGCTCACCCGGCTTCAGGGAAGGATAGTCTCCGTACAGGCCACCCTTTACCGCGTCGCCGATCACGAAGGCCACGCTGCCCGAGCCGTGGTCCGTTCCTGAGCCGTTCTCCCGCACCCGCCGGCCGAACTCGGTGAACATTAAGACCACCACTTCCTCGGTGGCCATGTGTTCCTTCAGGTCCTGGTAGAAGTCACTTACGGCGTTGCACACCTCGTTCCACAGTTTGGGGAAGGCGGTGGCCTGGTTGGCATGAGTATCGAAGGCGCCGGGGTCAAGTGCGGTGTAAAGTACCCTGGTTCCAAAGTCCGCCAGGTGCACTTGAGCGATGTTTTTCAGCCATTGCGCAAAGGGGGCTCCGCTGTACTCCACATTGGAGGAGTACCTCTGAGGCGCCGTACTAAGAATGTCCGCTCCTTTGAGTGTGTCCAATCCCGTCTGGGACAGGTAGTCGTTCACTGGGCCGGCGCCGATCGCGGGAGAGTACATTCTTTTGAATATGTCCAGGGCTTCAGTCCTCTGGTCTTCGCCGTCGATTCCAGTCAGCACCCCATAGGAATCCAGGTTGCCTACCGAAGCCGCCGACACTCCCGGGGCAGCGAGGGCCCTGGGGAGGCCACGGCCAAAGTTTACCCCGGTGAGCACATTTTCCTTGTGGGGGTCCAGGTCTCGGATCGTCCGGCCTAGCCAGCCATCCGTGACCATTTTCTCGGGCTCGGCGGTATGCCAGATATCCATGGACCGGAAGTGAGAGCGGATGGGCTTGGGATAGCCGATGCCCTGAATGACGGCAACTTTCCCCTGGTCGTACAGCTCCTTCATCGGGGCCATGGTCGGGTTGAACCCGACCTCGTCATCGATGGCTAGGACCTGCTCTGGTTCAACCTTCAACACCGGCCGGTAGTCAAAATACAAAGGATCGGTATAGGGGATGATGGTGTTGAGGGCGTCGTAGGCACCCGACATTTGCAGAACCACCAGCACCGGGTCTTTTTTACTGGACGTCACGATGACCTCCTTCACGGATTCGAGTGTTACCTGTCAGTCACCGGATGCGCTCGTCGGAGCCTCCGGCTAGGCATAAAGATACTCCTTGGTAGCTACTATCATCCGAAGCATCTCGCCGACTCGCTGGGAGAACTCGGCAGAATCGGTGGGCACCTCACCACCCTTTTCGGCGTGAGCCACCAGCATGCGGCGGGTCTCATCGTCCAATTCGTAATGCCCAAACATCCGCAGGCAACCGTCCACCAGGCCCTCCGAGGAGATAGGCGAACCTTCAGAAGCAAGCCTGGTGATCATCTCCTGTATGCCAGGGTAGTTCGGATCAGCCACTAAGTCGGCGGTGAAGTTAATACGATGTACCAGCGTCCCACCGTCGATCCACTCCCTGCCCGTGTGCCAGCCTTCGACTGAAGGCGGGTTCAATAGCTCCTGCCCCATATATTTCATCTCATCGAATATGAACTCGAAGCCAGGTTTAGGTGACGTCCAGTCGCCTATCAGGCGCAACGTACCCACTACCGTCTCCACCGGACTCTTTATCTTGGAAAAGCGGGCGTTCTTGAAGGCATGGGAGTCGAACAGCACTCGCAGCATGGAACGAATATTGTAACCGGAGCGGAAGTACTCGTCCTCCAGCATCTTTATGGTCTCCGGGTCGTCCGGTGGGGTGTCCATCCAGGCCGGCACCTGCGCCTCATCGGCCACGAAGTAGTTGTACAGGTGACGGGAGAGGAAACGGGCGGTGGCCGGCTGCTTGACGATGATGTCAACGATGTCTTCACCATTGAAGCGCCCGGTCTCGCCAAGGAAAGTCTTCATTCCGTCGTCGTGGTCGTCGGGGTTATAGATGAACTTTGCGTCGTAGCGGCCATAGGGTTGATTCGGGATTGCGTTGGCAATGGTCCAGCCGGTGAAGGCCCGAGAGCACTCCTTCACGTCGTCCTCGGTGTAGTTGAACTCACCGTCCATGCCTACGCCCATGGAGAACAGCTCCAGCAACTCCCGGCCGTAGTTCTCATTGATTGCATCTTTGTGGCTCAGACAATTGTCCAGGAAATAGACCATGGCCGGGTCTCTGGAGATCTCGACCAGAAGATCCCTGAAGCTCCCCATCCCGTAGGAGCGGAACATCTCCAACTCTACGTAAGTCGTGCCATAGCTCTGTGTCTTGCTGTCAGCGGTGCAAAGGACGCCGTGCCAGAAGAGGACCATTTTCTCTTCCAACTGCGCCTTGGAGTTTATCAGTCGCCACGCAAAGTACTCCGGAACCCCTCTGGTGAAATGATTCCATTCGATGAAGTAACGCTCCGCCAGATCCAACTCCAGACCATTCGGATGATCCTCCGGATGCAAGAGCTCCTCCACCGTTGCCTCGTATCCCTTCGCGGCTCGGGTTTCTAGCTCATCGTACTGGGCACCGAATCCGGCTCGCCGCATCAGATGAGCCATCAAAGCGATATCCTTGTCTACCACTTTTTCTCCTCTTCTATCTGAGCACGCCGGTACTCGGTGCGCCTACCGCGGGACAAGCCAAAAAGAAGTCCTTTTGGTGCGACTGATTTTAGGGCTTCGGTGACTACCGCGCAAGGAGTCGTCTTTTTGGAGCGTCGCGCCGCACGACCTCGTGTTCTCGCTCGTGCAACTACTTCGGCCGAGGCTTGACTTGTCTCAGGCTACCTCTGCCAGATGCTTTACCCAGAAGTCCAGGGATAAAAACGCGACGCCGGACGGGAGCACGTTTGCAGATGGCGTGCGCCCAACCCAGGGCGAACGAGCCAGGTTACGTTCGTGGTGAGCTCCGTCGAACCGCGGCCTCCCTTCGCCCCATTCCTTCGGCCGGCCTGCGACGGGCGGGACCCGTTAGCTGGCCCGTCAACGGCTCTGTTATCATGTCTGACAGAGTGATGGAGAGCATCCCGCTCATTGGCAGTCTCGTTCAGGCTGGCGCTGGCGTAGCTGGCGTCGTGTTGTCCGCCCTTGGGTTGCGGAAGCGAGACCCTGCGAGGCGAAGTCCTAGCACCGACGACGTATCTTCGGTCTTTCGCGACCGCGCCCGAGACAACGTTGTCGCTGGTGACTACGCAAGCGTCGCCACTAGGGGTGGCGTCGTTACAGACGTTAGTGCCGGCGATCGTGGCGTCGCCGCTGCCCGCGATGTCAATATCTACGGCACACCTACACCCACTGCCACCTTAGCCCTCCACCAGCTCCCGCCGCCGCCCGCCGACTTCGTCGGCCGGGCCGACGAGCTGGAGAAACTAACCTCCGAGATGGAGGCAGGCGACACCATCTCCGGTGTCCGCGGCATGGGGGGCGTTGGCAAGACGGCCCTGGCCCTGGTGGTGGCCCGGCGCCTGGGGGAGAACTACCCCGACGCCGAGATATACCTCAACCTCCACGGCGCCAGCGAGCAGCAACCCCTCACTACCGCCGAGGCCATGGCCCACGTGATCCGCTCCTTCCACCCCGAGGCACGGCTTCCCGAATCCGAGGCCGAGCTGGCCCCCCTGTACCACTCCACCCTCCACAACAAACGGGTGCTGATCCTCATGGACAACGCCGCCGACAGAGATCAGGTCGAACCCCTCATCCCGCCGCAGGGCTGCGCCATGCTGGTCACCTCCCGCCAACTCTTTACCTTGCCTGGACTCACTCCGGTTAATGTGGATGTTCTCGGACCCGAGGAAGCGCAAGAGCTGTTGTTGGTCATTGCGCCCCGCGTCGGCGACCGTGCGCCCGAGCTGGCCGAGCGCTGCGGCCATCTGCCCCTGGCCCTGCGCCTGGCAGGCAACGCGTTGAAAGAGCGACCGGACCTGGGAGTGGAAGGGTACCTGGGACGCCTGGAGGACGCCAAGGCGAGGCTGGAGCTGGCAGACGCCTCCCTGGACCTGAGCTACCGGCTGCTGAGTAGTGACCTTCAGCAGCGTTGGTGCGCCCTGGCCGCCTTCCCCGAGACCTTTGACCACCCAGCGGCGGCTGCGGTTTGGGAGATGGAGCCCGATGCGGCCAAGGACGCCCTGGGCGAGCTGCTGCGCTACAGCCTGCTGGAGTGGAGCGACGCCACCGACCGCTACCGCCTCCACGACCTGGCCCGCCTCTTCGCCGGCTCCCGGCTTGGGGAGGGCGAGGCCGAGACGGCCGGGCGCCGCCACGCGCAGAACTACGTTGCGGTGCTGGCCCTGGCCGACGACCTCTACCTGAAGGGCGGCGAGGAGATGATGAGAGCCCTGGCCCTGTTCGACCTGGAGTGGGCCAACATCGAGACCGGCCAAGTCTGGGCTGCGGCCCGCGCCGAGGGGGACGATGCGGCGGCGCGGCTGTGCAGCGACTACGGCGGCGCAGCAAACTTGCTCAGTCTCCGCCACCACCCCCGACAGCGCGTCGAGTGGCTCGAAGCTGCGCTGGCCTCGGCCCGCCGCCTCAAGGACCGCCGGGCCGAGGGAAACCACCTGGGAAACCTGGGGCTGGCCTATTTCGATCTTGGTGAGCCGCGCCGCGCCATCGAGTACCACGAGCAGGCGCTGGAGGTCATGCGCGAGACAGGGGACCGGCGCGGCGAGGGCAGCGCTCTGGGCAACTTGGGCCTGGCCTATGCGGACCTTGGTGAGCTGCGCCGCGCCATCGGGCACTACGAGCAGCAGCTGGAGATAACCCGCGAGATAGGGCACCGCCGGGGCGAGGGCAACGCCCTGGGCAGCCTGGGGATCGCATATCGAAACCTTGAGGAGCCGCGCCGCGCCATCGAGCAGTACGAGCAGGCGCTAGAGATCGCTCGCGAGATCGGGGACCGCCAGCGCGAGGGCGCCGCCCTTGGCAACCTGGGCATCGCTTACGCTGACCTCGGGGAGCCGCGCCGCGCCATCGACTGTCACGAGCAGGCGCTGGAAATCAGTCGAGAGATCGGGGACCGGCACGGCGAAGGCAATGCCCTGGCGGCCTGGGCAACACCTACGTCGACCTTGGGGAACCGCGCCGCGCCATTGAGAATTATGGAAGGTGGCTGGAGGTCGCCCGCGAGATCGGGGACCGGCGCGGCGAGGGCAACGCCCTGGGCAACCTGGGACTGGCCTATGTCGGCCTCGGAGAGCCACGCCGCGCCATCGAGTACTACGAGCAGCAGCTGGAGATAACTCGCGATATCGGGGACCGGCGCGGTGAGGGTAACGCCCTCTGGAACATGGCCGATGAGCTATACAGGCTTGGCGACCGCGCCAAGGCCGTCGCCGGCGCCGAGGCCGCGCTGGCCATCCTCGAGCAGATCGAGGACCCCAACGTTGCCAAGGTGCGCGAGGAGCTGGCCCGCTGGCGCGAGGAGGGTCAGGGCGAAGAGAAGCCCGGCACTTAAGTGCCGGTTGCGGGTCCTCGCCGTTCGACGGGCTCAGGGCGAACGAGCTAGCCCTAGAGCCGCAGCGAGCGCTCCAGGCGCTTGCGCCCGCGGCACGGGCCCACCACCGCCATACTCAGCGCCTCGGTGAACAGGACCTCGTTGGCGACCCGCCGCACCTCGCCCGGCGTGACTGCCGCGACGCGCTCGATCACCTCGTCGGTCTCCAGGATGCGCTCGGTCAACAGCTCCTGGTTCCCCATCCAGCCCGACACCGCCCGTGTGTCCTCGAGTCGCAGCAGCATCCGTCCGCCGGCCAGCCGCTTGGCCCGCTCCAGCTCCTCCTCCGGCACCGCGTCCCTCATGCCCGCAACCTGCTCCATGATCGTCTCGGTCGCGTCGTACACCCGCTTAGGGTCGACGCCCGCCGTGATCACCAGGGCTCCGCAGTCCAGGAAGTGAGTCACGCCGCTGTGAATGTCGTAGGCCAGCCCTCGACGCTCCCGCAGCTCCAGGAATAGGCGGCTGCTCATGCCTTCGCCCAGAACCACGCTCAGCAGGTCCAGCGCATACCGGTCCGGGTGGTCGAGCGCGACGCCGGGGACCGCGATCGACATGTGGGCCTGCTCCGTCTTGCGGTACTCCAGCCGAAGCTGGGGTCCGGGCGGCGTATCGCCCGCAGGCGACCAGCCCGCCGGGCTGGTCGACACCCAGCCATCGCACAGCGCCCCCACCTGCGACACCACGTCGTCGTGGGACACGCTACCGGCCACGCTGATCACCACATTGGACGGCGAGTAGTACTGTCCCAGGTAGTCCACCATCGCGTCGCGCGTAATGCCCGCAACCGACTCCCGGGTGCCTCCGATGTCCCGACCCAGCGGATGGTCCGGCCACAGCAGCTCGTCGATCAGGGCGTCCACCCGGTAGTGCGGGTAGTCGTAGGTCATGTTCAGCTCGTCGATTACGACCATCCGCTCCTTCTCGACGCTCTCGGGCTCGAAGAGGGGGTTGCGCACCATGTCGACGAGGAGGTCCAGACTCAGCCCGAAATAGGGCTGAGCCACCTTGCACCAGTAGAGCGTCATCTCCTGCTCGGTGCCGGCGTTGAGCACGCCGCCCACGCCCTCGATGGAGCCGCTGATCTCCTCGGGGGTCGGTCTGTTGTGGGTGCCCTTGAAGGCCATGTGCTCGACGAAGTGTGATATGCCGGCCTGCTCTGCAGACTCGTATCGGGACCCGGCGCCGATGAAGATGCCGGTCGACACCGACCTCGTGTGCGGCATCTCGCATGTCACCACCCGAAGGCCGTTGTCCAGCGTGGCCTTTCGGTAGGTGCCGATCGCACTACCCGACGCGATTTCCATGTCGTGATTCTAGGGCCGGATACAGAGCAGCGTCAATCCAGCGCGGGTGATCACCGGCGAGGGTCGAATCCAGCGACACCGCGCCAGGCGTAAGTGATATAGAATGACACAGGCGGTAAGCCCGCTAATAGCCGGGCGGAAGGGGGCTCGATGATAGCAGGACGGAAGGCACTCGCGGCCGCAACTCTCCTGGGTCTGATGGCACTGGTACTGGCCGCCTGCGGGGGTGGTGATCAGCCTGAGCCCGTGCCGACGCCGGTCGAGTCCACCACGACGGTCGATGCCGAGACCGAGACCGAGACCGAGACAGTGACGGCGACGACCGAGGCCGAGGCCGAGACGGAGGCCGCAGAGCTGGAGGCCGACGAGCCTGCCGCGGCGCCCGCCGGACGGAAGGGCGACGAGCCGCTTGCCCCCGAGCTTGCCGAGATCGGCGGCTGGATAAACTCCGAGCCCTTCACCATCGAGAGCCAGCGCGGGAAGGTGGTCCTGATCGACTTCTGGACCTACACCTGTGTCAACTGCATCCGCACCCTCCCATACCTCAAGGATTGGCATGACAAGTATGCCGACAAGGGACTGGTCATCATCGGGGTACACACGCCCGAGTTCAACTTCGAGAAAGTGCGCGAGAACGTCGTCGACGCCGTCGGAGGGTTTGGCATCGAGTACGCGGTTGCCCAGGACAACGACTACGGCACCTGGCGGGCGTACGAGAACCGCTTCTGGCCGTCGAAGTACCTCATCGACAAAGACGGGTACGTACGATACAACCATCACGGCGAGGGAGCCTACGAGGAGACCGAGCAGAAGATAAGGGAGCTACTGCGAGAGGCCGGATCCGACCTAAGCCAGGTCTCGGACGACACACCGCCGCGAATCGCGTTCTCCGACCTGGCGCAGAACAGGCCCCCCGGCTCGGAGCTGACCAGGGAGCTGTATGCCGGGTTCCTCAGGAACTACCAGGCCCTGGCCAGCGGCTCGACCCCGCCTTACATCCTGCATCGGGAGTACTTCGACACCCAGAGCGTCGAGGTCGACTACACAGACCCCGGCAGCCATCAAAACCACTTCCTCTACCTCCAGGGACCATGGCTGAACGGGCCCGAGAGCCTCATCCATGCCCGGGAGGCAATGGACTACGAAGACTACCTCGCCGTCAGGTTCTTCGCGACGAGTGTGAACGTCGTACTGGCCTCGGTGGATGCCACGCCCCTGGACGTGCGCTTAACGATAGACGGTGAAGCCCTCAAGCGGGACCAGGCCGGGGCGGACGTAATGTTTGACGGCGACGACAACAGCTACGTCCGGGTCGACGAGGCGCGTATGTACCGCCTCGTCGAGACTCCCGAGTTCGGAGGCCACGAGCTGACGCTCAGCTCCAACTCGCCGAACTTCGAGGTCTTCGCCTTCACATTCGGCGCCTACACCGAGGGTCCGTAGGCCAGGTGGCCCATGAGGCTCGCGCTCTCCGCCACGGCCGCCGTCATTCTGGCCACCGTCGTAGCTGCCGCCTGCTCCGGTAGTGCGCCGGCGACTACCCCGGTTGTGCGCCAAGAGCCTGAGGCCCCCGCAGCGGACGCGGGCCAGGCTGTCCAAGAGTTCGCTCTCCTCAAAGGGCCACTGTCGCCGGATGGAACGCAGGCCATCTTCGCCACGGCCGACCTCGGCGTCGGCGAGCACCGCGTCGCGTTCGTGCTGACGTCAGAGACGAGCCTGGTAACCGCTCCGGTTGCGCGGGTGTCGTCCTTCTTCTATCCCAGCGAGGACGGCGAGCCGGAGCCCCGACAGACCACCCTTGCCACCTACCGGCAGTGGCCCTACGTGGCCCGCGGCACCTACACGACGCGTCTGGCCTTCGACGTCCCCGGGCACTGGGGGATCGACATCGCGGCCCTGGATCCCGACGGGCCTTCGCGGCAGGCTCAGCTCTTCTTCGATGTCGCGGAGAGTCCCGCGACGCCCGACGTCGGCGACCCGGCCGTGCCGAGTCATAACAAGACCATCGCCGACGTCGAAAGGATCAGCCAGCTCTCCACCGGCTCACTGCAAGACCCCGAGCTGTATCAGACCACCATCGCCGCAGCTGTAAGCAGCCGGTTGCCGACCGTGGTCGTGATGGCGAGCCCGGCCTTCTGCACGAACGCCGTCTGTGGCCCCCAGGTCGAGGTGCTTCAGGAGCTAAAGGACCGCTACCGCGGCCGGGCCAACTTCATCCACGTCGACTTCTACGACAACCCTGAGGAGATCCAGGGAGACCTCAGCAGGGCCCGCCTGTCGCCCACGGTGTTGGAGTGGCGCATCCCCAGTACCGAGTGGTCCTTTGTCATCGACTCTGACGGCGTCATCGCGGAGCGCTTCGAAGGCTTTGCAACCTTCGAAGAGCTGGAGCAGGCCCTGCTGGAGCTGCTCTGAGCCGTCGGGGCCCGCAAACCCGCGAATGCAAGACCGTCAGGCTCATTGTGTGGCCCGACGCGCCAAAAGTAGTATTATTCCCCTCCGGAGGTTAATACTGACTCTGGCGAGTGGGCCAGCCGGGAGACCTTTGCCAACGGTCGAAGCGTGCTAAGTAGTCTGAAGTTACTGCTCCCGCCACCAGTTCGAGCTCGCACTGGCATAGCCAGGCCCACCGAGGAAGACGACCGGCGAATGGGGTTTACGGTAGCCTGGGGCGCGGCCCGGCGCCAGGTTGGGGCCTGGCTGCGGTCGGTGGAGGACGCCTTGCCGCCGTACCAGCACGCGGAAGGCCATCTGACCGCCAAGGAGGCGGACCCGGCGGGCAGGTACTACATATTCGTGGAATCGACCCGCATCGAAGTGGACCGGGCGACGGCCGAAATCCTGGCCGTCGGCGAGGATGTAAAGGTCAGGTACACTCGACGAGGCCGAGCGATCAACATCGACCGCCTCGTGCCATCCGCCAACGGGTGGGACAGGTCTTAGCTACCCGATTCGTCGCTGCTCCCCGAGTCGCCTGCCCCATCGTTCTTCCGTCCGTTACCCTCTGCATCCGACCTGCCGAACTCGCGGGCCTTTTGGGCCATATCTTCCAGCCGTTTTTCCACTAGCTGGTGGACTGTTCCCTCTGCGTAGGTGCCATCCTTCTGTAGCTCGCCCGCGGGCGAGCCGGTCAGCACCTCAATGCCTTCGTCGATGGTGGAAACGGCATATATGTGGAACTTGCCGTTTCGTACCGCATCGACAACCTCCTCCTTCAGGACCAGGTTCCTGACGTTGTCCTTTGGGATCATCACCCCGTTGGAGCCGTTGAGGCCTCTGGCTTTACACACCTCGAAGAAGCCTTCGATCTTTCGCGTCGCCCCACCGATCGCCTGAACCTCGCCAGCCTGGTTCACCGAGCCGGTCACGGCGATGCCCTGGTCTATGGGCAGATCCGATAGCTCGGAGAGCAGGGCGTACAGCTCCGTGGATGAGGCGCTGTCGCCGTCCACCTCGCTGTACGTTTGTTCGAAGCCTATGCTGGCCGACAGCGAAAGCGGTCTTTCCCGACCGTACTTCCCCTGGATGTACCCCGTCAGGGTCATGAAACCCTTGTCGTGGATCCTTCCGCTCATCCTCGTTTCCCGCTCGACGTTGATCACCTGACCGCGACCGAGGGAGACGCGCGCCGTGATGCGGCTCGGCTTTCCGAAGGAGTGCTCGCCTACCGAGTAGATGGCCAGCCCGTTCACCTGTCCCACCGTCTTGCCTTCCGTCGAGATGTGAATGGTCCCCACCTCGATGAGCTCCTGCAAGCGCTCTTCCGTGAGGCTGGCTCGGTACTCCCGCTGAACGATCGCCTTCATGACGTGCTCGCCCATCACGGTGGGGCTCTCCGCTTTGCCCGCCCAGTAGTTGGCCTCCGTGATCACGTCGGCGATGTCCATGAACCTGGTAGTGAGCTTCTCCTGGTCCTCCACCAGGCGGCTCGAGTAGTCGATCATCTGCCCCACGGCGCCTTTGTGGAACGGCCGTAGGCCACCGTCCCTGCAACGCGCCGACACGAAGGCGGCGTACTTGGACAGGTTCTCCGGCGTCCGCTCCATCAGCGTGTCGAAGTCTGCTATGACCTTGAAGTACCGGCGGAAGTCCTCGTCGAGCGCCTGAAGGCTCCGCAGAATCTCAGGCGGGCCCACCAGGACGACCTTGGCGTTGATCGGAATCGGTTCCGGCCGCAGGGTCGACGAGGGCAGGGGACTTTGCTGCTCGCCGATGTTCTCGATCCTGACCTCGCCGCTTCTCAGGCTCCGTTTGAGAGTCTCCCAGGACAGCGGGTTTGTTAGCAGGTCGCGGGCCTGGACCACGAGGTACCCTCCGTTCGCGCGGTGCAGTGCCCCAGGCTTTACCATCGTATGGTCGGTCGTCAGCGTTCCCATGCGGGCGCGGTAGTCGATCCGGCCGAACAGGTTGTAGTAGGTTGGGCTGTATTCGGCAATGACCGGCGCACCTTCGCAGGTCGCGTTATCGACCAGGTCGTTGACTCGGTAGCGGGCGAAGAAGTCCTCGTCCCTGCTTCCGTCTGCGGTCGTCTGGGTTGGCGATGGCGCTTCCTCGCTCGGCTTGAACACCTCCAGGTGTTGGATCATGTCGCGCTCGACCCGGTCCAGGTAGTAGGTCACGTCGGCGTGACCCATATACGCGTTCCGCAGCTCTTCTATGATCGGCGTCAGCGTAAACCGGACCACCTCTTTGTCTACTTCGCGGAGCTTTTCCACCATCTCCTTGTTCAGCCGTCGCAGATCCGGCATCCCGTGAGCTATCGTGTGCTGGACTCGCTCCGCTCGTTGTCGAAGCTGCTCTCGCTGATCGTCCGAAATGCCGTTGAACTCCTCCGGCGTCATCGGACGTCCCTCCAGGAGGGGCACAGGCGTGATGCCGGCCGGCGTGAAGTTGAGGGCGAAGCCCTCCTCCTGCGCCTTCTGCTCCAGGTCGTTGGTCAACGCCTGCCGTTTCTCCTCGACCTCCCTCATCACCTCTTCGACGCGGTGGGCGTAGTCTTCGCTCTCGAAAACGCCGGGAACCTCCCGGCGGCAGTTCTGAACGAGCTCATCCATGTCCGTGACCAGCCTTCGCACCATTCCGCAGGGCAGGCTGATAGCCACGGGTTGAGACTGGTCATCGAAGTTGTAGACGTATCCGTAGTCCGGCGGGACGGGCTTGTTCGCGGCGATTCTATCCAGATAGGACCTGAGCGCCGTGTTACGGCCGGTGCCGGGCGGCCCCGATATGAAGAGATTGAAGCCGAGGGCGTCAATGTCGAGGCCCATCTCCAGCGCGCTTACGGCACGCTCCTGGCCGATGGTCCCCTCCAGAGGCTCGACTTCGTCCGTCGTCTCGAAGCCGAGAGCATTTGGGTCGCACACCATCGTAAGCTTGTCGGGGGGGACCTGCCAGCGGTCAATGCCCATGTCACGCTCCTTGAGCTGCCCGGAAGGTCGACTGACCGTCGGCTGCGCAAAAGCGAGAGCGGTGAGGCGACTCTAGGCTGTCAGCGCCTGCTCAACCTGCACGTGCTCGAGGTCCAGAGATTCGGCGACCGCACGGTGGGTTACGCAGCCTCTCAGCGTGTTCACACCTCTGCTGATGGGGCCGCCAAAGCTAACCTCGTCGTCGATGCCCGAGGTGGCTAGCTTGAGAACGTACGGATAAGTGGCGTTCGATAATGAGATGCTCGAGGTGTTCGCAACGGTTCCCGGAATGTTGGGCACCGCGTAGTAGGATACGCCGTCGACCGCATAGGTCGGCTCGCTGTGGCTCGTGGTCCTGATCCCTTCGACGCAGCCTCCCTGGTCTATGGCCACATCCATGACCAGGGCACCGTCTTGCAGGCCTTGCAGCGCTGTGCTGTCTATCACCTTCGGAGCCGCCGCGCCGGGCACGAGCACAGCGCCAATCACCACGTCGGCCTGACTCAGCACGTCGGCTACATTGCTGGGCGTTGCCACTATGGTCTGGATCGTCCCATTGCGGGTCTGGCCGATATAGCGCAGCCTGTCCAGATTGATGTCCAGGATCGTCACGCGCGCGCCCAGGGCGGACGCTTTCAGCGCCGCGTTGATACCCACCGTGCCGCCCCCGACGATCGCCACGTGCAGAGGCTCCGTCCCCGGCACTCCACTGAGCAGCTTGCCCGGCCCTCCCGACGTCGTCCACAGCAGATACGATGCGATCTGCGGCGCCAGCAACCCGGCGATTTCGCTCATCGGATAGAGCAGCTGCAGCCTGCCGTCGTCCTCCTGAACCGTCTCATAGCCTATCCCGGTGACCCTGGCAGAGAGGAGTATGCGAGCCAGCTCCGGCTCGGCCGCCAGGTGCAGGTAGGTGAACAGGATCTGGTTCTCGTGAAAGAGCTCATACTCCTGCGGCTGAGGCTCCTTGACCTTCACGATCATGTCAGCCTCGTCGAATACCTCCGACGGCCCGCTCACCATTCGAGCGCCGGCGGTCTCATATTCGGAATCCTCGAAGTAAGCACCCCTTCCCGCCCCAGCCTCTACCAGGACCGCGTGGCCTCCCTTGACTAAGAGGTCCACCTTGTCCGGCGTCAGCGAGATTCGGTGCTCGTCGGTCTTTACCTCGCGGGGGATCCCGATGATCATTGCCGGTACCTCCCGTCTCTCCTCAGACTGCGCTTTATTATCTCACATGCGGTGACCAGGCACCCTCAAGGCTCGGGGGAAACCAGCTGCCCGGAAAGGGGGCTACCGACTCCCATTCACGGCCAGCGCATCCGCCAGGACCTCGACCGGATGCCTCGCTCGTCTGCCCGTGCCGTGCTCGATCTGCTGGCGGCAGGAGACGCCGTCCGCCACCAGGATCGTGTCTTCGGGCGCGGCGCGGACGGCGGGGAACAGCACCTGCTCACCGACGCTGATCGACAGGTCGTAGTGCTCCTTCTCGAACCCGAACGAGCCGGCCATGCCGCAGCATCCGGCTTTCGTCTCCTCGACCTCCCAGCCGGGTATCGAGCGCAGGACCTCCAGCGCCGTTCCCGTGCCGACCAAAGCCTTCCGGTGGCAGTGGCCGTGGTACAGGACCTTGCTCGGGAGCGCATCGAGCTCGAGGACCGCCCCCTGGTCGATCGCATGCAGCACGAACTCCTCTATTAGCATGGTGGACTCGCCTACCTCCTTGACGCGCGGGTCGCCGTCAAGGAGATCGACGTAGTCGTCGCTGAAGCTCAGGATGCAGCTCGGCTCCAGCCCCACCAGCTTGACGCCCCGCTCGACGTATGGGTAGACGCTGTCCAGGTTGAATAGAGCGTTGCGGCGGGCCCTGTCGATCATTCCCTTGGAGAGCATGGGGCGACCGCAGCACCTGAAGCGGGGCACCACGACCTCGTAGCCGAGGTGCTCCAGCACGGCCACCGCTGCCCTGCCGAGCTCCGGATGGTTGAAGTTGGTGAAGGTGTCCGGGAAAAGCACCACCTGACCTCGGAGCGACGCGGCCGGCTGCGGTCCTTGACGCGCCCTTAGCCACTGGGTAAAGGTCTGGCTGGAGAAGGACGGCAGCGTCCGTCTACGGTCGACGCCGGCCTGCCGATCCAGCACCTCCTTGAACCAGTCTGACCCCAGCACCCAGTTGGACACCGGCGCCAGGAACGATCCCCACCTGCTGACCCTGGCGATGTCGCCGAAGATGCGATTCCTCGGCGGCTGGCCGTTGGCCTCGTGGTAGCCTCTGAGGAACTCGTATTTCAGCCTCGCCATGTCCACGTTGGAGGGGCATTCGGCTTTGCACGCCTTGCACTCCAGGCACAGGTCTAGCACCTCATAGAGGCGCCTGTCCGTCATGACCTTCGCCGGCAGCGCCCCCGAGATGGCGGCCCGCAGGGCGTTGGCACGGCCCCGGGTAGAGTGCTCCTCGTCGCGTGTCACCATGTAGGAAGGACACATGGTCCCACCGGTGACCTTTCGGCAGGCTCCCTGGCCGTTGCACATCTCTACGGCGCTCGCGAAGCCCCCGGTATCCGCGAATGCGAATCCCGTCGACATCTCCCTGGTGCTATAGGCCGGGCCGATCCTCAAATTCTCGGTCATCGGCGGCGAATCAACGATCTTACCCGGGTTCATGAGCCCCTTGGGGTCGAAGGTCCGTTTGACCTCGCGGAAGGCTTCGTAGAGCCGGCTCCCGAACATCTTCTCGCTCCACACGCCGCGGACCAAACCGTCGCCGTGCTCGCCGCTCATGGAGCCGCCGAACTCCAAGACTAGGTCGCTTATCTGGTCGGCGATGGACACCATCCTGTCAACGCCGTCCTGTTGTTTCAGATTGATCAGCGGGCGAATGTGCAGGCACCCGACGCTTGCGTGGCCGTAGTATCCGGCGGTCGTGCCGTGCTCGCGAACGATCTCGTCGAACCGCTTGACAAACTGAGGGAGCACGTCTGGAGACACCGCTGTGTCCTCGACAAAAGGCAGGGGCTTGGCGTCGCCCGGTACGCTCATCATCAAGCCCAGGCCCGCCTTGCGCACCGCCCAGACACGCTCCTGTTCCTCGGGCCTCGTGAGACGTCTCACGGCGTAGGCCAGCCCGCCCCGACGCATCCGCTCCTCGAGCCGGTCGAGCTTGGACTCCACCTCGGCGGGCGACTCACCCACCATCTCGACCACCAGGAGCGAGTCGGGCTCGCCCTCGACGAAGTCCATCATCCGCGAGTACTCGAGGTTGGACCGCGCCTGTTGCAATATCATGCTCCCGATCAGCTCCACCGCCGCCGGGTCGAGCTCCAACGCGGCGACGGTTGCCTCCATTGCCTCCATCATCTCGGTGAAGTGGAGGACAGCCAGAGCCTTAGCCCTCGGACGTGGCACCAGGGCGAGCTTCGCCTCGGTTATCGTCGCCAGCGTCCCCTCGGAGCCCACGACGAACCGGGCCATGTCGAAGTCGCTTCCTCCCACGAACTCGTCCAGGTTGTATCCGGACACCCGTCGCTGAATCTTCGGGTATCGACTCAGTATCTCGGCGCGATGCTCCTCGCCGATGGCGAACAGCCGGCGGTATATGTCTCCTTCCAGGCCTTCGAGCTTCATCTTCGCTTCGAGCTGCTCCCCATTCAGGCGGCCGAAGCGGGCGACGTCGCCGTTGGAGAGCACCGCGTCCATCTCGAGGACGTTGTCGCTCGTCTTGCCCCACATGATCGAGTGGGCGCCGCACGAGTTGTTGCCCAGGGCGCCGCCTACGTTTCCCCGGTTGCTTGTGCTGGGGTCCGGTGCGAAAAGCATGTCATGTGGCGCCAGGTGCCGGTTCAGCTCGTCCAGGATGATCCCAGGCTGTGTGCGGACCCAGCCCTCGGCTGCATTTACCTCCACCACGTTGCGCATATACTTGGAGAAGTCGACTACGAGGGCCGCGCACACCGTCTGGCCCGCCAGGCTGGTCCCGCCCCCCCTCGGGAGCAGGGGGACTCCGTACCGGTTGGCGGCCTCCACGACGGCAATGACGTCCTCGTCGGATCGTGGAATGACCACGCCGATGGGCTGTATCTCGTATATGCTGGCGTCGGTACTGTAGAGGGCGCGGGTCATCTCGTCGAACCGCACCTCGCCCGCGACCTTGCTCCTGAGCTCTTCGACCAGCGCTTGAGTGTCCGACACTGACGCGTGAGTAGTCATGGAACTCCTGGTGGTGGCAGTGGGGATAGGATAGCCCCGAGGCTGCCCTTTGGAAAGGGGCGTCGCTACTTCGCCGCGCCGGGAAGCCGGATCTGACCCCTACGCAGCATCACAACCAGCAAGCCAACGGCAAGTCCGAGATAGATGTAGGCGAAAACAAGCCTCTCGCCGGTATCGGCGAAGAAAAGGTGGGCGATGAAGAGGCCCAGCAGCACCGCTCCTGCCTTCCAGCTCACGACCCGTGGAGCGATCAAGAGGATCGCGAAGGTTGATACGGCCGCCGTTAGGAGGAATTCGGCCGACTGACGCGAGTCCAGAGGGAAGGCAAGGGGCTGGCCGGCGGAAATACTGAAGATGACCACCATGCTGCCCACCAGCAGCGTCAGCTGATTCACCTCCGCGGAAACGAGCGTACTGATCCCGGCCAGCGCGTTGGCGCGCAGGCTGAACAGCACCGCGACTATGATCTCCGGCGCCTCGGAGGCTAACGGCGCTATCCATTGAATGAGAATGAACTCGTCGATTCCGAGCTCAACGCCGGTCTCCACCAGCGACTCCACGAAGGGCTCTGCGGCGACCAGGATCACCGCCGCCGAGTACATCAACAGGAGCACGACGACGGACCGTCTGGGCACCTTCGACATCGAGCCTATCGATCTGGCCACGCCGACAAGCTCCGGCTCTTCAGTCCCCCTCCTGGAACTAAGCCATAGGTAAAACAGATACGCGGCGATGAGAACCGCACCCATGGCCAGATGCAGCAGTCCGACGAAGAAAATAACGAACATAGCCACTGTGGCCGCCGCAAGCATCGCAAGCTCCAGGCCCAGGTAGCCGCGGACGTCCATCGAGCGACGGCGCTTGATCCAGAAAATCAGGAGGACGAGCGACCAGCCCACTCCGATGAGCAGGCGGTTTGCGCCGGTCACGTTGGCCGCCACCAGCTGCATTCTGGGTGTGACCTCGCGGGTGACGAGGTCGAAGGAGGCGCCTGCCTTCCACGCCAGCACCCCTTCGATGGCGTACTCGGGCAGGATGGCAATGAGTGCCAGTAGGGCTATGGCAAAGGAGGCCGAGACGTCGAGCTGGGCTACTTCGGCGGCCCAGGACAGAAGGAAAGCCCCGCCAAGCCCCATGAGCGCGGCCGCCAACACGGGATCGAGGTGCGCCCCAGACCCCCGGAGGATGAACGCGGGCACGCCCAAGGCCAGGCAAACACCGAGCCACAACGCGGAGCGCCTCTGTGCCGTCCCGGCGGTTTGCGCCAGGCCTCTTTCCTGGTAGTCAGACCTCAAGAGCCACCGACGCTACTAGCTCGACCTCATGGTATTAGTATCAACGAAAAGAGGCCCGCTCGTGCGGGCCTCTCGGCTAAAAGCGTTCGCGGTAAGGGGTCAGGAAACTTTCACGATACTGTAGCGGGTTATCCCCCGAGGCGTTTGTACCTCAATCTCTTGCCCCACAGCCCGGCTTATCAGTGCCTTGCCCAGCGGCGAAACGTCTGAGATCCGTCCCTCCAGCGGGCTCGCCTCCGTTCGGTTGACCACTACGTAGGTCGTCTTCTGGCCCGAACCCAGGTCCTTCACTACAACGCGCCTGCCTAACCCAACCGTCGGCGCCGCGCGTTGCTTAGAGGGGTCTATGATGATTGCTGTCTTCAGGATCCTCTCCAACTCGAATATCCGGGACTCCACGAGGCCCAACTGCTCGCGAGCGGCCTCCAGAGGGACGTTCTCGCGAACATCCTTGTCGGCTGCCGCTTTCCTGATCTGTATTGCCAGCGGGGGCCGCTCCCCCTTCAGGCGCTCGAGCTCGGCGACGAGCTGAGCGTGGCCGTCCGGTGTCAGCTCAGCGCTGGCCTCCCCAGATCGCCCTCCGGGGCCCCCACCGCGCACCTTCGCCTTAGGGATTCTGACGTGTGAAGCAAGGTTGCTAGTGGTGAGTCCCTTCTTCTTGGCGTACGAAAGGAAGTCGCGGATGGCCTGAAGCCGCTTGGCCGCCTGGGGGGATGTGCCGCTCCCACTCATCTGCTCGGCGTAGTCGCCGATCTCGGGAGGGCGCAGCTCTGAAATGGTCCTATCGAGGCCGCACCAGTGTGCGAACCGATCGAGCTCCCTCTGTACCTCTTCTTGGTTCTCCTTCGGTTTGGCGCCGGCTAGGTAGAGCCTAACTGCTTCCAGAAGCGTCGTCGATTCACCTGGCACTATCTGGAACCTCCTTCGTCGACCTGATCCTCGATCTAATGGTAATTAAGCGATTCAGAGACTGTCAACGAGCAAATTGCCGCCGCGGCATCTACGGCCGCAATCGTCGCCGGAAACCGTGGCCCTTGTGTAGCTCCCCGGATGACCGCGGCGCCTCACCGGAGCAACAAAAACCCGTCTGCGATAACATACATTACGAAAAGTAGAATGGATAGACGGCAGGGAGCAGTCATGATCGCGGTTCTCACCCACCACTGGGCCAAGCCGGACAAAGTGGATGACGCGCGGAGCCTCCTCGACCGGAACGGCGCCGCCCAAAGCAAATATCCCGGGTTCGTGGGCCGACGCACTTTTGTGTCCCTGAGGGACCCAACTAAGATAACGACCCTCGTGACTTGGGAGAGCAACGATATCTACGATCAGTGGAGAGCTAGTCCAGCGAGGGAGGCCGTCATGAGTGGGGCCGATGAGCATTGGTCTCAGCGCCCGGAGTCGGAGCGCTTTGAGGTGTTGGAGTAGCCACGCTTCGCCGGCAGCGGCCGACGGCCGAGTTGTCGGGATGCTATAATGGATGCGTGGGGACGCGTGGGTTCGACAGGGGGCGATCCTGCGGGATTGCAGGCCGAGGCGCCATCCACCTCGTAAAAAGATGGCAAAAAAATAACTGGCAAGCAAGAGCTAGCACTAGCGGCCTAACAAGGCCTGCTACGTCCTCCACCCCTACCCTCGAATGGGGTGGATGGGCGCCATAGATCGAGGTGCGGCCTAACCGACGCCGATAGGCGGGGCCAAAGACACATCGGCTGGCCTCTACCGAACCCTTCGCCGGTGAGGACGGCAGAGGCGAGAAACAAACGCCGGCTAAGCCTGTAGCATGTCCCGATTTAGGGGGCCTTCTGGACGGGGAGTTCGACCCTCCCCCGTCTCCACCACAAACACGGGTTGCCATCAGCCTCACGTCCATCGGGCGGAGGCTGATTTGGTGTCTCGGCCTCGTGGCCATTCTGACCCAGGGTCCGCTCCTGAACGAGGACGATACCCGAGCCCTCCCTCGTGGTGGCGATCTCCAGGAGCGGCCTGAAGGTCGGCTTGGGCCTGATCGCCACGACCCTCCGGTCGTCCAGCACGAGAATACCTTGCGTGATGGTCCCTGAAGCTCCAGAACCAGGCACAACAAAAAGGATTTCCTTTCTGAGCACCCGTCTGGCAAGGTCGCTTCGTACCCAGAACGCCCGCCCTCTTTTTAGAGCACGGTTTAAGAGTTGCCCTTCTGGAGGGATCAAGGCGGGTCTAAAGACGGAGAGCAGAGCTAGGATGACGCTGGCCCAGGCGGATCACCCTGAAGGAACCGGTTTCAGAGTAGCCGCTCACGGTGTTTGACAGGAACATGGGCATACCATACCTTTGAGCCCGCCCGCCGAAGAAGGCAGACCATCGGTATAGGGGGGAAGATGAGCGACACGCTGGACCCCGTGATATTCGCGACCCTAGCCAACAGGCTGGACAGCATCGTGCGGGAGTCAATGCAGTCCTGCGTCCAGAGTGCCCGCTCTTCCGTCCTTCAGGCTAGGGACCTTTCCGCGTCTATATCCGACCCGGATATCAGGCTGGTCAGCATCGCGCAGGGCCTCCCCATCCACGTCCTGACCTCTAACATGGCGATCGCCCCCATCGCCGAGCTCTTCGACGACATTGCCCCCGGCGATTGCTTCCTCAACAACACGCCCTTCCTCGGCTGCGCCCACCACGCCGACTACTGCTTCTGCACGCCGGTCTTCCACGGGGACAAGCTGATGTTCTGGGTGATGCTCAGGGCCCACCAGGCCGACACCGGCGCCCCGGTTCCCACCGTGTACCTGCCCTTCGCCAAGGACGTCTACGAGGAGGGTATCCACTGGCCCTGCGTGCGGGTGCAGCGGGACTACAAGGACGTTGCCGACGTGGTCAGGATCGCGACGGCGAACATACGGGTGCCCGAGCAGTACTACGGCGACTTCGCCGCGGCCGTCGGCGCCACCAGGGTGGCCGAGCGCAGGCTGACGGCGCTCATCGAAAAGTACGGCCCCGACACCGTTGAGCAATTCGTCGATGAGTGGATCGACTACGGCAGCCGCAGGATGGTCGACGAGATCAAGAGTCTGCCTCAAGGCACCTGGGAGAACGAGACGACCCTGGATCCGCTCCCCTTCGCTCCGGAGGGCGTGACCATCAAGATCAAGCTCACCGTCGACCATAGTGAGGAGGCGCTTATCGTCGACCTGACGGACAACCCCGACCAGTTCGATGCCGGGGTAAACCTGACTGAGGCGACCTCCAAGGCCTCGGTGATGGAGGGCATCTTCTGGTGCCTGGACCCGACGCTGCCCCATAACCAGGGTGCCTTCGACCACGTGAGGTTCAAGCTTCGTGAGGGATGCATGGTGGGGATACCGAAGTTCCCTATAGGAACATCGGTGGCGACCACCTTCACTGCCGACCGGATGGCGAGCTGCGCCATCTCCTTGATGGCCAAGGTGGCTCCGGACAAGGGTGGAGGAGAGGGAGGCTATATCCACTGGGGCTTATCAGTTTTCTCCGGGAAGGACTTTCGCCACAACAACGCTCCTTACGTTGACGAGCTGTTGATATCCGGCGCAGCGGCCGGGGGCGGCCCCGGGATGAAGGGCTACGACGGATGGCTGACATGGACGTGCGGCGCCGCCTCCGGGTCGAACTGGTCAACCGCCGCGGAACTGTGGGAGAAGGCTCATCCACACCTGATCGAATGTGGGGCGCAAGTCATCCTCGACTCGGAGGGGGCAGGTGAGGACTGTGGTAGCCCAGCAATGAGGATAGTGGTCAGGGCCAGGGGTAACCCAACGGTGGCCGCCGGCTTCGGCGATGGCAAGGTATTTCCCCCAAAGGGGGTCCTGGGAGGCGACAGCGGAGGCCCCAGCCTCGGCTTCGTCCTCGACGAGCAGGGTGAGAGGATTCAGGAGCTACCACTGATCGGGCTCTTCGAGATCAAAGCCGGGCATGCCCTGGAGGCCGTCACGACCGGCGGCGGCGGTTATGGCGACCCTCTGGACCGGGATCCGGAGAGGGTCAGAGATCACGTCCGTAAGGGCTGGGTCTCGGTAGAAAAGGCTCGTGACACCTATGGGGTGGTCCTGGACCTGGAGCCGGAGCTATTCGCGGTAGACTATGAGGTAACCCGCAAGGTACGCGAGAAGGGTCCGAAACGGTAGCGTACTAAGGGCCCCGGCCAAAAGCGTATCTGAGAATCTTACGCGATACGCCACTAAGGCGGCCCTAGCGATTCTAGTGGGTTATTTTAGCTCGAGCCCAGGGAGGTTGAGTTCACCGGCTTCGATGGCGATGTGGCCGCCTTCGAGGTGCTATCGCCAAACGGCCTTTCGGTCATTGCCTTGGTCGCTCTTACTGAAACCCAAACGGTGCCTGCGTACACTCCCAAGGTAGTTTTCGCAACGACTCCTGAGGCGAACGTCGCCCCAGAATCCACGCCGGAGATAGCATCTGGCGGTGGCTGTGGTGCGACCCCAGTGACCCATGCCAAGCTTGAAGTCGCCTGGCTACTATTGGCCGTGAGTTTACTGGGCATCGTAATATCGTAATGAGGAGGAGGCTGCGACTCTAGAAGAGTGCTGAACCGGAACGAGGTGGGATGGATCGATTCTAAGCAGCCAGCAACACGGCCGCTCCGTGTTCCTGGTGTAGTTCGAGCCTAGAGCCTGTCTCAGAAAGCCGGCGAGAAGAGCAAGCGGAGTAGAATCACAGGGAGCCCAATCCGAGGAGCTGCCCGATGCCGATTCGCCCGCTGAATCGAGACCAGAGCTGGCTATTCCCACCCACCCTCGACGAGCTTCTGCCAGATGACCACCCTGCCCGTTTTGTGGCTGAGTTTGTGGACGGTCTGGACCAGGCCGACTGGGCTGAGATGGGAGTCACGCGGGACGGCGATCCACTGGGAGCACCAGCCTACCACCCTCGTGCCCTCTTGAGCGTGTGGCTCTACGGGTTCATGACCGGAGTGCGCTCGTCCCGCAAGTTGGAGGCTGCCTGCCGAGACCAGATACCCTACCTATGGCTGACAGGCTGGCAACACCCCGATCACAATACCCTGTGGCGGTTTTACCAGGCGCATCGAGGAGCGATGCGGACGCTGATGAAATGCTCGGTAGGGACAGCTGTGGAGATGGGGTTGGTCGATCTGGCAGTGCAGGCGGTGGACGGCACCAAGATCCAGGGGAATGCATCGAGGGACCGCACCTACGACGCGGTCGGCTTACAAAAGTTGCTGGACCGGACTGAGACGGCCATTGCTGAGTTGGAGGCACAAAATGAAGGAGGAGACGATCCTCCACCACCACGACTGCCCGAAAAGCTTAGGCAGGCACAAGGGCTGCGAACTCAGGTCCGCGGAGCTATGGAGAAGATCGCAAATGATGAGGGAACGGCGCGGGTGAACCTGACTGATGGAGATGCCCACCTCGTGAAAGGACGTCATGGGATAGTCGCTGGATACAATGCCCAGACCGTAGTGTCGCCCTTGAACCCAGCGCTGGGAAACGGGATGTTGATCACGGCGGCTGACGTGATCAACAAGGCGAGTGACTCCGCCCATCTCATGCCCATGCTGGAGATGTCGGAGGAAATGACGGGAGCGCGAGTCTCGATCACTCTGGCGGATGGAGGCTACCATACGGCGGCAAATCTCAGAGCCGGCGAGCAGCGAGGCGACGTGTTGGTAATGGCCGAGCGCTACCACCCAGGTGTACGGGGTCCCTACTTCAAGGACCGGTTCGTCTACGATGCGGCGACGGACAGCTACCAATGTCCTCAGGGTCAGAGGCTGCCGTTTCGAGGGATACGAAAGGTAAACGGCAAGATCCGAGGGCCATTTCGTGTCTACCGGGCCTCAAGAACTGTGTGCCGTGCCTGCCCGGCGTACGGGGTCTGCACCAAAGATGCACACACAGGTCGTGCACTATGGATTGGGCCTGCCGACGCGTTGATCCGCGAGCACCGCCAGTGGATGGCCACGGGTGAGGCTCGGGCCATGTACGCTCAGCGCAAGCAGCTCAACGAGCCGGTCTTTGGCATCATCAAAGAGCAGATGGGAGCACGGCGCTTCCTGCTGCGGGGCCTGGCTAACGTCAGCGCCGAGTTCGTGGTGCTGGCGACGGCCTTCAACCTGCGAACACTGTGGCGGGCGTGGGCTTGTAAAAGAACGCCGCGGAGAACTCCAAGCTCACCCTTCACAATGGCCGCGGCGCCTTCTTGATAAGCGTCACCAGGCTGTTGATCTCCTCGCCAATTTGGAATCCGCTGCGCTCCACAACGGTCTAACCGCCGACCGACACCTCTACAACGCCTTTTTGAGACAGGCTCCCTCCCCCGTCTCCACCAAGAGCACAAAGGGTCGATAGCCTCATGCCCACCGGGCGGAGGCTCTTCTTCTGTCTCCGGCTGCTGGACCAGGACCACCCTTGAGCCCTCCTTCATCGTCGCAACCTGAAAGACTGGCTTGAACGGCGCCTTTGGCTTGATCGCCACGATCCGCTTCTCTTCCTTCGCATCGACGTAGACGGCATCGAGCATGGTCAGCAGAAGCGGGCGGCGCGCTTTCAGGTTGGCGCCGGACCCAGGCGGCGATCTACGCCCACAGGGAGGGCCTGCTTTCGGAAGAGTAGACACCACCTGCTGACACCCACCCTCGGGCCGGGGTCCTAGGACCCTGGTCCGACAACCTCAGCCTCCAGACCGATCGAAAGATCGGTCTTTTTTCGTCCCCGGATTTCCGCCCCTAGGCTGTTCTGCATTTCCAGATACCGTAGCACGATATGTTCACTGAATCTGAACGGAGTAGATCGGCTGGACATGGTCAGAGTTGCGATCGCAGACGACGTAGCGCACGTGCGGCAGGAGCTCAGAAGAGCCGTTGAGTTGCATCCGGGCTTTCAGGTCGTGGCAGAGGCGAGGGACGGCCGGGAGGTCCTGAGGGTGCTGCACGAGCAGCGGCTGGACGTGGTGATCATGGACGCAAGGATGCCTGAAATGGACGGCCTCGAAGCCACCCGTCGCATCAAGGCCCTGTGGCCGGGGGTGAAGGTCGTCGTCCTGACGGCGAATGGTGGATGTAGGTCCGACGCCCTCGCCTCAGGCGCCGATGCGTTTTTGATAGAGGGCTGTCCGATTACGGAGTTGATGGACGCGATTTCGATTTGTCCGCATAGCAAATCATGAACGAAGGGGGTCGTCATGAAGGAACGAAACACCATATCGGAGAAGATCGGAGCGATACTGGAGCGACGCTCAGGTTTGGTGATCCTGGCGGTCCTGCTGATCACAGCCCTGCTTGCCGTTCCGATGCTGACCATGCCGCCAGGAGAGGAAGCATCGTTTGACCCCAGCGGCCAGGTGTTCGACCTCCAGGAGGAGATCGATGACCGGTTTCCCCGTTCGGTCCACGGTGAACACTATATCGTCGAGGCCCGGGACGGCGACGTGCTGACCCAGAGAGAGTTACGGGAGCTGTACCGAAACACGAAGCGACTCCGCCAGGCCGATGCGATGGGTGAGCTGGCGCCTTCGGGACTGGAGTCGCAGTCCTTTACCATTACTATTCAGCCGGCTTTGAGCGCAGCGTCGTCGGGATATACAGCCTCGCCGACGCGGTCCAGGAACTGCTAAGCGCCGACTTCAACACCACTCTTGAGGAAGCCAGCGACGACCAGGTGAAGGTCGCGCTCCATAGGCTCTTCTCCGAGCCCCGCGGCTCGGAGTTCATTGAGGGCCTGTCGGTGAAGGCCACCAAGGAACGGAGGCGGGTACTGGGAGAGGAGATCGACTACTGGAGCTCCCCGGCCCTATTTACTTCCGTGGTGGCGGACAACGACAAGCTTGGTGGGGGCTCCGTGAGCATCGGCGCTAGCAGCGATGATACCACCAAGCAAAAGGAACGCTTCAACCGGAACGTTCAGAAAGCATTGCGAGGCGATCAGGACAGCTATCGTCTCTGGGGCGTTGCCATCGATGTGGGGCTTGAGATCGAGAACGGGGCCGGACTGACGGGTCCCTACATCGCGTTCACCGTTATCGCGGTGCTTGTCGTGGTCGGACTGGCCCTCCGGTCGTATTGGGCCGTGGCTGTTACCGGAGCCGGGATCGGCATACTCATGATCTGGCTCAAGGGCATCTCCAACCTCATCGGCCTCAAGTCCGGGCTGACCATCGACCTGATCGTACCCATCGCCATGGTGTCGCTGGGGGTCGACTTCGCCATTCATGCGTTACGCAGATATGGCGAGGAGAGGGACAAGGGTTACACGCCAGGTCTTGCCTTCAAGGTTGCGATGGCCGGCGTGCTGGGTGCACTCGCGCTGGCGTTCGTTACCACTGGCGTGGCCTTCGCTGCTAACGCCTCGTCGGAGATCGAAGCGGTCATCCACTTCGGCATCGCCGCCACAATCGCCGTCGTGGGCGCGTTCCTGGTGCTGGGTATCGTCGCCCCGCTGGTGATGATGCGCATAGATGCAGTGAGAGTGGGTGACCCGGTCGCTAGAAAGGAGTCCCGTGGTGCTCTGCGGCACAGGCTCGCCTCCTTTGGGCGCCTCAACGCCATTGGTCTAGCGGCCAGCGTGACCGGTATGGCTGTGATCTTCCTCGTCGCACCGGTGACTGGGCTAGGCGTGGGAGAGATCTCGCTCGACCCGGTTATCGGCATGGGCGCGATCGTTGGATTCGTGGGGCTGGGCATCCTGCTTCCCCTCAGGCTCTCGGCACGGGGTGATCGAAGCACCTCACGTGCGAGCGGGCGTGTCCTCCCGGCCGTAGCGGGTGGTTCGGGGGATGGTGCGGCGGATCCGACGAGGTCGCGCGTGGCGCGTGGATTGACGTCCGTCGTCGCCAACCTGACGGAACGGCGCCGCCTGGTGCTACCCGTTGTGGCCGCCGCGACTGTGGTGCTCGTGTTCTTCGCCCTGAAGCTGGAAGCCACGTTCGACGTACGTGACTTCTTCGACAACAGCTCCGACTTCGTGGTCAGCCTGGACAAGATAGATGAGCACGTGGCCGATACCGGGGGCGAGTTTGGAACCGTTTACATCAGAGGCAATCTAGCCGACCCGCGGTCGGTGGCGGCGATCGGTCACCTGCTACTGGTGCTCGAGGATAACCCCTATCTGGCCAGGGATAGGGATGGCGAGTTGAGCAACGGAGGCGCCCCGGTCCTCACGTACCTGGCCCGGCTGACGGGCAACGAGTACGCCCGGGCACAGGTCCTGGAGGCCACCGGGGTTGAGATCGCGGACGCCAACGGCGATGGGCTCCCCGACTCCGAGAGTGAGATCAGGGCCGCCTACGACTACATGGTGCAGTACGGCGTGCCCCTGGATGAGACGACCGTCATGTACGAGGCTGGGCGAGTCCGCCAGCGCCTCTATCACGATCCCACCGGATCGGAAGAGGATGTGACGGTATTCAGCGTGGAGATTCCCGGCACAAGGGAGCAGTCCGTTGTTACTGCGGCCCGCAAGGCATTGGAGGAGGACCTACAGGTGCTTGGCGAGGGCCCGGCATCACATTCTCCGGCCTGACGGGGTCGCCGTTTACGCGCGAAGCTTCCCTGAGCGCCACTTCCCGAGCGTTGAACACAGCGCTTCCCATCGCAGCCGGGCTCTGCTTCCTGGTGCTTCTGGCGGTCATGCGGTCGGTGCGATACGCGATCGTCACCGTCGTTCCAATCGGGCTGGTTGTCGCCTGGCTGTACGCCTTTATGTACCTGGCTGGGTTCGCGTTGAACTTCGTTACAGCCATCGTCGCGGCAGTCTCAGTCGGGATTGAGATCGACTATGCGGTGCACTTCACCGAGCGATTCCGCGAGGAGCTGGCTCGGACCGGTGACAGGCTACAGGCCGTGCGCCAGGCGACTCAGGGGACCGGTGTGGCCCTCGTGGCCTCCGCGGCGTCGAGCATGGTCGGATTCATCATCATGAGCTTCGCTCCCATGCCCGTCTTCGCCTCCTACGGGGTGTTGACGGCGGTAATGATCGGCCTGGCCACCATAGCGTCGCTGGTGGTATTGCCGCCGCTGCTGGTGATGGTGGCCCCGACGCCTAAGCGGGCTGCCACCCTTGCCGCGCAGGAATCGGCCGGACCGTAGGCGATATTGGGTAAGTAGACGGAAGAGAGGCAATCATGGCTGAGAAACAAACGAATGGGAGCTTGCCGACTGGAGACGAGGCGCCAGACAACGCCGGGGTGCTCGCCTTTCCTCCGGTGATATTCCTGGTAATATTCGGCGTAGGTCTGGCGCTTCACTTTGCGTTTTCGTTACGCATCCTACCTGAAGGGTGGGTCCAGCTGGCGGTCGGCCTGCCACTCGTTGGCCTCGCTGGGGTGGTGGCGTCATTGGCGGCTCGAACATTGAAGCGGGCTGGGACTAGGTCTGGCGCTTCACTTTGCGTTTTCGTTACGCATCCTACCTGAAGGGTGGGTCCAGCTGGCGGTCGGCCTGCCACTCGTTGGCCTCGCTGGGGTGGTGGCGTCATTGGCGGCTCGAACATTGAAGCGGGCTGGGACTGGCGTGAGCACGGCGACTCCGACGACCGCTATCGTAGTCCAGGGCCCGTTCCGGTTCTCGCGGAACCCGATGTACCTGGCAATGGCGATCTTTTTCGCAGGCTTGGCCATCAGCATTGACGGACTGCTGATCATAGTGTTCTTGCCGATGCTTCTGGGCATTCTCTCCTTCGGGGTCATCAGCCGCGAGGAGCGGTACCTAGAAGAGAAGTTTGGCCAGGAGTACCTGCGCTACAATGCCAGAGTCCGGCGCTGGCTATGAACACGCGCGTGACGCTAACACTCACTCCAGAGGGCAGCATGGGATCTAATCAACGAATCCTCGAATGCCGTGACCTGCGAAAGTCTTACGGTGACCTTGTCGCCGTAAACGGAATTAGCTTCCACATAGCGGAAGGAGAGACCTACGGTCTCCTGGGCCCTAATGGAGCTGGCAAGACGACAACCATCTCCATGATCTGTGGCCTGCTTGAGGGGGACACGGGTGAGGTGCTCATTGACGGCGTCCAGCTCACCCCTAAGAGCGTCGCGGTCAAGGCCGGCATCGGCTTCGTCCCACAGGAACTCGCAATATATCCGGACCTCACGGCCACGGAGAATCTCCGTTTCTTCGCCCGACTTTACGGTGTAGGTGGCAAGGACGCCAGAAGGCGGATCGATGAAGTGCTCGAGATTATCGGTCTGGCCGAGCGGGCGGATGACATGGTGAAGGAGTACTCCGGCGGTATGAAGCGGCGGCTCAACATTGGAATCGGGCTGCTTCACCATCCCCGACTACTCGTTCTCGATGAGCCCACGGTAGGCGTCGACCCTCAGAGTCGCAATGCCATTCTCGAGAGTGTGGAGCACCTCGCCGACGAGGGGATTGGGGTCCTCTATACCACCCACTACATGGAAGAGGCAGAGCGCCTTTGTGACCGCGTGGGGATCGTTGATCTAGGCGAGCTCAAAGCCGAGGGTACCCGTCAGGAGCTGGGCGGTCTCGTCGGCGAACACGACCAGGTCCAGTTGGGTGCTACCGGCGATCTAGTTGCTGGCGCGCGCGCAATCGGTGAGATCCACGCAGTACGGGAGACCAGCGTCCGGGAAGATGGCATAGACCTCATCGTGGATCAGGCGCGTAACGTCTTGCCTGACATCTTGGCCAAGACTGCGGCGGCGGGCGTCTCCGTTCGCAGCGTCGAGGTCAAGGAGCCGGATCTTGAAGCGGTTTTCCTTCACCTCACAGGAAAGGCCCTCCGGGACTAGACCATGCGGGCTACGCTTCTGATTGCCTGGAAGGACCTGCGCCAGAGGGCACGCGACCGTTCGGCGTTCGTCATCGCCTTCGCGGTTCCGCTGGCCCTGGCCTTCATCTTCAGCCTGATTCTCGGGGGCGACGATTCCATTACGTTCAAGTACGCGGTCGTGGATCAGGACGGTGGCACGATAGCCCGAGTGTTCGTCGAAGAGGTGCTCGTCCCTCTTGAGGACAGCGGGCTCGTCAAGCTGACGTTGGCGGATTCGCTCGAGGAAGGACGTGATCTGGCGGAGCACGGCAGCGTGTCGGCCACCTTCATCCTCCCGCCCGGCTTCTCCTCTGCCGTAGAGAGCGGTCAAGGCACCCAGATAGACGTGATAGGGAATGTCGAAGCCCCGATCGGGACCATGGTGGCGAACTCAATCGCGGAGGCATTCGCCAGCGAGGTTACTGCGATCCAGGCTTCGGTCGCGACCGCATTCGCCGCGGGCGTTGGCGATCCCGGAGACGTTGCCGCGCTGGCAGCGAGGGCGGCCGCGATGCCGAATCCGATCTCCCTCGTGGACGTCTCGGCTACCGAAAAGAAGCTTGACCCGAAAACATTCTATGCGGCAGGGATGGCGGTGTTCTCCCTCTTCTTCACGGTACAGTTCGGAATTTCGAGCCTTCTGGACGAGCGGCGCGAGGGCACCTTGAGCCGACTTCTGGCTGCACCGATCCCTCGGTGGTCTATCCTCGCCGGGAAGCTCACCAGCAGCTTCGTGCTAGGGGTCGTGAGCATGGCCGTCCTGGCGGTGGCAACCAGTCTGCTCCTCGGGGCCGAATGGGGGGACCCTGTGGGTGTTGCCTTGCTTATCGTAGTCGGCGTGCTGGCCGCCATGGCCGTAATGGCCCTCATTGCAACCTTCGCGACCACTGCCGATCAGGCCGGGAACATGGGGGCGATCGTCGCGATGGTACTGGGCATGGTCGGCGGGTCCTTCTTCCCGGTCGCGGAGGCGGGGGGATTTATCGAGCAACTCAGTCTGCTGACGCCACACGCCTGGTTCCTGCGGGCCCTGGGCGACCTGCGTGGTGGCGGGGGAGTAGAGGACATCCTGCCGGCGATCGGGGCCATCCTCGTGTTCGTTGCCGCCATCGGCGTGATCGCTTTATTACGACACAAGAGGCTGGTGCAAACGTGAAGGCGTTCGCGATCGCCCGCACGAACCTCCGTCGGCTATTCCGCCAGCCCGCCACCATCTTCTTCGTCATCATCTTCCCGTGGCTGCTGATCCTACTGCTGGGGGCGACGTTCGGCGGTGGCTTCACGCCGGTGATCGGCGTGGTCGATAGAGATGTCGGCACCTTGGGCGAGGAGTTGGTCGCGTCCCTCGCGCAGACCGAGGACCTGGACCTAAAGCGCTATACCAGTGAGGACGACCTGCTAGACGCCGTCGAGCGAGGCCGGGTACAGGCCGGGCTCGTCATTCCAGCGGGCTACGACGCCGCCCTCCGTGCTGGCGACGACATCGTCCTTCGGCTCTTCATCCGGCCAGGTTCGTTCGCACAGCGTGCTACCGTGGAGGCGGCTGTGGGGGAGCAGAGTGCACTCATCCGGTCGGCCCGCTTTGCCCAGAGCGAGGGGGTCGTGTCACTCGACGACGCCCTTGAGCGGGCGGCCCAGGCAGTTGCAGACGTCTCCGGGGTCCGGGTTCGGACTACCAGGGTCGGCGAGGCCTCGTCTTTCGCCGACCTCGGAAAGTTCGACGAGGGTGCCAGTACCCAGCTGCTCCTCTTTATATTCATGACGTCATTGCCGGGGGCGGTGGCCCTGATCGAGACACGCAGGCTCGGCTTGGGGCGTCGGATGTTCTCGACACCTATTGCGGCGAGGACAATCCTCGCCGGAGAAGCCCTGGGGAGCTTCGGCCTCGCTCTGGTCCAGGGGCTGATCATCATGTTTGGCTCGGCTCTCGTCTTCGGGGTCAGCTGGGGTGACCCGGCCGGCGCGGCCCTTATCCTGATCGTGTTCTCCCTCGTCGGCGCAGGCGTCGGCATGCTCCTTGGGAGCGTCTTGAACAACGAGCAGCAGGCGCAATCGGTTGCTTTGCTGATCGGCCTGGGGCTCGCAGCCCTCGGCGGGAGTATGGTGCCTCTGGAGGTTTTTCCCGACACGATCCGGACGATCGCCCACGTCACACCCCATGCCTGGGGGAACGATGCCTTCAACGACCTCGTCCGCCGTGGAGTGGGTGTGGCCGACATCCTCCCTAATCTGGGTATTCTCGCCGCCTATGCTGCGGTTCTCCTCTTGCTCGCCACCTGGCGGCTTCGGAAGGCGATCACCGGTTAGCCAGGCTTAGGGCTGGCTGACGCCGAGTACGCCAGTCCACAACACGGATTACGAGGCCGAGGAGGAATGAATACTTAGAAGACACGTCGAGAGCGATGAGCAAATAGTGTCGGCGGTTGAAGAGAGTAGATTACATCCATGCTGATCGATGAATTTTTACCCGTGTACGATGTGGTTGAACGTCATCAGATAGACATTAAAGCACCGGCGGAGCGAGTGTACACCGCAGTTCGCACGTTTGACCTGAGCGACTCGAGGGTCATCCGTTGGCTCTTTCTGCTGCGTGGGCTTCCCGCTCTGCTGTTTTCCCACGATAAGCCAAAGGAACATCCCAGTCTCACCGTTGACGAGCTGCTGAAAGCCGGGTTCATTCTCCTGGGTGAAAGGCCCCAGCAGGAACTTTTGCTGGGTACGGTAGGGCATTTCTGGAAGCTTGCTGGAGACTCTCCTCAGCATTTGGATGTTGAAGGATTTCGGAATTTTGAGAGGCCAAGCTACGCCAAAGCCGTTTGGAGCTTTTCACTTTCCCATCCGGCTGACGACATAACACGACTAGCTACAGAGACGAGGGTTCACTGCTTGGACACTGCCAGCAGACGACGATTTCGTCTGTATTGGTTTTTCGTCGGGCCCTTCAGTGGTTTGACCCGTAAGATGCTGTTACATGGCATAAAGCGTAGGGCCGAAAGGTTACGGACCGTCGCCTAGAAGAAGCAGAAAGCCCGGCATCGAAGGATCAACCTGAGTCTTCACCAGATAGGGCCTCTGATGCCTCACATTTTTTCAAAAGTTTGCAGATATCCCGGAGGAGTATGGAAAATGTTCTCCACCTAAGACGAAGTCGCGGACGACCACCATCATGGTGATGTCGTCAAACTGGGGTGTATCCCCAACAAAGGCGCCGACATGCGCGATCACGCTATCCTGGATGTCCCGAGCCGAGTGCCCCAGGTTGGCGCGAACAACCTCCCGCAGCCTATCTTCGTCGAAGAAAGCCTCGTCGGCGTTCTGCGCCTCGGTAATGCCATCTGTATACAGCAGCAGCGCATCGCCAGGGGCCAGGTGAACAACCCTCTGTTGCCATATCCCGCCGTCAAGAATGCCCAGCGGCACACCCGTTCTGTCCAGCTCTTGGATCACGTTTCCGTCTCGGGCACTGAGGAGATAAGGCGGGTTGTGCCCGGCATTAGAGTACGTCAGCTCTCCCGATGATGTGTCGAGGACACCGTAGAAGACCGTGACGAACAGGCTGGCGCCGGTATCCGCCAGGATCCGACGGTTGGCCGCAGCGAACACCAACTCAGGCTGCGTGTCGTACTCTACCGCATAAGTACGGATGAGGGTGCGACTAAGGGCCATGAACAGTGCCGCCCCCATGCCTTTGTCGGCCACATCGGCGATTAGTATTCCCAATCGCCCGCTCGGGAGCGGGATGACGTCGTAGAAGTCTCCTGACGTCTCTCTGGCCGGATCGAGCATTGCCGCCAGCTGCCATCCAGGAACTTCAGGCAGGGTGTCGGGGAGGAAGTTCGCCTGTATTTGCCCAGCCAATGCCAGCTCCCGAGCGACGCTCTCGTGGGCCAGCTGCTGAGCATAGACTGTGGCCCCTTGCAGCGCCGAAGCAATCTGCGCTGCGAGGGACTGGACGGCCGGCAGCAGGCTCGAAGCGGCATCTGGGTCACCTCCTAGCGACAGATGGATTCCGCCTCTTGGCTCCTTCGTCTCCGTCGCGAGAATGGGTGCCACCACCAGGGCACCGTCTGCGGCTTGCGTGTCCCAGGGAGGTACTTCTCCCGGTAGAAAGTGCTGTGCTTCAGACTGCGTTGCCAGCCATTCCCAGGCCGCTGCCGCGACCGGTTGCCGATCATGCGGGTGGCGAAGGAGTGTCTGATCGGGAAAAACTCGGATCTCTAGCTGGCTATCGGGAAACATAAGCGAAACATGGTCACCCAGGACTTCGGATAGAGTAGACGCATCGGGAGGACCGTTCAGGATCGCGCGACCTAGCTGCTCCAGCTCCTTCAGCTCCCGGGTTCGGCCCGACACCTGTCTGGTCATCTGGTTGAAGGCTTTAGTCAAGACGCCCAGCTCGCCCTCCATGCCGGCGGCGTCTATTCGAACGTCCAGGTTGCCGGCGCCCACCTCCTCGGCCGCCCTGGTCAGCCGCTTGATAGGCCGAACAAGTACCCAGATGGCCACCCCGATCGCCACGATGATTACGAGCAAGCTGACGACCAATTGGAATATCGCCGACCTCTCGATCCTCCACATGGGAGCGGATACGACCGATTCATCCACCACCAGAACGGCTTTGACAAGGAGCAGGCCAAACTGGGTGCGCCGTCCCAATGCACCCGCTGGCACGGTGGAGAATCCGACAAAACGTCCCGTGCCTTCGTCGACCACCACACCATCTGTCCCGTCGAGGACGCGTCGTACCACCTCCGCCGTGAAGTCGTCCGACATGAAGCTACCCACTGCGGCCTCGTCGCCGTGGGCCACGTACGCTCCGTCGTTCCTCACGAGAAACGCGACCTGAGTCTCGTTGGTCGCGTCTGCGATCAGCTCCTGCAGCCGCCGGTCGTCGGTGGATGACGATATCTGGTTGGCCAATAACGAAACCTGGCTGCTTGTGTCATCTTTCGCCAGGTTTGTAAGCTCGTCTGACACGTCCTGGCGAACAAAGAGCACAATCACCCCGATGGGAAGAAGGGACAGGAGGAGAAACCAGATCGTCAGTTTCCAGACAAGGGAGCCCCTCAGCATAGGCAACTCACCTGGTATGCGTCATTCGCGGTCCAATCGAGCATTCGTTCACCCCTACGATAGCGGACGCCGGTGCCGTCGCGGCAGCGCCAAAATGAAAGTGCGGTGATCAGGGTCGTAAGCAAAGGCCTGCGAGCGGGATGTTATGGGCAGCCGCACCGAAGAGTTGTCGACGAAGTTGGAGCTTTCGATGTTCAGGAAGCTTATGTAGGTGATGAGCAGCGACCGTCATCGAGTGCTCACCTCGTCACCCGGCTGCGTCCTCATGGGCCAGACGGCAAAATCAGCCGCCTTTGCGGTCATCGGGTCGCCGGCCGCCGCGACCCGCGTTCCCTTGCCTCCGCTACTTTCCACCCCTATCCTTCTCTAGTTTTCACCGTCATCGGATGATCACTTTATCACCCAGCTCAGCCTGCATGCGCTCGACGACGAGGCCAACTGCTTCCGCGGCCGTCATGTCGCCGGACTCCACGGCCTGCATCCCCTCGAACCAGGCGCTGCTGTAAACATCCCAGTTGGGGTTGTTGGGTATGAAGGTGGTGTATTCCAGCATGTAGAGGACCTCTGTAAGTAGCCTGTCTTCGAGATAGGGCGCGTAGGTAGCCTGGCTTTTCAGGATTCCCAGGTGAGTGCTGCCAACGGCGTGCCGCGTATTGGCCTCGTCGTTGGTGATGGCGCTGATCAGCTTGAAGGCCAGGTCAGGGTGCTTGGACTTGGCGCTGACCATATAAGCCAGGGGATGGGTCAGCGTGACGGGTTTGCCGCCCTTCGTGGCAGCCGGGATCAACCCGAAGCCGAAATTCTCCCACAGGAAGTCCTCGCCGCCACGGTCCTTGACAAAGACCTCCGCCCATTCGGCCCATTGCCAAGAGCCGCCGACCCAGAAGAGGACCCTGTTGGAGTCGGCGATCTCGGTGTGCCACTCTGACCACTCGCGGCCGAAAATGTCGTTCACGAGCACCTTGGAGCTCTGGGTGGCGTCCTCGAAGAACTGGAAGTGCTTCAAGCCCGCCGCCTTCTCGTAGACCAGCTTGCCGGAGGCCGAATCGATGGTTTCGCCGCCAAAGTCGTAGTAGAACGCCCAAAAGTCGGGGCCGTTGCGCGGTCGGTGCCAGAAGCCAAACCCCTCTTTGACAATTCCCTTATCCACCGCCAGTTTGGCCGCGGCCAGCATGTCGTCGAGCGTGTAGGCCCCGCTCTTGATCGCATCAGCCAGGCCATCGACCTGGGCATCGCTCAAGCCCAGCTCGCGCAGCAGCGGCTTGCTCCAGTAGAGGGGACGCGCCTCGGCGTCCTGGGGGACACCCCACCGCTTGCCCTTGAACGTGACGGATGGCCAGAGGCCGTCAATGACGTTGTCGTAGACCGCTGGCTGGCCGGAAATAAGGTCGTCCAGGGCGATGATCAGGCCGTTCTGCGCCCACTCGCCTATGTCCTCGTGGCCGGAGAGTATGATGTCCGGCGGGTTGCCGGCATCCGTGGACAGGACGAACTCCTGCCTGTACGGGCCCCAGTCCTTCAGGTCCGAGTTGTCCTGGATGATGTTCAGATTGATCTGCCTGCTGTCCCCTGCCGCCAGCAACGCCAGGTTGACGTCCGCCACCGCAATCTTGAAGTTGTTGCAGCGCCAGTCCTCGGTGGGCGGTTTGGCCCTGCAGCGCGCGGTCAGGGTGACCTCCTGGACCGGGACCGGGACCTCCTTTATCACCTCTTTCTCGCCGCATGCTGCGGCAACGAGGCTGAGCATCAGAGTGAACGCCGCCAGAAACAGCCATCTTCTCTTGCGTGACATTGATGCCGCTTCCTTCTATGTTGGGTTATCCTTCAAAACTTCCCTCATCGATCTCCCTACATGCCCACGGGTAGATCCCCGAACACCAGGGACGTGAGGAGCGTCCTGACCGATATCGCTGAGAGTGCCCCGCGGGCGATTCCCCTTCTGCCTTGGCATAGCGTAGTCCAGGTGTGATCTAGGGCTCACGTCGATGCTCGACATGTTTGCATAGCATGAGTACGTTTGGTCCGCCGGGCGTGGATCCCGTCTTACGCACCACGTCATCCATCAGGCTGTGAATGAGTTGCAGCCCAGTCCCGCCTTTGGCGCGCGTCTCCGCCGTCGCGCGCACGTCGAATGGAGTCACGCTCTCTGGATCGAAGGGAAGACCCCAGTCGGTGAGCGTGACGCACACCGCGTCATCTACGGCCTCTACCCGCACCAGTATGTCACCCGCATGATCGGGCCGGTAGGCGTGGCGCACGATGTTGGTCGACGCCTCTTCCACGGCGAGACCGATGTCAAACAGCGTGTCGTCCGTCAACCGCAGGCGTTGTCCCATATCTCGAACGAATTCCGAGATCCTGCGCACATTCTCGATGGTGGCCTCGACACGCAATTCATCCTGCCCGGCCATGAGTGCCTCTGGATCATTCAACGCATGAAAACGGGTGAAAGACACACACTGGTGAGACCAGAGTCCATGGTTCTCAACGTGGGAAGGGCCGGGCTATGACGCGGTGCTGGACGAGAAGTCTGCAATGGCGGCCTCAGGTGTGTCGTGAACCGACATGAGAAGGTCAAACCCTATGATATTGAAGACGCGGGTCACTCTCTCGTTCAGAGCGGCGAGCTTCATGTCGCCCCCCTCCTCCCTGCTCTTGACGAGCACGGCGGCGAGAGAACGCAATCCGGCACTGCTGATGTACTCCACCCCGGCCATGTCCACAACGATCTTGTGGCTGCCTCCCGCCACGGCGGCCTGCAAGGTCCGGTCCATCTCGTCGGCGGCCGGTGTGTCGATCCGACCGTCCGGCCGAAATACGGTGATATCTCCCTCGACTCGCTGCGTGATTTCCATCGATCCCGCCTCCTAATGCTGGTCAGTGCCGACTGCGAAGCCGGCGTCGGCGACTCTCTAGTGACCGGTGACAAGCCGGGCGTCAACCTCCCCGGCGTCTACGATACGCCCGTCGCGCACCTCTTCCACTCGTGGAATCCGGCCGGCAAGGTCGCGGTCATGGGTGACCATGACGATGGTCTTGCCCTGCCGCACCAGATTCTCGAAAAGCTCAAGGACCAGGCCGGCCGAGATCGTGTCCAGGTTGCCCGTCGGCTCATCGCCAACGATCAATTTGGGGTCATTCACCAGCGCACGAGCGATCGCCGCTCGCTGCTGCTGGCCGCCCGAGATCTGGCTGGGGTACTTGTCGGCGGTCTCAGGCACCTGGACGAGATCCAGCATCTCCATGGCGCGCTCGCGCCGCTGGCCCTTGTATGTGCCGCCATATAGCATGGGCATCATCACGTTCTCGAAGACGGTCAGGGTCGGCAAAAGCTGGAAGAACTGGAATACGACGCCCACGTTCCTGCCACGCCACTTGGCGACCTTGTTCTCGCTCAACCCCGTCAAACGCTCGCCGGCCACGTGAACCTCGCCTGTTGTGGGCCGGTCGATGCCGGTCATCATGTTGATGAGGGTACTCTTCCCACTCCCCGACGGACCCACAATGGCGACGAACTCACCCTCTTGGATCCGCAGGTCAACACCTCGAAGTGCGGTAAAAGGGCCGGCCTTCGTCTTGAAGACCTTTTCGACGCTCTCCAACCTGATAAGGTTGTCGTTCATCTCTGATCCCTCCTCGTCGTCACTGATACCTGAGGATATCCGACACCGTCCTGCGTGCCGCGCCCAGGGAGGGCCCAAGGCTGGCGAGGACGGTAATCACGATCATGCCGATTAGGCCGATCACCAGGGCGATTGGGTTCATTCCGAGGCCTTCTATGGTGATTGCCAGGGTCGAAATTAGCCCTTGAGCGAGCAAATAGGCCAACGGGACCGCAACGATAAATGCCGACATGCCCACCAACATTCCCTCCGTCAGGAACTGGCTGGCCACCGTGAACGAGCTGGCGCCGATGGAGCGCATCACCCCGATCTCCCTTTGCCGTTCAAATACGCTCATCGAAAGGGTTGACAGCAGCCCGATTGCGCCGACGGCTGCCATCACGATTGCGGCGCTCGAAAACAACAGACCAATGAGCGTGATCAGCTTGGCTAATTCTTCGGCAACTTCAACCTGGTTGACCTGGGTGGCAGCAATTCCATTGGATAGGAGGACTTCGTCAATTTCGCCGATGATGTCGTCAACCTGATTGACCGTAGGGTCCGCCCCGGTCATCTGGACCAACAATGTCGTGGGCGCAGGATCACCTGAGGCGAGCGAGGACCCTACCAGCCTGGCTAACGCCCGCCACTCCATGAAACCCTGGTCGAAGGGAAAGGAGGCAATGCCGATGATCTCGAACTCGGCGCTCTGCCCCTGGGCCACGAGTACCACCGTGTCGCCGGCGTCTTTGCCTATCTGGTCCGCCACACTACGGCTTAGCACGATGCCCTCGCGTCGGGGATCATCCTTCCATGCGGTACCCGCCTCGATATCAAGGTTCAACGCATCAGTCGCGGGGTCAAAACCGATCATATCCAATTGGCCCGTTTCAAAGTCCGGATTGACATAGCCTTCGAGCTCCACAGCCAGGCCGACTCCGGGGTCCACCGCCTCAATCCCTGCGACCCCTTCCAGGATGAGCGTACGCACCTGATCGAAGTCCTGCCGTTCCTTGGGGACGACAGCTACTTCATAACCAAACGCATCAAACACTCCGCCGATCTTTTCGTTAATCGAAGCAAACAGTCCGTAGATGCCCATAAATCCCGCAACCGCCAGGGTCAGCGTCAGCCATGTCAAAACCAGACGGCCTTTCTTGCGCGTCACGTTAGTGATGGCGTGTTTGGTATTCGTCGGCAGAGGTATGATGTTCATCGACCGCCCCAACAGGCCCTTGCGATAGTCGCCCGAGATGCCCACGTCGGTCATGGCCTGCAGTATGGTGACGCGCGTACCGAGGAACACCGGGACGATCGCCGCCACAAAGGGGACGGCCAGTCCCATTACGACTCCTATGAGGATGCCGCTGGTGGACAGGGAGAACCCATCGATGAAGGTGCCGAAGGGCTCGGCGAGCCCCTGCGCCATCAGGAGGCCGAGGTAGGACCCAATAACAAGGCCGGGGATCATTCCGATCACGCCATAGATCATCGCGATGCCGATGTAGATGACAAAGTTGTCCCACCGGGTGGCGCCCAGAGACTTCATTACGCCAATCTGCCGTTTTTGCTCCCCCACGATGCTGTTGATGATATTGACTATTAGCAGCCCCGAAACGACCATGGCGATTATACCGAGGAAGCTCATAATGCTGGTAAACTCGGCAGTCCCAGTGATAAGGAGGCTCTCTGCCGGGTCATCGATGAAGTTAACCAGGGGTACGTATGGGGTCTCTTGAGCGATGGAGGCATAGAAGCTGTCCGACTGCTCCTTGGCGGTTGGATAGTCGATGTAGCGGACATAGAAGGCGCTGAAGCCCACCAATCCGCCTATGGTCTGCGCGTCATCAAAGGTTGCGAATATGCTGGCGTCACTGGAGACCGGCTCCACAGCGCTGAACGCGACTCCGGAGGGATAGGGCATGAAAACCAGGCCTGTGATGGTCCAGGCATCCCCTCCGGCATCACCGCCCGGGACACGCAACAAGATCTGGTCGCCGACGCTCAACCCGTGCTTGTCCGCCATTCGCTTCTCGATGGCGATCTCGTTCTGGCCGGTGTTTGGGTAGCGGCCCTGCCCCGTAAGGCGTGCCGGTTGAAGCTGGATCTGCTCGAACGGCTCCCAGGCGGCAAGGATGAAGCCATCCTCAAACCTGGTTTTGCCCGGCAGCTTCCACGACAACGGCTGCACGGCGCGGCCCTCAACCAGTGTGACTCCAGGAAAATCCTCCAGCGCGTCCAGGTAGCTCGCGTTGTCAAGTTGAGCCCCACTGGGCGCCGAGACGAATACCGACTGCATCGGCAGCTCTTCTTCTTTCAGGTCCCCTTCCAGCTGGCTAACAAGCAGGTCGCCCATTGACGAGAGAGCCACCACGCCCAGCACTCCGACGAAGATGGCGGCGGACGCCATGGCGGTGCGGCCCTTCCTCGCCCACACATCTCGGAAAATCTTGCGCCAACGTGATCCGAACATCTGTCTACACTCCTCGCCTACAGGATCGCCGTACGCGTTGCTTGCTGCTCTCGGGTCTGGCGCCTGGCGGCCGCCTCCAGTGGCGTGGCCTCCACGAGGCCGTCCCTGAGCGTCAGCACCGTGGGCACGTCTCGCACAACGTCTCGGTCGTGGGTCACGATGATGACCGTATGGCCCTGCTCTTGTAGCTCATAAAATGTCTCGAAGACGACGGCGGCGCTCATGTGGTCCAGGTTACCCGTTGGCTCGTCGCCGATGAGAAGCACGGGATCGTTTGCCAGGGCGCGGGCGATGGACACTCGCTGCTGCTGGCCGCCGGAAAGCAGGTCCGGCGTCTTTTCCGCCTGGTCTGCCACGTCGAAGCGCTCAAGCAATGCCATGGCCTTTTCACGTCGGTCCCGCGGGCTGTGGACGCGGGCAAAGTCCATCGGCATCATGACGTTCTCCAGGACGGTCAGCGTGGGCATGAGCTGGAAGAACTGGAACACGATGCCGACGTTTCGCGCGCGCCAGCGTGTGAGCTTGCGCTCGCTCGTGGTCGAGACATCCACGCCGTCCACGACCACGATGCCGGACGTCGGCCTGTCAACGCCCGTAATCATGTTCAGAAACGTGCTCTTGCCGCCGCCCGAAGGCCCCACCAGGGCGATAAAATCCCCTCGTGCGATTTCCAGGTCTATCCCCTGCAATACGCCGAGGGGACCGGCGGGCGTCTCATATGTCTTGACGAGATTATTGATCTGGATCAACGGCTCTGGCATAAGGCATCTCCGATGCGATTGGCTCGGAGGACTTTGGTCCTCGATTCCGCCTAGGTCGCATGCTACTACCGGCCCCACTCGCCTGTCACCGTCCAGACTACCGATCTTGCGGAAGACAGAGTGATGACGGCGTGATGGACCTATTTATCGACCTGACCCTCGTCCAATCGGGGGAGTGCGGTATGGCAGGCCCTTTTGAAATCGGCGCGAAGAGCTCACGAGATGCCGCTATTGTAAGGCTGGGCCCACATGGGCATTAGGCAGTAGACGCAACGAATGAGACCTTTGAGGAGGTACTCCCGTTGGGGGTGCGGCTTGAGTGTCGAAGACCTGCCGCTGTTACGCAGGGCACCGTGTCCATGCCCATCTCCCTGAGCACGGCTACCCTTTGGGCGCCACCGATCGTCTCGTAATACCCGTTCGCTGTCCGTCGTACCACTACTGGCACCACGAAGCCGAATCGCCGGATCGACCGATGCAATCGGTCCCTCATTCGCTCGTCCATCTAGTTGGGGTTCGATCGGGGAGTTCCGATAACATCTATTGGCAATTCAACCATGTCCATCAGGACTCGCTCCTCTTCGGGTAAGTTAGGACGGGAACGAACAGCGGAGACGCTTCGGAAAGGCGTGTGTACAGCCAGTTGGTGGCCTGATAGATGGTGCCCAGATGGCCTGCGGTTGGATCAGCGTAGGCTGCGAGGAACTTCAGCATTTTTCATCGGTGACGGTCATCCATCAATGCCGTTCTTTATCGATTAATCATGATCGCGCGATAAATCACGATCGCGCGCGACATATACATGAATTGGGATCGACGGCTGTTGGCGAGTAGTTCGAGGATGGCACGTGCTGGTGCGATCCGAGACCCTAAGGGCTACCCGGGGTCCTACCACCAGCAACTGGCCAGCCATAACAGTCAGTTAGTAGTCGCGACTGTTGTTACTGTCGCGCGCGACATATACATCGAGTGATCGACTGTGAACAGTCATAGGACTGCGCAAAGCAGTCATGGCGATTATCGGCTGCGACAACGATTCTCCTCGAGCACCTAATCGTGGCCGACCCATACACAGTCCGTATACATGGGCGCACTCTGGGAGGTCAGGATCGAAGGGGTTCGGACGGATTTGAACGACCGGGTAACCACCCGGCGGGGGGTAATGGTACAAGCCGACGTGTCAAAACCGGGGTCGCTTGCACACGAACACAGCAGCGCCTAAAATCAGCCCCACGAAAAGGACTTTCTTTCGGAGTGCTCGACTCTAAGCCAATCATCTGAGTCGACGTTACAATCGGATGACGAGCCTTGCCGAGCGTGACCGCCGCGTCATTCGGTAAGAGCGCATAACAACCACAGCGGAGGCGAGCAATGACGACCGCCCTTGGCACCATGGTGGACCCGATCACCCTCGAAGTTATTCGTGGCTCCCTGGTGTCGACCGTGTTGCAGATGAGAGCGACCCTGGTCAGGACGGCGTACGCGCCGATCATCTACGAGGTCAGGGATTTCTCTTGCGGGCTGATGACCGCGCAGGGTGAGCTGGCGGCGATGTCCGAGGACTTCTCGGGCCATGTCTTCGCCATGGCACTGGGCCTGAAGGACACGCTGAACAAGTTCGCGGGCAATCTCCATCCCGGAGACGTGGTCGTGGTGAACGACCCCTATACCGGGGGCACCCACATGAACGACACGGCCTTCTACACACCCTTCTTCGTCGATGGCGAGCTTTTGCTCTTCATCGCCGTCAGGGCGCACTGGGCCGATGTGGGCGGCGCGACACCGGGAAGTTTTTCCGGGCAGGATACGGAGATCTACCAGGAGGGTGTCCGCATCGTGCCCGTGAAGCTGATCGAGAAAGGACGAGTCAATCAGGCGCTGTGGGACGTGATATTCGCCAACATGCGCCTGAGCGACGAACGCCAGGGCGACGCACTCGCGATGATCGACACCGCCCATGTCGCCGAGGAGAACATGCGGGAGCTCTGCGACAGGTACGGCCCCGAGACGGTCGCGGACTCCATTGATACCCTGATGGAAAATTCCGAGCGGTCGATGCGGGACCGCATCGCCGCGCTGCCCGACGGCGAGTTCTACTACGAACACTACATGGACAATAGCGGCCTTGCACCCGAGCCGCTGCCCCTCAAGGTGAAACTGACGATCGAGGGGAACGGCATGACCTTCGACTTCACGGGATCGGCGCCACAGGTTCACGGCCCCATGAACTGCGGCATTCCGGTCACCCAGGGCGGCGCGTTCGTCATCGTCAAGTCGTGTCTGGATCCCAAGACGCCTGTCAACGGCGGCACGTTCCGAATGATTCAGTTCATCATTCCGGAGGGGAGCTGTTTGGCGGCTCAGCTCCCGGCGCCCGTCGGCGGGTGCTGGGATGTATATCGGCAGCTCCAGAGCGCAGTGGTAGGTGCGTTCTCGCAGGTCTTGCCCAGCGAGGTCGGGGGCGAGAACATCGGCTCCGGCCAGCATCGCAACATCGCCGGCTACGACACGCTCCGAAACCGACCCTATATACTTCACGACATACCGGGAGGCGGCACGCCGGCAGCCAACGACACCGATGGCTCCACCGGCCACTTCCACTACGATGGAGGCGACATGCCCCTGGCACAGCCAGCGGAAAGCCTGGAGCATCGGTCACCACTGCGCGTCGACACCTTGGAGGTCATCACGGACCGTGAGGGGTCAGGCTATCGGAGGAGCGGGTTCAGCGTAGGGCGAAAGATCCGGATCCTGTCGGAGTCGGGCGGCCAACTTAGCGTGATGACGGACCGGGCTTCCATCCCCCCCTTCGGCGCTGCCGGAGCTCCACCCGGGTACCCCAATACAACCACCGTTATCCGCAATGGAAAAGAGCTACAGCCCTCACCATGGCCGGGTAAGGTGAAGGCCTTCCCGTTGGAGCAGAACGACGTCGTTTTCATGCGGGCGACGGCCGGGGGCGGCGTCGGCGATCCTTTGGAGCGCGAAGTCGAGTTGGTCATGAAGGACGTCATCGCCGGGTACGTATCTGTGCACCGCGCCGCCGACGTCTACGGAGTGGCCATCGAAGATGGCCATGTAGACCAGGCCAAGACCGACGCGCTGCGAGGTCAGAAGAAGCAGGAACGTCACTACTTTAAAGTCACAGAGGCTGCGACCGACGAGTTCGACGATCGCGGCCTCCGCCTCTGTCCGATGGGTCGGGAGGTGGCCGAGAGGATCGGGGCCAAGGACGGCGACATGGTCGAGTACATAGGCAAGCAGGCTGCTCCTCCGCTAAGAGCCTGGGCCAATATAGTCGAGGGGGCCTATGCCGACGAGTTGCCGGTGGGCCCGACCGGCAGAAAGATTCTCGGGGTGTCGAGCGAGTACGAGGTCTGGCTCAGGACCATGAAAGTCAACCGCGCCGACGATCCGATCGACAAAGTTTTCTAGCCTCCTGTCTCACGCCGCGGCGGAACTGTTGAGATCGGCGCAGCGACCCCTCGTCATCGCCGGCGGAGGCATCAATCATAGCGAGGCTCTGAACAGGTCATTGACGTCCCAGTCGACCCCGACGAGCTCCCGGCGCCGGTTCGCATTGTGGAGGCCCAGCCCACCCGCTGTCCGCCTCATACTGTCACCCCTATTCCCAAGGGATCAGGATGAAGGGTCTCGGGCTGCGGGGACAGCTTGCTCGTCGCTCGTGTCCTCGGAAGGAGGTACCTGGTGAGACTCGAAGGTAAGGTAGCGTTCATCAGCGGCGGCGCTCGTGGCTTGGGTGCCTCGTTCGCGCGGCTGTTCGCCGGCGAGGGCGCCAAGGTCGGACTCGGTGACATTCTCGAGGAGGAGGGGCATCGTGTGGAGACCGAGATCAACGAGTCGGGCGGTGAGGCGCTGTTCGTTCGCTTGGACGTTACGAGCGAGGCAGATTGGGAGAGGGCTATCGCCGCCGCGGTTGAGCGGTTCGGCAAGCTCGATGTGCTGGTGAATAACGCAGGCATTGGCGGTTTCTTCCACAAGCTGGAGGACTCGACCCTGGACGAATGGAACCGGACCCTCGACATCAACGCGAAGGGCGTGTTCCTCGGCATCAAGCACGCCATCCCGGAATTGCGTAAGGCGGACGGTGGATCGATAGTCAACATATCGTCTACCTCCGGCATGGTCGGGAGGCCAAACGTCTATGCCGGCTACACAGCTTCGAAAGGCGCAATCCGACTTCTAACCAAGTCCGCTGCCATCCAGTACGCTGGCGACGGGATCAGAGTAAACTCGGTGCACCCCGGGCCTATTGCCACGCCCATGACCCAGGCCTGGATGGCCGACCCCGCCCAGGACGAGTACTTCATGGCTACCGTGCCTTTGGGACGTTACGGCCAGCCGGAGGAGGTCGCACATGGAGTGCTCTACCTCGCATCCGATGAGTCGTCGTACGTCACCGGTGCCGAGCTGGTCATTGACGGGGGACTCACAGCTCAGTAACCCAAACACTGGCTTTTGGTTGGACACGAAGCTTCACTTCTACCAGCCATCGAGGATCTCATTCCGACGCGTCGGACCGGCCAGGGCTTGAGGCCAACCGGAACCGTTTAGAGACCCAGAGGCAGGGCGATTTGGGAAATCCTCTACATCAAACGCCGGCAGCCGCTAAGGGGCCGATCGAGGAGGCCGCGCAGTTTGACGTGATCATCATCGGCGCCGGGGTTACCGGGCTGTATCAGCTGTACCGCATCCGTCAGCTCGGGCTCTCGGTACGAGTCTACGAGGATGGTGGTGGAGTGGGCGGCACCTGGTATTGGAACCGCTACCCGGGCGCCCGCTTTGACTCCGAGAGCTACACGTACGGATACTCCTTCTCGGAGGAGCTCCTGCAGGAATGGGACTGGAAGGAGTATTACTCCGGCCAACCTGAGAACGAGCGCTACCTCAACTATGTGGCGGACAAGTTCGACCTGCGCCGGGACATTCAGCTCAATGCGCGCGTCGCTTCGGCGGTCTACGACGAGCACGAGAACCGCTGGCAGATTCAGACTGAGGATGGGCATCGGGCAGGGGCGCAGTTCTTGATCACGGCGGTTGGTTTTCTGTCCGCGCACTATGTACCCGATTTTGCAGGCCTCGAGAGCTTCGAGGGCGACTGGTGTCACACCGGCAGGTGGCCTGAGGAGGGCATGGACCTGGCCGGCAAGCGTGTGGGGGTCATAGGCACAGGGGCCACCGCAGTCCAGCTTATCCCGGAAATCGCCAGGGAGGTCGCCCACCTGACCGTCTTCCAGCGGACGGCGAACTACTGTGCGCCGCTGCGCAACGGCCCGATCGACCCCGATACGCAGCGCGAGATCAAGGCTAGCTACCCGGAAATCTTCAAAAAGTGTAGCGAAACCTCACTCTCGTTCATTCACGAATTCGATCCGCGGTCGGCACTGGAAGTTTCGCCGGAGGAACGGCTGGCGCAGTACGGGCGGCTGTGGGCGGAACCCGGTTTCGCGAAATGGCTGGCCAACTTCTATGACGTAGTGATCCCCGGAAAGGCCAACGAGGACTACGCTGAGTTCGTCCGTAACAAGATTCGCGAGCGCGTCAAGGACCCGGCTGTGGCGGAAAAGCTCGTGCCCAAGGACCATCTGTTCGGCTCCAAGCGTCTCCCATGCGAGAGCGGATATTACGAGGTCTTCAACCGGGACAACGTCTTACTGGTCGACGTACGCCAGGCCCCGATCGAGCGCATCACCTCCAAAGGCGTCAAGACAGCTGATGCTGAGTATGAGCACGACGTCATCATCTTTGCCACCGGATTTGACGCTGTGACCGGTTCGTTGACTAGGATAGACATCCGAGGCGAAGGCGGGCAGACGATGAAGGACAAATTTGCTGAGGGTCCGCGCACCTATATGGGGATCCAGAGCGCCGGCTTCCCCAATCTTTTCACCATCAGCGCAGCCTCGGTTGGCAACTACGTCAGAGCCGCCGAACCGCTCGTGGAATGGGTCAGCGACTGTATGTGTTATATGCGCGAACATCAGTTTACGCGTATCTCAGCGACGCCCCAGGCGGAAGAGGCATGGACCAAACACGTCGCCGAGGCGGGTAGCAAAATCCTCCGGTCGAAGGCCGACTCATGGTTTGTTGGGGCGAACATTCCCGGTAAAGCACGCGCGCTGCTCAATAGCCCGGACAGCGCCCCCGTCATGCGGGCCAGGTTTGCGGAGGTGGCGGCCAATGGGTATGAAGGGTTTTCGCTTCGATAGTTTTCGCTAATCCCCGCTTCGGCCTTCTCACCAATGGAGTCGGTGGCACCCATCAGAGATGCGGGTCATAAGTTGCTCTTATGTCGGATGATGCGGATTAAGGCGAGTCAGCCTGTTTGCCAATATCGCATCAGCTCTGCCAGAAATCGAGGCGGACGCCGAGAGCCTCCGAGCCGCACTTATTAGTTCCGCGCCGCGCCTGCCCCTAAGTGTCCGAAAGGATTTCCTTTTGGACCTCCCAGCGCGAGGGTTTTCTCCATAGCTGGTACGCATATCTCCCTTTCGGAGCGCGAGTCTCTGTCTACGAGTCCCGAAGAGAGTGGGAGGCCCGACCGGCGGTAAAACCATGGAAGGCAACCAGCCAAGGAAGGCTGGAGGAATGACCCTGGCGTGGGTGAGCTGGTAGCGACCCACAGCCTGGGGCAGCTCCTCTATGATCTTGGCTTCAAGGGCCTCCTCGAGCACCTCCGGCAGCCTATCCTCTGATATGTCCTCGATGAGCGGCTGCAGCTTCCTCAGCCTCGTTGAGAAGGCGGTCGATCTGGCGCTGAATCCGCTCGCTGGGCATCGCGACTCCACAGTCGCGGAGAATGAGGACGGCATCATTCTAACCTTGGCAGGCAGGGAGTCAACAACTGGGACGTGCCACCTGGCGGGAAGGGCAAAATGCGGCCTGCGCTCAGGCGGCTTTGAAGGACCTCCGTTCTGGTCGACCGAATCTCTCAGCAAGCACCTGCACTCGTTCCGGCCGCACCCGCTTCAGAGCAAGAGTCACGCGTCGCGTAACGCGAAGCTATCATCGATGCACAAATTCCTACGGATCCATCGTAAGCACAGGCACGAAGTTGACACCCCTTCCGACGGCGTGTACGTTTCGCTCAGCTTGCTCGGGACCGGGACTTCACCAAAAAAAGAGAGAAACGGGGTGAGACATGGCAGCTAAGCAAGACGTAGCTATCATTGGCGGCGGTGTTATTGGCTTCTCCACAGCCTACCATTTGGCCAAACAGGGCATCCCCGCTCAAGTGATTGAGATGGATGGGATTGCCGCCAAGGCGTCGGGGAAGGCCATGGGTTACGTGGGGCCAGCAGGGCTGTTGACCTTTGAGACGGACCTATACCCGAAAGACAGTCTGCGTCCCGTCCTGCAGATGGGTTGGGAAGCCGCACGGGGCATACCCCAACTGGCGGAGGAGCTAAAAGAGGAAGGGGGGGTAGACCCCGAGTACGGTGAGATTACCAATGTCATCGTTGCCTTCGAGGAAGAAGAGGAGAAGGTCCTGAAGCAGCGCATGGCGGAGTTAGCAGACGAAGGATTTGGGTTGCGCTGGGTGGGACAAGATGAGTTGAGAGCCATGGGCCTCGGCCTTAACCTCGAGGTGAGGGGGGGCCTGCTGGAACCCAACGCTGGCCACGTGGAGGCCTATCGCTATGTACTTGCCCTGGCCCAGGCGGCAGAGCGGCGGGGGTGCAGCATCAAGTATGGCGAGGCGGTGGGACTTGGGCAGCAGGGGCAAAGGGTGAACTCGGTGAAGCTGGCCACTGGAGAAGAAGTAGGGGCTTCGGCAGTGGTTATCGCCATGGGCCCGTGGAGTGATCAAGGAGCTTCGTGGCTAGGTGGGGATATACCTCTGGAGCCGGTGCGGGGTTCCTGCGTCAGAGTCGAAGTACCCGAGCGCTATCCCCCCTTCTGGCCGTACCACGGCTTGGCGATAGTATCGCCCAAGGTCGATGGCACGGTGCTGGTGGGCTACCCCGAGGACCGAGGGGTGGGATTAGATGATGACTGGGTATCGGAAGACGCGATGAACAAGATGGTGGCGGATGGGGTGAACCTCGTACCCAGGCTCAACGAGGCCCGCTTGGTAGAGACCCGGGCTGGGATCCTGGGCTACACGCCCGATTCGGTGCCCATCCTGGGTCGGCTGTCCGGGTGGGACAACGTGTATATAGCAGCGGGGCTGGGCACCTTCGGTATCTGTCTCAGCGCACCGGTGGGCCGGATCATGGCTGACCTTATCGCCACCGACCGCACCGCCCAGGCTATAGATCCGATGAGCCCGGCCCGCTTCGGGTTATAGGTACGCTCTAGTATCGGGCCCTGCCTCACGTAGCGTCACCATCGACGCGCAAGTCGCTACGAAAAGGCACGTCGGTTGTGAATGGAGGCACGAAGTTGACACCCCTCCAGACGCCGTGTACGTTTCGCCCAGCTTACACGGGGCCGCGACTCCGAAAATAGAGAGAAACGGGGTGAGACATGGCAGCTAAGCCAGAAGTAGCTATCATTGGCGGCGGCGTTATTGGCTTCTCCACGGCCTACCATCTGGCCAAACAGGGCATCCCCGCTCAGGTGATTGAGATGGATGGGATCGCCGCCAAGGCCTCCGGGAAGGCTATGGGTTATGTGGGTGCAGCAGCGCTGATTACCTTCGAGACGGAGCTATACCCGAAAGACAGCCTGCGCCCCGTCCTGCAGATGGGCTGGGAAAGCTCGCGGCGCATACCCCAACTGGCGGAGGAGCTAAAAGAGGAGGGAGGGGTAGACCCCGAGTATGGTGAGACTGCGTTGGTCTACGTTGCCTTCGAGGAGGAAGAGGAAAGGGTTCTGAAGCAACGCATGGCGGAGTTATCGGGTGAGGGCTTTGGGCTGCGCTGGGTGGGACCGGATGAGCTGAGAGCCATGGGCCTGGGCCTTAACCCCGAGGTGAGGGGGGCCATGCTGGAACCCAACGATGGCCACGTGGAGGCCTATCGCTATGTGCTTGCCCTGGCCCAGGCGGCAGAGCGTCGGGGGGGCAGCATCAAGTATGGCGAGGCGGTGGGGCTTGGCCAGCAGGGGCAGAGGGTGAACTCGGTGAAGCTGGCAAGCGGAGAAGAGGTGGGGACCTCGGCGGTGGTTATCGCCATGGGCCCGTGGAGCGTTCAAGCAGCTTCGTGGCTAGGCGGGGATATACCTATTGAGCCGGTGCGGGGCTCCTGCGTCAGAGTAGAGGTGCCCGAGCGCTTCCCACCCTATTGGCCGGCGCACGGCATGGCGGTAATATCGCCCAAGGTGGATGGTTCGGTGCTGGTAGGCTACCCCGAGGACCGAGGGGTGGGGTTAGAGGATGACTGGGTATCGGAAGACGCGATGAACAAGATGGTGGCGGATGGGGTGAACCTGATACCCCGGCTCGACGAGGCCCGCCTGGTGGAGACCCGGGCCGGGATTCTGGGCTACACCCCCGATTCGGTGCCGATCCTGGGCCGGCTTTCCGGGTGGGACAACGTGTACATAGCGGCGGGGCTGGGCACCTTCGGTATCTGTCTCAGCCCGGCGGTAGGCCGGATTATGGCTGACCTTATCGCCACAGACCGCACAACCGAGGCTATTGGGCCACTGAGCCCGGCCCGGTTCGGGTTATAGATACGTTTTCGAGTTTCAGGAAGGAGCCGAATAGATGCACAGGAAAGTAGTTGGGTTTCTCGCAGTAGCGATGGCGGCGGCGCTGGTGGCCTTCGCTTGCGGGGGCGACGACGAAGCCGCGCCCGCGGCGCCCGCGGCGACCGCACCACCGGCAGCGGCAACAGCTGCCCCTCCGCCCACGGCTGCCCCGGCTAAGGTGGTGAAGGTGGGGGCGCTTGGGCCTTTCACCGGGCCCCTCGCCGCTTTTGGAAGGCCTATGCTGGTGACGGCCGAAATCCTCGCCGACGAGTACAACGCCGAGGGCGGCATCCTGGCAGGCGGGGAAAGATACAAGATAGAGGTTCTGGAAGGGGAAACCAAGTGCGAGCTGGTGTTAGGCATGTCGGCGGCAGAGAAGGTAGCCGCCGATGGAGCCAAGTTGTTGATGCTCATGGGGGAGTGCGGCCCTGACGTGACCGTTGTTCCCTGGGCCACACCGAAAGAGATTCTTACCGTTTCCAACACCTGGACGGTGGAGATCCTGGATAAGGCCTACCCCTATTCCTTCGGTATAGAACCCACGCCTCTAGAGACCATGCCCACTGTTTGGCGGTTCATGAAGGAGCGTCACCCTGAAGACAAAAGGGTGTTTCAACTCGGCCTAAATCTCAAGTCCTCCCAGCTTGCCGCTGAGTGGAGCCGGGCAGCCATGGATGAAGTTGGTGGCTATGAGTGGCTGGGCGAGGCCTACTACGAGGCCGGCATCACCGACTTCACCCCCATTGTGAGCGGTGCGCTGGCCAAGAAGCCGGACATTATAGAGATCATCCTCTCGATTGAGGACACCCCGGCCTTGATCCGCACCATCCGGGAGCTGGGCTTTGACGGACCCCTGCCGTCACCCCAGTTTGGCATCAACGTCGAGGACATCGTTAGGGGACTCGAGGGAGCAGAGCAGTACGGGAATAACGTTTACGTGGTGGAGTATGACTACTACCCGCGGCCGGCAGGGCTAAAGAGGCTGAGAGACGAGTATGTCAGGCGGGAAGGTGAATGGCTGGGCTTTGTGGTAGGCGCCTACTGGAATCCCCTCTCCCTGTTTGAGGGCCTGAAAGCCGCGGGCACTGTCGACGATATTCCCGCCATCGCCCGGGCCATGGAAGGCATGTGCATAACCAGCGACCTCTACCCCGGTAACCCAGAGGTGTGTTTTGGCGGCACTCAGAAGTATGGACAGAAACACCAGTTGCCCCAGCCTGCGGGGCTGAACGGCTTGGAGGACGGGGTCGCGGTTTCCTACGACCTCATAGTACCGACCGTTCCGTAGAGAAGCCTGGAAGGCTAACGCCCCATCCCCCCGGGCATAACCCCGGGGGGATGGGGCGTAGCTGGGCAAGGGAGCTGGCCGGCACCGGTTAGTTCAGGAGGCTTTGGAATGGCCACAACCAAGGACTACGAGCGTAACATGGTGTTGGCGACGACGGAGTACGAAGTCGTCGGCACCCGGCCGGTCCGCCACGACGGCGCCGACAAGGTAACGGGGCGTGCACTCTACGGAGCCGACTTTCAGACCGCCGGGCTCCTGCACGGCAAGATCCTGCGCAGCCCCCACGCTCATGCGCGTATCAGGTCAATCGACACCAGCAAGGCCGAGGCCCATCCTAAAGTCCGGGCCGTGGTGACGGGCGCGGATCTGGCTCCAGCAGAGTCGGGCATCAGTCCCAACCTCGGCGATCTCGACGAAGACCTGCGCTACCTGCGAGAGAATATCCTGGCCCGGGACAAGGTCCTCTACAAAGGCCATGCCGTGGCCGCCGTGGCCGCGGTCAGCCCCCACGACGCCGAGGAGGCCATCTCTCTGATCGAGGTCGAGTACGAGGAGTTCCCCCCGGTGCTGACCGCGCCCGAGGCCATGAAGGCCGATGCAGCGCTCTTGCTTGACGACCTGAAAACGAAGTGGCCCGACGGATCGACCGGCGACCTCAGCAACCTGTCTGAGCACATCCGACATGAGATGGGAGACGTTGAGAAAGGGTTTGCAGAGGCGGACGTGGTGATCGAGAGGGAGTTCAACACCGCGACCGTCCATCAGGGCTACATCGAGCCGCACAACGCCGTTGCCCTATGGAACAACGACGGACGGCTCGAGATTTGGTGCAGCACCCAGGGCTCCTTCACGGTCCGCGACACCGTGGGCGCTATCCTAGGCCTGCCCGTCTCCCAGATCAGGGTGACGCCCATGGAGATCGGGGGCGGCTTCGGCGGCAAGATAGCCGTGTACCTGGAGCCTGTGGCGGCCCTCCTGTCAAAAAAGACCGGGCACCCGGTCAAGATGGTGATGGGGCGCGACGAGGTCTTCGAGGGCACTGGACCAACCCCGGGGTCATACATCAAGGTGAAGATGGGAGCGACCAGAGAGGGGCAGATCACCGCAGCCCAGGCCTACATGGCGTACGAAGCCGGGCCCTTCCCCGGCTCCTCGGTGAACTACGGTTCCATGTGCATCTTCTCCTCCTATGACATACCCAACGTGCTGATCGACGGCTACGACGTGGTCGTGAACAAACCAAAGACAAGAGCCTATCGGGCGCCAGGCGCAACCAACGCCTGCTTTGCTTCCGAGACGGTGCTCGATGAGATCGTCGAGCGGCTGGGACTCGACCCTCTGGAGTTCAGGCTCGGCAACGCATCGAAAGAAGGCACGAGACGCGCCGGTGGCCCCGTATTCCCGCGCATAGGCTGTGTCGAGATCATCGAGGCGATGCAGAGTCACCCGCACTACACCGCTCCGTTGGATGGTCCAAACAGAGGCAGGGGCATAGCAGTCGCCTTCTGGTACAACATCGGGTTCATTTCCAGCTGCACTATCAGTGTGAACGCTGATGGAACCGTGAATCTGGTGGAGGGCTCGACGGACATCGGCGGGACTCGAACCTCGGTCGCTATGCAGGCGGCCGAGGTGCTGGGACTCCGAGCCGACGAGGTCTACCCGAAGGTGGTGGATACGGACTCCATCGGGTACACGGCGGTCACCGCCGGGAGCCGCGTGGCCTTCTCCACCGGGTACGCCGCCTACGAGGCTGCCCAAGACGTGAAGCGCCAAATGGTCGAGCGGGCGGCCCGGATATGGGAGATCGAGCCTGAGTCGGTCGAGTTCGAGGACGGTGTCTTCCAGTCCAGGTCCGACCCAGCGCTCAGGGTGACTTTCAAGGAGTTGGCGAAACAGCTGAGCGAGACCGGGGGCCTCATCACCGGCCAGGCGGTGGTCAACCCGCGCGGCGTAGGCGTCTGTTTCGCGGGCAACATCGTCGACGTGGAGGTCGACCCCGAGACCGGCAAGGTGGACATCCTGCGCTTCACCGTATTCCAGGACGCGGGGAAGGCGGTCCATCCCAGCTACGTCGAGGGCCAGATGCAGGGTGGCTGTGTCCAGGGCATAGGCTGGGGCCTGAACGAAGAGTATTACATGAGCCCTGAGGGCCACATGCTCAACTCGACGCTACTGGACTACCGCATGCCAACCAGCCTCGACCTTCCCATGATCGACACGGTGATCGTCGAGGTGGCGAATCCCGGACACCCTTATGGCGTGCGAGGAGTGGGTGAGATATCCATTATTCCCCCTCCCGCCGCCATCGCTAATGCCATCTATGACGCTATCGGAGTGCGGATGGACAGGCTCCCGATGAACCCGGGCGCCGTCATGGAGGCCATCTGGAAGCAGAAGAAGTAGCTAGATGGCCCTTGCGTTTCGAGCGGTGATTGGCATAGTCGGTATCTTTAGCGCAGCGGCGGCAGCGTAGCGGCAACGAAAATCGCTAGCACGCCCGACTACTACAGCGGCGCGTCCGGAGGGCCTGGCCCAGAACGTAGCCGAGGTAAGCCACGGCTTCGCCGAGTGCTCCAGTGGCGGCCTGGAGCGGGCTTGCATCCCGGCGCCGCGTCCCTCCTGGAGCGCCGTCTACGCTACGAAGTCAATGCGCGCGTGGACTTCCGAGGCGAGGTGCTGGCCCCCTTCGACGTGACCGATGTCTCACAAGTAGCCTGAGGAAACGTATGGAACTCTCGCTCTTGCTCCAGACGCTGGTGAATTTAGTGGTGCTGGGGGCTATCTATGCCCTGTTGGCGGCAGGGCTTAGCCTCATTTTCAGCATCCTGCACATAGTCAACTTTGCCCATGGCCAGATGTTCATGCTGGGATCTTTTGCCGTCTTTTTCTTATTCGGGGAGTGGGGCATAAACTATTTTGCGTCACTGTTGATAGCTATGGGCATGTTGGGGATCTTTGCGGCGGTGCTGGAGAGGGGCCTTTTCCGCCAGGTGCGTGGGCAGGACCTGCCCAGCATGATAATAGGCCTGGGGCTGCTACTGCTGCTGGAAGGCCTTGCCCTGTTAGCCTTCGGAAACAAGGCCCATTATGTCCCCGCCGTCATGGCTGGGGTCTTTCAGTTCGCTGGGGTCTTCCTCCCCAAGGTAAAGCTCCTCCTGATTGGGGTATCCCTGGTCTTGGCGTTGCTCCTCTTCCTATTCCTGAAGGTGACGAAGCCGGGCCGGGCTATGCGTGCGGTAGCCCAGGACGTAGATGCTGCCGCTTTGCAGGGCATAGACGTCAACCGTATTAACACCTATGGCTTTGCCCTGGGATCGGCCCTGGCAGCAGGAGCCGGCGGCCTATTGCTTCCTATCACCTTCATCACCCCTGGCGTCGGCCAGCATATGGTAATAACGGCCTTCATCATAGTAATTCTGGGCGGTCTGGGCAGCATCCGCGGTGCCGTGGCCGGGGCCTTCGCCTTTGCTGCCATTGAGACCTTCGGTTTCACCTTCGTAGGCGAGTTTGCCCCACTGATAACTTTTTCCCTGGTTATACTTGTATTGCTCTTCCGGCCGGCGGGGTTATTGGGCGAAAAATAAAAGAAGCGGGGTTATCGGGCCTTGATTAAAGGAAGCCAGGTAAAAGTAGCTACCGTCGTGGCGGCAGCCTTGGTCCTCATCCTCCTGCCTCTGGTGGTCCACAGCGGCTATTACCTACATATCCTCATTACGGTGGGGATGTTGAGCGTCGGAGCCCTCGGCGTGCGCCTGATGATGAACCTGGGGCAATGGAGCTTTGGACAAGGTGCCTTCATGACCCTGGGGGCTTATGCTTCGGGCCTCGTGGCAGTGAAACTGGGGTGGTCTGTTTGGTTGTCGATGCCCATCGGCGGGCTGGTCGCAGCCCTTTTTGCTTTGATAATTGGCTATCCAGCGTTAAAGGTAAAGGCAGCTTACTTCGCCATATTCACAATCGCGCTGGTGTTGGTGCTGAGGCAGCTAATCCTGGCTTGGCGGGGGGTTACCGGCGGATTAACCGGGCTACTAAGTGTTCCCCGACCTGACCCTATCCATATTGGGGCACTGTCAATAGACTTTACTCAGAAAATGCACTTTTATTACCTGATGCTGATCTTGTTCTTCGTCACCCTGGCGGTAATGTACCGGGTGGACCATTCCCGCATGGGCAAGGTGATCAAAGGTATCTATTCAAGCGAGGACCTGGCCGAAAGCGTCGGGATAAACACCTTGGGGTATAAGATCCGGGCGTTTGCTATCGGCAGTTTGTTTGCTGGGCTGTCAGGTGCCTTCTCGGCCCACTACCTCCAGGCGGCTCATCCCAATGCCTTTGAGATGTGGCAGTCGATATATATGGTGGCTTATGTGATTGTGGGCGGGATCGGCTCCGTCTTTGGCCCTGTCGTGGGCACTTTCGCGCTGGTACTGGTGGTGGAGGTTTTGCGGTCTGCGGGAGAGTATCAGGTGATAGCCTACGGCGTTGTCCTGATCGTGGTGATGCTCTTCCTTCGGGGGGGACTTATCAGCTTGATTCCCATCGTCTTGGACCGGGTTACTCAGTGGCAGGTGAGCAAAAAGGCGGCGATTCCTCTCGAGGCCGGCGGGGACCCTGAGGGGCAAGTGGCGCCTTCCGAGGGATCTGCCAACGGGAATTGACAATCCTCGGTGATGCCTCGTGGTACCGGTGTCGACCCCCTGACCACGTCATCTACCATCGGAAGGCCGAATCCTGCTCGAGACCGGCACGAACCCAACTCGAACAACGAGGCGCTGGCCAGCCCGACTCCACGGCTGCGGCTGTCGTAATCGGATAAGCAGTACGCGTTGCCACTACGGAACAACTGTTAGCAACCAGCACAAGTAGGACACCTGTGACCCGAGAGATTAGGTGTTGGAGGGAGGTCTGTTGAACTCCCTGAGGTCCCTTTGAAGGTCGATTCTCTGATCGCGGTCGGCAATCCCGCGGCGAAAGTGCGAGTCGTAGGGCCCGGTCGGCGGACCCCTGGATTCCGTCTGAGGCGGTACGGTCGGCCCAACTAGACGGCTAGCGGTACAGTAGCTCCGTGTTCCAGGTGGAGCCAGTCGCATTTCGGCGTCGGCCAAGTTCGAACCCGGCGCGGAGCGGGGCTCGTCATCGTCCGGCCCGGCTGCTGCGCTCTGACAGGAGCCCTGTCAGCCTCTCGCTTCATCAAATCCTCCTGAAGGTTCCAGTTTGTCCGTTCAAGAGTTACGAGGGGTCGGGTGGGGCTCTCTGTACGTTTACGCCGCTGAGTCACAGGTGGCCGGACGGTAATGAGGGTCCACGCAGCAAGCAGCACCGCGGCTCCGTGTTCCAGGTGTAGTTCGACCCTCGAGCCTGTCTCAAAAAGGCGTTGTAGAGGTGTCGGTCGGCGGTTAGACCGTTGTGGAGCGCAGCGGATTCCAAATTGGCGAGGAGATCAACAGCCTGGTGACGCTTATCAAGAAAGCACCGCGGCCATTGTGAAGGGTGAGCTTGGAGTTCTCCGCGGCGTTCTTTTACAAGCCCACGCCCGCCACAGTGTTCGCAGGTTGAAGGCCGTAGCCAGCACCACGAACTCGGCTCTGACGTTAGCCAAGCCCCGCAGCAGGAAGCGCCGTGCTCCCATCTGCTCTTTGATGATGCCAAAGACCGGCTCGTTCAGCTGCTTGCGCTGAGTGTACATGGCCCGAGCCTCACCCGTGGCCATCCACTGGCGGTGCTCGCGGATCAACGCGTCGGCAGGCCCAATCCATAGTGCACGACCTGTGTGTGCATCTTTGGTGCAGACCCCGTACGCCGGGCAGGCACGGCACACAGTTCTTGAGGCCCGGTAGACACGAAATGGCCCTCGGATCTTGCCGTTCACCTTTCGTATCCCTCGAAACGGCAGCCTCTGACCCTGAGGGCACTGGTAGCTGTCCGTCGCCGCATCGTAGACGAACCGGTCCTTGAAGTAGGGTCCCTGTACACCTGGGTGGTAGCGCTCGGCCATTACCAACACGTCGCCTCGCTGCTCGCCGGCTCTGAGATTTGCCGCCGTATGGTAGCCTCCGTCCGCCAGAGTGATTGGGACTCGCGCTCCCGTCATTTCCTCCGACATCTCCAGCATGGGCACGAGATGGGCGGAGTCACTCGCCTTGTTGATCACGTCAGCCGCCGTGATCAACATCCCGTTTCCCAGCGCTGGGTTCAAGGGCGACACTACGGTCTGGGCATTGTATCCAGCGACTATCCCATGACGTCCTTTCACGAGGTGGGCATCTCCATCAGTCAGGTTCACCCGCGCCGTTCCCTCATCATTTGCGATCTTCTCCATGGCTCCGCGGACCTGAGTTCGCAGCCCTTGTGCCCGCCTAAGCTTTTCGGGCAGTCGTGGTGGTGGAGGATCGTCTCCTCCTTCATTCTGGGCCTCCAACTCAACGATGGCCGTCTCAGTCCGGTCCAGCAGCTTTTGTAAGCCGACCGCGTCGTAGGTGCGGTCCCTCGATGCATTCCCCTGGATCTTGGTGCCATCCACCGCCTGCACTGCCAGATCGACCAACCCCATCTCCATAGCTGTCCCTACCGTGCATTTCATCAGCGTCCGCATCGCTCCCCGATGCGCCTGGTAAAACCGCCACAGGGTATTGTGATCGGGGTGTTGCCAGCCTGTCAGCCATAGGTAGGGTATCTGGTCTCGGCAGGCAGCCTCCAACTTGCGGGAGGAGCGCACTCCGGTCATGAACCCGTAGAGCCACACGCTCAAGAGAGCACGAGGGTGGTAGGCTGGTGCTCCCAGTGGATCGCCGTCTAGCGTGACTCCCATCTCAGCCCAGTCGGCCTGGTCCAGACCGTCCACAAACTCAGCCACAAAACGGGCAGGGTGGTCATCTGGCAGAAGCTCGTCGAGGGTGGGTGGGAATAGCCAGCTCTGGTCTCGATTCAGCGGGCGAATCGGCATCGGGCAGCTCCTCGGATTGGGCTCCCTCTGATTCTACTCCGCTTGCTCGTCTCGCCGCCTTTTTGAGACAGGCTCCCTCCCCCGTCTCCACCACAAACACGGATTGCCATCAGCCTCATGCCCACCCGGCAGAGGCTGATTTGGTGCCTCGGCCCCGTGGCCATTCTGAGCCAGGGTTGTCTCTGAACGAGCACGATCCCTGAGCCCTCCCTCGTGGTAGCGATCTCCAGGAGGGGCCTGAAGGCTGGCCGAGGCCGAATAGCGACGATTCGCTTCTCCTCCACCGTGTCGATGTAGACGGCGTCGAGCATCGCGGTCAGGACGCGCCGACGCTCACTCAGATCCGCTTGCCTCCATCAGACCGGAAGGTCCTCCAGTAGCTTTCCCGCCTCCAGGGCAACGTCGGCATCGGGCACCACCAGAGACTGGAGCTTGTCAACTGGACTTGGGTAGGCAGCATCGGCGTGACCGTAATCTCACCCTCAGCGCTCCTTGGCGCTCCGGGCGTTGCCATACGTGGGACAGGCGTTGCCGTCACCGCTCGACTAACTGGACTTGGAGTAGGCAGCAGCGGCGTGGCCGTAGCCGGCGACGGCGTACTCATTTGAGTTTGGCCTTGGGCCGAGAAGGGTATTATCCCAACCGCCGCAAGGCCACCCAGAAGTCCTCCAACCGCCGGGACCAATCCAGCTACGGCGGCAATGATACGCGGTAGCGAAGACCAGAATGATTTCCGGCCGCCAAGAGGAGGTGCCACGTCTCACATAGTTGGTCCGGGGCGGGATGGTGTTAGCCGCACACGCAAAATGATTGGCGGTCCGGCCCGGAGTTTCTGCCGAGTGCTGTCGACGGGCAGCGTAGGTGCCAGACTAGTGTTTATGCGCTTTCCCCGCCCATCGGAAACTCTACCGATGGAGAGTACACATGAAACTCTTGGCAGCGACGGTGTTCCGTAGTGGTCCTATGTCTCGAGATAACCAGATGTGTGGACGTATAGCCCCTTGTGAGTCCGCTCGCTGCGACGAGTAGCGGTCCGTCGCCTGAAAAAGATTTCCTTCCTGAGCACCCTCGTGCCGAGGTCTTCCGTAGCCAGGACCCCCACTCCCTTTTGGAGCGCACGCCCATCCCACGAGCGATCAAGGAGGCTCAACAGGGAGTTCGAAGGCAACGCCCCTCCTTCGGTAGCGATGCCGGGTGCGCGATGCCCTATCGTAAGCACCAGCCGCCTTATGCCTCAATGGACGGAGTGTCAATCGCTCGCTCTCTCAGTCCCTGAGACCGCTGCTCCAGCTCAGCCGACAGCTGGGTCAGCCTGTCAATGTTCTCGCGGGCGGCTTCGATGCCCTCCTGCTTCAACCGATCAGCGGTGTTCATGGCTTCGATCAGTTCGTCGTGGGCCTGGGCGATCTTTTCGAGGGCTATGACAGGGCTGTTATATACGTCTCCGATCTCGTCCACATGACTCTTGATCGTCTCGGCGTTGGCCAGTATCAGGTCGCCGAGGAACTCCCGGGTGCGCTGGGTCGCCCGCATGACGGCCCTCTCGCGGACCAGCGCAACCTGGAGCGCCAGACCGACCGTTACCACGTTGGCTCCCAGGGCCAGGGTCCGCTCCACCGACTGGCCCAGACGGCTGTTGTTCTGGCGGGTCATCTCGATGCTGACGAAAAACTGGATGTGCACCTCTTCAATGGTTCGCAGGTCCTGGACTCGCATGGCCACGTCGTGCAGGACATTGCGAATCCGCTCCTTCTTCAGAGGGCCTTCGGTAAGCTCCAGGGTGTCGCTTAGCTTCTGCATGACCAGCTCGGCCACGTAGGCGTTCTTTCGTATAGGCAGCTGTTGTTCCTCAACCTGCTCGTAGAGCTTCCTCAGCTCCACGTTATCCCTAACCAGCAACGCTCTGCCGTCCCGCAGCCTGGTCTCGATGAAGGCAACCTGCCGGGAGACCGGCTCGTAGCGGATTGCGATCCGCTCCAAAGCCCTCACGGCGGTGTCCCCGACCATGGGAACTTTTCCAAGGAGCCGCCCGGCCAATCCCGCCTTACCCACGTGGTGCGGGTTGATCTGATCGAGAGCCAGCCGGAGCTCCACCAGCTCCCTGGAGATCTGGGCACCCGGGCCATCCCCGTCGAGAATCTGGCCCATGCGGCCCTTCAGCAGGTCCAGCTCTGTCCCAGCCTTTCTTTGAGACTGGATGCCGATGCTGGTAATGCCGTCCGCCAGCTCCATCTCCCTGCCGCCGCTTGATTCCACCAGCTGAGCCACCAGGCCCTGCGCCCGCTCTTTGAGCTGCTGCTTCTCCTCGTCGGACAGCCCTTGGGGTGGAACCGGCTCCTTGGCCTCCGTTGCGGCAACTTCTCGGGCTCCGGTGATCACCGACTCTGCACTCTCGTACATTTCTTCAGGACGCTGCTCCATCGTCATGACTTGTACCTCCTCTTATGTTTTGGTCGTCGTCTTCGCCGGATCAGTACCCGAGCCTGTACAACTCCTCTTGCACCTCCTTTGCCCGGCGGACGGTCTCCTGAAGAGCCACCACCACCGAGTCGACGCTGTTCTCCGAGCCACCAGCCTTGATGGCGGCAACCTCGATGCGGGTGCGGTGAAGGGAGGCCTCACACCGGCCGGCCAGGTGGAGCAGCTGATCAGCCCGCAGCCCAAGCTGGTCCAGCATCGCCAGCCGCTGCCTGTGGGAGGCCAGGGTGTCATCTCGAATCCAGTCCATCTCTCGCTGGCTTTCGTCGCCGTTGGAAGACTCGATCTCCCTCTCGAGCTCCGCAATCTCGGCCTCAAGTCGCTCCCTATTGGGCCCGTGAATTGCCTCGATTAGCTCCAGCGCATCGGCCAGCACGCTCAAGCCCCGATGGTAGGTCTCGGCGGCCAGCGCCGGGACCTGCATAATGGAAAGGGGGGCGGCCTCGGGCCGGACCTCCAGGACCGGCCTCAACTTGGAGAACTCCTCTTCCAGGCCTCTAAACGTCCTGACCCCCCTGGCGGAGTCCAAGGAGGGGAAGCCCTCGTCGAGCCTCTTCCGCAGCATCTCCAGCTCCGCCAGCTCTGCGCTCGCTCGCGCCTCCTCCAACATCCCTGTCAGCCAACGTATCCTGGTCGCGCACCGCTCCTGGTGGCGAAACGCGTAGAACCAAAGGAACGACCCGAGCGCCGCCGCCACCGCAAGCATGAGCGCCGCCACTGTCGCCAGTCTGTCGACGGTGCTCGGTGCCAGGAGGACCAGGTAGCAGGCCGAGGTCACCGCCACGGCCAATGGCACCAGGGTAGTCGGTTGCTGGAGGGCGTCCAAGCGGAGCCGTTTCCTGACGGCCGCTTCCGACACGTCTGCATCCGAGGGCCGGCGATGGGCGGATTCGGGCTCTGCGGCGCGGAGCCAGACGAGTGCCACCGTCGAGGCCGTATACCCCACAGCTCCCCAGAACAGGACCCAAGGCGCCATCCATGATAAGCTGCCGGCCCACGGCAGAAACCGCAGGGCCCCTGCCAATAGCAGCCCGAAGGCCAGAAGCGTCACTCCCAAGGGGTGGAACAGCAATGCGCGCATCGCTCTACCTCCTTCGACTAGAAGTATTTGCTGAACTCCTCCAGCACGGCCGCCAGGTCCTTTTCCATGACGCCCTGGAACTCCGCGCCGGTGGCTTCCGCCAGTATCCGGCCCACGTCTAGGTCGGCGTCGTCGCCTATGCCTATGAAGAAGATTTGGATGGGATGCCGGGCCGCCACGGCCAGCTCGTCCCCTATCAGGTCCGCTTTTTCGATCCTCTCGCCCCCTGCCGCCTCTGCCCACGATTCATCGTCGAAACCTGTGAACCGCGGAACCGGACGCTCATCACGGGAGCTCATCCGAATGAGGTCGTGCAGTTTGACCTCGCCTCGGTTGGCCCGACCGTCGGTCAGAACCACCACGGCACGAATGGCTTCTTTCGGCCCCTCCGCTGCATCGCTCATCTCGACACCGGCTTTGATTGCGTCGTAGAGGGCGGTTTCGCCCCGTGCCCTCATCTCATGGGCGGCATCGGCGATCCTGAAGCCGTTCTTGGCCAGCGGTGCAACGGGGACGCGAGTGTGGATAGATTCACCGAATCCAACCAGGCCTACCTGGTTGTTCTTGGCCATGTTATGCAGGGCCCGGACCAGTCCATCTCTGGCCTGGTCGATCTTGCTGCCCATCATGGAACCGGAGGTGTCCACCACGAAGGTCACGATGCCCGGCCTCTTCACGAGCTGCCAGTTCTTATCTATCCCTGCGGCGGCCGCCGGGTCGATCAGCGAGGGGTTGAGCGTCGCCGTCGGCTTCGCCGGGTCCAGTCCATACCTGGCGTTGATCTTGCTACTGGGGTCAGTGAGGGAGATGTCTCCGCCCGGCCGGAAGCCCGCCGCCATGAAGCTCCTCTGCTGCTCGTCTTCCAGAAGGTAGTCGATCCACTGCTGGGCTGCTTCGACCTGCTCCGGAGTCACCCAGTCGGCCCGGACGATGCAGGCGCAGTTGCTGCGTGGCATGGACCCTTCCTTCGGATAGATCATCACCATGGAACCGGGTGCGATGCGCGGGGCCTGGACCTTTATCCCATTTATGAAGGCGCGTTCGGTCCCCTCGTACAGGTGGATGAGGTTGTCCTCGGGCATGATGAAGAACTGCCCGTAGCGAGGCCCCTGGTAGATCTTGGTGTTCAGGACGGTGGTGCCGATCAGGTAGTGGTCCACCAAGCCCTGAAACTGTTTGACGTAGCCGGCCACGGCTGGATCATTGACATGGTCGGTGGTGAGCTCCTCCGGCGGCACCCCGGCGGCGATCGAGTACAGGCCAAGCAAAAGGCTGCGTCCGGTGCTCGATGTGGTGGGGTCGGTAAAGGCCACCAGCGGCTTCGGACCCCACAGGGGGCTAGCGCAGGAGTACTTTGTCCAGCCCTCCGGGTCCGCCCGCAGGGCCAGGATATCGGCGTAGCCGAGCTCTTTTTCGGGCCAGCCCAGACATCTCGCCATCTCTTCGTAGGTGACGATCCCGATGACTGGGCGCACGATGCTCCGGGCGGCGCCCAGGTCCACTACGTCGCGCTCGACCTGGTGGTTGACCGTGACCAGCCAGTGGGCGCTGGAGGGCGTAACAACGGTGGGGTCCGAGTAGCCAGGCTTGACGTACCCATCGGTCAGCCCCGTGAGATCGATTCGGCGCCCGCTCTTCACCCGTGCGACCAGATACTCGCCAATCAGCTGAGACGGGACGTTATGGACCTTGACCACGATCCGCGTGCCGGCCTGATTCCTGTGGCCTGCATTGTTGAACTGCTCTGCCATTACCGGCAGCAGTCGCAGGTCCTCTCCCTCCCGCATCAGGTGGCCCGTGGCCCAGTGTTCCACCTCAACGGTGGGCTCCGGCGGCGTCGGCCACAGGGTCCAGCCGATAAGGGAACCCATGATGCCCAGGACCCACAGGGTCCCGATCAAGGAGAGCACCCGCTGGCGCGTCAGGTTGTGGTCAGACATTGCAATCACCCCTTTTCTGTCCGTCGCTAGACTTACAGCCGCCTTTCCGACGTCCGGTACGGCCCCGGCGCCGGTCCACATCGTCCTCGCTACGAAGACAGGGGCTCTAGAGAGACCCTGGAAAGTCGCCAACCCAATCAACCAGGTGGACCTAATGAGCCAGCCCAGAAGAAGCGCGATTGTCGAGGCCCCCATCCGCAGGTGCCGAGATGCCAGGAACACGGGCCGGGACACGCCCCTCAGCAGCAATCCGGCCGCATACGCCAGGGATCGGATTCCTACTCTCACCACCGAGAGGAGGCGGTCTACTGCTCGGCTGGCCAGGGACGACACCCGTTGCAGGAGGCCCATCAGTGCAGTGACGGTCAGGCGCAGGGAGCCAACGATACCGGTGATGCCCAACCAGATCGGTCTCAGCGCGGCGGCCAGCCCCAGGCCTACAATTCCGACGCCACCGACTAGACCGGCCATTGCAGAGCTGGCCAGCAGACCGAGAGGTTGCGCCACGGAGGAGACGCCTGCAAAGAGCAACCCTAGCCCCGTGGCGACAGCATGTAGCGCCAGGCCGACCGCCAGCTTGACGGCTCCGGCGACGATGAGGGCGCCGTGCTGGACTGGTTGTACAGTGGTGGAGACGGCCGTCCGAGCGAGCCGCAGACTCGTCATCAGCGCCCCGTTCAGGTGTCTGAGCAGGGCGGCAGCCCTGGTCCGGACATAGTCCGACGTGAGGACGAGGCCCTTCAACGCGTAGTGGAAGGGTGTGTAGACGAATACCCAGACAGTCCGTAGCACCATCCCCAGAACCCGTGCGACGTGCTCGAGAATCGTGGTGGTCCCGCGCCCCAGATGTCTGAGCACGGCGGCGACCCCGGTCCAGAGATAGCGCCACGTGAGGACGGCGCCCTTCAACGCGTAGCGGAAGGGTGTGTAGACGAATACCCAGACAGTCCCCAGCACCATCCCTAGAACCCTTGCGACGTACTCGAGAATCGCGGTGACGGCGTGCCCCAGGTGTCTGAGCACGGCGGTGACCCCGGTCCAGAGATAGCCCCACGTGAGGACGGCACCCTTCGACGCGTAGCGGAAGGGTGTGGAGACGATAATCCAGACAGTCCGCAGCACCATCCCGAGAACCCCTGCGACGTCCTCGAGAATCGCGGTGGTCCCGCGCCCCAGGTGCAGCCCCGTGGATTCCACGACGCGGGCCATAGCCAAGACGGCCCGCCGCAACTGATATCCGAGGATGGCGATGGGTCGGCCCAGCGCCAGCCCGACCAGGTAGAGGGCGATGGCGGCGTAGACTAAGGGAATCGAGATAACCGCCCACCCTGTCCGCAGGGCCAACGCCAGGACCTCGCCCATGCGGCATATCGAGACGGACAGCCCCGTCTGAAGGAAGCTGAGGGAGAAGGCGAGCCCCTTCCTTGTATAAAGCAGTGTCGTATCAACGACCGTCCAGATGCCGCGTATGATGGGCGACGCAACCATCGACGCGTGGTGAGCCACCGACGCCCCGAGAGCGCTGAGGGTAAATAGGACCGCATAGACTGCACGGGGTACTGGACTCAGCACCGGCGTCCAGGGGTAGATGTCGAATACGCCCCGCAGGGCTATGAGCGAGGCCACTACCAGGCCTGCTACGCCTACCCCCATTGCGGCATGTTGGATCACGCCGGGTAGGGTGCTCGTGCCCGCCTCGTCTATCAGACCTCGAGATAGGAGCCAGACGACGATCTGGTCACTGTTCGCCCAGGCCGCTGCACAAATACCGGAGAACGCGAGGGCAAACAGTAGTGCCAGCCAGCTTGCCCATCCGAGCTGGGGATGCCGGGCCGCCATTGAAACGCTGCGCTCAGGGTAGCGGTATAACACAGTGCACCTCCTCTATGTCCGAAGGCAGCCAGTTTTGAAGCCGCTGGGCCTACTGTTCCACCCCCTTTCGCTCGACGTAGCGAGCCGATCACCAGATCACAATTGACGCCGCTTTAGGCACTCCCTCAAAAGCCTGACCCGTTTCCTCAATGGAAAAGGGCGACGGCTGTGCGCTGTCGCCCTTCCTAACCCTGTTGTGGCCGGGTCGCCGCCGGTTATTCGGTTGTGCGGGCTGCTGTCTGTTCCGCTATGAGCCTCCGCCATCGGTGGTGGATGATCGACTTTGCGAGTCTGATCTCATCGACTCCCACCACGTAGGTGGGACCTGACCGGCTCCATCCCTTACCTGGTGGCGGCCTGTGGCCGTTCTTCCGAGTGCCCTGGTGCCAGGTCGGCGCCCTCGTCGGTACCCTCATGGCCCCGGTCTCGCCAGAGACCTTGTAGTCCAGGCGGGCCAGGCTGGCAGCCAGGCTGGCCTCCTTGATTGTCACAAACCGTCGCTGTCGCATGGCCCGCCGCTCACGCCGCGTCATGACCGTGGTCCTCTCCGCCGTCTGGGTTCCCTCTATGCTTATTGTCGTTGACATTTGTCGGTATGATGCGGTAAAGTTCTGCAACATACAAGTGGATACGATGGCGACTCTGCAATTAATCTCTGATCACGTAGCAATAATTACTCTACATGCCGACGCAATTGCTACATATCGAGCGGGAGACGTAGAAAACGATGCAGAAACTGGATTCGCCAGTCTTCAGCCCGGAGGTCCCGCCCGACCTCGACCATGCACCCATGATCCGAGCGGAGGCCTTTGACTGGCTTGACTCCCATTACCCTGGGGAGCTCACGTTCAAGAGCGGTACAGTGCTACTCATGGCGGGTGAGCAGAGGCGGCGCTGGCTGATTGGTCGGTTGGCGCAGCACGGCATTGGGGACCAGGGAAAGTTCAACCTACCGGATACGGCCGACGCGCTGACGGTGCTTTTTCTCCGGTCCAAAGGCGTGAAGTTCCGTGAGGCCGTCGATGCGGTCGTCGGGCGAGAAGAGCTCACTAGAAGCCCCGAGTCAAGACACGCCGGAGTGTGGAACCGGCTCATAGACATCGCCTTGAAGCGCCTGCGTAGACGGCTCATGGCGCGTCTTCTCGGGAGCGCGGTCTTCTCCCTGCTCCGCGACCCGGAAAGCCACGCTAACACTCTCGTCATCGTAAAGCGCCACGACAGGCTGGTCGACACGCCTGCGTCAGGTGGGCCTCGTCCCGTCGACAATGAAGATGCGTTTCGAATAGTTCTGGAACGCCCCGCTCCCTCGTGTTGGGTGCTCTCGCCCTTCCGGGAGGTCTTGTTCTTAGACAGAGACCAGCTTCCTACGAGAGCGGAGGTAACGGCCCGCCACTTTGTCGGGGTCCACTTGCAGACGGAACGCGAGGTCTACGAGCTTCTGTTAGGGACCTTGGGTTCGACGTCCGTTTCATCCGATAGCAAGGCTCTGGAATTTGTTGGCCGAATCCTTGATATCGTGTTTCTGGATTTCGAAGAGTTTCTCCGAACGCAGTCATCTCAAAGATTCGAGGCCGCTTCGGTGCCGGGAGTCAGCAGCTCAGATGACCTCCAGCTATGGTTGGTGACTCAGCTGCTTGACACCGTCTATCCCGGGTCGCTGTCTGAGATTAGTGAGACGTCACAGTCCTCCTCTGTGGCAAGGGTACTTGCGAGCTCGGTAGCCAGGCCCTGGGAGCCTTCACCCTGGGATCCTCCCAAGACCCTTGAAATGATCTCCGGATATGCGGGCCGCATCGGCGTCCCTCTTGTCGTGGAGAAGGTCGAAGAGCCCTGGACATCGTTGATCGAGTCCGTCAAGCCGGAGATGCGCTTTCTGGAAAGCAGGGCTTCGCAACACAATGGTGCTCGAGGCTACTCGGCAATGGCCCTGCCCATTGCCCTGAGCTCAGGTGGCTCCGTAGGCGCGCTCTACGTGCTGACGCCGCATATAGGCCAGCCGCGCCTGGACGTCGAGGTGCGTGTGCTGACGGTGTTCAGTCGGATTATTGGAGAGATAATCGAGCGGCAGAGGGCCGCTATTCACACCGCCAACATGTCAGCCGACATTGCCAATGTGGCTGTTCTCAAGCAGGAGCAGTTCAAAGCTGCCCTGCTTGACCTGCTCAGGCGAAAGGCCGATGTCCTGCGGCAGACTGAGCAGCTCCAGCGGGACACCAGACTGCCCTTCCTCCTGCTCTCTGCTCACGTCCCCGACACGGATGCGTCTGACCCCGCGACGTCAGAGCGACTGAAGAACTGGCTTGTTGAGACCCTGCGCCATATGGAGTGGCGTTCCTTTGTCCGGTCCCACCTGTCAGGCGCCGCAGACGACCCTGGAGCGGAGAGTTTCATTGGCGAGCTTCCGGGCGTTGGGATGATTATCGCGCTGGACAAGCTGGTCTCCAAGGACGAGCTGGACCGCATTCGGAACGCCTTCCCAACGACGATCAACCGAACATCTCCGACCAACGCGCCCGTGAAGCTGTTGGCCTGGGTGCTCGACGTGCCGGCCAAGCGCATAGTGGATGCCGCCAACGCCGACGGTCTCCGGGAGCTCGCAGACGATCTTGAGGGCTGGGCCTTCGACGTCGCAAGCGTCGTAGATGACGTTGCCCAAAGCGAGGTCCTGTCGCACACTCAGGGAGAGTGGGACGCAGCCCTTCGACGAGTCCGAAACGCCCTAAAGAAAGAGGGTGGACAAAGGAATGGGTACCTGCTCCGGCTTGCCGCGGAATGCTCTTTCTCCCTAGGCGACTGGCCCAGCGCTCTCAGATACGCACAGGAAGGGGCCAAGGTGAGCAGACAGGAGTTGGGAAGCGGCTTCGTCCGGTCGATGTGCCAGCAGGCGGACGCCCACCTCTGCCTGTGCGATCCGATCCAGGCATGGGACCTTTATTCAGCGGCTGCTGCGGAAGCGCCCACCCATCCACTCCCACGCTACTACCGCGGCCAGTCCCTTATCTTGATGGCTAAGCTTCTACATGAGTTTGAAGACGAGCGACTGAGGGCCGCGCCTCTGGAGGCCTCTGAATCCGACAAGATCGATGCCGCGCTTACCAAGCTCGTTCACGGCGCTATGGACGACTTGACATCGGCAGCGGACCTACTAGATCGCTGGGGGCTGATTCCCGAGTCGTACCAGTACCGTAATTTCCATCTCGTCCCAACTCTGCTGGGACAGGGTATCGGGTATCTGCTGGCCCGCTTGCCGGGTCCGGCCGCAAGCCGGCTTCAGAGCGCCCGCCGCGCCTTCCCCAAGGACGACCTCTTCTTCCGCGAGTTCCTCTTCGCGAAATGCTGGGAGCAAGGCCTTCACAGGCGGTATGGTGCGCTGTTGCTGGGCGACGAGTGGGCGCCGCTTCGCGACCGGCTGCACGAGGCTTTTGGCGAGCCACCCAGTTCGAATCGTCCAACTGACGGCTACACGCTGGGCATTTAGGATTTACCTGGGGTAGCTGGAATCGTCACGATCCAGCGTGCGGCTGCGGGCAGGGACTATGCAGGAACAATCTGTTCGTCGTTCGGATCGCTATGAGCTCGACGAACGAGATATGGAATATTTCTGCGAAACAGGCCCTAAAGTGATTCTTGCGAGGCCAGCCAAGTCGGGCCCCATCGTCCAATCCCTACTGGATGTGCGAGTGAAGTTCGCCTTCATGAGTCGTACGAAGGGGTCGACCTCGGGCAGTGCGTTTCAGAAGTGGAGCTAAGGGAGGAGCTTGATCATGTTCGTACGCCGCGCTTCACAAGAACCGAGCTACATTACTTGCGGGGGACGAACGAATACCAGGAGAGGATGTTCTGCGAAGAGTATCTGGAGTTCCTAGGGCGGCTCCAGCTACCGGAGTATGAGCTCCAGGCGACGGAAGCGGGTATGAGCTGGAGTTTACCGGTCCTTGGAGTGAAATCACATGCTGGGAAACGATCGTGCTTGCCGTGGTCAACGAGCTGTCATACAGGAGTCTTACCGCCGACTTTGGTGGCTTCGCTGCCCACGACCTGTATGCTCAAGGCGTATTGAAGCTAGCAGAGAAGATCCGTGAGCTCCGTCGACACCCGGATATCACATTCAGTGATTTCGGCACACGGAGGCGCTTCAGCAGAGAGTGGCACGATTATGTCGTGGAGGTCCTCTCAGAAGAGCTGCCGGCAGTTCTTCTCGGGACCTCGAATACATGAGCTGAGGAAACCATGGTTGCAAACCGAATATTGCCACTGGAAGTTGACGAGGTCCGTGTCACCACCGTTGTCGATAACTGCATCGATATGCTGTTGGTGAGCGATGCTGTGGCCCAAAGGTATCCGACCAGCTCCAAATGGCTGCCGCTTCTGAGCGCCTTGCCCAATCCGATTGGCCGGGACCATCCGGTCGCCGAACACGGGTTTTCCGCGTTAATCAATGTCAGCCGAGGCAGTTCCGGCAGCACCGTTCTGTTCGATACCGGGGTCAGCCAGAGGGGCCTTCTCCATAACATTGACGCGTTGGATATCGACCTGGCGGAGATTCAAGCCCTAGTGCTGAGCCATGGACATGCCGACCATGCTTTGGGCTTGCCCGGACTGGTGGATAGGCTCGGCCCGCGCAGTATGCCGCTCGTGCTGCATCCCGAGGCTTACCTGGACCGAAAGGTAGTGTTGCCCAATGGCTATGAACTCCAAATTCCCGCGCCTAAGAAATCCGATTTCGTCCGGGACCACATCGAAGTGGTTGAAGAGACGGGACCGTCCATGTTAGTGGAAGACATGATATTGGTATCTGGTGAGGTGGCGCGGCGCACTGAGTTTGAAAAGGGGTTCCCGATTCACTTTGCCGAGCGCAACGGGTCCTGGGAGCCGGACCCGCTGATAATGGACGACCAATGTGCCATCATGAATCTGAAGGGCAAGGGACTTGTCATCATCACCGGTTGCGGACACGCCGGAATCATCAACATCCTCCGGAATGCCCAAATGTTAACTGGGATTGAAAGGGTGCATGCTGTGATTGGAGGATTCCACCTGAGCGGTGGGCTCTTCGAGCCGATAATTGGGCCAACCGTCTCAGCCTTGCAACAGATCGGCCCGCGGTACGTTGTTCCCGGCCACTGCACCGGCTGGTCGGCGACTCATCAAATCGCCCGTGCCCTGCCCGAGGCTTTCTTGCCCAGCAGCGTGGGCACCGAGTTCAATTTCTCGTCAGATACCTAAGCAGGGCTTACACTAACAACGCTCCTGGCTGTCACCAGCCGTTGGTTGGCTTCGCCGTGGCCAAGCCGAAAGCTCCCAGGGTGGTCGCTGAAGTTGAGATCTCATCGGCTCGGGAACGATGTCCTTCTGAAGTATGCCATTGTTAGCTCGTAGCCCGACGCCTCCGCCCCCTTCTGATTCTGTGAGTCGCCTCTCTATTCAGCTCCAGCCAATCCTTGGCTGGAGCTGAAGCCTTGTTGCCCCACCGGGGCACGTAAGTGGCTGCCCAGGTCCCAGTGTTATCATGGAGCCTCCTCAAGCCAGCGTCCGTCGTGGAGGTCAGTTCAATGTCCCAAATAGACCCGATCACCCTGGAAGTAGTGAGAGGCTTCCTTGTTTCCACGGTTTTCCAGATGCGGGCGACCATAATCAGAACGGCGTATGCTCCGATCCTGTATGAGACCCTCGACTTCTCGTGTGGCCTCCTGACGGCCGAAGGCGAGCTCCTAGCGATGTCCGAGGATATCTCTGGACACGTGTTCGCGATGGCTTTGGGGCTAGGTGCCGTCCAGGAGAAGTTCAAAGACGACATCCATCCGGGAGACGTACTCGCGGTCAACGATCCCTATACCGGCGGCACCCACCTGAACGACATCGCCTTCTACACCCCGTTCTTCGTCGAAGACAAGCTGCTAATGTTCATAGGCGTGCGGGCGCACCACTCGGACGTCGGCGGCGCGACGCCCGGCAGTTTCTCTGGCCAAGACACCGAGATATACCAGGAGGGAGTCCGCATCGTTCCTGTGAAGCTCATCGAAAAGGGACACGTAAACCAGGGCCTGTGGGACGTGGTTTTCGCCAACATGCGCCTGCAAGAGGAGAGGGAAGGAGACGCCCTGGCCATGCTCGACACGGCGAGGGTGGCCGAGGCCGCGGTCTCAGAGCTCTGCGCCAAGTACGGTGCCGAGACGATCGAGCGCTGCATCAACACCATGCTGGATAACGCCGAGGATTCGATGAGGCAGCGGATTTCCCAGCTTCCTGCGGGGGAGTACCAGTACGAACACTATATGGATAACGGGGGACTCTCCCCGGAGCCGCTCCCCATCAAGGTGAAGGCGACAGTAGAAAACGACTTAATGATCTTCGATTTCACCGGAACGGCGCCCCAGGTACACGGTCCGATGAACTGTGGAGTCCCGGTGACTCAGGGCGGGGTTTTCGTAATAGTGAAGTCGTGGTTAGACCCGAAGACGCCTGTCAACGGCGGGACGTTCCGCCCCATAAGGTTCGTCATACCCGAGGAGAGCTGCCTGGCCGCTCAGCTACCGGCTGCTGTCGGCGGGTGCTGGGACGTGTGGCGGCAGCTACAGACGGCCGTGGTAGGGCTCTTTTCGCAGATTATGCCGGGTGATCTGGGAGCCGAAAACTTCGGAGCGGCAAACCACTGCTTCATAGGAGGTCATGACTCGATCCGCGATAGACCCTTCATCCTGTATGAGTACCCAAACGGTGGAATTCCGGGGACGAGCGACACGGACGGGGCGACCGGTACCTTCAACTACGATTGCGGGGACATACCCGGCGTCTTTCCGGCAGAGAGTGCAGAGCACCGGCAACCGCTTCTCATCGAAAGCCTGCAGGTGCGCACTGATGGCGAAGGCGCCGGCCAGCACAGGAGTGGATTCGGTATCACTCGCCGCGTCAGGGTGTTGTCAGACACGAGTCAGTTGAACGTTATGACCGACCGGGCGGTAATACCGCCGTGGGGAGCAGCTGGAGCCTACCCTGGCAGCCTAAACTCTTTTACCGTGGTCCGTGACGGCGTGGAGATCGAGCCTTCGCCAATTCCAGGTAAGGTGAAGGGCTTTCCATTACGGGCCGGCGATGTGGTACTGATGCAGTCGTCGGCGGGGGGCGGCGTCGGAGACCCGCTGGATAGGGAGGTGGATCGCGTAAGAAAGGATCTGGCCGACGGATACGTCACCCCGGGACGAGCCCACGACCTGTACGGGGTTGTGGTAGAAAACGGCGACGTGGAGCCGGCCAAGACTCGAGTGTTACGCCAGGAGCTCAGGCAGAAGCGCACAAGCTTCGAGGTCGTCGGCAGTGGAGCGGATGACTTCGACGAGCGTGGATGCCGCCGCTGCGCACTCAGTCCAGAGACTGCGAGCAGGATCGGCGTTCAGGACGGCGATATGGTGGAGTATGTCAGCGACACTACGGCTCCCTTGAGGGCCTGGGTGAAGGTAGGGGATGATTTGCCGAAGGGAGGCGTGCTGCTGGGGCCGGTCGCCAGGAGCATCCTCAAGCTGACGCATGGCGATGAGGTATGGGTGAGGAGATTAGAGGTGAAGGCCCCTGAACCGGCTCGGGGTACATAGTTTACCTACGGCGGGCATCCGCACGCCCTACCGTTCAGGCTGCAACGCTCTTGAACCAGTGGGAGGCCACTCCCCGTCTAGCTTTAGCTAGTCCACGCTGGCCGCAGCCGCTAAAATGCCCCCATGAGGCTTCGTTGGCTAACCATTGTGCTTGTCGGCGTCGGGCTGCTCACGGCCTGCGGCCCGCCAGAACCAACCCTTACGCCTCCGCCTAATGTCACTCCCACGGCTGAGCCTCCAACACCAACCGCCACGCGGACGCCCACGCCGATGCCCACAGCTATTCCCACGTCAACCGCAGCGCACACGGCTATTCCCACGCTGATCCCAACGCCGACGCCAACCGCAGCGCCCACGGCTGCTCCCGCGCTGATCCCAACGCCGACGCCAACCGCAACGCCCGCGGCTACGCCCGCGCCAACCCCCGAGCCTGAGCCCACTCTCACCTACTACGAGCGGGCGTGGCAGCACAGAGTAGAGGCGTCGTTCTCCCCCCAGGAATGCCCAGCGCCACCCGACGTCGAATACCCCGCCGACTACTACCAAGGGAACCTCATCGATACACATCTGCATATGCCTCAGCTTCCCGACACGCCGTTGGGGTTCGAGGAGGGCGAGCGCGAGCTCGAAGGGTTCGCTGGGAGCCGCTACAGCGACCGCGACGATTTCGCTGAGCCAGACGATGGGTCATTTCCCTTCTTGGACCAATTGCCCATCGCTGGGAAGAACATCACCCTCGACGCGATCGCCTGTACCTTGCGGTCAGAGGGCACGGAGCGTGCGTTCTCCTACTTCTCAGTATTCTCGAGTCAGCCCGACAATGTCCTGGAGATCGCGCGCCTGGCCACGGAACGACACCCCGGGCTATTCGCCCCGTTCCTGAACCCACCCGGTGAGATCCACGGTGTTACGACCGTGGACGGGACCCGGTTGAGGGAGATGCTCTCGGCGCATCCGGACGTCTTCAAAGGATACGGCGAGGTGCGTCTCACTACCCCCGATGCTGCACTGCTGATGACCGTCTACCCCGTCGCGGAGGAGCACGGCCTCATGGTGTACATGCATCCTGAAGACGGGCAGACAGATAACCTCGCGCTCGCGCTCGCAGCGCATCCCAACGTTACGTTCATAGTCCATGGAGACCAGACGCAGGACGACATCGGCTCGCTGATGGATGCTTTCCCCAACATCTACTACACGGTCGACGCACTCTACGGCGACCAGTACCTGCTCCATCCGAGGGAGGACGCCGCGAGCTTCCTGAGCAAGACCAACAACTACGCTCCGCTGCTGGAGATTGACTTAGGTGACTGGAAGGAAGTGATCGAGGCGCACGCCGACCGCTTCATGTGGGGTACCGACCGCGGGGGAATAGTGATATGGGCCTGGGACCTCGAGGTCGGCCTGCGGCTGACGGACTACGCACGCGCATTCATCGGCCAGCTTGATCCCGACGTGCAGGAGCTGTTCGCTTACCGAAACGCGGAACGCCTACTGTCTAACACAGCGGACTGACTGCCGGCGCAACCGCTGACGCGTTCAAGATCTGACGGTCCGTAGTGTGAAAACTACTATACGGATCATGCGCGCGCGCCCGCGATTGGCCTCTATGCTGGTGACGTCAGGCTTTTTTATACTGGTAGCTTGTGGGCAACCGGAAATTGTGCCTACTCCTACGCCGATTGCCGCTCCCGCTCCGACTCACACGCCCACGCCTAATTCAGCATTCACCCCCACGCCTGCCCCAGGACTTACTCCAACTCAAATCACGACGCCTGCCCTAGTACCCACTGCTACGCCCACGCCTACCTCAACGCCCGTCCCAGCTACACTTACTGTTCCAATGCCTACGGCGACGCCAACCCTGGTGGCTACAAGGACCCCTACTCCGGGCGCAACACCGCCCTTGTCTACATCGACGGAAAGGCCAACTGGAGCCCAACCCGTCTCAACACCGAGATACCCGGCCTGCGACGGCGACTCCATATTCACCGTCTCGCCGACGGGCGTTGACAGTATTGACCACATAGTCCCCCTTGGAAATCTGAATCCTCCAGGGCATACCTTTCCAACCGGCCACATGTATTTTTACCTGACCAACCCTGACCCCAATGGGGTAACGGACATCGCCACGCTGTACTCACCGGGGAACCTCACAGTCACCAATCTACGGGCCGACCAGCACGTGGTTGCCGGGTTCACGGACTATGGCATGACTCTGATGGCATGTGAGGATATTTGGTTGACGCTCGGTCACATCAGTGCTCTGTCAACAGACTTATTTGGAGAAATCGCCTCTTACGAGGACTGGGGGCTGACGGGAGATTACTCGACGGGAGGTGAAACATTTCGCACGTGGAGGAAGGAGGTCGACGTCAATGTGAGAGCTGGAGAAGTGCTAGGTACGACAGGTGGAAACCCCGGCATTTGGGCCTGGGATTTCGGTATGGTCGACCTACGTATCAGGCAGGAACAAAGCGTGGTAAACCCCGAGCGCTACTATCCGCCTTCCTGGTCCCTGAGCGGGGTTTGCTTTTTGCTTTACTATGAGGAGGGTCCGGTGCTGGACCGCTTGGTAGGTCTGGTTAAACGGGACAAGGTGGAGGGAGAGACGCTCCCCTGTGGCTCCTACCTGCAGGACGCGCCCGGTACCGCTCAAGGCAACTGGTTTCTGTCAGGGGTCCGTAACAAAAACCCGGAGTCCCCACACATTGCATTGGTCCAGTCGAATATCCATCCTGGTCGAGCGGTGCTTTCAGTGGGGACCTCCGTCCAGGATCTGAGCTCCGGCAAGTACGAGTTTCTCCCGGTAGAACAGGGCCTGCTAAACCGGGACTTCAAGGACATCAGCCCCGACGGGCGTACCTACGGGTTTGGGGTTATGCGGCACGACAATGTGGGCTTCGACGGAATTGTCATCGTTTTGATGCCTGATGCGGAAACCCTGTGGATCGAAGCCCTCACGGGAGCGAAAACAGATCCCTCAAGTTGGGCGTTCACCGAAAACAAGACAATATTCGTGAGGTAGGCCGGTCCAGCTTGTATAGGACGATGGGCAAGGAATTATTCTGGTTCGCTGCTGTGGCCTTGGGTGCGGCGTTGTTGGCGGCATGCACGCAGCCTCAACCGACACTTACTCCAACACCGGCCTCCACAACGACACCCAGTTCAGTCCCCAGGTCGACGACCGTACCAGCCGCTGTGGTGGAGCCTACGGGCACTGTGAGCTCAACGCCTACTCCAGGGCTCCCAGTAACCGTCACGCCTGGGCCAGCTGCCACGGTCACCCCAGTGCCACTGTCTACGGCGACGTCTACTCCTACCGCTCACAAGGCCGCGGCGGAGTCCGATGCAACCGTCTCACCCTCCCCTGGACGTGATGACGGCCATTCCCAAGGCGAACGATCGGCTCCGCCCAGCGATCTGTTCCTGCCCTTCAGGACAGAGGACGTGGGAGGTGGCAATGAGTTCATAAGCCCGTTCGGGATAATAAGGCACTCCCGCGACGCTGGCCACGGTCATGGTGGCATCGACGTTCCGCTCAACGCGAATGCCCCCATCTACGCCGTCGCTGACGGCGCTATCTTGTCCGCTGAAGTCTCCAGCGACGACGCAGGAGGCTCTGACATCAAGCTTCTGATCTTTGGGTCTCGTGGCGAAGGCTGGGGGTTCCTCTATGGGCATGTGACGTTAGAGCCTGGAATAGCCCCGGGCAGCGCGGTGACCAGAGGTCAGCTGATTGCGAAGAACGGTCTCACAAAAACCCGTAGGAACAATCACTTCCAACTCTCCTACATGTTCAACGAATACACGTTCTACCGCGACCATAGATGCTGGGTGGATCACCTCGATCCCTCTTCGACGAAACTACTACTCGACTACTTCAACTCCTCGGAGACAGTGGCAGAGCTTAGCGGCCAGTGGGAAACCGCAAGCGAAGAGGGTATGAATGCCTACAAGGAGCTACTTAACAGAGAGAGGTTTCCCGAAGGCCCACAACTCTGCTACCCACTGGGACTCGACGTCAGGGTAAGCGCAACGCTTTCTCCTACTCCTACGCCATCCCCCGTTTCCCCTACCGCTCTGCCCACAACCGCCGCTGCAATAGTGACCGAAACAGCTGAGCTTGCGGCTATATGTTCGTTTGACGAGGCGCAGCGACGGCTCTCGTGCCACCAGGAGGGTCAAAGCGGTGGGCAACTCAAATGGACCTCGAATGTCAGCTCGAAAGGAAGCTCGAGCGAGACCTACGAAGTCACGTTCGACTGGGGAGAGTTCTTCAACGAAATCCAAGTTCAGCTCGAGGAGTGCCACGGGCCTAGCTGTTCGCTGGCGACGACCACATTTAATGTCGAACTACAGCCTCGGGGAGATTGCCCATCCGACTTCACCGGTTGGTTCACCACTTTCCCCCTGCCCAACCTATCGGCTATCTACGAGGTCGGACCACCTGGACGGATCCTGACCGACGACTACAAGGGCCACGGCTACTTCCGGGTCCCGGACGGTCAGAACGTAGTCGATGTGCGCATGCCTATCGACGCGACGCTGTACGCGGGATCGGTTTACCTTGCGCCCGACGAGCCCCAGTACTTGCTGTTCTTCCGAACGGCCTGCGAGGGCCTGTCATTCCTCTTCGACCACATCCGGGAGCCGGTGCCCGCGATCGCGGAGCTGTTCACCGATGACCCACCGGTCGACGACTCGCGCACTTACACAGTGGGCCCACTGGAGATGAAGGAGGCGGATCTGGTTGGAACGAGCATAGGCACTCTAGAAGATGGTAACGCGTTCGTTGACTTCGGCGTCAACGACGACTTCGGTCGCCTCCCAACCCCACAACATCCGAACGCCCACGGTCGCTTTCTGAGCGCAGTGTGCATCTACACATTCTTCGATCCCGATATCGCGGTCTATCTGAGGTCTGTCGAACTCCCCCGATTGGTCGCTGAAGAAGGTCTCTGCCCGTAGGCCCTGAACCTCCTCCAGCGTGGCAGAAAAGATTTCCTTGTATCTTAGGAGCGCAAGCTGCTCATAATCCTCAACGCAATGCTCAAGGCTCGTACTCCGTGGGACCCGATCGTCGCACAGTACAAATAGCGCTACCGTCTAGTCTCTGACGCAGAGGGCGGGGCCAATCGGCCCCGCCCTTTGCGTTTACCGGGACACCGGCCGTCTCCACCACGAACACAAAGGGTCGAGAGCCTCACGCCGATCGGGCAGAGGCTCTTCTCCCTTCTGGGACTGCTGAACTAGGACCACCCCCGAGCCCTCCTTTGTCGTCGCCGCCTGGAAAACGGCCCGGAAGGGAGCCCTGGGCCTGACGGAGACGATACGCCGCTCACCCTTGGCGCCGAGCATGGTGACCAGGAGCCTTCGGCGCTCCTTCTCGGTGGCGTCGGTCCAAAGGTCGAGCGACCTCCAACGGCAGTTCACTCCATCCCGTCTCCCAGATGAGATTCGGCCTAAGCGGCGTTGGTGAGCAGTATCCGAGAATGAGAATCACGACCGGCACGAGCGATACGTCCACCTGACCACGGTTTGAGTCGATTCCTCTACAATTCGCGTTATGCGAATAGGCTCGTTTCGGCTTTTCATGTCAGCATTAGGTTTGCTGTTGGTTGTAGCTTGTGGTGAGCCTGAAGTGACGGCGACGCCTACGCTCACTCCAGCGGCTACGCCCAATGCGGCGGCGGCCTCGGTGCCCTCGGTGCCCGTGGCAAAGGTACTACCTACACCTACACCTACCCCCATCCCCACGGCGACAGCCACACCCTCTCCAACACCGGCTCACATCGCGACAACGGCGCCCATACCTGCGCCAAGTCCAACACCGGAGCCTTTACCGTCTACAAATGTTGCTGCCCCCACGCCAACGGCCGTCTTTCAGCCACCGGCAAGCCCCATTCGGAGTAGAAAGATCTTAGTGACCAACGATTCTCTCTGGGCCGGACATCCACCTAGCGGTACCGTGACCCGTCTGGCTTTGCCTGATGGCCAGCGGGTATGGCAATCGGACATCGGCTGCGAGGCGGCTACGCTGGCCCGCGGCGAGCGCCGCCTATTCGTCGCTTGCTTCGACTCCGGCGAAGTCCTCGCCCTTGACGACATGAACGGCAGTACATTGGCGAGGAGATCGGTGGGACACGGGCCCTTTGGGCTGCTGGCGGTTGACCAACGCTTGTACGTGAGCCTGGCCCACGATGAAGTCCTGTTGGTTCTCAGCTCCGAAACGTTGTCTGAAAGTAATCGGGTTTCCACGGGTCGGCAACCGCGTGGGTTGGCCATGCTGGGCAACCGGCTATACGTAGTCCACTTGCTGGACGCTTCCGTGGGGGTGTTCGATGCCCACACCATGACCAAGACTGGGGGAATCCGGATTGGGCTACAGGGTGCGTTGGCCGAGAGCGTGACCCTGCATCCAAACAGGGAGCGGGCATACATTCCTCATCAGCGCCAGAACGTAACCAATATGGCGCTTTTGTTCGATAGCACCGTGTTTCCCGTGGTAAGCGTCCTGGATACAGAGGTACTGCGGCCCATCAGGCGCGAGGCCCTTGCCCTGGATTCAGTGGACACGCCGGTAGGCATGCCTGCCGCGGTCGCGCTGAGCGCCGATGTCCGCCTCCTCTACGCGGTAAACTCGGCCAGCGACGACCTATCGGTGGTGGACTTGGACCGGGGTATAGGGGTAGGACATGTGGTGGTTGGACAACACCCCCGGGACCTGGCCCTCTCGCCCGATGGAAAGCGTCTGTACACCCTCAACCTGGTTTCCGACGATATCAGCGTCGTGGATACGGATACGCTGAAACTGGTAGACACTTTTGCCCTGGCGGATGACCTGCGGCCGGCTATCATCCAAGAGGGCGAGCGGATCTGGCTCACCAGCCGGCCCGATGAGATATCCCGGGACAACTGGATGGCGTGCGCGTCTTGCCATTTCGATACCGGCTTCGACGGACAGACCTGGCTGGGCGTCACAGGTGGCCCACGCAATACGCCCGTCGTCAGGGGCCTCAAGGACACGGAACCGCTGCACTGGTCGGCGGACCGCGAGAATGTGCAGGCCTTCCGGGAGACCATCACCGGCCTAATGGCGGGCACCGGACTCCCGGAAGCCGAGCTGGATGCCCTGGCCGCATACCTTGATAGCCTGGAACCTCTGCCCAGCCCGCACCGGGACCGGGACGGTTCTATGTCGGAGGAGGCCGTCCGGGGTGCAGGCATTTTCAAAGATAGCGGCTGCGCTGTGTGTCACAGCCCGCCCAAATTCACCGACCGGCGGTTGCACGACGTGGGGACGGGCCATCCGTTCCGAGACCATCCATCGGTTGACGGTAAGGTAGCCGAGACCATGGGCCCCGCCTTCGACACTCCCAGCCTGCGGGAGCTCTGGCTGACGGCGCCCTTCCTGCACGACGGTCGTGCTCCTACTCTTCGTGACGTGCTGACCACTTTCAACACTGGCGACCCGCACGGGCGAACCAGTGGCCTATTAAAAGCCGAACTCGCCGCACTGGAAGCTTTCTTGCTGGCTCTGCCGCTGACCGAGGAGGAGCTAAAAAAGCTGTTCGGTGAGTAACGGTGTGGCTGGGCCGGTAGTTGCATGGCCGCTATGAGCCAGCGCGATCCGTCGAATCGCAATGTCATTGCCACCTATGGCGCCGAGGTCCTTGGGTGTGTTTGCCCGGCGTATTTTCCCCCCAGGTCAGTCTCCCATCGGAGGTAATTCATCATCTCCGCCGGGTTGCGGTCAACGCCGAGAATCACAACGTCCGTCGGGGGAGCCATCACGCCCGACAAGCCGGTTTCTTCCGGGAGGCCCGCCCGACGCCAGGCGGCCATGCCGCCGTCCATCACCAGGACGTCCCCATAGCCCAGGTCCTTCAGTGTGGCGCCGGCGAGAATGGAGGCGCACCCGTCGGCGCAGGTGACGGCGATGGGGGCCTCTTCGGACGAAGCAATGTCGCCAATCTGGACCTCCAACCATCCGCGAGGAACCCAGCGCGAACCGGGCACATGCCCCTGGGCGAAGTCCTGGCTGGTACCCACGAAAATCGTCAACGGCGGTGTGGAACTGTTGAGCCTTTCGGGTGAAGCTATGGATACTTTAGACCGGGCCTCGGCCAGGCCGAAGGGGGTCTCATCTGGCGTGCCTTCTTCCAGGTCCAAGCCTGCCGCACTCCACGCGGTGGTGCCGCCATCCACTGCGTACACTTCCTGAAATCCCATTTGCCGGTACCACGACGCGGTGAGGGTGGCCCGGGCCTTCCGGTCGCAGGCGAAAACGACGATGCTATTGTGGACCACGACCGCCTCGTCGGAGCGTTGCACGGCCTGCCCTCCGGGGAACCAACGGAAGCCGGGGATGTGTCCCTTTTCGTACTCCTCCCTGGAACGCACGTCGACCAGGTAGATAGTCTCCTGGTCCCGCCTGCTCATCATCGCTTGCAGGGCCTGGGTCCCAAGGTACCTGACGCCGTCGTCACTGGCCACTTCGTCAGCATACGCTTCGGCGGCGGCCAGACCTTCCGGGGAAACGTCGGGTAGTGAGGTCCTGTCGGCAGCCCTCTCCAACTGATACCCGGCAAGAACCCACCCCGACGTGCCGTTCTTCAAACCATATACTTTGGGAAACCCCATCCGTTGCAGGACCCTCGTGCCAATGATGCTGCGAGTACGTCCGGCGCAGTTGACCACTACGGTGGCATCGTCGTCGAGGTCTTTGACGATGTCGGTGATGCGAAGCGCCAGCTCTCCCCCGGGCATGCTCTGCCCTCCAGGAATGCAGAAGCGTCGGTACTCCTCGGGGGTCCGGGTGTCCAGGATCACTAGCTTGTCGCCACGCTCCATTCGCTGCTGTAGCTCACTGGCCTCCATCTCCGGCACACGGTGGATGACCTCCACTTTTTCGCCGAAGTCCTTGCTGGGCACGTTGGTGCCCCACTCGGTGGGGTACCCTTCACTCATCCACCTGTTGATGCCTCCTTCCAACCACCGTACCCGGCCGTAGCCCATTCGCTCCGTTGTGGCGGCAGCTAGCCTGGCACGGCGCTCGTCATCGTCACAGAGGACCAGGGGGACACTCTTGAACGGGACCGCTCCCGACATCTGGAATTCCAGCTCGCGCCGAGGTATCAGGCTGGAGCCAGGGATGTGCGAGCTGTTGTACTCGCCCCCCTCCCTGACGTCGACCAGCGCGAACTGGGCTTTACCGTCGAGCAGAGCTTTGAGCTCCTGGGGTAAGACTGTGTTGCCCATTTGGCTAACTCCATCAGACACGAATTAGGAAGATCGGCGCCGGAGCCCGAAGAGCCCACCCCCGGAAACCGGCGTTTGGACCTGCCGGGTCGTCTCGGCAGCTATCGTACCTCTCGGTAACGAAGGGCGTCACCTTTCTGGATCCAACTGGGTGGGGTCTGGGGGAGGGCAGTTGCTTTCAGTCTTCGATCACAGCTGGCGCGACGGCTCGACCGACGGGGGCGCGCTGACCCACCAACACGTCGACGAATTTGTTAACGGCCCTGCCCAACGTTCTATCCTTCAGCGTGATTATCCCGATCCTGCTGCTCGGAAACAGATGACCCAGCCGTAGGACCCCTAGCCTGCTTTCAATGCCCGGTCGCAACGTGAACTCGCTTACGACCGATACCCCCATGCCGATCTCCACGTAAGTCTGCACCATCTCCACGGTCGTTAGCTCCAGGGCGATTTCGTAGGTCATGCCCGCCTGGGTCATAGACTGTTCGATCGTGTGGCGCGTGTAGGATCCCGATCCCATTGTTATCAGTGGCCATCTTGCGATGTCCGCTAAGTCAACCCTCGGCAGCGTCAGGAGCTCATGACCCAGAGGTGCGATGAGTGCGAAATCGGACCGGAAGAGCTCGGTGTAGTTCAAGGACCTCTTGGCGGGACCCGGTCTATGGGCCAGGGCGAGATCGACTTCCCCGTTAGACACCATGTCGATCAAGGCTGAATAGGACACCGTCAATAGGTTTATGTGGACTCCTGGATACCGGTCTTTGAACTCCTTGATGATGCCCGGAAGGTAATGCAGAGCGAGGTCCGGATAAACCCCTAGGGCGAACGCCCCCATCTCGTCTGAGTGTTCCATCTGCGTGCGGACTAGCTCCAGCCCCTCCACCAGTGGTTTCACTAGGTCGTAGAGAGCCTTGCCGTCCGACGTTAGCTGGACGGGTCTCTTCACGCGGTCGATCAGCTGAACACTAAGGTCGTCCTCAAGCTTTTTCAACCGGCTACTCACCGCGGGCTGCCCGATTTGCAGGTGCTCCGCGGCCCCCGTGACGCTTCGGAGCCTGGCCACGTGGTAGAAGGCGGCTAGCTCGCGAAATTCCATGCTGTCTCTATTCCCTTTACGTCGATGGTTGTCATATCAATCGTTGCGATACCATACTCCAATGAACATAACCGGCACAAATGCAATTGGCTCGAATAGCCGACTTTGGTTCTTGGGGAACGTCTCGCCCTGACCCCACCAACGATGATCCACGCGGGGGACCTGGAGATTGTGGTGGGGAATCGGAACAGAACTCCACTTGAGCCGAATGCCATATAATCCACCGTATGCGAACATGCTCCGTTTGGCTCATGTTGTTGGTGTCGGCTGCGTTGCTGGCCGCGAGCTGTGGAGATAGTGGCAAAGAACCCCCTGCGCTTTCACCCGCTGGACCAGCACCTACACCAACGGCAACCGCTACGCCGCTCATGCAGACTGCGAGCCCTAAGCCAACCGCTTCGCCGATTCCGGCTCCGACCCTAACCCCTAAGCCAGCGGAAATCGCAACGCCGGTGCCGTTGGCGATCGCTCCAACACCTTCGCCGACCCGGACGCCAGCGCCGAGCGAGCTCCTCTACAGCGAGGACTTCGAAGACGGCCTGGCCCAGAGCTGGGCCTTGGAGACGGGCTGGGAGGTTTCCAAGGAGGATGGAAACACGGTTCTGCTTGGTCGAGACCATCGCTGGGCGAATCTTAATGAGGGAGGTGAGTGGACCAATTATGCATTCAAGTTACGTCTCAAAGTGCGCGCCGGCTCGGTGCACCTCAACTATCGACTAGGGGGAGTCGGCCAATTCACGCGCTATTTTCTCAGCTTCAATGAAGGAGGACTCGCCCTAAGCAAACAGGTTGGCGATGAGTTCACTGAAATCTCGAACATTGAGAAGTTCCAAAGTCCGAACACCTGGCACACGGTGGAGATCAAAGGCTTTGAAGGACGCCTGCAGGTGTTTGTGGACGGACTGACGGAGCTGGACGTGACCGATGAAGCGCCCTTGCTCCAGGGAACGGTCGCTTTCGAGTCACTGCCTGACTCCGAGGTCCTCGTCGACGATGTTGAGATTCTCCTACTCACAGAGCCCCTCACGAGTCCCCCTCCCTCAACGCGCCTGAAGAGCATCCGTCCCTCTGTGCTGGACTACGTCGATCGTCCGCCGCCCATTGCATCGTTGATTACTATCGGCACACCCGGACCCGACGGCACGACTGTGGTCACAGGGGACAAGGGGTCAGTGCCAACTTCGGTTCAGTTGATGGTCACGACTGTGGAGCACGTCGATGCTGTAGGCCTGCTTTCGGCGGCCGACGGCAGCTTCACCGCTACGGTGCGCTCCGCGCCGGGCGCCACGATCCAGGTGCGGTACAATCCCTACTCCCCCGTGCCCCTCGACGGCCCTGTCCCCTTGGACGGCACAAACCCTTGGCCGGGAACTCTGATGCGAGTTCCCGATGCGCCCGTTAGCGGCGGTGGCACGCCCTTCTCGGGAGCTGGCTCGTCCGACGCAGTTACAGGCAGCGTCTTATGGGGAGTGGCCGGAACGGTAGACCAACGCGCGCTGGATGCCGGCGAGGAGGTCTCTCTTTCCGGCACCTTGAGAGTCTATGTCCCCGCCGGGGTCACCGCTCCCCTGTCTCTCGCCCTTCAACTTCACTTCGGCATCGATCCGGTGTTTGACGCCGATGGAGGGCAGGTAGCGGCAGGCTCCGACTTCATCTCGCGAATCCTCACTCCCACCGGGCTGCCCATAGAGCGCGGCCGCGGCCCTGGCTTCAACACTATTTACACAGTTGAGATGACCTTTCAGAACGAGGCTGGAGCCCTAGTCGCATCGTTCAACACCACGCTATCGCTCCCGCCGGCCCTTCCACCAGGTAGCCACCGGCTCTACCTCTGGATTCCCGGTGGCCCCCACCTCGAGCCTTTAGTGGGCCCTCAGGGCAAGGAGACCGCCACGCCGGTGTCTATCCTGGGGTTCGGTGGGGCTACCGTGGCCCTGTTCACAGTTGGCACGCCGGGCGCACCGCGACTGAGCCCCGCGCTCCTGATCGACACCCCCAACCAGGGCGCGCGTGGCACCGTCGCCACCGTGGACCGAGGGCGCTACGAGTTGGCTGATCGCGTTGCGGCCCAACCCGACGTCTTCGTCGTTGAGCCACGCGACCCTGGCACGGGTCAGCTCGTCCCCTACCGGCTGGAGCCCTTCTTCCCCTTCCTCTCCATGACCGACCGCAGCGTGCCCAATGCACCCTTGGTGCCCCTGGACCTGCCTGGGGGCAGCCTGAAGGTCACCGTTTCCACTCCGTCGGGAAGGACGGAGGATTTGGGCACTCACTCCATCCTCCAGACGCGGACTGGTGCCCCGGCGACCAGTAACGGCGGCGTGCTCAACGGCGGCGGTGGGAATCCGGGCGGCGTGCTTCAGCTGACGACCCTCTCCAACGACTTTGTCTATAGATTCACTGAGTATGGACGCTACACAATCACCCTGATTGGTTCCGTGCCAGACATCTGGGGCCGAGAGTACCGCTTCGACGGGACCTTCGAGGTGTGGGCTGCCGAGACGCTGGATGTCGAGGCGGCTTCATTGCCCTCCACTCCGTTCCAGGTAGGCGACCGCCTGCCGGCCGTGGTCAACATCTACCCAGGCGTCCCCGCCGCCATCGAGATGTCGTTCGAGCTATATCCGATCGACGGGGCCCCAAAGGTGACCGACTCAGTCACGGGGAAAGCAAACCGGTTCGGCTATTTCGATGGTGCAGGGGACGGATTTGAGTTTGGTGAAGCCGGAGAATACCTGGTGCGGGTGCGGGCTACCTACACCGATGCCGAGGGTCGACTGTGGATGGGAATTCGGCGCTGGGGAAGCGGCGTTGCCTCGGCATCTCCGGCGCTGATCGCCCATGGACGCCGTGGGGACGACTCGCAGTCGACCTCCGAGCAGCTGGCCTGGTTCACCCGCACCGCCATCGGCGTACCCGCCGGCCCGCGCCACATCAGCTTCCCGTACCACTCGGGAGACATTGTCTGGGCGACCGATGACGACTCCGTTCAGATGCGGGTCACCGTACAGGACCCGGATGGCCAGATCGCCGTCCTCCTAGAAGAGCGAGCCCATCAGTCCAATTCTGAAGGGCCAGGCATACAACAGCGACGAGTGACCGGGGATCTTCCGCTCATCCTCAGCACCAACAACGACCTGGAGGCGACCTTTGCGGTCGATGCCATCGATCAGTGGGGCTATGCGTATCGTGCCGTGGAGCGGCCCGGGGTACGCGTTCGGGAGAGTATCGGCACCGACTTCACGAAGTCGCCCTACTGGCGCTTTAACGACCTTTATCTGGCGCAGCGGGGGATGGGCTCGGAAGGGGACCTGCCCAATGACATCAAGTGGCAGTTCGGCGCTGCCGTCTTCAAGCGACCCGACCTGGGCATCGGAGAGGTGGCCATATACGGCTCTCTCTGGGTAGAGATCGCCGACGGAGACCCCATCGGCTCGCGGGTGCTCCCGCCCTTCCAAGGTATGGCCGGGGGCCCTTCCGGCGGGCCGATCATGACCCTAAAGGGACAGGAGATCGACCTCTTTGTGCTGCCGACGGGAGTGAGGCCCGGGGCCATCCTCGAGGTAGGCGACAGCTTCGTCTTCGCGGGGCACGTGGGCCCGCCGCTGGCCTCGAAGGTTACGGTGCGGGTGACTTCTCCAAGCGGAGAGCTCCGCACATTTAGCGGCCAAGCCAACCCAGTCGGCTACTTCTCCGATCCGGCAGGCGACTTCGAGGTTGAGGAGCCGGGTGTGTGGACCGTCGACGTGCAGGTGGTGCACGACGGCCTTACGTCCGCCGGTCCCGTGGAGCCGCCATATCCAACAGGTGGCGTCCTCGGCTCGGCCGACGGGCGCTTTCAGGTCTACGTGGTCCCCAAGGAAGCGACTCGACTCGACTTTGGGCTTTCCGCATTTGGTATCTATGCCCTTCCGAGCTCAATGCGGATGCTGTTTTTCCCACGCATCCCGGACGGCTGGACGGACGTGGACGCTGTGTACACCATCAACATGCCCGGCTTCATCCTGGAGGAAGGGAAGCTGACGCCGAACGAGGAAGTGCTAGAGGTGGTCTACGACCCGGCACGGCTCCACGAGGACTTTCCGAACATCGACTTAGCGGGGCTCTCGGACGAGGTATTCATCTCCGTCCTGCTGACCGGCAGCGACGCTTCGGGGCAACCAGCCTTCGCCGCCAAGCACCTGACGCTGGTCGGTGAAGATATCTACGACATGAACTGATTCGCGGGTCACTCTTCAAACAAGTATGTCCCTTTAGTTTGCACCGATACTAGTCGCCTTATTGCCGATGCCCGAAACCACTCCTCGAGACCTCCTCAAGGCCTATTTTGGCTATGATCAGTTCCTCCCGCTCCAGGAGGAGATCATTGCCAACGTCCTCGATGGCAGAGAGACCTTGGTGCTCATGCCTACGGGAGGGGGCAAATCGCTCTGCTACCAGTTGCCGGCGCTTTGCCTCGACGGACTCACACTGGTGGTCTCCCCGCTCATAGCGCTCATGAAGGACCAGGTCGACGGGCTCCGGGCCAATGGTGTCGCGGCGGACTTCATCAACAGCAGCCTTTCGCAATCGGACGCGTCCCAGGTCAGGGCCCGGGCCTTGAGCGGCGAAACGAAGATACTGTACCTGGCGCCCGAGAGACTCGCCCTGCCGGGATTCCAGCAGTTCCTGGGCAAGCTGACCGTGGGCCTCATCGCCGTTGACGAAGCTCACTGCATCTCGGAGTGGGGCCACGACTTTCGCCCGGACTATCGCAACCTTAAATCCTTGCGGACGCTCCTCCCTGGCGTGCCGATGATCGCGCTTACGGCCACGGCGACCGAGAAGGTGCGCCAGGACATCGTGGAGCAGCTAGGACTTCGACGCTCCCAGACCTTTCTCGCCAGCTTCAACCGTTCGAACCTGTCGTACGCGGTCCGGCCCAAAAGGCGAGCCTTCGATGCGCTGTTGGACCTCCTCGAGAGCCACAGAGGTGAGTCGGCCATCGTCTACCGCTTCTCTCGGAAGGACACCGAGTCCCTAGCGGCCAACTTGTCCGCCCAGGGGTTCCCAGCATTGCCCTACCACGCGGGTCTTGACGCATCGGTACGTAGAGACACCCAAGAGCGGTTCATCCGCGACGAGGTGCCTATCATAGTGGCCACCATCGCCTTCGGGATGGGCATCGACAAACCGGACATACGACTCCTCGTCCACTTCGATCTGCCCAAGTCTATCGAGGGCTATTTCCAGGAGACCGGGCGGGCGGGGCGGGACAGCCTTCCCGCCGAGTGCGTCCTGTTCTTCTCCTACGGCGACAAGATGAAGCAGGAGTTCTTCATCAAGGAGGTCGAGGACCGGCAGGAACGGGAGACCGCCCGCCAGAAGCTGGACCAGATGGTCGAGCTCTGCGAGATCCGGACCTGCCGACGCCGATATCTGCTGGGCTATTTTGGCGAGAGGTGGGACGAGGACAATTGCGGTGGGTGCGATACCTGTCTCACGCCGGGCGAGGAGTTCGACGCGACCGAAATCGCCCAGAAGATTCTCTCCGCCGTGATCCGCACCGGTGAGCGGTTCGGCGCCAAGCACATCACCGACGTCCTGCTGGGAGCGAACACCAAAAGAGTCCGGGAACTCGGCCATGACCGCCTGTCCGTCCACGGGATAGTGCGTGACCTCGACGCCGAGGAGCTCAGACACATCTTGGGACTCCTGGTCGACCAGGGTCTTCTGGCCAAGGAGGCAGGTGACTACCCAACCCTAGCGGTGACCGTCGAGGGACGAGAGTTCCTAAAACGCCGTGGACATCTCACGCTCACCAGGCCAAAGCTCGAGGTCGGCGTCCGTGCACGCCGCGAGACCGGTCGACTCGACTACGACAGAGCGCTGTTCGAACAGCTACGCGTGTTGAGGAAAGAGATCGCCGACGAAAGGGGCGTGCCGCCTTTCGTGGTGTTCGGCGACGTTTCTCTCCAGCAGATGGCATACTACTTCCCGCAGAGCCATCAGGGCTTCTCGGGCATCTCGGGCGTAGGCTCGACGAAGCTGGAGGAGTTCGGCGACTCCTTTCTCCGAGTGATCAGAGACTACGCCCACAAGAACGATCTCGCCGAGCAACAGGCCCCCGTCTCTCGCCGAGAGAGAAGACGCCCCGCGGAGACCCGGGGCACCACCTACAATGAAACGAAGCGGTTGTTTGAACAACGGATGCCTATCGCTAACATAGCCGACATCCGCGGACTAAGCGAAGGCACCGTCGTCGGCCACCTGGAGCAGCTGATCGAGGCAGGCGAAATGCTCGAGCTCAGTCACATCCTCCCTCCCCCAGACCGCGTCTCCGCTATCGAAGCTGCGTTCAAGAGCACCGGAAGCTACGGTCACGTCCCGTCAAGTGGTGTAAGAGTACGTCATCCTGTTGATCGCGGTCTATGTCACTGCCTTCGCTAGATCCGCCTCGGGTAGAGCTTCGTCGATGCTGTAGACCGCGGGTGTCGTGTATAGACGGCCGACGGCCCATTCGTCGTGCTGTTCAGCGAGGACGGCGCCAACCAGGCGACGCACGGCTGGTCGGTTAGGGAAGATGCCCACGACATCGGTGCGACGCCGTATCTCCTTGTTGAGGCGCTCCAGGGGGTTGTTGGACCAGATCTTCTTCCAGTGGGGGACAGGGAAGCTGGAGAAGGCCAGGACGTCCGCACCAGCCTCGTCCAGTAGAGAGGCCACCTGAGGGAACGGGTCCTGTAGCTGGGCGATCACCCGCTCGAGCTGTGCGTGGACCTCCTGAGGGGACGGCTGCTGGTAGATGGTGCGGACCATGTTGGCCACCCAGGGCTGAGCGCGCCTGGGGACCCGAGTGAGCAGGTTGGTCATGAAGTGGGTGCGGCACCGTTGCCAGCTGGCCCCACCGAAGACAGTCGCGATGGCATCCCTGAGTCCCTGATGCGCATCCGATACCACCAGATCCACCCCGCTCAGACCCCTGGCGGACAGTGAGCGCAGAAAGGCCAGCCAGAAGGCGCCGTCTTCGCTGGTACCCACGTCCATCCCAATGATCTCCCGCTTGCCCTCGCCATTGACCGCCGTTGCCACCACCACGCTGACGTTGACGATCCTGCCGTCCTCTCTGACCTTCTGGGTTAGTCCGTCCAGCCACAGGTAGGGATATGGTCCGCCGTCCAGCGGACGGCCCAGGAAGCCATCCACCACCACGTCCAGCTCCTGACAGATACGCGACACCTGGCTCTTGGAGATACCCTCGCACCCCAGGGCCTTGACCAGGTCGTCCACCCGCCTTGTCGATACACCTTCCACATAGGCCTGCTGGATCACCGCCAGCAGAGCTCGGGAAGTAGCTCCCCTCTCGAAGCTTCGGGATGTGCAGCTCCATAGTCCCTACACGGGTATCCCACGCCCGGGACCGATACCCGTTGCGCTGGGTCACCCGCTCAGGGCTGCGTTCTCCATACTCAGCACCGGTCCTCGCAGACACCTCCGCATCCATGATCCCCTCTACCAGCACTCTCAGAGCCTCCCGTAGGAAGTCCACGTCACCGTCCATTCCCCCCTTGCGCAACAACTCCAGCAGGTCCATCCTTTCCTTGACCACCGTTGTCCTCCTTTCTCGAGCTTCTGTTTTGCCCGCTAAGGATGACGCGGTGGTCTCTCTTACTCCAGACCCCCTCCTCTTCTTACACCACTTCCTGGGACTCTACTGAAGCTTACCTGCTCTCTACAGCCCGCAAGCTCCTGGGAGACGGCTACCACTACGAAGAGATCCGCGTTGTCCGCATGCACCTCCGCCAGAGGGGATAGTGAGCGCAACTCTCGGAAGTAACCGGCAGCACCAGATCGTCGACGGCCAGAGCGTTTGAAGGACGCCTATCCATGGGCCTCTCGACCTGACGCCTAAGCTGCCTTGGCCGGGGCGAGGACTCCAACAGACGTTATGAAGCAAAGGTCGTCGATCCCAGTCGAACTGTTGACCTCCTCAGGTCAGGTTTCCGACCTGGGCCGAATCTTGCTACGTGAGCGCTGTATCGCCCTGGATACCGAGTCAAACAGCCGGCACAGATACCCCGAGAGAGTCTGCTTGGTTCAGGTGGCGACCTCCAGCAGGGTGTACCTAATCGACACGCTCGCAGTGGATGATATGGGACCGATAGGAGAAGTGTTAGCAGATGAAACGGTTGTAACCGGTATTTCCCATATTGGGAGTCTTCAGGCTCAATGGGCAGCCCAAACGAGATGGTAGCATCATAGTCAGGTTCTGCAAGGCCAGTTAATCTCCAGTCTATCCAATAAGGGATACGATTCTTGCCTCGAACCATGGTTCTTGTCCATCTTTGTCGTCTTCGGGCCCCCGCCAATGGGGTGAAAGCGCATTGAAGACAAGCCGACTCCCTGGAGCGCTCTCCCTCTTGGCAAGATCGTGGTTGTACCCTCCCTCAGCTTGGCGCCGGCGATAACCGACCGATACGATCCAACACTCCCTGGAACAACCGTCGAGGAACCGACACCTCGGATAACTGAAAGATCAATCGCCGGGAGTGCCGCACCAGACGGCCTCCCATCTTGATCAGCTTGACCTGCACGCTCCGCAGCGACCAGTGCTTGACCGCCTTGGGCAGGCATAACCGGCGAAGGAAGTTCCCAAGGTTGTACGTCAAGACGAACAGAGACAGACGCACCCGGTTGGCCACGAACCGATGGCACGACAGCCGAGTCCAGTTCAGCGCGTACTTGCCCTCCTTGATCCACTGCTCGGCTGTCCCTCTACCATTGTAGAATCGAACCACTCCTTCGGGGCCAGCCGTCATGTTCGTGACGATGAAGCCCACCCGAGGGAACAGCTCTCCCCTATGCCACTCCACCTTGGCCACCACACGCCGATCACGGTCCCAACTCTCAGCACGATACCAAAAGTCGTCGTATCGGATCACCGGACGTTTCGGGGGCCTCCCCACAGGTCGTATCAGCAAGGGAGCGATCTCGTATTGCAGCACTTTGTTGCTCGGCAGCCGTATTGCGTAGAAGACTCGCCGCTCCTCCATGTACTCATAGATGTCCGGCTTGGCGAATGCGGCATCGGCCCGAAAGTACCGGCGCACTCCTGTCGCCCCGTAGCGGGACAGGATCGGATCCAATACATCACGCCATCTGTGCGCGCTATGTACGTTCCCCGCGCGGAGCATCGCTCCCTCGCAGTCACCAAACTGGTTGAACACGAACAAAGGGTGATAGCACGTGCTCCCAAAGTGACCGTTGTACGACGCTCCCTCCTGTTCTCCATGTACCGGACTCTCCGAACTGTCCATGTCCAAGATCACCCGCCGGTGCGGCGTGCGGGACATAGCTCCATCCACCCACTTAGCGTTCAGTCGATCCAACCCTTCCACGTTGCCGTCCTGGGTAAGCACCTCGGTCTCGAACCGGCTCATGGTGTTGGTGCTGGCGGCCGGTCTGTCAATGTCTCGCCGTCCAACGATGATCCGCATCGTCGGGTCCTGGGCCAGCCGTTCAGCGTCGTTGGTATCCTCGTAGCCCGCCAGACGACTGTACACCGACTGCCTGAGAAGGCCCACCAATCGGTGCTGCACGTTACGACCGCCCCGACTCTCCTGCAGACACTCATTCGCCGTCTCCGTCAGTCCCAGCGCATCATCCAACTCGCGGCAGGCCAGCAGTCCGGCGTCCGAGGTGATGGTAGCGCCGCGAAACTCCAACCGTACACGTCGGTCGAAACGGAGCGTGGCGCGGGGTTTCGTGCTTTCACCCATTGGGTGCCTCCAGAGTGGGTACGCTATCAAGACCTAAAGCTGTCGAACACGACCAGTCTAGCACTCATGATAACTGCTATGCTCTGCTATTCGGCTACATCAAGTAGTTCTGTTGCTGAGTACGGCACGCCCTGCAGGGTTGATATGGGAAATGTGGGAGTAAAGGTGATTCACGGCGCTGAGTACGACCTGCGGTGCATGGATAGAGAGTGGGGATTTCGGGTACGCAACGTCTACGACACGTCCATGGCAGCACGCTTCGTGGGTATGGAGCAGATCGGGTTGTCGGCTCTGCTTGAAGCGTTGCTGGGCGTACGGATTCCGAAAGATGCCCGCATTCAAAAAAGCGACTGGTCCCATCGGCCGCTCAGCGAAGAGGCCTTGGAGTACGCAGCGATGGATGTCCGGCATTTACTGAGCATCCGAGAAGCCCTTGAAAGGAGGCTACGAGACCTTTCGAGGTCAACGTGGGTCTCCGAGGAATGCGCCCGCCTGGAAGAGATCCGTTACGTCGCCCCGGATCCGGAAACGGCGTTTCTGTCGCTGAAGGGCAGCCGAGGGCTGGACGGACAAGCAAAGGCGATCTTGAAACGAATATTCGAGCTGCGAGAAGCCGAGGCTGGACGTCGCAACCGGCCTCCCTACTATGTTCTACCACACGAGACCCTGGTCCACTTGGCTACCAACCCGTCTGCCGAGTTGGACCAGCTTCCCCAGCTCAAGGGACGAGTCGACTCCCGTTTCGGCAAGCTGTTGCGCGCAGCTCTTGATAGGGGATTGGCCGATCCGCCTATCAGTAGTCCAACTCGTCGCCACACACGATCGGCGACACCTGTTGAAACTGAGCGTCTGAAAATACTGAAGATGTGGCGGATGAACTTGGGTAAGCAGCTGTCTATTGATCCAGCTCTGGTATGGCCCATGGCAAGCCTGCAACGTCTGGCAAAAGCTCCTCGTACACTGGATGAAGAGCTTCAGTCGCGTGAAGTGAGGCAGTGGCAACGTGAGCAGTTCGCTGGATCGATGGAATCCGCTCTCGCCTAGTCGAGTAGCACGCTCGCGATTAGGGCAATCGAGGTTCCTTGGACCCCCTTCGCCTGGCCCCTCCGCCGTCCTGGTACAGCGGCTTTCACGCCGCGCGAACCTGGGTTGCCGGGCGTATAATCGAGGCGCCGATGAGGCGAGCAGATGTAGACCGTTCGAATGCGCCTGCGCCAATGAGTAGGCGTGCACCAGCCGGGTAAGGAGGGCTGATTATGACAGTTCGTCTTCCAACCGATACAGACCTGCGGCAGATGGCCGAGGCCAACTACTTTGAGCTGAGCGACCAGGAGCTGGCGGACTTTCAAGCATTGATGCCAGGCTGGTTCGCCGCCTATGAGCTGCTGGACAGCATGCCGATGCCCCATGTCCCGCTCAAGTACCGTGACCGGGATCCGGGGTACCGGCCGTCGCGGGAGGCGGACCCGCTGAACGCCATCGTTCGGCGCTGCACGTTGAAGGGTGCAGGTTCCGGGAAGCTAGCAGGTAAGAGGTTCGGTCTGAAGAACAACGTATGCGTGGCGGGAATGCCAATGAGCTGCGGCTCGCTGGTGCTCGAGGGGTATGTCCCCGAGATAGATGCGACGATCGTCACCAGGTTGCTCGACGCGGGAGCGGAGATCGTCGCAACTCTAAACATGGATAATTTTGCCTACTCGGCAGCCGGTGACACCAGCGCCCAGGGGGCCACGCTCAACCCCCATAGCCCGGAACATTTGGCCGGTGGCTCGTCGGGCGGCTCGGCGGCAGGCCTCTACTACGACGACATCGACATAACGATCGGCGGAGACCAGGGAGGCTCCATCCGGATACCCTCTTCGTGGTGCGGGGTTGTTGGCCTCAAACCAACCCACTCTCTGGTGCCCTACACCGGGATCGTGGGAGTAGATAATACCTTCGACCATGCGGGGCCGATGGCCCGAACAGTGGAGGACGCCGCCCTTACTCTGGAAGTCATCGCCGGCAAGGACCCCCTTGATCCGCGACAGAGCGAGGTGCCGGTACAGCCCTACACCGAGTCACTGGGCCTGGGTGTAGATGGTGTCCGCATCGGGATGCTGGCCGAGGGATTTGGCCGCGAGGAGTCAGAGCCTGACGTGGACGAGCTGGTGCGTAGAGCTCTGGGGACTCTGGGCGAGCTGGGGGCGCAGGTTACCGAGGTAAGTGTTCCGGCCCATCGCGAGGCTGGAGGGATTGTATTGGGTCTGGCCATTGAGGGCGCGACTGCAATGGTGCGCAGTAACGGCATGGGTCACCACTGGCAGGGCCTCTACAATCTTAGTCTGATCGAAAGCTTCGGGAAGGCTCGCCTCGCGCAGGCGAACGACTTTCCTCCGACTTTGAAGCTGTTCCTGCTGATCGGGACCTACATGAGCGAGCGCTACCACGGACGCATGTATGCCAAGGCCCAGAACCTGCGGCACGGTCTCCGGGCAAGCTATGACAAGGCGCTGGAGGAAGTGGACGTCTTGGCGTTGCCAACTGCGCCGATGAAGGCCCACAGGTCTGATCCGGACATTGGCATCCAGGGCTTGATCAGCCACGGGTGGGACATGATAGGCAACACAGCGCCCTACGATATGACCGGCCACCCAGCTCTCAGCATCCCATGTGGCAAGTCCAATGGACTGCCTGTGGGGTTGATGCTAGTTGGGAGGCATTTCGACGACGCATCCCTTTTCCGCGTTGCGCATGCATTCGAACGGCACGCCGACTGGGAGGCTATTAGCTGAGGGATCGGGGGCCTGTCCTCGATTCCCCGCTACATACCTCTAAGATAGGCCATCTGTCCCCAGGGATGGTTCAGCTCCCAGACGAGACAGCGCCCTAGTAGTTCCCCGTCAGAGCATCGCGCGTGAGCTCCATTTGGCCGTGATGCTGCGCTAGCTCCTCGTACGCGTGAATCAGCGCTGTCCCCTGCGTCCAGTCTTTCATATCCAGCAGTGGGTTGTACGCTGAGCTCGGCGCCGACGCCAGCGGCTTGTCACCTCGGACCTGCTTGATATCTTCCACAAGATTCGCCTTAAGCTCCGCCACCTTCGCGCGCAACTCAACGACCGTACCACTCGCCCTAAATTCCTCGTCCCTGTCCCGGAAAACCTCGCGCCCACCCAGAAGTGTTCCAACCCAGTAATTGCACACCCCGACGCAGTGCGTCAAGATCGCGTAGGGCGAGTTCGCGCCGGGCAAGTCGGGACGCATGTTGGCGCGCTCCTCGCCGAGCTCTTCCACGATGCGCAACATGCCATCGAGCGCGCGGTCGAAAAACATCACGAAATCTTCATGAGATATGTTCATGCGAACCTCAACTAAACAGATCAGGCTCACCAAAAACTATCGGACAGAGCGGCGATGCTTTGCACTGCCTTAGAATCCGGCGCCGGCTCAGGGCTTTTGTACCGGCGGTCGTCGTAGCTAAGCGTCGTGGCAGGTACAAACCCATCCCGTCAACTTGAAGAAAGAGCCTCGTAGCTACGACAGGATCTCTAGCAGTCTGTCTGCGATGACCTTCTCGCCGCCCTCTTTCAGCGTGGGTATCCGGATGACGAAGGAGTCGTCTCTCTCACCCAGGTCCCGGTCCCGGACCCAGATGCTCGGATTGCCGGCCCTCAGCTCATCGATCACGTCTTGCGCCGACTTTCCTGCCATTTCGGCGTCCACGCGGATACGTAGACCCTCGGCGGGTCCGTGCTCGGGGAAGTACGACATCTCCGCGCTCGAGAGACCGGCCAGGTCGGTCCTCAGCGACGAGATCCTTACCTCGTAGGCCGCGAAACGGTCTTCGTGGTTCATCGTCAACCACTCGCGCAGGGCGGCGTAGACGGCCACAACCTCTTGGCGGTCCACTTTCATAGGCCTGGCAAAAGTTCGGAGCGCGGTGTCTTCGAAACCAATGAAGCTATTCATTCTAGCCGCGGCGACCAGGTCGGCTTTGCCAGTTAGCATGCCACTGGAGTTCACCGCACCGAAGTACTTGGCGCCGTATGCCACCAGGTCCGCGCCCATCTTGACGTACCTGCCGAGCTTGTCGGTCGGGTACACCTGGTCGGCAGCGTCGACGATGATGGGGACGTCGTGGGCGTGACCGATGCGAATGACCTCCTCCAGTGGAAGGGCGCCGGGATTTCGGTCTCCAGGCGCCAGATAGTGAATCGCGGCCGTATTCGGTCCTATCGCGGACTCGAGCTGGTCGGAGGTCGTCCTGTCCACGTCTCCGATCTCCACCAACCTCCCGCCCGGGATGGTCATGGACCTATCGTACTTGAGTCTAAGCTGACGCTGGATGATGAACTCGTGGCGCATCCCAGTCACGTCGGGAATCTGTTCGATCCTCTCCTCATCGGTCCCGGTCATGCAGGCCGCTGCGCCAACGGCAAGAGCGGCGGCGGCGCCCGAGGTGATCAGCGCGGCCTCAACACCGAGCATGTCGGCGATCTTCTCACCGACCCGGTCCATCAGCTCTCCCATGTGTGTGTAGTACTCTTCCGAGTCGTCCATTAGCGCCCGCACATCGGCCGACACCGTGTTCCCACCGAGCAGCGTCCTGTTGCCCTGCGCGTTGAGGACCGGCCGCACCCCTAGCTCGTCAAAGATTCCGCTCATCCAAGACTCCTTCATCATCGGCTTCCGTCACAGGAGCCGGCAGGGCCATCCCAGGCCCGAGATTCCCATATCAGACTGCCCGGGCTCAAGCAACGCACCATACTCAGCGAGAGCCATGTTAGTATCACTCACCAAACACCGTCAACCAACCAATTAAGCTCACAGAGCCATCTCTCGGCGTCCTAGATTAGCGTTCGATCGGCGGCGGAGGTCTGGCGGAGGTCTAAGGAAACATCATCGAAGAAGGAATGACTCATGGCAAGTACCGTCGAGCTGCGGGGCAAGATCAAGGTGTGTATGTTTGACCAATACGGTACCGTAGTGGACATGCAGATTGGATTGACAGAGGTCGCCACACCATTCCTCGAGCGCAAGGGATGGGACGGCAATCCGTACGAATTTGTGACCTGGTGGCGCCGTACACACTTCGAGAATTCGATGATCGACACCCTACTGCAAAAGGAACACACTCCTTACCGGGAGATCGGGCACCGGTCCCTCGCCTGGGTATTGGAGCGTGCAGGGATCGAATACACTATGGATGAGGTGCGGTACTTGGTGGCGCAGATTGAGAAGCTCCGTCCCTTCCCTGACGTCCCCGAAGCTATAGCTCGGCTCAAATCCAAATATAAGATCGTGGTGCTCTCGAACGGGGACCCGGACATGCTGGAGACGGCGAAGCAGTATCACAAGATTCCTTTCGACGCCGTCATCTCCGTGACGGTCGCGAATGCCTTCAAACCTCATGCCGCAACATACACCAAGGCCGCCGAGATCATGGGTGTGCGTATGGAAGAGGTCCTCTTCGTCGCAAATCACACCTTCGATTGCGTCGGCGCCAAGTCAGCAGGGATGCATACGGCATTCGTTGACCGCCACAAGCGGCCATTTGGTATGACCCCGTACCAGCCCGATATTCTCGTAGCTGACATGAAGGGACTCGCGAATGCTATGTGCTGACGGCCTACCCGGCACGGGCATCGGGGAGAAGGATGTGTCAGAGATCGGCCGGTACGGACGCCTGCTTCGACTGCGCCAAGTTGCTGGGTCCGTAGAGGGCGGTCTGGGGGCGACGAGCAGCAGGCAGCCTGTTAACTGAGTGACAGCAATATTAACCGAACTAGGCATGGAGCGCAGCGCTCGTTAAGCATCGACACCGGAGGACTGATATGCCCACCTTCACCTACGACCACATCCATCTGCGCAGCCCTGATCCCATGGGCACGGCCCGGTATTACGAAAGGATGTTTGGCGCGAAGATCATCGAGTCGACCCAGTCTGATGGACAGCAAAGAATCGACCTGGACATCAACGGCCTTGTGGTGTTCATCGCACCGGTGCCCGAAGACGCTGATATGCTTTTCGGTCCATCCGAGCCTTACATTGGGCTGGACCACTTCGGGCTTCGGGTCGAGAGCCTGGACGATGCCGCCGCCGAGCTGAAAAGACTTGGGGCCGAGTTCACCATGGAGCCTCGTACCCTACGTCCCGGCTTAAAGATCGCCTTCGTTCGCGCGCCCGACGACGTCCGCATCGAGCTTCTGGAACGAAGCTAACAGGACACGACCAGTGAGCTGCACGCCTTCGCGGGGGTAGTAGTCCACTCAGCCCGGCGGGCGCTCGATCTCGAACAGGCGGAGTACCCACCAGGCGAGTGGAACGGGCTTAATCAGTCAATGACATTTACACTGCCAGCAGGTGATTGATATGAAGATAACGGACGTCAAGGTGGCGATGTTCAACTGGTGGTCGGAGCCCTGGAAGACGGGCGTGGGAACTTCCTTCGGGGACACTCGCCAGCTGGGGGTCGTTACTGTCTACACGGACGAGGGTGTTGAGGGCCACGCCTTTCTAGGCTCCTCCAGGGTGGGAGCCGACCACTACGCCAAAGGGCTAATCGAGTATATCAAGCCTATGATTATGGGCAGGAATCCTCAGGACATCGGTGACATATGGTGGAAGATGTGGAAGGAGAACCGCTCGGTTTCCACCAACGCCATCGGCGCGATAGACATATGCCTGTGGGACATCAACGGCAAGATCGCCGGACAGCCGATTCATAGGCTCCTCGGCACGTGCAAGGAGAGCGTTCCTGCCTACTCCAGCACTGCCTGGCACGCGACGGCGGAGGAGTACGCCGAGGAGGCGAAACACTTCCAGTCCATCGGCTGGACCTCCCATAAGATCCACCCTCACGGCGAGCCCAAAGCCGATGTCGAGATCTGCCAAGCGGTTCGACGCGCGGTTGGGGACGACATGAAGCTGATGCTTGACTCCATGTGGGCCTACCAGTACGAAGACGCCCTTCGGGTCGGCAGGGCCATCGAGCAACTCGGGTACTACTGGTATGAGGACCCGTTAGTGGAGGAGGACATCTACAACTACGTCAAGTTGAAAAGCAAGCTTGATATCCCGGTCATGTCGACAGAGTACGCCCCCGGCCGGTACTACGGCATGGCCCAGTGGATCACCAGCTACGCCACCGATATGCTCCGCGGCGACGTCGCCGTTACCGGCGGGATCACGCCCCTGGTGAGGCTATGCCACCTGGCGGAGGGCTTCAACATGAAATGCGAGATTCACCATGGCGGCAACTCCTTGAACAACGTGGCGAACCTGCACGTTACCATGGCGGTCCCCAACTGCGAGTTCTACGAGGTGTTCCCCTGCACCGGGGCCAATAAGTACGCTCTGGTGAACGACATCGAGGTGGACGGTAACGGACTCGTCTACGCACCCACCGAGCCCGGACTCGGCTACGAGATAGACTGGGAGCTAGTGAAGCGGGAGCATACCCAGACGGTCGGTTAGACATCAATCGGCTGGAACGGGCGGCGGCTCTTCGCCCTCGGGGATAGCTGGCGAATCTCAGCCTGGATCAGAAATCCCACGAGGTGGCTCTAACGGTGACGACCTGGGCGACAAGAGGAAGGGAGATATAGCCGTGTCACGCGTTGCGGTATTGGACGATTACCAGGAAGTCGCCCTGGAGATGGCCGACTGGGGAATCCTCCCGTCCGATGTCGAGGTCTTCAGGGACCATCTGTCTGACCAGGATGCCGTAGTAGAACGCCTCAAGGACTTCGAGATAATCGTAGCGATGCGGGAGCGGACCCCATTTCCCCGCACGCTACTCGAGCGGCTACCCAAGCTGAAGCTACTGGTCACCACGGGAATGCGGAACGCGTCCATCGACATGGAAGCGGCTTCGGACTTGGGCATCGTCGTGTGCGGCACGGGAGGGCTATCCTATCCAACAGCCGAGTTGACATGGGGCCTGATCCTGGCCCTGCTCCGGCAAATCCCGAAGGAGGATCGGGCGACCCGTGCCGGTCACTGGCAGGTCAGCATGGGAGCCGGGCTGAGAGACAAGGTATTGGGCGTCATGGGTTTGGGCAATCTGGGCTCTCAGGTGGCGACGGTAGGGAAGGCTTTTGGAATGTCGGTGATCGCCTGGAGCCAGAACCTCAAGGAGGAGCGGGCTATTCAGTTCGGTGCCACCCTTGTGGGAAAAGACGACCTGTTTTCCCGTTCTGACATCGTAACCATTCATCTCGTGCTGAGCGACAGGACTACGGGTTTGGTTGGGGCTCGCGAGCTGGACTTGATGAAGCCCTCGGCCTATTTGATAAACACCTCGCGGGGCCCCATCGTAGACGAAGAAGCGCTCGTACACGCTCTTCTGAAGGGAACCATCGCTGGTGCAGCCTTGGATGTGTTCGACCCCGAGCCGTTACCCCTGGGCCATCCGTTGAGGGGGCTGGAGAATACCGTCATTACGCCCCACATGGGATACGTGACCACCGAGACCTATGAGGCGTTCTATGGTGATGCGGTGGAGGATATTCGGGCCTTCCTCGGCGGTGAGCCCGTCAGGGTGCTGAATCCTATTGCGGCTCGCGATTAGCAAACAAACGGGAGGCCTTTTGACACCCGTCTGGGTAAGTTTCAACTCTTCAGTCGTCGGGCTTGGGTTATAGTTTGGGCAGAACATTCTCCATGGTTCTTTGCCGAAGGAGGCACGTGGTGAGACTAGAAGGCAAGGTCGCATTCATCAGCGGAGGCTCGCGAGGGATGGGCGCAGCGGAAGCTAGACTGTTCGCGAGAGAAGGAGCCCTAGTGGCTATCGGCGACGTACTTGAGGCCGAGGGCCGCCAGGTGGAGGCGGAGATAGACGAGGCAGGCGGCGAGGCGTTGTTCGTCCGGCTGGACGTGACGAGCGAGGCAAACTGGCAGGAGGCTATCGCCGCAACCGTTGAACGCTTCGGCAAGCTCGACATCCTGGTGAACAATGCCGGTATCGGAGGCCTCACCACCAGGCTGGAGGACTCAACGTTAGACGAGTGGAATCGCGTGATGGACATCAATGCCACGGGAGTCTTTTTGGGGACCAAGACGGCTATCCCCGAGATGCGACGGGCCGGCGGTGGGTCGATCATCAACATCTCGTCTATCTCGGGCAATGTAGGTCAGGACAGCGTCTATGCCGGGTACAACGCGTCTAAGGGGGCGGTGCGGCTGCTCACCAAGTCGACTGCCATCCAGTACGCCAAAGAGGCCATCCGGGTTAACTCGGTACATCCTGGGCCTATCGCCACCGACATGACGGCAAAGGCCCGGGCTGATACCCAGAGGAGCCGATCGACCGTGTCCGGCACGCCGATGGGCAGGTATGGCGAGCCTGAGGAGATTGCCTATGGCGTGCTATACCTGGCTTCGGACGAGTCCTCTTATGTCACGGGCAGCGAGCTGGTGATAGACGGCGGGTGGACGGCGCAGTAGGATACCCAGGCTAGGATTTCATCCAGCTCACTCCGAGCCGTATAGCTTGCGCCGGGGCAGGCTGGGGGAACGGTCACCTGGCCCCGGTGCGTACTGGAGGACCCGATGGCCCAAACGTTGGACCCTGTCGTATTCGCAACCCTGGCCAATAGACTGGACGGCGTCGTCCGGGAGTCGATGCAGGCGTGCCTCCAGAGCGCCCGATCCTCGGTGCTTCAGGCCAGGGACCTCTCGGCATCTATATCCGACAGCAGCATCCGCCTGGTCACCATTGCCCAAGGCGTTCCGGTCCACGTCCTGGCCTCAAACATGTCCATTGCCCCTATCCCGGAGCTCTTCGACGACATCGAGCCGGGCGACTGCTTCCTCAACAACAGTCCGTTCCTTGGCTGCGCTCACCATGCCGACTACTCCTTCTGCACCCCTGTGTTCTACGACGACCGCCTCATGTTCTGGGTCATGCTCAGGGCTCATCAGGCCGACACTGGCGCCCCCCAGCCCACCGTCTACCTCCCCTTCGCTAAGGATGTCTACGAGGAGGGTCTCCACTGGCCTTGCGTGCGAGTGCAGCGCGACTACAAAGATGTTGCCGACGTGGTGAGGATCGCGACGGCCAACATCCGTATCCCGGAGCAGTTCTACGGCGACTTCGCCGCAGCTGTGGGCGCCACCAGGGTGGCCGAACGTAGGCTCCTTGCCCTGATCGACAAGTACGGCCCCGACACCATGGAGCAGTTCATCGATGAGTGGATCGACTACGGCAGCCGGAGAATGGTCGAGGAGATAAAGAGCCTCCCCCAAGGCACCTGGGAAAACGAAACCACCCTCGACCCGCTGCCCTTTGCCCCCGAGGGGGTCACGATCAAGATCAAGCTGACCGTCGACCATGAAGAGGAGGCGCTGATCGTAGACCTCAGGGATAATCCCGACCAGTTCGACGCCGGGATAAACTTGACCGAGGCTACGTCCAAGGCCGGGGTGATGGAGGGCATGTTCTCCTGTCTCGACCCCACGCTGCCCCACAATCAGGGCGCCTTCGACAGAGTGAAATTCAAGCTCAGAGAGGGGTGCGTCGTCGGCATACCGAAGTTCCCGGTGGGGACCTCGGTGGCCACCACTTTCACCGCCGACCGGCTGGCATCCTGCGCCATTGCTTTGATGGCAAAGGTGGACCCGGCTCGGGGTGGTGGCGAGGGTGGCTACATCAGCTGGGGGTTGGCGGTTTTCTCGGGTAAGGACTTCCGGCAAAACGATGCACCGTATGTGGACGAGCTGATGATCACAGGAGTTGTGTCCGGCGGTGGGCCAGGTGTGAAGGGCTACGACGGCTGGCTTACCTGGTTGTGCGGCGGCGGCTCAGGCAACAACTGGACACCCGGCGCCGAGCTGTGGGAGAAGGCCCATCCACACCTGATAGAGAGTGGCGCCGAGATAGTGCCCGACTCCGCGGGCGCGGGAGAGTCTTGTGGAAGCCCGGCCTTCAGGGTGGTGGTGAGGGCACGTGGGAACCCGATGGTCGCGGCCGGATTTGGCGACGGGAAGGTGTTCCCGCCCAGGGGAGCCCTGGGTGGAGGGAGCGGAAGCCCCAACCAGGGCTTTGTCCTCGATGAGAAGGGGAATAGGATTCAAGAGCTGCCGCTCATCGGGCTATTTGAGATCGACTCAGGCCACGCGCTGGAGTCCTGCTCTACCGGCGGTGGTGGCTTCGGGGACCCATTAGACCGTGACCCTGAGAGGGTCAGACACGACGTTCGAAGGGGCTGGGTGTCGGTGGACAAGGCCCGAGACACGTACGGGGTGATGCTCGACCTGAAGCCTGAGCTTTTTACAGTAGACTACCCTGCAACTGAAAGACTGCGCAGCAACCGCGTGCCCATGGCGTCCTGCCCACCGGCTTCTGTGCCACCTCGATGAGAGAGTCGGCCGCCATGGTCCGCTGAGCCCTGCGAACCAGCGTGAAGCACGAGTAGTCATCCATCACGGTGGCTTGGGAGCTTTGGCCTTTGGGTGTATGCTTCCGGTGTGGGAGGACATAATGAACCTTGCTAACCTCATCCTCAAAAGCATAGAAGGGGCGACGTCTCGGACGAAGAGCATCTTCGGTGGTACGAATGCCATGTCGGCCACCGATGTCATCGAGTTCATCAATGAGTACCCAGTCGTCCTTGTCTCCACGGTGGACATCCACGGCGCCCCTCATGTCACCGGTAAAGCGGCTGTATTGGTAGATAGCAGGACTTACTTTGGGGCGCCTGAAGACACGGCTATGGGGCGTAACCTCCGTCGCAATCCCAATGTTGCCTTGGCCTTCGCGGAGCCGCCCTGGAAGCGACACGTGTTCATGTATGGAAAGGTGCGCTTCTTGGAGGGTGGAAGCGATGAAGAGGGCCTTGTCCGGGACGCCCACAAGGCGACACACGGCTACGAGACGTCTGGCCTCGTCGAGGCGCTGCCCGAAAAGATATTCACCTGGAAAGGGTCGCCCTGAGCCTAAGAGGAGAGGTCCCGCTGCTAGCCCGTCAGATGCTTATCTGACTGGGCTCAGCCTGTTGGGGATGTGGTGCGAGCTCCGACCGGCTGGCGTTCGGGCTGACGGAGTAGCATCGACGCCAAGCCTTAGGCGTCGTACGCTTCGTACCAGGTCTCCTTTGGCTCCCCAACTAGGGCGGCCATCATCTGCTCCAGGAAGCCGGTATCCATGCGCCACTGGAAGTACCGTTCGTGGTGGGCTTTGGATTCCCATCGCTCTACCAGACTCCATCGATTGGGATTGTCAGCATTTCGGAGCACGTCCACGCTGATGCACCCATCAAACGCTCGCGTATCGGGCAACGCCGATTTCAGAGATGAACCCATCTGCTCTCCGACCTCAGGCTTCGCCTCGAACTCAAGAATCAGAGCCACGCTCATAGTGCCGCCTCCTCCAGACGTTGGGTTAAGAACCGAAGATCGCCCGGCAGTGTACCACAGCAGAGGGTTGACGCGTTGCGGATCACGCGCTCCGGCCCAGGGTCGTAACGCCGACTCCGTTATCTGTGCGGTCTCGCGAGCGCCTGCTCGTGTGGTGATTCTCAGGCCTCAACGCTCGGTCTTATCGGCCACGAGTCTCCCATCCTTGAAGACCATCTGAAGCCTGCGAAGGTTTGATATATTCTCAAGCGGATCGGCACCGACGACGATGAGGTCCGCGATCTTGCCAACTTCTACGGTGCCGAGCTGGTCGGCCACACCACAAGTCTCGGCCGACGCTATGGTCGCGGCCTTGATCGCTTGCATCGGGGTAGCCCCGGCTCGGACCCAGATGCCCATCTCCAGGTGGACTGCATCCTTCACCGGTCCCAGGTCTGAGCCCAGAGCCATCTTCACACCGGAGGCAAGCGCGGCACGGAACCAGTTCGCGTGCTCCTCGGCGGCGTCGTCGGCGCGTTCCAGCATCGACTCCGAAATCTGCTTTCTGTCCAGGTACTCCCGCTCCCACTCGTTAGCCGCCTGCTTTGGGGTCAAGTGGCTAATGCCCAGGGTCGGGACATAGATAGTGCCTCCGTCCTTCATCATTCGTATGCACTCGTCGTCCATGATGTAGCCGTGTTCCACGGTCCAGGTCCCGAGGCGAACTGCATCCTTCACGGCTTCGGGATTGGCGGCGTGGGACATCACCTTCATACCCCTCAGTCGGCATATCTCGTAAGCGGCCTCAAGCTCACCCTGGAGGAGAAAGCTGTGCCAGTGGCGGTCCCAGTCGGGCCCCATGATCCCGCCCGAAAGGTTCAGTTTGATATGGTCGGCGCCGTTCAAAATCTGCTCTCTGACGCCACGAACAAAGCCCTCGGGCCCGTCGTACTGCTTAGAGAAGGGCCATCGAAGACCGTGGCCTGCGGTTGTCGTGAGGAAGTAGCCCGAGGCGAAGATTCGAGGCCCCAGGTATTCGCCCGCCGCGAACGCCTCCCTCCACGCGACGTCGATCCAGTGCTCAACACCCGCGCTACGGATGCCCGTGACTCCGCTTTGCGTGAGTCCCTCCATAGCGTTTAGGCCGTACTTGATAACCCGTTCTGGGATGGTCTTGGGTGGGGCATCCGGGAACATCAGGTGGACGTGAACGTCCCACAGGCCCGGGAGGAGCCACCCGCCCCGGGCATCGATCACTCGCCCTCCGTCGGCGTCGATCTTTTCGCCACCAGTCGCAATTCTGGTTATTAGCCCATCTTCGATGGCAACACTGGCATCGGGCTGGGCTCCGTCAGCTACGCCGTCAATCAGGTGACAGTTGGCCAGTACTAATCTACTCATGTTCACCCTTCGCGTGATTCGGGGCGCGGGCATATCGCGCTGCTGGACGAATACATGGCGTTGAATATTGAGCTAACCGAGGATTCTTGCCAAGCGATGCCCCGCTGCTAACGGCGGCCAAATCTGGCGCCCACCCTGCCGCCGACGATACCACCTATGATGCCGCCGCCGATGCCGATTACAACCGCGGTGATGACGCCGACAATGAGGCTGATGATGACGCCTCCTCCGCCCCGGTCGATGATGTCGACGATCTCGTCGAGGACGTCGTAGGCGATGATACCGCTGATGATGCCGCCGGCGACGATGCCGCCGACGATGGCGCCACCCATGCCACCGCCGATTCGGGCAGGGATGCCACCGGCCCTGGCGCCTACGATGATGCCAACGATTATGCCGATGATGCCGACGACGATGACACCGAGGATGAAGCCGAAGATTACGCTGAGGGCGGCGATGAATTGATGGCTGGCGAGGAGGACGGGGACGCCGCCGCCGGCGATACCACCGGGTTTAATGAGCCCAGATTTCCTTTCTACGGCGACCGACACTTCTGTTCCCATTATGCCTAATATCCGGCGCAATGCTCAGAGTTGATCCCCTACCATGGGGCTTACGATATATGAGCCCGGACGTACTCTACAACTCCGAGTAGGTGGCTTGCGATGCTACTTGCGTGTGTACGACGCCAAGCCTTTGACAGCCGCTCGATGCGCCGGATACACTCGCGCTCGTCACAGCTGACCTAAACAGGCGAGGTTCCCATGGCCGAAGCGAAACGCCGGATCATCGCCAACGTCGACCGGCTGCACAGGTTGATGGACAGGGGCGGGTTTTCGGCACTGGTCATCCGTTCCGGCAAGAACTTCACCTACCTGGCAGGCTTCTCGTTGCCCGGCACGCTGGCCAGACATCTCGACTTTCCCGATTCGCCGCGTGAGCCGCTGCTGCTTTGGCCACGGGAGGGCGAGCCTGTGATGTTGCTGGATCATATAGCAGCGCCCTTGGCGCGACGAGACTCCTGGCTCACGCAGATCGAGGTCCTCGACACCTACTCAGGCTCACGCTACGAAAAGGTCGCTCAGCTACTGACGAGCATGAGCCTAGACAACTCCAAGATCGGCTTCGAGAAGTCCTATGTGAGCGGGGCGGCATGGGAAGAGGTTCACCATCTGCTTCCGAGAGCGACCATCGCCGACTGTGCGTCGATGATGGCCGAGGTGCGCTGGATCAAGACGCCCGGCGAGGTCGAAGTCCTGAGGAAAGCAGCGGACATTTTGGACGGGGCGTATCTAGAGGTGTTCTCCGCCGTTAGAGAAGGCGATACGGAACGGGATGTGCACAGCCGGATCGTGCAAAGCTGCATCGCCCGCGGGGCCCAATGGGTCCACGGTATGCTCAACTCGAGCCGAAACACCGTTCCCTACGGGGGGGAGGGGGACACCGAATTCCGCAGAGGCGACATCATCAGCAACGATTATGTCGCCTACTACCTGGGTTACCCGGGCCACCAGAACCGAACGGTCGTGTTAGGCGAGCCTTCGGCGGAGCAGCGCCGCACCTACGAAGCCGTCCGTGATGTCTATCGGGCCACCATCGACCTGTGCCGCCCGGGGGTGAGGGCTGCCGACGTGTATCAGTTCGCAGCAGACGCCTTCAGCCGGCAAGGGTTCCAGGAAAGGCTACAGGTAGTGGGCCACGGCGTGGGAACCTGGTGGCACCAGCAAGAGCCCTACATCGTCGAGAACGCGCCCGGGGTGCTGGAGGCAGGGATGGTGCTGGCGTTGGAGCCGGGCGTGGGATATTGGCGCCTCCAGGACCTGATTCTGATTACGGCTGATCGCCCTGAGCTGCTGTCCACGCGCTTCAGTACCGACGAGATGTTCGTCATCGACTGAAGCAATCTTCCGCTGCCTGGGCCGGTCGGCTGGAAGGGATCCAAGTGGATCAGGACGCCGAGAAGCCAGACGCAATAGTGTTTAGTACCCAGCCGTGGTTGGAGCGATAGCCGCCCACCGCTGTCATGACGGAGCCAGCCAAGGCCGCTCGAGCGCAGAATATAGGTTCAACTTGTGTGGTGGCGCACGAATTCGCCGATGCGGTCGATAGCCTGCTGCCCCTCCGGAAGTATCGAGGCGAAGAAGTGCCAGACGTGGAATACGTCTTCCCAGACCTCGAGTTTCACGTCAACCCCGGCGGCCTTGGCGCGCTCGGCAAGCCGGGTCGAGTCATCCAGCAGCATCTCGGGGGAGCCCACCTGGATGAGTAGCGGGGGCAGGCCATGCAGGTCGGCGTAAAGGGGGGCAGCGAGGGGTGTCTTCGGGTCCATGTCCCCGATGTACCACTTCGTCATATTCTTCATCATGCTTCGTCCCCCCATCGGGTCCAGAGCGGCGTTCTTCGTGATGGACTCTCCTGTTCCCTCCAGGTCTACCCAGGGAGAGATGCAGACCCCGGCCGCTGGTAGCGGGTCTCCCAAATACCTCATCGCGACCAAGGAGGCTACCGTTAATCCCCCTCCAGCCGAATCACCACCGATCACAATCTTGCCAGGGTCTGCACCTTCGGATAACAGCCACCGATAGGCGTCGAGGGCATCCTCTACCGGAGCCGGAAAAGGGCTCTCCGGCGCCAGTCGGTAGTCGATAGACAGTGCCCGCGCCCCGCAAGCCCGCGCCAGGCGGGAGACCATCTCGCGATGACTCCTCGTCGAACCGATGGCGTAGCCTCCTCCATGGAGGTAAAGCAGGATCCGGTCTTCCGATGCTCCGGGGGCAACGATCCATTCACCGGGCACACCACCGGCGCCCACTCGCTCGATCGTTAAGTCCCCGGCGAGAGGGGAGGGGGGCAGCTCTTCATAGGCAATACGGGATCCGTCCATCGACGTAGATGCGTCCAACCTTTCAGCGAATGACCTCCACATCTCGGTTGCGGCCTCAAGCTGCTCGCTTTTTCCCATTGCAGTCCTCCTTCCAGCCTAAGCCACAGGGCGCACGATTCCACCCTTAATCTCTGGACTCAGCGCGCTGCTGTCTGGTCGGTCCAACACCGGAACGTCAGTCCCGGAACTCCGAAAGGGTCTCGGTAGCGGACGTCTTGGCTGGATTGCTCCCAGATCCCAATTGGGAGGGTGGCGTGTTCTAGCGGTTCTCGTTGTTGCTAGTCCTCTCACCATAGTCCGATGGGACTACACCAGCACCTTGACACATGGACGATGTTACCGCGTCCGACAGGCGGCTAATGCCTTCTTCCAGCTCCTCAGTCTCATAAAGCGTGTAGGTCAGCCTCAGGAAGTCGGTGAAACGGCCCGATCCGCCGAATGCGTTGCCAGGCCTGAAGGAGACACCGTGTTCCTCAGCCACTGGTAGCAGCTTTTCGGTGTTCAGCCCGCCGGCAAAGCGGAGCCAGAAGTAATAGCCCCCTGACGGCTTGGTGTACTCGACCCGCTCTCCGAAGTTGCTGCGGATTGCCAGGTCCATAGCGTCAGCCCTAGCGGAGTAGGTCTTCCTCAGTCTGTTGATATGCTTGTCCAGAAGTCCCATATCGATCACCTCTTTCACCAAGGCCGAGCCGAAGTGGTTGAACCCACCGCCGCTGAAGGTAACAGCGGCATCGGCCAACCGGGCCAAAATTGCCGGCGAGGCCTGGACCCAACCGACTCTTAGCCCCGGTGACAGGATCTTTGAGAACGACCCGTAGGAGATAGTCTTTCCATCGGGACCGCTGTCGAAGGATATCACCGGCTTCGGTGGAACCTCCGTGAAGTGGACCATCTGATACACGTCGTCGGTAAGCACGAGGAAGTCGAACCTGTGTGCCAACTCGACCAGCTTTTCCCTGCGGTCCGTTGGAAGCACTGAGCCCATGGGGTTGTGGTAGGAGGGTATCGTGTAGAGTAATCTGGGCCTGAGCTCCCGGGTCTCCAGCATATCCTCTAGCGCGTCCACATCCAGTCCGTGTCCGTCGGTGGGAACCCCCCGCACATCCAGGTGGCGGTCACGGAATACTCCCTCGATGACGAAGTAAGTGGGCTCCTCCACGAGTACGGTGTCGCCTTCCCGAGCGAAGAGGGTGCAGGTGAGGTCCAGGCCTTGGGAGGCTCCGGCCGTCAGGAGTAGTGACCGGGGATCGACGAACATCCCGTAGGACTCCTGTCGCGAGAGGAACTCCGCCAGCGCCTCCAGGTAGGGCCCGTAGCCCTGAGTGGCCCCGTATTGCAACGGCTCCGTCTCGCCCCGAGAGAAGAGCCGATTAGCCGCCTCACTTATCGCATCGAGGGGAAGCAGTCCCGGCGAGGGATGGCCCCAGCCAAGGTCAATTACTCCTGGCTTGATGTCCATAAGAAGGGAGGGCAGCCGCGGCTTCATGGCGGGATTATAGCAGCCGGCACAACCGCATTGCCCTCACCACGCGTACCAGCCGAGGCCGGCTAAGGGACGGGGGTATTATGGCCGGCGATTTACCAAGCGAGAGCTGTTCACACTCTGCCTTTGGCGAGATTGCGCCGCAGTCGATGTCTTGCTGTATCGGACAGCACTTTTTTCCGCAGCCGAAAACTCTGGGGCGTGACCTCTACCAGTTCGTCGTCGGCCATGAAGTCCAGCGCGTCTTCGAGGCTCAGCTTCGCGGGGGGACTTAGTCGTTTGGCGATGTCGGCAGTGGACGAGCGCACGTTGGTTAGTTTCTTCTCTTTGCACACGTTGATGTTGATGTCGTCGTCCTTGGGATGGACACCGATGATCATGCCCTCGTACACGGGAGTTCCAGCCTCCACGAAAGTCTCGCCCCGACCCTGGGCGTTCAGCAGGCCGTATGTGATGGCGATGCCCGCCTCGGATGCCACCAGCGCCCCGTTGATTGTTGACCTGACCTGGCCGGACATGGGCTGGAATCCGGTAAAGACGCTGTTCGCAACTCCCGTGCCTCGAGTGTCTCTGAGAAACACAGAGCGGAATCCGATCAACCCACGTGTGGGGATGTTGTACTCTAGCCGTACGTTGCCTGCGCCGTCGTTGGTCATGTTGATAAGTTCGGCCAGGCGTCCCGAGAGGTCCTCGGTCAACGCGCCGATGTACTCCTCACGGCTGTCGACGGTTAGATGTTCGTAAGGCTCGTAAACCGTGCCGTCGACGACCTTGGTGGCAGGTTCTGGCTTGGACACCTGGAACTCGTGGCCCTCACGTCTCATGGTCTCCACCAGGATGGAGAGATGGAGCTCGCCCCGGCCCGACACTAGAAACTCGTCCGGGGTGTCAGTGGTCTCCAGGCGCAAGCTGACGTTGGTCCTCAGCTCCCGGAGCAGACGCTCGTGCAGGGTCCTGGACGTGGAGTGCGTCCCCTCCTTGCCGACGAAGGGCGACGTGTTGACGCCAAAGGTCATCTTCACCGTTGGCTCGTCTATCTCTATAGAGGGCAGGGCTTCGGGATGCTCGCTGTCTGCGATAGTGTCGCCTATGGAGACTTCATCCAATCCGGACACGGCCACTATGTCGCCAACCTGCGCCTCCGGGACCTCCAGCCGTTGTAACCCGCGAAAGACGTACACTCTGTCTAAGTCGTGGGGTTGGGGCTGGTAACCGTTGCGGAGCAGGGCGACGGAGCTCCGGCTTCTGGCCCTCCCTCGGAACACCCGGCCAATGGCAATTTGGCCGAGGTAGTTGTCGTAGTCCAGCGCTGCCACCAGCATCTGGAAGGGCTCGTCCGGGTTGCCTGAGGGGGCTGGAACGCTCTTTATCATCGCCTCGAACAACGGCTGCATGTCCTGTCTCGGAGCGTCGAGGTCGGTAACCGCGTATCCTTCGCGGGCCGAGGCGTACAGAATAGGGAAGTCCAGCTGCTCCGCTTTCGTCGCCAGCTCGAGGAACAGGTCCTGAACAAGCTCGACAACCTCGGGAACTCTGGCTGCAGGGCGATCAATTTTGTTGATGACCACCATCGGCGCCACACCGTGGTTCAGCGCCTGTTGAAGCACGAAACGGGTCTGGGGCATCGGGCCGTCAACGGCGTCCACCAGCAGAAGGCAGCCATCGGCCATGTTCATGATGCGCTCCACCTCGCCGCTGAAATCGGCGTGACCTGGCGTGTCGATGATATTGATCTTCGTGCCGTTGTAGGTCACGGCGGTGTTCTTGGCGAGAATTGTGATGCCGCGCTCCTGTTCCAGCGGGTTGGAGTCCATGATCAGGTCTCCAACCTCCTGGTGGGCGCGAAACACCTGCCCCTGCTTCAGCAGGGCATCCACCAGAGTGGTCTTGCCGTGATCGACGTGGGCGATGATGGCAATGTTTCGTATTCCGTTGTTCGACTGAGGGTGAATCAAATCCGTAGCTTTCCTGTTTGAACTATCGATTTGACCCCGGACGGTCCGGAAATAGGCACGGAGGCCTGCGGCGGAGCAGCGGACGAAAGAAGGCAAGTACGCCAGGAACGGGACACGACTGTCACGCTATAAGCTCGTAGTCAATCAGGTGGGGCTGAATTTGGAGTCGGCCAACTCATGCATTCGGCTGACACACCAACCCGCTTTCGGACTCGAGGAGCATTGGCCCATCGATCGACGGCTACCGAGCGCGAGTTGCTGCCGGAGTGGGACTCCGCCGTCGGGAACGCCACCTGCGAGGGCCGTTTGGGTTGTTCCGATTGTCAGGTCGTGGCTGGGTCGATTTGGAAACTGGCGGCGCATTAGGGCTCTGGTGACGCTGGGCATTTCGCTGGGGCTCCGGGCCTCTCCTCGGAGCCTGGGTGTCTGGTCTGAAGCCGCCGTAGTCGAAATCGGGCAGGCGCCGCCTTTCGATCCGCGCTCCCAGCACGGCTTCGATCTGCCGCACCAACGCCTCATCCTCCGGCAGAGTGAACGTGAAGGCTTCGCCGCTCTGTTCCATCCGGCCCGTGCGCCCGATGCGGTGGATGTAGGCGTCCACCGTGTTGGGCATGTCGAAGTTGATGACGTGGGAAACATCCGACACTTCGATGCCTCGTGAGGCCACATCGGTGGCGACCAGGACATCGTACGTGCCGTGACGAAATCCGTCGATGGCCTTCTGTCGGCGGTTCTGAGACATGTTGCCTTGCAACGCGGACACGCGATACTCGGCTTTCTCCAGGTCTCCGGCCAACCTGCGGGCGCGGTACTTGGTGCGGGTGAAAATCATCACCCGCCCTGTTGCTGTCTGTTGCAGTATGTCCAGCAGCAGCCGTTTCTTGAGAGCGTCCGTCACCGGATAGAGGGCGTGAGAGACTGTCTTCGCTGGCGCGATGATGCCTATCTGCACCGTCGTCGGGTCATCGAGGATGTCATTGGACAGAACACGAATCTCGTCGGGCATGGTGGCGGCGAAGAACAGCGTCTGACGCTGTTCCGGCAGGTGGGTGAGGATGCGGCGGATGTCAGGCAGGAACCCCATGTCGCACATGGTATCGGCCTCGTCCAGCACCAGCACCTCTACTGTTGAGAGATCGATGCTGCCATCGTTGACGTGGTCCAGCAGGCGACCGGGACAGGCGACGATAATCTCAGCGCCGCGCTTCAACGCCTGGACCTGCGGCACCTTGCTCACGCCGCCATAGATGGCGACGCTGCGGATCCTGGTATTCTTCCCCAAATCGACGGCCGTCTGATAGATCTGCTCTGCAAGCTCCCGGGTTGGAGCGACGATGAGCGCGCGCACCGGTCCCAGGGGGCCTGTGATCAGGCGCTCGAGAATCGGGAGCATGAAGCCGGCGGTCTTGCCGGTTCCGGTCTGCGCCAGACCCAGAACGTCGCGCCCTTCAAGGGCGACGGGGATTGCCTGCTCCTGGATGGGGGTGGGGCTGGTGTAGCCTGCGGCCTTGACGCCGGCAAGCACACGTTGGTTGAGGTTCAGTTCTTCGAAATTCAGCGAGAGTACTCCTTGACTCCATTGAGCCAAGTCACACCCTCAGCCCGATGATACGCGTTCTGGCAGGCCGTCCTGCCGCCTGTAGCGCGAACCACATGTTCGCCTGTGTGTGTTTGCAGTATAACAGCAGGAACACGGTCGGAGCAATGAAGCCACGTGAGCGGTAGTGTATTAGAATACACTACGACGTGAGCTGAAGCCTTCCCATATAGAGGCCGCTGTTGCGTCTCATGTTGACCTCGACTATCAGAAACGCCGACGTAGGTGGCCCCGAATAGTCAAACCCAGAGGGGTTGTGTACGCATGAACACTCGTCTCGGCGGTATTGCAAATGAGGGCCACGTCGGTCAGAACAACCTACGCGCCCATCCTCTAAGAGAGCGGGGACTTCTGCTACGGCCTCTCGTCTTTGCCATGAGCCGACGGCGACGACAGTGAGATCGCCTAGCTCGGCACACGTGCCCCGTGGGTGACGATTGTGCCGGCCGCCTGTGCCGGCTCGCCCGATAGCGTGCCCTCGGCATAGAAGGTAACGATGACGGTGTCGAAGATGCCGCCCTCGTAGTCGAAGTTTGAGGCCAGACGGTGCAGCGCCTCGGCGTCCAGGTCCCAGCGCACGAATCCGTCGGCCTCTGCCACCTCCTCGTCAACCAGCACGTTCCCCGGCATCGTTACGATGACCCTGGCAGAGGTGCCGCGCCATCCGTCTGGTAGGACGGCCTGGAAGCTGGCTTGACCGACGTCGCCGGCCCATTCGGCGGGTGTCAGGTCGGCTAGGTCGGTCTGGATGTCCAGTCGATACGTCTCGGGCCCAGCCACCACGAACCGGAAGGTGGAGCCGTCGGGGGTCAGAGGACCACCAGTCGGGAACGGCGGCTCCACGGGGCCGGCGCTGGTGAGTCCATTGTGTGTAACCCCGAGCGTCACCGTCCAAAGGCCCGGCTGATCCAAGGCGAAGTCGTCTTCAGGGTCGTAGAAATAGCCGATGGCGTTGGCCTGCCCGCCACCAGCCTGGACCGTCCCGTCCGGGGCGGTGACTGCGTATTCAACGTGGCTCGGCAGTGTAGGCATGATGGGCCCGGCCATTCGGAACAGGTCGCCGGTCTCCAGAACCGACCCCGGCCGAATGCCCATAGGCATGAAGAAGAGGTCTATATCCCGCCCGTGGACGGTGAAGAGCGGTCCACCACTGGGGCCTCCGGCCGCCCCCTGGAACGGCGGCATCACGCGTGCCCCCTCCGGGTCTTCGTTGGGCAGCAGCACCCACGCCGAGCCGTAGTTAGCGTACGCTCCCTCGCCCGTGGCCGGGTCTCGCAGAACCGCTCCACCGTACATGTATTTGAAGTCGCCCGGCAGGTCGCCGTCGGGCCCGTTGCCTGACTGGGCGTGGTAGGCATCGCCGAAGCGCCAGTAAGACCCATTGATGTCGTCGTCGCTTATCACCTCGCGCACCCGGACCCCCGGCCTCTGGGCCGAGCTGTACGTGTACGCCAATAGATCGATGTCTTCCGGATGGGCGCCCTTTGGTATGTTCAGTACGTCGGGCATCGTGATCAGCGGGACCTGGCCTGCCCGCACCATAGAGTCCAATGGCACCTGAAAAAACCAGGGGAACGCGGCGGCGAGAGCTTCGTTCCTGGCCAGCGCGCGCTCTACAAGCGGATGCGCGGTGTCGACGGGCTGGACGCTCAGGAACGTGACGACGGCCTCCCCGGCGTTTCGCCCATCCGGGCGCTGCTCGACCACCGGGTTTTCTATGCCCCAAACGACGTCGCCGGTGTGGTACGCGAAATGCATGTGGGGCGCCGATGCGTCGCCGTAGACCAGGTCGCGCTCCAGCCCCCATGGCCGCGGCACATCCACCACGCCGTCCGAGCCCCGTCGCCCGTGAGCGATAAAGGGCCCATCGGGGGTAGCGACCACGGAGCCGAAGCGCAGTCGTCCCACCCACAAGTTTCCCTCGGGGTCGATGTAGCGCGTCTCGACGTCCACGCGGTATTCGCCGGGACGCTCGAAGGTCCATACCGCGCCGCCACCGTCCCAGTAGCCGTTGTCGTTGGCCTTTCCTGAGAAGGTTCCCGCGATAGGTGTCCCGTCGGCGGAAACGTGAGTGACCGTGTACGTGACGTCGGCCGGAAAGCCGGGCATGACCGTCAGCGTCGGCGCGATCCTATTGCCGACCTCGAACGGCGTCCCCGGCAGCAACGATGTCTCGATGTCCAGTACGTTAGCGATCGTCAGATCGTAGGTCCCGCAGATACCGTAGACCCTTCCGTTCAGGTCCGCGATATGACCGTCAAGGGTGATCACGTAGTCCCCGTCCATGGGGAACTGGTAGGCGAAGGTATCGCCATCGCCCTGGAGCTGCGGTATCTCGCGTAGCTCACCCCCTCCGACCCCCATGATGGGGTTGCGGAGCCAGGGCGTCCGCGGCGATTTGACGGCGTACCGTGTCAGCCCGGCGGGGCCAAGCACGTCGATCCGGCCGTCGGGGCGCTCAATCGTGACGGTCAGCGAGTTGTCGTCGTAGCTAAAGACCACTGCCGGACTGTTGGGCAGCACCCGGTCCACGGCGTCCAGCATGGGCGCGTAGGGCTCCAGCCGGTACACCCACGAGTCGCCGTAGCCGTCGAGCCTGGGCACCACTGGCTGATGCCGCGTCACCGCTCGCGGAGCGATATCGAACATGCCGGCGTCCTCGCGGGCGAGAACGCCTCCCCGCGAGCCCTCGCTTACCTGGTCGGCGAGGAGCGTAGCGGCCAAGCGCATCGGCGTCGGTTGTCCGACCGTGAACGCCCCGAGTGTGGCAAAGTTGGCCGCCTCGTCCCGCGTCGTGGATGGGAACGGCCTCAGGCCGGTGGGTCCCATTGGGGCGTCCTGGAGGCCCCAGAGTCCGCCTGCCGTCAGGGCGTAAAGGCCGGTCTGCGCGGCAAGAGGTACCCGGACATCTGTATCGAAATCGGCCACCCACCGGCGTCCGTCCGGCCTCCAGTCGATGTCTATTTGAGCCAGCCTCATGTTGGCGAAGCTCGGCGCTCCCAGCGTACGCTCGACCGGAAGCCCTGTGGCGGTCAGGAACGGGGTGACGAACTTCCCGGACCGTCCCACCTGTCGGCCCTGAGCGTCTGCGAGCAGATAGGCGTTAAACTCGAGGGTCGCCGGTGGGGGTGGTGTCGCCGGTCCTGACGCGAAGTACGTCACGTCGCCTGATATCCTGAACCGGTCGCCAGGCTCCAGCGTGTCGCGTTCGAACGTGCCCTTGATGGCCCAGGGCGCAACATCCTCTTCTGCGATGCAGCATAATCGGGCGGCGGCGGCAAACGGGATACCGCTGCTGGAGGGAGGGGTGGGGACCCGCATCAGCACGCCGGGCGCGATAGCGTGGTCGTCGAACCTGCCCGTCTCGCCTATGGGCTTTATGAGCCTGCCGGTGACATCCTGCTTGATCATGACGTGAGAGCCGGGGACCGCGGCGACCTCGGCCTCGAATCTTCCGACCTCATCGGCGCGAAGCACGACGTAGTCGTTAAGTTCCAGGTTGCCGACCAGTAGTGTCGTGCCCCCTGGCACGGCACCCTGGAGACCCACCACGTGGACCTGCCCGCTCTCCGGATCGTATCGGAGGTCTATCGCCCGCGTTTCTGGGGCCGACAGGACGCGCGCAGCTTCCTGGGCACTGCCGCGCGGAGCCAGCCTCCATCCGGGGTCCGTCTCGGCGACGACGGGCGTATCCGCATCGGTCTCCCATTGGTCGGCCGCCCGCCACTGTGGAGGCTCGCAGCACTCACCGGCCATCACCCTAACTTCGCTGAGGTTGACTTCTTCCGGCGAGCCCAGATCGCGCAGGTCGATGCGCGCCTCAAGCGCCTCGTCGAGGGCGAACCGTGAATATGTAGTCTCTCCTATGTAGACCCACTCCGTCGTCTTGTCCACGACCGCGAAGGGGCCATTGCCCCACGTCGGCGACCAGGCTATCCAGAGGCGTCTCTGCCCGGCTTGAAACTCTATCTCGAAGGAGTGGAAGGAGGCGTCCGCGTCGCGGGTCTCGACCAGCAGGTAAAGGGCGGCGTTGTTCACGAAGGCTCGGATGGAACCCACGTCCGGGAACCCCGCCTCGGCGTCGCTGACGGGATCGTCGTAGAGCACGCTACGTCTTTCCCAATCGGCCGCCCGGCCGTCGACAATAATGCGAGTCTCGTTGTCCGCCGGGTCCGGTGCGGGGACCCGGACTGTGACCTCGCTCGGTGTCGGATGGCCGTCCAGTGGGCAGGAGGGGGATGGATCCGAGGCCGCCGGCGCAGGTGTGGGGGCCGAGCGAGGCAGCGGAGTCGGCGTGGGTGTCTTAGCCGACGTTGTCTGTCCCGTGGTGACGCCAGGCGTCGGTGCTGCTGGCACAGGGCTCGAAGCTGGGTCCGGTATGAGGGTTGTAGGTACGGGCTGCGGCACCGGAGTAGGAGACGGGGTGATGACCGGCGGCGGTGCTGTGACAACCGGCCGCGCAGTGGCAGCCTTCGAAGGCGTCTGCATGGCTAAAGGACTCGGCTCCTGATCGCCCTCGCAAGCCGCTAGGAAGGCAACCGACCAGAGAGCGGCAGCCAGCACGTATCCGCGCCAACTCATACGACCATGTTAGTGCGGCGGGCGCTGCGTGTCCACGATCTGCCGTTGCTATGAGTACGATCGCGATTAGCAGAAACGCCAACGTAGGTGGCCGCGAATAGTCAAACCCAGAGGGGTTGCGTACGCATGAACACTCGTCTCGACGGTATTGCAGATGAGGGCGGCGTTGGTCAGGAGGGCCTACGCTCCGATATTGTATGAGAACCTGAACTTTTCATGCGATCTGCTGACCCCTGAAGGTGAGCTTGCCGCCATCCGGAGGATATCTCAGGCAACGTCTTTGCGGCGCGGGCCAAGTTCGGCGACGACATACGCCTCGGGGGAGACGGGTTGCGCCGAGGGCGCCTGTGGTTATACACAATACCTAGAGCGCCTTGAAACAGGCGACAAGCCCGACATCGGTTGAAGAGTGAAAAGATAGTTGGAAGATATGATTCGAAAATCCCCTACAATACCTGAGGACAGTAGTAAGGAGGTGCAGTGTGACAGAATCTGACGTCCGAGGACTGGGGACGCCGCAGAGTCCCTGGCTGCTGAAAACGCCGAGTGGGCAGTCGGAGTTCCAGGCGTATCGGGACGAGTCATTAGACCCACCCGCTTTGGTCGTGACGGTTGGCAAGACTGAGCTTCGCTACAGTCTGCGCTGCCTAGAGGACCTGCACGCCATGCTCAAGTCCCACGGCGACTGGATGGCGCTGGGTAGTGCGGACGAGCAGAAGCCGGCGGCCGAGGGAACCGTAGAAGCCTGGGCGCGATCGTCTGACAATCCGGTTGGGGGCTGGTATGGGTTGAAAAAGGGTCTCCGTGGCCGTTTCGCCAATTACGTGCCACCGGTGATGGAGGCGCTCAATCTGGCCGAAGTTGAAAAAAAACCTCGTAACAATCGTATACGGGCGCTTTGAGCTGCTGTTGTCGTTCACCCAAGTCGCTCGAAAGAAGAGGTTTGATAGGCCCCGTCGGTAGTGTTAGTTAGCTCAAGCCACGACTATGCCGGACCAAGCACGTCTACATCAGCCAAGGCCACGGGATAGTGCACCAACGGCGCCAGCAGCTTGTGCCTTCGCGGATATGCTAAAATCGAGGCGGTCCCGATCGGAGTCGGAACATCATACCGATGCCGGTCGCGTGCGCCCCGACTCGACGACACCCTGCTTGGAGGGTTCATGCCGTGGACAGTACCTCCCTCGGAAGCGTCGAGGGCTCTCCCAACGGCTGGCCGGACGACTGGCGCGACATCGACACCCCGGCCTTTGTCTACGACACCAGGGTTTTGCGGCGGCTGCTCACGTATACGGACGGTCTCAGGCAGGCCTCCGGATGCAAGGTGCTCTTCTCACTCAAGCCCTTCGCCTACGTTGACGCCCTCGCTCTGATGGCGCCACACCTGGATGGGTTTGCGGCCAGCTCGCTGTTCGAGGCGCGCCTCGCGTCCCAGGTGCTCCTCGGCCATGGATCGCTCCATCTCACAACGCCGGGCATGCGTCCCGATGGCGTGGGCGAGATCGCGTCGCTGTGCGACTTCGTTTCCTTCAATAGCCTCAGCCAGTACCGGATGCACGGGGAGGCCGTAAGCCGCGCCGCAAGCTGCGGCCTGCGGGTGAACCCGCAGATGTCGTTCGTGGAGGATGAGCGCTACGATCCATGCCGGCCCAACTCGAAGCTGGGGGTTCCCCTCGAACTCCTGGTTGAGGTGCTCAGGCGAGAGCCCGATCGGCTGTCGGGCATCGACGGCATCCTGGCTCACTCGAACTGCGACTCGTCTGACCTGGCCCAGGCACAGGCCACCGTCCAGTACATGCACGCCAAGCTAGGTGGCCTCTTCGAAAGGGTTCAGTGGGTCAACCTGGGCGGCGGCTATCTGCTCGATGAGTCTGAAAGCCTTCAGCCCCTGCGCGAAACCATCCATTTCCTTCGCTCTAGCTACGGGCTGGAGGTTTTCGTCGAACCGGGAGCCGCGTTGGCGCGCGCCGCCGGATACATCGTATCGACGGTCCTCGATGTCTTCGAGAGCGGGGGCAACGAGGTCGCGGTTTTGGACACCACGGTGAACCACATGCCAGAGGTGTTCGAGTACGGCTTCGAGCCCGACGTCCTGGGCCACGACGACGCTGCGGACCACGAGTATCTCCTGGCCGGATGCACATGCCTGGCCGGCGACCTGTTCGGCCGGTACCGGTTCCACGAGCCCTTAGAGGCCGGGTCGAAGATTGTATTCAACAATGCCGGAGCATACACGCTTCCCAAGGCCCACACCTTCAACGGCGTCAACCTCCCGACGGTCTACGCCGTCTCCGAGTCGGGTGATCTGGTTTTGAAGAAGCGGTTCACATACGCCGAATACGCGGCCAGATGGGGAGAAAATGTCGCAGTTCCTGCTTGAGCAAGAGCTGGTGATCCCCAGCACGGCCGGACACAGCGATCTGCTGCGATACCTGTCCGGAGCGGTGGAAAGCCGGCTTGAAGAGGGCGCGATGCCGGTCCGCTTTGTCATCACCGCCCTCGGGGAGGACCGCTACCGCTGTGAGGTGGGTACCCTCTCGGGAGCCGCCAGAACCCCTGGACACTCCATCTTTCGGTTCGCACCGCGGCGACTGGAGCGCACCGGCAGCTTCAACGCCGTCCTCCTGGTGCCGACGGGCATCGGCGCGGAGATCGGAGGACATGCCGGCGACGCCACCCCGGTGGCAACCCTCCTGGCGTCGGTCTGCGACACGCTTGTGACCCACCCCAACGTCGTAAACGCCTCTGACGTAATCGACATCCCACCCAATGCGCTCTACGTGGAGGGGAGCGTCATCTCGCGACTGTTGATGGGAACGATCGGCCTTCAGCGGGTGCGCGGCAACCGTCTGCTGGTAGTCATCGGCGCCCACGAAGACGAGCTCTTCTCCCATGCCGCCGTCAACGCGGTGAGCGCCGCCCGCGTCTCGTATGGGCTCCGGGGCGCCGAGGTTGTCCAGGTGGACTCGGCGATGACAATGAAGTCTCATTTCACACTGTCCGGCAGGGCCGCCGGGCGGGTAGAGGGCCTGGAGTGCCTCTGGGAGATACTGGACGCCAGGGAAGGGTCCTACGACGCCGTAGCCATCTCGTCGGTCATCGATGTGCCCATGAGCTACCACACGGAGTATTTCGAGGTCGCCGGCGCCATGATCAACCCCTGGGGCGGCGTCGAAGCGATGCTGACGCATGCGCTATCCACTACCTACGACGTTCCCTCGGCCCACTCGCCCATGATGGAAACGCAGGAAATCGCCAATATGGACCCGGGAATCGTCGACCCGAGGATGGCCGCGGAGGCCGTTTCCTTGACCTTCTTCCAGTGCATCCTCAAGGGCCTTCAAAAGAGCCCAAGGATGATAGCCGACCCGGGCTCGATGGAGCTGCACGACGTACTGACTGCCAGGGACATTGCATGCCTGGTCATCCCAGACGGATGCATAGGCTTGCCGACGCTGGCCGCCATGGAACAGGGAATCCCCGTGATAGCCGTTCGAGAGAACAAGAACCTGATGGAGAACGACCTGACCAGCCTGCCGTGGTCCCGGGACCAGCTCTACATCGTCGACAACTACTGGGAAGCGGCTGGCGTAATGGCGGGACTGAAGGCCGGAATCGATCCCAGGGTCGTGCGCCGACCGCTATCCCCGACTGTTGTGGAGATGCGCAAGGTAGGCGCTCCCTCGGAGGCACAGCTGCTCGCCGAGCGGCTGCTTCCCTTCTAGACGGTTCGGGGAATATGGGGTGTGCAGTCCCGACGAATCGGGATTGCCGGGAGTCTGAGGGTGTCCCTCAGATATAAATTCCCCCCTTCTTGGCCAGGAAGGGCCCCAGGGGGATGGTCGTCCCGACGTGTCGGAATCCAGCACCCTGCTAGACTGTGGGACCAAGTGGTTGGTTCGCCGGCCTGGTGCCTTCGGTGGTGCGTAGGGACTAGACCGGCCGGCGTGCCAACCCGGTGCGAATCGTGGTTACAAACCAAGGGAATTTCATCCTCCAGCTGACCGACTCGCTGACCGGAAGACGTTGCGCCCTCCGCGTGGATCCCCAGACCGTGACGCTGCCTCTCTCCCAGCTTCTGCAAACGTATTTTCAGCGCTACCCCGGCACGCAGTTGCTGAAAGACGGATGCGCCACCGAGGCATCCTTGGAGACGCTTGGGACCCTGCAGGACCTGGTATATGTCGTCTCCGATGACGGCGTTCGGGGCGAGATGTTCAAGGGCGTGGCCCTCAGGCAACAGGGTCAGGTCGCGTCGCTGGAGAGGCCGCCGAAAATCGACGTGACCCACGCAGGCGATAAACTCGTGTCCCTGATCGACATCGAGGTCGACCGCACCAACGTCGGGTACGACCGAAACTGGGACGGGTTCCACCGCAGTCGGTGGGAGCGCCAGGCCGATGTTTACCAAAGCTTCGTCCTGGACGCGCTTCGGGTGGACCACTCCGAAGACGAGGTCGATGCGATTCTTCGGCTAGCGACCGAAGAGCACGAGATCGCGCTGCTGCATGGCCTCGCCCAGAGAATATGGCGTAGCCAGTTTGAGAACTACTCGAGGTTCGTCGGCGACAAGATCCGGTTCAAGACGGGCGATGAGACGGTCCGAAACATCATCGACGGAAGCGGAGGCATCTGCGCAGAGAAGGTGCAGGCGCTGAAGTTCTTGACCGACCACTATGGGCTCCGCTCCGAGTACGTCATCGCCGGTCCCAGCACCCCGATGCCGGTCCCGGAAGCCGAGCTAAGGGACCTGCTCGACACGCTCGACTTCGGGTTCGCCAAGCGTCTCATGCGCTACTGGGACCACACCGCGCTTCTGTACACCCTTGAAAGCGCTACAATCCTGGTCGACGCGACCAACGGCAACATACCCTTTCTCTTCCTGAAGAACGGAGATGCCCTCACGCTCCTGGGTTACGATGACAAGCGCCCGTTGAGCGTCCGCATGACCGTCTACGATGAGGACTTTTACTACCACCGCGTCGCGCAGGACATCCCGCAGAACCTCTTTTTCGCGCTGGAGGGTTGGATCTCCGACGCCGACCTGATGCAGGTCTTCGAGAACGAGCTTGGCCTGTACATCTCCGAGGACTGGTTCGTCACGCCGGTGGCGTTCAAGAGCGACGCCGAGTACGATGAGCTGAAGCGGCGCTACCTGCAGGTCTGCGATCGAGCGGGACTCGAATGCGCCGTCAGCGACGGCTGGACACTTGACGCGCCCCTGGGCCGGCGCTTCAGCGAGGAGGAGGCAGAGACCAGCGATAAGATACTGCGGGCGGAGGAGTACCTATTGACGAGGTACGACCAGTGGGACGGCGGCGAACACCAGGCCGCTCTCGTGACGGTGGCTCTTCGCAATGACTGAAGATCGCCGATAGGAAGGCTCAAGGACATGCTAAGCCTCACGGTCCAGCTGATACGCAAGCTGAGGCGTAGAAGGAGCCTGGGAGTCGCGGTCCTACTCCTGGTTGTGGTCCTCAGCATCGTGGGCAATGCGCTCACCTTTTTCGCCTTCGAGCGTGGGTCCAACCCCGACCTGACCGTGGCGGATGCGTTCTGGTATAGTGCGATTTCGATCAGCACCATCGGCTACGGTGACCTCTCGGCCACAACCGTCGGAGCGAGGATCGGCACCGTCTTCTTCATCGTGGTGATGGGGCTTGCCGCGTTCACCTCGGCGGTCGGCGTCGGCGTCGAGTGGATAATGGACCGCAACTACAGGGAGCGAGCCGGGATGAGCAAAGTGGTCGCCAGAAATCACGTGCTAATCGTAAACTTCCCCAGCGAGCGGCGGGTGCGCCAGATCATCGAGGAGTTCCTGTGGGATCCGAGCCACCGGAACGACGAGCTCGTACTGGTAACGGACCAGATCGAGGCTTTGCCCTTCGTCGAGCGCAACGTGCACTTCATCCGGGGCGCCCCCCTGTCGGAGGAGACGTACGACCGGGCCAACGTGAAAGAGGCGCGGCAGGCCATCGTACTGAGCACCGGGTACGACGACCCCAACAGCGACAGTGTGGCCGCTTCGATTGTGACGATACTCGCCCACCTCAACCCGGAGATCTCCATCGTCGCAGAGGTGCTGGATGCGCGGCACTCTATACTGTTTAACGGGACCAAGAACGCTTCCCTGGTGTACACCTTTCGCATATCCAATAACCTGCTGGTCCAGGAGGCGCAGGACCCGGGAGCGAGCATCCTGACTCAGGCGATAGTCAGCAATCAGGTTGAGGGGACGCTCGCCAGCACAAAGGTAGAATCGGCCTTGGAGCCATCGCTCCGCTACAGGGATGTGGCCACGAGCCTACTACCGCACGACGTTAACCTGGTGGGAGTCATCCGGGGCGAGGAAGTACACCTCAGGTTCGAGGACATTTCGCTGGCGCAAAACGACCGCCTGGTATACATCTGCCCCACACGGCAAGACTGGGAGGCCATCCGTTCGTTCCTGACATAGCCGCTCCAAGGCCGGATGCTGAGCGTTCGAATATCGGCGGATCGTTTTCGGGGCGCCGGGCCTATCGAAAGGCGAGATGATCGACGTCCAAAGCATGAAACTGACGCTCTCCCAGGTATTGGGTAGGACGCCGTCGACGTCCAAAGCATGAAACTCACGCTCTCCCAGGTATGGGGTGGGACGCCGTCAGGGCCACGCTGGAGCAGGACGCCGGGCGCCCGCGGCCGGCGGCTTCCCGTCATCGTCCGGCGCATTCGCCGTTACGATTACTCGGCCCACTCCGACGGCCAGCTCAGGAGCACACTCCAACGTCTGAAGGGCCGTCACGAGCTCGCCCCCGAGGTGTTTGCCGTCGTCGACGAGGCGGTCAGACGGCGCCTCGGAGCATGGAGGCTCTTCGACATTGGAGTTGACAGGGGAGCGCTGAGACGATACGAAGACCTGGCCGGTCAGATTATCGACGCCAGTCCCTACAGGGACCGTATCGAGTTCTACAGCGTCCCAGATTTCCTTGACGGGGATGCGTTCGATCGGAGCATCGCGCCGATGCTTCGGGATATGAGCCTCGACGGCGACGAACGAGCGATCGTGAGGGCTATCGTCTACGTGGCGGAGAAGCGCCGGATGGGTCAGGACTCCGATATTCTGCTACCGGCCGAATTCTACCAGGCGGTGACCGCCAAGGACCGAGACGGACTGCTAAACTTCCTCGTCTCAGATGAACAGCTAACAGTGGGGCTGCTGCTATCCGAGAAGGTCGTCGTCGAGATGAACGCGGGCGAAGGCAAGACCATCGCCGCCTCCTTCTCCGCCGTGGCGCAGGCGCTGAGTGGCCGGCCGGTCCACGTAATCACCGCCAATGAGTATCTCGCTGCGAGAGACAGGGACTGGCTCGCGCCGGTCTACGAGTCCCTGGGGCTATCCGTCGGTGTTGTCCTGAGCTATATGGAGGACGAGGAGCGCAGGCACGAGTACGGGCAGCACATCGTCTACGGGACGCTCCGGGAGTTCGGTTTTGACTTCATGAGGGACAACCTCAAGCTCCCACCTGATGAGCCTGTCCAGGGGCCGCTGGACGTGGCCATCGTAGACGAGGCGGACCATGCGCTGATAGACCAGGCGCGGACGCCGTTGATCATCTCCGGTAACCCGGCCGGTAGCCGGCGGGCATTTGAAAGAGCGTGGCGCGCGGTCGAGGGGCTAGTCAGGCTACAGTCCGAGGTAGTCTCGCGCATAGAGGCCGAGTTGGGCGTGGCAGTCCCCGCGTGCGCAAATGAGCCCGCGCGTGCAAATGAGAAGGAGCTCCTTGCGAGGCTTCTCGCCTCCGGTGCCGAGAGCGAGGTGCTGAGATCTCGTCTGGCGCGACAGCCCCACCTACACAGGCAGGTCTCGGCGCTGGTTGACCGCGACCGCGACGATGGCGACAACGAGCTGGCGAAGGACCTGCTCTACGTCGTCGACTCCCGCCGCGAGTGCGTGACGTTGACCGAAAAGGGACAGCATCTCCTGGAGGGCTCGCTGGGGCCGATTTTCGATACCTCACCTCTCGAGCGGAGGCTCTCTCTCATCCAGACTGACACCAGCGCGACGCTACGGGACCGAAGACGGCTGACGGACCGAGCGCAGCGGCGGCTCTTCCGGCAAAATAACCGGATGAGCCACGTCCATCAGATGCTGAGGGCGAGCGCCCTTCTCAAACGCGACGTGGACTACGTGGTCGTGGACGGGGAGGTGGTGCTCATCGATGAATCCACCGGAAGGACACTCCCCGAGAACCGGTTCCGGTGGGGCCTCCACGCCGCTCTCGAGGCAAAAGAGGGCGTGGCGGTCAGCGCGGAGTGCGAGACCCTGGCCCAGATATCGGTTCAGGGGTATATGGGCCTGTACTCCCACGTCGCGGGAATGACTGGGACGGCCCTCGAGGCGCAGGACGAGTTCGAGCGGGAATACGGGCTCAAGGTCGTATGCGTCGACCCCAGTAAGCCATCCGTGCGGGCAGAGTATGCAGCGAGGCTGTACTCGACCCACGGTGATAAGCTGGCGGCTATCACGGACCAGATCGAGTCGTGCAAGAGGGTTGGCCGGCCCGTGCTGGTGGGAACGCTCACGATCGAGCAGTCGCGAGAGCTCAGCCGGCTTCTGAGGGAGCGCGGCATCGAGCACAACCTACTCAACGCCGTGACAAACGCGGCAGAGGCCGAGATAATCAAAAAGGCCGGTTCGTTTGGCGCGGTGACCATCGCAACCAATATGGCCGGCAGGGGAACTGACATCATCCTGGAGCCTGGCTTGGACCGGCGCGTCGCCGAAGAGTACGGGAGGCTCGTGCTCGATCTTCTCAATAGCCAGGGCGGGCGTGTAGAGGTGAGCTGCGGAACACGAGAGGAGGCGGTGTGCCTGCGTAACGCCCTTGACGCGCTCAACGGACTGACGGTCTCGGATGGCGCGGGGTCCGGTTCGTGCGCAAGCGTGCTGGTGGTGTCCAGGCGCGACGAACCCTTCCCCGATAAGCGTGTCAGGCTGGATTTTGGCCTCGGACTCTACGTCATCGCGACCGAGAAGAATCAGACTGCCAGGGTGGACCGGCAGCTCGGGGGCAGGAGCGGAAGGCAGGGTGCCTTCGGTGCGGCTCGTTTCATTCTGTCCCTGGAAGACCGTTTCCTGCAGTTCCAGAGCGACAACGCCTCCTGCCTGGTGGATGGCCCGCACGTGGACGGCGGGGGGCGGACGTTTTACGAGGGGCCGAGGATGGAGCGCCATCTCGCGTGGGTGCAGCGGCAAGCGGAGTCCGACGACGAGGTCAGTCGCAGCCTGGGCCATCAGTACAGCCGCGTCCTGGAAGCCCAGGCCAGGGCCTTCTATCGGGGCCGGAGGGAGGTCGTCGAGGCCGGTTCATTTCACGACTTATGTCTCGGATTCGTCGAGGGATGGGCCGAGCACTTGCTTCGACGACACTTCCCGGATCAGTGGCCTCGCGACTACGATCAGCAGTTCGAAGGAATGGTGGAGGAGGTGTGGCTGGACCTGGGCATCGACTGCGATGGCCTGTACGGCACGGGACTGGACAGTCTTGCGGTGAGGGTCGCCCACCTCGTAACGGCGAAACTGGAGGACGCGCAGGCCTCGCTGGGCGAAGCACAGTTCACAAGGCTGGAGAAGCTGCTGTTCCTGCGCACGGCAGACGAGCTTTGGCGGGACCACCTGGCGCGCCAGGAAGAGTCCGTTCTAAACATCACGCTGGGTTACCTTGGCGTGAAGGCGGCGATGGCCGAGCTGCGCGTCCGCGGTTTCGAGGCCTACGAGCTCTTCAAGGCGGGGACTATCGATGCGTTCTTGCCCAGATTGCTGGCGTTCCCAATGGAGAGCGCCAGCGAGGGCGAAGGAGAGGAGATCGACCTCTCCGAAGACGTGCTTTCGATACTGGTTTGAGTGGCATTCGGTTGCAGCAGCAGATCGACAGTGCAGCAGAGCCGCCGGTCTCCCATACTTAGGCGGTTAAGGAGGAGTCAGACGATGGGTAGGAAGCTAGGACACCGCGGAATGGCGATGCTGGCGGGCACGATGGTAGTCGCCGGGCCCCTCGCCACAGCATGCGTCGCAGGCCCCACCTTCGACGAGTGGGCCGCCACCGACGGAGCTGCCGGACGGATAAACCTGGACGAGGTGCAGGAGGCCTTCAAAAAGTCGAAGAGCCCCACGCAGTTCGAGCGCAGGGTCAACGAGATCTACGAGGGCGACGGCCTGGTCCTGATCCGGTCGAGCCAGGATGGCGACACCCTGATCCTGGAGGGCTTCGAAGACCTGAACGGCAACGGCATCATTGAAGAGACCGACGACGATGTGCTCTTTTCCATCGTGAAGGAGCACGACACTTCTGAGCTCCGAGGCCACGGGGCCAATGGATATTACCGTAGCTCTTTTGGGGGCGGCAACTTCCTGTTCACATACCTGCTTCTCTCCTCGATCGGACCGCGCTACTACAGCACGCCGCGGTCTCGCGTCGGCACAGTCCGCGCCAACCGGACAAACTATCGAGGGTCGTCGGGCTATAAGACCCAGGTCTCGAGGAACGGCAGCTACTTTAGCAGGCAGAAGAGCTTCGCCGGCAGCCGGTATGACAGCGCGGGCAGAAACCTCAGCCGGGGCAGGAGCAGCTATCTGGCCACGAACAAGAGCAGTAACGCCTTCAAGAAGAGCACGACAGGGGTGAGAAGCCGCTGGGGCGCCAGCTCCGCAGGCAAGCGCTCAGGAGGATTCCGCGGAGGCGGCGGGGCCCAGGTAGTAGTCGGATTCAAGCGAGGCAGCGCCGGCTGATGTCCGGCGCTGAACAACGCCCGTGAACAGCGGAGCTCATCCCTCGGAGGGCGCTTTCGAGCTTCGAGTCACCCTTGGCGACATGGGCCTCGAAGACGCGTTCCGGCTCCGCCTTCCTCCGGCGATGTCACGGCTGACGGTTGGCGGTCTGCTTGACGAGGTTTTTCCGGAAGAGGACGCCGCTCAGCTTCGTTTTCTGTCTGCTCTTGATATTCGAGCCAACCCTGATCTACCGGAGATATACGAGGAGCTGTTGGACATCTTCGCCCAATGGCGTCGGGACGACTGTACCCTAAGGTTTTTCGCCGGGCACGGGCCGCAGGTGTGTCTGGCGGACCGCGTAGAGGACCACGTCAGCTTCCGCCCCTCACAAGGTGGAGAACACGCCGTAGATCCCACCCTGGACCTCGCCATAGAGCAGACTCACGATGTGCTGGGCCGCTTCGCTGACTGGGAGGGTGGCAACGGTGCTCTGATGAGGTGGCTTCAGCAGCGGACCTTTCTGTACTTCATGGACAAGCATCGGTTTCGTCTGTCAGTCGACCCTAGCGACAAGCCGAGCCTGTTGCCCATCGCCAACGAGCTTACGTCGAGGGGCCTTATCGCAGGGTCCGAAGAGTCCGGTGTTTACGAGCCTACAGACGAGGGCGAGGAACTCATCCAGCGGATGGTAGTGGAGGCCGAATCGTACATCGATAGATTCGACCTCTTCAGCGACACCCTGCTGGAACCCGACGAGGAGGTCGAGTTCGACACGGGCATTGGCGAGGATCTGCGCGTGCAGGTTTACGGGAGTGAGGGCGTGGATCCCGTGCGGGCCGTTTTTCTTCTGCTCCTCTACGATTCGACTCTAGACGCCTACAGCGAGATGTGGCAGGGGGCGATCCACAAGGAGGAGTTCTTCAACGAGCTCCTTCGCCCGGTCCTGGATCACGCGAGGGTGGACGACGAGCTGATCGGGCTGGTCATCGAGAGCGGGTATGCCCACAGCGAAGAGCTTTCCGAGGCGGCGGAAGAGCGCGCCTTCGAGCAAGACGTCTTGCGAAGGGTCCGCTCTGAGTGAGCCTAGACGGCAAAGAACAGAATCAGGCTGGCGCTGACGACCACCGCGCTCTCTATCAGAGCTACCCCTAGGTTGCGATCCTTTGCCAGCTCGTCGGCCACCTTTACGCGCGGGAATATGAGGAGGTCGACGACCAGCCTCATCGCCAAAAGGAGGCCGAATCCGAAGGCGGCGAAGATGATGAACCCCGCAAGCGCCTCTTCCCAGTTGACGAAGTCGCCGGCGACCGCCTTGAGCACCACGACGCCTATGGCGACCAGGTTGCCGGCCAGCGCGACACCGACCGCAGTGTTATTCCGATCGATCTCGTCGTGTATGTTGAACGAGGTCGTGAGCTCGTAGAACAGGGTATATAGCACCAGTACCAGCAAGCCGAGAGCGGCGAAAGCCAGTGAGGTCTCCGGACCTCCGCCCTCGCCGGAGACGGACCCCGCGATGACGAGGGCGGTCGCGACGTACACACCTGCCTCGACGGCCCCCGTGCCGGCGTTTTGGTCGTCGATGATCTTCCGCTCGGTGCTGAACTTGTGGAGCACCAGCCTGTCCACCGCGATCCTCGCGAGGTTAAGCGCCGCGATCCCGGCGAGGGAGGTCAGGAACACCCTCAGGACATCCTGCCAGTAGTCCGTCGTGAACCCCAGGCCCTCGGCTACTATGGGGGAAAAATCCTGGTAGACGGCGCCCAGGAACACGATCACGATGCCCACGTAGTAGCCGGTAATGCTCAGACCGAGGGCGACATTGTCTTTCGTGCGAAGCTGGTCGTTGATCTTGTAGGGCGTGAGAAGGTCCTGGACCAGCTTCCCTATCACCAGCACCCCTATGCCGATCGCCACATAAACGAGACCTCTCGGAAATAGCTCCAGGGCGTCTATAAAGGCATCACCCATCTCGTCGTCTCCCGTCGGGTTCGTTAACGGTCACTTCTTGTAAACGCTCACCAGGTCTGGGGACAGCGCTCCGGAGGCGTACACTTCAAACGGCATCCCCTCCCACTTGACCACCGCAATCGTCTTGTCCCGGCCCGCCGTGAAGAACTCCCAAAGGTAGAAGCCTTCGCCCTCGTCGCGGTTATCCTCGAAGCGGAAGACCTCGTAGCTATTGCTGTAGGAGTACCGCTCACCCTCATACTCGAGAAAGTTGTCTAGGGACTGCTCCTCGTCCATCCGAACAAGCCCTTTGTCGGTGAGGCCCACGGCAGACAGCGCCATCGGGGATTCCTGCGTGGACACGAATATGGTCAGGCCCCCGTCGTCGGACCACTCGATAGCTATGGGCCGGTCTCCATCCGAGCCAACCAGATCATACCACTTACCGACGGAACTCTCGTAGCGGTTGATCTTCTCCGTGACGACGTAGGCGTCCTCAAGAGCTTGAGAAAAGCCGCTGATGACCACGACATCCCCAACCCTGGCGGATCTGATGGACTCGTCCACTCGAGAAGACTCCGAGCTCGACGGGCGCCTTCCCTTTTTGCCTCCAAAGAGCGAGCGTAACATCCCTTGCCTCCGACCCTCCCGGGCGATAGGTCTGCAGCGGACGCTGGCATTCTAACTGGGGCTCGTGAGGCCGGTCAACGCGCCTGCTAGGTCGGGCGCCGTCTAAGGGCGAGTGCGGTAGCCAAATAGCATGAAATTGGAGCGGCCATCCCATCATCACCCGCATACGGCAGGAGGGTCGCACCGACCTTACAATACATCGCTCGTGAACGCCTGTCGTGCGGCGAGGTATGGATTAGCTCTGGCTCAGGACCATGAAGGTCAACCGCGCCGACGATCCCATCGATACCGTTTTCCTGGCCGCCGTTTCACTTGAAGCGGGCCCTCGGAAAAGGAAATGCTTGCGCTCAATCTGGCTTAAGACCTAAAATCAGCCGCACCGAGAGGACCGGAATCTTTTTAGAGAGGTCAGTCCAATGGCGAACGTAGATCCGATTACGCTAGAGGTCGTACGGGGCGCCCTTGTGTCCACTGTGCTACAGATGCGGGCCACGCTGATCAGGACGGCGTACGCGCCCATCATCTACGAGACCTTTGACTTCTCGTGCGGGATCATGACCGCCGACGGGGAGCTGGGAGCCATGTCTGAGGATTTCTCGGGCCACGTGTTCGCCATGGCCTTGGGGCTGAACGCCGCCCGGGCAAAGTTCAAGGATGATATCCACCCCGGTGATGTGCTGGCCGTCAACGACCCCTACACAGGGGGCACGCACCTCAACGACATCGCCTTCTACACCCCATTCTTCGTGGACGGCGAGATATTCCTGTACATCGGAGTCCGGGCCCATCACTCCGACGTCGGAGGAGCAACGCCTGGGAGCTTCTCGGGCCAGGACACTGAGATCTACCAGGAGGGTATGCGAATAGTCCCGGTGAAGATCATCGAGGGTGGCGTGATTAACCAGGCCCTGTGGGACGTGCTCTTTGCGAACATGCGGCTGCCGGATGAGCGGCAGGGCGACGCCCTGGCCATGCTGGATACTGCTCGGATAGCGGAAAGGAACCTGGAAGAGCTTTGCGCCAAGTATGGTACCGAGATCATGGAGGCATCCATCCACGTCCTTATGGACAGCGCCGAAGAGACGATGAGAGAGCGCATCCTAGAGCTGCCCGATGGAGAGTACTACTACGAGCACTACATGGATAACGGCGGGCTGTCGCCCGAGCCGCTACCCATCAAGGTGAAGGCTACGATCAAAGGCGACGGCATGACGTTCGACTTCACCGGCACCGCTGCTCAGGTCGTGGGCCCAATGAACTGCGGCATACCCGTGACCCGAGGTGGGGTCTTCGTCATAATCAAGAGCTGGCTGGACCCAAAGACACCGGTGAACGGCGGCACTTTTCGCCCCATAGATTTCGTTATCCCCGAAGGGAGCTGCCTGGCGGCTCAGCTACCCGCGGCGGTGGGTGGGTGCTGGGAGATATACTGGGGCATCCAGACGGCAGTTGTCGGCCTTTTCGCGCAGGTGACGCCCTGGGAACCGGGGGCCGAAAACTTCAACGGAACGCACCACGTCTACGTGGGAGGCTACGATCAGATCCGGGGCAAGTACTACATCCTGTACGAGTACCCGATGGGAGGGAACCCGGCAACCATTGATACCGACGGTGCGACCGGGACTTTCGGCTATGCCGGCGGAGACTTGGCCTCAGTCTATCCTGCGGAGACCTCAGAGCAGCGCCAGCCCCTGCTGATGGAGAGCCTGTCGATACGTAAAGATTCGGAGAGTCCGGGCTTCCGCAGGAGCGGCTTTGGTGTAGACCGACGGGTGCGGATTTTGGCCGATAGCAGCCAGCTAGGTGTGATGAGCGACAGGGCAATCATTCCGCCCTGGGGGGCCCAGGGGGCCTACCCTGGGAGTCTTAATAAGTTTACGGTGATCCGCGGGGCCAACGAGATCCAGCCCTCTGCCATCCCCGGCAAGGTGAAGGCGTTCCAGATGGAGGCCGGCGACGTATTAGCTATAGAGACTACGTCCGGTGGAGGGGTTGGTGACCCCCTGGACAGGGAGGTGGAGAGGGTAAGCGACGACGTGATGGAAGGCTATGTGTCCCTCGAACGAGCGCGGGACGCCTACGGGGTAGTTTTTGAGGACGGCAACGTAGACCGGGTCAAGACTGACGCGCTACGCCGGGAGCTTCGGGACCGGCGAACCTACTTCAAGATTATTGAAAATGCCGAGGACGAGTTTGACAGCGTGGGCTGCCGCCTCGGCGTACTGAGCCCGGACGTTGCTCGTCGAGTTGGAGTGAAGGAACGGGACATGGTGGAGTATATAGGCAAGGCTGCGGCGCCTCTGAGGGCCTGGGTGAAGATCGTTGACGGCCTGCCAGGGGACGCGGTACCCGTAGGGCCGGTGGGACGCAAGATCCTGCAGTCGGGCGAGGCTGACGAGGTGTGGGTGAGGGCATTGCCTATAGGCGACCTCGCCGTCTGATCTAAGGATCAGGGTGCCAGAGACGACGCTTGCGGCCGGATGAGCACGACGCGCCGCCTGGCGCTGGCTAAAGCGCGCATATTGGCCGGGGATGCTGGACGCCCCCCATCACCAATCTAAGAGGCTAGCATTTGACATCCGACGCGGGCGAACGACTGACGGTTGACGTAAGGGTGCTGGCCGAAAGCGAGTTGGCTGCGGTGGAGCAACAGATCGACTTCGACTGGGGAAATCCCGGCAAGCACCGGGACCGGCTACGGGAGCAGCAGGCGGGCGAAGCCGCATACCTGGTCGCCTGGTACGGGACACAGCCCATCGGACATGCCCTCGTCAAGTGGAACGGCCCGACTCACCAGGCTATCGCGGCCAGGCTCGACCGCTGCGCCGAAATCGAGGACCTGTTCGTACACCCGAGCTACCGTTCTACAGGCGTGGGCTCGAAATTGTTGGAACACGCGACAAAGCTGGCCAAGCAACAGGGGCTCCCTATCATTGGCCTCGGCGCCGCCACCGACAACCCGCGGGCACAGAAGCTCTACGAGCGCATAGGCTTCAACGACACGGGTTTCGGCGAGTACGTTGAGAGATGGCCATGGCGCGGCCGCGACGGCCAAGAGCAGTGGGCTCAAGAAACCTGCAATTATCTAGCAAGACACCTGTAGCGGGTGACGGGTACAAAATAGGTGCCGACGGCAGGCAAGCTGCCGAGAAATTCTTGCCCCTGTGTGAGGGCCGCCCTCACACATGTTGAGTTGAGTACTATCACACGCTAGTTCTGCCGCCGCTCCGAGACATCAAGGTGCAAACCACCCGGCGTCTAGGATTTTCATCCAGCTCACTCACAGCCGTATTCCCGGCGCAGGGGCAGTCTGGCGGGACGGCCACCTGTCCCCGGTGAATCCTGGAGGTCGCGATGACCCAAACGTTAGACCCTGTGGTGTTCGTGACCCTGGCCAATAGGCTGGACAGCATCGTCCGGGAGGCCATGCAGGTGTGCGTGCAGAGCTCCCGCTCGGCGACTATCCAGGCAAGGGACCTGTCGGCGTCGATCTCCGACAGCAAGGTCAGACTCGTTAGCATCGCCCAGGGACTCCCTGTCCACGTGCTCACGTCCAACATGGCCATCGCACCCATTCCCGACCTTTTCGATGACATTGCTCCTGGGGACTGCTTCCTCAACAACACGCCCTTCCTGGGTTGTGCCCACCATGCCGACTACTGCTTTTGCACGCCAGTCTTCTACGGCGACAAGCTCATGTTCTGGGTCATGCTCAGAACCCACCAGGCGGACACAGGCGCGCCCGTGCCGACGGTATATCTCCCCTTCGCCAAAGACGTGTACGAGGAGGGGTTGCACTGGCCATGTGTCCGCATCCAGCGTGATTACCAGGACGTGGCCGACGTCGTCCGGATAGCGACGGCGAACATCCGTATCCCCGAGCAGTTCCATGGAGACTTCGCGGCTGCGGTGGGCGCCACCAGGATCGCCGAGCGCAGACTGGTTGCCCTAATCGAAAAGTACGGCCCCGAGACCATCGGGCGGTTCCTGGAAGAGTGGATAGACTACGGCAGCCGAAGGATGGTCGAGGAGATCAAGAGGTTTCCTGAGGGGACCTGGGAGAATGAGACCACTCTTGATCCTCTCCCGTTCGCCCCCGAGGGCGTCACCATCAAGATCAAACTTACCATTCACCACGCTGAAGAGGCGATGATCGTGGACCTGACGGACAATCCCGACCAGTTCGACGCCGGGATTAACCTGACGGAGGCGACATCCAAAGCCGGGGTAATGGAAGGGATGTTCTGCTGCCTTGACCCGACATTGCCACACAACCAGGGTGTGTTCGACCACGTGAGGTTCAAGCTAAGAGAGGGCTGCGTGGTGGGAATTCCTCGATTCCCTGTGGGCACTTCAGTGGCCACGACATTTACAGCCGATCGCCTGGCCTCCTGCGCGATGGCATTGATGTCGAAGGTGGACCCCACCAGGGGCGGCGGCGAAGGCGGCTACGTCAATTGGGGCATCGGCGTGTTCTCGGGCGAGGACTATCGCCACGACAATGCCCCGTACGTCAACGAGTTGCTGATTTCGGGAGCGTTGTCCGGAGGAGGGCCTGGGGTAAAGGGGTACGATGGGTGGCTGACGTGGATGTGTGGCGGCAGCTCAGGTGGAAACTGGACCACGGGCGTCGAACTATGGGAGAAGGCTCACCCACATGTAATAGAGAGTGGCGCCGAGGTAGTTGCCGATACGGAGGGCGCGGGCGAGTTTAGCGGGAGTCCTTCAACTCGAATCGTAGTCAAGGCCAAGGGTAACTCCACAATGGCCGCCGGCTTCGGCGACGGCAAGGTCTTCCCTCCCAAGGGGGTCCTGGACGGCGAGAGCGGAGGTGCCTGCCTGGGCTACATTCTGAACGCGAGAGGAGAACGAATCCAGGACCTGCCGCTGGTGGGACTATTCGAGATCCAGCCAGAGCACGCGCTGGAGTCCTTGTCTACTGGCGGCGGTGGCTTCGGCGACCCCCTGAATCGGGACCCCGAGCGGGTCAGGCACGACGTGCGCAGGAGATGGGTTTCGGTGGAGAAGGCTCGCGACACCTACGGAGTGGTCCTGGACCTGGCGCCCGAGCTATTTGCTGTCGACCACGAAGCCACGAGGAAGGCGCGTGGCGAAGCAAGAATGCTCCGGGGAAGAGATGCCAACGCGTAACGACCCTTGCCGAGCCCGCATACGCCGCCGGCGGCCATCTTCACGAGGACTTCGCGTAGGCGGGGTGCCTCAACGGTAAGCTCCCCTGCCTTCAGGGGCTGGTGCTGCTTTCATCCCATCTCTCTTATACAGGCGGCTGCCCTGCATACGTGCGGCCGCAATCCAGTGGAGCAACGGTGGCAGCGCCCCAGAAACGAGTCAACGAGCCGACGCGGAGTTGTAGGGTCACCTGCTAATACGAAGTCCCCAAATCATCGGACTGGTGCTTGATCGCCTAAACCCTAATACGTTTCGGCCCTAAGTGAGAGGTACGACTCCAACGCAGTGCCGAGGGTTCGAAGAGGGTAACACCCGAGCGCGGGGGTCTGGGGGTGCCCTCCAGAACCTTCGAGGGCGGGTGGGTGGGATGTAACTGGGTTGCTGCAACTAAGCACTAGCGACACTGGTTGATGGCGTCGGGAGGCGGTGTTAATGTCTATCTCATCTCAGTTACGGTGTATCCGGGAAAAGGCGGCTTGCACCGCCCGGGGGGCCAAGGCAGATGGCAAACGAGATACCTGATAGGGCGCAGGTGGTGATCGTCGGGGGCGGGATCGCCGGTTGCAGCATCGCCTACCACTTGACCAAGCTGGGCCGGACGGACGTCGTATTGCTGGAGCGCAAGGCCCTAACGGGGGGCACTACCTGGCATGCTGCGGGACTGGTTACCCAGCTCCGCAACACGCCAGCCCTCATCGACATCGCCCGCTACGGGTTGGACCTGTACTCCACGCTCGAGTCCGAGACAGGTCATCCTACGGGGTTTCGGCAGACGGGCAGTGTTTCCGTTGCGCGGACTCAAGGGCGGATGGATGAGCTCAAACGGGTCATCTCCCTGGGACGGGCCTACGACATCGACATCGAGCTGATAAGCGCCGGTGAGGCGCTGGAGCTGTGGCCGTTGATGTCCGTCGAGGGCGTGGTGGGAGCTGTCCACATACCCAAGGACGCCCAGACTGTCCCCGGAGATACGGCCATGGCGATGGCCAAGGGCGCGACCGATCGTGGTGCGTCGATCTTCGAGAACACCAAAGTCACGGCTATTCACTGGCGTGACGGGGCTGTGACGGGCGTGTCGACCGATCGGGGAGACATCGCCTGCGAGGTGATCGTCAACTGCGGCGGCATGTGGGCCAGGGAGATCGGCCTGATGTGCGGCGTCAACGTCCCCCTGCAGGCGGCCGAGCATATGTACATGGTCACCAATCCCATCGATGGGATCGACGAGGAGCTTCCGACGCTTCGGGACCCCGACGGCCATATCTATTTCAGGCGCGCCATGGAGGAGACCGGAGCGCTCCTTATGGGAGGCTTCGAGCCGGTGGCCAAGCCCTGGGGTATGAACGGCATCCCCGAGGACTACTCCTTCGGCGAGCTGGAGCCTGACTGGGACCACTTCAAGCTGTTCTGGGACAACGCCGTCGAGCGGGTCCCGGCCATGAAAGCGGCCCAGATCGACCGGCTATTTGTAAGCGCCGAGAGCTTCACGCCCGACAACCGCTACCTGATGGGCGAGGCGCCGGAGCTCCGGAACTTCTACGTCGCAGCCGGACTGAACTCGAGCGGCATCGGCGCCGCGGCAGGGGTTGGGAAGGTCATGGCGGAGTGGATTGCTGAGGGCAGGCCGACGGCGGACCTCTGGGAGGTGGATATAAGGCGGTTCCAGCGGTTCCAAAATAACGCTCGCTACCTCTACGATCGCACGGTGGAGACCGTCGGTAACGTATACGGAATGCACTGGCCACACCTGGAGCCCGCGACGGCCCGCGACGCCCGACGCTCGCCGCTTCACGATCGGCTGGCCGCGCGGGGCGCGTGCTTTGGCGTAGCCGGGGGCTGGGAGCGGCCCAACTGGTACGCTCCCGAGGGCGTGGAGCCCAGGTACGAGTACTCCTACGGGCGACAGAACTGGTTCCCATACTCCGCCGAGGAGCACCACGCAGTGCGTGAGGCGGTCGGGCTCTTCGATCAGACCGCGTTCGCCAAGGCCGTGCTCCAGGGCCGGGACGCGGAGCCGGTGCTGCAGCAGATATGCGCCAACGACGTGGCGGTACCCGAAGGCGGTGTCGTGTACACCTCGATGCTGAACGAGCGCGGCGGAATAGAGGGTGACCTTACGGTGACCCGCGATGCCGAAGATCGTTACTTCATCGTCACATCGGTAGGGTCGGCAACGCGCGACTTCGGATGGATCCGGCGGAACATTCCCCGTGACGCACACGCTTTCCTGACAGACGTAACTTCCGCTTACGCAGTGCTGGGTGTAATGGGGCCTCGGTCGCGGGAGCTGCTCTCCCATCTGACAGACATCGACCTATCCAACGAGGCCTTCCCATTCATGACGTCGCGCGAGGTCGCGATAGGCTACTCAACCCTGCGCGCCACTCGTATTACGTACGTGGGCGAGCTCGGCTGGGAGCTCTACATACCGACCGAGTTCGCGACGGGAGTGTACGGCGCAATCGTAGAGCAGGGCGTGGAGTTCGGCCTGCGGCACGCTGGAAGCCACGCCATGGGCTCGCTGCGCTGCGAGAAAGCCTACCGTAGCTGGGGTGACGACATCACCGACCAGGACACGCCATTGGAGGCGGGACTTGGGTTCGCCGTAGCCTTCGATAACGGCCGCGATTTCATGGGGAGGGAGGCCCTGTTGAGGCAGCAGGAGGAGGGGCTGAAAAAGCGTTTCGTGGTTTTCACGATAGACGATCCGGAGCCCCTGCTGCTGGGTCACGAGCCTATCTATCGCGAAGGGGTCTTAGTGGGCCGAACGACCTCGGGCGCCTTCGGTCATACACTGGGCCGGTCCGTGGGTATGGGCTACGTGGAGCATCCAGATGGAGTGAATGCCGAGTTTATCAGGAGCGGCGCCTATGAGATCGAAATTGCAACCGAGCGCTTCCAGGCTACAGCGAGCCTCAGACCGCCCTACGACCCCAAGAGCGAACGGGTCCGGTCCTGACACAGGCATCACATACGTGTCTGGCCCGACGGAGCGTGCCCCAGATCCAATCATGCCGATTTGTAGTCTGGGCCCAGTACTCCGGTTTCCTTCAGTTGTTTCTCCAACTTGGAGATTTTGCTCAAAGCGCTCATAGCGAATATGAACCCAATGAGCCCAAAAGTGAACCCGACCACCCCCAACGCTTCCATGCCCCTTCCTCCTTCTCTCTAGATATAACTATGGATAGGCAGGCTGCGTAATACTGGAAAGGCAGCTAGGTGCGGAGTTTAGACCTCAACGGAGAGCTCAGTAAGCGGCGGTGGAAGCCTTATGCCGGGCTTCTTGCTTTCTCCACAACCATGAAAAGTTTGGGAGTGAGCCACACATTGAAACCAAACCGAATGTCCCTAAACTGCCATCCTTCTTGGGCCAATTCATTGAGCGTATGAGTCGCCTTTCGCTCACCCCCCCAAAGCAGGCTGACAGCTACGACCTTGTATTCTTGCATCAGGTGCCTCCATTCTTAGGTAAGATGTCTGGTTTATGCAGATCAGAGTCCCTGAGGGCCAACGCCGCGCCAACATTCAGACTCAATCCTCCGCGGGAGGACTCAGAGTGAAAATATCGTCGTCGACCTCGACGTTGGCCTCGATGGTGTCGTATTGGATAATCGTTCGGCCGGACTCCTCGTCGCTAGAAACCAGCCGGAACGGGATACGGACACCGTGGACCTCGCGGTAGTCCTCGTAGCGACTGCCTACCGGAGTGTCGATGCCGCCCAGTCCGAGTACGATCGTCTCGGACCTGAGCACGTCGCCGGTATCAGCGTCGACATAGACGGTTACTGGGGGCAGCTCGCCACGCTGGAGCTTCAAGACATAGCCCTTTCTGCCGTCCAACTCGCGCGTGTAGAGCACGCGGATGGAGTCGAAGAAATCGCGCCAGTCGTCGGATAACGCCGCTGGATGGCTCTGGATTGCCTGCTCGAGACGCTTGCCGTGCAACTCAAAGAACAGCCCAAAGGCCTCGCTCCACGCCCGGTCTCCGTTGACCGCCCACCGGGTGCTGCCAAATTTGCCGTAGTCTGCATCATGGCGCATTCGATTGATGCCGGACACGTACGTGGAGATCGTGCCCTCGACCCCGGACTGAGGGAGCCAGATGGTACCCGTCATCAGGTAGGTGCCCATCTCCTCACGAGCGACCTTCCGACTATCCGTGTCTCGCAAGGCCAGGATGTCATCTACTGTGGGTAAGGGCTCGCTTGCCACATCGAGGCGCGGCATATTGAACTCCTTGCCCGCCTCGTACCTCGTCATAGACTCGACACCCGCATCGGACTCATTGAACTTCACGGCTATCTCGTCAGTGGCGCGGAAGACCCACTTGCCCTCCTCGTCCGGCGGGTAGAGCTCGAACACCTGCTGACCCTGTAAGTCGACCGTGAGCCGATTGTTCTGAATGACGACCTTCACGTCAACGGTCTCGGATCGGTAGGTGCCCAGGTACTTCTGCAACTCATCCAGGGGAATCTCAGCCGGGACCTCCACGCCGACGCGCGGAAGCTCGAATGTCCGGCCGGACTCATGCCACTTCAGCATGGTGACATCGCCTGCAACGTTGCGCTCGAAGGACACGGCAATCGCGTCTGAGGCGGCGAAGTACCACAAGCCTTCCTCGTCGGGGTCCTTGAGCTCGACAACTGCCTGTCCCGCCATGTCGATGGCCAGGCGGTTGTTTTGCACCAGCACGGTGAACTCGGCGTCCCTGAACGTGCCCAAGTTCGCGACGTACTTGCCGCGGTATGGACGGTAGTCGATGGCGTCGCCTTCAGCCTCCAGCTCGCCCAGCAGCGCATCCCAGACCATATTGATCGACTCCTGCTGCAAGGGCGTATAGAACACATTGGTCAGCAGGACGAAGCCGAGGTTGGACTCAGGCAACAGCGCCACTTGAGACGCGAAGCCGTTCAAGTTGCCACCATGCTCGATGACGGGCTGCCCATGCCATTCGCGAAGGATCCAGCCAAGGCTATAGCTGATTCCTCCACCGATTTCGACCTGGCTCGTCCAGGTCTCCTTGTGCTGTGCCTCACTGAGCAGGCGGTCGCCGTCGTATGCGCCGAAGCCGAGCTGGAAGCGCACCCACTGTGCCATGTCCAGGACGTTGGACGTGATGGCCGCGGCGGGTCCGATGTTGTCAAAAGCCGACGTTGGCAGATGCTTGTGGACCTTCAAGTCCTCACCCCATATGTAGCCGAGAGATAGGCGCGGATCGTTCTGCGACTCGCTGACAGAGGTGTTGGAACTGCTCATGCCCAGTGGCTCGAATATCCGCTTGGCCACGAGCGTATCCCAATCTGTGCCCGCGGCGTTGCCCGCCGCGACCCCGGCAGCGGTATACATTACGTTGCTATAGTAGAACCTCTCCCGCAGACCCGCCCAGGGCTCCGCCTTTGTTGCGGCAAGCAGCACCTCCTCGCGGGGAACGGTGCCGCTGTTGATCAATACGCCCATTCGAGTGAAGCCGGTCCGGTGAGACAGCATGTCGCGGATGGTGACCTGGGAGTCCTCGTCTCCAGTGTCGGCGTTGAGGGTGAAGTAAGGGATGTGTCTTGTGACCGGGTCGTCCCAACCCATCTCGCCTTCGTCAACGAGCATGCCGACGAGCGAAGCGGTGAACGCTTTGGTGGCCGAGCCGATGCCGAAAACGGTCTCGGGCGTGACCGGCGTTTCGTTCTTCAGGTCCGCCAGACTAAAACCGCGAGCAAAGATGACCTCGTCGTCTTTCACGACGGCGATCGCCATGCCGGGAATGTGTAGGTCCTCACGCCGCTGCTCGAGCTTTTCGGCCAGGCGATCAAGCCGCTGCTCAAGCGACCCTGGCGCCGGTGGCGCGGTCTGAGTCACTGACGCGGCGGGCGTTGGCGTGAGCGTGGGCGTCGCAGTGGGTGTAGGCGGCACCGATGTCGGCGGCATCGGCGTTGGGGGCGCCGGCGTAGCGGTTGGTGTTGCTGTCAACGTAGGGTTAGGGGCTGGCTCGCCACCGCAAGCCACAGATACCAACAGAACCACTGATAAGCCCAGCAGCGGGATGTGGAGCTTCACGATCTCCTCCTTAGTTCTAAGCCAGCATTGGGCAATTCAAACTTGATTCGCTCAAACGGATTCGGCTCAGTCCGGGCGACGGTGGGTCCCTCCAGTGACCCCGCCGGGTGTGACACTACCGTCTCGGGCGCAAGTCGAGTGCCGCAAGACCCGCAGAACCGGTCTGCAGTTTGCACAATCGATTAGACTGTGCAACGCAGAGATACAGAACTTATTAAAATAATTTATCCTTCAATAACTTCCACATATCAACGCTTCTGAGAATATCATCGTGTCCGGCATTTCTGATTTCGGTAAAAGTTGCATTCTTGCCGGCGGAGGACAACTGCTCCACATAGTCACGGGCAAATTCCGGCAGGGCATTCTCATCATTTTCACCGGTCAGGGCGATGATCTCGACGTCTTCGGATATACTCTCAATGTGCTCGTGAGGGGATAAACCCCGCCCCTGATACCACGAGTAAAGGTCGCGATGTTTGGCCCATTTCTCAAGGTTATAGGCGCCGGATAACAGAATTGCCGTGTCGGGTTTGAATGCTTCATTATATCCCAGAGCGTTAGCCAGAATATTTGCGCCGCCTGAGTGCCCCATGACGACAAGCTGTCCGGCATTATAGTGCTCTTTGAGTTTCAGGATGGCCTCAGATACAGCCATTACCGTATGGGCCCGGAAGGCATCGCCTTCATAGTAATAGTGTTGCCCTGTTGATGTTTCCCTGCCGTTTGAATAACCCGGCCGGGTTATGGCGATAAGAATAAAGTCTTCTTCGTGGGCATCAGGATAGGCTCGTAAAAAGGCATCAATATATTTTTGCCCTCTGTTGTTCAGACTATCCCCATGGACAAAGGTAATCAGGGTCGGATTTATGGTGCGCGCTGGTGATATATAGATGTCGATCGCCAGGCAGTGATCAGCCGCTGACACCCTGTTTACATAGTCTTCCTGTGAACACACTGTTTCACTACCGTCATTTAACTCTTTAATGGGCTCGCTTATTACATCGAGGCGCGGCAGAGGCATATCGACCTGCTGCCCCGCCTCGTACCTCGTCATGGACTCGACACCCGCATCGGACTCGTTGAACTCCACGGCTATCCCGTTAATGGCGCGGAGGGCCCACTTGCCCTCCTCGTCCGGCGAGTAGAGCTCAAACACCATCTGCCCCGGTACGTCGATCGCGAGCCGATTGTTCTGAATGACGACCTTCAGGTCAAACTCCTCGGCGCGGTAGCTGCCCAGGTACTTCTGCAATTCGTCCAGGGGAATCTCCGCCGGAATCTCCAGGCGGACGTGCTGTTGGCTTGCAACGACCATACCTTTTCTTGGGCGGTATACGTATTTATAGTCAAGAGTTCCATTTATCGAAAAATTATACTTGAGCGCTGTCATTACACTTTCATGATCAAACTCAATGGCAGTAATTTCGATCGTAGTCGTCCTAGATTTTTTCTTGCCATTGTCCCAAATAGTAAATGAAAACGTCTGTGGAGCTCCAATCTTCCATCCCCACCCCGCTGGGAATTTCACCTCTTTGCCATCGTAGTATCTATCCCATGAACGAGTTGGTCTGTCATCGTAAACACGTCCGATTCCATTTTCATGAAATACAAAAAGTTGAACCTTATCTATATTGCTTTGAGCTCTTCTGTAAACCTTAAATTCTTTATCCAAATACGGGTGTCGCCATGTTTCTGGCCCGTTAATATATGCTGCCCATAATACTGTGTCAGCACTATGTAGGATTACATTTTCATTTTTATTTCCATCCCAATATGCGCCAGTCCACAACTGATATGGGATATAGTATGTGTCCGTTTCTGGATCGTATACATTTTGTTTGGTCCAGGCCAGTCTCTCTGCGGTACTAAGAGGACCAGACTGAGCCTGTCTTGAGCGTAACTCTGGAGGCACCCAATGGTGAAAGGGTACGCTCCGTTGGACGTGTACGGTTGGAGTTTCGCGACGCTAGCATCACCTCGGGCCGGACTGCTGGCCTGCCGCGAGTTGGATGATGCGCTGGGACTGACGGAGACGGCGAATGAGTGTCTGCAGGAGAGTCGGGGCGGTCGTAACGTGCAGCACCGATTGGTGGGCCTTCTCAGGCAGTCGGTGTACAGTCGTCTGGCGGGCTACGAGGATACCAACGACGTTGAACGGCTGGCCCAGGAGCACGATGCGGATCATCTTGGACGGCGAGACATAACAGAGGGCCGCCAGCACCAACCTGAGCCGGTTCGAGACCGAGGTGTTACCCAGGACGGCAACGTGGAAGGGTTGGATCGACTGACCTAAGTGGGTGGATGGAGCTATGTCCCGCACGCTCAGGCGGCTGGACATGGACAGTTCGGAGAGTCCGGTACATGGAGAACAGACGGCGTCGTACAGCGGTCACGGAGCACGTGCTATCACCCTTTGTTCGTGTTCAACCAGTTTGGTGACTGCGAGGGAGCGATGCTCCGCGCGGGGAACGGCATAGCGGCACAGATGGCGTGATGTATTGGATCCGATCCTGGCCCGCTACAGGGGCGACAGGAGTGCGCCGGTACTTTCGGGCCGATGCCGCATTCGCCAACGGACATCTATGAACATGGAGCGTCTGCGGCGAGTCTTCTACGCAATACGGCTCCGGCAACGTGCTGGAGATCGCTCCCTTGCTGATACGGGTCTTGAGGCCCCCGAAACGTCCGGTGATCCGATACGACGACTTTTGGTATCTGCTGAGAGTTGGGACCGGATCGGCGTTGGTGGCCAAGGTGAGTGCATAGGCGAGAGCTGTTCCCTCGGGTCGGCCAATCGTCATCGAACATGACGGCGGCCCCGAGGAGTGGTTCGATTCTACAATGGCCTGAGGGACAGCCGAGCAGTGGATCAAGGAGGGCATACGTCTGAACTGGCTCGGCTGTCCACGTGCCATCGGTTCGTGGCCAACATGGGTGCGTCTGTCTCTGTTCGTCTTGGGTAGACAACCTTGGCATTCCTTCGCCGGTTATGCCTGCCCAAGGCGGTCAAGCACTGGTCGCTGCGGAGCGTGCAGGTCAAGCTGATCAAGATGGGAGGCCGTCTGGTGCGGCACTCCCGGCGATTGATCTTTCAGTTATCCGAGGTGTCTTCCTCGACGGTTGTTCCAGATCGTTGGATCGTATCGCCGGTTATCGCCGCTCGCCAAGCTGAGGGAGGGTACAACCCGATCGAGCCAGAGGGGAGCGCTCCAGGGAGTCGGCTTGCTTCAATGCGTTTCCTCAAAGACCGTTATCGCAAGAACCATGGTTCAGGCTCCAATCGAGCCCTTATTGGATAGACTGGAGATTAACGTGGCCTTGCAGAACCTGACTATGATGCTACCATCTCGTTCGTACCATCATTGAGCCTGAAGAGGTCCCAATTGGGAAATCCGGCTTAGTACCGGCAGCCGTACCCGAACCGGCTGACAAAAGGGTCCAACAGCCCTCCTCCGGTAGAGGGCCTGGGGATATGCAGCCAGCCGGTCTCCAGGTAGGAACAGCAACCTCCACTGGGGCCCAGTCGTGAGTGGATGCTGCCACCTTCGGCCCTCAGCCACAGGATCACCGGGTAATCGTGAAGTCTGGCAGGCAACTATCCAGACTTCCGGCATCGAGCCTCCTCGGTCATCGAAACGCGGTACAGCCACACGCTGGATCACCGCAGGTTTCTACCGGGCAGGCTCGGCCCTCCGCAGCTACAACTCCGCCGAGATCTATCTTACACCTCAAGCTTGCGCACTCCCGCAGTCCGCCCGGTCCAAAGCGTCAACTTCAACTCGGTCATTTAACCGGCGCCGGATGGTCCAGCGGCAACAACCCGTCAAGCGTCGGCGGCAACATCCACATCGCTCTCGTCGCCCATCTACTCGAAGCGGCATATCACCATCTCCCCAACTGATATGGGATATCGTATGTGTCCCCAACTGGATCGTATACCCATTTTGTTTGGTCCAGGCCAGTCTCTCTGCGACAGGCTCGACTGTGAACTTTTCAAATCGGCCTCCTCGGCTGTCGGCGTTGGAGCCACCGATGTCGGCGGCATCGGCGTTGGGGGCGCCGGCGTAGCGGTTGGTGTTGCCGTCAACGTAGGGTTAGGGGCTGGCTCGCCACCGCAAGCCACAGATACCAACAGAACCACTGATAAGCCCAGCAGCGGGATGTGGAGCTTCACGATCTCCTCCTTAGTTCAAGGTGGCTCGGCCATACCGTCACTAAACACAGCCCTGATCCAGGCAGGCCCCTGCTCGACGGCTTCTGCGGGACCTCGTTGCAGCTTGCCAACAACGTTACCGTGTGGACCTGGGGTTAGTAATCAACGGAACAGGGGATTATGCCTAGGCAAAAAGGCTGATCCGCGGGTCAGCCTTTTGCCGATCACCAGGCTGCGCATGCTTTTCTCGTCGAGTCCCAAGCCACGGGTGGCGCGCTTGCCGCTCAGCGTTCGAGCGCATCCCCTACCATCCCGCTGCCCTACGGCGAGGGACCTGGGAAGTGGCCACTATCACACGGTGACAGGACGCTGATCAGGAGGGAGATGAAGCCGGAGTGTGTGTTATCCTGATTAGCGTTACGAGCATCTGTTGAGGCCAGGCACGATGAGTAGAGAATACGGCTCGCCGCTTCTCACCGCTCCGTCGGGGTTGCCCGAAGAAACCCGCTCATGAACCCCGATTCGATAGCCTCCCTGGCTGCTGTCTGCCAGATTCCGCTGGCCCGGATTGGAGATGGACGATGCGAGTAGGGGTTCTGGAGATCCTGCGCCCGGAGAGGAGCAGTCACTGGACCCACTCAGCATACGCGCACTATTTCGTCAAGCAGTACGCCAGCGTCATGCCACAGGCGATCAGCGTGTGGTGCAGGCAGATGGGGCACGAGTCCTTCTACGCCACCTACTACGGGCAGGGCGACGCCAAGGACCTCTTGCCCAGCGATCTGGACGTCGTATTCATCTCGACCTATACGCAGGCGAGCGCGCTGGCGTACGCCCTTGCCAAGCTCTTCCGGCTCGAAGGGACGCTCACCGTCATCGGCGGCCCACACTCAAAGTCCTTTCCCGACGACTGCCGCCGCTTCTTCGACGTAGTCGTGCTGGACTGCGACAAGACCCTGGTCGACGACATCCTGAGAGACGCGCCCCGGGGCGAGACCGTGACCAGCGGGCGTCAGCTCAAGGACCTGCCGACCGTCCAGGAGCGGATGCCCGAGATCGAGACCTCGATCTTCGCCGGCGGTAAGCCCTACCTATCCAGCACGGTGCCGATGCTCGCGAGCATCGGCTGCCCCTACGCGTGCGACTTCTGCATCGATTGGAGCAACCCGTTCACCCTGCTTCCCCTGGACAGGCTCGAGGCGGACCTGCGGTTCATCTTCGAGCGGTATCCAAAGCTGTTCGTCAGCTTCCACGACCCCAACTTCGGCGTGAAGTTCGACGAGCTGTTCTCGGTCCTGGAGAGGATCCCGCATGGGAACCGCAGCTACTACATCATGGAGAGCTCCCTGTCCATCCTGCGCGCCTCCAGACTCGAGAGGCTGCGCTCAAGCGGGTGTCTCTACCTGGCCCCCGGGGTCGAATCCTGGAGCGCCTACTCGAACAAGTCCGGAGTCGGATCGAAGAGGGCCGCTGACGCCAAGCTGGACCAGGTCGTCGACCATTTCCGGCTGATCCGCGAGTACGTGCCCGGGATGCAGGCCAACTTCATGTTCGGGCTGGACGTGGACGAGGGAGACGAACCCGCGGAGCTGACCAAGGAGTTCATGTCGCGGGCTCCCTTCGTTTGGCCGACAATCAACATCCCAACCCCATTCGGCGGAACCCCTCTGTTCGACCAGTACCTGGACCAGGGACGCATCCTGGCCTCCATGCCCTTCGCCTTCTACTACGCCCCTCACGTAGTCACGACGCTGAAGAACTACGACCCGGTCACCTACTACGAGCACCTCGTGGACATGCACTCCCACATGGCGTCGCCACGGGTCGTCATGAAGCGCATGGTGGCCACGCCGGGCTATCCGCTCCGCGTCGTCCACGCCCTCCGGTCTCAGGGCGCCTGGCGGATCCAGCGAGAGTACACCCGCATTTTGCAGGTGATGAAGACCGATCGAGATTACAGGGCCTTTCATGAGGGAAGGTCCACGGCGCTGCCGGAGTACTACCATCGCAAGTTCGAGCGGGCGCTCGGTCCGTACGCCGAGCTGCTCTCCCGAGAGGACCGCCACCCGCTGCTGCGGTCTGCCCGGCCCACGCCGGCGCCTGCGAACGGGAGCGGGGCTGTCGAAGCTCCGGACCTGATCCGCCCAAAGGTCTGACGCGGCTCGGTCCTGGGCAAAACGCCCTGTTAGCTGCTCCAGGCGTGGTATAATCGCTCGGCCCACGCAGCGGCCCGTTTGGAGGCCCTGACTCAGGCAGGACGGGTGTGCAGATGGGCAAAGCCCCTTTGCCGGAAGTCTGAGGGTGTCCATCAGCTATAATTTCCTCCCCCTTCCTGGCCAGGAAGGGGGAGGAGGGATGGTCGAAAGGGTTTTTTCAACACCCTGCTACGGTATCATGCAGCTTCATGAAAAGATCAAGCGATACTCCGTTATGGGCAAGACGTAGAGTCTAGGCGAGGGACCACTGCGAAGGAGTGAGCAATGAAAGTAGTTGCCGTTCTCTACCCTGGCGGGCCAGCCGCAAAGGAGACTCCCGAGCTCCTGGGGTGCGCTGAAAACGCACTGGGACTGCGTGACATGATCCAGGCTCGGGGCCACGAGCTGGTGGCTTTGACGGACACCGGCAGTGAGGTCGACGAGCACCTTCCGACCGCAGATGTCCTGATCGCGACGCCGTTTTGGCCTGCCTACATCACCAGGGAGCGCATTGAAAACGCGCCGAATCTTCGCCTTCTTCTAACGGCTGGTGTTGGGTCCGACCATTTCGATCTGGCAGCTGCGGCCGAGCGGAACATTACAGTGGCCGAGATCACGGGTAGCAATGTGGTGAGTGTTGCCGAGCACGTGGTCATGCAGATTCTGACTCTGGTCCGCAACTATATCCCTTCTTACCAGGAGGTGATCGGAGGTGGCTGGGACATCGGCAAGGTCGCCGCAAAAGCCCACGACCTCGAGGACAAGGTTGTGGGCATTGTGGGGATGGGGCGTATCGGGCAGCGGGTCGCCGCCCGGCTAAGACCCTTCGATGTCCACACCTACTATTTTGATTACCGCCGCTTGAGCACCGCGGAAGAGCAGATTCTCGGCTGTCGCTACATGCCCCTGGACGCTCTTGTTCCCCAGTGCGACGTGGTCAGCATCAACATCCCCCTCACACCGCAAACGGACGGGTTGTTCGATCATAAGCGCCTGAGTAGCATGAAAAGGGGAGCCTACCTGGTCAACACCGCCCGGGGGCGAATAGTGGACCGGGATGCACTCGTGAAGGTATTGGAGAGCGGGCACCTGGCGGCCTATGCTGGCGATGTCTGGTACCCGCAGCCTGCGCCGCCCGACCATCCTTGGCGGAACATGCCCAACCATGCCATGACGCCTCATGTCTCGGGAACATCCCTCGAAGCCCAAAAGCGCTACGCCGACGGCATCCGTAACTGCCTGGAGCGCTTCTTTGACGGGGACCCCCTCGAACGGGACTTCCTGATCGTGGAAGGCGGCAAGGTCGTGAGCCCCAGCTACAGCTATGCATACGAAACATAGCGCATTAACCCGCAAGCTAACGGCTATCCGCGCTTAGACGCCATAATCGAGAAGACTGTTAGCAATCAGCAAAAGTCGGACGTTCTGAGCGGTTCTGCGCTACCCGTCTGAACCCGACCTGTAGCTCAAAGCCTGATCGACAAAATCGATCCCTACCATCTCGCTCCACGCCGCCTGGAGCTGACGGGTAATGGGTCCGGGCACCTCCTCGCTGATCGTGCGCCCGTCAATGCGACCCGCCGGCAGGATGCAGTAGGTGGCATTGCTAAGGAAGACCTCGTCGGCGTTATAGGCGTCGTAAGGCTGCAGGTCCTCCTCCACCGTCGGTATGCCCAGCTGCTGTGCCAGCTCGATCACCGCTCTGCGCGTATCTCCCTGTAGGCTGCTCCGGTCAGTGGGCATCCTCAACACGCCATCGCTGACCATATAGAAGTTGCCCGAGATGTGCTCCGCGATATTCCCGTCGGTGTCGAGCACCACCGGGTAGGCCTCCGGATCGACGTCGGCCGCCTCCAGATTGGCCAGGACGAAGTTCATACGGCTGTAGTGCTTTACCTTCGGGTCGAGCGAGTCGGGGTGGTAGCTGCGCGTCCTGGGGATGACGACGTGGACGCCGCTCCGGTAGAACTTCGAGTACTGCGAGAAGTCTATCCGCTGAGGCATGATGCAGACGGTGGGCGGCACAGGGTCCATGAGATGCATGGCCCTGCCCCGCGTGACGAACTGGGTTATGGCAAAGTCCCCGCCAGGCTCTCTGAGAGGCTGATTGCGGTCGATTACCTCTCGCGTTAGGGCCTCGAGCTCATCTATCGTGAGCCCGGGGTCCAGGCGAACATACTTTAGCGAGCGCATGAACCGCTCGAGGTGGTCCCTCAACCGGAACACCTTCCCGTTGAAGGTACGCTCGAGATCGTACACCACATCACCGACGCGAAACCCTCGGTCGGTGGCGTGAACCACACACTGACTGTCGGGGACCCATTCTCCGTTGAAGTACGCTGTCAGCTCAGTCATGAGACTCCTTTACATTACTACAGCCAGGGAAGCCAGTCGCCACGTTACTAGTAGATTGCGAACTCCTCTTCTTCTACGAACATAAAGATGGAGTCCTGAGTCGTTGCGCCCATGAAGTTCACCTCGTCTGCCAGTAGCTCATTATAGGCTGCCGAGTCCATTGTGGCGCGTAGGTCCTCAAGGCTGTCGTACCAGACCTCGGCGATTCCATCGTACGGCGACTCACCGCCGGTTGCCTCTAGGGGTCGACACTGGACGTACCGACGAACGCCCGGCAACGCGAGCACGAGAGGTGCGTGAACCTGTTTCCAGTGGCGAAGAAACTCCTCGCGCGCGAGATCGGGTCTTCTTGTAAGCAGAGTGACGGTCTTGATCACAAGGGTCCTCCCGGCTACTCGCCGTCGGCGCGGATAGACCCTGGCATTCTGAACGCGCCGCTGTAGCATGGTAAGCTGGTGTGGCCCGTTTCGTCGACAACGCCAGCTTCAGATGAGGTTAGCCGTTTAGGCGGCAGACAGCAAGGCGAAGGGAGGCTCATTCCTATGACCGAACCTCGGACCTACGCCGGACTCAGTCTTGAGGGGCGGGTTGCTCTGGTCACCGGCTCCGCGCGCGGCATCGGCGCCGCGCTGGCCGTCGGATTGGCCCAGGCCGGGGCCTCGGTTGCCGTCTCCGACATACCGGAGCGGCTGACCGATGCCAAGGCAGTACAGACGCGCATCGAGGCACTGGGCTGCCGAAGCGGCGCTTATGCCCTGGACGTGCTTGACCTGGGCAACATTCGAGCTGCCTTCGACCAGGTTGTACAAGACTTTGGCCGGCTGGACGTGCTGGTGAACAACGCCGGAATCCGTCGACGCAAGCCGGCGTTGGAAGTAACCGAAGAGGACTGGGACACGGTCATCGACACCAACCTGAAGGGAGTATTCTTCTGCGCCCAGGCGGCTGCGCGTCCAATGATAGACCAGGGCGGGGGCCGCATCATCAACGTCGCCTCGCAGCTGGCCGTCGTCGCGCGACAGGACCGGGCCGCCTACTGCGCCAGCAAGGCCGGCGTAGCCAACCTGACCAGGGTCCTGGCGCTGGAGTGGATACAGCACGGCATCACCGTCAACGCCATAGGCCCCGGTCCCACGTCGACGCCCGGAATGCTGGCCGCCGACCCCCGCAGCGACCTTGAAGTGCAGCACGACCTGGAGGCCCACATGCCCCTGGGAAGGCGTATGGAGCCCGAGGAGCTGGTGGGAGCCGCCATCTACCTGGCCAGCCCGTCGGCAGGGGCCACCACAGGGCACCTTCTCATCGTGGACGGAGGTTGGACCGCCCTATAGCGTGCCAAATGGCCGTCGCCGTGGTCGGCGAGCTGACTCAGCAAAGCACGAGTGATCTTCCACGGGTGCTACGGCATCGCGTCTTGGGGACCGCCGGCGTCCCTCCGTCACGCCAGGCCATGTTCAAGGGCCCACCGGACCAGCTCCGAGCGGGTCCTGAGCCCCAGCTTGCCGAGGATGTTGCTCACGGTGTTTCGGGCGGTGTACTCGCTTATGACCAGCCTGCCGGCGACCTCCTTATTGGTTGCGCCGTCGGCCACCAATCCCAGTACCTCCATCTCCCTGGGTGTCAGCAGATCCAGCTCCCGCTGCTTTTCCTGGCCGACAAGCCTGGAAAAGCGCTCGGTTACGATTTTAGTGACCGAGGGGTCGAGAATCGACTCGCCCCGGGCCACGGTTCTGATAGCCTGGAGCAGGTCGTCGCGCCCAGCCGCCTTCAGCACATAGCCGTGCGCACCCGCCAAGAGCGCTTCGGTGACGGACTCCTCAGCCGCTGAGGCGGTGAGCATCACCACGCGTGTGTCGGGAAGAAGGTCCTTGATCTCGTGGCATGCGTCGATGCCGCTCATCGTTGGCATCGCGACGTCCATCAGTATAAGGTCCGGCATGACGTCCTGGGCCTTTGCCACCGCTTCGCTCCCATCCCCCGCCTCTGCCACGACTTCGATATCCTCCTCGACCTCCAAGGCCATCCGAAGTCCCTCTCTCACCACTCGGTGGTCATCGACGATCATGACTCTCAGAGCACCCACGTCACATCTCCTTGACTGGGGCGGCTAGCCTTATCGTGGTGCCCTGCCCAGGCCGGCTGGTTATGTCGATGCTTCCCCCAAGTTCCTGGGCCGCACTGCGCATGTTGCGGAGGCCGTGGCCAGAGGAGGTGCCTGCCTCTGCCATGCCAACCCCATCATCGCTGATGCGGAGCTCCAGACCCTCGTCGGTATAGGCCAGCTCGACCGTTATGTTCGAGGCCTCCGCGTACTTGTAAGCGTTGGTCAGCGCGTTGTGGGCGACTGAGAATAGCCTCTGCCTGGCGACCGCTGGCAGAGAGCCCTCATGCCCCCTCACAGCGAGGGTAGTGGGAAGGGCCGTGATGGTCCTGAAGTTGCTGATGTGCTCATCCAGGATTTGCCCCAGCCCTTTGCCTTCAAAGAGAGGACCCAAGTTTATCGGGTAGCGAAGCTCCCACAGAGCCTGTCTGGACTGGGCGTGGAGCGCCTCCAGCCTCTCACGGAGCTGGGACTCGTCGTTTCCGGCGACGCGGATACAGGTCTCGAGTCCCAGGCTGATCACGTATGCGGACTGGGCGGCGCCATCGTGGAGCTCTTGGGAGATACGAATGCGTTCGCGCTGGACCTCCCGCTCGGCGTCCTCGGCGCGGCGTTGAAGCCGCACGTTCTCCTCCAGCCGCTCTCTCTCCGCCGAAACGGCCTCCCGCCGCCTTTCCCGCTCCAGCCCCTCGTCATCAGGTTGGCCGCGACCACAATGGCGAACATGCAAATCAGTCTCACCGTCAGCCGATTCTCGTCGCCGTCGAACAGGACCGACGTGTCGAGCCCGGGCTCCATGGTCACGCTCATGCCCGCGTAGACTGCCGCGACCACGGCCACCATGGCAAAGCTGACCCGGCGGCGGAAGATCAGCGCAACCCCCAACAAGGCCGGGTAATAGAAGATGAAGAAAGTGTTCTCGAACCGGCTAGTCATCATGATGCCCGCTGTGATGACCGCGAGATCCATCAGGCTCAGGACGAGAACGTAGGGCCACGTTATCGGCCGGCCGATCAGGATGCGCCAGTGGACATAGGCGTTGAGTCCGATCAGGACGCCGCCCATCGCGTTCAATGCGGGCAGAGCCGCCTCATCGCCGCTGTAGTTGATCAGGACGAGCCAAGTGACCAGCACGAACCACCGGACCACGACGGCGACCTGTTGGCTCGACCGGTAATCCTCAAATATGGCGTAGGTGGGGAGGTCTGCCCTTTCCATGTGACCCTCCGTGGCCAGTGTGGGCTCCTTAGGCTAGGGCACCTCGAAGGGGGCGCAGCCGGCTCCCGATTCGTTCCCACGAAAGTAGCATGGCTCAAGAATGGCGGTCAAGGTTCATCCGAACTATGGAAACATAGTGCGGCGCGGCAGGCGGAAATGGGACATGCGTCCCTGTCGTGTGAGGCTTAGTGGGGATACGGTGACTCGTAAAGCCAGCCTGTGGGGTAAAGATCATGCCACTCAACTTGCGAACGCGCCAGGTCTTCAGAGTGACCACGGTTCTGCTGGGACTCGTCTTCTTCAGCGCCGTGGCATATGTCCACGGAGTCACGGCAACGGCTGCGGGTTCGATAGCCGTGCTGGGCCTGCTCTGGCTATTCGCGCCCGCGCCCCTCGTGTTCCTCGCGCGGGTGCTGGGGCGTCTGTCGAAGCGCCTTCGAGTCGCTTCCACCGCCTACCTCGCCCTTTCAGGCGTCCTCAGCGTCGGGGTCTTGCTGGGCGTGGGCTGGATAGGCTCGGAACGGGGCATACACCCCACCCCCTGTGCTGACCTTCCTCAGTTGGAGGACTACCCCTCGCTTCAGTCGGATCTCGAGGACGCGAAATTCCAGAGCGGGGATGGCACCCAGTTGAAGGGATGGTTCATCGCAGGCGAGAGCCGAGCGACCGTGATCCTGCTCCACGGCTATGGGTGCAGAAAAGAGGCAATGCTGCCCCACGCCGAGATGCTGCACGACGCCGGCTACTCGGTGCTCCTCTTCGACTTCCGAGGTCGCGGGGAGAGCGGAGGCGACGCCGTGACGCTCGGGTACCTGGAGCGCGGCGACGTCCACGGCGCGGTGGAATACCTTGGCGCCCGGCCCGACGTCGACAGCGAAAACATCGGGGTGCTCGGGGTCTCGATGGGAGGGGCCACCGCGATCCTGGCGGCCGCGGAGATACCGGAGTTGAAGGCGGTGGTGTCCGAGTCCGGGTTCAAGAGCGCGAACAGCGCGATCGCCCAGAGCTTCGAGCACTTCATCGGCCTGCCGGCCTTTCCCTTTGCCCCTGTGACCGTCTTCATCATCGAGAGACGTCTGGGCATCGACACCGGCGAGGTCGTGCCACAGGCCGCGGTCAGTCGGATTAGCCCCCGCCCGGTGTTCATAATCCACGGTGCAGATGACCGGACCATCGACCCCGCCGACGGTGAGGCCCTGCACGCCAGCGCGCGGCCGCCGAAGCAAGACCTGTGGATCATCCCGGGGGCGGCTCATGCCGAGGGCATAGACGTCGCGCCGGAGGAGTACACAGCGCGTGTGGTGGGTTTCTTCGACGAGTATTTAGACTTTCGAGACGAAGCGATGACGAATCACCATAGCCCAGAGGTAGCCGCGCCGGGACAGAGAACCGGCGGTACTGCGTACTAGTCGGCTTTAGGGCATATGTACCTATCACACCAGCGAGCTCGTCTGCCACAATCAATTACCGACAACTGGTCCAGCGGCAGGAGAAGGCCATGATCTGCCCAAACTGCGGAAGCGACAACTCGGACCAATGGCGATTCTGCTCCGTGTGCGGAACAGGTCTCGCGACCGAGCAGGAAAGCCAGGAACGAGCCGACGAAGGACAGGCGTCCGGCGTACGGTCGCTGGCCGAGCTCGATGAGGCAGTCGTCGGGCTGCGCGCGGAGGTCCGCCAGATCCGCACGACCCTCGACCGCTACGGTATGCGACTGACGCCGGACACCACCCTACCGCAGCGCTTGCCGACCGGGCCGCCGCTTGAGGTGTCACCGAGGCCCGACACCACAGCGGTGGCGCCTACCGGGCCAACGGCTCGTGCCGAGTCGCCCCCTCCACAGCCGGCGCAAGCCCGGGGAGGCACCCCAAGCCCCCCGCGCTGGCAGGGGATCACCATGGACTGGGAGTTCCTCTTGGGTGGGAACTGGCTGGCGCGAGTCGGGGTGCTGGCCGTCGTCATTGGTGCGGCGTTCTTCCTGAAGCTGGCCTTCGACAACCAGTGGATCGGCGACACGGGCCGGGTGGTGTTGGGCATAGTGGGGGGCCTTGCGTTCCTGGGCGCCGCCGAGTACTGGTACAGGCGCTACCCGGTGTATGCGCAGGCGCTTGCGGGAGGGGGAATCGCCCTCCTGTACCTTTCGATATTCGCCTCGTTCGCCTTCTACAGCATGATCGGCCTTTACCCCGCAACAGGCCTGCTCCTCCTTGTCGGCGCCACATCCGCCGCGCTGGCCTTGCGGCACGAGTCGACGGCCCTCGCGACTATCGGTGTCGTCGGGGCATTCGTTGCCCCCTTCGTCCTCGGCGGATTCGCGCAGGAGTCGAAAGACGTCGTGCGCGCGGGGCCCACCATGCAGCTCATGATATACGTGATGGCCGTTGACATAGGGGTTCTTGCGCTGTCCACCTTCCGAAACTGGCGGTGGCTGACCCTCATAGCGCTGATCGCGTCCCTGGTGTCCTTCGGGTCGTGGTACGGGCAGTACGGCGACGAGCTCAGCCTGCTGACCGCGCAAGGAAGCCTGACCATCATCTTCGCGATCTTTGTCGGGGCCACGACCCTGTTCCACATCGTGTGGAGGCGCCCGCCCCAGCCCTTCGACCAGTCGCTAATGATGATAAACGCGGCGGCCTATTTCGGGATCAGCTACGGGCTCCTCTGGGACGACTTTCGGCTGTGGATGGGTGGCTTCACGCTCCTGATGGCCCTCTTCTACGGCGCAATCGCCTACCTGGTCCTTATCAGGGGCAGGGAGCACGTCTACCTCAGCTTCATGGCATTGGGCATCGCCCTGGTTCTCCTCACGATCGCCATCCCAGTCCAGCTGGGCGGACCCTGGGTCAGCGTTGCGTGGGCCGCTGAGGGCGCCGTGCTGGTCTGGCTTTCATTCAGGCTGGGCATGTGGCAGCTACGGGCATTTGGCGTCGCGGTCTTCGCAATCTTCGCCGGTTGGCTGCTGATCGTCGACACCCCTCAGGCCTTCTCGGCTAGCTTCACCCCCTTCGCCAACCAGTACTTCCCCGTGTACCTCGTCGGGATAGGGCTGACTTACCTGACCGCCTACCTGCTGCGCCGCAACCGGGCCGACCTGCACGAGATGGAGCAGTTCTCGTTCGCTGCCTTCCTGGTTGGGGCCAACGTCCTCCTGACGCTGGCGGTGCCGATTCAGGTCGACGGCGCGTGGGTCGCCTTCGCCTGGGCCGTGGAGGCGCTGGCTCTGACGTGGCTCGGCTTGAGGCTGAAGCTACCCGAGCTAAGGCTGTTCGGGATGGGCGTCTTCGCCGTGATGGCCATACGCCTGCTGGCCTTCGATACCTTCGTCGACCTCACGGACTACCGGATCGTCTTAAACTACCGTATGCTCGCCTTCGGCACGGGCATCGTGGGCCTCTACGGGGCCGCGTACCTCCTGTTCAGGCAGTCCGACGAAAACGAGGAGTGGGAGAACCGGTACCTGGCGCCCGCTCTCGTGGTCGCCGCCAACTTCCTGAGCCTCTGGGTCGCCAGCGCGGAGGTGATCGCCAGCGTGGACAGCGGGGTCTTCGACGTAAGCGCCAGGTGGGCCGGCCACGTCAAGAGCCTGACGCTGAGCCTGCTCTGGGCCATCTACGCCTGCGTGGCCATGGCCGTCGGCATAGTCAGGAGATGGCGCCCGGCGCGGATCGGGGGGCTGGCTCTGCTGATGGTCCCGATAGTCAAGCTGTTCGTTTTCGACTCCTTCGCGCTGGAGCAGGCCTTCAGGGTCGCTGCCTTCCTGGGCCTGGGCGCTATCCTGCTGATCGGGGCGTTCCTCTACCAGCGGAACCAAACAGCCATAAGGGGGTTCCTGTTCGATGATGCCGAGAGCTCCGAAAGCGGCTAAGGTCGCCATGCTGGCCACCGCCGTCGCCTGCGCCGCCCTACCGGTGGCGCTGGTCCTCGCCGACTTCTCGGCGGGCGAGTGGCGCTACGTGAAGTCCGTGACCCTGCCGGCGGACCTCGGCGAGCGGGGCCTGGTAGAGGTTGCTCCAGACGCCGAGGTGTTCGCAGGCTCCGCCGCGGGCCTGGTGGACCTGCGAGTCGTCTCGGGTGACGGCGTCGAGGTGCCGTACAAGATGGAGGTCAGCCGAGGAGAGCTCCGGCGGACCGCCATTCCCGCGACCCTTATGGAAAAGGGATACGTCCCCGGCCAGTACACTACGTTTGTCGCCGACCTGCGGCGTGAGGGGGTCCTGCACAACCAGATCGAGATTCGGACACCGTCTTCGAACTTCAACCGCACGGCCCTGGTCGAGAGCAGCGACGACGGGGGTACGTGGACGGAGATCGCCGAGCAGCAGATCTACGACTTCACCGTCGAAGAGCGGGGCTTCTCGGCCCGCGACACGCGGATAAACTATCCATACACCTCGGCCCGCTACCTGCGCGTTCGGGTGATCGACGAGGGCCAAGGGCCGATCGAGGTAGCCGGCGCGAGCGTTTCCTCGGTGAAGGAGACGCCGCCCCGAGAGGTTCGGTGGCCCTCCTCCCTCCTGAGCACCACACGGGACGCGGAGGACCGCACTACCCTCGTGGAGCTGGACCTCGGATTCGAGGGAGTCCCAAGTAAACGAATCTCAATCGAGGTCACGGACGTGAACTTCCACAGAGAGGTCGGCGTGGAGCACAGCGAGGACCGGATAGAGTGGCGGACGCTGGCCAGTCGAGGCGCCATCTACGCGTTCGACACGCCGAGGTTCGTCGGGAGCAGCCTTTATGTTAGCTACCCCGAGACCGCGTCGCGCTATCTGCGCCTCGTGATACGCGACGAGGACAACCCTCCGCTCGACGTCCAGGAGGTCGAGGTCTGGGGCCTGCAGCGCAGGCTCGTGTTCTCGGCGGACCCCGGCCAGTCCTACAGTCTATACTACGGGAATCCCGACGCAGGGCGGCCGATATACGATATCGAGCATGTGCTACCGTACCTGGACACTGAAGACCTCGCCCAGGCGGACCTCGGCCCCCAGCAGGAGAACCTGGGTTTCCTGCCAGAGCAGCCCGCACCGTTGCCTGTCACTGAGCGGATGCCCTGGCTCCTCGGCGTGGTGGTGGCCGTGGCGGCGGTTGTCGTAGGGTTCATCCTGCTGGGCGTCCTACGTCGAGCGCGCAAGGTCTTGCCCCCGCCCGCCGAGTAAGCGACAGATGAGCTGATGCGGACGTCCCACCTTCGCGTCCAACGCAATCCCGGGAAGCCGCACGGTGGCGTTAACAGCCCATTAGGCCACGTCATATTGGCCCTGTAGGAAGGACGTGACATGGATCGGAAGCTGACGCCCAAGGTCGGAACGCTTGTCGACTTCCTAGCGGAGTCGGCTTCCAGGTTCGGGGAACGCCCTGCCCTGCTCTACAAGCATGGCCTGCGCTACCGGAGCTGGTCGTACGCTCGGCTCTGGGAGGAGACGGGCCAGGTAGCCTCGCTCCTCCAGCGGCGCGGGTTGGACAAGGGAGACAGGGTGGTGATCTGGGGTCCAAACTGCCCCCAGTGGGTGCTGGCGTTCTTCGGGTGTCTGCGCGCCGGTGTCATCGTAGTTCCCCTGGACATGCGCAGCCCCGCCGACTTCGTCCGGCGTGTGCTCGAGAAGACCCAGCCGCGTCTGGCGATAACGTCGCGGCTGACGCCCAGAGATGGCATCGAACACGGCTTGCCGGAGCTGCTGCTGGAGGAGATCGAAGAGCTGTACCAGGGCCTACCCGCGCCTCCGGAGGTCAGCGCGACGGCTGAGGACCTGGTCGAGGTGATGTTTACGTCGGGCACGACCGGCGACCCCAAGGGCGTCATGCTCTCGCACATGAACCTTCTGGCGAACCTAGAGGGGGCCAGCCGCTACGTGCCCGGCAGCCCATCCGACCGGCTCCTCTCGATCTTGCCCCTGAGCCACATGTTCGAGCAAACAGGCGGCCTCCTCATGCCCCTCCGGTGCGGCGCGAACATCACGTACCCCACCAGTCGCCAGCCGACCGTGCTGCTCAAGACGATGCGGGAGCGGAAGGTGACTCTCCTGCTTCTAGTACCCCAGGCCCTGGACCTGTTCATGAAGGGGATCGAGAGGGAGGTGGCGCGGCAGGGCAGCGAGGTAGCGTGGCGCTCGTCACTGAAAATCGCAAAGCTCCTACCGCTGGAGTTCAGGCGCCTGCTCTTCCGTCGGGTGCACGGGCGGTTCGGCAATGGCCTCAGGGTGATCTTCTCTGGCGGGGCCGCCCTGGACCCGCAGCTCGGCGCGAAATGGGACCGCGTGGGGATGAAGGTCATCCAGGGTTACGGAGCGACTGAAGCATCGCCGGTCATCAGCTGCCACACGATGCGCAGCCCGCGATTCGACTCGGTCGGGCTGCCGCTGCCCGGCGTCGGCGTGAGAATAGCGGACGATGGCGAGATATGGGTGCGCGGGCCCAACGTAACGTCCGGATACTGGGAGGCGCCGGAGCAGACCGCTTCGGCCTTCGAAGAGGGCTGGTATAAGACAGGCGACGTCGGTTTGGTGGACAAGCGGGGGTTCCTTCACATCAAGGGCCGCAAGAAGGACATGATCGTCCTCGCCAGTGGGCAGAACGTCTTCCCCGAAGACATAGAGTCGGTGCTGAAGCAGCACCCGGCGGTGAACGACGCGATTGTAGTTGGTCTGCCCAATAACGGAGACCTGGAAGTACACGCGGCCTTCATAACGGCGGAGCCCGAGACGGCGCCACAGGTGGTCTTCTGGGCCAATGAGCAGCTGGCGGAACATCAGCAGGTTCGAGGATTTACGATCTGGCCGGATCAGGACTTCCCCCGGACTCACACATTGAAGGTCAAGAAGGGCGTTGTGCTCGAAGAGCTTATGGGGACTACCGACCGTGGCCCCAAAGCCTTGGCGCAGAGCACACCTTCACAGGAAAGTCGCGGGGTGAGACATCTCATCGCCGAGGTAGGGGAGCTACCTCTCGATCAGGTTACCGCCGACAAGACTCTGGGGTCCGACCTGAACCTGGACTCGCTAAAGCGAATCGAGCTGCTGTCCCTGGTTGAAGAGGAGCTGGGGGTCTATGTCGACGAGTCGACGGCGGGGCAGGCAACGACCGTTGCGCAGCTGGAGGAACTCGTTGCGGGGCATCTGCAGACGTCCGCGGCCATCCCGCGCTTCCACACCTGGCCTCTGTCCGGATGGTCCCGCGCGCTTCGCGAGATGATTCAACGTGCTGTCGTGTTCCCACTGTTGGCTGCCGGGTACCGCCCCACGGTGAACGGCCTGGAGAACCTGGATGGGCTTCAGCCACCGGTCATATTCGCGGTGAACCATAACGCCATCCAGTGGGATAGCCTGATTCTCATCAAGGCCTTGCCTCGTCGGTGGCGCACACGACTGACCTTCGCCGCGGCCGCCGAGGTTACCTTCGGAAAGCTATGGCTCGGGGTAGTAGCATCCATTGTGGCCAACGCCTTTCCGCTGTACCGCGACACGGCCATCCGTCCCAGCCTGGAGCACATCGGGAGGCTACTGGACGCAGGGTGGAACATCGGTATATTTCCGGAGGGCGACCAGAGGGTGGGGGAGGAGATGCTGCCCTTCCAGAGCGGCACGGGGTTGTTGGGCGTGGAGTGCCGGACGGCCGTCGTGCCGGTCCGCCTCGAGAGCGGTATCCCCGGGCCTCGAAACGTGCGAGTCGAGATGCTGCCTTGGAGGGAGCCGGTTACGGTTCGAATCGGCGCGGCCATCACGTTTGCCCCGGGCACCTCCTACGCTGACGCTACATCCGTGATCGAAGAGGCCGTGAGAACGTTGTAAGCCGGGCGGAGGCGCTGAGGCGTGGACAGCGCCCGCTCGTTTGATGTTCCAAAGCAGCTTCGCAGCGGCGGCGGGAATTCGAGACGGCTTAGGGCGACTCCCGACTTGGGCCCGCTAGGGACAACCGCCGTGGACTTCTGGGGGCTTCACCCCAACACTTGAGGGGTTAGCTCTGCCGCGTATCCTCAGCAACCGAGCCATGCTTGAGGACAGGCTAGTCCACTGGCGGGTCGAGTTGACCTCGTGGAACGAGGGGCTTGTCGTGACCGGTCGATGTGGACGGAGCAGGGAGGTAACATGAAGCTCTCCGTTAGGACAACCCGGTTCCCCCGAGGGCGTTTCGTCTTGGCGGCGACCATTGCCGCTGCCGCACTGATCGCACTGATGACCGGCTCCGGTATCTCGGGTGACAACCCCGCGGTGGTGAAGCCTGCCCTGACGATTGTGCCGGGCGCTAACAATGCCAAGCTGGTGCTTTCTTCGGGAGAAGTTACCGAGCTAGTTGTTTTCAACGAGGACACCAATTTCGCCGGTGCAGCGGAGACATACCCTGGAGATAGATACGCTATCAAGACTCTGTTGAACAACTCCTCCAACGCGGATGTGGTCCAGCGCATTACTATAGATGCGCCCGACGGCTTCGGCTTTGACGTGGTAGGGGGTTCACGGGTTTCGGTGTCCCAGGAGACGGCTAACACTTTCCTCATACGCGTTTCTACCGATGCCTCCGGCCAGGGGGGCTTGACCAACAATATCGATGATGGCCCGGAAACCGACGAACTCAGGATCGGTGTGCGCGTAGGAGGCCAGGTGGTACCCGGTTTCTACAGGATCGGCATCGATCTCTCCCAGTTCGTCGTCCGGGAGACAGGCCTCTAGTCGCTCCGCCGTCGGTCAAAGGTCTGCGGGAAGAGTCTTCCCATACCGAACCAGGTTAGGGTGAACCCCTCGTAGTCGCCGCTGGCTCGGCACGGAGCAGTACCCAGCCAGTCTGACCCTCCGCCCACGAGTGGAACGGGTTAGTTAAGGTGTACGTCGATAACCCCCAGACCGTTACTCAGTAGCAGCTTCACGTTCTGCAGCTTACTCAGACAGGTGTTGCACTCATCTTCCAGATGCTGCCTGACTGCGTGCTCGTCAGCTATCTCGGTGTCTAGGAGGTAGTCGACAATGTTTTCCAACTCTACGTGGCATTCGCTTGTCAGCATCTCAATCACCTTTGCTTAGAATCTAACCTAGGCGACCTGTGTCTAACCTAGATCGGTTAAGGACTTAACCTTTCAGATTCAAGTTACGCGATGCCAGGTGAGAACACAATCACCAGGACTACACAAAGCTCACATGCTGCTAGACGAGGTCGGACCGGCGAGAGCTGTTACCGAGCCGAGGCAGCGACAGGTTGAGGCGCCAACACTTTACAAGGCGGCCGTGCGATATAATGGCTCCGCTTCCAGGGCTTTGGGGAAGCGCGGCAATTAGGTGAGCGAGGCGACTAATGAGAGCGGCTGTATTTCACGGGGCGCATCGCCCCCTCGACATCGAGGAGCTACATATCGACAAGCCCGGACCCCGGGAGGTGCTGATCCAAAACGGGGCCTCCGGCGTATGCCATAGCGACCTGCACTACATCGAGGGCAAGTACCAGATGTCCGCACCTGCGGTGCTCGGCCACGAGGCTGCCGGAACCGTCGAGGCCACCGGCGACCTGGTCTCGTACGTCAAGCCTGGGGATAGGGTCATCATGTGCCTATCCGTGTTCTGCGGCCACTGCGACAAGTGCCTCAGCGGACACCCCAACCTCTGCACCCAGACCGACGTCGTCCGCGGGCCGTCAGAGCCGCCCCGCCTCAAGCTCGGCGACACACCGGTGACGCAGCTGGTTCAGCTGGGGACCTATGCCGAGCAGGTGCTGACCCACGAGAACGCGGTGGTGAAGGTCGAGGAGGACATCCCTTTCGAGCAGCTGGCGCTGATCGGCTGCGGCGTGACGACGGGGCTCGGCGCGGCGCTGAACACGGCCAAGGTCGAGCCCGGCAGCACGGTCGCGGTGATCGGCTGTGGCGGGATCGGCCTCAACTGCATTCAGGGAGCCGCGCTGGCCGGAGCCCTGCGCATCATTGCCATCGACCCGGTGGAGACCAAGCTGGGGATGGCACGGGAGTTCGGCGCCACCGACGTGGTAGACGCCTCCAGCGGCGACGTCGTGGAGCGGGTGCGGGCCTTGACCGGCGGCGGCGTGGACTACTCCTTCGAGGCCGTTGGCACCAAGGAGACGGCTGAGCAGTCCTTCGAGATACTGGCCCGCGGCGGCACCGCCACGATCATCGGCATGATCCCGCAGGGGACCAAGATCGAGCTGGACGGAGAGTTCCTGACCCTGAACGAGCGCAGAATCCAGGGCAGCCTGATGGGCTCGAATCGTTTCCGCATTGATATGCCCCGCTACATCCAGTTCTACCTCCAGGGCCGCCTTAAACTCGACGAGCTGGTGACCCAGCGCATGAAGCTCGAGCAGATCAACGACGCCTTCGAGGACATGAGGCAGGGCCACGTCGCGCGAAGCGTCATTACCTTTCCCTGATGGACATCCCTCCCGGCGTCGGCAGGCCCGGCGTCGGCAGGCCCGGCGTCCGCAGGAAGTAACGAAAGGCCTTTATTATGGCTACCGAGTACAGTATTACGCCTTTGATCGTGGCCCATGGGGTACACCGGGAGATGAGCCGATTCACGTACCTCAATAACTTCGGACAGACGATCACCATTCCGTATGTCGCTTTTCTCCTACAGTCCGGCAACATGAACATCCTCGTTGACTCGGGCTGCAGCGCTGAGGACTACAAGCGTTGGATCAAACCGGCGGGGGATGAGCCTCTGCAGCTGGGGGGCGAGCAGTTCAGGGATGTGGAGGACAACGTACCGATTGAGGAGGGGCTCAAGGGACATGACCTAACCGTGGATGACATCGACATCCTGGTTCAAACGCATTTGGATTGGGACCACTGCATGAACACGCTGAAGTTCCGCAAGTCCCGAATCGTCATTCAAAAGACCGAGATAGACGACCAGCCGGTGCATCCGCTCTACCGCGCCGCCCATCCACCTCCCGAGGTCCACGAAGAGTACAAGAAGCTTAACCTAGACGTTGTTCACGGGAACGTCAACCTTTTGGACGGACTGGACCTCTTACTCACGCCCGGCCATACGGCTGGGGGTCAGTCGCTGATCGTGCAAACGAGCCAGGGTCCGTACGTGATCGCCGGTCTGTGTACCACCTACGCCAACTACTACGTTTCAGAAGAGGACAAGAGGAAGCTGGGTTACGATGTGATCCCGCCTGGCATGCACATCAACGCCGTCGAGGCCTACGAAAGCGTGAAACGGCTACGGGAGATCGGCGGAGATCGTATCTTGCCACTGCATGAGCCTTCGCTGGCTGAGCTGCCTGCCATCGGGTGACAGGGTCACACGACGACACGTCGGCCCTAAGCGCTTCGAGCCGGTTCAGGGGCCCTCACGTCTAACCTCCTCACCCATACCTCATCACCGGGGGTCAGCTTCAATATCCCTCTGCCGACGGGCCCAAGAGGCACACTGGTTGGGGTCCCTTCCTCGACTATCCTGGCCCATGCCCTCAAAGGAGCGGTGGTCTTGCCGACATACTCCACCATGTCACCATCGCTGACCCCGATTCGGGCAGCAGCCTGCAGGGTCAGGCGACACATGCGGCATCCACGCTCGTCGAAGTCATCCGGTCCACGGTCGACGACCTCGAAGTGGTGGCGCCTCTGCCTGAGCTCTTGGCGTAGCTTCTGTGTCCTGTCCAAGTCCACGTCGCCGTTCTCAATCACAACCCCGTACAGGTCGCAGGCCCGTTCAGCGGTTATGTAGCCTTCGGACAGGTCTCTCCTGACCCGTTCCACTTCGCGGTCCAGCGGGTCTCCGACTCCTCCACCCGCAGACGCCTGCATCAGGACCACGTCGCCGGCCTCCAGGGGAAACGCCTTTACCTTGCCAGGGATGGGCGAAGGTTGGATCTCCTTACCCGCGCGGACCACCGTAAAGGAATTAAGACTACCGGGGTATGCACCCGCCGCTCCCCAAGGAGGAATGATGGCCCTCTCGGCCATCACGTTTAGCTGACTGGTGTCGGACAATACCCTCACCCGACGAGTGACCCCGAAACCACTCCTGTATTGGCCCGGACCCTCGCCGTCAGTGAGCACCTTCAGATCCTCAATGATTAGAGGCTGGCGCTGCTCGGCGCTCTCGGCCGGGTATACGGAAGGTAAGTCGCCACCGTCGTAGTGGAAGACCCCGGTTGCACCGTCAGTGTCACCGGTAGCCGGGGTGCCGCCACGGGGGTACTCGTACATGATGTACGGCCTGTTGCGTACTGCATCGTAGCCTGCGATGTAGCAGTGGTTAGACGTTCCAAGATTCTCTGCTCCCAGCTGATCCGGCATGATTTGAGAAAAGAGGCCTAATACCGAGGTCTGGAGCTGTCGCCAGACATCCCAGCACCCGCCTACGGCAGCAGGCAGCTGGGCCGCCAAACAGCTCCCCTCGGGGATCACGAATCTCATTGGGCGGAAGGTCCCGCCGTTGACAGGTGTCTTCGGGTCCAGCCAGCACTTCGCTATTACAAACACCCCGCCCCTGGTCACGGGGATTCCGCAGTTCATCGGGCCCACGACCTGGGCTGCGGTTCCCGTGAAATCGAAGGTCATCTCGTCGTCTTCAAGGGTCAGCTTCACTTTGATGGGCAATGGCTCCGGTGAGAGGCCTCCATTGTCCATGTAGTGCTCGTAATGGTACTCCCCTGATGGTAGCTCGGAGATCCGGCTCCGCATCGAAACCTCGGCTTTATCCAACATAGCTTTGATGCAGCGCTCGACCGTCTCCGCGCCGTATTTGGCGCAAAGCTGGGATATCGCGATTTCGGCCACGCGGGCAGTGTCGAGCATGGCCAGTGCATCGCCCTCGCGCTCGTCGCTGAGCCGCATGTTCGCGAAGAGAACATCCCACAACCCTTGGTTCAACCTTCCCTTGTCGATGAACTTCACGGGAACGATTCGCATGCCCTCCTGGTAGATCTCGGTATCCTGGCCCGAGAAGCTGCCGGGGGTCGCGCCGCCGACGTCGGCGTGATGAGCTCGCACTGCGATGTACATAAGCGGCTTGCCATCCACGTAAAAAGGCGTGTAGAAGGCGATGTCGTTGAGGTGAGTGCCGCCGGTGTACGGGTCGTTGACGGCCAGCACGTCTCCTGGGTGGATATCATCCTTGAATTTTTCCTGCACGGCGCCGAGCCCCAGGCTCATCGCGAAGACGTGGCCGGAGAAGTCCTCGGACATAGCAACCAGCTCGCCCTTCGTATTGAGAAGGCCACAGGAAAAGTCGTGGCTCTCGTACAGGACGGGGGCGTAGGATGTCCTGATCAGCGTGGCCCGCATCTGAAAGACCGTAGAGACCAGGAAGCCTCTTATTACTTCCAACGTGATCGGGTCGATCGTCTGCACCGTTAAAACCTCCCGGCTGGCCCAGCGACTCGACACCGGGCGCTTTGGTAAGAGTCCCAGTGTCGTTACCGGTTCGGTCCCCGATAGCTCCTTGCTTCCTCGCGTACCGTCCGGGTTGCCTCATAGTCTACGGCGAGTAGCTCCGCCTCCAGGTCAAGCACCACGCCGTACGTGGCACGAGCCCTTTCCACCGACACCCAGCCTTTACGGACATCAGCGCTGACCCGCTCGGGGTCCCGCTCCAGCGGTTTCCCATAGCCGCCTCCACCCGTCGTCACAGCCTCCAGCGCACGCCCGCCCTTGATCTCGAAAAGTCCGATCAAGGGTAGCTCTTGAATCCTGTTTCCCTCCTCGTCGAGGACGAACCCCAGGCTTGGGCCGCCACTCTCGCCTCCCAGGACCCCCTTGGGCGGAAATACCTTGCCATCGCCAAAGCCTGCGGCCACTGTCGGATTCCCTCTGGCCTTCACAACGATACGCATGGCCGGGCTGCCGCAGTACTCGCCTGCCCCCTCTGAGTCCGGCACGACCTCAGCGCCACACTCGATCACGTGCGGATGGGCCTTCTCCCACAGCTCGACGGCGGTAGTCCAGCCGTTCCCCTGGCCGCCGCCATTCAACCACGTCAGCCAGCCGTCGTAGCCCTTTACTCCGGGCCCGCCGCCAGCGAATGCGCCCGAAATTAACAGCTCGTCAACATAAGGGGCGTTGTCGCGACGGAAGTCCTTACCGGAGAAAACGCCTAAGCCCCAGCTGATGCAGCCCCCCTCGCCTCCACCTCTATCCGGGTCGACCTTCGCCATCAGTGCTATGGCGCAGCTAGCCATCCGGTCAGAGGTGAAAGTAGTGGCCACAGAGGTGCCCACCGGGAACTTCGGTATCCCAACCACGCACCCCTCCCTCAGCTTGAACCTCACGTGGTCGAACGCGCCTTGATTGTGTGGCAGCGTGTGGTCGAGGCAATAGAACAGCCCCTGCATCACCGAGGCCCTGGCGGTGGCCTCAGTCAGGTTTATTCCGGCGTCGAACTGGTCGGGATTGTCCGTGAGGTCGACGAGCATCGCCTCCTCACTGTGGTCGATCGTAAGCCTGATCTTGAGCTTCACTCCCTCCGGCGCAAAGGGAAGAGGGTCCACGGTGATCTCGTTCTCCCAGGTCCCCTCCGGTAAACTCCTGATCTCCTCCACCATCCTGCGGCTGCCGTAGTCTATCCACTCATCCACAAACCGCTCCACGGTATCGGGACCATACTTCTCGATAAGCGCTGAGAGCCTCCTCTCCGCTATCCTCGTGGCCCCCACTGCAGCGGCAAAGTCGCCGTAGTACTGCTCCGGCACCCGTATGTTGGCCGTCGCGATCCTGACCACGTCCGCAATGTCCTCGTAATCCCGCTGCACCCGCACGCACGGCCAGTGGATACCCTCCTCGTATACGTCTTTGGCGAAGGGCAAGTAAACCGTGGGCACAGGGGCCCCCGTGTCCGCCTGGTGTGCCCTGAGCATTACCCAGAACATGAGCCTGTCGCCGTAGAAGACAGGCGTGCAGAAGCAGTAGTCGGCATGGTGGGCGCACCCGAGGAAGGGCGTGTTGTTTATGAAGCAGTCGCCGGGGGCTATGTCATCGAAGAGCTGCGGAATTGGGGCGATGGACATGTTGGAGGTCAGGACATGAACGGGCATCCCCTGGGCTATGCTGACGAGCCTGGTCTTGCCGTCGGAGATCGAGGCCGACAGGTCCCGAGCCTGGATCGTCGATGACCTGGCGCTCTGCACGCACACCTGCATCGCCTCCCGAACGATGCTGTCCAGTCTATTGGCCAGTGTGCTGAATATGACGGGGTCTAGCTTCTGGACCATTGCACGCCACCTCAGACGGTCCCGGCGATCGCGTCGGTGAATAGCTTGTCTTCTGCGGTGGGCCGCAGTTTAGTCGGGGAGGTATCCACTGTCAACGGTCAGGTCCCAACACAGTCGAGGCGGCGCCTCCGCCGCTGGTGTTCCCAATTTGTCTGCGATATGATCTGCGAGCAGTTCTCAGCTACGGCGGCGAGCCTTCGAGTAAGCAATCAGCAGGTGGTAGGAATGGCGGTGTGGAGCGAGATCGTCGGGCTGGATATTGTGGACCAGGCGCAACGCCTCGACGGGCCGTAGGTGCTGTGGCCGGGGCTGCTAACCCAGGGGAAGTGATACTGCGGCTATGCCCAGCCGCCAGTGCAACGAAACCAGCGGAGGTCAATCCGTGAGAGATATAGACCCTATCACCCTCGAGGTCATTCGCGGCTCGCTCGTGTCTACGGTCTTGCAAATGCGGGTCACGCTGGTGAGGACGGCATACGCCCCAATCCTGTACGAGACCCGGGACTTCTCATGCGGTTTGATGACCGGCGGCGGCGAGCTCCTCGCGATGTCGGAAGACATCGCGGGCCACGTCTTCGCCATGGCGAACGGGCTCGGTGCCGTTCTGGAAAAATTCAAGGATGATATCCACCCCGGCGACGTGCTGGCCGTCAACGACCCATACACCGGCGGCACTCACCTCAACGACATCGCTTTCTACACACCCTTCTTTGTCGATGGGAAGCTGCTCATGTTCATAGCGGTGCGCGCCCATCATTCCGACGTAGGCGGCGCGACCCCGGGGAGCTTCTCGGGCCAGGATACGGAGATCTACCAGGAGGGGGTCCGAATCGTTCCGGTGAAGATTATCGAGAAGGGCCAGATCAACAGGGCGCTATGGGACGTCCTGTTCGCGAACATGCGTCTTCCCGACGAGCGAGAGGGTGACGTCCTGGCCATGCTCGACACGGCCCGGGTCGCTGAGGAGAGCATAGGTGACCTCTTCGCCAAATACGGCCCCGCTACGGTGCAAGAGTGCGTCAAGGCTCTGATGGACAGAGCCGAGCAGGGGATGAGAGAACGGATCGCGATGCTCCCGGACGGCGAGTACTACTACGAGCATTACATGGACAACAGCGGCCTCACTCCCGAGCCACTGCCCCTTAAGGCAAAGCTGACGATCGAGGGCGACACTATGTCCTTCGACTTCACCGGCTCGGCTGCGCAGGTAGTGGGCCCGATGAACTGCGGGGTGCCGGTAACCAGGGGCGCGGCCTTCGTCGTGGTCAAGTCCTGGCTCGACCCGAAATCTCCCGTCAACGGCGGCACCTTCAGGCCCCTGAGCTTCATCGTCCCCGAGGGGAGCTGCCTGGCCGCCCAGCTGCCGGCCCCAGTCGGAGGATGCTGGGACGTGTACCGCCAGCTCCAGACCGCGGTCATAGGCCTGTTCTCTCAGTTCTTGCCCAATGACCTAGGTGGGGAAAACATTGGATCGGGCCAGCACCGTTACATGGCCGGGTTCGACGTGCAGCGGAACCGGCCATACATCCTCTACGACTACCCCGGCGGTGGTACACCCGCCACCAGCGACACCGACGGTGCGACCGGGTGCTTCAGCTACGACGGCGGCGACATCCCGCTGTCCCAGCCGGCTGAGAGCATTGAGCAGCGCCAGCCGCTTCTCATCGACAGCCTTGGCGTGACGCCCGACCTGGAGGGCGCCGGGTATCGCCGGAGTGGCTTCACCATCAACAGGCGGGTAAGAATCCTGTCCGAGACCGGCCAGCTCAACGTGATGACCGATAGGGCGGTCATTCCCCCCTGGGGCTCGGCAGGCGCACCTGCGGGAACCCCTAACTCCACTACCGTCATCAGGGGGAGCAAGGAGCTTGAGCCATCTCCGATACCGGGCAAGGTCAAAGGCTTCCCACTGCAGTATGGCGACGTGGTGTTGATGCTGGGAACCTCTGGCGGCGGCGTGGGGGACCCGCTTGAGAGGGAAGCGGACCTGGTGAGGACTGACGTGAAAGAAGGCTACATATCGCAGCGACGCGCTCGGGACGTATACGGCGTGGTGTTCGAGGACGGCAACGTCGACCTGTCGAAGACGGAAGGTGTGCGCCGTGAGCTAAGGAGTCAGCGGCCCTATTTCAGAGTCGACCCTAGCGCCGAGGACCACTTCGATGAGCGCGACTGCCGCCTCTGTCTCATAGGCCCGGATGCGGCTGCCAGGGCCGGCGTCAGCGACGGGAACATGGTCGAGTACGTGAGTAAGGCCACGGCGCCCCTGAGGGCCTGGGCGAAGGTAGTCGACGGTCTGCCTCAGGACGGGGTCCCACTGGGTCCCATCGGGAAGGGGATACTCAAGCTAGCGGAAGGAGACCAGGTCTGGGTCCGACCCTTGCGCATCAGGACGGTGCACGAGCCGATACCGGCCTAACCCGGCCCGGCGCCCGCGCTTCCACCCGCTGCGGTGCAAGAAGCCCGGAAACAGTTGCATTTGATTGGGCGGGGGCTCCACCTAGAGCACCCTGGCTTTTGAGACATAGCTATTGACATGCCGCCAGGCCGATTGTTATGTTCTTCACTAATAGATGAGAGTTCACCGACTGCCGACGGTCCTAGCTGACCGACACCCGGCTCAGCACTTATTTGACCCTTCCTTCTTGGAAGGGTCTTTATTTTGTGGCACCAAATCCTTACCCTTGTCCCCGGGCGCCAATCCGCAACTGAGGGGTCTGTTATGAAGCCATCGCTCTCTTTCCTTCGGCTCTCTTTCATTCCGAGGGAGAACCGGTTCTTCTTTCTGCTGCACCAGAGTGCGCTAAATATCAGAGCCGTCGCCCTCAAGCTCCAGGATCTGATGGATGACTTCGAGAACGTGCCCGCGAAGGTGCAGGAGATCAAGGACCTTGAGGAGTTGGGGGACCAGATCATTCACGACATCACCCACTCCTTGCACCGCACGTTTGTGACTCCCATCGACCGCGAGGACATACTCGCACTGGCGGGCCGGCTGGACGATGTCGTAGACGCCATTGACGAGGCTGCTCACTACATTCTGGAGTACAGTATAGACCGGCCTACCGAGCACGCCCGGCATCTGGCGACGATCATCGTCCAGTGTGGGGACGAGCTGGAACGGGCCCTGGGTCTTCTAGGGATGAGGGGCTCCAAGCTGAAGGACATACTGCCTATAGCCGTGGAGCTGAACCGGCTCGAGAACGAGGCCGACAGGGTGGCGAGCCGGGCCAGAAGCGACCTGTTCAGCGGCAACCATGAGGTAACCTACATACTGAAATGGCGTGATATATACGACGATCTGGAACAGGCTACCGATCGGGCAGAAGATGCCGCCGACGTGCTCGAAGGGATCGTCCTAAAGCACTCATGACCGCCGCCGAGGAAAGCCCAATCCGATGATCGACGCCGAGTCTCTCGGCTTCCTCATTCTCGTAATCCTCGTTGCCGTCGCCTTCGATTTCGCGAACGGGTTCAACGACGCCGCCAACGCCATCGCCACGGTAGTGTCCACACGAGTGATGTCTCCGCTGGCCGCGGTCTCGATGGCCGCGGGCATGAACTTTCTCGGCGCTATTACGGGCACCGCGGTTGCCAAGACCATCGCCAAAGGCGTTGTCGACCCAGAGGGGATCACGTTACTGACAGTGGGCGGCGGAGTTGCCGCCGCAGCCGCGTGGGTATTCATGGCCACCCGGTTCGGTATGCCCGTCAGCGGCAGTCACAGCCTTGTGGCGGGGATAGCAGGGGCCGGTATCGCCCAGGCCGGTTGGGGCGTGCTGGTTGTGGACTGGACGGTGGGGACCGGGTCAGGTGTCCAGAAGATCCTGCTCGGCCTCGCCTTCTCGCCCATACTTGGGTTCCTGGGGGCCTACGTCCTAATGCTGGCCATCTACTGGATATTTCGGAAGGTGACGCCCGTGGTGGTCACGGCGGTGTTCGGCAAGGCCCAGATCCTGACCGCGGCCGGGATGGCCTTCAGCCACGGCTCCAACGACGCGCAGAAGACGATGGGGGTCATCACGCTGGCGCTGTTCGTGTCACCTGCGTTCGCCCTGGACACTCTGGAGGTCCCCTTCTGGGTAATCATCCTCTCCGCTGGGGTGATGGCCGCCGGCACCTACCTGGGCGGCCAAAGGGTCATCAAAACCCTTGGGGTGCGGATCGTAAGGATGCGGTCGGTGCACGGATTCGCGGCGGAGGGTGCGGCGGCGGGTGTCATCGAGATGGCGTCGCGCCTGGGGATTCCCGTTAGCACGACCCATGTGATCACGTCGTCCATACTGGGCATGGGTTCGACCCGCAGGGTGTCCGCGGTCCGCTGGGGGGTGGCGAGAGGAATCGTCGTGGCCTGGATCCTGACATTCCCCGCATGCGGCCTCATCGGCGCAGGCTTCTACTACCTGCTCAAGTCTTTAACCTAGACGGCTCGGTCCGGCCTGGCCACTCCCTACCCACCCCACCTTCGCGGATCGCGCGCGAAGCGCTGTCCCGGCACCCCGCGGACCGCGGTACCGGTGAACCCTGTAGTGTCTCGCAGCGTGGATATGATGGTCACGCAACGTGTCTATCCCGACGGCCGCGGTTGTCCATCGCTCCGGACACTCAAGTGCCCGGTTAACCCCGGAGTTCCAGTCCGGGGACCCCGCATAGTCCCCTGCATCTATCCCAACGGCCGCGGTCCGGAGACTAGCTTCGTGTCTCCTCCGAGACTAGCCGTCGGACCCTAGCCTCGATCTGGTCCCTTATCTCTCTGACCTCCTCGATCGTCTTTCCCTCAGGGTCGTCGAGGCCCCAGTCTTCTGTCGGCGTGAGCAAAGCTGGACACGCCTGGTCGATAGTGCAGCCCATAGTTACGACGCGGTTAGCCCTATCGGCCATCTTTTGCGTTATCAGCTTCGGCTCGCTCGCTGAGATGTCGATCCCCTTCTCTGTCATCGCTTTGACTACGACCGGATTGACCCGGTCCGCCGGCAAGGTGCCGGCGGATTCAAACTCGATGGCCCCGTCGGCGAGTCGCCTTGCGAACGCCTCGGCCATCTGGCTCCTGCCCGAGTTATGGACGCATGCGAATAGCACGCGCCTCCTCTCGGGCCTCTCCGTTCCCTCTGAGCCGGGCCGGTTAGCGCGCTCCGAGACCTTCCCCAGAGACCAGTACGCCGATGCCCCCAGCGCTGCTCCCAGCAGTGGGCCCACCCAGTACACCCAGTGGGACGTCCAGGTCCACCCGACTAACGCCGGACCGAACGAGCGGGCGGGGTTCATCGAGCCGCCGGAGATCGGACCACCGACCAGGACCCCAAGCGCTACAGTGCCTCCAATCGCCAGGCCGGAGGCGCTCCCAATCCTGTCTGGGTTCGCTACGATCGCCATGATCACGAACATGAGCAGGAACGTCAGCACGACCTCCAGTCCCAGCGACTGCGCGACATCGCCAGAGGGCGTGTGTCCGCCCATCGATGCCACAACACCAAACAGGGCCCTCAGTGTCCCAGCCGCCAACACTGCGCCGACTACCTGCGCGCCCCAGTAGGCCAGCGCATCCCGACGCGAGATTCGCTTCGTCAACATGAAACCCAGGGTGACGGCTGGGTTGATGTGCGCTCCGGAGATGTGGCCGACCGCATAGACCATCGCCATAACGATCAGACCAGAGCTCAGTGCCTCGCCCAGATCCGTGACGAGTCCTCCTGAACGCTCGTCGACCATCACCGAGCCGGCTGCGAAGAATACGAGCAGGAACGTGCCGACGACCTCGGCCAGAGCTCGCGGCAGTATGGCGTTTGTCGTCACGCTCGACCTAGCATGTTGACGCGTTTATCTCGCTCAGCTTCCCGGTCATCAGGCGTCAGCGGGCAGGTTAGCCTATGGCAGCTCTATTCTAGGCGCCTCCCGCCCCGATTGGGGGGTACGGCCAGCGACTGGACCTCGGAAAGCGAGCTAACCCTCGATGCCGTATCCTCGGTATTATGCCCTCTTTAGCGGGCTGGGGCTGAAAATTTCCCCGGTGAGAGTTCTCAAAACCGGTGGCGCCCGGTATACTCCAGGCTACCTGCAATACGGAGGGATGTCATGCCTAGTGAACACCTGCTTGTGGTGAGGATGGATGTGGCCCACGATAAGGACGCTGTGTTTAACGAGGTCTACGACGGGGACCATATTCCGGAGATCAAGAAGGTGTCGGGGGTGTCCAGAGTCGCCCGCTTCCGGACCTCCAATGTGACGGAGCCCCGCTATCTGGCTACCTACGAAATTGCCGACCCTGCCCTGCCTGACGCACCTGAGTTTAAGGCCGCCGCTGACGTTGGTCGGTGGAAGCCCGAGGTCCGGCCTCACACCATGAATCGGTATGGCGGGGTCTTCTCCTGGGTGGGCGGTAACCGCGAGCTGACTTTTGAGACCGACTACTGGTTCCTCGCGATGATGGATGTCGAGCCCCATAAAGAAGACCTCTTCAACGAGATATACGAGATAGAGCACCTACCTCAGATAGGAAAGGTCCCTGGCGTGGTCAACGTAGTGCGCTTCAAGACCTCGGCGGAGAGGAATCCCAAATACCTGGCGATCTATGAGGTAGAGGGGCCTCACGTCCGCGAGTCCTCCGCCTGGACTGAGGCCTCCGATACAGGGAGGTGGAAGCCCGACGTGCGGCCGTACACCTACAACAAGCACAACAATATGTATGAGCGCATCGGCCAGAGCTAGGGGGTCTCCGCGCCTGGTGCGGATGGCCAAGCTGCTTTGTTAGCTCACGAGCTGCTTGCCCGCTGAGTCTCCCTACCGGCCCGTTGCGCGGACGCGTACGGCGATTGCGCCATGGCGACACAGGCTGAGGTGAGATGGCAGCCGCTATCCTCTACGCACCGGCCACGCATTCGCCCCGGGCGGACACGCGACTGGCTCTCGCCGACATTCCCGCTCCGACTTGCCGATAAAGTACCCGCGTCTGAAAACGCGTGAAGGAGAGATATCAGATGGCCGAAGAGTTTCCCCTCCTGTTCGCTCCTTACCGGCTGGGCAAATACGAGCTCCAGAGCCGCATCGTGGTCACGGGCCACGCCGCCAACTTCATAGACGAGCAGAAGCTGCCCACCGAGCATTACGGGTACTACCTGAGAGAGAGAGCCCGCGGAGGCGCGGGGCTTGTCACCATCGGCTCCACCGGCGTCCACCCGGCCAGCGATCCATCCTTGCCGCTGAACTGGGACGACGCCATCATACCCCGGTACCGGCGCATTGCGGACCTGGTCCATGAGTTTCCGGTGCCGGTGATGACCCAGCTGACGCACGGCGGCCGTCGGGCAGGGGCGGAGCAGCGGAGGGTCCTCGACGGCGATTGGCTGACCATCGCCCCTTCGGCTGTGCCGGTAACCGCCTACAGCTACGTGCAGATCATGCCCCACGAGATGAGCACGGGGGACGTTGAGGAGATCGTCGCCGCCTTTGGAGCGGCGGCCGGGCGCGCCAGGGAGGGAGGCCTGGACGGCGTCGAGATCGTCGTCGGCTACAGTGCCCTCGTCTCCCAGTTCCTGCACGGCCAGAGCAACCGTCGCAGCGACAAGTACGGTGGCGATACCCTCCAGGAGAGGATGACCTTCCTCTACGAGGTCCTGGGAGCGGCGCGCAATGCGTTGGGCCCCGACCTTCTGCTGGGCGTCCGCATCAGCGACGACCTGGTGGACTACAGCATCGACTACGAGGACATGAAAACCATGGCGCCTCTGCTCGAGGCCACTGGGCTACTGGACTACATCAACGTATGGATCGGGTTCGTCATCGACGAGGCCGCGAGTCGTGCCCACTGGCCGCCCTACTACCACTCCCCAGGTGAGTTCTCCTGGAGGCCCGCGGGAATCAAGGAGCTGGTCAGTCTCCCCGTCATCGGCATAGGCAGGATAAACACGCCCGGCCTCGCCGAGCAGATGCTACGAGAAGGGAAGATGGACCTGGTGGGGATGGTACGAGAGCTGATTGCTGACCCCCACCTCCCCAACAAGGCCAGAGAGGGTCGGGTAGACGACATCCGCATGTGCATCGCCTGCAGCCAGAGCTGCGCCGGCAGGCAGGAGTGGAACCTGCCTATCACCTGTATCTACAACCCGGTGACAGGCCACGAGAAGCAATGGGGTGAGACACAGCCGGCTTCCGTCAGCAAGCGTGTCGTGGTGATCGGAGGAGGCCCCGCGGGCATGGAGGCGGCGCGAGTCGCGGCAGAGCGGGGCCACCGTGTAGTGCTGTTCGAGCGCTCCGAGAGGCTGGGCGGGCAGGTGAAGCTCGCCATGAAGACCCCGAAGCGCGAATCCTTCGAGGAGATCATTCTGTTTTTCGAAAAGCAGCTCGGTAAGCTTGAAGTCGACGTGAGGCTCGGGGTAGAGGCCGACGCCGCGGCCGTCGTTGCCGAGGCTCCCGACGCCGTCATCGTGGCGACCGGCTCGACAGCCTACGTGCCGGAGACTCCCGGATCTTCGGGAGCAAACGTTATGACTGTCCACGATGTGCTGGAAGGAGCCGAAACAGGCACCAAAGTCGTCATGATCGACACCCAGGGCGGACCTACTGGACCCACCGCCGCCGAGCTTCTCGCCGACCAGGGCAAGCGCGTGGAGATCGTCACCGGGCTCAAGTGGGTTGGCAGCGAAATCAAGCCCGCCGCCGTCTGGCATCCCCTCTATGAGCGCCTCCTTCAGAAAGAGGTCGTCTTGAGTCCGATGACCGGCGTCTCGCGGATCGGCGAGGACTTCGTGGACGTCTACCACATCGTGAGTCCTTCCATGACCCGAACCATCGAGTCGGTGGACACCGTTGTCATGGCCGCCGGGGGGCAGGCCGACGATGCCCTGTATCATCTGCTAAAAGGCGAGGTCCGGGAGATATACGCCGTAGGCGACTGCGCCCAACCGAGGGACATCGAGATGGCTACGTATCACGCTCACAAGCAAGCTATGGCCCTCTAGGCCAGTCGCATTTATCCGCCAGGACACCGCCCGAAACCGGGACGGAACCCCTACCCATGGCCACCTACGTCCCTCTTTCGGTCGGCTACTCACCGGAACGACACAGTGATAGAATTCTTCTTGCTCATGCGGTCCATGTCCGCATGTCATGCCGAGCGTCCCGACTCGCCGGGACTAAATCCGCCTTAGGCGGATGGCGTGAGGCGAGAACTGCCAAGCCCGACACGCAGAGGAGGAGCGAAAAATGGTTTCGACCGACGAAGCCGAGGCAATCAGGCAGAGCGCCCTTAAATACCAGTGGTTCCACAACAGGGACTGGACACAGATGGCCGAGGAAGGGGAACCGCTGGTAATAGTCGAAGGGAAGGGCATCCGGGTGACCGACTCGTCCGGAGAGACCTGGATCGACGTCTGCGGAGGTTACTACTCGATCCACGTCGGCTACGGTCGAGATGAGATCTCCTACGCCGCCTACGACCAGCTGAAGCGAGTCACCTTCTTCCCCAGCGGAACTACGAGCGCGCCGGTCATCCAGCTTTGCCAGAAGCTGGCCGACATAACGCCGGGAAGCCTGTCACGGACCTACCTGAACAGCGGGGGCTCAGAGGCCAATGAGACAGCCTTCAAGATCGCACGAGCCTACCACAAGCGTCGCGGTGAGCCGACGCGCTACAAGATAATCAGCCGCCGAGGGTCATATCACGGTACCCTCGGGGCAACGATGTGGGCCGGGGAGAACTCTTCAGGCCTCGGCAATAGCGACTTCGAGCCCGCATATCCAGGGATGCTCCACGTGCCCCACCCCAACCCGTATCGCTGCGAGCTGGGGGGCCAGACCCCATCGGAGTGCGCCGTGAAGTGCGCGCAGGCCGTCGAGGACCTGATCCTTGCCAACGGGCCCCAGACGGTGGCGGCCTTCATTGGAGAGCCGGTAGCTCAGCCATCGGGGTCCGCGGTTCCTGGAGACGAATACTGGCCGATGGTCCGAGACATTTGCGACAGGTACGGCGTCGTGATGATCGTGGACGAGGTTATCTGCGGGTTCGGGCGCACCGGGAAGATGTTCGGGATAGAGCACTGGGGCGTGGTGCCCGACATCATGACAGTGGGCAAGGGCATCAGCAGCAGCTACCTCCCTCTGTCTGGAACCGTCGTATCGGAGGAGATCGCCGACCGCTTCGGGGGCGAGGGCAACCAGATGGTGATGGCGGTCACTAACAGCGGCCACCCGGTCACCGCCGCGGCGGCCCTCAAAAATATCGAGATCATCGAAAACGAGGGGATGGTGGAAAACTCCGCCCAGACCGGGGCCTACTTCAAGGAGCAGCTCTGGCAGATCGCGGACGATCACCCCACCATGGGCAACGTCGACGGACTGGGCCTGTTCTTGGGCATAGACCTGGTCAGCGACAAGGAGACCAAGAAGAAGTTCGACAACCCGGGGGAGGTCAGCGGCCGCCTCAACGACCGCTTCAGGGAGCGTCGGCTCATCCTCCATGCCGCCCAGGGGAAGGTCTACATCGCCCCTCCCATATGCACGACGCGAGAGGATGTGGACGAGATGGTGATGGCAATCGACCTCGCCATCGGTGATTGGGAGAAGGACATCGGCATAAGGTAGGCAGAAGCAACATCCGCGTGCGGATCAGAAAGAGCGAGAGATCGGGGCTTCAATAGCAGGAGTGACACTAACATATCCCACCCACCCGCCCGTAAGGGTTTCTGGGGAGTCCCCAAACCCCGTCAAATCCCGACGCGTCGGGATTGGAACCCCCGCTGGGCGAGATGAAAGGCCCGCGTCTCAACTGAACGTACGTTGTTCGGACGGCGACGACTAAGCAGCACGGAGAGTGATTCGATGGTAGAGACACTGGACACCGAGGCCCTGAGAAGGTCATCGCTGCAGCACAACTGGATGCACTTTCGCGACTGGGTCAAGATGGCGGAGGAGGGAGACCCGATTATCGTCGCGGAGGGCAAAGGCCTGGACGTGATCGATACCGACGGCAACACCTGGATGGACGTCAACGGCGGGTATCTGAACGTCAACGTAGGCTACGGGCGACACGAGATAGCCGAAGCGGCGCTCGAGCAGATGCTGAAGATCACCTTTACGCCCAAGTACACGACTACCCCTCCGGTGGCGGCCCTGTGCGAGAAGCTGGCCGAGATCACCCCGGGCAACCTGGAGCGGAGCTGGCTCGTGACCGGGGGCTCGGAGGCCAACGAGACGGCCATAAAGATCGCCAAGGCCTACCACAAGCGTAACGGCGAGGGTGGCAGGTACAAGATCATAAGCCGCAAGGGCTCGTATCACGGCTCCATGGGCGTAACCACCTGGCTGGGAGGCCGCGCGGGCCAGGCCGACTATCTGGCCGGCGGTGCCGGCAGGGCCGACTTCGAACCCGTTCCCCCGGGGATGCTGTACGCGCCTCAGCCCAATCCCTACCGCAGTGAGGTGGGCGGCGACAACCCATCGGAGATCGCCGTCAGGTGCGCCCAGGCCGTAGAAGAGCTTATCGTATTCAACAGCCCGGAAACGGTCGCCGCCGTCATCGCGGAGCCGGTATGCGCCGACACCCCCATCGATGCCGCATCGGTGCCCGGGCCCGAGTACTGGCCGATGCTGCGCCAGATCTGCGACAGGTATGGCGTTCTGCTGATCGCCGACGAGGTTATCTGTGGCTTCGGCCGCACGGGCAAGATGTTTGGAGTGGAGCATTGGGACGTGGTACCCGACATCATGACCGTGGCCAAGGGTCTGGTGAGCAGCTACCTGCCGGTGGCCGCGGCCGTCGTGGGCCGGCATGTGGCCGATGCCTTCGCGGGACCCGAGAACATCTTCCCTATGGCCCTGACCTTCAGCGGTCATCCCGTCGGGGCCGCGGCCGCCCTGGCCAACATCGACATTATCGAAAAGGAGAACCTGGTCGAGAACTCGGCGCAGATGGGCGCCTATCTGCTGGAGCAGCTCCACTCGCTGGAGCAGGATCATCCCATCGTCGGCGACGTCCGGGGCCTGGGCCTGCTGACCTGCGTGGAAATCGTGAAGGACCGTAAAACGAAGGAGAGGTTCCCGTCGGAGCTAGGGATCGAGGACCGGCTGGCCGAGAAGTTCCGCGAGCAACGCCTGATCCTGCGGCCCAGGGGCACCATAGTCATCGCTCCGCCCCTGTGCGTCAGGCGCGACGAGATCGACAGGATCGTGCACGTCGTCGACCGGGCGCTGGGAGAGATCGAGAAGGAGCTGTCCATCACGTAGGAGCTTGGGGGCCTCCCGCTGAGCTCGAAGTGCGGGGCGGGCCGGGCGGGACTAAGATGCCCACCGCGAGCCTCAGGAAGGGAGCCGTGGCAGAGATGCTGGACCCCATAGTCTTCGCGAGCCTGGCGAACAGGCTGGACAGCATCGTGCGGGAGGCGATGCAGGTGTGCGTCCATAGCGCACACTCCGCAACGATCCAGGCCAGAGACCTATCGGCCTCCATCTCCGACGGCAGGATCCGACTGGTCAGCATCGCGCAGGGGATGCCCATCCACGTCCTGACCTCCAACATGTCCATCGCTCCCATCCCGCAGCTCTTCGACGATATAGCCCCCGGCGACTGCTTCCTCAACAACACCCCCTTCCTCGGCTGTGCTCATCACGCCGACTACTGCTTTTGTACCCCTGTCTTCTACGGCGACAGGCTGATGTTCTGGGTCATGCTGAGGGCCCATCAGGCCGACACCGGCGCCCCCGAGCCCACCGTGTATCTGCCCTTCGCCAAGGACGTGTACGAGGAGGGTATCCACTGGCCCTGCGTGAGGGTGCAGCGGGACTACAAGGACGTTGCCGACGTGGTCAGGATCGCGACGGCCAACATCCGCATCCCGGAGCAGTACTACGGAGACTTTTCTGCCGCGGTCGGTGCCACCAGGGTGGCCGAGCGCAGGCTGACGGCGCTCATCGAAAAGCACAGCCCCGAGACCATTGAGCAGTTCGTCGACGAGTGGATCGACTACGGCAGCCGCAGAATGGTCCAGGAGATCAAGAGCCTGCCGCAGGGCACCTGGGAGAACGAGACCACGCTGGACCCGCTGCCGTTCGCTCCCGAGGGCATAACCGTCAGAATCAAGCTGACGGTGGACCATAGTGAGGAGGCCCTGATCGTCGACCTGACGGACAACCCCGACCAGTTCGATGCCGGGGTAAACCTGACTGAAGCCACCTCCAAGGCCTCGGTGATGGAGGGCATATTCTGGTGCCTGGACCCGACACTGCCCCACAACCAGGGCGCCTTCGACCACGTGAGGTTCAAGCTTCGTGAGGGATGCATGGTGGGGATACCGACGTTCCCCGTAGGAACGTCGGTGGCGACGACCTTCACTGCCGACCGGATGGCGAGCTGCGCGATAGCGCTGATGGCGAAGGTTGACCCCGACAGGGGAGGAGGAGAGGGTGGGTACGTCAACTGGGGCCTGGGGGTATTCTCCGGCGAGGACCACCGGAACGGCAACGCGCCATACGTCAACGAGCTGCTCATAGCGGGGGCCGAGTCCGGCGGCGGACCAGGCGTGAAGGGCTATGACGGATGGCTTATGTGGACGTGCGGCGCCGCTATGGGCGGAGGCTGGCCTACTGCAGTCGAGCTGTGGGAGAAGGCCCATCCACACGTCATAGAGTACGGCGCTCAGGTCGTGCAGGACTCTGCCGGGGCGGGTGAGTTCTGTGGCAGCCCTGCCCTAAGGATCGTCGTGAGGGCGTCCGGCAACCCTATGACGGCCGCTGGGTTTGGAGATGGCAAGGTATTCCCTCCCAAAGGTGCGCTGGGAGGCAAAGAGGGCGGTCCATGCCTCGGGTACATCCTGGACGAGGACGGAAAGAGGATTGAAGACCTGCCACTCATAGGCGTCTTCGAGATCGCAAACGGACATGCGCTGGAGGCGCTCACGAACGGAGGAGGTGGCTTCGGCGACCCCTTGGGCCGAGACCCGGAACGGGTAAGACTCGATGTCCGAGCGAGCTGGATCTCGGTAGAGGGGGCCCGCGATACGTACGGGGTGATACTCGACCTTGGCCCGGAGCTGTTCGCCGTGGACTACGAGGCCACGGCGGAGCTCCGCGGGCGCATGCGAGAGCCGAAGGCCAAGAAGTCGTAAGCTTCCGTGCCAGCACCCAGCGGGCGAGCACCCACTGCGTAGCCTCGACGCCTAACCGGAGCCTGCGGTCGACGCCTCTGCTGGTGCGTCGCGGAACCGAGGCATGACCTCGGTTGCGAACATCTCGATCGACCGCATGACCTTCTCGTGCGGCAGCCCGGGAAAGCCGAAGTACCCGAAGATGTGGTTTATCCCGAGCCTGCGGACCTCTTCTATGCGCTCCGCTACAACCTCGGGCGTGCCGCGCAGCGTCGGGAGCACATCGTATCCCGGCTGCCCCGCGAGCTCGCGGTCCCGCTGCCGGTTGGTCCATGCCTCGTAGCCTCCGGGAATCGTGCCGTCCTTCCCGACAGGCGACCCGATCTTGTCGACGATCTTCAGCATGAAGTCGTCTCGCCCCACGGGGTCCTGCTCAGCCTCCTCCATCGTCGGCGCCACGTAGATGTCTATGCTGACGGGCGGATCGATGTGGGCGTGCTCGTAGCCAGATTTCTCCATGGTGTCGCGCCACAGCCTGATGGCCTGCGGAACCTGGCCCATTGTCGACGTCGGCCCTCTCAACATGATGGGTACACCGAGACCGGCAGCGTACTCTACGCTCGACGGGCTGGTGCTGGCCGCTATGTATAACGGCGGGTGCGGCACCTGAAGCGGCTTGGGTATGACTGGCAGCTCTTCCACATTGGTGAACTTGCCATGGAAGGTTAGCGTATCTTCGGTCCAAGCTCTGGTGATGACGTCCAGAGACTCCTGAAAGCGTTCTCGCGCCTCCTCGAGCCTGGCTCCCATCCCGTCGAACTCCTGGCGCTGGTAGCCGGCCCCAACCCCCAGATCGAATCGCCCTCCGCTCAGGACGTCGATCGTTGCCGCCTCCTCCGCCACAACGATGGGGTTGCGAAAGGGCAGCACGATTATCGCCGTCCCCAGGCGGATGCGCTCGGTGCGCGCTGCGACGTAGCCGGCGAAGGAGAATATTCCCGACAGCAAACCGAGTCGAGAGAAGTGATGCTCGCCCAGCCAGACCTCGTCGATGCCGAGCCGGTCGGCGAGCTGGATCTCTTCGATCGCCTCCCGGAGCGTCTGCTCCTGGGTCTTGCTCTCATGCCACTGAGCGATGTAGAAGATGCCGAATCTCAAGACCGCCCTCTCTTTTGCCTGGCCGGCGCTCCAACATTACCATAGATAGGGCGTCCATCGGAGATGTCCATCACCTCAGCCCCCATATACGATGGTGCCGAGGACGCTCCCACGGTTTCTTCAGTCACGGCCTGCTGTGTGGGATAGGCTACGTCAAAACCCCGGCGCGTCCGGCCACGATCTGGAGGTGCGAATGCTTACCCTGTTCGGTTCCATCGCCGTATCCATCATGCTGGTCTCCTACTGGCTGGAGCCCCGGTCCAGGTGGTTCATCCTGGCCTTTGCCGGGGGTTCCCTGGCGACCGCGGTGTACAGCGGGCTTGCTGAAGTCTATCCCATCAGTGTCATCGAAGGCCTGTGGACATTGGCGGCCTTGCAGCGCTTTCTTAAACGCAGCGGCCCGCTCCACGCCAGGACCACTTGACACCTGTCTTCTCAAGGGGAGAGAAATTGGCGAAGAGCATCGTAGTCTATACTCAAGATGGTGGGTGAGTCTTCTGCCACAAGTAGATGGTCTACGCTGCGCAGGAGGAATCCCGAGTTCGATTCTCAGGGGTGAGAGATGAAGATGGTCAGCGGCTGGTTCCTTCGGGTTCCTCCGTACTCTTCGAACATAAGCCAGTGCAGCACCGGATAGGTCGCCTCTACCTCAACAAAGGAGCGTGCATATGCCCGGGAAAGGACGGCGACGCCAGGACAGGAAAGGCAGCCCTGAGAGAGATAGCCAGGGACAGAGCAGGCCCAAGAAGCAGCGGAGACCTTCATCCGGGTCCTGGTTCACCAGCCCTACCGCTCGATGGACGGGAATCGGCGTCATAGTGGTGGGGGTTATCGCTGCGCTGGTGGTGTTCGCGGTGAGTACGTCCTCAGATGGTGACTTCGAGTTCACCATGTACCAGGGCGAAGACGTGCTCGCGGTGAGCGAGTTCAAATACTCCCATATATTTCCAGCGGAAAAGCCGCTGGTTCTCAACTTCTGGGCTGGCCTATGCCCAATCTGCCGGGTCGATATGCTCCATTTTCAAGCGGTATACGACCAGATGGGGGACGATTTCATCTTCCTGGGGTTGGATATAGGTCCCTTCGTGGGCTTGGGCGATCAGCAGGATGCCAGGAACCTTCTCCAGGAGTTGAACATCACCTACCCGGCGGGCTATGTTCACGATCGCGATGCCCTGGCAAAATTCAGGGTCACAGGCACGCCTACGACAGTATTTCTAACCCCCGATGGAGAGGTCTTCCAGACATGGCCGGGTTTTCTGGATCAAAGAGACATGGCCCGCATAATCCAGGACATGATGAGCACTTCAGGAGCTGCCTCCTCTTGAATTAACGCAGGTATAGCTAATCTGCCACACGTGGCACCATCCGGATGCTCAGCTCAAGGACTGGATCATGAATGGCAAGCTGGGCTTCGGTCAGATGCCGGCCTTCCACGACAAGCTCACCGAGTCAGAGGTGAACGTGATCCTGACCTACATCAAGACCTGGTGGGCGCCCGGACCAGCGAGACAGCTAGGCAGACATCTCACAGAGGTATCAAGAGGCGCTGCAGCGACGAGACAAGGACAGATCTTGAGGCGTGGATCAGGTGAACGACATATAGCCTAGAATGACCGACAGTTCATGCCGCTGCCGTCGCTTCAATCTCGATGAGGAGTTCGGGAAAGGCCAGGCGGGAGACACCCAGCAAGGTGCTGGTGGCGCGGCAGCCGGACTCCGCTAACCGCTGACCCGCTACCTGTGCCGCCTCAAGAAACGCGTCTACGTCGGTGGTGTAGGAGTTGAGGCGCATCACGTCCGACATGCTGAAGCCGCCCTGCTTCAACACTGTCTCCAAGTTATCCAGTGCCTGGTTGATCTGGCCAGCCATGTCACCCGCATGTACCGGTGTGCCGTCGGCGTCTACCGAGGTCTGCCCTGAGCACACGAGGTAGCGCTGTGCCCCACTCAGTTCGTTGGCCTGGACGAACCCAAACTGGTCCTGCCAGGTCCACGGGTTGATAATCTGACGCTCCATGGAGTCCTCCTTGCGAGTCCGGTCGTATTAGCTACGGGCGGATTTTCCAGCGGCACCAGGTTTGGATGTTTGACGCGGTGCACGCGGGAAATCCAGTCAACGTGACTGGTTGGATGGTCCTCCCGCGGCGTTGGGACGGTTTCTGGGTCAGGGTCTCTACCTCGGCGGAGCCCACATCGTATCGATCCGGCTCCGCCCGGTCCGGTGTGGCCGGCCTAGACTCTGGGCTTGAGGCTCCGGTAGCTTGCGCCCAGCGTCCCGAACGCCGCCGCGCTGGACTCCTGAGCGGCGCCGCTGAACACATCGCCGTGCAGGCTGATTTCAAAGTCTTCAAACCCGGCAGCCTTCACAAAGGCCCGAAGCTCTGCTTCCAGCAGAGCGCCGGCGATTCAGCCAGTCCACAGGTCTATGTCTTCCTTCGCCGAATCTGGAACGGCTTTCTGGACAATGATATCGCCGACCTGCATCCTGCCGCCGGGCTTAAGGACACGGTTGATCTCACGAAAAACGGCCAGCTTGTCAGGGCATAAGTTCACGACCCCATTCGAGATGACGACGTCGGCCCAACCGCTCTCGACCGGTAGCGATTCCGCTAACCCCTCGCGGAACTCGACGTTTCCGAGCCCTGCCTCGGCGGCGCCACTCCTCGCCTTATCCAGCATTTCGTTTGTCATGTCCACGCCAACGACCTGGCCTTCCTCACCGACCAGGTGACGTGCTATGAAGCTGTCGAAGCCGGCTCCACTACCGACGTCCACTACGTTCTCTCCAGGCGTTATCGGACCCAGGCTGAAGGGGTTTCCGGTTCCGGCGAAGGAGTTCAGCGAGCCCTCCGGGACGACGCTAAGCAGGTCGTCCGCGTATCCCAGCAACCTCGCAAGCCGTCTTCCAGTGTGGAAATGAAACCCCTTCTCGGGGTTGGCTGCGACCTCCGAATACTCGCCGCGAATAGCGTCTCTTAGCGACTCGACATCAACCGCTGGAATCGTGGGTGACTGCGCCATACAGTTCGCCTCCTTGATTGGAGTTGACCGGCAATCCTCACGTCAAGCCGCCGGGGCTATCGTTGAGTATTTGCTGGCTTTACCGCCCGATAGGTGATTCCCATAGTTTCAAAACTGTGGGCCTCGGTCTGTAGCGGCGCGTCTCTGAAGATGTCGCCCCGCCAGGCGATTTCGAAGTCCACGAAGCCCGCGCTCGCGATCTTGTCCGCCAGCTCTGCTTCCAGCAGAGCCCCCGCGATTCAACCGGCCCACAAGTCTATGTTCAGCTTCGCATTTTCCGGTATCGGTTTGCCTACACGGATGTCGGCGACCTGAAGTAGCCCTCCCGGTCTCAGCACTCGATGAAGCTCGCGAAACACGTCGTCTTTGGCGGGTGCCAGATTGATCGCTCCATTGGAGATCACGACGTCGGCCCAGCCGTCGTCCACCGGGAGCTGCTCCATGTAGCCTACTTTGAACGAGACATTCGAGACGCCGACCACCTGCGCGCTTCGGCGAGCCTTCTCGATCATGTCCTCGGTCATGTCTACACCAACGACCTCACCGTCCGTGCCGACCATCCTGGCCGCGACCAGACAGTCCAGGCCCGACCCGCAACCGACGTCCAGCACCTTTTGGGCCGTTCGGAGCTCTCCCAGCGTGAAGGGATTGCCGGTGCCGGCAAAGGACTCGATAGCCTCTTCGGGGAAGTCGCCGATCCACTCATCTCGGTACTCGAGTAAGCCGGCCAAGCGCAGCCCGGTGTGGAAGTGAAAGCCACGCTCTGGGTGATGCGCTACCTGCGCATACTCTTGAGAGACCTCCGAGCGCAGTGTCTCGATGAAGATGGTCGGTAGGGCGGCATTTGGTAAGGGACAGAAGGGTTCAGGCGAGGGGGGAATGTAGACGTGAGTCGGGATAGAGCCGATGTCGTCGTAGGTTTCCTCCCCTTGTACCACTTCCCCTTCCGGGAGCTCCAAATGGCCGTAGGCGGCCTCCGTCAGCAGAATGTACTCGTCGGCCTCTACCGAATTCTTGAGCAATCGGTGCACTATGATCGGCCCGGTCCCTGTCAGCTCCTGGTGCCCGTTCACTTCGTAAAAGGCGGCGAGACCGCTGTGCACCACCGCCTTGAGCTTCAGCCGGTCGATGTTCTTGCAGGCAGTGCAGCTGCAGATCTTGTGTATCGTCAGCTCGGACACTTTGTCCGAAAAGACTTGAAAGAGCGTGATCAGGTTGGAGGCGAGCCCTTCAGATTCCCCCTCCCACGGCCGCTCCGGGTCATCCATAAGGGCGTAGAGGAAAACGGCATCTCCCTCGATCCTGATTAGCCGAAGCGGTAGCCTGATCTCTTCAAGGAGCGCAGTGATCAGCTCACGTATGACCATCTGGCTGTGGGATATCTCCTTCTCGTTGGAGAAGATGAACCTCGTGTAGCCGGATATATCGGCGACGACGAACAGTGCCTGTCGTTCAGTATCGTTCATTTCGTTCTCTTAGCTTTCCCAGTATTCGGCCGGGAAGGGCGGTTCTGCGCCGGCCTGCCTCCGTACGACTCATGAGCGAGAACTGCGGCACCATTATAGCCAACGGGGAGATGGATGTGTCGAGTGCGGCGGCAGCACTCGCCGGTACCCGCACCAACAGGTACGGAATGCCAGTCGTAGCCCAAAGCGCTCAGAATGATCTAACATATGGCCATGGTCGATCCCGGGTCTGAGCTTCCCACGGGCCTAATCACCTACCTCTTCACCGACGTAGAGGGAAGCACTCCGCTGTGGCAGCAACACCCTCATGAAATGAAAAATGTCATGGCCCGCCACGATTCCCTCTTGACGTCCGCCTTCGAGGCAAGTGGTGGCGCTGTGGTGAGACCGAGAGGAGAAGGAGACAGCATCTTCGCGGTATTCCCCCGCGCCTCAGATGCCGTGGGTGCTGCCCGTGCCGCCCAACAGCTTCTCCTGCGGGAGACTTGGCCGGGAGGCATTGCCATCAACGTGCGCATGGCTCTGCATACTGGTGAGTCTGAATTACGCGACCATGATTACTACGGAAACACGGTAAACCGTTGCGCCCGGTTGAGGTCAACCGCCCATGGCGGTCAAATCGTAATCTCTGAAGCCACGGCCCTGTTGGTCCGGGACGATCTATCCGGAGAGATGAGCCTGCGCGACCTCGGTTCCCATCGCCTCAAAGACTTGCAGCGTCCGGAGCAGGTGTTTCAGCTGCTCCACCCGGACTTACCCGCAGATTTCCCCGCCCTCAAATCCCTGGATGCCCATCCTCACAATCTGCCCGTTCAACTAACCAGTTTCATTGGCCGTGAAGGAGAGATCGACGAGGTCAGCGGCCTTCTCTCCGCCGCTCGCCTGGTCACGCTCGCAGGCGCCGGCGGCTCCGGCAAGACGAGGCTGGCGCAGGAAATCGGAGTGTCGCTCATCGAGGACTATCCCGGCGGGGTCTGGTTTATCGGCCTGGCATCTCTTTCGGATCCCAAGATGTTGCGGCCACACGTCGCTGACACTTTCAACGTTGGTGAGGACGCCCTCTACGGGTTCCTGCAAGGGAAGTCGATTCTTATGATCCTCGACAATTGCGAGCACCTGCTCGTGGATACAGCCTCGCTGGCCCAGTGGTTGCTTTCTTCCCCAGGCGTCACCGTGATCGCCACCAGCCGGGAGGCGCTGAACCTGGCAGGCGAGCGGACGTTCCAGGTGCCACCGCTACCTGTCCCAGAGGGCCACGCCGACCAGGGCACGTTGGTCGAGTCTCCTTCGGTGCAGCTCTTTCTGGAACGGGCTTTGGCTGCGAAGCCCGCGTTCGAGTTGACGGCTGGCAACGCCGATTCTGTCGGCCAGATTGTGCGGAGACTCGACGGCATTCCATTGGCGATAGAGCTTGCAGCGTCTCGCGTGAAACTGCTCCAACCGGCCGAAATCGCCAGCCGCCTTGATGAGTGCTTCAAACTACTCAAGGGCGGGCCGCTCGATGCCTTGCCGCACCACCAGACCATCGAGAGCTGCATCGACTGGAGCTACGACATGCTGGACTCCGACCAGCAAACACTCTTCCGCCAGCTATCGGTGTTTCGGGGCGGTTTCACTCTCCCTGCCTGCGGCGCCGTCAGCGGAGCCGAGGATGAGTACGAGGTGCTCGAGTCACTGGGCCAGCTGGTGGATAAATCGCTGGTGCGGACGGTGCCCGCCGCCGAAGAGACTCGATACTACCTGCTGGAGCCGTTGCGCCAGTACGCCGCCGCCCGGATCACCCAAGACGAGGCGGCAGAAGCGGGAGGCCGGCACGCGCGTTACTTTCAGGACCTCGCCGAGCGGGCCGCACCGGAGCTTCGCGGCCCACGCCAGCTTGAATGGCTGGAGCGGCTGGAGACAGAGCACGACAACCTCCGCGCCGCACTGACACGGGGTCTGGAGAATGGCGATGCGGATCTCTCACAGCGCACTGCGGTCGCCTTGACCTGGTTCTGGATGATACGTCGACACGTGGCCGAGGCTGTGGGATGGTACGACCGGGTCCTGGCCGCCGACGGAGGTTCTCCGCAGGTACGTGCTTTAGCGCTAGCTCAGTCAGGCCTTATGGGGTCGATGGTGCGTCAGGATGACCTGGAGGGGTGCCTCGCGCAAATCCGTGAAGCACACGCGCAGTTTGTTGAGCTTGGAGACGAGGAAGGGGTACGGACAGCCCAGACGTACGAGGCCGTGATGCTATGGTACCAGCGGAACCTCGAAGGTTCGAGCCGTAGGTTCGCCGAGGTCCAACCGGCCCTGCAAGCCGTTGGGTTTGAGTGGGGAGATGCGTTTTGTAACTGGTGGTTGGGTTCCGTCGCGTGGCTCGGTGGAGACGCGGCTAGCGCCCGAGATCGGTACACCAGAGGCTTGGAGATCTTCCGTCGCGTCGGCGACCTCACGTTTATAGCCTGGACGCTCCTCCCCCTGGCAAACATGGCCCTAGCATCGGATGAGCTGGACCACGCCACATTGCTCTACGATCAATGCCTCCCGATGATGCGGGACCTAGGGGACCGTCACGGCGTGGGCGCAGTTTGTTTAGGCCTGGGGATGACAGCGCAGTTCCGGGGTGACATGGCAGAAGCCGAGCTAATCCTTACCGAGGCGCAAACGAACCTAAGGGAGGGCGGTGGCGGCCAAGGCCTATCCTGGCCGATCTCAAACGTTCTGGTCGACACCCGCACCCACGATCTGCTGGTCGAGGCGACGCACCGGTACCAGGCGAGCCTGAACCTACCGGCGGCTGAGTGGACACAGATGGTGTGTTCCGATGGTGAGGCCTGGCGCGCACGCACCAGATCCAGCCGGTAACCCGCCCGATCAGGGACGGGCGTGATGCCAGAAATCCACCAGCTGTCGTTTGGGGTAAGCAGGCGCCGCTATGGGGGAATCGTCCTTGGCGACTGGCGTCAGGACGTCACCCTGTCGCATCTCTTGCCACGAGCAGCCCGTACCCGAGCGAACCCTGCTTCACCAGCTCCTGCGCCTGCTGTAAGACCCGCTTGGCCTCCGCTATAACGCTCCCATCGACAGGGACCTTCCCCAGTTTGGCGCCGATCCTCGCGACGAGCAGTTTTCTATTGATGTTCCGCAAGAACGCGGCCGCTTCGGCTCGGCAGTCCTCTGCGTGCAAGACAGCGAACCCGTTGGCCTCGGCCAGCGCACGGTACTCGTCCATGGACAGCGCGTCGCCGATGCAGCCGACGGTGCCCAGGGGCCCTCGGAGCTGCTCCGGCGGCGGCCCGCAGACCGTCACGTCACTGAGGCCGAGGGTGCCGTTGCCGGCTAATAGTCTACGTGTCCGGTCCAGGGCAGAAGACTTGTCCTGCAGGATCGAGAGCACGCACTCCAGCAGGACGTGGTCGAAGGACGCGCGCGGAAGGTCGACGCTCATGATGTCTCCCTGCACGAACACCGCTCTGTCGGCGACCCCGTGGCGTTCTGCCAGCGCCAGCCCCGCCTCGATGCCCTCCCGCTCCAGGGTGACGCCCGTCACGTGACACCGCGTTGTTCGGGCGAGGTGTACGGCGCTCGCGCCCAGCCCGGAGCCCAGGTCCAGCACTCGCGAGCCGGGCCCAACCCCCATGTGCGCCGCAAGCCGCTCCGTTAGCGCCAGCCCGCCCGGATGGAACGACTCGCCCAGCAGCCACCGCACCAGAGGATGACCGTACGAGACGGCGCAGCAGGTGGAGACGTTGGCGTGATGCGGCGTCACGACGTTGCTCCTCGTCCGCAGGAGATCGGCCTACGCGAACCATATGCCGAGGTACTTGGTAAACCAGAAAAGACCGACGTACGCCGCAGCACCTGCGGCAACCAGGGCTGCGATGAGTCGCCAGTAGCGCCGTGCACCCTCGATGCTGCACGCGCGTTTCTGCCGCAGGTATATCACTACACCGATGGTGGCGAGAATCGCGCCTGCGCCCCGGAAATACCAGCCGTAGTCGTAATACAGGGTGTCGCTCAGGGTCACGGCCTCGGCCGCGGTGGCGATGCCAAAAAGAGCGAACACAACCGGCGAAACGCAGCACAGGATCGCTGCCAGGCCGCTGCCCAGCCCAAAAAGCAGGCCGCGCTTGACCTCGTCCCTCTTGGATGTACCGGCGGATGTATCCGCCGCCGACGCATCCTCAACCCAGGGTCTTGCCGCGGGTTCCGGTAGTCGCTTCGCGGTGCTCATATGCGCCTTGAGGTTCTTCCTTCCCGGTCACCCTCAGTGCCGCGTTGCAGAAGGCCGTACGAGACTTAGATGCGATAGGCGTGCCGACGATTTCGTCTGCGGCCGCTCGGCCTTGGCATTGGGGAATGGGCCAAGCCCTCCAGCGAGCCAGCCTCCGTCGCCTCCGCCCTGCAGCTCGCGCCAGACAACGCCTGCATGCGAGCGCTCGGCGTCAAGGCCGCCCTGGCTGCTGCGCTGGCCGAGCAATGCTACGTGAGTGGGCCCATCTCGACGTGGCTCCCTAGGTGATCTTGCCGCCGGCCTGCGACTCCTTGGCTCTCCCGAGGCGCGACGCCCGGCTGCCCATCGCCACTACCCTAGTGATAACCGACGATTTCCCACGTATCGAGGTGAATGTAACGACCAAGAGGAACAGGGCCGCTGAGAACAACACTACCGTGGCTCCTGACGAGACGTCTACGTAGAAGCTCACGTATATGCCGCCGAGCCCACAGAAGGCGCCGATGCCCGTGGATAGCCACATCACCTTGCCGAAGTCATTGGTCAGGAGGCGCGCGATGACGGGAGGGATAACGAGGGCCGCGGCTATAAGAGTGACGCCCAATACCTGAAGCGACACAACGATTGTGCCCGCCAGGATCAGCGAGAACATCGCGTCTACCCACCCCGTGGGCACGCCATAGTACCGCGCCACCTCCGGCTCGAAGGTAGTGAACAGGAGGTATTTGTAGCCGATTATGACGATCACCACTACCGTAATGGTCACCGCCACCATCGCTATCAGATCGCTCTGGGTTACGCCTAGGATGTTTCCGAAGAGGGCCGCGTCGAAGCTACGGGTGAAGGTCTTGTAGCGACTGATGAGGGCGATGCCGACCGCAAAGCTGGCGGTGGTGACGATTCCGATGGCTGCATCCGCGCCGATCTTCCGCTTCCGAGTCGTCAGGGTTATCAGCATGGCCGAGACGAAGCCCCAGACGCTGGCGCCGAGAAAGAAGTTGATGGACATGACATAGCTGGCCACCGCGCCGCCGAAGATCGCGTGCGATAGGCCATGCCCTATGTATGCCATGCGGCGCAGTACGATGTACACGCCGATCAGGCCGCACAGGCCACCGGCCAGGGTCGCCACGATCAGGCCCCTTACGAAGAACTCGTACTGTAGCGGTTCCAGCAAGCCTCAGTGTCTCTCTTGGTCGGCTCGGTGCTCCGAGCGCGGCCCGTCGCGGCCGAATCGATGCGGCAGCTCGGCCACCAGCGTGAGCCCCTCGTACTCGATCACGGGGATATCGGCGTTGTAGGTCAGCTTGAGGGTCTCGGGTGTGAAGACCTCCCCGGGCGGCCCCTCAGCCAGGATCCTTCCATTGAGGCAAACCACCCACGGCAGGTGGGCGGCCACGGCGTTGATTTCGTGCGTGGTCATGATTATGGTCGTGTCCTGGTGGTTCAGCTCATCCAGCAGGTGCATGATCTCGTCTCGTGTCTTGAGGTCCACCCCGCTGGACGGCTCGTCGAGTAGCAGCAGGCTCGGGCTGGTCACAAGGGCCCTGGCCAGAAACACGCGTTGCTGCTGGCCTCCCGACAGCTCACGGATATGTCGCTTTTCAAGGTGCGCTATGCCCAGGCTCTCCATTATCTGCCGCGCCATGTCCCGCTCCTCGCGGCCGAACCACGGGAAGAGCCGGTTGTCGGCCGTTCGTCCCATCATAACCGTCTGTTCGACGGTGACCGGGAAGTTCCAGTCGATGGTCTCGAGCTGCGGCACGTAGCCGATCCGGGGCCTGTGCTCCTTGACCGACCGACCCTCGACCAGCACCTCGCCGCTGTAGATGTCGACCGCGGCCAGGATGCTGCGGAGCAGTGTGGTCTTGCCCGAGCCGCTGGGCCCCAGCAGTCCCACGAACTCACCCCGCATGATGTTCAGATTCACGTCCTCAAGGACGACACTTCCCTCGTAGCCGCAAGTGACTCCCTTCAGCTCCACGATGGGCTGTTCTTCGGGGTAGCGATGTGGTGATGGGTGAAGCATGAGATCGCCTACTGGGGATAAACCGCGCCGCTCTCACCGTTGAAGACCGGTCTGGGGTCGAACCCGGCCATGGCGTCCACGTTGCCGCCCAGGGCCGGGACCATGATCTCTATGTCGCTCAGCATTAGCCCCAGGTAGGAGTGCCGCGGGTCTCCGGGCACCCCTGGGAGGTCGTCGTCCCTCAGCTGGTCTATGAACTCCGCGCCGCCCTCCTTGGCGATCTGCTCCATGATCGGACTGGGAAAGACCTCAGAGCCGAATATGGCGGGGACCCCTGTTTCCCTGACCTGTTCGATAAGCTCGGCCATCTCCCGCGCCGACGGCTCGGTAAAGTCGGAAGGCTGCACGGCCCCGATGATCTCCATCCCGTACCGCGGGCCGAAGTGGGGGAACGAGTCGTGATACGTCAGGAGCTTCCGATTCTCCGGGGGGATCGTCTGAACCGCGGTTGCGATCCTCTCATCCAGGTCTTCGATGCGTGCCTTGAGCTTGTCATAGTTCTCGAAGTAGTAGTCGGCGTTGGAGGGGTCCAGGCTTGCAAGCTCATCTCGAACTAGCTCCGCATACCTCAGCGCCAGCGGCGGGTCGGTCCAAAGGTGCGGGTTGGGGCGACCGTCGGACTCCGGAAAGGAGAAGTCAAAGGCCCACTCCTCTCGTGCGATTGCCTTATCACCCAGCTCGAGGATGACGGCACCGGGCTTTTTGTTGGCTCTCGCCATGTCCAGGCTCGGCTGTTCCAGGAACAGGCCGTTGGCCACGAACAGGTCGGCCTCCGACAGGACCCTGGCTACGGAGGGGGCGGGCTCGAACGTGTGGGAATTGGCCCCCTCGGGCACGATCCCCTCGAGCCGTATGCGCACGCCGCCGATGTTCTCTACGATGCTGGTTATGGGCGAGACCGTCGTCACCACGTTAAGCGGGACGCGTCCTTCCTTCTGCTGCTGAGCGGCTGCCGAAGTCGGTGGCAGGGGCGTCGGCTGCTGGCCTCCTCCCCCCGAGCATGCCGCCACTAGCAACGCTGTCGCCGTAGCGGCTAGCACCGCCGGCAGCAGAACGGTCGTTGGGCCTGCAACCCTCATGGCGCCCTCACGGTGAGCCTCGCGAGACCCATGTTATTCGATCTTCTGCGGCTCGCGCGAATACGGAGCATTTAGCATCGGCAGCTCTTGCAAAGACCGAAGATCGCGAAGTGGTCGATGTCGGCCTGGAAGCCGTAGTCGTCCAGAGTCTCGGTGCTCAGGTTCTCCAAGTACCTGTGGTCAAGTGGGGTAACGTTACCGCACTTCCGGCAGATCAGGTGATGATGCCGCAGCTGGTCGATCCACTCGTACTGGTATTCACCCTCGCCCATATCGGTCTCGGATATTAGCCGCATCTCCTTGAGGACGCTGAGGGTCCGGTAGACTGTGGAAATGTCGATGTACTGATAGGACTCCCTGACCTGCTCGATCACCTCGGCGGCGCTAACATGGCCTTCAGCATGCCGCAGCACGGACACTATCATAAGGCGCTGGGGCGTCAGTCTATGCCCCGACTCTTTGATGGCTTCAGCGGTCGCTTGGGCGCAGCTCATATTCGCTCCTGCAAATTATTGCAGTTACAATCTACAAGCCTTTGCAATATTTCGTCAATACACGGAATTCAGCTCTCCCCCCTGTTCCGAAAGAGCTGTGCCTAAACGACAGCAGGCGCCAGGACGGCGCCTTGGACTTCATCAAGACGTCCGGCAGGCTGTGGGACCACCTCGGGCGCGATGGATTGTTTGACAGCGTTCCGGCGCATCGGTACCATCGTCAGCGTCGAGGACAGTGGGTTCCTTGGACGCCCTGCGTCGATACGGGAAATGTCGGTTTGAGGTGTTTCGACCAACCTAACGCTACGCGGCCCTCGGATTGACGTTCGTTTTGAGCACTGTTAACTCCCCACCTCCGGGAGGCATGGAGACGGCTGCCCCGGCAGGTGGCCGCCGTTAGGCACACCGACGGCACCACCCCCGCCGACCGCCGGGGACCCCCGGTTATCCGGCGGCTGCTGGCCGCCAGGGGAATGGTGCTCGCAACGCTGAGTGTCGCGGCGATTGCTCTGGCGGTCGCTCTGCCCCTGTTCTACCTTCTCGGCGACACGCCTGATGAGCCGCTTCAACTTGCTGTAGCAGACCACGAGATGCCCGACGAGACCACGGACGTCTGTGACCTGGCTGGCTACTCCGCTACGCTGAGCGGCAGCGATGACCCCTACTTCGGGACCCTACAGCGGGTAAGGCTCCTGGAGTTACTAGACAATCCGGTGTGGCAGAACTATGTCGGATTGAAAATAGATCTGGCATTTGACTATCTGCGCTTCGGCGAGGCTGAAGAATCCATACGCATCTTGTCGGAGGCGCTTGAGGCGCAAGAGCGCGACGACTCGGACGGCGAGGATACACAAAAGGTCCTGGAGGAGCTAGCCGTCACGAGCCTGAAGGCCGGTGAGCTCGGCAACCGCATCAATCCCAGCGCCAGGTTGGTCTGCACGCTGCCTCTCGGCAACAGCCAGGGGTACGAGAACACCCAAGGTTCCACCGACGCCATTAGATACTTCCTCCGGCTATTGGAGATCGAACCCGAGAACATCAAGTACCGTTGGCTGCTGAACGTCGCCCACATGACCCTGGGGACCTATCCGGCCGAGGTCCCACAGCAATTCCTCATCTCCAGAGAGCTCCTGGCGACAGACTATGACATCGGGCGCTTCGAGGAGGTCGCCTCCAAGGTGGGTCTGAACGCCACCAACCTGGCCGGCGGCAGCATCATGGACGATTTCGACAATGACGGACTGCTCGACATAGTAACCTCGACCTGGGATCCCGAGGGACAGTTAATCTACTATCACAACGACGGCGATGGGATGTTCTCCGACTACACGGCCAGGGCAGGACTGGCTGGACAGCTTGGCGGGCTGAACATCGTGCAGACCGACTACGACAACGACGGGCTGTTGGACATCCTGATGATGCGTGGCGGCTGGCTTCATAGCACCGGCCAGATGCGCATGTCCCTGCTGCGTAACAACGGCGATGGCACCTTCTCGGACGTGACCCGCCAGGCCAATCTGGCGGACCCCGCATACCCCAGCCAGAGCGCGGCGTGGGCGGACTATGACAATGATGGAGACCTGGATCTGTTCTCATGCAGCGAATCCGAGTTCCGGTTTCCCAGCCAGCTCTTTCGTAACGATGGGGACGGGACCTTCACCGACGTAGCCCGCAGTGCGGGAGTAGAGAACATGCGCTACTGCAAGGGCAGTGGATGGGGCGACTACGACAACGATGGCGACCCCGACCTCTATGTCTCCAACTTCCAACACGAAAACCGTCTCTATCGCAACGACGGCGACGGGTCGTTTACCGATGTAGGTCCGGCTCTAGGGGTGACGGAGCCGGTATCGAGCTTCGCCACATGGTTCTGGGACTACAACAACGACGGGTGGCTGGACCTGTTCGTCGCCGGTTACGGTACTAGGATCGAGGACGTGGCCGCCGACTATCTGGGCCTGCCTCATCACGGGGAACGAATGCGCCTCTACAGAAACGACGGTGCGGGCGACGGGGCGGGAGGTTTCACCGACGTAACCGAGGAGACCGGCCTGTACCGGGTTCATCTGGCCATGGCGGCCAATTTCGGCGACATGGACAACGACGGCTTCCCCGACTTCTATCTGGGGACGGGCTATCCGTCGTATGACGCTGTGGGGCCCAACATCGCTTACCGCAACAATGAGGGCCAGTCCTTTACCGACGTGACCTTCTCTGCGGGGTTGGGCCATCTCCACAAAGGCCACGGCATCGCCTTTGGGGACCTGGACCGCGACGGGGACCAGGATATTTTCGCCCAGATCGGCGGCTTCTATCCTGGCGACGACTTCGAGAACGCCTTATACGAGAATCCCGGGCACGGAAACCACTGGATCTCGGCGCGGCTGGTCGGCGGCCAGTCGAATCGGGCGGCCATCGGCGCCAGGATCAAGCTAGAGCTGGCAATGATGGACGGGTCCCGCCGGGCCGTCTACGCCCACGTGAGCAGCGGTGGGAGCTTCGGAGCTTCGAGCCTGGAGCAGGAGATAGGGCTTGGCCAGGCCGATAGTATCCTGTCCATGGAGTTGTTCTGGCCTACTTCAGGGATACGACAGGTATTCGAAGACGTCCCTATTGACATCAGCATAGAGGTGCGCGAGGGCGAGGAAGAATATCAGGTGCGCAACACGCGTCGGATCAGGCTCGGAGGAGGCAGGTGACACGTCCTCGAGCGGGCCTAAGAAAAGGGCCCTTGACGCAGGGGCGCTTTTCAACTTTCGAGACTGAAGGCTGTACGAAGTCTAACTAGCGAAAACGCACTCAAACGCGGAGCTGCGTACTTTCCCGTTCGCAAAGTGGTACCTGATCGTGCATTCAACCCCATAGCTTAGCCAGCTTGCCAGCCATAAGTGGTGGTCGTCCGAAATGGTCTCACTGAGATGGACGACGTGGAACCCGGTGTCCTCGTTGGAGAGGTAGCGATCTTCGCCTTCGGCTGCCCCGTCTTCGTAGTTATAGTCCCACCACTGCCAGTCAAAGGAAGACTCGCCGAACTGTGTGGACCAGCGGGTGAAGTATTTCCAGTTTCCCGAGGGCGTCTTGACCGAGCGCCACTGGTTCGTCCACTGTACGCAACCACGACCCCAATCCCAGCCGGTGTCAGACCAGCAGTATTCCCCTGAGTCCTTCCCCGTTTCAGCATCCGCTGCGTTGCTCCTCGTGGCGACGGCCATTCCCGCCGTAGCCCCGGCAAGCAGCGCTGCGATCCCGATGAGCAGTACAATCTTGAATTTCATCCAAACCCTGCTTCAGTAAAACAAAACTCCTGAGACCAGTTAACCATACACTGCGGCCTCCGGCGCCTGCGGTCACGCTTCCGGCTCAGTCACGGTCAGCCGTTGGTTCACCGGCACGTTGGTTATCGTTTGGGACACGCCACTGGGCCAGCGGATGGTGATGGAGTCTACGTGCGTGCTGCCCCCGAGCCCGAAGTGGGCGTCCAACGTGTTTTGACCCATGGAGGTTGCTCCCGCCCGGATCTCCCGTATCTGGGTCGTCTCGCCCGTCGTCACGCTGATCCTGGCGCCTACCGCGTCCCGGTTGCCGATCGACCCCACAGGGTCGACGACTATCCAGCTGTTGGACGACTCGCAAAGGTTCTCCAGCAGCCTCGCCCGCTGCCGCAGGTTGGCCACGAAAAGGTCCAGGCAGCCGTCGCCGTTGTAGTCCAGGTACACTCCGCCCCGTCCCACTCCCCGGTCATCGGCCCCACTCGACGGCGATACCTCGACGAACACGCCGCCACGGTCGTTCCGCAGCAGAACGTTGGGCTGCTCCTCGGGGTTGCGTATGGAAGCCGACAGATGGCCCCTGATGACGTAAAGGTCCTCGTCGCCGTCGTTGTCATAGTCGAACATCAGCGTGCCCCACGCGATCCAGGCATCGGTATCCTCCTCATCGCGTGGGTAGCCGACGCCGGCGCGGGCAGCTCCTGTAGCTTCCGTGAAAGTCAGGCCGTCGCCCGAACTGTTCAGCAGGACGTTGTCCCCGATGTTGGTAATGAATATGTCGAAGAAGCCGTCCAGGTCGTAGTCCCCGATGGCTACGCCCATGCCGAGCATTGCCACGCCGGCCCCGGACTCCTCGGACACGTCGGTGAAGCGCCATTTGCCGCCGGAGCGCTGTCCGTCGTTTCGCCACAAGACGTTGGGCTGGATTATCCTGCCGAAATCGTTTACTACGTACAGGTCCAGATCGCCGTCGTTGTCGAGGTCGATCCAGACCGGCTGAAAGCCGGCGCCCCACACGTTGCCTACCGGCGGGCTCTCCGCAGGCTCGCTGGGGTCCCCAAGCTGACGAGTAACGTTGGTGAACGACCCGTCTCCATCGTTGTGGTAGAGGGCGAGCGCGTCCGAGCTTCTGATTGCCCCTGTCTCAGACCGTTGGGCGGCCAGGGTCTGTCGGTGCCTGACAACGATAATGTCCAGGAACCCGTCCATGTCGTAGTCGCCCCAGGCGCAGCCGGTCGACCGGTATACGTCCTCGGAAGAGTCGGGTATTGCGGATGCGGTAACGTCCGTGAAGGTGCCGCCGTCGTTTCGGAAAAGCCTGCTCTGCTCGAAGTTGGTCACGTACAGGTCCTGGTAGCCATTGTTGTCGTAGTCCGCTGCGCAGCCTCCGTTGCTGACGCTCTCCGGGCCGGCCACGCCTGCCTCGGCTGCAACGTCCGTAAAGGTCCCGTCGCCGTTGTTTCGATAAAGCCCATTGGACCCTTTCGTGTCCGTGACGTAGATATCGTCCAGCCCGTCCGCGTTGAAGTCGAGGACGAGCGTGCCGGCTCCGATGTCGATATGGTTGGCGTCCTCCTCCATGTGGTTCACGAAGGTGATTCCAGCCGTATCGGTGACGTCTACGAACAGCGGGCTCGAGGGTACCTCCAGGGGCGGCGCGGGCAATCTCTCGCGAGCCTCGACATCCGCGCCACGGACGATGGGCGCCGCGAGCCTCAGGTCTGCGTCAGGTCCCCAGGCCAGGACTCCGATGCCCAGGACCACGAACCCCCCGATGGCGCCCACCCCCCAGGTCGCACCGGCGAAGGCTGCCAGCCCCTTCCTGGGCATGAGCTTGGCCAGGCCCCAGAAGGTGACCGGGCCGCCGGCTGCGGCCGTGAACAGCAGCGTGGCCGCGGGCGCGGTGCCCATCCCCATCAGTAGCAGCAGCGCCACCAGCGGTATCTCGAACAGGAGCGGCACGTTGATCAGGATGCCGAAGGTGGCGGCGATCAGGATGCCACGGAAGTCGTTGCCCAGGTAGGTCGCGATCGTCTCCGGACTGAGCAACTGGATAATCAGCCCGCTGGCGAATCCGGCGACGACCATGATCGGGCCCATGCGCACCAGGTAGCCCACGCTGGTCTTGGCCCAGAGGCGGAACGCGTCGCTGAGGGCGGTCTCCCAGTCCACCTCCTCCTCTTCTTCCTCCTCCACGTTCGCCGTGGTCGTCGTGGGCACGTCCAGTGTAGGACCGTGTTCCCGCCTTACAGTCATCGCCACAATCGGCCCGATGAGGAGGGCGCCGACGATAGCCAGCAACAGTCGGCTGGTCCCCAACAGGGGCGTGAACACGAAGAACACCATGGCCAGCGCGGGGACGTTCATCGTCGCGGAGCCCTGGACCATGGCGATGGCGCCTTCGAGCCCGGCCCTGCGGTGGAAGGCGGAGGACACCGGAACGATGCACGCGGAGCACAGGTTCATCACGGGGCCGGCGGCGGCCCCGCGAAGGGTGCGGCTGAACATCCCTCCCGACTGGAAGCCGCGTCCCGCTCCCTTCGGGAACAGGAAGGCCTCCGCCAGCCCGGCGACCAGGAACGCGAAGGTCATGCCGACGGTCACCAGTCGCAGATACGTAACGGAGAAGGACACCCACCTGGCGACGAAGCCGTCCTCGCTTTCTCTGTGAATGCAGAAGCCCTGGAAGCACTGCGCCTCGGGAGCGGTGACGGCGTCCAGGTCCTCGCCGACGACGTCGAGCTTGGGGAACCGGTTGAAGGAGAAGAACAGCGCCAGCATGAGCACAAGGAGCAGCACCCCGGCGGCTCGTTTCTTGCTGGTGGCTGACTTGAACACGAAGCCTATATCTTAATCAGGCCATCCGGCTCGGCCGGACGTCGTAGACGCATCGAAGCCGTGTGGGGCGATGACGGGACAACGCTACTGGCGATGAGGCGAGACCGTGTCACCGGCGGCTGAAAAATCCTCTGATCCTGCTGCCAAGGTCTTGCTCTCCATCGGGCGCAGGCATCGTCACCCAAACAACGAAGAGTATGCCGAACACGACCGCGGGGAGAAGGGCTTCCAACCACCAGTCAGGCATCAAGGCTGCCTTTGTTTCTCAGGAAGACGGCCACACGACGGCAAGCCCGTGCATTGCCGATGGCCGTCGCGCAAGTCTAGGAGCGGGATATTACCTTTGTCAACCGGCGGTTTTCAGGTGGCTATACCTCCGGTTTCTTCGCAAAGCATCCCTGACTGACCGGTCGGCTGTCATGAGCCGCAATCAAGGCGTGAGCTACAACAGCGGGTGGAAGGGTGAGACCGGGCTGGAGGAGTTTGTCTGCACGAATCCGCTGGCGTCTGCCGGACGGCAGCACAGTGGCGGAAGCTACGGATCAGATAAACGAGGGCCTCGCCTTGCAGGAGCTGGACCGGGAGCTTAGAGAGCGGGCGTTTCTACCCCGTGCCGGGTAGTCCAGCCGGCCTCAACCAGCGCTCTCGCCACCGTTCGGGACGCGGACTCCAGGCCCAACCTGTCGACGTTCACGACCAGGTCATAATTCTCCAGATCCAGCAGGTCGCAGTCGTACAGAGATCGCACGATGGCGCAGGTGTCTCGGTCCGCCTGGCTAAGTATCCGCCGCCAGTCCTCTGAGGCCCCAGGCCTAGTGGCTGCCATCGTCTCGCTGCGCCGGGCTTCGGAAGACATGACAAGAACGTGAAAGGCCGGCGCGTCTTGCGGCATAGCCAGGCAAAGCCCATTGCCGTGAAGTACGACATCTCCTCCACCGGCGAGCTCTCTCGCTACCGCTCTAAGGCCCTGCAGGTATCGTTCCTTTGAGATGTACTTCTCGGGCTCGTAAACGGGGATAGGAGACCAGGTCGCGACAGGACCGTAACCCCCACCAGCGAAATAGCCGTACCTCTCGATCCCCACCCCGAGGCCGTTGGCAATACGGCTCAAAACCGATCGATAACTCTCTTGGAAAGCCTGCAGCTCGGGGACGGTGCACCCCAGCATGTATGACAACCGGAGCGGGATCAGGTCATCGACAAACTCGCTCCCGATGATCCTGGCCACCTCTTCACCGACCAAAGTCGACCCGCTGCCGGGCAGCCCGGCGACCGTCACAGCCGACGCGGTGCCCCCAGGCTTGTAGCGGACTTTTTGGGCCTCGAAGTCACGGGATCCGATCTCGAGGATGCACGTTCTGACGGACGTACCGTCTTTGCGCTTGCAGAGCTCGCGGGCCTCCTGGTGGCGAAACCCCAGTTTCTTGAACAAGCCCAGCGCTTGGGCGTTGTCCTCGGGCACGTTCACCCATGCGCGATCGAGGCCGTAGTAGTTAAAAACCTCGTCCAACAGCGCCAAAACGGCCGATGTACCATATCCTTTGTGCCACAGGTCCTTGCGGCCGATCAGTATCGTGAGCTCCGCGCCGCCCTCGCCGTCCAGTATCTCCTGGCATTCTCCGATGTGCTCGCCATCTTCGGTGCAGATCGAGAATATCAACCTTTGCGGGTCCAGCCGAAAGATGCGTTCCCCTTCGGCACCGGTGGCATTCATCATGTAACTGGGCTCGTACCCGCGATGAATCGGGTCTCCGCAGGCGTAGTAGCCGAACCATCGGGATACGACTTCGTCGTCCCCGAGCCACCGTGCTATACGGACGACGTCCTCTCGGTTGACTTCTCTCAGCGAAATCGCGGGAAGCATGTTGCCGTCCTCCTTTTCACTACCCGTCTCGGCTAGCCTGAGATGTCACGACAAAACGGGGTGGTCGATGCAGGCAAGCTTAGGATCAGTATACGGGTTTGTCAACATTGAGTCAGTTTTCACAAGTACTTCGTAGCATAGATTACATTGTGAGACAGATAACAATTAATGTGAGCTAGTTCACAAATGGCTTTCGTACGTCGCCCGAGGGGGAGCTGCCGCTAGATGCCGTAATCGGACGTTAGCTGGGAATACTATGATCAATGCGTAGGAGGCACCTAGGGAACCCCGGGTGCCTCCTGACGTGTTCTAACCCTATGGCCTCACTTCAGCACTTATGGCAATCCAGCCATCAAGGCGTCGGGGTGTCGGCACGGCCGTGTGATTCACGGCATCGTGGTGACTGACCGCCGACTACGTGAGCTTATTGAGGCCCCGTAGCTGCCTGGCTGACTCGGGCTGCGTCGCAGCAATTGGTGCCCAGAGCCGGCCAGGCATTACTGAGGATATTTCCACTGGTTCACCAACACATGGCGTCTAACCACGTTGGCCGCCTCCTTCCTCGGCTGGCGCGTCGCCCTAGAAACCGCGCTAGGCCCTGGCATGACGCTGAGGCTCGTCGAGTAACCAAGGTCAAACCATTACGTTTTCCTCAGCCTCTACTTGCCAGTGTATATGACCCTTTACTCAGTTGTCAATGGTTATTGTTACGAAACACGATGGTGATTGCTTTCACAAGCATTGTATTTCGATTCACAAAGTGTTTTCGGCAAACCGCTCGCTGATAGCGTTGTAACTCATAGCCATTCCACGGACGCGCAGAATTTCATTCAGGCCTTCTTGGGCATCAAGCCCCTAATCAGCGGCTATGACGCCCTGGTAGAGTCTGGTGATCGACGTGGCTTCAAGCCCGGTAAGGAGAGGTGATATGGCCTCGACGGATCATGAAGTCTACAAACTGATCGAGATAGTAGGAACCTCGGAGAGCAGCATTGACGGCGCAATGAAGCATGCCGTGGAGCGGGCTTCCCAGACCCTCCGAGGCCTCGACTGGGTCGAGCTCGACGACTAGCACTCGATTACCGGCGTCGTTGGCGAGGAAGCCCAGCCGAGGGCCGACGGGACGGGATCAGCGCCCGCCGGCGGCGGCCGGCGGGGTGTCGGCAACCACGACCGACTCAGGCGCACTGCCCGCGGCCGGTTGGGACGAGGTCGGCGATGCCGCAGCGAGGCGACGGCCCTCCTCGGAGAGCATGACCACCGGGGTGCCCGCCGACGAGTAGAGGGCAGATCCCCACTCGCGATATTCCAGTGTCTTGGCGGCGTACAGGTTCCACATCTCGGGCACCGTGTCGGTGAAGTCGGCCACCACGTCCTTGAGCTTGTAGTACCGGCCTGTCCCCCACTGCTCTTCCACGGCGTGCAGTCGCGCCAGTACGACGCTGACGTACTCGCGAAATGTCATGCGCCCGACCTCCGAACTGGTTTCGTCTGCCTCGCCCGGCAGAGCCGCAGCGCTGCCGCCGGGCGTCCACATCGCTCAGGTGACGATAGCGCAGACGGGGCAAACCGCCGAGCCTGCGGCCGCCGCACGCACCTGGCGTCGTCGTCGGCTCGATCTCAGACCATTGCTATGGGCCGCGTGAGCGAGCCTGTGGCGCCCCTTATCTTGAGCGGCAGACACACGAAGCAGAACTCGTATCTCTTATCCCGGGCGAGGTCCTCGAGGTAGACCATCTCCAGGATGTAGACGCCGCGCTCGACGAGCAAGGCGATGTGAACCGGGAACGGGTTGCCCTCGATGCGGGAGGGCTGGTTCTCCAATCCCTCGGTGTCGGCGCCGATCGCAACGGCCCCGAGGCCGGCCAGGTACTCAGCGGCCTCCCGGTTGATCCCGGCCTGGAAGAAGTTCTCCCGCTCGGCGTTCGGCCAGGCCGAGAGGTAGCCGGTACGCACGAGAACAACGTCGCCTTCTCTGACCTCCGTAGCCTGGGACTCGAGCACCGCCTCGATCTCGGCTCGTCCTATCTCATAGTGGGACGGCAGCGCGCGCAGACCCTTGGCCCCGGGCACGTCCAGGAGCACACCGCGAGTGACGATCGGGGGTATAGCGGCGGCGTCCCAGCTCATGGGGCCGAAGTCCCCGAGGTCGGTACCGGCAGTGGCGCCGCCGAACCAGTGGTCGTCCGTCCCGCACGTAACGTGGCTCAGAGCATCGATATGAGTGCCAGAGTGAGTGCTCGAGATGACCATCTCGCTGTTCCAGCCGAATCGAGCGACGTTGTTGCCCGTACCCTTGGAATCGAGCCACCACTGGTGGTCACCCTGATTCTCCAGGCCCTGCGAAGTCCGATAGTTCACGACCTGGAAGGGGGCGTGGCCTTCGTAGATGGGCATTCCGGGAAACCGGCCACAATCGAGGTCGTAGACGCTTCCTTGCCGGATCAGCGACAGCGCTCTCAGCACGTCGCTTGCGGACAATTGGTCGATCGGGGGCCGTTCAACGGCACCTGCGTCCTCTACCGCCTCTTTCATTGCACTCTCCTCTCGGGGTCGAACCGCGACTAGTGGATCAGCCAGTGCAGGGGCTTGGGTTGACCGCTTCGGTTGACCGAGGGTGTACGCACCGGCTGTGCCCGGTAGGGCAGCATCGGCGGGCTGATGGTGCGACGGACCAAGTATGGAGACGGGTGGCTAAGCTGTCAAATAGAGCGGGACGTGGGTAGTATCCTAATTTTAGGACACTACCGGGCCGTAGCCCAGCTGCGGGGGCCTGCGTCGCCCTGAAAGGCCGGCCAGACCGCAGTCCTCACCTGTGCCGACGCATCGGATATAATTCGGGCGAACCCCGCCGGGCAAGACAGAACGGCCCGAAATGACTCAGAGCAGGTCAAAGGCTTAAGAAGGGCACTGGAATGGGGCTATTGGGCGCTGGGGCATTTGTAGGGTGGTGGGACATCGCGGATGGTGAATTTGCTAACTATGAGCAGTGGCATTCGCAAGAGCACATGCGTGAGCGAGTCGGTATCCCGGGAATCCTCAGGGGTAGGCGTTACCTGGTCAACGGTGAAGGGCCGAGATGTCTGGTGACCTATGAGGTAGACCAGGTGGGGACGTTGACCTCCGAGGCATACCTCAGTCGACTGAACAGCCCTACGCCATGGACAAGAGAAGTCACCGCAACTATGCAAGGCATGGCTCGGACACTGTGCCGCGTCACCGGAAGTTTCGGAGCCGGCTTCGGTTCGAAGTTGTTGGTGATACGACTGTCTCCTTTGCCCGGCAAGGCCGAGACTTTGCGCCGGTGGTTGTCCACCGAGGTGTTGTCCGGGCTGGTTGACGAGCGTGGCCTGGTTAGCGCATCGCTGGTGGAAGGGGACAGGGAGGCCAGCAGCGTCGAGTCCGAAGAAAAACGCCTTCGCGGCCGCCCCGACGACATTGCTGATTGGATGATCCTGGTGGATGGGTACGATCTAACAGCGGTCAAGAACGTGCGGGACGTGGAGTTGTCCAGGGACCGAATGGAAGAGCGCGGCGGCGCCCAAATCCGAACCGTCGGTATCTATGATTTGGCCTGCGTCGTCAGCGGCACTGACGTGTAGCCCAGCACTAGGAAGCTCACCGGCCTTAATATATCGGGCGAACCGTGCCACGGAGGAGATAATGGCCCTCAGCATTGATCTCAGAGTCCCACCCTGCGCCCCAGCCACGGAGGTGGCGGAGTTCGTTCGCCAGTGCGAGGAGGCGGGCTTCGATGGAGTGGGAATCCTGGATTCCCAGATGCTCGAGCGTGACGTGTTCGTTAACATGGCCTTCGCCGTCCAGGCCACGTCGCGGATTCGGGTAGCCTCGGCCGTCACCAATCCCGTAACGCGACACCTTTCCGTTCTGGCCTCGGCGGCCAAGACGGTTGCAGAGCTGGCTCCCGGGCGCGTGGAGTTCTGGATCGGTCGCGGCTACAGCTCGGTGCAGACCATCGGGGTGAAGCCTGCGTCGGTGCGCGAGATGCGCGATTCGGTTCTGACCCTCAGACGGCTGTTGGCGGGGCACGAGGTCTCATTCGACGGCGCCACCAGCCGCATGCGCCACGGCGATGAAGAAGTGCCTCCCATCTACGTGTCCGCAACCGGGCCCCGGGCCATCGAGGTAGCAGGAGAGGTCGCCGACGGCGTGGTGCTCATGACGGGACTGCATCCGAATGCCGTAGAGCTGGCGCGCCACCACCTGGCGGAAGGTGCCAGGCGGGCCGGACGAGACCCCGCTGACGTGGAGCTGATCCTGACCGCCACCACCATCATCAGCGACGACCAGCAAGAGGCTCGGGAGAAGGCCCGACCGCTGTGCGTACAGAGGCTGATGGAGGAGTATCATACCCACTGGCTGAGAGCAACAGGCATGAGCATAGGGGACCTTGACATCCCCAAGGAGCTATGGGAGCTTTACCCGGATGTTCCCCACGCCGAGGACTGGGAAAAAGCGAAAAGGCTGTGCGCTTTCCTGCCCGACGATCTACTCGCTCAGATCTGTGACACTATGGGCCTCATCGGCACGCCCGAGTACTGCGTCGAGCGCATCAAAGAAGCGCAGGCAAACGGCATCGAGCACCTCTATCTGATGACCGGGGACAGCTATGAGTTCGCTCATCGGGAGCTGCGCGCCTTCAAGGAGACTATCTTTCCCGCCCTGGGCGCGGCGGGCTAGCCCGACACAGAGATCCCGAGTTGGTTAGGAACATCGGATAGGGACGGAATGTGGTGAGCTGCTGGGTGGAGCGCTAAGACACCAGTTGGACCCTAGGAGGTGTACGACATGGCAACTACGAGGCTGAGCGGGGAAGCGATCGAGGAGCTGAAGCAACAGGGAGCCGCCCACTTCTGGCCGCACGCTCGCATGGCGGGCGATATGTCCGCGGAGACGGGCGTACAGCTTGTGACCAAGGCTGAGGGCGTGTGGGTCGAGGAGGCCGGGGGCAAGCGTTGGTTCGACATGGTCTCAGGCATGTGGCTCACGAACATCGGCCACGGGCGGAGAGAGATAGCCGAGGCCGTGTACGAGCAGATGACGGACATCGCCTACTCACCTGGCGGCACCGTCAGCCCGGCCGCCGTCAAGCTGGCGGCGAAGGTGGCGAGCCTCGCGCCCGACAAGGATTCCAGGGTCTACTTTGTCAGCGGTGGATCAGAGGCCGTAGAGACTGCCCTGAAGATGGCCAAGAACTATCAGGTCAATAGGGGCGAGACACAGCGGTGGAAGGTGATCAGCAGGAAAGAGTCATACCACGGCGCAACGCACGCAGCCATGGCTCTGGGCGCCAGCACCTTCCACTCGATGGCGAAGTACGGGCCGCCAATGCCCGGCAACATCTACGTCACCCAGCCGACTGCGTACCAGTGCGTCTACTGCCGCGACCGGGGTGGCTGCAATCTGGAGTGTGCCCGCGAGGTGGAGAGGGCCATCGAGCACGAAGGCCCCGCTACCGTGGCCGCATTCATCGGAGAACCCATCTCGGTGCCTCCAGGCGTCCACATTCCCCACTCCGAGTACTGGCCGACGATAAGGGAAATCTGCGACCGGTATGGCGTCGTGTTGATCGCCGACGAGGTGATCACCGGGTTCGGGCGCACCGGGAAATGGTTCGCCACCGAGCACTGGGGCATAAAGCCCGATATCTTCACGGTAGCCAAGGCGCTGACCAGCGGGTATCAGCCCATCGGTGCGGCGGTCGCCAGTAAAGAGGTCGCAGACGCGTTCATAGGTGAGCAGGATGCCGCGTTCCACCATCTCCTCACCTTCGGCGGCAACCCGGCCGCCTGTGCCGCGGGCCTCGCCAACCTCGAGATCATGGAGAACGAGGGGATGGTCGAGAACTCGGCCAGTATGGGCGACTACCTGTACGAGCAGCTTCAAACGCTGTACGAACACCGCATTGTCGGCGACGTCAGGGGCGGCATGGGCCTGCTCTGCGGCATCGGACTCGTCAAGGACCGCGACACCAGGGAGCCCTTCCCCAAGGAGGCTGACCTGACGAAGAAACTCAACGCAATCATGGCCAAGCGGGGTCTGCTCGGGATGAGACTGGGTGACAACATAATGCTGGCTCCCCCGCTGTGCATTACGAAGGACGAGACGGACTACCTGGTGAAAGAGCTCGACGAAGCCATCGGCGAGCTGGAGGGCGTGATGTAGGTCCTGGCAGGCCGCTCAGCGGCACAGGCTTTCTACACAGGCCGTGTGGCTCGCTGAGTGCGTCGCTCCGCCCGGGGGACGAACCGAGCGGTCGCCTCCTGATGCAGTTGTTGCTCGCGGAGCTCCTAGAGGCCGAAAAATGACGTCAGGCCCGGTTGACCGGTACTTGCAGACTAGCCCGGGTGTTGTTTACGAGTTGCCACGTTCCCAGCATCATCTCGTTGAGCCGCTGTTTGAGGACGTTTGGATAAACAGGGCGCTCATCGACTCGGTGATTGAGGGGACGCGACCGGCGCGGGTGTTCGTGGACGACGCCCTTCACCCCGAAACGGTGCTGATGTGCTGCGAGTATGGCGACTACGTCATCATGGGCGATACGGGCCAGGGTCCGGTGCGCCAGTTCATCAAGGACATGCCCAGCGAACCCGAGGTCTTTAATCGCGAGCGCTTCGCGTTCTTCATGCCGCAGATCGCATGGGGAGATGTCCTGGACGAGGACTTTGGCGGCAAGATTCCGATCTTTCCAACCCGGTCGTTCAGGTACAGCAAGCCCAGTATCGAGCCGGTTGTGCAATGGCAAGAGCGCGGCATTCGCGATGATGCTGGGGTGTGGCGGATCGACTCCGAAATGCTCGAGCGGATAGGCGAGGGTGCGCTCAAGACGGGAAAGGCATTTACGGTTCGTGGGCAGGAGGGTGGCGAAATCACTCGAGAGGAGCTGGCGGAGATTGCGCGAGACTACTTCGGGTTCTGCACAATCGTCGGCGATGAGATAGCCGGCGTGGCGTCCGTGTGGGGCGGCATCAGTTCTAAGTACACCTCGCTCGGAATAGACACGACTATGCATTTCAGGCGGCAAGGTCTTGCTACGCTGGCGTGCGTCGCGCTTATAGAGGACTGCCTGGGGCGCGGCCTCATGCCGTTGTGGAACTGCCTTGCTTCGAACGAGGCTTCTGCCGAGACCGCGCGGAAGCTTGGTCTGGAGGAGGGACCCCCTCAGCGCCAGTCGCAATGGCGCCCCGCGTGGAAGGACGTCAGGCCTTCATCAGGGCTGTGGAGAAGAGATGAGCGTGTGGCCAGTGCGCAACCTGATGTCGTCGTCTGGCGGCGGGCGTAGCGGTACATTCTCGGTTAAAGCGATCAAGGGTTACCAGGAGAGCCTGTCCCAGAAGTGGAAATTGCGGATAGGGGGAGCAGATAGAAGTCAGAGGGTTCGCTGAAAGGCCTTGGCTTGAGCGGGTAGGACAGGCGACGGAGCGATGGGTCAGCTGCTGTCATCACTGCAGGTCAGGAGACGGGACAAGGCTCCGGGCCATTAAATAGACCGATGAAGGGGCTGGAGCGCCACACCCGCCAGAGAGTGCGCAAGTTGAAGGCTGTGGCAAGCATAGTCCACTCGGCCGCCACGTTAACGAGGCCGCGCAGTAGGAACCTCCGTGCCCCCTGTTGTTCCTTGATGATTCCGAAGACTGGCTCGACCAGTTGCTTTCTCAGCTTGTACGCCTCTCTAGCTGCTGAGGTGGACATCCAGGCACGATGACGGCGTAGCACAGCGTCATGCGGACCTATCGCCAGGCTTCGCCCAATCTCTTTGGCCCTCGTACAGACTCCGAAGGCTGGGCACACCTGGCAGACGGCCTCAGAGGCCCGGTACAGACGCAACGGGACTCCATTCGTATGTTGGATACGAATGAACTTGAGCGTCTGTCCCTGCGGACACGTAAAGCTGTCGCTCGGCTCGTTGTAGGTGAATTGGTCCTTGTGATATGGGTCTTTGAGGAACCGTTGCCGCGACTCCGACACTACCACCTGCTGATCTCGACGGGCGCATTCTTCCAAGTGACTCGCGGCGAAGTATCCGGCATCGGCCAACGTCATCTGCGACTTCGTCCCCGTAGTCTCCTCGGCCTGCTCCAGCATCGGAACCAGCAGGGCATTGTCATTGGCCGCATCCACCACGTCCACGGCGGTGACCAACATGCCGGTCGCTCCCCCATCCGTCTCTGTGGGTGAGACCATAGCCTGGGCATTGTAGCCAGCCACGATGCCTTGCCTGCCCTTCATCAGCCTGGCGTCTGGGTCGGTCAGGTTGATGCGCTTGTGGCGCTTTTGACTCGTGAGATCGTCCATCGCCTGCCTCACCTGCTCTCTCAAGACCTCCTTGTCAGCCAACTCCCGAGGCAGATGGATGGCAGAGGCATCCTCTCCCGCTTCGTTCTGTGCCTCAAGGTCCGTTATCGCACTCTCCAGCCGCTCCAAGAGCCCTCGCAGTCCCTCGGCGTCGTAGCTCCTGTTCAGCGAGGCGTTGGCGACCACCTTCGTACCATCCACCGCCTGAACCGCCAGGTCCACCAACTTCATCGTCACCGCCGTACGAACCGTACGCTCGAACAGCTTCCTCATGGCCTGCCGATGCCCTCTGTAGAACCTCCACAGGGTGTTGTGGTCCGGATGCTGCCACCCGGTCAGCCACAGGTACGGTATCTGGTCCCGGCAGGCCGCCTCCAGCTTCCGGCACGAGCGTACCCCGGTCATGAAACCGTACAGCCACACGCTCAACAGCGCACGTGGATGGTAGGCTGGCGCTCCCAGCACCTCCCCGTCTATCTTCACCTCAAGCTTCCCCCAGTCCTCCCGGTCCAAAGCGTCAACGAACTCGGCCACGAACCGCGCCGGATGGTCCAGCGGCAACAACTCGTCAAGCGTCGGCGGCAACATCCACATCTGCTCTCGGCCCATCTCTCGAAGCGGCATATCACCATCTCCCCAACTAGTGTCGCTTCGAAGGTACACCCAACGACATACCCATTACCAGCTCAGACTTCTGAGACAGGCTCAGGAGTGTCAAAGTGAGGGGATCGAAAGTGTTGGCTGGCGAGTTTCGGTTCGCTTTTTTCGCAAGGGACTATGATCGCACGCTGACCTATTACCGAGACGGCCTGGAGCTGCCCGTCGTGGATTCCTGGGACCGCGGGCCGGATGACCAGGGTACCGTGTTCGGCGCCGCCTCGGGACTGATTGAAATACTGAGGGTTCCCACTGTTCAAGAGCCCGATGGCGTGTGGGACTACCGGTCGCCACAAGGGGCGTGGATGGTTATTGAGACTGAGGATGTGGACGCGTGGTACGGGCGGGTGCTCGAAAAAGGCCTTTCCATCAAGGAGCCGCTGATGGACCAGGAATGGGGACATCGTAGCTTTCGTCTGGTTGACCCGGATGGGATTGAGCTATTCGTGTTCACAAAGATCGGCTGAGCATTCAAGAATCAGGTCGTTTCGGACGTTATTGCCGCCGATGACGGCGCGCGCAATTCTAAGGGTTAGACCTACTTGAACGAAGGCAGGATATGACGGGTGATAGCTTGAAGAACTGGTTAGAGGCGTATGGGACGGCGTGGGAATCGAGAGACCCGGAAGCCGCCGCTGCGCTCTTCGCAGAAGATGCGATCTACCAGGAGACGCCATTCGGAGAACCCGCACGAGGTCGGGCTGGTGTGCGCAGCTACTGGGCTGCTGCTACGGCTAGCCAGCGGGATGTGAGGTTCTCGTTCGAGATTCTGTCGGTGTCACGGCATCAAGGCATCGCCGGGTGGTCGGCAGAGTTCACGCGACAGCGCACGGGTGACCGAGTAGAGCTGGATGGAGTGTTCGTGCTGCGGTTCGATGAGCAAGGTCTCTGCCAGAGTCTCCGTGAATGGTGGCACAGGGCGGGTGGCTAGCTCGAATGCGATGTCGGCAAGACGTCTAGCTACTCACTGCATCGGACAGGCCTCACCGCTTCGCGGCCCGCCTGCCGGTGAGTTCGATACGCGTTATGCAGCCTTATTGAGGTCGAAGAGCGCCATCATCCCCCCGGAAGGTTGATACTCCCCGGCCAATCCGGGCTAAGACGAGGGGCTCGCCGACTGATCGGGCTGGGAGGGATAGGAGGGACTCGCCTTGAAATGGTCCTCCAGCGCCGCCATTACGGCCAGCACCAGGTCTTCCCGCCAGTGCTTCGCCACGACCTGGACCCCGACCGGCAACCCGGCGCTGCCCAGCTCGACTTCGCGGGCCTTACGCTCGACGCGGTCCCTGCTGTCCGGTCGGTCGGTCTCCTCGCCGGCTCCGACGCGGGTGGCTGCCACCACACCCGCCGGCATTCCCAGCAGGTTGTAGAGGATCGCATAGCTGGACGCCGCCACGAGGTCGACGGTGTCGCCATGTCGCGGAGCGGCGGTAGCGTACGGCGGGCAGATTATGACGTCAAAGGAACCCTCGTCGACCGCGGCCAGGAAGCGGGCGCGGTACGCGGTTCGCCGGGCGACCAGCTCCCAGTAGCTCAGCGTTGCTCGACGACCTGTATTACGAAGTATGAACCTGAGGCGCTCCTGGCCCATCAGGGCGAGGAGCCCTGACAACAGGCCCCTGAGGACTCGTGGCGTATCGGCCCCGCGCAGGATCGTCCTGATCTGAGGACTGGGCCGGTCCCGGCCAAGGGATCGTCTAAGGGGAGACCCGCCCCCGGACGTCAGGATGCCGTTGAAGAGACTCACCGCTTCGGCGACGTCGGGTGGGGTGAAGAGCTCGACCTGAGCACCTCGCGACCGCAACGCCTCTGCCGCCTCCTCCACGGCACGCCGCACAGCGGGGGAGGCCGCGAAAAAGCCGTCATCACTGTACATGCCAACCCGAAGGCCTTCGATCAGGACGTCGGAGCCATCGGACCAGGGTACGGGTGGCGGCAGGTCGGGTAGGACTTCGGCGGTGGGGGCCGTTAGAACACTCATGGCCAGGCGCAGGTCCTCGACGGTGCGGGCCATCGGGCCGGGCTGCGCCACAATGGCTTCCATGCCGACCAGCGCACCGAATATATGGGCGGGGGTGTCCAGGTTGGTGAAACGGCCTGACGTCGGTTTGAGGCCACTGATCCCGCAGAAGTGAGAGGGCACCCGGATGCTGCCTCCCAGGTCACCTCCCAGCCCCAGGCTCGACCCGCCGGCGGCTATGACGGCGGCCTCGCCGCCGCTGCTGCCTCCGGGCGTCCGGTCGAGGTTCCACGGGTTATTGGTGCGACCGTAGAGGGCATTGTGGCTCTCGTACTCGAGCAGCAGCTGGGGTACATTCGTCTTGCCGATGACTATGGCACCGGCCGACCTCAGCCTGGCCACCAACGGCCCGTCTCTCTCGGCGTTGCTGCCGGCCAGATGGCTTAGGCCGAAGGTCGTTGGTGTGCCGGCGACCAGGAACTGCTCCTTGATGGTAATGGGGACCCCGTGCAACGGTCCCAGTGCTTCGCCTCGGCCACGCGCTTCGTCCGCCGCCTTCGCCTCGGCGAGAGCCCGGTCGAAGAGGCGAACTACGACCGCGTTGAGCTGCTTGTCGACCTCCTCGACTTTGGCGATGTGGGCCTCGACCACTTCTCGGGCCGAAACGTGGCCGTCCCGGATCACTGCTGCCAGGTGGGTAGCACCCGCGCCGGCAAGTGGAGAGCTAGCTTCCTGTTGCTGGTCGACCATCCCTCGCACCTCCCTTGCACTCAGCCCTCTCCAAGGCTGGGCATTCGGAGCCAATGCCGTTTGGCCTTGGTGGTTCGTTCAGCGAATTCCTGTTATCCAACGTTCCGATATGGCGGCTGTCACAGCGACTCAATCCGACACCTGCCTGTGTAGCCGACCGTCCGTCCGAAGATCGGGTGGGTCATCTCGAACTCGACCGTGAAGCTGTTTTCGTCCCCTCCGATTTCCGTGGTACGGCCACCTCCGAAGGGCGATAGCCAGGTCGGGAATCTAACGACTAGTCCGAAAAAAGGCATTCTTACTACATATTTTCGAATGTCATAGACGAGGCTTCCTGCGTCGTCAACGCCCACGCCCGACTCTACGCCCACGCCATATCTTGTAGTCTCTATGATCCTATGGTCTCCCGAGAAGACCATGTGGGACGCGAACGTAATGTCTTCGGGAAAGCTGGCGTTGCTGAGGAAGGTTCTGAGCCAATGCATCGCGCCCGAATCATCGACGCGATTGTGCAGGCTGAACTTGACATCCTTGCCGCTGTGCGGGACTGGGGCATGGAATAGCATGTATGAGATCAATGCTACCGGCTTGATGGTCTTCTTGACATAGACCTCGTCCATGGTGCCACACACATCTACCGTCGGTTCAGAGTAGTGCTTGCGCACCGCCGCATGGAGGTTGTGGAAATCTTCTCCCAATGCCCGCGCGATGGGTGAGTTACCGGGCAAACCGACTCTAAGCTCTGCCACGCTTCTCCTGAAACCTCTAGGACAACATCCCCTCAAAAGATCGACTGGTTGCCGCTTCCGGCAGTCGTCATTAGGATTCTCTATGTGGTGACGTCTGCCTTCAGATAGGCGAAACACTCTAGCTAATGGCCTCAGTGTATCAACAACATTATCACGCACCTCAGGCCACGCCCTATCTAGTCGCGGGTCATCCTTGGATCAACCAGGTGGCCCGCAAGACCGTCGTGGACACTGGACAGACATTCACCTAGAATCGAGCGCAGCATCGAGCCAGGATACGCTCGTTTGTTAAGGGGTCGACGAACAGGTGCAGCCCAATGAGCACGAGGTGTGTGCGGGCGGGGGACAGTATTCATGGATGCTCCGATCAGGATCGAAAACAGGGCCCAGCTAACCTACCTGCTCACTGAAGCAGCGGAGCTCGAGCACGGGATTATGTGCTGCTACCTGTTTGCGGCCTTCAGCATCAAGAGGGACGTGAACGAGGGCATCACGGAAGATCAGCTGGCTATCGTAAGGAGGTGGCGAGGGACCATTCTCCAGATCGCCATCCAGGAAATGGTCCATATGTGCCTGGCGTGCAACCTCTTGACTGCGGTGGGAGGCTTTCCCCACGTGCGCCGACCGAACCTTCCTTCGAGCCCCAGAGCATATCCACCGTCATTCAAACTGGAATTCGTCCCCTTTTGCCGCGAGACCCTGGAAAACTTCACTTTCATCGAGAGGCCAGAGGAGTCCGAGGATATCGGGGAGGGCCCCAACTCCGCTCTCCCATCGTTAAGCCGGGGGAATCTGAGCGACATATTCTCCAGCGAGCGGCAGTACGAAACCGTGGGTCACCTGTATCGCGGCATCGAGGACGGCTTGCGATATCTGACCCAGAAGTACGGTGAGGAGGGCCTGTTCATAGGACCGCCGAATGCCCAGGTGGTTGACAACTACTTCAGTCTACCCGGCCTGATCCCGGTCACCGGACTGGAATCGGCAGTGGCCGCGATCGAAGGCATAGTCGAACAGGGAGAGGGCGCTCGCGGGGACTCCGAGGAATCACATTACGGGAGATTCTTGGGGATGCTGGAGGAATATGACCGCATCCTGAAGGCTGATCCGGAGTTCGAGCCGGGCCGCCCCGTGATGCGAAACCCGTATTCAATCTTTCCCAACGATCTCGGCGACGATACTGAAGTAAACATGATAGAGGACCCCGTGAGCATCGACGTATGCAACCTGTTCGACGGGTCTTACGAGCTACTGATGCAGATGCTGGGGCGTCTGCTGCTAAACACCGAGGAGACCGACGCCCAGCTTACGTTGCTCTCTGACATCACGGTGGGCCTGATGATGGATGTGATCAGTCCTCTCGGAGATACGCTCACGACACTTCCGGCGGGGCCGTCTTACCCGAGGTTACGGGCAGGCCCGAGTTTCCGGTTCTCACGGGACGGCCACACTCCGCCTCATCAGGCCGCGGCCTGGACACTGTTCATCGAGCGGTTACGGGAGCTGTCGGCCTACTGTGGATTCGTCGAGAGCCCGGAGGGTGTCTCTTCGGTGTTGTCCCAGGTCAAGGGGTGCCTAACGCAATACGCCGATCGGCTCGGCAAGGCGTAACGTAGCGCAGCAGGACTACCGGTCGACGAGCGAGGCGTCGCTTTCTCGCAAGCGCTGGGCGAGTATTTGTAGCATCCGAATCCCTACCTGGGGATGCCTTTCAAGCTGAGTAAGGAACACCCAGCGGTCGATTCCAAGACACTTGACTTCGTCCAACACGCGCACGCTCGCCGTCCTGGGCCACTCCCCCAGCAGGGCCATCTCTCCAAAAACATCTCCGGACCCGCGCTCGGCGATAACTCGCTCATTGTCGGTGCCCAATCCCTTCACAACCTCCACGTTGCCAGAGACGATTACGTAGAGCCCATTCCCCGTGTGGCCCTCTTCGACAATCAGCTCGCCGGGGCCGAATGTTTTTTCAAAGGTGAAAGTCGAGATGGCGTCCAGCTGCTCCTGGCTCATCTCTGAAAACAGCCACACTCGGCGTAGTGCCTCAGTAGACATGATGGCCTCCCTGTCGATCCTAAGCTGAAGGGACTACGCCCACGCTTCCAAGACGCGTCGGCGACTCCCGGTGTCGTTGGACCAACAGGTTACTCATCGGAGAACCCGATGGCCTTGTGGGATCCGTCGCAAAGGGGTTTGTTTGCAGAAGCACCGCATCGACACAAGGTAACCCGATTGCGGGTCTCCAATGGCTGGCCGTCGCGCCGCTCGATGGGTATCCCTCCGCTTACCCATAGGGGTCCGTTGGGGATGACGGCGATCTCTTCAGGGAGGTCGGGCTCGATTACCTCCGATTCCTCGTCGAGCGCAAACGCGAGGGTGCCTGATGGGCACTTTTCGACCATAGCCATAATCTGAGCGCGCACCTGCGTATCGTCCGATTGCTTCATCATTTTCCAGAGATTGGTGACCCTGTTGCCGCAGAACCCCGAGTGTACGCATAGTGAGTGATCATCTTTGACGACGATCTTTTCGCCTTTGAATATCTTCTCACGGCTGGCCATGGTTCCGGTGTCGGCCGTCTCGGTTCCGTCAAATCCCACCATCGTGTGAGTGCCGTCGCAGAACGGCTTTGTACTGGACTGCCCGCATCGGCACAGGCGGTAGGCATTCTCAGTGCTTACGACGCCCTCTTTTCTCCAGGTGAGCGGTTCACCGTGCTCGGACATGACCTGGGTTTTGCGGACCAGCGGGATCCCTCCCCGAACCAGATACGGACCGTCAGGGCGAACGGTGATTTTCCGGATCTCCTCTGTCATCGTTTCCCCCTTCGAGCGGAGCCCACGCGGCTGGAGCATAGTTTACTTGGTCAAGCTACCCAACGTGCAAGGTGACTCTCGCGTGGACCTCTCTGCCGCCGGGCGCTCAACACCCACCACATGGAATAGTAATGCTAGCGCGGAGAGGGTGTCCACTGGCCGCTCTGAGGTTCCGCTCTGGGCTATGAATGCATAGCTCGTCGGCCTCCAGCGCGACACGGGCTGGAGTTATCCCCGTCGTAGCCAATATACTGGAGGTGCGCACGGGTGAGCCGGTATGCCGGCCGAGTCAACTATCAGAACGCTGGATGACAGTCTATGAAGTCGTCCCCAATGCCCGCGGGCGAGTATTGGAGCTAAAGGGCATCAGCGAACCCATCGTGGCGTACGGGCTTAGGTAGCCGGTAGTCGATCGACACGGTGCTAGCTCCCACCCAGTCCGCTGCGAAGTCGCGTGCTCGGGGTCGGGCCCCCAGCACAAATTGAGGTTGTCGACATGCGATTGAAGGATCAGGTTGCGCTCGTTACAGGCGGGACCTCGGGGATCGGCGAAGCGACGGCGGAACTGTTCGCAGCCGAGGGCGCCGGCGTGGCGCTGGTGGGAAGTGCAGACATGGAGAAGGCACTACGGGTCGCGGAGCGGATAAGCGCGGCCGGTGGCGCTGCGAGCCCCTATGTCGCAGACCTCCGTGAAGTGTCCCAGATCGAGAGGCTGGTGGCAGACGTCGTGGGAGACTTCGGTCGCATCGATATTCTAGTCAACTCGGCGGGGCTATTCTACCCGACCCCGATGGGCGAGATCAGCGAGGCCGAGTACGACAACATGCTGGACGTGAATCTCAAGGCCACGTTCTTTTGCATCAACGCTGTGGTTCCCCTCATGAAGGCGCAGGGCGGCGGGAAGATCATCAATCTCTCCTCGGTCTGCGGTGTTATGGGCTTTAACGCCTACTCCGCGTACTGCGCCTCCAAGGCCGGCATCAACATGATGACCAGGTCCCTGGCGGTCGAGCTCGCGCCGCACGGCATCGCGGTCAACGCCTTGTTGCCGGGCAATACGGCCACGCCAATGAACGAAAACGTCCGCTCCGAGCCCAAGTTCAAGCCTATGCTCGACGCCATGGCCGAACGCACGCCGAGCGGGCGGACTTACTCGGAGCCGGGGGATATGGCGCGGGCGGCGCTCTTTCTTGCATCCGAGGACAGCCGTGCCATGCACGGCTCGCTTATGCTGCTCGACGAGGGCATCTCCGCGGGTATGTGAAACACCCACGGCCAAACCAGGTCAGCCCAACGCCACGCTCTCCTTGGGGTGGCGCAATCCGCGGTCTTCTTCTTTCTGCGAGAGCGCCACGACAATGACCATCGGCGGGACAACTCTTCCGATGAACATCACGACGGCCAGGAGCACCTGACTGGCGGTGGACAGGTCCCCCGTTATTCCGGTACTGAGTCCAACCGTGCCAAATGCGGAGACCGCTTCAAACAGGAGGTCCACGAAGCGGTATTGGCCCTCGATGAACTGCAGGGCCAGCGCAACCAGATATATCCCTACAAGGAAAACGATCGCTACTACGTGGGCCCATCTGATCTGAGTGTTGGGCACCCGACGGCCAAAGGCGGTCTCGCCCGTTTTTCCGCGAAGTGACGCCAGCGTGGCGAGGACCAGGATTGCAAAGGTATTTACCTTGATGCCGCCGGCGACCGACCCCGACGCCCCTCCGATGAACATCAGCGCCATGTAGAAGAAGTTTGTCTGGTCCTCCGTGTGACCGAAGTCCACCGTAGAGAACCCGGCGGTTCGACTGACGGAGTGAAACACCGAAGTCACTAGCTGATCGATCAACGGCAGGCCGCCGATCGTGCCGTCGTTACGCCACTCGGACAGAAAAAAGACGACTGCTCCGGCCAGGAGCAACAAGCCCGTAAACACGAGCACCAGCTTCGTGTTCAGCGTGAGTCTCGAGAATCGCCGACGCCGCATGACGTCGATTATCACCAGGTAGCTCAGGCTCCCCAGCAGTACGAGGACGGCGATACTCCCGACCACAACCATGTCCGTACCAAATGCCGACAGGTTGTCGCTTGCCGGAATGGACGTGAAGCCCGCGTTGTTGAACCCAGAGATGGCCTGGAACAGGCCGTGCCATACGGCTTCTCTGGAGTCGTAAAGAGAGGTGAATCGTATGAACAGCACCAGGAAACCAGCAGCTTGAATCGCCGCCGCAAAAAGGACGATCCTGATGGTGAGGCGCCTGATGTCGGCGAATGCTGCCGTGCCGATCGTTTCTCGCATCACCAGGCGTTGTGTCAAAGAGACTCGTCTCCCGGCGGCGACGAACAGGGCTCCCACTATGGTCATGACGCCGAGCCCACCAGCGAACATAAGCGCCATGATCACGAACTGACCTGGGATGGTCCAGAAGCTAGAGGTCTCCTGGGTGACCAGGCCAGTCACGGTAGCCGCCGACGTCGCCGTAAAGAACGCATCGACGAAGGGGGCAAAACCATCCCCCTGATGGGCGAACGGGAGTATCAAGAGCAGCGTCCCGATGCCGACCAGGGCCCCGAACGCGTACACCAGCACCAGGGGCGCGCTCAACGAGAAGCGGCGGACCCGCGTCGGAGCCACTTCGATGCGAACGGGGCGCAGCTGCTCCGCGCGGGGGTGGCGGACCACGGTGTCCGCGGGCTTCGATCGCCAGCCGTCGGTCGGGCCGCTCATCCTAAGATCAATAGTCGCGCCTGCATCGCACAGCGTCAACGCATGTCAAGATATGATAACCGTACGCGTCGCCTATATTATGTCACCTCACCAGAGGACGAGAAATGGAGCTCCGGCAACCGCGTAGCTTCGACGCCGCGGCCGTGATGGCGAGCATGTCCAGGGCGGCGCAGTCCATCCAATCCTTGCGGGCCTTCACGAAGGCGTCGTTGACAGCCCGCGACAACCGCCACTAAACTCTGGCTGGGCTACGAACGTCCTCATCGGCCCGCCAAGTGCTGGATCCAACGGGGCGTCGCTCATGGACATCGGCCTCTCCACGATTCTGACGGAATACTCGATCGACATTACGGTTCTGGCCGCGTGCGCCGAAGAGCTGGGGTTCGAGTCCCTTTGGGCAGCGGAGCACACGATAATACCGCTAACGGCTACGACCCGGCGGCCCGGCGTTTCGCTCGACACGGGGATCCCCGAAGACTATGCACACATAGTCGACCCCTTCGTGGCGCTGGCTCGAGCCTCAGCGGTAACGACCACGCTCAAGCTCGGGACCGGCGTCTGCCTCCTTCCCGAGCGCAACCCGCTTCTCGTCGCTAAACAGGTTGCGACGTTGGACATGTACTCCGGAGGGAGGGTACTGCTCGGGGTTGGCGCCGGCTGGCTGAAAGAGGAGACGGAGATCATGGGGGGCGACTTCGAGCGCCGGTGGACGCAGACGCGGGAAGCCGTCCTGGCTATGAAGGAGCTCTGGACCGCGGGGGAAGTCGAGTTCCACGGCAGGTACTACGACTTCCCCGCCGTTTACTCGTTTCCCAAGCCCGTGCAAAGGCCACACCCGCCTGTGCTTCTTGCAGGAGCGTCCACCAACGTTTTCAAGCGCGTGATCGCATGGGGTGACGGCTGGGTGCCGGATATCATAACGCCCGAGCAGGTCAAAGACGGCAGGGCCACCCTGAACAGGCTCGCCAAGGAAGCCGGGCGAGACCCCACAGCGATTCGAGTTACGGTCTATGGCCAGCCGCACGACGTCGATCTGATCCGGAGATTCGAGGACGCGGGGGCCGACTCGGTGAATATCCTGCTGCCGCCGGCCTCCGAGGAGGAGTCATTGGCCCAGATCGAGGAGATAGCCGAGTCTCTGATCGTGCGAGCTTAGGGTCGCTGGTCGAATGCCCATGGAGATACCCACGGTCTATACTCTTACGGTCTGCCCGGCCTGCGACAAGTTGCGCAGTGCTTGGGATCAAAATGGGACCCCCTATCACGAAAGGCGGGTAGACCAGAGCCAGGAGGCCCTGGACGAGGCTCTCCTCTACGGAGACTCGGTGCCCATCATCGTCTATCCCGACGGCCGCGTAGAGGTGGGATTCGAGGGAGAGACCGGCTGAGAGATCGGCTGATGGGCCGTGGGCCTATCTTGAAGCAAACGAGGAGCCTTCTATGACACTGAGCGAGTCGAAGTTTCGCCAGGGAATGACCGTCGGGCAGTACATCGATCAGATAAAGGTCAATAAGCAGCCTTTCCTCGATGTGTACAAAGCCATAGAGCTGCCCTCCGGCGCACAGGAGTTTACCCGGGACATGCAAGACGACATCAGGATCGCCGTGTTTACCGCGGACTGGTGCGGCGACGCCATGAGCACGACACCGGCCGTCCTTCGCCTCGCAGAGAGCACGGACCGCATCGAGGCGCGAGTCTTCAACCGAGATGATGAGCTAGAGCTGACCGACAGCTTCCTGCCGGAGGAAAGAGCCGGCACGGTGCCCGTGTTCGTCGTCTTCGACTCTTCGATGCAAGAGATCGCGCGGTTCGTCGAAACGGCGAACGAGCTGGTCCCCGCCATCGACGCGATGGATGAACAGATCGAAAGGGAAGCCGAGGCGGAGACCACAGACAACCCACGTGGACTCATCCGTGGCAAACGCACAGCGTTCCGTGTTGCCCGCGCCCGTGAGTGGGGAGCGACGGTCCTCGAGGCGTTTACCCGGGTTATGGACGAGGGGCTGGGCCTTGCGCCGGAGGAGCGCCCCGCGATGGGCGGCACCAAGTGGCCTCCCGGCTAAGGCTGTGGCCTCATAACGTTTACCTGGGAGGGGACATGTGACGACCGTCAAGTACCGGGAGAAGCACATCACCGTAAATGGGGTACCGCTCCGGTACCTGGATTGGGGCACGGCCGGCAAGCCGCCCCTTGTATGCCTTCACGGCCACGCCGGTAACGCGCACATATGGGACGAGTTTGCGGAGGCAATGTCGTCTCGCTATCACGTCTTCGCCATCGACCAGAGGGGGCACGGGGAGAGTCAGTGGGCGGAGACAGGATATGCGAGGGACAGGTTTGTCGAGGACCTTGCCGCCTTCGTGGACGCCGTGAACCTATCCAGTTTCGTCCTCGTGGGGCTCTCCATGGGTGGCTGGAACTCTATGCTCTATACACCCGACCACCCTGATCGAGTAGAGAGGATCATACTGGTCGACATCTCTCCGGAGCTCAGCCCGGAGTTCTTGGCCGCCTGGGAAGATCGCCCACCGACCCCTATGGCCTTCCCCAGCCTGGATGCCGCTGTAGAGTGGATGCGGCAACAGAGTCCATGGGTCGACGTTGCCCGGCTTCGTAAGGACGCCGAGGACAAGATGCGTAAGCGCGAGGACGGTACGTGGACGTGGAAGGCCGATCCGGCCCTGTTCAACGCTCCGAGCCCCGACATGACCGACCCGGGCCACATCCAACGCTACTGGGATTCGATCGCGGCGATAACCTGCCCCATCCTCGAAGTACGTGGCATGGAGAGCGACTTCGTGTCCGACGATGTCCTCCATCGCATGGAGAGGGTCGTGAAGCAGTTCAGCTGGGCCGACGTGCCGGGAGCGGGCCACGTAGTTACCGTGGACAGGCCCCTGGAGTTCATAGAGGCGACCCGGTCGTTCCTCGGCGTCCCGGCCTAATAGGCACATCGTCGGTCTATCACCGGCTTCTTGACTGGAGCCCCGGCGAACCTATAATGGCGCTGACGGCCTGTGCCCGCTACTATTGAGCACTTCAGAGTTAGGGAGGTGGCCCATGAAGTTCGGGCTTATGCTGGTCCCTCAGGTTCGTGAGGGCCAGCCGGAACCGTTCGAAAAGCTCATGGAGCAGATCGAGTACGCCGAGGAGCTCGGTTACGACTCCGTCTGGCTTACCGAGCATCACTTCAGCCAGTACGGCCGCCCGGCCGTCCCTACGATCGCGGGGTATGCCGTCGCACGCACCTCCCGGATTCGTATCTCCACGGCGGTTGTCGTGTTGCCCTTCCACCACCCGCTGCGGGTTGCAGAGGACTGGGCCACCATTGATCACCTCTCTAAGGGGCGGATCGATGTTGGGATCGGCCGGGGCAACCAGCCGGCCGAGTTCAAGGCAATGGGCGTGCCTTACGACGAGGCCGAGCAACGCTTCAGCGAGGCGCTTGAGATTCTGCGCCGGGCGTGGACGGAGGACCGCTTTTCCTATGACGGCCGGTTCTGGCAGGTTCCGGAGGTTTCCGTACAACCCAAGCCTTACACCAAGCCTCATCCGCCGCTCTGGCAGGCGGCGGTCAGCGACTACACGGTAAAGAAGATCGTCGACCGCGGGATCAACGGGCTAATCGGCCCGTACCTCTGCCCGTACGACACGTTGAAGACGCAGTACTTTGACGTGTGGCACCGGCAGGTCGCGGCGTCCGGACGCGACGACTTGAGGATGGCCCACAACGAGTTCGTGTACGTGGGCGAGAGCGATGCGCAGGTCAAGGCTGACATTGAGGAGTACGCCGTCTGGTACATCCGTACGGCGGCCAAGATCTGGGGCGAGAGGGACCGCAGCAAGGTGCCGGAGCAGTACGCGAACTACACCGACGTTCTCGAGTACTTCGATAGCGTGCCGTTCAGCGAGATTTACGATCGCCTCGGGATGTTTGGCACACCCGATGCGGTAGCCGAGAAGATCCGCTGGATGCGAGACGAGGGTGGTGTGGACTACCTCTTGAACTTCATGTGGTTCGGGGGCTTCGAGCAGGAGAAGGCCCTGCGCAACATGGAGCTCTTCGCCAAGGAGGTCATGCCCCAGTTCGCCGACTCCGCGGAGCTGACTGCGGCGGGACGTGTCTAGCGCCAAGTTGCAGCGATCCCATTACATCCCACCCGCGACAACCATCCAGGGCACCGCCGCCGGCCACGAAAACGCCCAGCGGGGTGATCGCACAAATATGACGGACGTTTTAGACCCAATCAAGTTCGAGGTCATCCGTAACGCGCTGCTCATGGCCACCGAGGAGATGGCGACGACCCTCCGGCGTAGCGCTTACTCAACGAACGTCAAGACCCGCCAGGACTTCTCGTGCGCTTTCTTCGATAGGGAGCTCCGACCAGTTGCGCAGGCATTTTCACAACCGGTCCACCTGGGATCATTCGTCGAGCTGATTCCGCGTGCCGTCGCCACCTACGGGGCTGAACGGATCGACCCCGGCGACATGATCATGGTCAACGATCCCTACGGAGGGGGAGTCCACCTAAACGACATTACGATCTTCGCCCCGGTCCACCACTCCGGGCGGCTCATCGGCTACGTGTGCTCGCTGGCACACCACGTCGATGTCGGCGGAGGCGCGCCGGCGAGCATAGGCCCGTTCCAGGAGATCTACCAGGAGGGTGTGCTTATCCCGCCGGTCAAGCTCGTGCGCCGGGGCGAGGTCGTGGACGACGTGTTCCGCCTGGTGTTGGCACAGATCCGCTCCAAGAGGGTAACCGCCGGGGACTTCCGTGCACAGATAGCGGCAAGCCACGCCGGCGTTCGGCGGTTGGGCGCAATAGTGGACCGCTACGGCATCGAGGAGCTCGAGCGATACGTAGAGGCCCTGCTGGAGTACACCCGTCGCCGCACGCAAGCGGAAATAGAGAAGCTGCCAAGAGGAACCTTCGAGGCCGAGGGCTTCCTGGACTTCGACGGATTCACAGACAGGGTCGTAAACCTGCGCGTCAGCATAACGATAGACGAAGAGGGCGTGCTCTTCGATTTCGACGGGTGCGACGCCCAACGCCGAGCGCCAGTGAACTCAACCTACGCAATGACCTTCTCGGCGTGTGCCTATGTGCTCAGGGCCCTCATGGACGAGGACCTGCCCATCAATGACGGCTTCTATCGCTTCGTCCGGCTCAACGCACCAGCCGGCACGGTCGTGAACGCAGTCCACCCGGGCGCCGTCGTGGGCGGATGGGAGACGCAGGTGAGGGTGACGGACACGCTGTTCAAGGCGCTGTCGGCCGCGATGCCCGAGGCGGTGCCCGCGGGCTGTAAGGCCGTGATGGCCCAGGCGGGGTTCGGGGTCATAGACTCGGAGACCGGCGAGTACCACTGCAACTACGAGGCGATCGCGGGTGGGTACGGCGGACGCGCCACCCTGGACGGACCGGATGCCGTCCAGGGCCACGGTCAGAACACGGAGAACGCCCCCGTTGAGGAGATCGAGGCGCACTTCCCGGTGCTCATCACCCGCCTCGAGCTGATTGAAAACTCGGATGGCGCCGGCAGGCAGCGTGGAGGACTCGGGATTCGTCGTGACTACCAGTTCCCAAAGGACGAAGCTACCTTCACGATCCTTTCGGACCGAGACCTGGCCGGACCTCACGGCCTGTTCGGCGGCCAGCCGGGAATGAAGGCAAGCTACGTACTCAACCCGGACGGCGAGGCGCGACCGCTCACCTCGAAGTCGATCACGCGGCTCAGCCCGGGCGACACAGTGAGCTTTCAGACACCCGGCGGTGGCGGCTACGGCCCACCGGAGGAGCGTGACCCTGACCTGGTGGCAAGGGACGTGCGAGACGGCAAGGTGAGTCCCGAGAGGGCACGGGACGTTTACAAGGTTGTGCTCGACCCGTCCATGCGCCGCGCGGACGCCTCCGCCACCGCGCGCTTGCGGGAGACCGGCCGAAGTCCGAGCGAGTGAGTCCGGTGTATCGCCTGGGCATCGACATCGGCGGGACCTTCACCGACGCGGTGCTGCTGAACGAGGAGACGGGTGAGACGCGTACCGGCAAGGTGCCGTCCACCCCAGACGACCTTTCGCGCGGGTTCCTGGACGCCGTTCGGCTCATAATGGCGGACGGCGGCATCTCCCCTACGTCTGTCGAGCACCTGGTTCACGCCACGACGATCGCCACCAACTCGATCATCGAGGGCAAGATCGCCCTCACGGGGTTCGTGACCACAGACGGCTTCCGTGACATGCTCGAGATCGCCCGGCAGATCAGGCCGAGCCTCTATGACCTCCAGTTCGAGAAGCCGCCACCGCTCGTACCCCGCTACCTCGCCTTCGGCGTCCCCGAGCGGCTCGATGCGAATGGGGACGTGCTGGCCCCCCTGGATGAGCAGGCGGTGCGCGAGGTCGCCCGGGCGCTCAAGCAAGAAGGGGTCAGGACCATAGCCGTCTGTTTCCTCCATTCGTACGTCAACCCGGCGCATGAACGCAGGGCTGGACAGATCCTTGCCCATGAGTGTCCCGAAGCGATCGTGTCGCTATCCTCGGACGTTGCTCCCGAGTTCAGGGAGTACTTCAGGGCCAGCACAACCGTCATTAACGCCGCGATCACACCGATCGTTAGCGACTATCTCCGCAGCATCGAGAAGCGACTGCGTAACGACGGGTTCACGGCCGAGCTCCTGGCAATGCAGAGCAGCGGGGGTGTGCTCACCTTCGAGACGGCCAGGGACAAACCCGTCTTCATGGTGGAATCGGGGCCGGCCGCGGGCGCTGTTGCCGCGGCTTATCTCGGTGTCGCCCTGGGCAGCCCGAACGTCCTGTCGTTCGACATGGGCGGGACGACCGCCAAAGCATGTCTGATCCAGGACGGCACGCCCGACGTAACCAAGGACTACCAGGTCGGGGCAGAGGCAGGGCGGAGCTCCGGGGCCTTCGGTGGAGCGAGCGGGTATCCGGTGAGGGTTCCCGTCATAGACCTGGCCGAGATCGGTGCAGGAGGGGGCTCGATTGCATGGGTGGATTCAGGAGGGGTGCTCCGCGTCGGCCCGCAGTCGGCGGGCGCCGCTCCCGGCCCCGTGTGCTACGCTCAGGGCGGCGATCGGCCCACCGTCACGGACGCGAACCTGGTCCTCGGCCGTCTCAACCCCGACAACTTCCTGGGGGGCGAGATCGAGCTGGACGTAGATGCCGCGCACCGGGCCATTGAGGAGACCTGCGCGCGGCCCCTCGGGCTGGCTCTGGAGGCGGCGGCGTATGGCATCGTCGAGATCGCCAACTCGGCAATGGCCAACGCCCTACGCCTGGTCTCGATCCACCGGGGCTACGACCCCAGAGACTTCGTCCTGGTGGCGTTCGGCGGCGCCGGTCCGGTGCACGCCAACCGGATCGCCGCCGAGCTGGAAGTACCCACCCTGCTGGTTCCGAACAGCCCCGGGATCTTCTCGGCGACGGGTCTGCTGGTGACGGACCTGAAGCACGACTTCTCGGTCACGATGATCCAGCGGGCCGAGGACCTGGACACCGACGCCGTCGAGCGAGCCTTTGCAGAGATACTCGAGAAGGGACGCGCCGCACTCGCCAGGGAGTCGACGCCGGCCGAGCGCATGAGCTTCCAGCGAGCTGCCGACATGCGCTACCAGGGCCAGAGCTTCGAGCTGACGATACTGCTGCCCGACCAGCCGCTCGCCAATGACGCGCTGTCGGGTGTGCTGGAAGCGTTCCACCGAGGGCATGAGCAGGCCTACGGCTTCGCCGCGCCGGAGGAGCCGGTCGAGTTCGTGAACTTGCGTGTCACCGCCGTCGGTGGCATCGTCAAGCCGGTGCTACGGCGGCTCGACCGGTCGGACGGCAACGCGGGAGAGGCGCTCACCGGGCGTCGCAAAGTCTACTTCGAGGAGATGGACGGGCGCGCAGACTGTCCGATCTATGATCGTTACGCGCTGTCGGCGGGGGTCGAGGTACCCGGTCCGGCGATCATCGAAGAGCGGGACTCCACGACGGTCGTGCACCCGGGCTACGCGGCCCGAGTAGACGACTACGGCAACCTGTTAATAAGCCGTTAGAGAAAACGGGCAAGAACAGTCCCTGTTACAATGTGCACCATGCTGGCATTCCGCCCTGGTCTCCTCATAATACTTGTCCTCGTCGGGTTGCTGCTTGGGGCCTGTTCCCAGCCTGACTCGGCTCCAGAGATACAAGCCACGGTAGAGGCGACTATCGAGGCACTGCCCTCGGCCACCCCTCCTCCGACGGCGACCGTGACTCCCACGCCGGTGCCCACGCAAACACCTACGCAGACGCCTACGCCCACTCAGACTCCTACGCCCACCCCCTACGAGGTCCTGGTCGAAGAAGTACTCCCGACGCCGACCCACGAGGCGATGGTCATGGAGGAGCCTGCCACGCCGACCGGCGAAGCGGTGGCAGCGGACGAACCTACGATCACGGCGATTCAAGACAGTGCAATATGCGAGGCTGCGGCCACACCCGAAGCGACGGAGGCTAAACCAGCCGTCCAGGAGTTCGCGATCCTCGAGAACTACAGGGCTACGCGATTCTTCCCCAAAGAGATCGTGGTGCTCAAGGACGTACCCGTAAAGCTTTACCTCTCGCGGCTGCACAGAGAGCACGTTAACCTGTTCAAAATACTCCCTTGGCTCATCTCTACTGAAGTGATCCTGCCCGGACAGATTGGGGTCATAGAGTTCGTCCCGGATCAGCTAGGGGAGTTCAAGATCAGAAACGTGGGACACAACTTCGAGGCCAAGCTTCTCGTGGTCGAATGCGTCGAACAAGCAAAGCAACGCATCGTAGACAAGGGCGTGAAAATGCTCGCGCTCATCCATAGCACTGACGATTCGCAGGTCTACCCTGAGAAGTCGCTCGTAGTGAAAGATATCCCGGTGAAGATCTTCAACATCACACTGATGGCAGAGGACAGGATTTCGGTTGCGCCGTTCTATGTCCCCGACGAGATAAATGTGCGGCCGCAGGAGATCAACTCGTTCGACTTCACTCCGGATAGCGTTGGGGAGTTCCCCATCCGCGATGAGCTCCGCGGGTTCGCGGGGACGTTACTCGTGGAGGACGCCGAATAAGTGTCAATAAGTCGTTAGGGACAACAGGCAAGACGCGTGTTGGAGCGGTCGTCCTCGCCTGGCTGCTACGCCCTGCCGCTCGTAGAGCCTTGGTAGAATGCCTTCCGATGTAGCGTAGTCAACAGCTCGCCACAAGCAATCCACGATTCCCAGCCATGACCGTGGTCTTCATAGCTCCACCACGCTGCCAGCACGGCCTGGGCTAGCCCCCAGCCCAGGACTCGCCCCCGCTCCAACCCCAACTCCTCTGCCAGTTGATCTACCCGTCGCGCCAAGATGCGGTCCGGCTGCGAGCGGGTCAGCAATCCGGGCATCGGATTGCGCAGGAGCGCGCCAACGTCATAGGCCGGTTCGCCCACCAACCCCTTAGGGTCAAGTGCCAGCCACGGTCGGCGCTCAGCGGCAAGGACGTTCCCGTGATGCAGGTCACCGTGCAGCAACATGGGCGCGTCCATGGAGCCAATGAGCTGGCTAAACAGCCTCTCAGCCGTCTCAACCAGGTGGCCTGGAAAGGGACCACAGCCGCCGCCAAAGTGCTTCCGCATTCTCTTCAAACCGGCGGCCCACTCCGCAACCGTGCGAAAAGCGTGATCTGAAGGCACCGGCCTCCATAGCTGTTGCATCAAGCACACGGCAATGGAAGTTGCCTGCTCGTCATCGACGAGGCTTGACAGCGGCGTGCCCGGCTTGAGCCGCTCTAGAAGCAAGATGCCCTGGTCGGGGTCGGCATCCAGCAACTGAACCGCGCCGTGACCATTGAACAGCCTGAGTGCCTCGATTTCCGCGCGCAACTCAGGACGAGGAACTCCCGCCTTCAAAACCACTTCCCGTCCATCCGCTCCGACAGCGGGAGCCAGGTAGCTATACGATAATGGTTGGTACGGAGGCAGGAGTCTCAGCGACCATCGCTGCTCGCTGACGGCTATGATGGACGGCAGGCGGCTCAGCCATTCGTCGCCGGCCGCACCGTATAGCTCGACAACGGTGCGAGCAAGGTCAGCCGGAACAGGATTCATTTACGAACCCGCCTTGAGCAAGATCGTTTCAAGCGTTAAGGCGGGACGATGCCCCGTGGACAAGAAAGGCCTGGTACCGGAGGCGTCGTCAGCCATATGCTCTGCTAATATGCCGCTACATAAGTCTAGCGTGTCTCCATAGCCGCCTGCATGCGGGCAACGACGCCAGGTTCTTATCATCGCGCTTTGCGCTCTGCATCGAGTGGAGGTAAACGTCCGTGGGGCTAGGTCCATAGAATATGCCCGGATCCGTGGGATGCTGCAGGGCCTTGGTCATCATCGGGGCCGTCGCAGTCACGCTGGGGCTAACCGCCTGTGGGCGGGAGTCGTCTCCGAAGCCGGAACAGCCAACGCCGGTTGCCACGCCAACGGATCGCACCTCCCCGACGCCGGCCACCCCCAGCGCTGAGCGCTCGCCCGGCGACAGTCTGCCGGAAAACGGCGTCGAAGCCCAGGCCGAGATGGTGCTGGTCCCGAGCGGGGAGTTCACAATGGGTGTTTCGCCGTCGGGGCAGGAAACGGTACTGCAGTTCGGATGGTCTGACGACTGGCTGCCCTCAATAACACGCCTCGTGGATGGTGCTGGGCCTCCTCACGATGTCTACCTCGATGGCTTTTACATAGACAAGTACGAGGTTACCAATACCCAATACAAGGCGTTCGTGGACGCCACGGGATATCCGCCGCCAGCCTCCGCGAGAGTGGCCCGGCTGACCGACCCCAGCCAGCCCGTGGTCGGGGTGTCCTGGCGTGACGCCAACACCTTCTGTGGCTGGGCAGGCAAGCGACTGCCCACCGAGGCCGAGTGGGAAAAGGCGGCACGAGGCCCGGATGGACTGACCTATCCATGGGGAGAAAGCTGGGACTCAGACAGGTTGCGGTCCGCGGACGGGATTGCGAATCGGCCCCTTGATGATTTCGACGATTGGAGCCTGTGGCAGCGTGGTTTCAGCGGGATCGGGCCCGCGAGGGTCGGTTCGTACCCTGACGGGGCCAGCCCCTACGGTGTCATGGACCTCGCCGGTAACGTCTGGGAGTGGGTGGCCGACTGGTTTGGACCCACCTACTATCGGGAATCGCCGGGGCAGAACCCTCTGGGACCGTCGACCGGAAACCGCCGGGTATTGAGGGGCGGAGCCTGGGACGTCCCCAGGGTGGCCGCCTTCACGTGGTTCCGAGAAGACTTCTTACCACCGGAGGGCAAGAGTACCGTTGTTGGCTTCCGCTGCGCCACGTCCACGCTCAACGGCGATCAAGATGGACGCGGCGCCGATGGATATTAGTGCTGAGTTGCAGTAATCATGTCACATCCCACCCGCCCGCCTTGAAGGTTCCCGGCGGTTCCCCCGGACCGGCTTTGCACCAAAAGTCCTTTCCGGGGGAAGGTGTGCTCTCCCACCCACCCACCCGACGGGTATTTTTGTATCTGGGGACACCCCAGACTCCGGCCGGAAACCTCCGATTTCCAGCACCTTCTCTTGGTTTTTGTGCAAAGCTCCCCGGACTCCCGCCAAGTCCCGACGCGTCGGGATTAAAACCCGTTTGCCGTGACGGGAACAACCCACCGCAGGCCGTCTGCTGTATGGGCTGGCTCGGGCCCGCTGACCTGCGACATAGTTGCGGAACCAATAACTAGGCCCAGGGCGATTGACTGAGGTCGTGTTTTGCGGGTAAAATAGCTTTGCCTGTAAGTAAACGCTTAGGCCGATACTAACGCTGGCTCGGGCAAGGAAGCGACAATGCCAAAGACCGATCAGAAACCGATGACCATTACGATCTCCAAGGAGGCCGCCGAGCACGTTCGGGTCTTCACAAGCGAGGCCGGCAAGCCGGGCTCCCACCTGCGGGTGGGTGTGAAGGGCGGCGGATGCTCGGGGCTGACCTACATGCTGGACATCGCCGACGAGCCCGGCGAGAACGACAAGGTCATCGAAGAGCACGGGATGAAGCTGTTCGTGGACAAGAAGTCCTATGTGTTCCTGGCGGGCACCGTCCTGGAGTACTCGGGTGGACTCAACGGCAAGGGCTTCGTATTCAACAACCCGAACGCCAAGACCACGTGTGGCTGCGGCACCTCCTTCAGCGTATAAGGGCAGCGCATAGCCCGGCGTTCGGATCGCACGCCAGTTAACGGAAGCACGGACTCGCCGCCCGAACGGGGCGGCGATCTGTTTATACGATGTCTTACAGTCCCCTGATAGAGCTGCACATGGAGTCCGGAGCGGTGCTGACCGGCGCCTTCGGCTGTACTCTGCCGGAGCGCTACACCTCGCTCGAGGAGGAGTACGCGGCCATAACCGGTGCCGCCGCTGTCATCGACCGCTGCCATATAGGCCGTCTAAAGCTGACGGGACGGGACGGGTTGGACCTGCTCAACCGGCTCTCCACCAACAACCTGGAGGAGCTGACAGCGACCGGCCAGGGTATGTCGACGGTCCTGACAACCAACAAGGGCAGGGTCTTCGACCTGCTAACGGTAGTGCGGCTGGACGACTACGTCCTGGTGCTGACGGGCCCCGAGAACCAGCAAAAGGTCGCCGAGCGGATCGATTTCTATACCTTCAGCGAGGATGTCACGGTCCACGACGTAACCGACGCCCTGGCGATTATCGGGATAACGGGCCCGGGGGCCGTCGCCAGCCTGGGTGCGATTGCGGACGCGGGCTTTTCGGGCTTGGCGCCGCACCACGCCTCGACCGTCAGCGTCTGTGACGGCGAGGCACTGGTCGTGCGTACGGACTTCGCAGGGCTCGACGGCTACGACCTCGTCGTAGCGGCGTCGCAAGCGCGGCCAGTGTGGACGGCGCTCGTAGATGCGGGCGCCACTCCCGTGGGCACGGCGGCCCTCGACACGGTCCGCGTCGAGCGGGGCGTGCCCGCCTTCGGTCGCGAGCTGACGGAGGGTGTGAACCCGCTCGAGGCCAACCTCATTGAGGCCATCAGCTTCAACAAAGGCTGCTACGTGGGACAGGAGGTGGTGGCCCGGCTGAACACGTACGACAAGGTGCAGCGCCGGCTGGTGGCTCTGTCCTGGGAGGACGTCGACAGCCCCGACCCGAGCGCGGTCCTGTCGTTAGAGGGCGAGAAGGTCGGAGAGGTAACGTCCACGGCTTGGTCGCCGCGTCTGAAGAAGGGCGTCGGCCTCGGCTATGTGAGGAAGGCCCAGGCAGAGTCCGGCACGATGCTCGCCGTAGAATCGGGCGAAGGCGGCGCCACGGCGCGGGTGGAGGCGCTGCCTCTCTAGCCGGGTCAGCGGCTGACAGGGGCGACCTTCAGGGACAGGCCGCCGTCTACCACGATAACCTGGCCCCTGATCATAGTGGCGGCGTCGGTGCAGAGGAATGCTACCACGCGGGCTACGTCCTCCGCCGTAACCATCCGGCCCGCCGGTGTGCTTTCCCCCACCGCCAGCATGTCTTCGCGGTTGGGGAAGTGGTCCAGCGCCCCGGTCTCGACATAGCCGCCGGAAACCGCGTTGACCGATATGCCCTTCGGCCCCAGCTCCACGGCCAGGTAGCGGGTTATCGCCTCCAGCGCCGCCTTCGACGTGCCCACCGAGAAGTAGTACGGCAGCACCCGCTGGGACCCCTGGCTGGTTATGTTGACGATACTGCCGCCCCGGGTCATGAGCTTCGAGGCCTCGACGGCGCACAGCCAGGGCGCCTTGGCATTGATGTCCATCGTCCAGTCCCAGTGCTTCTCCTCTAGCTCTGCGGCGGCACGCTGGACCCCGGACGCGGCGTTGTTCACCAGGATGTCGAGCCGGTCGAAGCGCGCACGAACCGCCTCGAAGAGCCCAGGGATCTTCGAGGCGTCGCCAAGGTGGGCCCTGACTTTCAGGCATGCGACGCCCAGCTCCTCGATCTCGCGCTGGGTCTCGGTGGCTGCGTCGTGCTGGCGAAGGTAGTTGAAGGCGATGTCGGCGCCTTGCCGCGCCAGCTCGAGTGCGGTCGCTTTGCCTATGCCACGGGACCCTCCCGTGACCAGCGCGACCTTGCCCTCGAAGGACATGGGGCGCTCCTAGACGGCGAGCCCGCCGTCGGAGCTTATTATCTGACCTGTTATGTACCCGGCCTTCTCGCTGGCAAGAAAGGCGACCAGATGGGCCACGTCGTCGGGCTTGCCGAAGTAGCCCATGGGTATTCTCGAGAGGACGGCGTCTTTCAGCTCCTGGGCTAGGACCTCCACGGTGTCGGTGCGGATGTAGCCCGGAGTGACGGCGTTGACCGTGATGTTCCTTTCCGCCACCTCCTTGGCCAGGGCCTTGGTGAAGCCTACGACCCCGGCTTTGGATGCCGCGTAGTTCACCTGCCCACGATTGCCCCTGATGCCGACGACCGACCCGATGTTGATTACCCGGCCCCATCGGCGGCGCAGCATGCCCCGCAGGACCGCGCGGGTGCAGTAGAAGAGGCCGCTGAGATTAGTCGCGATCACGTCGTCCCAGGCCTCGTCCGACATCCGGACCAGCAGTGTGTCTATTATGATGCCCGCGTTGTTGACTACTATGTCGACCTGCCCCCACCGCTCCTGAACCGCATTGACCATGGCGGCAACCTGGTCGACATGTCTCACGTCGGCCTGTATCGTGAAGGCCTCGCTTCCGCCCGCCTCAATGATCGCCGCCACCTCGGCCGCCTCGTTTGCGGAGGTGTTGTAGTTGACGGCCACCTTAACACCCATCTCGCCGAGTCGGAGCGATGCGGCCCGGCCGATGCCCTTGCCTGCACCGGTGACCAGGGCGGTCTTTCCCTCTATGCCGTCGCTATCCAAAACGCCTCCAGAACCCCTAACTCGACCGCAGGGCCTTGCTACTCTCCCACCGCCGCTCTCACACGGGCCAACTCCTCGTTCAGCTTGGCGATGAATCCGCTCTTGACCACCAGGGCCGCGGTGGCGATGGCCCGCTCTACGTTCTCGGCCCTGGCGCGTCCGTGGCCCACGACGCTAACGCCGTTGACGCCGAACAGCGGTCCCCCGCCGGTGATGGACGCAGGGTTGTTAACCTCGTAGACGTAACGCATCAGGTCATCGGCCTGATCGGCCGGCACCTTGTCTTGGAGCTTGGTTCGAAGCCCCTCCGCGAGCGCCTGCCCCAGGCCCTCGACCAGCTTCATGACGACGTTGCCCACAAAGCCGTCACACACCGCCACCTCTACCTTGCTGAGGGGCAGATCATTGGCCTCTATGTTGCCGATGAAGTTCAGGCCGCTTTTGGCGCAGAGGTCCGAGGTCTCCCGAACGAGCTTGTTCCCCTTGCCCGCCTCGGCGCCGACGCTGAGAATGCCGACCCTAGGACTCTCAATGCCCCAGAGCTGTCGGGCGAATACGTGGCCGATAACCGCGAAGCTCAAGAGCTGGGCCGGGCGGCAATCGACGTTGGTGCCGACGTCGATTATCATCGTGCGAGGCGCGAGGCCTATGACCGGCCCTCCCAGCGCGGGCCGGTCTATACCCTCGATGACGCCCAGGACCACCGCGGCCGCGGCCATAGTCGCACCGGTCGACCCCATGCTCACGCAGGCGTCGGCCCGGCCCTCCTTCACCAGTCCCGTCGCCACGACGACCGAGGCTCGAGGTTTCTGGCGCAGCGCCAGCGCCGGAGGCTCTCCCTCGGATATGACGCCGTCCGATGGGATGCCGACGATCGGGAGGTCCTTTGCGTCGTGCTTGAGCAGCTCTGCCTGGACCTGCTCCGGGTCTCCCACGAGCATCACCTGGACGTCACCCCGGCTCGCCGCTTTGACCGCGCCGGCGACGAGCTCGGCGGGAGCGTGGTCGCCCCCCATGGCGTCCAGCGCGACCCGTACAGGTTTTTCGGTCGTCAAGTGTCTTCGTCTCCTACAACCGACTCCAGGACTAGAGTATCACTGTGACAGTGGCGTCGCCGGTGATGGCGTCCTCGCCGTTTTGCTTACGTACGCCAACTGAGCAGATCACATCTTCGATGTCGTCGCGCGTTTCGACGCGCTTGACACGGCCGAAAGTAGTCACCGTGTCACCCGGGTGGACGGGCCCCCGGAACCTTATCTTCAGCCGCCCCGTGCTGGCCCAGGCCTCTTCGAAAGCCAGGGCCATCATCTCCGAGATCAAGGCCGCTATCAGCATGCCGTGGGCGATGGTCCCGCCGAACTGCGACGCCTCAGCGAACGCGCGGTCGACGTGTATCGGGTTGAAGTCACCAGAGGCCGAGGCGTACTTCTCGATCTGCTCTTGCGTGATGAGCTTTTCGACCTTAGGGAGCTCAGCTCCCTCCTGTGCCTTTGCGTACAAAGCCGGTCAGCCCAGTCCTATCCGCTCGCCGGGATCATTATAGTGCTTTTGCCCTCCATGATCCCACGGCCACTGTCATCGTAGACGCGGGATTCGACCACCAGAAATCGCCACTCGCCACGGACGGAGTTCTGAGCCACAATCCCGTCACACGCGAGGGATTCCCCTGGGGCCACGGTCCCGCTGAATCTCAGCTCCTGGCCCGCGTGGAGCGTGCCGCCCGGAATGGCCAGGTCCTCGATGATTCCTCGCAGGCTCAAGGCGGCGATGGCCATCGGAGGCACGATCGGCTTGCCGTCGCCGTCTGTCGGCCGCGACCGGTCCCCCACAGCCTCGAGGTAACTGGCTATCATCTCCTGATCGAGACGGTAGGTATGGCTCGATATCTGCTGTCCGGGAACCAGTTGTGCGTAGTCAACACCCATGATGCTTGGACGATTATATGGGCAAGGGTCCGCCAAATCAACGGACGCCGTCGCGGGTGAGGCCTCTTCTTCTGCGCCCGTAATAAGCGGGTTATACTGTACCGAGGCTGGGATCTTAGAGGTGTGGGATTGATCAGCATCGAGCTGCTGCGCAACGAGACCGAGCTGGTGCGCGAAGGGATGAGGCGTCGCGGGGACGATATCCAGATCGAGCGCCTGCTCGATCTGGACGAGCGCCGCCGCTCCTCTATAGCCGAGGGCGACGCCCTCAAGGCGCGGCGCAACGAGGTCAGCAAGCATCTAGGCCAGGTCAAGGAGCGGCCACCGGAGCTCATCGAGGAGATGAGGAAGGTCGGCGCGCGGATCAAGTCCATTGACGTTGAGGTGCGCTCGATCGAGGAAGACCTCAACAGACTCCTCCTCGACGTGCCCAACATCCCCCGCGACGATGTGCCCGTCGGGGAGGACGAGACCGGCAACGCGGTAGTGCGCACGGTCGGCGAGCCAGGCAGCTTCCCCTTCGAACCCCGACCCCACTGGGAGCTGGGAGAGGCGCTCGGCATCATAGACCTGGAGCGGGGAGCGAAGCTCTCGGGGTCGCGATTCTTCGTGCTGAAGGGAGCAGGGTCGAGGCTCCAGCGGGCCCTGATCTCCTGGATGCTGGACCTGCATGTCAAGGAGCACGGCTACGATGAGGTGTACCTTCCGTACCTGGTGAGTCGAGGCACGGCTATCGGCAGCGGCCATCTGCCCAAGTTCGCCGACACGATGTACCACGACGAGGAGGACGACCTGTGGCTCGTCCCGACGGCGGAGATGCCGATCACCAACCTGTATCGGGACGAGATACTTCCGCCCGGCACGCTGCCCGTCTACCTCGTGGCGCACACGCCCAGTTTCCGCAGGGAGAAGGCGGCCGCCGGCAGGGATACCCGGGGCATAAAGCGGGTCCACCAGTTCGAAAAGGTGGAGATGTACAAGTTCGTCGAGCCCGAGCAGTCGGACGCCGAGCTGGATAGGCTGGTGGCAGACGCCTCGAACGTCTGCGCGCAGCTGGGCATAGCATACAGGGTGATAGAGCTGTGCACCGGTGACCTGGGCTTCGCGTCGGTCAAGAGCTACGACGTGGAGATGTGGGCGCCGGGCACCGGCGAGTGGCTGGAGGTCAGCTCCTGCTCGAACTGTACAGACTTCCAGGCGCGTCGGGCCTCGATCCGCTACCGGCCCGAGCCGGGCGCCAGGGCCCGGTTCGCGCACACGCTGAACGGCTCGGGCCTCGCGCTTCCCCGGGTCATCATCGCCGTCCTCGAGAATTTCCAGCAGGCCGACGGCTCGGTGATCATCCCCGAGGTGCTGCGGCCCTACACAGGCTTCGACCGGATAGGGTGAGGTTGGAGCAATCGCATTACGTCCCCCCCACCCTCGAAGGTTTTCTTGGATCCCCAGGCCCCTCCAAGCCGCGAAGCGGCTTTCAACACCAAGTCCTTTCAAGGCGAAGGTCTGCTTACCCTCCCACCCGCCCTAGGGGGTATTTTTGTATCTGGGGACACCCCAGACCCCGGCCGGAAACCTCCGGTTTCCGGTGCCTTCCCGTGATTTTTGTGGAAGCCCCCGCCAACGGGTGTTACCCACTTGGAATTCCGTAGGGGCGACCGGCTGCTTTCTGCGCGCTCACCGGTGCTGGACCCTACCTAACGAAACGCTAGCTCGCTTCGATCGGCTGGCCGTACCGTTCCTTCAGCACCCGCTTCAGCACCTTGCCCAGGGGGTTGCGCGGTAGCTCGTCGGTGAACACCACCGACTCGGGCTTCTTGAAGCTCGCGAGTCGCTGGCGGCAGTGCTCGGCGATCTCCTGCTCGATGGCCTGCTGGCCGTCCCTCAGCACGACCACGGCGCGCACTCGCTCTCCCCAGTCCAGGTCGGGCACGCCGATGACCGCGGCCTCTTCGATGGCAGGATGGGACTGGAGGACCTGCTCGACCTCCTCCGGTGAAATCATCTCCCCGCCGCGCTTGATGATGTCCCTGGCGCGACCCGCCAGGAAGATATATCCGTCGGCATCGAAGTAGCCGAGATCGCCTGTGTGGAGCCATCCGCCGCGGATGGTCTCGGCGGTCGCCTCGTCCTGGCGCCAGTAGCCTTTCATCAGCCTTGCGCCGCGCGCCACGATCTCGCCGACCTCGCCCTGGGCGACCGGATCGCCGTTCTCGTCTACGATTCGCACCTCGACGTCCTCAAGGGGCTTGCCGATCGAGGCGAGGCGCCGCAGCTTCGTCCGCCTCTCCTCCTCGGTGCCGTCCAGGACATGGTCCTGCGGGGGCAGCATCGTTATCGTCGCAGCGGTCTCGGTCTGGCCGAACGCGTTGATGAAGTGGGTCCCAGGGAACTCGCCGATGGCGCGCTCGATGACCTCCAGCGGCATCGACGCGGCGCCGTATGTGATCACTTCGAGGCTGCTCAGGTCGTGCCGGTGAAAGTCGGGGTGGTCTATGAGCTGCTTTAGCATCGTGGGTACCATCATGGCGCGGTTGGCGCGCTCACGCTCGACCAGCTCCATCCACTCCTTCGGCTCGAACTGGCGCTGGATGATCAGCGTGCGCCCCCCGTAGATGCCCGCCATGACCGCCTGTATCCCCGCGATGTGGTACAGGGGCACCGTCACAATATTGTGCTCCCCCGCCTCCAGGTCGGCGGGCGAAACGTTGCTCAGGATGTACGATGCGAAGCTGTCGTGGCTCAGCATCACGCCCTTGGGGACGCCTGTCGTGCCCGCCGTGAACATAATCATGGTCAGGTCTTCGCCGTCGCCCCGGGGGAATCGCTCTTCGTCGCTTGAGTCGACGAGGTCATCGTAGGAGTGCCAGCCTTCGGCGGGCTGCTCCAGGACTACGTGATGCTCCACGACCCCGGCGTCGGCGCCGAGTGAGCGGACCAGATCGACGTAGCGCTGGCCGGCGATCAACACTCGCGGCGCGGAGTCTTTGATCATATGGGTCAGCTCGTCGGCGCGGGCGCGGAAGGGCAGGGGCACGTAGACGGCGTCCAGCTTCGCGGCGGCGAAGTAGGCCTCGATGTGCTCGTTACAGTTGACCTGGAGCATGGCGACCCTGTCGCCGGCCACGACGCCCAGGTCGGCCAGCGCGTTGGCCAGCCGGTTCACCCGCGCCTGGAGCTCCTCGAAGGTGATGCGCCGGCCTTCGAAGATCATGGCCAGCCGGTCGGGCACGATAGCGGCCGATATGGCCAGAAACTCGGTGGTGTTCATAGATCAAGCATTCCTCGGGCGTAAGGTTAGCACCGCGTCGGTGGGAATTCCAGGGCTTGCCTGACCGGCCGGGCCCGTCTGGTCAGCGCGCGATGAGCTGTGCCGCCAGCCGTGCCTCCAGGGCGAGGCCGGCGGCCAGCGACACGTCGAGGCCCGTGGTGATGGCAGTTTTGACGGCCGCGATCGCCGCCGGGTCGCGGGACGCCAGGGTCTCCGCGACTCGCTCGGCCTCCGTCATCAGCGCATCCCGCGCCACGACCTTGTGAACCAGGCCCAACCGAAAGGCCTCGTTTGCGGCCAGCGGGCGGTTAGTTAAGAGCATCTCCAGCGCGGACCCAGCGCCCATGATCCTCGGCAGCGTTTGTGTGCCGCCGGCGGCCGGGATCATGCCCAGGGCCACCTCGGGCATGCGGAACACCGCGTCGTCGGAGGCGATACGGACGTCGCAGGCGCAGGCGATCTCGACGCCGGAGCCTATGACGTGGCCGTGGAGCGCGGCGACGAGAGGCTTGGCGATTCCGAGGAGCAGGCCCCATACGTCGCGTTCCCAGCGGACCTGCCGCGCTACGACCTGCGAGGGCGCAGAGCCGAACTCGGTCAGGTCGGCGCCGGCGCAGAAGCCCCGGTCGCCCGCGCCGCGCACGACGCAGACTCGGACGTCGGGGTCGTCGCGCACGGCCTCCAACGCCTGAAAGAGATCGTCACGCATCTGCATATTGTAGGCGTTGACGACCTCCGGCCGGTTAAGCACGACGTGGGCCACCGGACCCTGCTTGAAGTAGAGCACCGTGAGCTCGGTCATCTATCCGCCACTCCCAAACGAGTTTTTACCCACCCGGCCCTCCCCAGGGGCTTTGCACCAAAAGTCCATTCAAGGCGAAGGTCTGCTTACCCTCCCACCCGCCCTGGGGGTAATTTTGTATCTGGGGACACCCCGGACCCGGCTGGAAACCTCCGGTTTCCGGCACCTTCCCGTGGTTTTGTGCAAAGCCCTCCCCGGAGGCTGTCCGACTGGATCGCATCCCGTCTCGGGACCGGAGGGTTCGGCCAGCGACTTCACCCGCCCGTGTAGTTCGGCTTTCGCCGCTCGAGAAAGGAGCGGATCCCCTCGGCGCGGTCGGCGGTGCTCTGGAGGATGACGTTCAGGTCGGCCTCCAGCCGCAGCCCCTGTTCCAGGGTACCGTCCGCACCGGCGAGCACGGCCTCCTTGAGGTACCTGGCCGCGATGGGCCCGTGCTCGATAATGGCGAAGGCGATCTCCTGGGCTCGGCACAACACCGCTTCCCCGTCGACGACCTCGTTCACAAGGCCCGTTTTCAGCGCCTCGTCAGCCTCCAGGACCCTGGCTGCGAGGACCCACTCCAGTGCCCTGCCACGACCTACGAGCCTCGGCAGGCGCTGGGTGCCGCCGTCCCACGGCATTGCCCCGCTCTCGACCTGGGTCAGCCCGAGCCTGGCCTCGGGCGATGCGATGCGAATGTCGCAGGCCAGCGCCAGCTCCAGGCCCTGGTCTAGGGCGTCGCCGTTGAGGGCGGCTATGACGGGCTGCTCGACAGCGGCGATGCTGGATGCCACTCTCAGGCTGTCGAGTGCGGCAGTGGGCCCCGACCGCTCCGCGACGGACAGCGAGGCCGGGTCCGTGCCCAAACAGAATGCTTCGCCGGCACCCGTGATGACCAGGAGCCAGACGTTGTCCTCGCGGTTGAGCGTGTCGCAGGCCTCGCGGAGCTCCGACGCCATTCGCTCGTCGATTCTGTTGCCCGAGCCGGCGCGGCCCAGCGTTATCCTGGCTATGCGGTCCGTCTGCTCGACAACGATGGTCTCGAAGCGCATCGTATGGCCTTGAAAGGATATTGGCGCCCTATTATGTGCCGGCGCCTGACCTGCCGCAACCACAGCCTTCACCTGGCGGCGATCTTCGCTTCAACCTGTGCTCTCGTGGGGATTCCGGATGTACCCCGAGCTTCGACGCAGAAGCTGGCGGCGGCGCTGGCGAATACTGCGGACTCTACCGGATTTTGAGTCTCACCGAATCTGATGAGAAAGGCGGCGCCGAAGACGTCGCCGGCCCCCGTCGGGTCCACCTCGTCGGCCGCAAAGGCGTCGACGTGGTGCCGCCGTTCGCCGCAGTGAAGCTCGGCGCCTGCGGGGCCTCTCGTGACGATCAGGACCGGCAGCAGTTGCTCCCACTCGCCTATTAGCCGTGGGTCGGCCACGTCGTCCTCAGAGACTATGGCGGCGTCGAGGTGTGGCAGTACGTCAACGCCGTGCCAGGGGGCCGAAGTGACGCGGCCGAGGTCGTCCCACCGGCGCAGCCAGCCCTGGAGCGAGGCCATGACGACCGCCTCCGGGAAGCCTTGCGCCAGGTCTGCCTCGAGCTCGCCCACCAGAGGGCCGAGCATAACGAGCCGCGCCGACCGGGCCTCCTCGGGAACGTGTACAAGGGATATCGATGCCGCGACGTCCTGGACGGCCTGGGTCCGGCTGCCTTCCTCGAAGGTGTTACGGAACGTCGTCGTCGTGGCAGAGGGCACCCGATACACCCGGACGCCCGGCAGCATGCGCGACAGGTCCAGCTCGGGCCCGGCGCTTGTCACGATGGCGGGGTTCAGGCCCATGTTCAGGGCGGTCAAGGAGGCGTAGGTTACCGTGCCCCCGAGGGCGAAGCCGCCGTCCGACACGTCCCTTGCGACATGGCCGACGGCGAGGAGGTCGAGGGCCACTACTCCTCGTCTTTGAGCCGCACCACCACCTGTCGGGAGCTTCCTTCTCCCATGCTCTCCGTGGTGACCTGGGGATCGGCGGCAAGTGCCAGGTGTACGACTCGGCGCTCGTCGGGAGGCATGGGCTCCAGGGTAATGGAGCGGTCGGTCGCGACTACGCGTTTGGCCACGCTCTCAGCCAGGTTCGTGATCGCGTTGTAGCGGCGTTGCTGGTAGCCTTCTACGTCCAGCAAGAGGTTGGCCCTTGCCTGGAGGCGCTCGCCCACGATGAACTTGACGAGGAACTGCAAAGCGCGGAGCGTCTCCCCGCGTCGTCCGATCAGAAGCCCGGAGTCCTCGCCTTCGATCTCGAAAACGGGGCCACCGAGGTCTTCGCGATGGGCCTGCCTCAGGCTGGCCAGGGCCGACACGCCCATGCTCGACAGCAGCTTGCCGACGACCTCGGTCGTTATCTTTACAATGTCCGGAGATGTCTCCAGCCGCTTGACCCGGACTCGGGCGGGCTCGCTGCCGAGACCCAGAATCCCCGCTTTGCCGCGGCTAACGACGTCTACTTCGACCTCTGCGCGATCTGCGTCGAGCTCCTTTAGAGCGATTTCGATTGCTTCCTCGGTCGTCTTGGCCGTCATCTCGATCTCGTTCATCGGGGGCCTTCTCCTCGTCAGCGGGAACCAGGGCCGCGGCCGCCGCCGGTTCCTCTTTAGATCGTCCGAATGTGAACATCGACGTTAGGGGCTCCCAGCCAGTGACGAAGCCCTGTATCAGGACGCCGACGATGTTCGACACCACCCAGTATAGCGCCAGCCCGCTCGGGAACGTGGTGGTGAAGAAACCGAACATCAGCGGCATCATCCAGAGCATCATGCGGTTGGTTGAGGCCTGCTTCGGATCGACCGAGGGCATCATGGTCATCTTCTGCATGACCCACATGGATGCCGCTACCATGATCGGCATCACCAGCGGGTCGCCGAGGCCGAGGTTCAACCAGAGGAAATTGCTGTTAAGAGGGATCACCTCGTGGACTCGGGGCAGCCACGAATAGAGGTGCCGAGACAGTCCGATGAGGCTTTCCGGCGTAGAGGGCACCGTCTGCAGAATCGCCTGGTACAGTCCGATCCAGATGGGGAACTGGATGAACATGGGCCCCAGGCAGCCCATGGGGCTGACTCCGTGCTCCCGGTAGATCTTCATCGTCTCCGAGGAGGTCTTGGCCTTGTCCTTGGGGTGTCGCTCCTGGATCTCCTTGAGCTTGGGCTGAAGGGAGCTCATCATCTTCATCTGGCGGCTCTGCTTGATGGTCAGAGGTATTAGTATGAGCCGCACTATCATGGTGAAGACGATAATGCTGATCCCGAAGTTGCTTCCGACGAAGCTGTACACCAGCACGAGGCTGTTGATCATCGGCTGGATGACGATGAGGTTCCAGATGTCGCCGACTAGTTCCACGGTCTAGGCCAATCCTCTAGCAGGTCGGGGGCCTGCCCCTCGGCAGCGGGTCGTCCCGGTCGGTGAAGTGGACCCACTCTTCGTCAATGTTTCTTTCATCTTTGACTCGTACCGCCCTGATTGAGCGATCTCTGGCTCCGAAGTAGACCATGTCTCCGTCGGAAACGAGGGGCGTCCGTATCTCTTCGTCGATGTTGCACGCGCCGATCTTCACGCCGTCGTTGAGCCCGACAAGGGCCAGCTGCCATATCTTCGTCTCAACGTCTCTCGAAGGAACCACAAGTACGTTGCCCACGACGACCGGTGCACCGATTATGGGGTCCTTGGTCTGCAGGGTCCAGCGCACCTCTCCCGTATCGACGTCCAGCGCGTATAGGTTGCTATCGAGGGATGGCACGTACACGGTGCGCTGATTTACCACAGGACGGGCCCAATACCAGCTCCGAGCTCCGTCGAAGCGCCAGACCTCCTGACCGGTCGCGGCGTGGAGGGCGTAGAAGGTGCTATCGAAGGAGCCGATCAACACGTGGTTTCTGACGATGATCGGCGATCCGGCGACGGCGCCGCCGGTCTCGAAGCGCCACGCCTCCGTACCATCGTCCAGCCGTACCGCGTACACGTTCTTGTCCAGCGACCCGAAGTACACGAGCCGATTCGACACGGCCGGCTCGGACCAGACCTTGCCTTCCGTCCGGAATCGCCAGAGCTCCGTATCCTCGAGCAGGTCGTAGGCGTAGAGGTTGCCGTCGGAGGACCCGAACACTATCTTGCCGTCGGCTACGGCGGGTGTGCCGACGATAGGGCCCCCGACACCGGCACGCCACACTATGTCGCTTTCCAGGTTGAGGGCATAGAAGCTGCCGTCGTATCCACCGAAGTAGATGGTGCCGTCGACTACGACCGGGGTCGTGTAGATGGCCCGCTCCCTCTGGCCAACCGGCTCCCCGTTGGTGTCGTTTAGCGTAAACCTCCACAGCCCCTCACCGTTCTCGCGGTTGAGAGCGAGTAGGTCGCCCTCGCGGGTGCCGATGAACAGGGCGTCTTCGGTGACGGCGACCCCAGACCAGCCCTCGGGGTTGGAGATGCGGGAGCAGGCGCCCAGCGCCAACAGAACCAAGAACACTGCGAGGAGGAGCGGCAAGGCCCGGCCGAGGACGCGGCCACGCGCATGAATCGAACCTGGGCCGGACAGCGAGGGTGCGCGCTCCCGAGGGCGTGGGCCGTCTCGTTGATCAGGGAACTGGGTCATATCCTCTGGTGCCCAGGGGTTGGCAGCGAGCGAGCCTCCCGGCGGCGAGCCAGACGCCCTTCAGCACGCCGTGCTTCGATATAGCTTCGTGGGCGTAGCTCGAACAGCTTGGCATGTGACGGCAGTACCCGGCCAGATAGGGGGACATGGCCTGCTGATACAACCGTATCGCCAGGAGCGCGGGCTTCCGCATCAGCGGGCCCTGGAAGAAGACGGGCCTTCGGGTGACGAGGCGGGAACGCGCCCGCGTTTGAGCAGGCTCATGACCGAGCTTCTGAGCGCCTGAAAATCCGCCGAAGAGGCGTCCCTGCGGGCTATGAGGACCAGGTCCCACCCCGCTTCGACCGGGGCGAAACGTGCTGCCTCCCTGAGTCTTCGTTTGATCTTGTTCCGGACCACCGCTTTCCCGACCTTCCTCCCCACGGAGAAACCGAATCGAGTGACATCGAGCTTGTTGGGGCGTGCCAGGAGAACCAGCAGGTTGTCAGCGTAGCTTCTCCCTTCGGACCGTGCTGCCGCGAAGTCTCTCGCCTTCCTGAGGCGCTGCTCTTTGCGCATTGATTGGCAGGCGCTGGTGCACGTTCGTCTCTGGTAAATAAGACGCGACGCCGACCCCAAGTGGAATTCGCTTGGGGCCGCGCAGCTCAAACGGTGAGCTTGCTCCGCCCCTTGAACATACGGCGTTTCAGGGTGTTGCGGCCGCCTCGACTGCTCATGCGGGACCTGAAACCGTGAACACGGGCTCGGCGGCGTTTGCGTGGTTGATATGTTCTCTTAGGCAATAATCAAGACCTCGACATGATCGATTATACTCGCCGCCAGAACAGGGTGTCAATTCAAACACAGACGCCCCATTTCCCATAGGCCCCTTGACACAGCCATTGGTGTCGAGTACCCTCACGGGCCCGGTGACCTGCGGACATCACGGTAAGCGAGGCAGATATGGCGATGTCGAAAGAGCGTCCGATGGGCTCCAAGGAGGAGATCGTCGCGTCTCTGAAGAGACGGGCCACCGAGCTCTGGGGGCCGGAGAGGGCCGCGGCCATCGAGGCGACGATCGAGCAGACAGCGGGACACATATGGCAGGTCTCGCAGGATCCACCGCCGGCCGACGAGGAGCCGGGCTTTTACCTGTAGCGCGCCAGGCTCGGCAGGCCTGACCGGGCGAGGAGGAGAAGATGGCAGCCAACGTTGACGTGTTGACCTATGGGTTCGCCTACGCCTCGGACCAGGGCTCGATGGGATGGTCGACCATCTCCCTGCTCACGGTGGGCAACCGCAACATCGTGATCGACACCGGACCGGCCTCACGTCGAGCGCTCCTGCACCAGGCGTTGAAGAGCCGCAACCTGGAATTCGACGATGTCGACACCGTCATCATCACCCACCTGCACTGGGACCACTGCCAGAACACAGACCCCTTCAGGAACGCGAAGATTCTGGTGCACCCGACGGAGATGGACTACGCGCGCAACCCGACGCGCAACGACCTCGCCACGTCGTCTTACATCGCCGATATGCTGGACAAGATGGACGTCAACCTCGTTTCAGATGGCGACGAGGTCGCCGAAGGGGTGTCGATCCTGGAGACGCCCGGGCACACCAAGGGCCACATCGCGGTGCTGGTCGACGTCGGCGACGAGAAGGTCCTAGTGGCCGGCGACGCCCTCTCAGACGGCGGCACGGTGGCGCGCGGGATACCCCACAACGTGTTCTGGGACCTGGAGGACGCACAGGACAGCGTCGAGAAGATGCTCGACCAGTCCAAGGTGTTCTATCCCGGACACGACCTGCCGTTTAGACTTGAGGCGGGCAACGATATCTCGTACCTCCACGGGCCAACCCAGATTGAGGTGGTGGACAGCAACGAGACGGGGAAAGTGACCGCGGTTACCTTCAGGGTAAACGCGGACCGAGTGGCCAACATCAACACGGTGCAAAAGGGATAGCGGCGGCGCGCTATCCGTCGCTGACGAGGCCGTTCAGGAAGATCCTGAGCATGGCCTCGTTGGCAGGGGACGCGATCTTTCGGGCCTGGTTGCCCTCGGTGTCGATCAGGATGGTCGTCGGCAGCCCCAGCACGCCGTAGGTGACCATCAGGTCGCCCTCCTCGTTAAGCGCCAGCGGGTACGTTACGCCGGCCTCTTCGGCGAAGGCCCTGACAGCCTCTTCGGTGTCGGAGACGGCCACGCCGACGAAGACGACGCCCCTATCGCGGTACTCCTGCCAGATCTTCTCGAAGGCCGGCATCTCCCAGCGACATGGTGGGCACCATGATGCCCAGAAGTTGAGCACCACGACGCTCCCCTTCAGGTCGGCGAGATCGAGGGTGCTGCCGTCGAACATCGCGAGCTGGGCAAGTGGGATCTGCTCACCGGAGCCTAGGTCCATCGTCACAGGGCCTGTGTTGTCGGCCCTGGCCGAGTGCACCGGTGTCCAGGTGGGCACCGGCTCGACCTCGGCGGCGAGCTTCGGCGAGGGAATGGCGGTCGGTTGGAGCGGAATGGGCGTTGCGGTGACCGTATCAGCCGCGGCGGCAGCGTGCGCCTCCGGCTCGGCCACCTGGGCCTCGCCAATGGGCTCCCCTCCGCCGCAGGCGACGACTACGCCGATCAGCGAGGCGAGCGCGGTTGCCACAAGCCACGTCTTCGTACTCATATCTCGCATTATATAGCGGCTGCATACGGGCAACAAGCTGGGGCCGGCCTGCCTACCGCTCGGTACGTACCTCGAGCGTGGCGCCGTCGGTTACGAACTCCACCGTGCCCCTTTCCGACGTGAGGAAGAGGTTTCTTTCTGGCAACCACCGGCCCAGGGCCTCCAGCGTCTTGGCGTGGGGGTGACCGAAGCGGTTGTCCTCGCCGACGGAAACGATCGCGCTCTCGGGACTCACCTCGCGAAGGAAGGCCGCGGACGAGGATGTGCGACTGCCATGATGGCCGACCTTGAGCACGTCGCTGTCGACGAAGGCGTCTCGGGCCAGCAACGTAGCCTCGCCTTCCCGCGACAGGTCTCCAGCCAGCAGGAAGCTAACTCCCCCATACGCTGTCCTGGCCACGACCGACGCGTTGTTCACATCCGAGAGGGTGCCTCGCAGCAGCCTCGCAGCGGGGTGAACCACCTGTATGACGACTCCGTCGCCGAAGGAGAGGACCATCCCCGCCTCGGCCTGGATGACCTCGGCGCCCTCCGCCTCGACGGCGCGCCGCCAGGCCAGGTAGCTCGGGCCATCGTATGCCACCTCCCTCTCGAGGATTCGCTCCACGTCGAACCGGCGCAGCACCTCCAGGAGGCCGTTCACGTGGTCGGCGTGGGCGTGAGTCAACACGACCAGGTCCAAGGTACGGTCTTGCACCGGCATCTCCCGGCCCAGGAATCGCGTGATGGCCAGCGGGTCCGGCCCGCCGTCCACCAGCACCTGCCGGCCGCTAGGGGTGGTGATGAACGTCGCATCCCCCTGTCCTACGTCGACGAAGCTGACGTGAAGCCTCTGGTCGGGCGTCGAGAACGCGGCCATCCACAGCAGGGCTGCAATGGCGACGGCCGGCGCCACCAGCCACCAGGATAGACCTCGCTCGGCCCTGGGCAAGCGCGCCGGTTTCATCCGGGGCACATAGGTCCAGCGGCCGAAGAACAGCCTGACGTACAGGAGGCTGAGCACTGCGTAGTACGCTACCACGGCCAGCACCGACGCTCGACCCGCATCCACCGAGGAGCTGGGAATCCTCGCGAACAGGTCGACGATGCCCGTGATGTACGCCGTCGAGATCCAGGCCAGCCAGCCGAAGGGCTGTGCAACCGCGGTGCTTCCAAGCCCGATCAGCCCGGCGGCGGCCTGACTCACCAGGGCGAAAGGTAGGGCGGGCAGCGTCAGGACCGTGACGGGAATGCCGACAAGTGGTATCTGGTGGAAGTAGAAGGCTACCAGCGGCAGCGTTGCCACCGTGGCCGCGACTGTCAGGGCTGTGATGCCGGCCAGAGCGTCCGCGACAAAGAGCCAGCCTGGGCGGAGGGCTTCCTGGTAGCGTGTCCGGACCCATGAGGCCAGCGGCTCGGCCAGGACCGCGATGCCCGCCATAGCGGCGACGCTGAGCTGAAAGGAAATGCTCCAGAGCACGCTCGGGTTTATCGCGACCATTACCGAAGCGGCAAAGGCGAGCGCGGGCAGCGTGCTACGGGGCCTCCCGACGAGAAGGGCGAAGAGGTAGACGCTTCCCATAATCGCTGCCCTCGTCACCGACGGCGACATTCCCGAGATCAGGGCGTAGAGCCAGATGGCTACGAAGGGCAGGATCAGGTAAAGGTGGCGACGACGGCCAAGCAGCCACTGGCTGGTACCGAGTGTCATCGCCAGCAGGATGCCGAGATGGAGCCCCGATATAGCAAGCAGGTGAGAGGCGCCGCTCGCTCGAAAACTCTCGACCAGGTCTACAGGAAGGTTATCTCGCAACCCCAAAAGGAGGGCCTGTCCCACGGACGCCTGCGGCTCTGGGACGGAACGGGACAGAGAATCCGCAATCTGTCGTCGAGCGCCATAGAGCCACCGATAGAATGCGACGCCCTCACCCTCGCGAACAAGGCTTGCCTCGGGGAAGGACATTACCGACCCGATGCCCTGGCGGGCCAGATAGGCGGGGTAATCGAAGTCGTCGAGGACGGGTGGTGACTGGAGAGACCCCTCGAGCAGCAGGCGGTCCCCGTACCGGAAGTAGGGAATGTCCCTCTGCGCCACGAGTTGAGCCGACTCGCGCAACGTGACCAGCACATCGCCGCCCGCATCGGTCCAGACGCCATCCCGGAGGACCCTATCCACGCTGAGCCTTAGCTGCGTCGTGGTCCCCGCCGGCTCGGGGTCGCCGGCCACCACACCCTCGACCTGCAGCGGAAGACGAGAGTGGTACGGCTCCAGTAGGGAAGCTGGGTCAACGCCTGAGCCTCCGGCGCGCACCATGCCGAGGACCAGCACGAGGGCGAGGACGGGTACGAGTCTCAGCCGCCGGGCGATCATACAAAGGGCTGAGAGAAGTCCGGCCGCCACGAAGAAGAGCACGACGCCGAAGACGGGTGCGCCGAGCTGGAAGCTCACGTAAACTCCCAGGAGCCAGGCGGCGGCCAGCGACACCAGCGTCATACGGTGGCTCTAAAGCTGCTGGGAAGGTGCTCTACGTCGTCTCCGGGATCGGTGGCATGCCGTTGGCCGCGGGGTGAACGAGTTTGCGGACCGGGTAGTTGATCTCGATCCCCTCCTCGTTGAAGCGCGCGTGCATGGCCTTGATGATCTCGCTCCTGAGGGTGAAGCTGCCACTGCGGTCGTTGGCCTGCACGAAGATCCAGAAATCGATGTTCGATTCACCGAACTCCCAGAAGCCGAAGAAGGGCTCGGAGTCCTTGGCGGCGTCCGGCGACTCCTGCATGACCTTCCTGCAGACGTCGAGGACGACCCTCTCCACGTGAGCCAGGTCCTCTTGGTAGCTGACGCCGCATGTGATGATGACGTTCAGGGCCGGCGTAGGGCTGAAGTAGTTGGTCACGATGGTGTCGGCCATCTTGGAGTTAGGGATCATGACGAGGTTGTTGTAGCGGCTGCGAATCTTGGTGCTTCTCCACCCAACGTCCACGACGTACCCAGCGGGACCACCCTCGAGCTCGATATAGTCTCCTTCCTTCACCTCCCCCTCGGTCACGAGGTAGGTTCCGGAGAAGAAGTTGCTGAGCGTGGGCTGAACGGCCAGGGCGACGGCGAGGCCGCCGATCCCAAACCCTGCCAACAGCGGGCTGATGGCGATCTCGAGCGTCGCCATGGCTACCAGCAGTCCCACGGAATAGACGGCGATGGGAAGGATGCGTCGGATAGGCGGAAGCAGCTTGTCGCCAACGGTCAATGCCGTTTGCCCTGAGATTCGCTGGACATACCAGCCCATCAGGATGGTGCCTAGCTTGGACGCCAGGTGGCTTGCTTGGAGGATGACGACGACAACCCAGCCGCTACGCACCCACTCGTCCCATCCGTCCATCACGTCGAATGCCGGGCTCTCGAGGCGAGTGAGAACGAGGACGCCCAGGAACAGCCCGAGCACCAGAAGGAACATGACGGCGGGACCCCTGACAGCGGCCAGGACCAGGACACCCAGCGCTTCCGGTGCTGTCCTCTCGCGGTGCCTCACGACGAAGCCAATTCCAACCTGGATGAGGGCCGCCAGCAGGACCAGAGCCGCGAAAATCATGACCGCAAAGAGCGGCCCCCAGAGCGAGGACTGGCTAATGAAATCGGGTGGCATCAGCGACCTCCGTATGCGCCAAAGAGTTGGTAGATTTTACCACGGGGCCGGACGCACAATGGCTCAGCGCGCCTCTACGAACTCCGCGATCGCCTCGAAAGTCGCGGGACCGATGCCTCGCACCTCGAGCAGGTCAACGGCGCTTGAGAAAGGGCCGTTAGCCTCCCGAAAGCTTATGATGGCCTGAGCCTTCACCTCGCCGATCCCCGGCAGGCCCTCCAGCTCTCGAGCTGACGCCGTGTTGATGTCGATCTTCGTCGAGCCCTGCGGCGCGTCGCCCGATGCGACATCAGGCTGCTCGGGCGCCTCGCCCAGCCTGGGAATATGCCAGTGGTCTTCGTCCCTTACATGAATGGCCAGGTTCACGGCCGACAGGTCGGCGTCTTCCGTGGCGCCGCCGGCGGACTCGACCACCTGGGCGAGGCGATCACCCGCCTGTGCCGTATAGACTCCGGGGCGATCCACAGCGCCGGTGACGTAGACCATGATCCGTGACTCGCCGGCGGAGGCTGGCGTCGGCAGGGTTATCTCGAAGCTGCCACGGGGCGGCGAATCCCGCACGAGGAGGAATATCCCTCCGGCGATGGCTGCGAGGGTCGCCGCAGCGAGAACTATCTGCGGGACGGCTTTCATTTAGGTAGGCACTGGGGCCAGAGTCTGCGAAGTATACAGGGCGGTCTCGACCTACTGTCAACACCCTTCGGCCGCGACGTACCCGGCTCCTCGTCCTTGACCCGTACGGGGAGCCGTCCCTATAATGGATCGGGTGCCACCCGGATGACGGGCACCGGTGACGTGGCAGCGACTACTCGGATCTGCGAACTGTTCAGTGAGCGACGACCTCAACCCTGACTGCATCGAGAGCATCAAGAGCGCCGCGCTTCGCGAGCTCGACACCGTCGACAGCCTGGAAGGGCTCGAACAGTGGCGCATCGCTTATCTGGGGCGCCGAGGGCGGCTTACCCTCCTCCTGAGAGGGCTGGGCTCCCTGTCGCCTGACGAGCGCCGTGCCGCCGGCTCCGCGGGTAACGAAGCCAAGAGGGTGCTCGAGGGGAGCCTGGAGTCACGACAGCTAGCCCTCAGTGAGGCTGAGGCATCGAGGGCCGTTGGCAACGAGGCTATCGACGTCACGCTACCCGGCTGGCCCCTGCCGAAGGGCGGGCTCCACCCGACGACGCGCACCATACGAGAGATATGCGATGTCTTCGTGTCCATGGGCTTCCAGGTCGTCGAAGGCCCGGAGGTCGAGTGGGACCTCTACAACTTCGAGATGCTCAACATCCCCAAGCACCATCCGGCCCGGGACATGTTCAACACGCTGTGGGTGGACTATGAGGACGACAACGGCGATCAGACCATGTTGCTGCGCACCCATACGTCCCCGATGCAGAGCCGGATAATGAAGGACACGAGGCCGCCCGTCCGAGTGGTGGTCCCCGGCAAGGTGTTCCGCTACGAGGCCACCGACGCGACCCACGAGTGGCACTTCCACCAGGTGGAGGGGCTTGCCGTCGACGAGGGCATAACCTTCGCCGATCTCAAGGGGACGCTGTTCGAGTTCGCGCGGCGCATATTCGGCCAGGAGCGGAGAGTACGGTTCCGCTGCGACTACTTCCCTTTTGTAGAGCCGGGCGTGGATATGTCCATAGACTGCTTCGCCTGCGGCGGCGAGGGCTGTCGAATATGCGGCGAGACAGGCTGGATCGAGATCATGGGTGCGGGCATGGTGCACCCGAACGTGCTGGAGGGCGTCGGCTACGACCACGAGGTCTACACGGGCTTCGCCTTCGGCATGGGGGTGGAGCGGATCGCGATGCTAAAGCACGGCATCGAGGACATACGGCTCTTCTACTCCAACGCCCCGAGCTTCCTGGAGCAGTTTTGACCATGCTCAACCGAGTAGCCATACAGAACTTCAAAAGCATCGGCGAGCCTGGCGTCGACCTTGAGCTAAAGCCGCTGACGTTCCTCGTCGGTCCGAACGGCGGCGGCAAGTCCAGCATCTTGGAGGCGATTCTATTCGCCAGTCGATTCGGCAACTTGGAGCTGGGGTTCCTCCGATTCCGTGAATTGGGGGATTTGCACTTCAAGTACGGTAACACCGCGATCCATATAGAGATTGAGGCGACCGACTCTTCGGGCTCGACTGGGACACTGAAACTGTCGAAAGCCCGAGATATGGAAGCTGAAAGGAAATTCCTGCCCGGACGCGCCGGCGGTTCTCTATCCAGCAGGTTGTTCGAGTTGGAAGAGGTGGAAAAGCCCCGCGATCGTCTCGGAGAGGACGTGATTCGCGAGTCTTTGTTCCACAAAGTGTTTCCGATCACAGCTACGCGGGGAGTCGTGGACAACAAGATGCACCCAACTGAAGCAGCGTGGGTTGGTGCAGATGGAGGAAACATACTTGATGTGCTGGAACGGCTAGGCCATGCGCAGCACAAAGCTAAGAGGGATAAGGTCCAAAAGTGGTCATCTAGGTTCGGGATGAGCGATGTTGCGGCTTCGCTTTCCGGCCGAGTTGAACTGGAGGGTAGCTACACAGACGAAGGTCTCGGTTCGACCCCGAATCTCTACCTCGCGAGTTCGGGCAGCAGGCAAGTGCTGCCCGTTATTGTCCAAGCGTTCTGGGGTGAGGAAGGTTCGGTCCTAGCGATAGAGGAGCCGGAGATAAGCCTTCACCCTAGGGCCCAGATTGACGTGCTAGAGATGTTTGCCGAGGCCGTCAACGAAGACAAACAGATAATCGCCACGACTCACAGCCATTTCATGATGCAGGCCATCGGTTATGCCATCCACAAGAAGTGGCTGGGCGCGGACCAGATCGCTATTCATCATGTGGCGAAGAAGGAGGGTACGGGTACAGTTGCAGAGCCGCTCGCCCTTGGAGAAAACGGCTATATAGAAGGCTGGATTCCATCCTTCACGGAGGTCGAACGGAGGCTGCTGCTGGAGTGGGCAGAGACTCTACCGAGGGAGTAACGCGTGGCGACGTCTCAGAGGCTCGTCGTGTTTAACGCCCACATGCTGAGGGCACTCATCATCAATGAAGAAGAAAGCTTCCCGAATGAATTGGCGACAGCCCGCCTCGCCTTCCAAGGAAGGCGATTCCCAGTTCTGATAACCGAAGGGATACTTCTTGAGTATGCGAGCGAAGCCAATAGGTTCCCGCCTTTCCAGGTGCAGCCGACGTTAGATGCCTTGTTCTGCGGTCGAAGAGCGATCCTTCTCGACGAATATCGACTCGAACGGTCGCAAGTTGAGCTGAGTGGACTTCCCCAAGAGCATACTGCCTTCGTACTGGATGCAATTGCTGCTGGAGCCGCTTACCTGGTCACAAATCGAATGGCGTGGCTTAATCTCTCGGAGCAAACCGAAAATAGATATGGATTGCAGATCGTGAGTCCCAGTCGTTTTGTGGAACTAGAGGGGTAGCTGCAGTCAACCGTCATGAAGGTACCGATCTCCTGGCTCAAGCAATACGTGCCGGTGACGCTGCCGCCCAGAGAGCTGGCGCACCAGCTTACGATGGCCGGTGCCGAGGTCGGCGACGTGGAGGAGATCGGCGGCCACTGGGCCAGGGACAAGGTCCTGGTCGGGCGCGTCCTCAAGGTGGAGCCCCACCCTAACGCCGACCGGCTCACGCTGCCCACGGTGGAGGTGGGAAACGGCGAGACGGCCAGCGTGGTGTGCGGCGCCCCCAACGTAGCCGCCGGCCAGAAGATAGCCTTTGCGAGGGAGGGGGCCGAGCTGTACAGCCAGAGGTCCGGCAAGGTCGAGCCGCTCAAGAGCGCCACCATCAGGGGTGTGGAGTCGGCAGGCATGGTCTGCTCGGCCCTAGAGCTGGGCCTCGGCGAGGACCACGAGGGCATCCTTGTCCTGGCGGACTCCGCACCGGTCGGCACGCCGCTGGTCGACTACATGGGCGACGCTATCCTGGACATCGAGGTCACACCCAACAGGCCCGATCTGCTCTCGATCCTGGGCGTGGCCCACGAGGTCGCGGCTCTGACGAACGAGTCGGTCTCCGAGCCGGACGCGTCTTACCCCGAGGAAGGTCCGCCCATCGATCGCCAGGTCAAGATAGAGATAGCGGACCCCGACCTCTGCGCTCGATACACCGCCAGCCTCATAACCGGCATGCAGGTAGCACCTTCGCCGCGATGGATGCAGGAGGCCCTGGAGAGGGCGGGCCAGCGGCCGATCAACAACGTGGTCGACATCACCAACTACGTGATGCTGGAGTACGGCCAGCCCCTGCACGCCTTCGACTTCGATCAGGTGAAGGACCGCACCATAATCGTGAGGGCGGCCCGTCCCGGTGAAGTGCTCGTAACGCTCGACGGAGAGCGACGCGCTCTAAAACCTCCGATGCTCACGATTGCCGACGCCACCGATGCCGTCGGCCTGGCGGGAGTTATGGGAGGGGCCAACAGCGAGATGCACGAGGGCACGAAGTCTGTGCTGCTGGAGTCGGCCAACTTCGACCCTGTCAACACCAGGCGTACCTCTTCGGCTCTCCGCCTCAGCACGGAGGCCTCGTACCGGTTCGAGCGGGGCATCAGGGCGGAGCTGGCGCCAAGGGCGCTCAGACGGGCGACACAGCTTATCGTGGAGATCGCCGGCGGAACGGCTGCGCAGGGTATCACGGACCTGTTCCCCGGCCAGGAACAGCGCCCGGCCGTGAAGATCGGCCGCAAGCGTGTCCGCCAGCTTTTGGGTGTGGACTACGAAATCGCGGAGATCGAGAGAGTCGTCACGTCGCTGGGCTTCGAGCCCGATGCCGCGCCCCAGGCGCAGGCGTACGCGGACGATACCCTGTGGGTGAAGGCCCCCTACTGGCGCTCGGACGTCACGATGGAGGACGACCTGGTCGAAGAGGTGGCCCGCATCGTCGGCTACGATACGGTTCCGACCACGATGCTGTCTGCCCCTATTCCGCACCGGGAGGAGCAGCCGGCGAGGGCGATGCGAGAGCAGGTCAGGGACGGCCTCGCGGCAGCAGGCATGAGAGAGGTAATAACCTACTCGCTGACGGACCTGGCAACCCTTGGCAAGGTGGAGGCTCTCGAGGATGGACCCCAGCCGCTACGGCTGTCGAACTCGATGAGCCGAGATCTCGAGTTCCTCCGTAGCACCCTGAGGGCAAACGTGCTCGACACGCTGGCCTCCGGGTTCCGGTCCTCTCATGGCGAGGGACTCAGGATTTACGAGCTCGGGCGAGTGTATCTGCCGCGGCAGAGAGACCTGCCCGAGGAGCGGCAGATGGCGGTCGGCGTCATGTCAGGGCCCAGATCACCCTCATCCTGGCAGACGCCGGAGACCGACATGGACTTCTTCGACGCCAAGGGCATCGTCGATTCAGTGCTGGGCCGGCTAACGACGGGCGTCGCATACGATCCCTCGACCGATCGCATCCTCCAGCCGGGCAGGACGGCTCGTATCGTGTGCGAAGGCGCACCCGTCGGGGTAATCGGGGAGGTTCGGCCCCACGTCTTGGCGCGCTTCGATCTCGCTGATGCCGCTGTCGCCCTCTTCGAGATAGACCTGGACTCGCTGGGCGAAGCGGTTCCTGGGAGCCGGCGCGGGTATCAGGCCGCCAACAGATTCCCCGAGTCCTACCGGGACCTGGCGCTGGTCGTCGATGCCGATGTACCATCCTCGGGGATTCAAGCCATCATCGCCCAGAACGGGCTTGTGAGGCGTAGCACGCCCTTCGACCTCTACTCGGGGCCCGAGGTGCCGCCGGGAAAGAAGTCGATCGCGTACAGGGTCGTCTTCCAGTCGTCCTCCGGGACGCTGACTGCGGAGCAGGTGAATAAGGCCCAGCAGCAGGTCCTTCGCCAGCTCGAGCGCGAGGTAGGGGCGAAACTACGGCAGTAGGCGTGCTACAGGAGAGAAGGCTGAGATCACCAGATGGCTGACGAAAGAGTAACGCGCTCGGAGCTTTTCGAGCTCAGGCTAGACCTTCCCGACCCACAACTGGATCGCCTTGCCAGCCGGCTTGTCGGGTTCTCGGAGCGTCACGAGCGGCTGCGCGGGCACGTTCGTGTGCTCATTGACGAAGACGGGCTTGAGCAGTGGAGTAGGCGCAACTACGGACGGCGGGTCCCGCTGCTGGACGCGGTGGAGGACCGGTATCCGCTGGTCGTATTCCACGGCGACGTCGGGACTGGGAAGACAGCCACGGCCGAAGCGGTATCGAACGCTCTCGCGCGGGAGATCGGGCGGGACGGCACGCTGTTCAAGCTCAGCACCCGGGTACGCGGGACCGGGTACGTAGGGCAGATGAGCTGGCTCATCAACCAGGCCTTCCAGGCTGTGACGGCGGCCGCTACCGAGAACAGACTATCGTTCATGATCATCGACGAGGCCGACTTCCTCGCGGAGAGCCGGGAGTCGGGCCGCAGTCACCATGAGGACAAGGTCGCGGTCAACACCCTTATCCAGAAGGTGGACGACGTGCGGCGCTTCGGCGGGCGGGTCCTCGTCTTCCTGTGCACCAACCGCTTCTCGTCTCTCGATCCGGCCGTGGTGCGTCGGGCCGGCCACGTGGAGCGGTTCGATCGTCCCAATGCCCTGCAGAGGGAGGAGCTGCTACGGCTGGACTGTGACGGGCTGGGATTACCTGACGCGACGTTCGAGGAGGTCGTAAGGCTCACCGGGTCCGACGGCGCGGCCAGACCGGTCGGCTATACATACTCTGACCTCAGAACCCGGCTGTTGCCGGAGGCCCTGGCTCGCGCTTACCCGCAGCGAGGCCTGGAGTCTGAGGACCTGATCGAGATCGCCAAGGAAATGGACGCGTCGCCCCCAATGGAGCAGCCGGACAAGCGCGAGAGCTGACGGACCCGACGGCATGACTATACCCTCGCCCGAGTCACCTATCATCCGCAAGGTCGTAAACCAGCTGATGGCCTATGACCCCGAGAGGATAATCCTTTTCGGCTCGGCAGCCCGCGGGGACGCCGATACGCAAAGCGACATCGACCTCGTGATCGTCAAACAGACGAGCAAGCGCTTCGTTCAGCGGCTCGTAGAAGCGGCCTCCTTCATTCGCGAAAACGTTTCGGTGGACCTCTTCGTGTACACTCCAGAGGAGCTTGAGGCGATGGCGGAGGAGGGCAATCCTCTGATCGAGCGAGCACTGGCGGAGGGACGGACCGTGTATGAAAAGACCGCTCGAAGCGGCTAGGCGCTGGCTGGCCCAGGCCGAGCACGACCTGCAAGTCACCCGCATCATGTTCGAAAACGGTCTGTGGGCCAAAACCTGCTTCGAGTCAGAGCAAACGGCGCAGCTTGCGCTTAAGGCCTTCCTGTACGGCCTCGGAAGGCGGGCGATCAACATCCACTCCATCGGCGAGTTGATCTTGGAGTGCGGGAGTCATGACGAGGACTTCCTAGTGTACCTGGACCGCGGGAAGACTCTGGACAAGTACTATCTACCCACGCGGTACCCCGACGCTCTGCCTCCGCCAGCGATCCCTTATCAGTCGTTTACGGAGGATGAGGCCAGACAGGCCCTCGATTTAGCCGTTGACCTGGTGCAGCTGGTCAGACAAAAAATTCCCGGCGAAGCCGGCAGCGCCTGAGCTGCACGTGCTGAATATATAATAGGCCTCACACAAGACTCCCCAAGCGAATGGCGCGACCAGACATCGTCACAAAAGCCGACATGGGAAGGGAACGTTGAACGAGCACGGCCACCGACATCACCACGAGTCGATGCTCAGCGTCGAGGAGGCCCTGGAGCGCGTTCTGAGCGCCGTTCACCCGCTCGATGCCGAGGAGAGGCCGGCGCTGGAGGCGCTGGGCCAGGTGCTGGCAGAGCATGTGGTTTCAGGAGTCGACATCCCGCCGCTGGACAATTCGGCAATGGACGGCTACGCCGTCCAGGCAGCGAGTGTGTCGAGTGCATCGGACGACTCGCCCGTGGTACTGCGGGTGACGGGCGTCGTAGCGGCGGGAGAGCTGCCCCGCGACGAGGTCGGATCGGGTACGGCCGTCCGCATTATGACTGGAGCACCCATACCGAAGGGCGCCGATGCGGTCGTGCCCTTCGAGGAGACTGACGAGGTGACGAGGCGGAGTGAAGGCCGAAGCCTCTCCGAGATCGGGATCAAGGTGGCCCCTAAGGCAGGAGCCCACATCCGTCCCGCAGCCCACGACGTCGGCAAATCGGAGCGTGTGCTGGAGGCTGGAACGGTGCTGCGTCCGGCCGAGATAGGCGTCCTGGCGTCGCTCGGCCACGATCGCGCAAACGTGATACGACGACCCGTCGTCGGGATCCTTTCGACGGGAGACGAGCTCCTGGAGCCGGGCGCCCCATACGGCCAGGGCAAGATATACGACAGCAACGGCTTCAGTGTGGCGGCCAGCGTGGTCAGGAGTGGGGGCGTTCCCCGGACGCTGGGCATAGCCAGAGACAACCTTGAGTCGATGAATGCCAAGCTCGAAGAGGGGATGAAGACCGATCTGCTGATAACCTCGGCGGGAGTCTCCAAGGGCGACTACGATATGGTAAAGGATGTACTTGCCCAGCACGGAGAGATAGACTTTTGGTCGGTGCGAATGCGACCGGCCAAGCCGCTGGCGTTCGGGGTGCTGTCTGCGCCAGACGGCCGCAAGGTGCCGCACCTGGGTCTGCCGGGGAACCCGGTCAGTGCGATGGTCGCATTCGAGCAGTTTGGGCGTCCCGCCATCTACAGGATGATGGGGAAGGCTCCGAAGGCCAGGCCCATAGTGAGTGCCGTGCTGGAGGAGCCCATCTACAACAGCGATGGCCGTCGCGTGTACGCCAGGGTGGTAGTGACCAAGCGGAACGGCACCTATCACGCGAAGCTGACAGGTCACCAGAGCTCGAATCTGCTGACATCGATGGCGCGCTCGAACGGGCTCGCCATCTGCCCAGAGGATATGCCGAAAAAGGACGCGGGAGAAGTCGTTGAGGTCCAGATGCTAGACTGGCCGGAGGAAGTGTTTTGATGGCAAGGGACAAGATGAGGGGGAACACGAACGGGACGAGCGGCGAGATCGACGGGGAGGGGCCTCGATACTTCGTCGACCGGGAGTTGGCCGAGGCTCGGGGCCGCTCCCTTGCCGTGCTGATAGCCAGCAGAAGGTGCTACGTGTGCCAACAGGCCGACGATGATAATACCAGTGCGTCGTCGCCCCTCGCGCCGTACCTCGGGCGGATCGTAGATCACTGCGTAGAGACGGCCGACTACCTGGCGGCCGATACGCCGCTGAAGGAGGCGATCTTCAGAGTCATCCTGTCTGGTGGCAACAAGCCGATGAGCCCGCAGGAGATCAGCCAGATTCTTTCCGACAAGTGGGCCATGACGCCCTATCCTCGGGACGTCTCGACAGAGGTGATACACAGGCTGCTCGACCACAGCGATTCCTACTCGATCTCGCGCGTTCCCGAAGCTCCCACGGAGGTCGAGCCCGAGGAGCAAGAGGAGGAGACGCCCGCGGAGCTGCCGGCCGACGACCAGTAGCGTCGCGTCACCCTCCTCGGCGCGCGAGTCACGCGGCCGGAACGCCATCTTCCTCGTTCGCCGCGTCGCCTAGGCGCTTATTGCCATAGCCAGAGGCGTTGGCTATAATGGCCGCCAGCCTCGCGGCGGAGAGACGCAGACCATGCCTGAAGCCCTCGCCTACTTTCGCGGACGAACAGTGCCACTATCCGAGGCCAACGTCAGCGTAATGACACACGCCCTGCACTACGGCACCGCAGTGTTCGAAGGTATCCGCGGCAACTGGAACGAGGATCAGGGGCAGATGCATGTGTTCCGCATGCGGGAACACTATGAGCGGTTCCTGCAGGGATGTCGCATCCTCATGTTGGAGATCCCCTACACGGTGGACGACCTGTGCCGGATAACGATCGAGTTGCTACAAGGCTGCGGGTACAGAGAAGACCTCTACATCAGGCCGCTGGCATATAAGAGTGCGGAGCGCGTGGCCAACCTGAAGCTTCAGGAACTCGACAGCGACTTCGCCCTTATGACCGTTCCGTTCGGCTCCTACATCGACACCGATGGAGCCATACGATGCTGTACCTCTTCCTGGAGGCGCATCGACGATACGATAATTCCGCCCAGGGTCAAGATCGCCGGTCACTACGTCAACAGCATCCTGGCCAAGACCGAGGCCGTGATGGCGGGGTTCGACGAGGCGATCATGATGAACCAGGACGGCACGGTCTCAGAGGGCACCGGCGAGAACCTGTTCCTGGTTTCCAATGGCACGCTCCACACGCCTCCGGTGTCCGACAACAACCTGACGGGCATAACCCGCGACTCGGCGATACAGCTGGCGAAGAAAGAGATGGGGCTGGACACAGTGGAGCGGACCATTCGGCGCAGCGAGCTGTATCTGGCCGACGAGGTGTTCCTCACTGGAACGGCGGCCCACATCACGCCTGTGGGTCACCTGGACAACCGGCCCGTGGGCGACGGCGAAGTAGGCCCGGTCGCCTGGGCGTTGCGCGATTTGTATGCCGACGTGGTCCGCGGCAACAACCCAGAATACCTTCACTGGTGTAGCCAGGTTCCGATGGAGGGATGGTAGCGAGGGTTCCCAGGTTTTTCACCTCCTGCCTTCTGGCAGCATGTAGGCCCTTGATGTAACATCGCTCACTGTCCAATCCCGGTACAGAGTCGATCCCACGATGCTCACATTCGCCACCGACTACTTTTTGCTGGTTTTCGTTGCCAGCCTGGGCGTACTCCAGATAGCCGCGTCCCTCGCCCACCTCAAGGGACTCCTCATCTTCAAGCCGCCTCTGGTGAGCCGAGCGCTGGGCCTCGTGCTGTTCGTCGGGGCCTTCGTCATGTTCTTCAGCACCGGCACCCGGAATATTAACGACTACGAAGGCGGGCTCGACGCTCCGACTCAAGGGCTGTTCTTCTTCCTCGGTGCATTCGCCGGTCTCGGGGTCACTCTCGTGCTGTCCTCGCTAGTCAACCTGCGGATGAACGTAGGGCGGCCGTCGCCCGAGGCGGGGCTGGACGCCCTTCGTGAGACAAACTACATCTCGGCGCTGCGGCTCAGCCTCGGCTACTGGTCGAGAGCATGGCGAACGCGGACGAAAAGCTATTTCTCTGGCTGAACGGCCTGGCGGGTAAGTCGCCGGCATTCGACCGCGTGGTTGAGTGGGTCGTCAGCGACTACCTCTTGCCGGTCACCCTCGCCCTCGCCCTCGTTCTCTTATGGTTCATCGGAGAGGACAGGGCAACGCGGCTGAGACACCAGATCGGCGTGTTCGTGGCTCTCGCCTCCATGGCCCTCGCCAGCCTGATGGTGTTGATACTCAACGCGGTGTACTTCAGGCCGCGCCCCTTCGTCGACAATGACGTGACGCTGCTCTTCTACCAGCCGACGGACTCGTCGCTTCCCGCCAACGCAATGGCGGCAGTGTTTGGCATCGCCATCGCCGTCTGGGGCGTCAACCGACGCCTCGGCACGCTGCTGATCGCGGCGGCCAGCCTGTTCGCCTTTGCCCGCGTCGTCGCCGGGGTTCACTACCCCGCCGACGTCGCGGTCGGGGCGCTGATAGCGGCCGTGGCGACGTACCTCATCTTCCGGCTCAAAGGATTGCTCGGACCCGTACCGACCTGGGTCGTCAAGGCGGCTCGCATCATCTGCCTGGCCTAAAGCGTTTCGGCGCCCACCGCCCGGGGACCCGGCGCAGCCGTGCGCGAGCCCGCTGTCTCTTAGTTCTCTGTCCGTCCCGATGTCTCGCTGACCGCCTTGCGAAAGGTCGAAACCCGGACCCTGTCGTCCGTTGCGACGGATCGCGACACGGGCGAGTATATGAGCTGAGCGCAGTCAAACAAGCAGCGTGCCGGGGGTCCCACCATGGAAAACGACCGGATCGACGACGAGGCCACCCTTTCGGTGCAGGAGCCTTCGGACCTGGAACGCATTGCCGTCCGGATCAGGGAGCTTCTACAAGACGACATGGCCGCAGAGGCGGTCACTAGGTTCTTTCGGCTGCGGCCGCCGGACCAGGCCGACGTCATGGCCCAGATGCCTCGGGAGTTGCAGGCTGAGCTTCTGAGCTGGCTCACGCCGGGGGTGCTAGGTGAAATCATCGAGGAGCTGGAACCGGAGGAAGCCGTCGAGCTGTCCCAGGACCTGGAGCCGCAAAAGCTCTCCCAGGTGCTGGACGAGGCGGCCCCCGAGGTGGCGGCGGACGTTCTCAGGGGCCTGCCCGAAGAGGTGGCGGCCAGGGCCCTGAACGAGATGCGGGAGGCAGGGGACGTAACTCCCCTGCTGCACTACGAGGACGACGACGCCGGGGGCCGGATGAGCCCCGAATTCATCACACTGGCGGAGGGCATGACGGTAGCCGAGGCCCTTGCATACGTCCAAAGGTTGGCCCAGGATCTGGACCCGGGCGACGTAGCCCACATGTTTGTGCTGGATCAGAACGACGTGCTGAAGGGCGAGGTCGGGCTGGGCCAACTGGTGCTGGCGCGGGCCTATCAGCACATCTCGCTGATCATGGACACCCGCGTCATCTCCGTGTCCGCCGAAACGGACCAGGAACAGTGCGCCCGCTTGATGGAGCGCTATGATCTGCGCAACCTAGCTGTCGTGGACGACGATGGGAAGCTCGTGGGAGTCCTAAGGCTTGAGGACATGATCAACGTCTTCGAGGGCGAGGCCACTGAGGACATGTACCGGATGATCGGCGTGGGCGGAGAGGAGAGGGCGCTGGGGCCCTTCTTGCACGCGGTTCGTGGCAGGCTTCCCTGGCTCTGCCTGAATCTGGGTACCGCGATCCTGGCGGGGCTCGTTATTACGCTGTTTCAGTCCACACTCATCCAGGCCGTTGCACTGGCCGCCTTCCTGCCGGTGATCGCGGGTCAAGGAGGCATCGCCGGCACTCAGACGCTAACGCTCATCGTTCGGTCGCTTGCCCTGGGCGAGATCAGCCCGGCCAACGCCAGGCGGCTGCTGGTCAAGGAGGTCGGGCTCGGGCTGGTGCACGGTTTGGCCCTTGGCGTGCTGATAGGCGTTATCGCCCTGGTCTGGAAGGGGAGCGGGTACCTGGCGCTAGTCGTAGCGGTTTCTATGGTGCTGAACATGGTCGTAGCGGCCGTAAGCGGCGTGCTGGTGCCTTTCGGACTCAAGGGCCTTCGCATAGACCCCGCGCTGGCATCGGCGGTGGTTGTCACCACTGTCACCGACATCGTAGGGTTCCTGGTGTACCTTGGGCTGGCGGCTGCGGCTATCGGCCTGATCACCGGCAGCCTGTGAATAGCTCGGCGCTTAGTTTCGCAATTGTCTTGCAGGTCAACGGAGGCCGCCCTCCTTCAAGGCGGTCGGCCTGAGGTGGATTATCCCCTGGCAGTCCGCCCCGGGGCGCTGCCGTGCGCGTCGGCACAAGCCCGTCCCAGGGGCGTTGCACCCAAAAGTCCCTTCAACGCGAAGGTTTGCTTACCCTCCCATCCGCCCTGGGGGTATTTTTGTATCTGGGGATACCCCAGACCTCAGTCCCGATACATCGGGACACCTTCCCGTGGTTTTGGTGCAAGGCTCTTCCCTGGGGTGCAAGGGGGGCAAAGCCCCAGACGGGGTTCGGGGTGTCCCCGAGGATGCCTGCGGGTGGGTAGGTGGGAACGACCTGGAAAGCTCTTTGAAAACTCAGTACTAGCCTCCCAGGTCGGCCCCGTAGAGTAGGGTATCGGGGTGGAAGGCGTACCACCCGAACCAGAAGGACTGCCGTGAGTCGAGTCGGGGCAGTTTCTGAGACGGGTCTTTGGCGCTCTCCAGGAACTCGTCCCTAACGAGCCACTCAGCCCCTTCGGCGTCGACCAGGGAGAAGGGCAGGCCCCCTGCCGACGCGTCGTCGGCCGGAAGGGCGAACCGCCGGCCGTCGCGCCGGTATGCCGCCGTGCCCGTCGACTTCGACGAGCCGATCACGACCAGGTCAGTCTCCCCGATCGTGTCGTTGACCACCCTCTCTTGCTGAAGGGCCTTGACCGCGTAGGCCTTGTGGGCGCCGTCCAGGCTCAGGCCAAGCACCTCGTCTTTTGGACTGAGGCTGGGATCGCGAATCCACTGAGGGAACATCGTGTCCGCCCTGGCTCGGTAGTCGTAGTAGAAGGAGGACTCGTTGCTCTCAGCCTTGTAATTCTGTGGCGGGTAAATCCCCGTGTCGGTGGACAGCACCGTGGTGTCGGGCGTCTGGGCCAGCCACTCCTCCCACGTCGTCAGGATCGCCGGGAACAGGTCGAGCTTGATCCCGCTGTCGGCGAGGGGCCCGATCACCGGCTCGCCCAGGAAGGAGTTCCACAGCGAGTTGGTGGTCCGGTCGTACATGAGCTTGTTGTTGAGGTACAACAGCCCCGAGGTTCCGAAGGTGGTTCGGGCCCCGTTTATCTTGGCGGAATACACGATTCCGGTGCCGCACAGCGTTCACCACACAAGGGAGATGGGCTCGCCTCCCAGGACGTCGTTAACCATCTCGTGCGGATTCAGGATGCGCAGCGGGTAGGCCCTGCCCTCGCCGTTTACGACGACCCCGACCACGCGGTCGTCGGGCAGGAGGTAGTCGGCTTCCCCCGCGGTGATCGAGGGAGGGTCTTGGAGGTCTGGGATGCCGTCCGGGGCTACGCCTCCCCACACTACCTCGGTGAGCTCTATGCGCGACGTCTCCTCGGCCGACGCCAACATCTCCACGAAGCGCGGATGTATCTGGGCGAGCGACTGCCTCTTCCACTCGGCGTACTCGTCGGGGGGTGGGAAGTCGTCTCTATGCTGCCCAAGCCACTCCATCCACTCATGCCAGTTATCGGCCGGCATGTCGTTGCCCGTCAGCTCGCGGAGTGTGGAACCAAAGTCGGCCAGCAGGTCCCTGTAGATGACGAAACGCATCGTCTCCGCCACCACCGGCACCAGGGCCACGTCGTTGTTGTCTCGTATCTGGCTCAGCAGCTCGCCGACGCGCTCCGGCGCGAGGATCACGTCGATGAACAGCCGGTACATCACCCTGCTGGTGTCGTAAGGCTCGGGAGTGGCCGTCGCGAAGCTCTGGACGACCGGCGTTGGAGATGGGGCAGCCACGGTCGCCAGTGGCTCGGTCGCCGTGACCGTAGGCTGCGCCCGCGGCTCAGTCGCCGTTGCCGTGGGCTGCGCCGGTGAGTCAGAGCTACAGGCCGCCCCCAAGACGGCCGCGCTAACGACGGCCATGGCCAGGGCGACGAACCGGACAGAAGCAGACCTCAATTACCCCTCCCTATAAAATACCTACGTCCTTGCTACCGGTATCGGACGCGTAGGTCATACATTTTCGCGAACGACCGACGGTTGTTTGACGCTCGAGAAGGTCCCGGGAGTTCGTTGCCGGCCTCGCTGACCGCTCGTGCGGGACCTCGGGACCGCACGAGCGAGGATGCCGGTTAGCAGGGGATCGAGCAGCAGAACCTTTGCTAGGGAAGCAGCTCTTCCGTCAAGCGGCGGATAACCACGTCGATCTCGTCGTCAGTCACGTTGAACGGGTCGACGGCGAGCTCGTCGGGGTTTCCCAGCGCATGCAGGTATACGGCTGGCGTCCCCTGGGCCACGCGGGCCAGGACCTGGTCTCGGCTGGGCCCATTCCACTCCCGCGTGAACCTGATGAGCGCCGTGGGTATCAGGTAGCTGTAGTCGTCGTGCTCGACGGTCACGTGCAGCCCCGGAACCTCCACGAGCGCGTCCACGACAGACTGGCACAGCCGGCGGTACCGCTGTGTCTCCGCCTGCTCGTCCTCGGTGACGAATATATCCAGTGCTGTGACGAGCCCGGCGATCTCCTCCTTGGAGACCTTCATGCCGCGGCCGAAGAACTGGTTAGGGCTGGCGTTGGCGGCGGCCGCCTCGATGAGGTCGGATCGGCCGCAGAGGATGCCGGTGCCCTGAGGGCCGCGCACCGCCTTGCCGCCGCTGTAGACGACCATGTCGGCCCCGTCGTCGATGAACCGGCGCAGGTTGGCCCTCGGCGGCAGGAATGACGCGGCGTCGACGATCACCGGTACGCCGCGATCGTGGGCCATGTTGCAGACCTGGTCGAGGGGGATGGCCCGACGTGAGACGAAGGGCGAACAGAGGTAGGCCACGGCGGCGGTACGCTCGGTGAAAGCCGCCTCGAGCTGCCAGGGGTGGCAGCGCCTGCCATCGCCTATCTCCACCAGCTTTGCTCCGACAGTCCGGTAGCACTGGTCGTAGGGGAAGCGATGGCTCCGGTGGATGATGATCTCGTTCTTCATCCCGTCGGTGTCGGGCAGACGTGCCATCATCGCCGGGTCCGACCCAGCTACGCACGCGGCCGCCTGCAGGATAAGCCCGCCGGAGGCGCCGCTGGAGACGAACCCAGCCTCGGCGCCGGTGTGCTTGGCTATGACCTTACCGGCGGCGCGGTTCAGCTCGCCGATGTCGACCATTACATTGGCCGCTCGGGTCATCGCCTCCATGACCTCGGGGCGTGGCCTACTGCCGCTCTGGGCGGTTGTGGAGCCTGAGGCGGTGATGACGGGCTGGACGCCGATATCGCGAAAAGTGTCAGCCGTGTCGGTCATCTGGCATCTCCCTAGCTCTGATTAGTCGCCGGTCAGGTCTGACAGCGCGGGCAACACCTCCTCGGCCAGTAACCGCATGGACTTGCGCCAGGCCTCGTTCTGCTGCCAGTGGTCCACCACCATCATGAGCAGGATTCCGAAGCCCCCGGCCATCTCGTACAGGTCTCTCAGCTTCCGGGTCACGGTTTCGGGGGACCCCACGAGCCATACGTTGTCCGCCAGATACTCGGGTGTGATGGCGTCGTTCGGCGTCTCGGGGTCTTGCTTGAGGCCTTCGATGAGAGGTGTCGGACCGAACTTGTAGACGGGTAGCAGGTACTCCTGATGGGCCCTGGCCAGCATGCCGTTGAGGACGCCCTCGCGGGCCTCGGCGTCGGTGTCGGCGATCCACACGTCGCGGACTATCCGCCACTGGCTCCGCGACGGTCGCGGCCTGCCGGCACTGCGAGCGCCTTCCTCGACGGCCGCCCAGTGGTTGACTAGCCCGGCGCGATTGAACGTGAAGCTCATCGGGAGGAAGCCGCGCGCGCCGGCCAACTTCAGGGTGGAGGCGGTCAAGCTCGACGACGCCATCGCTATCGGAGGATGAGGCTTTTGGAAGGGAACGCGGAAGTTGCGCAGCGCCGCAAACTCCCACTCCGCGGGATCGGGTACCGTGACGCTCCAAAACTCACCCTTGTACTCGAAGGGCTCCGGGCTCTCCCAGAGCTTGAGGATGATCTCCAGGCATTCCCGCGTCCTGGCCTGATGCTCTCCCGCCTGGGCATCCACGCCGAATATCTGCATATCGGTGGGGAGGCCTCCGCTGCCGATCCCGAACATGTACCGGCCCTGTGCCATGTGGTCCAGGTAGGCGGCGCGGGTCGCGAGCTCGACGGGGTGATGGAACGGGAGCAGGTGGACGCCGACGCCCAGCTTGATCCGGGTTGTGCGCATCAAAGCCTGGGCTATCAGCAGGTCAGGGGCCTGCACCGGCTCCCAGGGAGCGGTGAAGTGCTCGCCGATCCATGCCTCGGTATAACCCAGCTCATCCCCGTAGGCGATACAGTCGAGGTCCCACTGATGAGCCTCGAAGGTGTCGCGCTCCGGTGGATGGGAGGGCATCAGAAACATCCCAGCCTTCATCGGTGCCTCCATTCCGGATGGTGTTGAGTATCCTACACCGTTCGGGCGGCGCAAGACGAGAGGGATGGGCGCGGGCACCTGAATCTTGCGTCTGTGATGGGCTTTAAGGTAAACTCCGGGCACTGTCCGGACATGGCCTGGAGGGCTGCACGAGGCCACGGGCAGCCCGGCCGAGAGTGAGGATAGCATGCCAGACAAGGACATTGCGCTGTTCGCCCACCTGATGCGACGAGCCGGGTTCGGCGCCAGCCGCGGAGAGCTAGAGGAGCTCGCGTCGAAAGGCTACGAGGCCCTCGTCGAGGACCTGTTGCATCCCGAGACATTCCCGGAGGTCGACGAGGCACTCCTGCGTCGCTACTACATGTACATCAACTCAGAAGCGACGGTGCCCGCCATGAACGCGCGCTGGCTGTATCGCATGATCAACACCCGGCGTCCGCTCCAGGAGAAGATGACCCTTTTCTGGCATCACGTCTTCGCTACCGCCCACTTCAAGAGCGAGCACCCCCCTTCGTTGATGAGCCAGATAGATACGTTCCGGCTAAACGGGCTTTCGGACATGCGGACCATCCTCACCGACCTGTCCCGAGACCCCGCCATGATCTATTGGCTGGACAACAGCGAGAACCACAAGGACGAGCCCAATGAGAACTACGGCCGCGAGCTGTTGGAGCTGTTCTCGCTGGGCGTGGGCAACTACACGGAGCAGGACGTCAAGATGGCCGCCCGTGCCTTCACCGGCTGGACCTTCAAGCAGCCGATACCGCTGTATCCCAACGGCTACTACGGCACTGAGTTTGAATATCACGACGAAGACCACGACGACGGCGTCAAGTCCTTCCTTGGCGAAACAGGGCGATTCAACGGCGACGACATCGTCGACATCATCGTGAAGCGGCCTGCGACCGCTAGGTTCATCGCGAGACACCTCTACAACTTTTTCGTGGCCGACGAGCCGCAGGTGCCGGCCTGGCCACACGTTCCGCCCCAGGACCCCGATGCCATCGCAGCGCTGGTCGGCGCGTACTTCGAATCGGGCGGCGAGGTCAGAGCGATGCTGCGGGTCCTCTTCAGCTCTGACTTCTTCAAAGAGGCGCGCTTCAAGCGGGTCAAGAGCCCGGCCGAGCTGGTCGCTGGGACCATCAAGCTCGTGGGCACGCATCGGAGGCCTCAACCCGACCTGCTCGGCCTTGGCACCGCCACCGTGGTCATGGGCCAGGGGCTCAACAACCCCCCCACGGTCGAGGGCTGGCACACAGGCAAGGAGTGGATCGACGGTGGGACCCTGAACGAGCGAATAAACTTCGCCGTCACCGAGACGGCAGACACATCAAAGCCCGGTATCCGAGAGATCATCACCAGGGTTGGCGAGGGCGGTGCGACGCTGGGCGCGGAGAAGTTCGTCGACCTCTGCTCCGACCTCGTTGGCCCGCTGGACCTTGGCCAGGAAACCAGGTCGGCGCTGCTCAGGCACGCCGAAGCGGGGGGTGAGCTCGCGTTCGACACCGAGGAGCGGAGCCGGGATAGCGAGGGCAGGATTGCCCGGATGGTCCAGCTGCTGGTTGCATCGAGGGAGTACCAGCTCGCCTAGAGCAGGCCAGCTAGGGCAGGAGGTAGAGTAATGGCTGGAAATGGGAAGCAGCCGGTCCTGGTCGTTGTGCAGCTGACCGGAGGCAACGACTTCATGAACTCCGTCGTGCCTTACACGAGCTCCGTTTACTACGACAGCAGGCCCAAGGTCTTCATACCTGAGAACGACGTCCTTCCCATAAACGACGAGCTGGGGTTCCACCCGAGGCTGGCGCCGGTGAAGGAGCTGTACGACGAGGGTAAGGTCGCCATCGTGCAGGGCATCGGATACCCCAACTCCAGCCGATCCCACTTCAGGGCCATGGACATTTGGCACACCTGTGAGCCCGAGACGGTGGCTACCGAGGGGTGGCTCGGCAAGACGATACGCGAGCTCGACCCGCACAAGGAGAACGTGCTTACGGGCGTGAACTTCGGACGGGGGCTGCCGCGCGCCATGGCCGCTCCCGGTGTGCCGGTGGCGTCGGTGGGTGACCTGGACAACTACGGATTGCTGACCCCCATAACGGCAGAGCAGGGGCGAACCGAGGCGCTGGATATTTTCAAGGACATGTACGGTCAGGCGATCGGTTCGGGGCCGGTGATGGACTACCTGGCGCAGACCGGCCTGGACTCCCTCAGGAGCGCCGACCTGCTGAAGGGGGCGCCCTCCACGTACTCGTCCAGCGTCGAGTACGCCGACAACCCCTTCGCGCGAAGTCTGCGAGATGTCGCCCGGGTGCACCTGGCCGGCCTGGGTACGCGCGTCTTCTACACGAGCCAGGGCGGCTACGACACCCACGGCAACGAGATGCCGGCTCATCCCAAGCTGCTTACCGCGCTGTCGGGCGGGATCATGGACCTCTTCCAGGACCTGCGCGAGCACGACGCGGCCGATGAGGTCGTAATGCTCGTGTTCACCGAGTTCGGCCGACGCATGAAGGACAACGGCAGCGGCACCGACCACGGCTCGGGCGGCGGCGCCTTTATCATAGGCGAGAGGGTCAACGGAGGGCTCTACGCCGAGTACCCGCCGCTGGCCCCGGATCAGTGGCTGAACGCAGAGGACCTGAAGCACACCGTCGACTTTCGTGGTGTGTATGGAACGGTCCTGGAGCAGTGGCTGGGCGTGGACGCCGGCCCAATCGTGGGCGGCAGCTTCGAGCAGATCCGGCCCTTCAACTAGGCGACCGGGGACCCAAGTGAAGGACAAGCGGTAGGAGGTAACATCATGGCCAGGCCACACGCCTTGCTCAGGGCCGGATTCCCCTACCTGACCACCCTTGGCATGCGGCGCATGACCCACTTCCCGATGGACGTCGCCATCGGAGACGAGGGGAGACTGTACGTCATAACAAGGGGTGAGGATGATAGGGAGATACGCCGATTCAACTGGGACGACGAGGACCTGGGCGCATTCGGCAGCAAGGGTGACGGCGATGGCCAACTCACCTGGCCGGTCGCTCTGATACGCGATCGAGAGGAGAACCTTTACGTCTCCGACGAGGCCCTCAATCGTGTCGTATGCTTCACTCGGGAAGGGGAGTTCCTGGGCAAGTGGGGTGAGCCCGGTGACGGCGACGGCGAGCTGAACGGGCCGTCGGGGATCGCCTTCGACGCCGAGGAAAACATCTACGTCGCAGACAGCCTGAACCACCGAGTTCAGAAGTTCACCAAGGATGGCCGGTTCATCCTCAACTGGGGACGCTACGGCCACGGTGAGGGTGAGTTCTCCATGCCCTGGGGAATCACCGTGGACGACCAGGGCGACGTCTACGTGGCGGACTGGCAGAACGACCGCCTCCAGAAGTTCGGCCCCGACGGCGAGTTCGTGTTCGAGCTGGGAACTTCGGGAAGCGGCGACGGCGAGTTCCGCCACCCCGCTGGATTGGCGGTGGACTCCGACGGTGATATATACGTGGCCGACTGGGGCAACGACCGGGTGCAGCAGTTCGACGCATCGGGTCGCTACGTCGACAAGTTCATCGGCGACGCCACGCTGGGCAAGGCGGCGGTGACGTACATGCTGGCCAACGCGCAGCCGCTCCGCTTCCGTGAGATGACGTCAGTCGAGTCCACAAAGCGGCTGCGCTCCCCCACGTCGGTCCGGCTCGACGACCAGGGCAGGCTGTACATCACCGACTACGTGTCCCACCGCGTGCAGGTCTACAAGAAGGAGGCCTTCCCGCTGGAGGCGCACCAGATCGCCGAAGTGCCCAGGTCGCCGAACCTCTACACCGTCTAGCGGGTTGCTGAGGAGGGGGAGTGCAGAGGGGCGAAGCCCCTTTGCCGGGAGTCTGAGGGTGTCCCTCAGTTACACATTCTGCCCCCTTCTTTGGCTAGGAAGGGGGCCAGGGGTCCAGGGCTTGGGATGTTCCCGGTCCTCGTGCGGCGGGCCTGCGGCGGGCCGGAAAGAAAGACAGGAGGAGAAGCATGCTCGACACCATCACCTACTTCAATGGCGAATGGAAGCCTCGAAGCGAGTGCTCGCTGGACCTGAGCGACCGCGGATTCTGGGTGGGCGACGCCGTCTTCGACATCGCTCGTACCTTCAACGGCAAGAGCTTCAAGATGCGGGAGCACGTCGAGAGGCTATACCGCTCCCTCAAGTACGTTCGTATCGACCCGGGCCTCACTCTGGAGGAGATGATCGACGTAAGCGAGGAGGCGGTCCGGCGCAACGAGCACCTGCTGGAGCAGGCGGGCGACTGGCACGTGTGGCAGGCTGTGACGCGCGGCGTGTCCGGATTCCGGGAGCTCGGCGGTCAGGCGACGGTCATCGTCCAGTGCGTGCAGATCCCCTTCAAGGCCTTCGCCAGGTTCTACGGGCCCGGCGCCCACGGCGTCGTCACCAGGACTCGCAGCTACTCTCACGAGGCCCTCGAGCCCAAGATCAAGCACTACAGCCGCATGAACTTCAACATGGCCGAGCTCGAGGCCATGGACGTCGACCCCGAGGGCTGGCCCATCCTAACCGACCCCGATGGCAACCTGGCCGAGGGCATCGGCTACAATCTCTTCATCGTCAACGACGGGGTCATCCGCACGCCCGGTGACAGCAGCGTGCTTCAGGGCGCGTCGCGCGGCGCGGTGTTCGAGATCGCGGAGCAGCTGGGCATCCCCGTCACAGAGGAGGAGATGCAGCCCTACGACCTCTACAACGCCGACGAGGCCTTCTTCTCGACGACGCCCTGGTGCGTCCTGCCGGTGACCCGGGCCGACAACCGCCAGGTCGGCGACGGCAAGCCGGGGCCGATAACCGGGCAGCTGCTGGCGGCCTGGAGCGAGAAGGTCGGCATCGACATCGTAGACCAGGCCGAGCGCTTCGGCATGGGGTAGGGGTCCCGTCTACTCGAAGGGCGTTTCAAACCCAGGGCTTAAGCCCTGGGTTTTGTTATTTCCCTAGCCTTCTCAGCGTCTGGCCGTGTCGAGCGTTGACCTTGCGCAGCGCCTTGGCGACCTGCCAACGTCTGATTCGGTCGCCGATGTACCGGGATATGCGCTTCATCATGTCTTACACTAGCATGCGCCAGGCCATGCTGCGGTTGTGGCACAGAAACTGCGCCGAAAGCGAACAACATGACGGTCAGAAGCTGGATGTATCTATCCACCTCATCTCAACACCTGGTACTAGGCCTTCCGCCCAACCGACAAACTTGTCAAAGAGCGCCTGATCCGCAGCCAAGAAGAATAGCCGCTGTTCGGCCGGGACACGTGTCAGCAGGAGACAGTCAAAGATATAGTCCCTTTGAAACCTGGTGTCGAGCTGAGGGCGGGTAAGTTCCTCCAGTTTCTTTAAGCATGACTTTACCTGAACAACAATGGCTCCGTCATCTGAAACGAAATCGAAGCGGCGCGTTGTCGACCCCACATCGATACTCTTCGGTGTGAAACGCTGCCCGAACTCAGCCTCCAGCTGCGTCCTGGCGGTTTCCTCTGCTCTTTTCCACATGCTCATGGCATCCATTTCCTTTCAGCGGGATTCTAACAAGCACTGCATGGAACCAGAGAGACCCGAGCAACAATCCTATTGAAGGGACGAGGATTTCCCACTGCGGAGCGCGGGCGAATCTCGAGCCCGGCTCCTTCCAGAATAGAAAGAAGAAAAGGACGAGCCATCCTGTCGACGACATGGCGTGATGAACTCCCCAGGCATAATCCAACCAGCTTGACAGCCGTCTTGGGTAGTCTCGGGCTGTCCATCTTCGCTGGGCGTTTTGGGCTACGCTATCGGCGAGACAAGTAAGCCTTGGCACCACCCATCCTACGAACCACCAGTGAAGAAATTGCTGGAGCCGTCGCGGGTGATCGAAGGGTCGAATATTCACATCCCAACGAACGACAGCAAGAACAAGGGACACCAGTTGATTCATTACGTATCCCTGCGCCAGGTACACAACTGTGCCCGCGACGAGCCCGCCAACGAATAGCCCCCAGAGAGATCGGTCATCCAGGACATTCGCCAACTTTTCGAAATCGTTAGGCCTAGCCAAGCGGAGCAAAACTAGGAACAACGCCCCTGGATAGGCCCATCGCAGAAGGCGCTCGAAGTTCCTCCCTATAGAGTCAATTAGGTTGTCTTTCATTACCACGCCTCATAGTATTAGCATACAGTCGCCGAAGCTGTAGAAGCGGTAGCGGCGCTCGATGGCCTCGGCGTAGGCCCGCATCACCAGGTCCCGCCCGGCGAAGGCGCAGGTCAGCATCAGCAGCGTCGACCGTGGCAGGTGGAAGTTGGTCAGCAGGGCGTCGACCACCCGGAAGCGATAGCCGGGCAGGATAAACAGGTCGGCCCAGCCCGACGATCCCGTTAGCTGCGTCGCTTCGTCGGGCGGGCCGCCACTCAGGGCCGCGGCCTGCTCCAGCAGCCGTGTCGTCGTGGTGCCCACGGCGACCACGCGCCTGCTCTCACGCTTGGCGCGGTTTATGGCCTCTGCCGCATCGGCGCCCAGCTCCCAGTACTCGGTGTGCATCTCGTGCGCCGACGGGTCCTCGGTCTTGACCGGGCGGAAGGAGTCCCAGCCGACGTGGAGAGTCAAAAAGGCGGTTTCTACTCCAATAGCCCGCAGACGGTCCAGGACCTCGGGAGTGAAGTGCAGGCCCGCCGTCGGCGCGGCCACGCTGCCGTCTAGGCGGGCGTAGACCGTCTGGTAGCGCTCGGGGTCGGCGAGCGGCTCGTGGATGTAAGGCGGCAGCGGCACCACGCCTACCCGCTCGAGGTCCTCGTGTGACAGCTTGACTACCCTGGTGCCGTCGGATTCGACGTCGAGCACCTCGCCGGTGAGCCCGGTTTCGCCGCTCGGCGCGGGGACCTCGAAGGCCACTCCGACCTGCATCCGCCGGCCGGGGCGCACCAGCGCCCTCCAGACGCCCGGCGCTAGGCGGTTGAGCAGCAGCAGCTCGATGCGCCCGCCGGTGCCGGCGCGGCGCGCGTACAGCCTCGCCGGCAGCACCCGGCTGTCGTTGAACACCAGGAGGTCGCCGGGGCGGAGAAGCTCGGGCAGCTCGTGGAAGCGGCGGTGCCGTATCGTGCCTTCGCTGCGGCAGACCACCATCATCCTGGAGTGGTCGCGTGGCTCGACCGGCTTCTGGGCGATGAGCCCCTGTGGCAGGCTGTAATCGAAGTCGCTGGTCCTCATAAAAAGAACCGGGAGCTCGTGCTTGGTCGCGTGAATGCTTTGCTGCGCAATCCTCCCGCCAAGTGAAAGGAGGTGGCCAGGGGATGCCGAGGGTTCCAGGCGGGTGCTTTCCCTCCCTCCCACCCCGGACGTATTCTTATATCTGGGGACACCCCAGACCCCGGCCAGAAACCGCAGGTTCCCGGCACCTTCCTACGGTTTCCGTCAAACTGCGATCCCCCAGAAATCCTAAAGGGCGGGTGGGTGGGATATAAACCCGATAGCCGCAAGCTACAGCTAATCGTCGCCGCTGGGCTGGTATGACGGCTCTGGGGAAGCTTCCTCGGCCTTTCGCACGGAGGGCGGCGGGGGGTTGTGGAAGTAGGCGAGCGTAGCGCCGGCCATGAGCGCGAAAACCACCATGATCGCCGCGATCCTGAAGCCGTCGATGTAGAACCGCTGCGCCGCCTCGCCCGACAGCAGGTCGATGCCTATGGGCAACGTCAGGGCCAGTGCGCCGGCTGCCGCGGTCGCGCCAAGGGCGTGGCCAAGCTCCCGCGTGGTCTCCAGCATGCCCGAGGCCACGCCTCGATGCTCCAGCGGAAGGGAGTTCATCACCGCGGCGTTGTTGATCGGGTTGAACATGTTGGTGCCGATCGAGATGGGCAGCATCAGGAGGGGAAGGGCCCAGAAGGCGATGTGGGGCGCCGCAAGGCCCAGGACGAGGAACCCGCCTGCGATGCTGGCCATCGTAGCAGGCCGCATCATCCTGGGGCGGTGCCGGTCGTAGATCCAGCCCGCCACCATGGGCATGAAGAGGCCCAGGGTCTGGCTCGGCAGCAGCACGACGATCACGAACAGCGGAGACTTACCGAAGCCCTCCTCGACGAGGATGGGCACCAGAGTCATCGTCGCCAGCATCGAGAAGTGGTAGGTCACGTTGGAGCCGAGGGCCAGCGAGAAGGGCTTCTGGCGGAAGTGCCTCATGTCGATGACGGGATTCGAGACCCTGCGCTCCACCAGCACGAACACCGCCAGCAACACGAGGAACACGATCTGCAACGGTAGGTGATACCGCACCCCTTCCGAGGAGACGAAGGACTGCTCGCCGCCGTGGAGGTGGCTTGCCGACAGGATCAGCACGACCGCCGTAGCGACCAGGAGCGCGCCTCCAAACCAGTCCGGGCGCCCGGTGCCGGCGGCGACTTTCGGCTGCTCCTGCATTCGCAGCGCTGGAATCGCGGCTGCCATCGCCAGCAGCCCGATGGGGACGAATGACACGAACACCAGGCGCCAGCTGAAGAAGTGGAGGAATACGCCGAAGAGCACAAGCCCTAACAGCGTCCCGAAACGGGCGCCGATTATGGGGACCGCGAAGGCGCGGCCTCTCTCCTCGGGTGGGAAGGCGGCGGCCAGGATGGCGTTCGAGTTGCCCAGTATCATTGCGGAGCCGAGTCCGGCCACCGCTCGCCACAGCACCACCTGCCAGAGGTCCTGGGAGAGCGCTATGAGCCCGGATCCAATCGTGGCCACGACGATGCCGACGAAGAAGACCCTCATGTGGCCGTATCGATCGCCCATGCGGGCAGCCAGGAGTACGAAGCTCCCGAGCATGAGGAGATAGATGATGACGATCCAGGCGGTGTCGTCGATGGTCGTGCCGAAGCGCTTGGCCAGCGTGGGTATGGATATGGCCACGGGGAGGCTGGCGAGCTGGACCAAGAGATAGGCGGCGGTTAGCGCCAGAAGGACGTCGCGACGCTGCTTGCTTGCAAGAAGCGGCCTGATTACGCCGGGAATGGGCAAATGCTTACACCGAACTCATGGGCCTGTTGGCCCACTATAGCACACGCCCAGCGTCGGCTCGGACGCACCTATCGGTCAACGTCGGGATGCACACGCAGGCGCGCAGCCTTCAGGGTATTGTCGAGGAGCATGGCTATAGTCATAGGCCCGACGCCGCCCGGTACGGGTGTGATGGCCGCCGCCTTCGCCGACACCGCCTCGAAGTCTACGTCGCCGACGAGCCGGTAGCCCTGCTTCCGGGTCGGGTCGTCTACACGATTGATTCCGACGTCGACGACGACAGCGCCCTCTTTGACCATGTCGGCGGTTACGAACTGCGCCCTGCCGATGGCGGCGATCAGGATATCCGCCTGTCGTGTGATGGCGGGCAGGTCCCTGGTCCTGGTGTGGCACACGGTGACGGTGGCGTTGGCGCCGGAGACTCGCTGCATCAGGAGGTTGGTGACCGGCTTGCCGACGATGTTGCTGCGCCCGCAAATCACGACATGCTGGCCTTCGGGATCGTAGCCACTGCGGAGGAGGATCTGCTGGATCCCGGCAGGGGTGGCCGAGACGAACCGGGGCCTTCCCATCACCAGCAGCCCGATGTTCGTCGGGTGCAGCCCGTCCACGTCCTTCTCGGGAGCGATGGCCTCGATGACGGCGCTCTCGTCGATGTGATCGGGCAGGGGCAGCTGCACGATCATGCCGTGCAGCCGGCCGTCGCCGTTGAGTCTCGCTATTAGCTCCAGCAACTCACCCTGGCTGGTCTTGGCCGGCAGCGTTACCGTCTCTGCCAGGATTCCCGCCTCCTCGGCGGCCCGCCCCTTGTTTCGCACGTAGACGGCAGACGCAGGGTCGTCGCCGACCAGCACGACGGCCAGCCCAGGGACGACGTTGTGCTTGGCCTTCATCTCGGCAACGCCCTCGGCCACCTCGGCTCTGATCTCTCTGGCCAGCGCCGCACCGTCTATCACCGTGGCGCTCAAAGCACCCTCCTCCAGTTAAGCAAAATCCGAAGCGGGCCGGCCCAATTATATAGGCCCGGCAGTGGCAGAGAAAGCGGCGCTTTCCATGCCTAGGAGCGTCGACTATAATGGCGATGCCTGCGGGTGCGTAGGGGCGCACTCGAATCACGGCCTGCGGCGAGAGCGGTGTTGGTTTCCGGCGTAGACATCATCGAGATCCCCCGTGTGAGGCGCGTCGCCGAGAGGTTCGGCCAGCGTTTCTTCGAGCGTGTCTACACGGAGCGCGAGATAGCCTATTGCCGCGGACGCGCCCCGCAGCTCGCTAGCCGGTTCGCCGCCAAAGAGGCCGTGATGAAGGCCCTGGGCACCGGTATTCGCGGTGTCGGCTGGCGGGAGATCGAGGTCGTAAGGGAGCGAGGCCGAGCCCCGACGATCCAGCTACACGAGAGGGCGCGCGACCGCGCCGACCGCCTTGGAATCGAGACGCTGTCGGTGGCCCTCTCCCACTCGGAGCACTACGCGGTCGCATTCGTCGTGGCCGAGAGCCGGGTCAGCAACACGCTTCCGAGAAACGAATAACGCTTCATCGACACCGTCTTGAATGAGTATGAGGAGGGGTCATGAGGATCGGCGTCTTCATCGGTACGGTGGGGGCCGCGCCCGACCTGGAGGGACAGGTGCGCCAGGTGGTCGAGGCCGAGGAGGACGGGTTCGACAGCTTCTGGTCGGCCCAGATACTGGGAGTCGACGCACTCACCCTCATCGCCCTGGCTGGCCAAAAGACGCAGCGCATCGAGATGGGCACGGCCGTCGTGCCGACCTTCGCGCGCCACCCCCTGGTGATGGCGCAGACAGCCCTGTCGGCCCAGGCGGCCTCCGGCGGGCGTCTGACCCTGGGTATGGGCGTCGCCCACAAGCCCACGGTCGAGGGCAGGCTGGGCCTCTCGTTCGACAGGCCGGCGCAGCACATGCTCGAGTACCTTACGGTCGTACGGGCGCTGGTGGAAGGGCGCAGCGTCGAGCACAGCGGTGAGGTGTTCAACGTCAACGTCGCGATCGACGTGGGCGAGGTGCAGCCCTTCCCGGTTCTCATCGCCGCCCTGGCGCCCAGGATGCTGCGGATCGCCGGCGAGATGACCGAGGGCACCATTACGTGGATGACGGGTCCCAAGACCGTGGCGGGCCATATCCTGCCGCGCCTCGCTGCCGCCGCGCAGGAGGCAGGGCGGCCTCAACCCAGGGTGTGCGTCGGTGTGCCCATCGCCGTCACCGACGACGCCCAGGCTGGGCGCGAGAAGGCGGCGACGGTGTTTCAGCGCTACGGCCAGCTGCCCAGCTATCGCAGGATGCTGGACATAGAGGGTGTGGAGGCGCCCGAGGATGTCGTCATCGTCGGGAACGAGGAGGAGGTCGAGGACAAGCTCAGACGAATCGCCGACGCGGGCGCGACGGACCTGCTGGCCGCCACGTTCCCGGTTGGAGACGACGAGAAGGCCTCCGTGGCCCGGACCCGATCGCTCCTCAAGTCCCTGGTAGGCAAGATCTAACCTGAGCTTGGGCAGTAACAGCCCCGCCCGTTCCCTCATGAAGATCGTAACCTCCGAGCAGATGCGCCAGATCGAAGCCCGCTCCGAGCAGGCCGGGGTGTCGACCGACGCCCTGATGGAGAAGGCCGGCCTCGCAGTGGCGAGGAGGGTGCGTCACCACGCCGGGCCCCTGACCGGCGTGCCGATCACGGTGCTGGTCGGCCCGGGCAACAACGGCGGCGACGGCCTGGTGACGGCGCGTCACCTTGCCAGGTGGGGCGCCAGGGTTTGGGTGTACCTGTGCGCGCAACGGCGGCAGCCGGACCCGAAGCTGGCGGCGTTGGACGAGTGGGACGTCGTGGTTCGCCAAGCGTCTGAGGATGATGGCTTGAGAGAGCTGACTAACGCGCTCGCTCGATCTCACGTCGTGGTGGACTCGGTGCTTGGCACCGGTCGAGCCCGTCCCCTGGAGGGGACGCTGAGGGAGGTTTTCCTGCGGCTCGCGGAGGCCGTGGCTGCCGGCGGGCCACAGGTAATAGCTCTGGATCTGCCCAGCGGCCTCGACGCCGACAACGGTAGCGTGGACTCGGCGTGTGCGGGCGCTCACGTCACGGTTACATTGGGATACCCGAAACTCGGGCTTTTCGCCTTCCCGGGCGCCGACAAGAGAGGGGCCCTGGAGGTCGCGGACATAGGGATACCCGCAGGGCTGGACGAAGATGTCGGCCTGGAGCTGATGACCGACGCGTGGGCCAGCGCTCTCCTGCCCGGCCGGCCGTCCGACGCGCATAAAGGCACCTTCGGCCGAACGATGGTCGTGGCCGGCTCGGCGAACTTCGTTGGCGCGGCGCAACTGGCCGTGTCGGCGGCGACCAGGGTCGGCGCCGGCCTGGTGACGCTGGCGATACCAAGCAGCCTTCAGGCTGCGGTGGCGGCCAAGGTAACAGAGCCCACCTACCTTCCTCTGCCGGAGTCGTCGCCGGGAGAGGCCGCGCCGGAGGCCGCTCGGCAGATCGCGGACCGGCTGGAAGGCTACGACTCCTTGCTCGTCGGGTGCGGCCTCGGCCAGGCTCCCGGCACCATCGCCATGGCCGAAGAACTTCTGCTCTCAGGCTCGCTCCGGACGCCCACCGTGATGGACGCCGACGGCCTGAACATCCTGGCTCGATCGAACGGCGTCGACTGGTGGGAGAGGTTCTCCGCCAGGGCAGTGGTCACGCCTCACCCGGGCGAGATGGCGCGGCTGACAGGCGAGACGACCGGCGCGATACAAAAGGACAGGTTGGGCGCTGCCACCGCCTCGGCCCGTAGGTGGAACAAGGTCACCGTGCTCAAAGGCGCATACACGATAGTAGCCTCCCCCGATGGAAGTGCCAAAGTCAGTCCGTTCGCGAACCCCGGTCTGGCGTCCGCCGGCACTGGAGACGTCCTGGCCGGAGCGATCGCCGGCCTGCTTTCCCAAGGCATGACGCTCGAAGACGCGGCCGCGCTGGGAGTCTTCCTTCACGGGGCGGCCGGCGAGGTCGTCCGACAGGAGCTGGGGGCCGCAGGCATGATCGCCGGCGACCTGCTACCGGCGCTACCTCGGGCCATGCGAGACCTTCGGGGGATACCGACCTCGGCGCTCAGGGTCTGAGTCTCGGGCGTTCCGGAGAGGCCTGAGTGGCACACCTGCGAGGCATAGAGCGGTCTCGGTACGTGACCCGCATGTTCGCCCGCATCTCGGCGCGCTACGATCGCCTGAACTCGGTGATGTCGGCGGGCAGGCATCACGCCTGGCGCCGGATGGCGGTCGAGATGGCGCTGGGCGAGATGACAGGTCCTGCCCTGGACGTGGCAACTGGGACGGGCGACTTCGCTCTCGAGCTAGCCGGGCACGCGTCGATCTCCAGCGTTGTAGGACTGGATTCCACGCCGGAGATGCTAAGGGTGGCCGACGCCAAATCGCGAGCGATGGAGCGCTCGGCCTGTGTCTCATGGCTCGTCGGCGACGCCCACCACATCCCTTGCCGAGATGCTCAGTTTATCTGCGCCACCGTTGGCTTCGGGATACGCAACTTCGTCAGCGTCCCAGACGCCCTCAGGGAGATCGTACGCGTCGTCAAGCCGGGCGGCAGAGTGGTAGTGCTGGAGATAGTGCGGATGGAGGGTCGAGGCCTGCTGAGCAGGTTGTTTCCCATCTATTTCAGGTACGCCACGCCCTGGATTGGTGCGCTGTTGGCCGGGGACCGAGAGGCGTATGCCTATCTGCCGGCGTCGGTAGAGGGGTTCCTCACCGCATCACAGACAGCCGGGCTGATGCAGGAGGCGGGGCTTCGCAACGTTGCGTTCCGCAAGCTGGCCCTTGGCTCGGTGGCCATTCACGTGGGAGACAGACCTTAGAAGGACGAGGCCTCGTCCTATGAGGCTGGCCGCTCCGCCAGCTGGACTGGCGTGACGGACACTTCGGTGCCTCTGACGTGCTCTACTTCGATCACCGTGTCAACATCGTAGGTCCAGAGTAGCGTGAGGAACCGGGCCATGTCCGGTGTAGGGATGCCGTCTATCCCGGTGATCACGTCTCCGACGCGAATGCCGGCCAGGTATGCGGGGCCATCATCGGCCATTCGGGTGACGATGACGCCCTCGGTAACCGAGAGGTTTAGCTGGTGAGCCCTGGCGGGCGTGACATCGTCGGCACTAAGGCCGATGAGCGGACGCACGGCGCGTCCGTTTTCGATGAGGCTCTCGATGACCGGTACGACCACCGCCGAGCTGGCCGCAAAGCCGATACCCTGGGCCTGTCGCAGGATGGCCGTGTTCACGCCGATCACGTCGCCGCTCATGTTGACGAGGGGGCCTCCGCTATTGCCGGAGTTGATCGCGGCGTCGGTCTGGATCATGTCGTAGAGCACCCCCCGGTCGGTGTCCGCCGTGCGTCCGCGCGCGCTTACGATCCCGAGGGTTACGGTGGGGCCGCCTTTCAATGCGAGGGCGTTGCCGAGAGCCACCACCCAGTCCCCGACGCGTACCGCGCCAGAGTCGCCGAACCTGGCGGCCGGCAGGCCCTGGGCATCCACTTTGACCACTGCCAGGTCGGTGAGCCTGTCGACGCCGACTACCGTGGCGTCGTAGGCCTCGCCGCTGGGCAGCGTGACCTTGATGGCACGGGAGCTCTGGATCACATGGTAGTTTGTGACGATGTGCCCCTCGGGCGACACGATGATCCCCGTGCCCGCTCCCTCGTCGTCGAACTGGACGAACAGACGTCGGTTAAGGGACTCGACGGCGATGGAGACAACCGATGGGTTAACTTGATCGACCAGGTCCGCAATCGAGGGGAGGGAGGCGAGGGTCGCGGGTGGCGGTGGGGCCTCATTCGCCTGGCCGTTCGCCTGTGCCGGAGAGGACTGGACGGCCGCTGCGGAATCCCCGGGCTCGGTGGCTACGGGAGTGGCCGGCGGAGGCTGCGCGGTGCAGGCGGAAAGGGCCAGAAATGCGACCAGAAGGAGGACCGCGATTGTTGCTGCGGGACTCCGTGCGACCCTATCCCTTCCCGTGTGCTGGAACAACCCTAAGCCTGACCCGCGAAAGCCCAGCCCAAACCAGGCCTAGCCCCTTCTCCTCTTGAACCTCCCTGGCATAGGCTGCGAACCGCGAGGATACCAGGGCCCCGAACAGTAATATGATAGCCGACACATAGACCCAGGTCAAGAATGCCATCACCGCCCCGACAGCCCCGTATACCACGTTGTAGACTGGGAAGGTCTGCACATACCAGACGAACCCCCACTTGGCGCCCTCGAATGCTATGGCGGCGCCCAGGGCCACCAGCCAGACGTCGCTGAGCGTGACCTTCGTATTGGGTATGAACCGGTAGAGGAGGAGGAACGCCACGTAAGAGAGCAACGGTGTCAGCAACTGGGCGGCCAGCCCCCAAAAGACAGCGCTCGCGACGCCTGCATCGGGTGCGACCGCGTCCGTTATCTGCTTCAGGAACGCGAAGGTCGGGGTGACGAAGAGAACTGCCATCATCAGGATGCCGGCGCCGAAAACGAGGGCGAAGTCGATGAAGCGCTCTCTGAGGAACGGCCTGGTCCTGGTTACACCCCAGGCGGCGTTGATCCCCTTCCTGATCGCGCCGAAGGCGGATGAGGCGGCCCACAGAAGTCCAAAGATGCTCGCCACACCGGTGATAGCCCTGGCGCTGACGACGCCTTCCAGGGTCCCGCCGATGAATTCGGCCTCAACCGGAATGACTCCCGCTATCCTGCCCGCCAGCTCGATCTGTGCCGCCTCGTCTCCAAGGAAGAAGCCCGCGATCGATATGATGGCGAGAAACAGTGGGAACAAGGAGAAAAGCGCGTAGAAGGCGATTGCTCCCGCTATGTAGGGACAGTTCCTACGGAGGAAGTCGTTAACGGAGTCCGTGCAGAACAGGACGAATCTGAGGAAATACACTTTGCAGTCTGTAAGGCGGTTCCTTGCCGAAAATCTCGCAAGATATTAATGGACGGGTCTCACGAATGTCAAGCTAAGGCAGGGTTCAGTCGCCGCCAAGCCCCGAGAGATTAGACGATCGATGCGGTGAGCTCGTCTAGCTGGCCTGTCCGCCCCGCGGCAAAGAGGTAAACCGTGACGTAGCTGCGGTACGGCGCCCAGCGACGGGAGTAGTCCAGTACCTGATCGGCGTCCATAGGCGCGCCGCCGTTGACAAGCTTGCCGACGTGCCTCTGGAGGGCGAGGTCGCCATGAGGGAACCCGTCCGGGCTACCGAGGGCGTGGATCGCCAGCCAGTGCGCCGTCCAGAGGCCGACGCCGCGGATCGCAGTCAGCGCCTCGATCGCATCCTCAACGGGCTGCTGGCGCAGGCCCTCGAGGTCCAGCTCTCCACGAGCGACTCTGGAGGCGATGTCCGTTATGTACTCGGCCTTGCGAGCGCTGAGCTTCATGGCTCTCATCCCATCGAGGCCGGCGGCCGCCAGCGCCTCGGGACGAGGGAACGCTCGGTAGACCTGGCCGTCTACCCTTACTTTTTGGCCATAGGTCTCCGTTAGCAGGCCGCGCAGCATGCGAGCAACATGCGAGCTGATCTGCTGTCCGAGGATGGCCTGCACGAGAGACTCGTACACCGAGGGGGTGTGGGGCGAGTGAAGGCCCCAGAACCTCTCGATAAAGGGGGCAAGGTGGCCGTCGGCACGTGCCATCCGATAGAACGGGTCCAGGTCGTCGTCGAGACCCAGCATCCACGCCACCTGTCGACGCGCCTCGGCGACTTCGCAGTCCCCGAGGTCATGACCTCTTAGCTGCACGTCGAGCCGAGGCTCCTCCGTTGTGCCGGCCGACGTGACCGAGGCCAGGGTGAATCCGTCGCCGAGGTCGAGCAGGCGCTGGAACACGCCGTCCTCGAAGCTGTCCGCAGCGTAGGCGCCCCGGAAGAACGTCATGTAGCCGGACGTGAGCTCGAAGTCGTAGGGCGCTACCGGCCGCAGGGAGAAACCGGCGTCTTGCATAGCCTGGACTAAGGAGCAAGCCGGAACGGGGGATACTCGTCCCGCATCAAGGCGACGTAGGTCAGGCTCCTGAGGCTCCATCTGTTGAAGCCCATGATGAGCTCGAAAATGTCGCTCGGGTAGCGGCCCGTGAAGAGTAGCCTCACTGCACCGAAGATCGCCAATAGGCCTACCAGGCCGCCGCCGGACCACTGACCCGAGCCGCCGTGGAAGAAGCTGACCACCAGGTAGTGAGGAATCGCCAGGAGCCACCATTTGATCAGCACCAGGCCGCGAGAGAGGTGTTCCGGGTACTCCACCTCAAGGTTTGCCGGGTAGTCGCGGGTCGTCAGACTGAAGGGTGGATACTTGTCGGTGCCCAGGGCGCTGTAGCTGTAGAAGGCGACCCGCCAGGTCCATCTCATGACGCCCACGTTGAAGTCAAAGAGCTCTCTCGGATACCTGCCGGTAAACAGGATCGAGAAAAAGGCCGCGATAGACACCAGGACGAAGCCGACCCACAGAAAGCTCAAGACCACGAGGTGGGGGATGATGAGCAGCCACTTGACCAACCACAGCCAGCGGTTGAGGGTCTCGTCCAAGGTGCCTTCTACGGAAACGGGATAAGTTGACTGGGTAGTCATGGGGCCCTCCTTGTCTGGCGATCAGGTCGCGCTTCGAGCATCAGGCAGGCGTCTGCCGTGTCTGATCGCTAATAGCGTACGGCCAACGACCCCGTTCAACATCCGCAATACAACCGATCTTGCGGGAGACAAAGTGGTGACGGCGCGATAGACCTATCTATCGACCTCGCCCTCGTCCAATTGGGGGAGCGCGGTTGGCAGGCCCTTCTGAAATCGGCGCGAAGAGCCTATGGGGATATTGAACATGATACATCACTCATTCTTCGTAATACGAGCTTGTTTCCTCCAGACGCCTCGGCTCTTCATCATCAGCGGCAGGTGTGCGCCGAATTCCATGAGTAACTCGCCTCCTGCGGCTAGAACATGGCCACGGGGTTGACAGGTGAGCCTGTGCCCCCCACAACCCGGAGCGGAGCGGTCAGGTACATGAACTCATACCGCCCCTCTTCGGCGCAGGCCTGTGCCAGTGGCTCGAGCAGGGAGTTGTCGACCAGGGCCACGCCGTAGGCGAAGATGGCGCCGTGGACGCTCCAGGGTATCTCGTATCCGTTGGGCATCAGGTCCATCATGTCCCATCCCAGGATCGACACGTCATTGTCCCGGAGGAATGGCAGACACGAGGCGTGTAGCCCTGGGCGTTCGGCGCCCCCGCCCCACACGCCGCCGTGGTCTCGAGCGTAGGCCTCGCGGCCGCTGTAGACCATTACCGCGTCGCCGGGCTCGAGGTCTACGCCTTGCTTACCGGCTATGTCCTCCAGCTCCCAGCCATGGACCGGCTCGTCCTGCGTTACGTAGGGTCTGCCGCGGTGCTTCGGCACGTCGAGCAGCACGCCGCGCGTGATTATGCCGTCGCTCCACTCGTCTACGGTCCCGTGCTTGGCCCCGTCGAAGGTGAGCTCTTCCGAGGGGTCGCGGCCCTCCCACATGCCGTCCTCGTTCCATACGTGGCACATAGCATCGATGTGGGTAGTAGCTGTGCCGTGGTAGTAGACGCCGTAATAGTCGACGGCCGCGCCGCCGTTCGGAGGTCTGTCGAGAACCTGGACGTAGTGATGGGCAGGCCTCGGGTTCTCCTGTGACGGCGTCACCGGGAAGGGCCGGCTCATAGATACCGTCCTGCCCGTCCTGACCAGTTGCGCGGCGGCCACGCGCTTCGCAGCGGTTATCAGGTTGACGGCGCCGAGGGATCCTTTCTCGCCCCACCGCCCCCAGTTGCGGCGGTCCCGCAGGTAGGAGTCCACCTCTTTCCTGGTGGGCAGATTTCGCTGAGTCATGGGCTCGGCCTCCTCGGGGTTCGTAACGCAACGGGAAGCGGCGCGCCGGGCCGCTGGCGCGGATATTATCACACCGGCCTGAAGGGGCCCGCCGAAGCGGGAAAGCTACTCCTCGCCGAAGAAGGTCGTGTGGGGGAAGAAGTCGCGCCAGGCCCAGTCGAAGGAGGTGACGTAGGGGAGCTGTTGGAGTACGACTCCTTTGAGCGGACCCTCTACGGCGACGCCCCTGGAAATGTCCCAGACGCTTCCGCTCAACACGTCCAGGATCCGCCCTTCGGTGTCCGTCTCGAATTGGATCTCCGAGACGGAGTGTCCTTCCGGCAGCTCCGAGCCGGGGCGCCTGAGATACACATTTATGTTGCGTGTCTCCGGGTCCACGAACACGGCGACGGGGTGGTCGCCGACGTGGTCGTTGATCGCCCCGAGCCTGGCAGCAAGCTTGTAGGGATAGGCCGTGGCCGAAGCGCCGATAGCTACGCCGATGACGAAGTCGTCGGTGCTGCGCTCGGCGCGGGTGCCGAAGGTGCCGAGTCCGTCGACCATTATCGTGGTGTCCGGGTGTAGCTCGAGCCAGGTGGACCAGGGCACGGTCGACACCGGTATCAGGGTGAGGGCGGTTCCTATGAGGGAGCCTGCGATTGCCGTGCCCCAGGGCTGCGACCATACGCTGCCGGTCTTGTGATCCCACCACGTCATGGCGCTCATGTACAGGGCGCCTTGATTACCGAAGGTCAGTGCCTCGCCGTTCACTCGCCGGTCATGCACGAGACCGGTGTAGCAGAGCGGTCACCACGTGACCAGGATGGGCGAGCCTCCGACCTCGTCGTTGACCATCTCACGCCATCGCAGCGTGCGGATCGGATAGGCACGAGAGTCGCCGTCGATGCTGACGCCCATCACCATCTCTTTGCCGTCCAGCTTGGCTTCGGCGGCGGGCACCATCTCGGGATCGTAGACCGGGAAGATGGCATCCCGACCGAGGAGCTGTCTCCATTGGTACCCGTCCAAGGCTTTGGGACCGTCCGGGTTGAACTCCCGGAAAGCCGTGAGCGGGTCCTCCACCGCCTCGGCACCGGTGCCTCCGGCGTCTACGGGTATGATCTCCATAGAGGGCGGTCGGCTCTTCGGCGGCCCGGCTATAGACGGCGCAGGTATACCCTCAGGCGGCGGAACGGACTCAACGGCCGGGATCGCGAGCGGCGCCGAGCACGCGGCGCCCGTGATCAGTATGAGCGCAACTCCGGATGTGACTCTTCGCAGGTCAGCCATGCTACGGACTTAGATGCGGCGCGTTCGGCTAAGGTTCAGCACTGACTTCCTGCGGGATTCGCAGCGAGGAGTGCGTTGCCTGGATGGAACGCGCAGCGCATTGTTATGCTAGTGCTCACATGCTATAATCCCATGACTTCTTCAACAAGAGGCAGGTGCAGGCTTGGTGGCCGAACGAACAAGAGAGTACGAGTTGCTGATGATCCTCAGCCCTGAGGCCACCGAGGAAGAGGCCGCAGCTATTGTGGAACGGGTTACGGGCTTCATCACTGAGCGTGGCGGCGCGGTCTCCGAGCAGGAGAATTGGGGCGTGCGACGGCTGTCGTACCCCTCATCCAAGTTCATGGAAGGCAACTACGTTCTGACGCGGTTCGCGTTGGGCCCGGATGACGTCGCCGAGTTCGATCGCAGTCTGAAGGCCTCACAGGACATACTGCGACACCTCGTAACCAAGCCGGCCAAACCCAAGAAGAAATAGCTCCGCGAGGGCGGGCTTCTTTGCGCAAACCTCATGGAGGAGGGGGGTTATGGTCGGGCTTAACAAGATGCTGGTTATCGGGAACGTCGGAACCGATCCCGATATGCGATATACGCCTAACGGAAACCCGGTCACCTCGTTTCGCCTGGCCACAGGTCGCACCTACACCACTGCTGATGGGGAGCGGCGGCAGGACACCGAATGGTTCACCGTGGTGGCGTGGAATCAGTTGGCTGAGCAGTGTAATCAGTTCCTGAGCAAGGGGAGACGGGTGTTCGTTGAAGGCAGGATCAAGAGCCACTCCTGGACAGGGTCGGACGGCCAGATGCGATTCCGGAACGAGATCATCGCGAATCGAGTCCTGTTCCTGGATCGTGGCGCTCAGGCGGATACCGAGACGGAAGCGGACGTAATCCCCGAGGCATCTACTGTGCCGGAGGCATCGGAGAGCGATGCTGAGGATCTTCCCTGGTAGAGTGCGCTCCCGCAAATTCTTGATAAGGACTAGATGTTAGCCAGTGGACACCGTAGAATCACCAGCGCCCTCGACACCTCCAACGCCCTCGGCGCCTCCAGCGCCCTCGGCACCCTCGGAATCTTCAGCGCCCCCGGCGGCTCCAGGACCCCCGGCGCCTGCTGGGCCCTCGGGACCCCCTGGACCCCCAGGAGGACCCCCTGGACGACCCGCAGGAGGACCCCGTGGCGCTCCGCCAAGGCGGGGTGGGAGGCCTCGTTACTACCAGCGACGGAAAATCTGCTCCTTCTGCGTGGACAAGATCAGGGTAGCCGACTACAAGGACATTGAAAGGCTCCGGCGGTACCTCTCTCCCCGGTCCAAGATGGAGGCTCGGCGCAAGACAGGCGTGTGCTCCAAGCACCAACGTGGTCTGGCCAAGGCCATCAAGCGGGCGAGGAGCCTGGCGATGCTGCCGTACAGTCCGGACCATCGGACTGGCAGCGTAAAGTGGGCATGACCGAAGGCCGGTAGCCGCACCCACTCACGGCGCCGCCGTCGCTCGACCCCCCTCGTGCCCAGCTGTGGTAAGCTTCTGCATACTGTCATGGGCCCACGGTTCCTCTGACGAAACCCCGTTGTCGAGGCTATGGTCTTGAAGAACTCCTCTGTCGGCATCGGCCTGCTGGGGGCCGGCGTGGTGGGTGGCGGCGTCGCCAGGATCCTGCACGAAAAGAGCGCCCACCTTGCAGAGATGGTCGGCCGTCCCCTGTCATTGGAGGGCGTCCTCGTTCGAGACCCCTCCCGGGAACGCCCCTTCCAGCCCGCTAGCGGGCTGATCACCACCAACGTCGAAGACATCCTGGGCAACCCCGACATCGACGTGGTTGTGGAGGTCATGGGCGGCCAGGACCCGCCCCTTGACTACATCCTCAAGAGCATCTCTTTAGGGAAACACGTCGTGACGGCCAACAAAGAGGTGATGGCGCGGCACGGGCCTGACATCCTGACGATGGCTCGCAAGAAGGGCGTCCAGGTGCTGTTCGAGGCCAGTGTAGCCGGTGGAACGCCAATAATTGCGCCCTTGCTGAGGGACTTAGTCGCCAACGAGATCGTTGGCATTCACGCCATCATCAACGGGACCACCAACTACATCCTGACGCAGATGGCACAGAGCGGAGCCAGCTTCGACGTCGCGCTGCGGGAGGCTCAGGAGCTGGGATACGCGGAGGCGGACCCTACCAACGACGTCGAGGGGATCGACGCCTGCTACAAGCTGGCGATCCTGTCTACCCTTGCTTTCCGGGCGCGTGTCAAAGACACGGACGTTCACCACGAGGGTATTACGCGGCTGACGGCACGAGACTTCCTGTATGCCGACGAGCTGGGGTACACGATCAAGCTTCTGGCGATAGCCAGCAAGCAGGACGGTGCCGTCTACGCCCGCGTCCACCCAGCGTTCGTGCCGAAGGACGTGATGATCGCCAAGGTGGACGGGGTATTGAACGCCGTCGAGGTCGAGACCGACCTGGCTGGACAGGTACTGTTCAACGGCCGGGGAGCCGGGTCGCTGCCCACGACCAGCGCTGTGATGGCGGACATCGTGGACATCGCCAGGAACGTGGTCGGCAACGTTACTCCGCCTTCGCCCCTTGTGCTGTCCGAGGGGGTCAGTGTTAGGCCGATGGACGCTCTTGAGACCAGGTACTACCTGCGCCTGAGCGTTGCCGACCGTCCCGGGGTGCTGGCTCAGATTGCCAGGGTCCTGGGCGACCTACACATCAGTATCGCGTCCGTGATTCAGAAGGAGGCCGACCAGGTTACCCAGAGCGCCGAGATTGTCCTCATGACCCACCGGGCCAGGGAGGCCTCTGTACAGGAGGCCGTGGGGCACCTGGAAGGCCTGGAGATGGTCAAAGAGATAGGCAATCTGGTCCGCGTCGAGGAGTGGGAATAGGAGAAAAAGGGGCTTCCTTCGGCTCCGCTCGGGGCAGTCCCAGACCCCGGCCACGATACCTCGGGGCGCGCTCCTTTGGGTCGTGTGCGAGGCTGAAAAGGGGGGGTGAGACATGGTGAAACCCAAGCAGCTTGGACACCTGGTTCTGAGAGTCCGAGACCTTGATCGGTCGGAACGGTTCTACACCGACGTTCTTGGCCTAGATGTGACTGGGAAGATCACCGACAGAATGGTGTTCATGTCCGCGGGGGAGCCGTCTCATGAGCTGGCGCTGATGTCGGTCGGGCCCGACGCACCCGGTCCAGAGAAGAATCGGGTGGGGCTATACCATTTCGCGTGGGAGATGCAATCCTTCGAGGACCTGAGGAAGCTGTACGCCGAGCTGAAGGACAAGGCCGTGCCCATATCGGGGATCGGCGACCATGGCGCCTCACTGGGGGTGTACTTCAGCGACCCGGACGGCAACGAGCTAGAGGCCTTTTACGAGCTTCCCAGAGAGCAATGGCCGCCCGAAGGTGCCTTCAGCGGTAAATTCCCGCTCGGCTCCCTCGAAGAGGAGCCGGCGGCGGCCACCTAGGGCTGCGACCGATGGTCCAGCTCCGTTACTACACGTGGAAGCGCTGAAGCACCTGTCGCAGGGTGAGAGCGTCGCTCTTGCAAGAAGGCGCCTCCTTGGAGGAGCGGGACTTCTTCGAAGACCGCTTCACGGAGGAGGAGCTGCGCCGCCTGATTGGTGATCGTGCCGTTGCGGACTTCTTCTCGTGGAACAGCCCCTCTTTCAAGAAACTGGGCCTGAGCAGAGACGACCTAACCGGCGACGATCTGATCCGCTTGATGGCGGAGGAGCCCAGGCTCGTACGCCGGCCGCTCGTCCAGATCGGAGACGAGCTGATAGTCGGCACCGACAAGAAGGCCATGGAGCGAGTCTTCTCCTAGGGGTCAGACCCAAGGCAGCTCGGCGCGAATCGCCTCTCTCGAGGCCCTGAGTCCCGACGCGCGTCGGGATTGGCGGAATCCCGGGCTTAAGCCGAGGGCGTGCCGCCTCGAGGTCAGCGCCCGACGGGGAGGGAGTTACCGGGATGATCGATGAAGGTAGCGATTGTGACCGGCGGAGCCAACGGAATCGGCGCCGGCATATGCCGTGTGCTGGCCGGTCAGGGCGCCACGGTCGCTGTCGCTGACATCGACGGCGACGGGGCTCAAAGCGTCGCCTCCGGACTGCCGACACACGGCCCCGAGGCCATGGCCGTCACCGCCGACGTCACGACCGAGGCCTCCGTCGAGGCGGCCGTCGCCGCAGTCCTCGAGAGGCTCGGCAAGATCGACATACTCGTTAACAACGCGGGCGTCGTGGGTTCGCCGGGCTGGTGGGAGCGTCCAACCCCCAGCGACGGGGACTGGGACGCCGTCTTCGCCGTCAACCTCCGAGGAGTAGTCAGGGTCTCGGAGGCCGTCGCCCCCCACATGAGGGAGCGACGCTACGGCAAGATCATCAACATCGCGTCCATAGCCGCGAGGCAGGGCGGCAAGGATATAGCTCACTACAGCTCTTCCAAGGCTGCGGTAGCCAGCTGGACCCAGTCGAATGCGCTCCAGCTGGCGCCCTACGACGTCAACGTCAACGCCATCTGTCCGGGGCTGCTGTGGACGTCGATCTATGAGCAGCTCGCCAGGCATCGAGCCAGGTTCGGCTTCATGCCCTCGACCGAGGGCCTGGAGGGTCGCAGCTACTTCGAGGCCGAGGTGGAGTCGCGGATTCCGATGAAAAAGGAGCAGACCCCCGAGGACATCGGCAAGCTGGCGGCCTTTCTGGCCTCGGATGAGGCGAACAACATCACCGGCCAGGCCATCAACGTGGATGGCGGCATGCGGATGAACTAGTGCTAAGTGGCAGCATGATCGACTTGACGGGCAAAACCGCCATTGTAACGGGTGGGGCCAGCGGGATCGGCGCCGGCATATGCCGTGTGCTGGCCCAGCAGGGCGCCCGCGTCGCGGTAGCCGATCTCAGCAACGAGGGGGCCGAAACCGTCGCCGCCGAGCTGTCTCGACAGGACGGCGAGGCTCTGGCCATCCAAGTGGACGTCACCATGAGAGACTCGGTCCACGCGATGGTCAACGCGGTCATGGCGGGCTTGGATAGGATCGACATACTCGTTAACAACGCGGGCGTCGTCGGTGCGCCGGGCTGGTGGGAGCGACCGACGCCCAGCGACGAGGACTGGGATACGGTGATGGGCGTTAACCTTCGCGGGGCGGTTAACGCTTCGGAAGCCGTGGCGCCACAGATGAAGGAGCGGCGCTACGGGAAGATCGTCAACATAGCATCCATAGCGGCGCGTCAGGGCCGGCCCGAGATTCCGGCCTACTGCGCATCGAAAAGTGCTGTCGTGAGCTGGACGCAGTCGCTTGCGCTTCAGCTCGCGCCCTACGACGTCAACGTGAACGCCGTCTGCCCGGGCATGCTGTGGACTCCGCTGTATGAGAAGCTTACCCAGTACAGGAGCGCCTTCGGCCTGGTGCCGGGGCTCGAGCACCTAAGCGGCCAGGAGCACTTCCAGGCCGAGGTCGAGTCCAGGATCCCGTTGAGGAGGCCGCAGCAACCTGAGGACGTGGGCAGATTGGCCGCGTTCCTGGCCTCCGACGACGCCCACAACATCACCGGCCAGGCCGTCAATCTGGACGGCGGCGCGCGGATGAGCTGACGGCTCTGCCACCCCCTTGGGCTCAGACAGGGCTACGGCGCTGAGGCCGAATGGATCCGGCTACGACTTGTCTTCCGTGCCGGCGCTCGCCACGACCTTGACGCCGCGGATCGTGCCGGTGGCGGCTTTGCGGACTGCGTCTCCGGCGGCGTCGCTCACGTCGTATGCGGCTTCGATTGCGCCGGTCGCCACGGCTGAGCTAGCGTCGGCGGCGCTTACGCCGACGTCTTTGCTGGTATCGATCGCCCCTTCGACCGCGGCGCGGGCCACCTGAGCGAGGTCTCCGCCAACCGCTGCCGTGCTACTGATCAGCTCGCGCGCGGTGTCACGCGCCGCTCTGGTGACGTCGCCGCCGGTGGCGGAGACGCCGGTAATCACGCCGCTAACGGTCGCCTGAGCCGCCTCCCCGAGGTCACCGCCGATGCTTCGCGTCGCCTCGATGGCACCCCGCGACACCTGGGACACGGCCGTCTCGGCGGTGATGCCGACCGACGCTCCACCTCGGATGGTGCCTTCAACCGCGTTGCGAGTGGCCGTCCCCAGCTCGGCGCCGACGTCGCTGGACCCCTTGATAGCTCCTACGACTACGTCGTGGAGCATCACCGTGGTTGCCGTGGCGACCATTCCCGCGCCCTCGATGACCCCGATGACAGAGTCCCTGACCAGCGTCCCGGCCTCACCGCCTACTGCGCCCACGGCCTGAATCGCTCCCGTTACCGCGTCCTGCGCAAGACCTCCGGCCTCGCTGCCAATGGAGCGGGCGCTCTTGAGCGCGTTAATGGACGCCTCCCGTACAACATCTATGGACAGGTTCGCTACCCCTCCGGCGCCGGATATAGTGCCGGTCAGTGTATCCTTCACCATGTTACCGACTTTTCCGAGTGGCATAGAATCCTCCTTAGATTGCGATGTGGCTTTGGCGGAGATTCGTCGGCCAGTCTGCCAGCAGCGTCGCGAAGTATCATACCGGGGCGGGTGGTCGCTTGACAACCGCTAACAACGTGTCTAATTCGCGATCGTTGGGCCCTAGGCTGTTCCCGCCAAGCCGGACCTCAGGGCTTTCGCCGAACCTCGAGGGCAGAGCCTACGGGACGTAAAGGATGTTGGGTACGGCGCTCGGATGCCGGAACCTGCAATGAACCGTTGGAACAGACACAACGTACCTAGATACATGAGTGTATAATCTGCTTACCTTCAAAGGGACTCAAACATAACGGGGGACGCTGATGAGAATAGGCCCCTTCGAGCTGGCGGAACCGGTCCCGGAGCTGCGTAACACGTACGCTATCAGCATGCTGCGCCCATGGATAGACGTGGGACGCGTGGGGACGCTGGTGCTCAGAAGGCTGGAGAAGCACTTCGGCGCCAAGGAGCTTGGGAAGCTGGCCCGGCCGGGCAACTTCTTCGACTTCACCAGGTACAGGCCGCGTACGCAGATCGTGGACGGGCAGCGCGTTTTCACCGCGCCCAATACGATCGTGAACTACGCACACGATCCTTCCTCGGACCGCGACTACCTGTTCCTGCACATACGCGAGCCTCACGCCATGGGCGAGGACTACGCGGACTCCATCGTGTCGCTGCTAAAGCACTTCAGTGTGACCGAGTACTGCCGTATCGGGGGCATGTACGACTCGGTGCCTCACACGAGGCCCCTGCTGGTGACCGGAACGCTGAGCGAAGAGCAGGCTGCCAGGGTGAAGGGTCTGGTGTCCCCCAGGAAGAACACCTACCAAGGACCAACCAGCATCGTGTATATGGTAAACGAGGCGCTGTCCGAGATGGAGGTGCCGACGCCGGGACTCATGGTGCACCTTCCCCAGTACGTGCAGCTGGACGAAGACCACCTTGGGGCGGCCCGTCTCATGGAGGTGCTTTGCGCCGAATACGGGTTCCCCAGGGCGCTCGCAGATCCGAGCCAGGGAGAGCAGCAGTACCTGGACATCGGCCGCGCCGTGGAGAGCAACCCAGAGGTCAAAAACCTGATAACGCAGCTGGAGAGCTACTACGACCGGGTGCTCGCCGGCCCCGATTCACCAGACGAGGGTACCCTGTCACCTGACGTGGAGAGGTTCCTTACGGAGATGGGCGGGCGGCTGGATGACCCGCAGCCTCGAGACCCGGACCAAGACCCGGACCAAGACTAGGAAGCGCGAACCCGTAGCAGGCCTCGGCTAGTCCGGAGGCTATACGTGAATGTAGGCCCACCTGGTGGCTCTGCAGGCGGGGGTCGCTTTTGTTGACGTCCCTTCTTCGATGACATGGCCAGGCTGGCGTGATCCGCGGCTTGGCCCGTGCGTTCTGGCAGCCGCGAGTTCCCCACGTGGCAAGGAGGCGCTCCATGATGGAACGTGACTTCGTTGGATACGGACCCACTCCCCCGAAGGTGGAGTGGCCCGATTCGGCCCGCATCGCCGTGTCGGTGGTCGTGAACTACGAGGAGGGCTCGGAGTATTCGCTGCTGGACGGCGACCCTCACCGCGAATCGAACTCGGAGGTGCCGTCGCCGCTGCCGCTGGACCAGCGCGATCTGGCAAACGAGTCCTTCTTCGAGTACGGGAGCAGGGTCGGCGTGTGGCGCGTCCTCAACGCCCTCGACGAGTTCGAGGTCAAGAGCACCTTCTACTGCTGCGCCCTGGCCCTGGAGCGGAATCCTCACGTGGGGCCCGAGATCGTTCGGCGAGGCCACGAAGTCTTCGGCCACGGCTACCGCTGGGAGGAGTACTACTTCATGGACCGCGAGGCCGAGCGCGAGGCGATTCGCAAGGCTGTGGAGTCCATAACCAGGACGACGGGTGAGCGCCCGCTCGGTTGGTACACGCGCTACGGACCGAGCGTCAACACCCGGGAGCTGGTCGTCGAGGAGGGCGGCTTTCTCTACGACTGTAACTCCTACGCCGACGACCTGCCGTTCTACACCGAGGTCAACGGGAAGAAATGGCTGGTCGTTCCCTACTCGCTGGAGTCCAACGACACCAAGTTCTGGCGAGGCGGCATGACCAGCCCCAGCGACTTCTACGAGACCCTGCGCAACACCTTCGACCTGCTCTACGCCGAGGGCGCCACTCACCCCAAGATGATGTCGGTGGGGCTCCACTGCCGAATCGTCGGCCGTCCGTCCCGCGCCGTCGCGCTGCGCAGGTTCCTGGAGTATGCCAGGGGCTTCCCCGGGGTGTGGTTCGCCCGCAGAATCGACATCGCCCGCTGGTGGCTCGACAAGTACCCCGCTGCCTAGCGGGCGAGGACGTCATACTCAGGCGCCTCGTGCCCAGGATCATGGGTCGCAGATGCTCCGGAGGTGGTGTTGACCAGGATGCCGCCCGGCTCGACCCCGTCGTGGGGAGCTCGGTCAGTTCGAAGCGGTGCGTGGTGGTTGTAAGACTTGACGCACCAACCTAGAGTTAGTAGTGGCGGTACTTGCGGGCGAGTCGGCCGTTAGGCGACAGAAACCAAGCAAAGGGTCGCGGTGTCGTGCTGTCGAGTAGTTCCAGGTCGTCCCACTTCGTTAGCAATAGCCTGAGAACCTTAGCAGGCCGCTCTTCGCCAGTGGTGAGGTAGACGATTCCGACTTTCTCACGGATGATGGTTTCCCGTTCGCTTGGAACCACGAGCATCTTCTTATTGCAGCTAAACACGAGCCACCCATTCTGGCCGGTTTGTGTTAGCCACTGAACATCAGGTTGCCCTCCCCAGCCGAGGCTCACAAGTGCGTGTGCTTCATATCCGACTAGGCTGAGCGCCTTCGGCACACCTGTGCCGATATCCTCATCGCAAAGCAGGATCAAGCAGCGACCTTATCCGCATACTGCAATACTAATTCCACATCATCCCGCTCAAGCTCGAAGTCCTTGGCGATGAAGTCTATGCGATGCCCAGCCTTCCACCGTTTGCGTATGGCGTGAATGGTTACGCCACGATTGAAGATAGTAGGCACGCCCGAACTAATCCGGGGGTCCACAACGATGGGCACGTCCTTACCGACCGGGAACCATCGTTCTGCCAAGTCACGGTAGTAGTCTAAATGGTGTACCGTTTCGAGAATCAAACCGGGAAGTGACCGCTGTGCTGGCTCATCCATTGCCTGAAGGCTCGTTCCCGGTTTCTCAGACTGCAAGCGTTCCACGATATGGCTGCCCAACTCCTCTAGCCGTAGATGAGCAAACGGATAGTCAATTCCATATAGCTTCTGTGCGTTCTCGTATGCCCGGCGGACCCGCTGGAAGGTTACGTGACCGACCTTGCGAAACTGTCCAGCGACAACAATCTCTATCAGTTGTAGGAAGGAAACCATCGGGCCTTGTATATCAGCAGTCTCGAACAGCGGCTGTACTTCCCTTCCTCCGGCCGTATATCCAAATAGCCAGTTCCTAACTGTGCTCGCGGAAACGCCCGCCAAGTGACTGGCCTCACTAAACGAGTACATAGGCTCTGACCGCCAGCCGTCGAAGTTCTCATCGCCATTGTTTTTCAGAGACATAATCATCCGCCCCTTTACCAGTTCACGGTTGAGGAAGAGAAGGCAAACTACACACCTACGTTCCGAAACGGACGCCCGCCTCGAGCTTGACGGAGTCCATCCACTCCGAGGCGTTCACCTTGCGGGATCCCTCGGGCTGGACCCTGCGGACGTATAGCTCCCCACCGTCGGCGGCGACGCCGAAGCCGTCGTCGGTCACCTCGGTGACCTCGGCTGGGCTTCGCCCGCTGTCGCCCGTGCGCTTCTCAGTCTTATAGAAGCGCACCCCATGCCCCTCCAGTGTGGTACCGGCGCCGGGACTGGGGTCGCTGCCCCTGATGGAGTTGTATATCTCGTCTACGGACTTGGCCCAGTCTATGGTCACGTCCGCCGCCCGGCACCAGCCCTCGTAGGTGGCCTGGGACTCGTCCTGGGCTATCCTGGGTGCGGTGCCGCTTCTCACCATCTCCACGGCCTCAACCATCGCATTGACGCCCATGGGAAACAGGTTGTCGAAGTATATGGAGCCCATGGTGTCGTCGGGTCCGATGCCGACCTCCTTCTGAAGGAGGATCGGGCCGGTGTCCAGGCCCCTGTCGGGCCAGAAGATGGTGAGGCCCGTACCGGTCTCACCCTGGATGATAGGCCAGTTTATCGCGCTGGGGCCCCTGTGCCTGGGCAGCAGCGACGGATGGTACTGGATGGTTCCCTGGGCCGGCGCCTCCAGGATCTCGTCAGGCACGATGTCGGTCACGAAGGCCATCACGCACAGGTCGGCTTTCAGCTCGGCGAAGGCGTCTATGGCCTCCTGGTCACGCATACGCCGGAACTGGCGGACTGGGACCTGGCGGCCCTGGGCCGCCACCTTCAGCTGATCAACCGGACGGCCCTCTCTGTCCGGGGGGCAGAGCACGGCGACGACGTTCTCGTCCCGTTCCACCAGGGCGTTGAGAACGCTCTCTCCGAAGGCAGCCTGGCCTATCAACGCGATTCGCAGGTCGCCGGCCACAGGCGTCTACTCCTCGAAGCGGCGGAACACCAGGCAAGCGTTCTGGCCGCCGAACCCGAAGCTATTGGACAGGACCGTGTCGACCTGCTGGCATCGCGACTTGAGGGGTACGTAGTCCAGGTCGCACTCGGGGTCCGGGTTCTCGTAGTTGATGGTGGGGTGGATCTCGCCGTGAAGGATGGTCTTCACGGACGCGACCGCCTCGATGGCGCCCGCGCCACCTAGGGCGTGGCCGGTCATTGACTTGGTGGAGCTGATAGGGACCTTGTAGGCGTGCTCTCCGAAGGCCTTCTTGATGGCCTTCGTCTCCGCCGCGTCGTTTACAGGCGTCGAGGTGCCGTGGGCGTTTATGTAGTCGACCTCGTCGGGACCTATGCCGGCGCTCTCCAGGGCCCATCTGATGGCTCGCGCCGCCCCGGCGCCGTCCTCGTCGGGGTGCACGGTGTGGTAGGCGTCAGAGGAAACGCCGTACCCGATGAGCTCTGCAAGTATGTCTGCGCCCCTGTCTACGGCGTGCTCGAGGCTCTCGAGTATGAGGACCCCGGACCCTTCGGCAGGCACGAAGCCGTCCCGCTTGGCGTCGAAGGGCCGGCTGGCCTTCTCAGGCGGGTCGTTCTGCCGGCTGAGCGCCTTGATCACGTTGAAGCCGCCGAGTCCCAGCTGGCTGATGCCCGCCTCGGTGCCTCCCGCCAGGATGACGTCTGCGGCGCCACGTCGGACGGCCTCGCCTGCCTCGCCGATGGCCTGGGTCCCCGCCGCGCAGGCCGTAATCGCCGTCGCCGTGTACCCTTTTAGCCCGTAAACCCGGCTGACGTTGGCCGCGGCCATGTTCGGCAGTATCATGGGGATAAAGAAGGGACTCATCCGCATCCCGCCCTTATCGACCAGGATGCGGGCATTGTCCTCGATCTCTGGAAAGCCTCCGACGCCCGTGCCCATCACGACGCCCAGTCGCTCTGAGTCCTCCTTGGACAGGTCGAGCCCGGCGTCTTCGATGGCAGCGCCACCGGCGGCCACCGCCAGCTGCGAGAAGCGGGCCATACGGCGTGCCTCCTTGGCGTTGAAATACTGCACGGCGTCGAACCCACTGACCTCGCCGGCGACCTTACATGGGTAGGTGGTCGGGTCGGCCAGGGTCATCTCTCCGATGCCAGAGACCCCCTGAACCAGATTCTGCCAGTACTCGTCCACCGACTCGCCCAGGGGGGTCATAGCGCCCATCCCTGTGATCACGACTCTCCCGGAGCGACCAGCGTTGTTGCTCATAGTCGGCCTCACACGACGCTTCCCGCGCTAATACCCGATGGGCGTTCGATGTACGGATACAGCTCGGGAGCTATCCCCTTCATCTCTTCGATTATCTCGGCGGCGACCGATAAAGACCCGGTCCCAAGGACCAGGTCGCCCTCCCCGGCCAGCTCCAGGGCCCTGCGCGACGCCTTCCCGACGTCGTCCGACTCGTACAGCACCGTCAGTCCCTGGTTCGTGGCGACCTCGGCCACTGCCCTGCTGGGCGCGGACCTCGGGTGCCTCGACCTCACGGCGACAACCAGGGGATCCAGCGCCGCCAGCTCGGCTGCCATGTTCTTTGCGCTGTGGCCACCAAGGGCGCCGAACACCACGATGGCCCTGCGAAACTGGAAGTACTCACGGACGGCCTCGACCAGCCTTCTGATGGAGTAGGGGTTGTGGGCGCCATCGACCACTACGATGGGGTTCCCCTCGCGCAGGACCTCGAGCCTCGCCGGCCATCTGACGGAGCTCAAGCCGCTCTCGATGTGGGCCTTCGAGATGGAGGCTCCGGTATCGGCCAGGACCTCCGCGACGGCTGTCGCCGTCGCTGCGTTCTCCAGCTGATGGTCGCCCAGGAGCGGCAACCTCGCACTGTACATGTCCCTGAGTCCCACTATGCCGATGGATTGCCCACCGACGTCTGCGTCGTCCTTTCGCCAGGAGACCCTTTCACCGACGTAGATCAGCGGCGCACTCCTCTCGTCCGATACCCGGCGGAACACCGACAGTGCGTCGTCGGGCTGGGGTGAGACGACGACCGGCACGCCGTTCTTGATGATGCCCGCCTTCTCCTTGGCGATGCGGGAGACCGTATCGCCAAGGGTGGCGACATGGTCGAGGCTGATAGAAGTGATGGCGCAGACGTCGGGCTCCACCACGTTGGTGGAGTCCAGCCTTCCGCCCAGGCCTACCTCGATCACCTGGAAGTCGGCGCCCACCCCCTCGAAGTGGGTGAAGGCCATGGCAGTCAGCATCTCGAAGGTGGTTACCGGCCCGTAGCCGCCCTCACGGCCGATCTCCTCGACGATAGGCCATATCCGGTCGACCAGGGAGGCGAACTCCTGGTGGGTCGTTGGCTCAAAGCCAACCCTGATCCGCTCGACGGCGCTATGAAGATGTGGCGAGGTGTAGAGCCCGACGCGGTAGCCCGCCGACGCCAGGATCGACGTCACCATGGCTGCCGTGCTTCCCTTGCCCTTGGTGCCGGCAACGTGGATGGTCGGGGTCGTAAGGTGAGGGTCGCCCAGGCGCTGCACCAGAAGGCCCATGCGCTCCAGGTGGAACGAGGAGTGGTCGGGACTGTGGGAGGCTCGCTCGAAGTCGGCGAGGCTCATGACACGCTCGAGAGCGAGGTCGTAGGCCTGGGCGGATTGAGTCTGCGGCGAGGCGGGGGTCCGCGGGCTGGTCGGCTTCGAGGAATGGGCCTCGCCCCTGGTCTCCACCGAGCTCAACCTCACCTCCAGCGTAGTCAGAGTTTCACTACACACTTTACCGTAAAACCCCACGAGCGTACATGGGTTTCAGGCCTGGTGAGCCTTGTCCTTGCGCTCGGACTTGAGGTATTGAAATCAGAACAGGAGTTCGATAACATCTGTGTCAGACCGGAGGAGGGTCCATGAAGACGGCTTGTGTGCTCATTACCCACTTGCCTGCGAAGGCGGAGCTATGGCGCAATCCCGAGCTTCGCGGCAAGCCTGTGCTCATAGCGGCTCAATCCGCCCGGGGGCCCCTGGTCCTGGACTCGACACCGCAGATGACAGGGGTCGCCGCCGGGATGCCCCTGCAGGAAGCGCTATCCCGCTGCAAGGGCGCCCTGCTACTCGAAGCCGACGAGCCCTACTACAACAAGGCATTCGAACGGGTCCTGGACTCGCTGCTGGATAGGAGCCCCGTCGTCGAGAAGGCCGAGATGGGATGTGCCTACGTAGACGTCAGCGGGCTCGAAGCCATGTACGGCGGGGAGCCCAGATTAATGGCGGCTCTGCTGAACGCAGTGCCGTCGCAGCTCAATGCCCGCCTTGGCCTGGCGGAGACAAAGTTCCCGGCGTACGTTGCGGCCGTAACCAGCGAGGGCGGCCGGGCCACTACAGTCTCGGACGACGTGGCGGGCTTCCTCGCGGAGCTTCCCGTCGACCTCCTCCCGGTGTCGTGGAACAGTAGGGTACGGCTACGTCGTTTCGGCCTGCGTACCATCGGCCAGGTCGCCTCCCTGCCTGTCGGCTCCCTCCAGGCCCAGTTCGGCCCGGAGGGCAGAACGGCCTGGGAGCTGGCCAACGGGATCGATCGGAGCTGGCCGGCGCCTTACAGGCGAGGTCACACGGTTAGCGAGTTCCTCTCCTTTCCCTCGCCAGCCGTCACCCTACAGGCCATCCTTGCCGCCATGGAAACGCTTCTAGGTCGTGCCTTCTCCCATCCTCTGGCGAGGGGCAAGTACGTGCGCTCGGTGATCATCGAGGCCCAGATCTGGCGCAGGACCCCGTGGGTGCGGACCTTCGCCTTCAAAGAGGCGGTCAATGGCAAGGGCAGGGCTCTAACGGCTCTAAGCAGCATGATGGGAGCGGTAAGGGCACCCGGTCCCCTCGAGGACATGAAGCTGACCCTCTCAGGAATCACCGGCGAGTCGGGGGTGCAGTCGAGCCTCTTCTTTGACGTTCGCAAGAAGGAGCAGCTCAAAGACGTTATGAAGCAGCTGGAGGCGCGTCTGGGCCTGAGGCCGCCCATTTTCAAGGTTATCGACGTGGAGCCATGGTCAAGACTACCGGAAAGAAGACAAGCCCTGGTTCAATTCGATCCTTAAACCTGCCGGAGGCTATAGGGGTTGAGGAGGACGAGCAACAGCGCCCCGTCGCCGTTACCCTGCGCCGGCGAAGACTTGCGACGCGCTCGACGGAGGACAGGTGGGAGATCGTCGACGAGTGGTGGAGGAGCAGCCCCGTTGCCAGGCGGTACTACAGGGTCATCCTGGAGGACGGGGCCGGCCTCACGATCTTTCACGACCTTGTGAGCGGTCTCTGGTACAGGCAGCAGGTCTAGGGTCTAGAGTAAGGTATCAGTATGTAAGGAGACAGAAATGGAGAAACCCAACTGGACTGATAAGCCAGCATCAGCATGGCAATTACAAGATATAGAGGACCTTGCTCAGGCTGAGGAGGGACTATATCTGGAGTTCAAGAAGCCGGCTGAATTCATCGAAAACAAACAATTCTCCAGGGATAAGTTTGTTAAGGAACTGTCGGAAACAGTTTCCGCGTTCCTCAATGCAGAGGGCGGTGTTTTGCTGATCGGTATTCAGACAGACAAGTCGACGACTGATAGGAAAGTCGAATATCTGAAGCCACCGGTCAAGTGGAAAGTAGACGAAACTTGGGAAAGCTTTGGAATCACTCTCACAGCTTCACGAATCCGCGATTTAGTTTATGGAAACTTGTCACCGAAGCCCTTTGGGATTGAGGTTCAACGTATTGATACCTCTGTTGGCAGCGACACAACTAACGTGTTCGTTGTCACTGTTCCAGCGAGCACGTTGGGAGCCCATCAGTCTCTTAAGACCCTACGCTACTACAAAAGGACCGCCGACGGCGATGTGCCCATGCTGGACTATGAGAGGCGGGATGTTGATAACCGCAGAGCTGGCCCATTGTTGGTCTTACGTGTCCATGTTTCGGGGCTAGGGAGCGGTGGAGTGATAGACCTAAGCGACGATGGATATGCATCCGTTATCCAATCAGACCAACAACCTGGGCCCAGTGGGCAACCCGGTTTTCCCGCATCCCTAATCCTCACCTCCAAGAACCTAGGTCGTGGCACTGCAACCGTCGCCAGGTTTGACTTAGGCATGCCGAACTGTTGGACCGTTTCTCCCAGGCCTCCTGCCGTCGGGGCGCCAGAATGGGAAAGTGATAACACCCTGGCGCAGTTCGTGGGCAAGTCGGTAACAGTATTCATAAGACGAAGCGTTCCCAGGGTAGTTCCACGCAGGTTAAGACACGATGGCTTGTGTGAACAAGGTATTGAATGGTGGACCGGAGTTCACCATGGTGAGCATTCTACGAACCATCCGTTGTGGCCATCGCCAGATATCGAGGTGAATATAGCCACCATTAACATTGCCCTACCAAACCCCGCTCAGACAGAAGAGATTTTCTGGGTCCCTTGGAGGACCATGACGGAAGGGATGCCAGAGAATCGTGGAGCTGTATTCGTCAAGCAAGATCCATCCAAAATCGACATGAGAAATTTTGATATCGGAGACGTTGACTGGGCTGGGGCAAACGAAGATGAGAGGTTTGAAACTCTGAAACGAACATTTGATATTACATAGCGCGCAGGCATCGTACGTCGAGCTCCACTGCCATAGTAACTACTCCTTCCTGGAGGGGGCCTCCTCGATCAGCGAGCTTCTGGTCCAGGCCAGGAGCCTGGGGCACGGCGCCCTGGCCCTCACGGACCACGACAACCTGTGCGGGTCGATGGAGTTCGCGCGCGTGGCGGCCAGCCTGGACGTCAGGCCCATCACCGGCGCCGAGATCACCCTCAAGGACGGCTCTCATCTGACCCTCCTCTCGGAGACGCGGAAGGGCTATGCGAATCTCTGCAACCTCATTACCTACTCGCGCATAGGTGGCGACAGGGGCGACCCGAGGCTGGACCCGCAGTTCCTGTCCCGCCACGCCGAGGGCCTGATCCTGTTGACCGGATGTCCCAAAGGCAGGGTCCCACGCCTGCTGGTCGATGGGCGAGGAGACGAGGCTGAGGCCGAGGCCCGACGCTACCTGGAGTGGTTCGGCTCCGATCACGTGTTCCTGGAGCTGCAGCAGAACCTGGCTTACGGGGACACCCGGCGCATCAAGCTCATGCTCGAGCTGGCGCGCGGGCTTGGCGTGGGAGTGGTCGCAACCAACAACGTCCACTACCACACGCCCGACCGCCACCGGCTCCAGGACACGCTGGTGGCGATACGCCACAATAAGACCCTGGAGGAGACCCACCGGGAGAGACGCCCCAACGCCAACTTCTTCCTGAAGTCGCCGGCGCAGATGGCCGCGCTCTTCGAGGGCATCCCGGACGCGGTCCGGAACTCCACCCGCATAGCCGACAGGTGCGCCTTCAACCTGAAGGAGGACCTGGGGTACCAGTTCCCGGACCACCCGGTGCCGGATGGCCACACCCAGCAGACCTATCTGGAGGAGCTATGCTACGAGGCCGCGGCCCGCCGGTACGGCTCGGTAACGAGCCGGGTCCGAGAGCGGCTGAACGAGGAGTTCCGGCTGATTCACAGGCATAAGCTGGCCGGGTTCTTCCTGATATACCACGAGATCATCCAGATGGCTCGCGAGGTGATGATCGACCTGGAGCTGAGCGCGGCCGAGATTCCGCTGGAGGAGAGGCCGCCGGGTAGAGGGAGGGGCTCATCGGTAGTCATGCTGGTCGGCTATCTGATCGGCCTGTCCCACATAGACCCGCTGGAGTTCAACCTGTCCCTCGAACGCTTCATAAACGATGAGATGGGCGCTGTGCCGGACATAGACCTGGACTTTCCAAGGGAGATCAGAGAAGAGCTGATACTGCGAGTCCACGAAAGGTGGGGCTGGGACCACGCGGCCCTCACGGGCATGATAGGGACCTATAAGATGAAAGGGTGCATACGCGACCTGGGTAAGGCCCTTGGTCTACCGGCCGAGGACGTGGACAAGCTGGCGAAGAGGGCCGACACCCGCCACGCCGAAAACCTGGAGTCGGAGATGCGAATCCTTCCCGACTTTCGGCACAAGGTAGATGCGCCCGGCTGGCGCGAGATGGTGGAGCTGGCTCCCCAGATGGAGGGCTTCCCAAAGTACCTGGCGCAGCATCCCGGCGGGATGGTGATAGGCTCCTCGCCGCTGATAGACATGGTGCCGGTCCAGCAGGGCGCTATAGACGGCCGGTACATATGCCACTGGGACAAGGACAGCATAGACGACGCCGGGGCGGTCAAGATCGACTTTCTGTCCCTCGGGGCCTTATCGCAGATGCAGGAGGCCCTGCAGCTCGTCGAGCGGCGAACGGGCGGGTACCCGGACCTCTCGCGCATCGATTTCGAGGATGCGCGCGTCTACGACATGCTCCACAAGGGCGACACCATCGGGATATTCCAGGTGGAGTCGGCGGCCCAGATACAGACCATAACGCGAATCAAGCCTCGCAATCTCACGGAAATGGCGTACGAGGTCGCCGCGGTACGCCCCGGGGTCGGGGCCAACAACGGCGTCAGCCTGTTTATCCAGCGACACGTCTACGGGGCTGAGTGGGAGTTCGACCACCCCCTGGAAGAGCGGGCGCTGGGAAGGACCCTAGGGATAATCCTCTTTCAAGACCAGGTGAACCAGCTGGCTATAGACGTCGCCGGCTTCAGCCCCAGAGAGGCCGACGACCTCCGTCGCACCTTCACGCGCAGAAACAACGCAGACCTGATACAGGTGTACTGGGAGAAGTTCAGATGTGGAGCGGTTCAGCGGGGCGTTCCCGAAGCAGTGGCCCGGACGATCTTCAAGAAGTTTTCGGGCGAGTACATGTTTCCCGAGAGCCATGCCTATGCCTTCGGGATAACGGCCTACCAGATGGCCTGGGTCAGGCTCTACCATCCCCTGGAATTCTACATAGCCATCTTCAACCAGCAGCCCATGGGCTTCTACAGCCTGGAAACCTTGAAGGAGGACGCCAAGCGGCACGACGTCGAGGTCTTCAATCCCCACATCAACCACAGCGGAGTGAAGTGCTCCGCCAGAGACGGCGCCCTCCTGCTGGGGCTCCTCAACGTGAAGGGACTGGGAGCCTCCAGGGCGGAGGTCATAGTCGAGGCCAGGGAGCAAGGCGAGCCGTTCCACAGCCTGGCCGACGCCGTCAGACGCACGGGCCTTCAGCGGGAGCCTCTCGAAAACCTGGTGAGAGCCGGGGCTTTCGACTCGTTGAAGCCTGACCGAAGGGCTGCCCTATGGGAGGTCGGCCTGCTATACCGGCCGAGCGGCGCCCAGCAGCCACTGCCCCTTCCGGCCGAGCAGGACATGGTCGACCTGCCGGCTCTGAGCGACTGGGAGACGATGCTCGGGGAGTACTACACTATGGGCCTTCACCCAGCCGGGCATTTCATGGCGCACCTCAGGCCGGGCCTGGAGCGCGAAGGGGTTTTGTCCAGCAGAGTGGTACAGGAGAAGGAGGACGGCTCGACCGTGACCGTAGCAGGACTGGTCATACGCCGGCAGCACCCGGAGAGCGCCAAGTCAGTCTTCATAACGCTCGAGGACGAGCACGGCCACACGCCCCTGGTCGTCTGGCCGAAGGTCTTCCGGCGCTACCGCCTCGTCATCAGGGAGCCCGTGCTGAAGGTCACCGGCCTCGTGTCCCGGCGGCAGGGCACGATGAACGTGGTCGTCCAACACGTGGAGCCCATTCCGGTGTCTTCCACCCTGCCGCCGGCGAAAAACTGGGGTTAGAAACTATCGGGGTGTTCTTCCCACCCGCCCGCCCGAAGGTTTTCCGGGGGAGTCCCCCGGACCCCCGCCCAGGGGTAGCACCCCTGGGAACCCCCCAACAGGCTGCTGAAAAGCGGGGAGTGCGGAGGGGTGAAGCCCCTTTCGCTCCCTCACGAACTCCGAAACCTGGCGGGACAGCTAACGAAGCACCCTGCGTGTGCTATGCCTCGCAGACGTTACGCCCGTGGCGCGCCGCTTCGGAGCTCTCGCGTCTTACCTGGGTCCGCCACGCCGGTCTCAGGGTCGACCCAGACCCCGTACTCTTCCCGCGCACGCTCCGGCGAGACGTACCCGTTCAGAACGTCCCACTCCACCTGCTTAGGGTCCCGCTCCAGCGGGTCGCCGTATCCGCCACCGCCGCCCTGCGAGACGCTGACTATGTCCCCGGTCTTTAGCGGGATGAGGGAGAACTTGGCTGGAGAGCTGGTGTTGAACAGCGAGGGGAAGTCCCACTCCTTACTGTCGCGGATGAGGGAGAAGCTGTTCGGGGTGCCCTCCTTACCGCTGTCGAGCCCCCAGGGGGGAATCCGGTGCCGGTCGGCGCACGCCGAGACCGTGGTGTCGACAAGCTGCCTGAGGTGGCGCTTGACGCCAAGTCCGCCGCGAAACCTTCCGGCGCCCGCCGAGTCGGTGACAAGCCCATACTGCTCGAATCGCACGGGGTAGCGGGCCTCCCATATCTCCATCGACTCGGTCTTGCAGTTGCCCATCGGGTGCCACTCGGCGCTGTTGCCGTCCTTGTTGGGGCGCGCGCCGCAACCTCCCGACTCGTACAGGTACCACAGTATCTCTTCGCCGGTCTCGGGGTCGATGCCGGCGGTTGTCATGTTGTTGCCCGTGCAGTAGCTCCCGGCGACGGTCCTGGCCGGCGCCATCTGACCCACAGCCTTCAATACGGCCTCGAAGGTCTTGTCGCCGGGGTCTGCAGTGGAGCAGAACACGGGCGCCGGATACACGGGCCGGTTGATCGAGCCCTCGGGCGCCGTGACGCGGATCAGCTCCAGCACGCCGGCGTTGAAGGGCACCTGGGGGTCTACCGTGGCCACAACTGCGGTGTAGGCCGCGGCCTTGGTCAGGGCGTAGCAGCAGTTGATCGGCCCCCGGACCTGGGGGTCGCTGCCAGAGAAGTCTACGCTCACCCTGTGGCCCTTCTTGGTGACCTCGACCCTGATGTAGTGGGGACCGCCGCCGTGACCGTCGTCCTCGAACACCTCGGTTCCGTTCCAGGTCCCGTCCGGCAGCCGCTCCAGGAGCGCGGCGAAGCGGCGCCTGGAGTAGCTGATGGTCTCGTCCATGCCCTGCAGGGTCAGGTCCCAGCCATACTTGTCTACGAGCTCGGCCATCTGTCGCTCGGCCACGATGTTGGAGGCGATCTGGGACTGAAGGTCGCCCCAGCACTGCTTGGCCATGCGGACGTTCTTGAGGATGAGGTCGCGGATCTCTCTGTCCAGCACGCCGGCCTTGTAGAGCTTCACAGGTGGGATGAGCAGGCCTTCCTGGATCACGTCACTGGCCGTGCCCGACCAGCCCCCGGGGTTCATGCTGCCTACGTCGGTCCAGTGGCCTCGGTTGAACGCGAAGCCCAGCAGCTCGCCATGGACGAACATGGGCCGGATGATGCCGACGTCCGCCTGGTGGGAGCCGCCGTTGTACGGGTCGTTGTGCACGACCACGTCGCCTTCCTCGAAGCCGTCGTAGGAGTTCATCACAGTGGCCAGGGCGTCCTCAAGCGCGCCCGAGTGCACGGGGATGCCGAGGGCCTGGGCGACCATCCTGCCCTTGGCGTCGAAGAGGCCGCAGGTGAAGTCCAGCCCCTCGCTGAAGCACGTCGAGTACGCCGTGCGCGTGGTTGTCTCGATCATGGCTCTGACTGTAGAGAGCAGGTAGCTCCGCATTATCTCGGCGGTGAAGGGGTCTAGCTTCTCCCTGCTCCGGCGTCGCGTCGTGGGCTGCTTCCTTGCCATTGGTCCTCCGTTTCGCAGTTAGCCGGTCTGACGTATCACACGCTCGTGGTCCGACTGGCTCACCCCGCCTTCACGCGTTCGGCCTGAGCCGGCCGAATCTTGTTGCCCTAGCTACGCTGGCGTATGAGGTCGGCGACGCGCTCAGCCATCGCCATGACCGTGACGTTTATGTTGGCCCGCACGCAGTCGGGCATCATCGAGGCGTCCACTACGCGAATGCCGTCCAGGCCGTGTACCCGGCCGGCCTGGTTCACCACGGCCATTGGATCCGAGCCGGGGCCCATCTTACACGTACTCGAAATGTGCATGCTCGTGCTGACGGTGCTCATCATCCACTCGTCCAGCGCCTCGTCGGACGCCAGCACCCGGTCGGCCGGCTGGACCCGCTCCTCGACGATCTCACGGAACGCCTCGTGCTCACCGAGCTTGACCGATATCCGCACCGCTTCGCGCAGACGACGGATGTCCGAGGGGTCCTGAAGGTACCCGTAGTCGATGAAGGGCTGAACCGCGGGGTCGGTCGAGTTCAGTCGCAGCTCGCCCGAGCTACCTGCCAGATTGATGGTCGGGATCAGATAGAAGCCCGTCGGCGCCCAGAGGTTGTCCGGCTCCGCGGCGTAACACCATAGCTGGACCATCATGTCGTTTCGCAGGTCGGAGCCCTCTGCCGTGTAGCGCAGGTAGATCTGGAACCTGGGGTCCGTCATATACTGCTTGAACCCCTCCTTCGTCTTGAAGATGACGAAGACCTCTGGATGATCGCGCAGGTTCTGGCCCACGCCGGGCAGGTCGTGAACCAGAGGCACGCCCATCTCCGCCAGGTGGTCGGCGGGGCCGACGCCGGAGAGCAGGAGCTGGTGGGGCGAGCCGATGGCGCCTGAGCTCAGGATGACCTCGTCGGCCTCGACCTGGAACTTTTCACCTCCACTCTCCAGCTCGACGCCCCTGGCACGCTTGCCGTCGAAGAGAACTCGATGGACGGTAGCATCGGGCCGCACCGTCAGGTTCAGCCTGTGCCTCGATGGGTTCAGGTAGGCCAAGGCAGTGCTCATGCGGATGCGGTTTACGTTGTTGAAGGGCAGAGGCCCGACGCCCGTGGCGTCGGGGTGATTGAGGTCGGGGCAGTCGATGAATCCTGCGCCCCTCGAAGCCTCGTAAAAAGCCCTCTGAATGGGAATCCACTCCTCGGGCTTGAAGCGCCGGATGACCATGGGGCCATCAGTGCCGTGGAAGTCGTCGCGGAAGTCGGTGTCCGTCTCCATCTTTCGGAAGTAGGGCAGCAGATCAAGAAAGCTCCATCCGTCGTTACCGCGCGCGGCCCATGAGTCGTAGTCCTCTGGGACGCCCCGCAGGAAGACCTGCGCGTTGATTGCGCTGCTCCCTCCGGTGACCCTGCCTCTCGGGACCCGCATCGGCGGCGCCTTGTCAGTGGCCTTGGCGACGAAGTCCCAGTCGTGCTTGGCCCCCCTGGATGCGACGGCCTGCGAGCCGTACACAGTCCCGTAGCCGTACTTCAGGTCTTCAGGCATCCGGTCGAAATCCGGGTAGTCGGGGCCGGCTTCGAGCAGCAGAACCGAGCGGTCCGGGTCCTCGGAGAGCCGGGCCGCCAGGACGCATCCCGCCGACCCCGCGCCGACGATCACAACGTCGTACTTCATAGGCCAGCCCTGGTACGGGAGTGGTAAAGGCAGGCCCCGCGCACCGATATTTGCCTGCTCATCATCGGGTTTGGGCGGCCTCGGACGCGGTCCGGGACGAGTGGGAGGTTAAGATCACCTGGAGTGGGACACCGACTGCGGGCCGGCGAGGCCTGGAGCTACGCTTCCCGGACACCTACTATCCCTCCCACTCTTTCCGCACGGCGTGGCACTCCTGCGGCAGGATGCCGGTAACTACCTCGATGCTACCGCCGTGCCCCGCCATCTTGATGAGGGCCTCGACGGTGTAGCTGCCCCACCTATCCTCAGCCGGGTCGGGGCGAGCCCCCATTACCAAGGTGCTGATCCTGCCGGACATGATGGCGCCGCAGCACATGGGGCACGGCTCGAAGGTCGTGTACAGAGTGCAGCCGGAGAAGTCGACCTGGCGCGCCGATGCTCCAGCGTTGCGCAGCGCATCCGTCTCCGCGTGAGCAGTGGGGTCGTGGTCGGAGGTGGCCTTGTTGTGGCCCCGTCCAACCACGGAATCACCCCGCACCACGACTGAGCCGACGGCTATGTTGCCCTCGGCTCCCCCCTGGGCGGCCTCCTCTAGCGCGATGCGCATAAACCGCTCGTGATCGGTGGCCATCATGCTCCTCCAGACCCGCGGGTACCTACGATTCGACGTGCGGAATTATATGCGCTGCCCTTGACTGGTACAAGCGTCCGCGTCGAGTCGCCGCGCTCAGCACACGGGCCGCTGCAAGACCTCGGGGGCGATCTTTCGTGGGATGGCCTGCCCGTCGCCGGGCCTGCCATGAAGCCGGCCCTCCTCGACGATGACCTTGCCCCTCATGATCGTAGTGACGGGCCAGCCGTGGACCTCCCAACCCTCCCACGGGCTGTAGTCGGCCACGTGGAAGTCATCTCTGGTCAGAGTCTTGTGGATCGACGGGTCTATAAAGACGATGTCGGCGTCGCTGCCCGGAGCGATTGCCCCCTTGCGAGGGTAGAAGCCGAGTATCCTGGCGGCGTTCGTAGAGGTAACGTCGACGTACCGCTCGAGGCTCATGCCCCGTTTCACCACGCCCTCTGAGTAGAAGATGCCCATTCGGGCCTCGGCGCCAACGGCCCCGCCGGTAACGTCCTCGATGGTCTGGCCCATCAGCTTCACTTCGAGGGTCGTCGGGTGCTCATCCGTGGCCGTTGTCGAGAGAGTTCCGGACAGGAGGCCGCTCCACTGGGCTTCCTGGTCCTCGGGGAACTTCAGCGACGGGTAGGTGTGGTAGCAGTACCCCCTGGGCTCCTTGTAGTCCTCAGCGCTGTGGCAGGCAAAGTGGGTGAGCACCTCGCCGTACACCGCCTGGCCTTCCGCCCTCGCCTCTTCTATGGCGGCCACGCCCTCCCTTGCCGTCACGTGGACGAAGTAGAGGGCCGCGTCGTTGGCCCTGGCGAGGGCCGTTGTGCGCCGGAAGGATAAGTGCTCCGACAGGTTGGAGTGGACCAGGTGCAGGTTCCAGCCCTCGGTGCGGCCCTCAGCCTTGAACCGCTCGTAGTTGAACTGGACCAGGTCGTTATCTTCGCCGTGGACCGCCATGATGCCCCCGCTGGCGGCGATCCTCTCCATCGCCAGGCCGATCCGGCCGAAGTCGAGGTGCCAAACTGCCCGCTTGGGATGGGGTGGGAGCAGCTCGGCGGTGAACACCTTGAAACTGGGATAGCCGCTCTGCACGGCCTCGGGGATCTGGTCGAAGGTGTCGAGGGGGAGCGGCCCGCCCAGGGCCACATGAAAGGAGTAATCGACGTAGGACTTACCCGCCCAGCGTTGGTTCCGGGTCTCGATCGCTTCGGCGACGGTGGTGCCGGGGAAGACGAAACAGAAGTCGAGGTGCGTGGTCACGCCTCCGAAAGCCATGCCCTTCGTGTCCTCCTCGGTGCCTACCGTCCAGAGGTCGAGGTCCGGCTGCGTGATGATCGGATCGTCGATGTGGACGTGGGGCTCTATGCCCCCGGGAACGACGACTTTGCCGCTCGCGTCTATGACCCTTGCTGCCTCCTGGGTTATCGCGCCGGGCAGCGCCAACGCCACGATCTTCTCGCCCTCGACGGCGATGTCCCAAGGGCCCACCCCCTGGGCTGTGACTACGTCGCCACCGCGAATGACCAGGTCCAGCATGGCACACCTCTTCGCACGATTATGGAAGGGCCCCATTATACAGACATCGGTGTTGCCGGCCGCTCGGCTTTCCCGCTAGAATGCCCCGACCATCGCCAAGCAGCGGAGGCTTCGCGTGATAACCGTCGACACAGTCCACGTATCGCCGGTGAAGTCGCTGGGGCTGCAACACCCCAGGTCGGTTTACGTTGCCGCCGGCGGCATCGTCGAAGACCGGCGGCTGCACCTGATCTCGGATGCAGGCCAGCTGCTGACGCAGAGAGAGGTGGGTGCGCTGGTGCAGGTCGGGGCCGAATACCAGGCCGAGCCCGAGCGGCTTCGCCTCGAGTTCCCGGGTGGCGAGGTGCTGGAGGGCCCGCTGGCGCTCGGGCGGCCCGTAGTCACGAAGATGTGGGGCAGGCAGGTGGCGGGTCGAGTGGTGGATGGTACCTGGGGCAAGGCCCTATCGGAGTTCAGTGGTGGCCCCGTTCACCTGGTGAGGTCCGAGGAGCCGGGCCAGAGCTACGACGAGTATCCGGTCTCGTTGCTGTCCCACGCCTCACTCGAGGAGCTGAGACGGCACTCACTGGAGCAGGCGTCCCTTGACAGCCGCAGGTTCCGGCCCAATCTCCTTCTCGACGGATGCGAGCCTCATGAGGAGGACACCTGGGTCGGCGGCAAGCTGCAGATCGGCGAGGAGCTGGTTCTCGGCGTAGTCGCCCGCGACCCTCGATGCGCCATCACCACCCACGATCCGGACACCGGGGAGCGGGACTTCGACACGGTGCGCCTTATCCTCGGCTATCGTCCGAACCCGCGAGCCGCGTACTTCGGCGTCTATGGCGTCGTCGAGCAGCCGGGCAGCGTGTCTGTAGGAGACCGGGCCACCTACCTCGGAGCCTGAGCGGCCGCGCGTGAACGCTAGATAGCTACTCGGTGACCGAGTCCAGCCAGCGCAGGAAGGCCTCGACGCCGGCCACTCCGCTGAGGCTGTAGTCGGCCAGCTGCATGAGCTCCCGGGGCGAGTCGTCGTAAACGACCGCCACGCCTAGGCCCTGCAATGGGCCTTCTGCCTTCAAGCCTTTCAGCGCCCGAAGCCCGTCCACGTCCGTCATGTCGTCGCCGACGAACACGAGGCCGCTCAGGCGCCACCGCTGGGCCAGCCTGCGGACCGCGTAGCCCTTGTCCCAGCCGGCTGCCGGCCTGAGCTCCAGCACCCGCTTGCCCCAGAAGACCTCGACCCCCTCCGGACGCGGCGCCGGCTCCAGGAGTCTGGACAGTATGGCTGCCGCCTCGTCGGGGTCGGGGGCAAGGCGGTAGTGCACCGATGCGCTGTAGCCCTTGTCCTGCCAGATCAGGCCTGGGATGTCGGCGGCAGCCTTCAGTCGCTCGAACAGTGCGATGACGTTGGCACGGGTTTCCGCTGCTCCCGGGGCCACGGTCACCCGACCCCGTTCCGCGAATTCGGCGCCGTGGTTGCCCACGTACACCACATCCTCTAGCGCGACCTTCGACTGGAGCTCATGTACGGACCTGCCGGACACCACGGCCACGACGGCCAGCCTACGTGACAGGCGGTCCAGGGCCTCGGCACACCCCGGCGCAATACGAGCGTCGTCGGGCACGGGTACGACCTCGGAAACGGTTCCGTCGAAGTCGACGGCCAGCCCCAGCCTGGGTTGGCGCACCACCGGCAGCACTTCATCGAGATGGTCGAGCAGATTAGGAACAGGGATGGCCGGCTCCTACGTCGCCAATCGCAGGGTGTGGCTATCGGAGCGCATGATCTCCGGAATGCGCGTGCCCATGTCGCGCCAATCGTCCAGGACTGCGGAGATCAGCCTGCCGGTCAGTCCGTCGGACTCGGAGGAGGCCAGCCAGACGGCGAGCGCCGCGGCGTTTTCGGGCGAGGCGCCGTGTCCCGCCCGCGTTCGCTGGATCTGCGCCAGGAACCGGGGCTCGACCATCCCCTCGCCGGCCTCGGCAATCGGGTCCAGCAGGCCGGTGTCGATCTGCCCGGGGCCGAGAACATTAACGTGTATGCCGTACTCCTCGATCTCCAGTGCCAGCATTTCCGTGAAGCGCACCACCGCAACCTTCGAGGCTCCGTAGGCGCTCAGCATGGGCGATGGCCCGGCGACGCCGGCTCCCGAGAGGTTGATGATCTTGCCGGAGCCCTGCTCGATCATCGAAGACAGCACGCTGTGACAGCAAAGGGCCAATCCGGTCAGGTTCACGCGAATGGCCTCGGCCCAGTCCCGCATGTCGTTGGAGTGGAACGGCCCGACGGGACCGATGACGGCGGCATTGTTGACCAGGATGTCGACCCGCGAGTATGTGGCCAGGGTAAGCTCCACCATGCGGCCGACCTCGTCTGGCTCCGCCACATCGGCCTGGACGGCGACGGCATCGCCTCCGGCGCGACGGACCTGGGCCGCGGCCTCCTCTACCTGGGACAGCGTACGCGCCACGAGAGCCAGCCCTGCGCCTTCGGCGGCGTATGCATCGACTATGGCCCGGCCGATGCCGCGGCCGGCCCCGGTTATGATCGCCACCTTTCCCCGGAGCTTCACGAGCCGCGATCTACTTGGCGGTCACGCCGCCGTCGATGACCAGCTCCGACCCCGTCATGAAAGAGGACTCGTCGGACGCCAGGAGGAGGACGCCGTAGATCACCTCGTCGATGGTGCCGACGCGGCCCAGCGGCACGCGGGCCAGAGTCTTGGCGAGGCCCTTGGGCGTGCCGATGTTTACGGCGATCATGTCCGTGTCAATCGGTCCGGGGTGGATGGAGTTGGCGCGGATGCCGTCCTTGGCATGCTGGACGGCCGTCAACTTGGTGAGCAGCCTTACCCCGCCCTTCGACGCTCCGTAGGCGCTGCCCCGATCGCTGCCCACGAGTCCCGCCGTCGACGAGATATTGACTATCGAGCCGCCACCGGCCTTACGCATCTCGGGGATCGCGTACTTCGTCCCCAGGAACACCCCTTTGAGGTTCACGTTTATTATCGCGTCCCACTCGTCGACCTCGGTCTGCTCTATGGGGGCCACGCTATATATGCCCGCGTTGTTGATAAGCACGTCGAGCTTGCCGAACGTCTCGACAGTCGCCGCGATGGCCTTCCGCCAGTCGTCCTCGCTGGTCACGTCCAGCTTGGTGAACAGCGCGCGACCACCGGCCTCGTTTATCTCCGCCTCGACCTTCTTGCCGTCTTCGACCAGGAGGTCGCCGACGGTGACCGCTGCACCTTCCTTGGCGAACAGCTTTGCCTCGGCGGCGCCTTGTCCCCTGGCGCCACCGCTGATTAGCGCCACCTTTCCCTCGAGTCTCATGCCGGCTCCTTCCTCATGGCCGTGCCGATCGGCTACTGGGCGGTCCGACCACCGTCCACGATCAGCTCCGCTCCCGTCACGTAGGACGACTCGTCCGAGGCCAGGTACAGGACGATGTTGGCGACCTCCTCTGGCCTCCCCAGCCGGCCCAACGGGATGTCGCTCGCTATCATCTCCGGGGTGTTGTACGGCGAGCCGGCCAGCATGTCCGTGTCGATCGGTCCAGGGTGGACCGAGTTGACGCGGATGTTGTTCTCGGCGTACTGGATCGCTGCGGTCTTGGAGAAGATGCGAACCGCACCCTTGGAGGCGTGATAGGCAGTAGCATCCTTCGAACCCACGATGCCGGCGCCCGAGGAGATGTTGATTATGGACCCTCCGCCGGTTTTCAGCATCTCGGCAACGGCGTACTTGGTTCCGAGGAAAACGCCCTTGGCGTTGACCGCCATGGTGCGGTCCCACAGCTCTTCGGAGGTCGCCAGCAGGCCCTCGGTGGGATAGATGCCCGCATTGTTGACAACGACGTCAAGCCTGCCGAAACGCTCCACCGTGGCGCGAGTTGCGAGACGCCAGTCCTCTTCGCTGGTCACGTCCGACTTGATGAAAAGGACCTCGCCTCCGGACTCTGCGATCTCCCGCTCAACGCGGCGTCCCTCCTCCTCCATTAGGTCCGTGATCACGACCTTGGCGCCTTCGCGACTGAACAGTCGCGCTTCGACCGAACCCATCCCCCCGGCGCCGCCACTGATCAGGGCAACCTTGTCCTTGAGTCTCAACGCTGCCTCCAGGCCGCCTGGCTCTACGCACTCAGCAGGCCAAAAACAAGGTGATTCTAGCACCCACGCGGTCATCAGGCCAAACAGATAGGCACCACATCTATACAGCCGTCGCCGGCCCGTGTGTCAAAAACCCCTTGACAAGAACTCCTGTTCTGTTCTAAATTGTTCTAAAGCGAGACAGAGATGCGCTACGAAGGAGTTAGAGATGAGCCTCGTTAGAGAGAAAACGCGTATCACGCAGCTTCCGATGCCCGGCATGCCGGTGACGGTACACGCCGAGGTGCACGCCAGCTGCTGTAAGGTCTCCCCCGGTCAGGAGGTGCTATACGTGGGGACGCTCAACGGCGGACCTCCATACGGGGCCCACGGCGTGGTCAAAATGACCCTGTTGAGAAAGGCCGTGGTCGATCTGGGGCCGGAGGGCACCTGGAATGTTCCGTATCACTTCCTGGGTATGCCGAACGCCGCATAAGAGCCGCACCGGCGGATATGGTGAAGAATGGTTGACTCGAGCCCCGTCCAGGTAAGTGTAAAGGTGGTTGGTGTAGGAGGCGCAGGCGGCAACGCCGTCCTTCGGATGTCGAAAGGCGACCTCCAGGGCGTCGAGACCCTCGCGGTAAACACCGACGTCCAGGCTCTGGCACTGATGAAGAAGGTGCCCACCTTCGCCATCGGACCCGAGACCACCGGCGGGATGGGATGTGGCGGGAGGCACGAGCTTGGCCGCAAGGCGGTGCGGGAGAGCCAGGACCAGCTGGCGCTGCTGCTCGCGGGACAGGACCTGGTTTTCGTCGCGGCAGGCATGGGTGGCGGCACCGGCACCGGCGGCGCTCCCGTCCTGGCCGAGATCGCCAGGCGCCAGAAGGCCTTGACCGTGGGCGTAGTAACGCTTCCCTTTTCGTTTGAGGGGCCCCAGCGGCGGGCTGTTGCACTCGACGGGCTTCGGCAGCTCGAGGACAAGGTCGATACACTGATCGTAGTGGAGAACGACCGGCTGCTGCCAGCCGTGGACAGAAGGATGTCTCTCGAGAGGGCGTTCGAGCTGGCCGACGACGCGCTGAGGCACGGCGTCCGGGGCATATCCGAGCTGATCATGGTGCCCGGCCTCATCAACGTAGACTTCGCCGACGTAAGGTCGGTCATGAGCAGCAAGGGACGGGCCTTCATGGGGATGGGCCGGGGCTCCGGGAAATGGGCGGCCACCGAGGCAGCGAGCGCTGCGCTATCCAATCCCCTTTTCGACACACCGCTCGAAGGGGCGTCAGGGGTCCTGCTGAACGTGCGAGGCGGGAAGGACCTGACCCTGGGCCAGGTGCACGAGGCAGCGGCCGTCGTGCGGAAGGCGACGCGCTCCGACGCGAACATGATCTTCGGCGTCGTTCAAGATCGCAGGCTGAAGGGCAAGGTCAACGTGACGCTGGTGGCGACCGGACTGAGCGTCGGCGCTACAGAGCCCGTAGAGGCCAAGGCCGACGAGGCCCCGCCGCCCGACTCAGGTCTTCGGGAGCAGCCCGCCGCCTCGTCCTACCCGGTGAACGGTCACCAGGCCGATCCCGCGGCCGCCGCAGGCAGGCTTCTTTAGCGCGACAGGTTGCTGGTCGGCCGCCGGCGAGGGCAAACCTCAGCGGGCGCCCGCCGAACGCTAGCCGAAGAAGCCGTCTTCGACGTGCTCTATGACCACCTCAGCCACCAGCTCGGGCCGTTGCAGTGGTACGTCGTGAATGCTGTCCTCAAGCCACACCGCCTTGCTCACCGGTAATAGCGTGGTCGCCGCGTCGATGGACTCCTTGCGGCGGAAACGGCGGGCCATAGGCGAGTCGTCGTTAGGCATTCGCGCCGGCATCAGCAATACGGGACAACGGACGTTGGGGAACAGCGCCGTAGGCCTATGGTCCCAGAAGGCGTCGACGACCTGCATATGGTTGTCTCGGCTGAGCTTGGCCCGGACGGTACCGTCTTCCAGGACGTTGAAGTTGGCGAGCACGATCTCCTGAAGCTCCGGCGTGAGCTCTCTACCAAGCGGCCAGGAGCGAGCGTGCTCCAGGAGCGCTTCGAGAGTGAGGGCGGCGAAACTCGGCGGCGCCATCTCCTCCCGGGCCTGTTCACGGGTGCGCTCCGGGTCGGCGGAGACCTCGCTGACGCCGCCGTCGACGAAGCACATGCCCCTGAGGATATCCGGGCGGGAGACTGCATACTCCAGGCCGACGTGCGCGCCCCACGAATGCCCCACGATAAGCGGCCTCTTCAGGTTCAACGCCCCGATGAACCCATGCAGGTCATCGGCCACGGTGGCGAAATCGTAGCCGGAATCCGGCTTGTCGCTGTCCCCGTGGCCGCGCTGGTCGAGGGCCACCACGGAGAAGGACAATGCCAGGATCGGAGCGACGAGGTCCCAGATCCGGCAGTTCGAGGCCAGTCCGTGGAGCAGGACGACCTGCTGCCCGGCGCCTCCCCAGTCTCGGTAGTGGAGGCGTAGACCGTTGGCTTCGATCCATGAATCCTGGGCCCCTGGCGTCATGTGTCCCTCCGTAGGCTGAGTCGACCGCCGAGGAGTTGCCCGCGATGAGAGCGCACGACGATGCCCGGCGTCATGTGTGAGCGCCCGTTTACCGGGTAAGAAGGTGAGGACGGTTCCCGAAGGCGAGGACCGCTAGGTCTGCTCGCCGGTGTCGGACTGCTGGCGCTGGCTCTTGAGGAACTCCTCCAGCTCCTTGACCATGTCGTCGGGACTCGGGATGTCACCGGCGGACTCGGCGGCGGCGTCGTGGCGTTCTTCGAGCCGCGTGACGTAGGCGCTGACGGCCGGCTCCTTCGCGATGGCTTTGGTTACCTCTTCCTCGAAGGCCTCGCCGGCCAGGCGCAGCTCCTCGAGCTCCACGTCGAAGTCAACCACGCTGCGCAGCTTGGTGAGCAGTGCAAAGCTGACCTTTGGGTTGGGCGACGTGTTCACGTAGTGCGGACAGTGCCCCCAGATGCTGGCGTTGGGAAGCCCCAGCTTGTCGCAGGCCCCCCAGAAGGCAGTGTGTATGCCGGTCGGCCCCTGGTACCCGGAGTTGCGCACTCCGAGCCACTCCACTTTCTGAGTTAGCTCGGGCGAGCTGGCCCTGCCGGTGATCCGGACCTCTCGAGTATGCGGCACGGCGTCGAGCAGCGACCCGAGAGACACCACGAACTCCACGCCGTACTCCTCTGCCACATCGGTGATGACGTTGGAGAACCTGCGCCAGCGGAGGTTGGGCTCGGTGCCCGTGTATAGGATCAGCGACTTGGCCGGGTCCTCCGCTGTGTAGTAATAGAAGTCGTTAGTCGGCCAGCGCACGGTCCGCTCGCCGCGACGGTTGACCCTTGTCTGGGGTCGTACCACGGTGAAGTCGTAGAACTCCTCGCAGTCTATCTCCGCGAACTTCTTCGCCGGGAGCTTGCGGGTCAGGTGGCGAATCGCCCTCGTCGCCGCCTCAGCAGCATCCGGCCACCCGGCGAAGGCTACGATTATGGTCGGGAATTTCCCCTCCGGCTTTTCATGAATGATTAGGTCATCCATGGGCGTCCCTTCAGCCGAATCTGGTCTCGAGTGAGTGTACCATCTGGGGCAGCCGGATGCCAGGGCCCGCGGTACGGTGCGAATTTCAGCGGGAAGTATGCCGTGCTATACTGCGCGGTGCCCATCCAGGAAACTCGACTCGGAGGTCGTGCACATGGCTCAGAAGACGGTCGGTGTCGCCATCACCGCCCCAGACCCGTCAGGGGCCGTGGCCCAGATCCGCAAAGCCGAGGACACGGGTGTGGCTGCCGCCTGGCTTACTTCTATCGGCGCGGGCGGCGGTGACGCGATGAGTGCGTTCGCAGTCGCGGCCGCTCAGACCGAGCGGATCCTCCTGGGTACCTCGGTGGTGCAGACCTGGTCGCGCCACCCGATCACGCTGGCCCAGCAGGCGCAGGTGATCGCCGACCTGGCGCCTGGACGATTCCGCCTAGGTGTAGGCCCAGGCCACAAGACCGCTATGGAGCAGATGTTCGGCGCCGACTTCCACGCGCCTGTGGGCCACCTCATCGATTACATGCGCATACTCAAGGCGCTGCTCCAGGAGGGAACCGTGGACTTCGACGGGCAGCACTACACGGCGCATTCCAGCCTGTCCGGGCCCGTCGACGTGCCGCTGATGGCGTCGGCCCTGCGGCCCAGGTCCTTCGAGCTGTGCGGCGACGAGCTGGATGGGGCGATAAGCTGGGTGTGCCCACTCGAGTATCTGCGAGACGTGGCCCTGCCGGCTATGAAGGCCGCGGCACGCCGGGCGGGGCGGGAGTCGCCCCCGCTGATCGTGCACGCGCCGATCTGCGTCCACGAGGACCTCGACGCGGTCCGGGCGGCCGTCCGCGAGCAGATGTCCTACTACCCGTCGGCGACCTTCTACTCGCTCATGTTCGCCGCCGCCGGCTTCACCGAGACGAAGAGCACCGGCTGGACCGACGAGATGATGGATTCCGTCGTCATCTCGGGGGACGAGACGACCGTTGCACGGCGTATCGAGGAGATCTTCGAGTGGGGAGGCTCCGAGGTGCTGGCGTCGATAGTGACGGTCGGCGACGCGGAGAAGTCGTGGGAGCGGACCGCGAGGGTGCTGGCCGGGGTGTCGGGTTGACCCGTCCCTAGCGGCCGCCCAGCAGGTCGCAGGCGAGGGCCAGCATGATCTTGGTGCCGCTGACCAGGCTTCTTATGCCTACCGACTCGTCTGTGCCGTGGATTCGGCTCAGGAGCGGATCGTCGTCGGGGTGTTCGCCGGAGAACCCATAGGTGGTGATGCCCAGGGGCCTGGTGAATCGGGAGTCGGTGAACCCGTTGGAGATGGCGGGCACCCACTGTATGTCGTGTCGACCCAACGCCTGTGCCGTCACCCTCTGAATGAGCTGCGAGAAGTCGGTGTCGAAGGGCGATGAGTTCGGCACCGCCATATAGTCGATCGAGACCTCGACCCCTGGGATCCCCTCAAGTATCTCGCTTAGCTGGCTGCGCACGTACTCCTCGTCCTGGTGGGGCAGGGTTCTTACGTCGCAGGTAAGCCTTATCTGCTCCGGCACGCTATTGGACTTGATTCCGCCGCGCACCATGGTAGGCGTGAGCGTCATCCGGGACAGCGCGCGGAGCATCGAAGCGAACCGCGGATTGCTCGGCTCGACCTCCTCGATTATCCGGTCGACGTTCTCGGGCGAGGGCCGGTGCTCGATGGCGAAGCTGGACAGGTGGTCGAACAGGCTTGTGGACGTGTCCCGCTCGGGCTCGTACTCCTCGATCCGGCGCACCACCCGGCTCAGGCGGTACATGGCGTTGGTGCCGAGCCACGGCATGGAGGCATGGGCGCTGGACCCCTTGACGTCGATCTCGATCTGGAGTCGTCCCTTCTCGCCGATGCCTAGGGTGTAGGTCAGACCTCCGGCGGCCTCGATGGGCGTTCCGCCCCCCTCGTTGACGGCGACCGGTGCCATTATCTTGTCAGGGTAGTGCTCTGCCAGCCAGCCGAAGCCGTATCTGCCGCCGTGCTCCTCGTCGGCGCCGGATGCCAGAATCAGCGTGTCCTCGAGCTCTATGCCGTTACGCCTGAGCAGGCGAATGGCCATCATCTGCGCCGTCAGCAGGCCCTTGCAGTCCGACGCGCCGCGACCGTAGATGCGGTCGTCGGCCACGGTGGCGCTGAAGGGCGGGAAGCGCCACTTCTCCTCGTCCTCGACGGGCACGACGTCCGTATGAGACATGAACATGAGGCCGGGTTTGCCTGACCGTCCCTCGACCCTGGCGATCAGGTTGCCGCGGCCGGGCGTGGCCTCGAGGATCTCGGCCCCGATGCCGTCCTGCGCCAGCCAATCCCGCACGTACTCGCACACAGGCGTCTCGTCTCCGGTGGGCATCACGCCCGTGTTGACGGACGGGATCCTGACCAGTGCCTGCTCCAGCTCTATGATCTCGTTTCTCGCGGCGTCCACCTGAGCGAAGAGCTCGTCCATGCGCGGCATTATGCTCCTCCTCGTTGGTCGGCAGCTCCGAAGCCGGATGTTACCAGCAGCAGAGCGGCGATAGTCTTGGCGTCGCGGATCTCTCCGGAGCGGATCAGGTCGGGGACTCGACTCATCGGCACTCGCTCCACCAGTATGTTTTCATCTTCGTCGGGCTCGAGCCGGTCGGGAGCCAGATCCCTGGCCACGAAGGCGTGCATGAACTCCGTGGAGTAGCCCGGCGCCAACCAGAAGCCGGCCAAGCGCCGGAGGTCCCGCGCCCTGTAGCCGACCTCTTCTCGGAGCTCCCGCTGCGCACACTCCTCCGGGGTTTCCGCATCCTCGACTCCCCCGGCGGGCGCTTCCAGCAGCGACTCGCCGACGGGGTAGCGGTACTGTCTTACCAGCAGGATGTTGTCCTCGTGGTCGATGGGCACGACGACGACGGCTGCCTGGTGCTCTACCACCTCCCTGACGGCCTCTCGACCGCTGGGCAGGCCAACCGTGTCCACTCGGATGCGCACGATCTTGCCGTCGAAGACCAGGCGCGTGCTCAGCGTTTGCTCGGGCTCCATGTCGCCTCCGGCCGCACGTCTGCCTTCGCCTGCTCCGAGCGGTACACCATGCCAAGGCGCTGGGTCAGCGTGGAGTAGAAGCTGTTCGCCGGTCCCGCTCGGAGGAACCTGGCCACGTATGAGCTTCGCTCAACCCGAACTTGCTCTCCCCTGGCAAGCTCCCGGTCCATGAAGCCGTCGACGATAAGGGCGGAGTGGCCACCGTCGCTGGGCGTCAGCTCGACGACCGAGTCCCCCTCCAGAACGAGGGCGTCGCGAAGGCCGGTGTGTACTGCGACCGGCTGCACCAGGATGACGCGGACCTCTGGATACATGATCGGCCCACCGGCGGAAAGGGCGTAGCCCGTGCTGCCAGTGGGCGTGGACACGATGACGGCGTCGGCGCGGTAGCTCGTCAATGCCGCCCCGTCGACTGAGGTCGTGATGTCCTGTAGTCGGCCGAGGCTGCTTCTCCCCACTACTACGTCGTTCAGGGCGTGTAGCGTTGCTCGGGGCGCACCACCGTCCGCCGGCAAGACCGAGGCCGCCAGCATCATCCTCTCTTCGACCCGCTGATCGCCGCTGAGATAGAGAGGGAGCTTTTCCACTGCCTCGTCCACCCTCAGCTCGGTCATGAATCCCACGCGGCCCATGTTTATCCCAACTATGGGGACGGCGTACGGCGCCACCACCCTGGCCGTCCTGAGGATAGTGCCGTCGCCTCCGGCGACGACTGCCACGGACGTATCGCTGAGCTTCTCGGCCTGTTCGCCAAGGGTCGCCGCGGAGCTGATCCAGCATCGATCGCCGATACCCAGGGAGCCGACCAGCGTGTCTATGAGGTCACGCGTCTCGCGCACCTTGGAGTTGTAAACCAGTCCGATCAGGTCTTTCACACTACATCTCGCGGAACGCTGGGTTCCAAGACGGGCCATGTATCGCTGAGACTGGTAGCCTTGAGGTCAAGGCGGGCACCCGCGTGTGCCAGTCTAGCATCGGGTAACTGCCTCGTCAACGAGCCGGCGAGGGTCGCTAGAACAGCAGCGCGCTGGCCGCGGTGCGGGCGAGGTCTATGAGCGGCGTGGGGTAGACGCCGAAGAACGCGACGCCCGCGAAGGCTCCGACGACGGCCACGCGTATCGGCAGCCCGGACGTGACCCGCTCCTCGATCGGCGGCGGCGACAAGTACATCACCTTCACCACGCGCAGATAGTAGTAGGCCGAGATGACGCTGTTGATCACGCCGGCTATCGCGAGCCACTCCAGGTTGGTGTCGACGGCGGCGCCGAAGATGTAGATCTTGCCCATGAAGCCGACGGTAGGCGGTATCCCGATCAGCGAGATCATGGCCAAGGCCAGCACGGCGCTCAAGTACGGAGCGCGCCGCGCCATGCCCGCGAAGTCGTCGATCTTGTCGCTGTCGATGCGGTTGGATATGGCGATGATGGCGGCGAAGACGGCCAGGTTGGTGGCGGCGTAGCCCGCCAGGTAGAAGAGGACTCCCGACGCTCCGAATCCGGGCTCGGACCCCGGCGCCCGCGCGGCGATGGCCGCAACGCCGACGAGCAGGTACCCGGCGTGGGCAATGGTGCTATAGGCCAGCAGCCGCTTGATATTCGTCTGTCTGATCGCGACCAGGTTCCCGATGGTCATGGAGAGGACGGCGAGCACGGCGAAGATCATGCTCCAGTCCTGGCTTACGATCTCCATGGAGAAGGCCATGTAGAACACGCGCAGGATCACGGCGAACCCTGCGGCCTTGCTTGCTACTGAGAGAAACGCCGTCACCGGCGTGGGCGAGCCCTCGTACACGTCGGGGGCCCACATCTGGAACGGCACAATCGCTATCTTGAAGCCGAAGCCGGCGATGATGAGCACGATGCCGAACAGCAGGGCGTAGCTGCCGAAGGGCGTGCCTTCGCTCAGGCCCAGCGACCCGAGCTGGGCGGCGATGTCACCCAGCATGGTGCTGCCGGTGAAGCCATACACCATGACCATCCCGTACAACAGCACCGCGGAGCTGATGGCGCTCAGGATAAGGAACTTCATGCCCGACTCGGCGGACCGGCCGTCTCTGAGGAACGCCGCGAGAGCGGCCACCGGAAGTGCTGTCAGCTCGAGCGCTATGTAGATGGTTATCAGCTCGACCGTCGATGCCAACAGCATCATGCCCGCGGTCGAGAAAAGCACCAGGGAGTAGTACTCGCCCTGAAAACGCTCAAACCTTTTGACATAGTCCGATGAGATCAGCACGACCACTGCGGCGACCGCCACGAAGATGAACTTGAAAAAGAGGGAGAACTTGTCCACCACCAGCGTGCTGAATATCCCCTGGGTCGCCGCTAGGCCGTCGCTGTTCAGGTCGAACCAGAGCGCGATGCTAAAGCCCAGCGGCACCGCCAGGCCGACGACCGCCAGAAGCGGCAGGAGGGCCTTTCGGCGAGTGACCAGGTCGACGACGATCAGCACCATTGCGAGCCCGGCGATACTGAGCTCGGGAGCGAGCAGGTAGAGGTCGTGTAGCGTCATCGCTTCTCTAGCTCATCCCGCCTAGCGGAGCCCAGCCACCTGGATCCAGTTCGCAATCGGCTCGGCGCCTGCCGTGAACACGTCCGTTATGAAAGCGGGGTAGATGCCCACCACCAGGATGGCGATTAACAGCGCGGCGACCGGCACCATCTCCATTACGCTGGCGTCCCCAACGTCGGCGAACCGCTCTACCTTTGGCCCGAACATGGACCGTTTGATCATCCACAGTATGTAGCCGGCGCTAAGCACCAGGCCGAACGCGGCGACGGCGGTCAGCCAGCTCCACACGGAGAAGGTCCCGAGAAAGACCAGCATCTCCGCTACGAAGCCGCTGGTGCCTGGCAGGCCAAGCGACGCCAATCCGGCTATCACGAGGGCGGCGGCGAGGAAGGGCATCCTCGATGCCAGGCCGCCCAGGTCGGGTATGTAGCGGGTGTGGGCTTTCTCGTAGATGAAACCGACAAGCAGGAAGAGCAGGCCCGTTATCGCGCCGTGGGTGAACATTTGCAGCGAGGCTCCCGTTAGCCCGACCGGTGACACCTTCCCGGCCACTCCCACTACCGAGGAGATACCGAGCAGCACGAAGCCCATGTGGCTTATGGAGCTGAATGCGACGAGCCTCTTGAGGTCGGTCTGCCGCATCGTGACGACGGCACCGTATATCACGTTGATGACGCCGGCGGCGGCCAGAAGCCACGCCACGTCCGATATGACGCCGGGGAACATGGTGACGCACACGCGGATTATCCCGTAGGCGCCCATCTTGATGAGCACTCCGGCCAGCATAACGCTGCCCGCCGTCGGGGCGTCGGTGTGGGCGTCGGGCAGCCACGTGTGTAGCGGCCACACTGGCAGCTTCACCGCGAAGCCGATGAACAGCAGGGCAAACACGAGGCCGATGGGCAAAAGAAGCGTGCTGGTCTGTATGGCCGTCGGTAGCACGGTCATGTCGAAGGTGCCCGTGGAGAGGAACAGGACCAGGATCCCAACCAGCATGAAGGCGCTGCCGAGGAGTGTGAAGATGAGGAACTTCATCGCCGAGTACTCTTTGCGGCCCGTCCCCCAGATCGAGATCAGGAAGAACATCGGCACCAGCTCCAGCTCCCACAGGAGGAAGAAGAGCAGGAAGTCCAGAGCGGTGAAGACGCCCATTACGCCGGCCTGCAGCACCAGGAGCCACATGAAGTGCTCGCGCACCCTGTGGGTGATGCGCCACGAGGCGAAGACGGCGACGGCGCCAAGCAGTCCGGTGAGCAGCACCAGGGGTGCGCTCAGGCCGTCGACACCCAGGAAGTACTGGGCTTTAAAGGCGGAGATCGGGATCCAGTTCGACACCCGGTCCACCAGCTGAACGGACTCGGCGCCTGAGCGCGTGTCGTACAGTGAGAAGACGACGATCGCGAGCACCAGGTCGGCCACGGCGATGCCGGCTGCGAACAACCGCACCCTTCGAGCCCCCCGGCCGAATAGGGCGATGAGGATCGCTCCCGCCAGGGGCAGGAACACCGTCGCGGTCAGAAGACCTGTGAATTCCACCTAGCCGCCTACCGTATGATCAGAAAGATGCCAACGAGGATCAGGATTCCCACCGAGATGGCCAGCCCGTACCCCTGTAGCTGTCCCGTCTGCGCCTGGCGCAGCGCGCCGCCCGTATTGGCGCCCAGCCATCCGATGCCGTTCGCCAGGCGGTCGATTATGGACTTGTCCGCCCAGTCGAGGCCACGAGCCAGGCCCCCGTAAAATAGCCTGACGACCAGGAAGCCCTCGTATGCCTCATCGAAGTAATACTTGCGCGACAGCAGCACGTGGACCGGTTTCGCCGGGCTGGCCAGGCGCGGAAAGGTCACTCCACGCTGGTACATGAGATAGGCGAGGCCGATCCCTGCTGCGGCCACGAGGCTCGCAAGGGCGGCCAGTAACCGGTTGAAGCCCTCCGCCTCTGCGTGCACCGGGCCCTGACCCAGGAGATTCGTCAGCCAGTGAATGGGGATGATGCCGAGCCCCGTCGTTGGATTGACGAAGAACCCGGTCAGGATAGCGGCCAGGGCCAGCAATACCAGCGGCACGACCATGACCAGCGGTGACTCCGCGCGGTGTACGCCCCCGTTCTGCGCCTCTGTTTGCGGGTCGGCGTCGGCGCCCCCCTTGAACTCGCCTCCGAAGGTCATGAACAACGCGCGGAAGATGTAGAAGGCGGTCATGAAGGCAGCGGCTATCGCCATCCAGAAGACGACCTGGCCAACCGGACCGCCGTGGCTCCACGCATGCCCCAGTATCTCGTCCTTGCTCCAGAAGCCCGCCAGCGGAAAGATGCCGGCCAGGCTAAGAGCCCCTATGAAGAACGTCACATACGTCCACGGCATGTACCGTCGGAGGCCGCCCATATAGCGCATGTCGAAGGTGCCGGTTGCGTGGTTGACGCTGCCCGAGCCGAGAAACAGCAGAGCCTTGAAGAAGGCGTGGGTGAACAGATGAAAGATCGCGGCGCCGTAGGCTCCAACGCCCAGGGCGAGCATCATGAAGCCGAGCTGGCTTATCGTCGAGTAGGCCAGCACCCGTTTGATGTCGTTCATCACCAGGCCCATTGAGGCCGCGAAGATGGCCGTGACCCCACCGATGATTGCGATGGCGTTCATGGCCGTCGCCGAGGCCTCGATCAGCGGGAAGAAGCGTGCCACCAGGAAGACGCCCGCGGCTACCATGGTGGCCGCGTGTATCAGAGCACTTACCGGGGTGGGGCCCTCCATCGCGTCGGGTAGCCACGTGTGAAGCGGGAACTGGGCTGACTTGCCGACGGCCCCCGCAAAGATGCCTATCGCTATCCAGGTGATCGCCCCCGAGGCCAGCACGCCGCCTATGGCGACGGCCGTGTATATGTCCTTTATGACCAGCGGGTTCAGGCCGTTGGCTGCAAAGCTGTCGTGGTTGAAGAACAGGTACAGTATGGCCAGCAGGAAGCCGAAATCACCCAGCCGCGTGACGAGGAACGCCTTCTTCGCGGCATAGGCGGCAGCTGGCCGGTGGAACCAGAAGCCGATCAGGAGGTAGGAGCACAGGCCTACCAGCTCCCAGAAGACGAATAGCTGCACGATGTTGCTGGCCAGCACCAGGCCGATCATCGACGCCGTAAAGAGCGACATGTAGGCGTAGTACCTGGCGTAGCCGGGGTCGCCCCTCATATAGCCAACGGAATAGATCTGCACCATGAGGCTGACACCGGTAACCACCATCAGCATGATCGCAGTCAGGGGGTCCATGATTATGCCCATGGCGAAGTCGAAGGGACCCACGGTCAGCCATTTATGAGCTGCCCAGACGATCTCGCCGCCATTGTTCACCACACTCGCCAATGCCCAGCTCGATAGTACGAAGCAGGCGGCCACCGCCGTGATGGTGATCAGGCCGGCGACTTGCGCGTACCGGTTGAAGAAGGGCCTGACCACGGAGGCGATGAGGATGAAGGAGGCGAGGGGAAGGAAGAAGAGCAGCCAGGCCGCGGGTTCCGGGATCATCTACAGCTTCCTCAGAATCTCGTCGGCTACGTGCTCGCGGCCCTTGGGCACCAGGACTCTGAACGGAACCCGCTCGCCCCAGGTGAGGATGTCACCGTCAGGCAGCAGCTTCGTGGGCAGGCCGTCCCCCTCGAGGACGTGCTTCCACATCTCGGCAACCTGCAGATTAGGGACCTTCCTGTACTCGACCCACACGAGCGATCTAGCGCGCTACTTCCTCATCAGGTTTATGTCGGATACGAACACGGACTGCCGGCTCCTGTAGACGGCGATCACGATGGCAAGCCCGAGGGCGACCTCTGCCGCGGCTACCGTGATGATGAAGACAGCGAACACCTGGCCGGTCAGCAGGAACTGCACCATCTCGTCTGTGGCGGCCTCCGAACCGCCCGCCAGTGATGCCGGCACCACGTACCTCGACAGGGCAACGGCGGTTATGTTCACGGCGTTGAACATCAGCTCGATCGACATCAGGACCGTGATGGCGTGGCGCTTCGTAAGCGCGCCGTACAGGCCTATCGAGAATATGATGGCGCCGACGATGAGGAAGCTCTCGAGGCTCAAGGTGCTACCTTTCCCTGACGAGGGCGAGGGCGCCGATTATCGCCGCCAGCAGCAGCACCGACGCCACCTCGAAGGCCAGCACGAAGTCGCGGATCAGCAGCCTCGCGATCCACGGGATCGTGTTGGAGAAGACCTCGTTGACCCTGTTCACCGTCTCTCCGCTGAGTGTGCCCCCCTTGACGGCTGTGTCCAGCAGGTTCCAGTCGCTCCCCACTGCCACGAAGATGGCCATGGCCGCGAAGAGAGAGGCGATGATTCCCGCGGGAATACGGAGGCGGTTGGCGGGACTGCCTTCCTCGACGTCGCGGGTCATCAGGATGGCGAAGATTATCAGAACCGATATGGCTCCGACGTATACGAGGACTTGGACCGCGGCCAGGAACTCGGCTCTCAGGAGCACGAACATGCCGGCAACGCCGAGGAACGTTACCACGAGGAAGAGGGCTGCCCTGAATACGTCCCTTAGTAGGACTACGGCCAAGGCTGCGACGATGCTGGACACCGCTATGACCCAGAATATGACGTCGGTGAATAGAGCCGCCTCCGTGCCCTGTCCGATCATCGCTTCTTGGCCCACCTGTCCTCGAGCTGCTGGGTCGTCGGCTGCTCGTGGCGGCCGACGTCCTTCGAGGTGGCCTCCTTGCCCTCGAAGGGGTCGTACCCTTTCGACTCGAGCTGTGGTCGGAACCACGTGCTGGGCCGCTTGGGGGCCGCCCGAAGCCGGTCGACGTTGATGACCAGCTCTCCGCGGCGGTACTTCCCTTCCTCGAAGCCGCTGCCCATGTGGATTGCGTCGTATGGGCAGGCCTCGACGCAAAGACCGCAGAACATACAGCGGCCTATGTCTATGTCGAATACGTCGATAGCGTACTTCTCCCCCTCCTGCATAGCCTCGCCGCCGGCGTGGGTGACGATCCGTATTATCCCGAGGGGGCAGTACTTGGCGCAGCTGGCGCAGCCGGTGCAACGGTCCTCGTACCAGGCGAACTCCTCGCCGCGGAACCGCGGGTGCTGTTGCTGGCGGTCGCCCACCGTAGCCATGCCCATCAGGGCTTTCAACGCCATACCCGGCTCCCGGAGCGCATAGCTAATGGGGTTGGTGCCCGATCTCTTCGCCAGCCCAAGCAGGCCAATGCTCCGTTCCGGGTACTGGTGAACGGTGAACATGCGGCTGGGCAGTATGAGGTTCTTCATAGTGACGCCAAGGCCTTTGGCAAGCCCCAGTCCGTACATCAGTCGGCCTCCGCTCGCATGTTGGCTAGGGGTGACGGCTGGGGCGCCGGGCGCTTCAATCTGCGTTGGCCCACCAGGTTGGCCGCGGCGACCACGGACACCGCGGTCAGCGCCCAGTTGACTCCGGCCATGATGCCCATGTCTGCGGTCGAGAGCGCGCCCGTCGCTGGGTCCTGCAAGAGCTGCACCTCGATGGCTATGGCGAAGAGGTTGACCAGCGCGAGCATGAACAGGCCCTTCCAGGCAAACCCCATGATCTGATCGACCCGGAGCCGGGGCCACGTTGCTCTTATCCAGAGCAGTGCGAACAGGATTACGAACACTTTCAGCACGAACCATAGCTGGCCTGGTATGGGCCAGAAGCCCCGTGTGCCGCTGAAGAAGAGGGTCGCGGCGATTATCGACGTTATGAGGGGGGCCATGAACTCGGCCAGCTGGAAGATGGCGAACTTCATGCCGCTGTACTCGGTGTGGTATCCGGAGCCCAGCTCCGACTCGGCCTCGATCTGGTCGAACGGCGTGCGGCTCATCTCGGCCGACGCCGCGGCGATGAAGACCAGGAAGCCGAGCGGCTGCACCAGAAGCAGCGGGATGTTTTGGGCATTGACGATGTCCAGCAAGGACATAGACCCGGCCACGAGCAGCACACCGGCGATGGCCAGCGCCATCGGCACCTCGTAGGCGATGAGCATAGCGACGCCCCGCATGGCGCCGAGCATCGCGTACTTGTTGCGCGAGGCCCAGCCTCCCATGAAGATGGCGAAGGTGTTGGTGGAGGTCACGCCTATAATGAACAGCGCGCCGATGTTGAGCCTACCAAGCAGCGTCTCGTCCCCGAACGGTATGACGGCGACGACGAGTAACGTCGGGACGAACAGGACGATCGGCGCCAGGTTGAAGACGGCCCTGTCGGCCGTCTCCGGCACCGTGTCCTCTTTCGTCATCAGCTTCACGATGTCCGCTATCGGCTGTAGCAGCCCGAAGGGGCCCCAACGATTGGGGCCGAGCCTCGACTGGAACCGGCCCATCACGCGCCGCTCGAACCAGATGTAGAGGGCGGTGGTGACCACCATCATGTTGATGACGAGGAATGCCAGCGAGAAGCCGGCAAGGCCATAGGCTAGCCAGTCCACGCGCTCCGGTAGGATGGAGTCAAAGAAGCGGTAGATGCTTCCGAAGTCGAAGATGCCTGCCGAGAGCACTTCGTGCAACTAGCGATCCACCTCTCCCATGATCACGTCTACAGAGCCGAAGATGATGATCAGGTCGGCCATCTTCCAGCCGACCAGCATCTCGCGAAGGGGCGTCAGGTTGATGAAGGATGGGGCCCGTATCTTGCAGCGGTACGGGGAGATACCCTGATCGCTCACAAGGTAGAAGCCCAGCTCGCCCTTGGGGCCCTCGACGGCTGCGTACGCGTCTCCCTCGGGCGGGTGGATGTTGAAGGGCACATCGGACCTCACCGGTCCGTCAGGGATCTGCTCGCGGCACTGACGTATGATCTTGATGCTCTCGCGCATCTCCTGGATTCGAACGATGTACCGGTCGAAGGTGTCGCCAATAGTGCCTATCGGCACATCGAAGTCCAGTCGGTCATAGACCTCGTAGGGGTCGGCTTTCCGGAGGTCCCACTGCACCCCCGAGGCCCGAAGCATCGGCCCCGACAGCGACGCGTCGATGGCCGCCTCGTCCGAGATGACCCCGACCTCCCGTGTCCTGGCCAGAACCACCTCGTTTTCAGTAATCAGAGACTCCAGCTCGTCGATGTAGCCGGGCATCTCGGTCATTAGCCCGTCGAGGGCCGGCCAGAAGTCTTCCGGGGCCTCCTGGAAGACGCCGCCGGGCCGCATGTAGCTGAGCGTGATACGAGCGCCGCACAGCATCTCGAAGAGGTCGAGGATACGCTCTCGCTCTCGGAAGCAGTACATAAGGGGCGTGGCCAGGGCTCCCAGGTCATTCAGCAGGAACCCCGTAGCCATCATGTGACTCGCGATCCGCTGCAGCTCCGAGCTGATGACTCGCAGGTACATGCCCCGCTCCGGGACCTCGATTCCGGCCAGCTTCTCGACAGCCCTCACGTAGGCCAGGTTATTGGTCATACTCGACACGTAGTCGAGCCGGTCGGTCAGGGTTACGACCTGCACGTAAGAGCGGGACTCGGCCAGCTTCTCGGTGCCGCGATGCAGGTAGCCGAATACCGGCTCGACGTCCAGCACCACCTCGCCGTCGAAAGTAACGCGTAGCCTGAACACTCCATGAGTGCTGGGGTGCTGAGGCCCGAGGTTGATGGTGACCGGCTGAGTTTTGATGGCCATGTGGGCCTATCCCAGGTAATCCTTCCTCAGCGGATGGCCGTCGAACCCCTCCCAGAGCAGAATGCGCTTCATGTTGGGGTGCCCATCGAAGTGCACGCCCATCAGGTCCCAGATCTCGCGTTCCTGCAGGTCTGCCCCCTTCCAGACGCTCACCAGCGAGGGGACCTCGGGACTCTCCCGGTCGTGGAGCCTCGTTTTGAGTACCACGCTGCGGTTGTGCCGCATCGAGAGCAGGTGGTAGACCAGCTCGAAGTACTCGACGTAGTCGACCGCGGTGATGGACGTAAGGTAGGCAAAGTCGAGGTCGGCCGTCTCCTTCAGGAGGTGGGCCACGTCAGGCAGAGACCCTGCCGTGATCCAGACGTCGGTCTCATTGTGGTCGATGGCTGCGCTGGGGTACGCCTCGTTGATGCGGCGGGCGACTTCCACTCCTGGCACGGACTTCGTCACCGCCTGCTGCTTTACCTGGTCCTCTGGATGGAGTAACGCTTGATCTTCTCGTGCAGCTGCATTATTCCGTACAGGAGGGCGTCGGGGCGGGGAGGGCAGCCCGGCACGTAGACGTCGACCGGCACGATGTGGTTTACGCCGGGGACGACGCTGTAGGAGCCGTAGTAGGGCCCGCCGCTGGTGGCGCAGACGCCCATGGATATGACCCATTTAGGCTCGGCCATCTGCTCGTAGACCCTCTGGATTGCCGGTGCCATCTTCCAGGTTACCGTGCCGGCAACGATCATGAGGTCCGCCTGTCGTGGCGATGGCCGGAAGACTTCCATGCCGAAGCGCGCGATGTCGAATCTCGACATCGCGGAGGCTATCATCTCGAAGGCGCAGCAGGCCAGGCCGAAGGTCAGGGGCCACACCGCAGATTTCCTGCCCCAGTTGACCAGTGCGTCTATCGAGGTCACCGCCAGGCTGCGCTGAAGGTCGTCCGGCACCTCGATAACCGGATCGCTCATGGCGTCTACATGCGTGGCCTTCAGGTTGTTGACGACCTCGCCCTCAGTCCGGTCCACCTCCCACGTGGTGACGTGGAGCGGTATGGTAAGAGGGGATTCGTCCCGCGCTTCGCCGCCCAAGTCTACCCCCACTCCAGGGACTTCTTCCGCCAGGCGTACAGCCAGCCGACTACGAGGATGCCGATGAAGACCACCATCTCCAGCAGAACGAACACGCCGAACTCACTCGACAAGAGACCGAAGCTTGCCGCCCAGGGGAACAGGAAAACCACCTCTACGTCGAATATCACGAAGATCAGGGCGAACCCGTAGTACCTGAAGTTGAACTGGCTCCACGTTCCCGACAGCGTCTCGAAGCCGCATTCGTAGATGCTGCGCTTGATTGCCGTGGGTACGGAGGGCCTGATCCCCACCAGAGAAAGCGATCTCGACATCAGGAGCATGCCGACCGGGACCGCCACGGCGATCGCCGCGAAGATGAGAATGACGCCGTACATGCGGAAGTAGTCGTCGAGCATCCCCGCGTCAGTTCTCCTGCGGCCCGCGGGCCCGCCAGGCCATTCGGCCAAGGGAGCGGGACCCACTGAAAACCCGGTGAAATATAGCATAAGGTTTCGAGCCATTGCAAGCGTGGAACCGGCGAGGCACCCGCGCGCGTGGCCTCGCGAGGGCCTCGTCTGGTGGCCTGCGATAAGCGGGGCACCCTCGGCATCCGTGGGTTGCCCGGTCTGAATCCGCGCTGCTACAATGCCGAAGATCGGCGTCGCACCGTCCGCGCCGGAACGCGAGGCCGTCGCGGGGGAGCGGACGTCCAGCGGGCCGGGGATTGAACGGCAGGGGGAGAGCGGTAGGATGCACCTGCTTGCGGGGGCGAGGCGGGTAGTCGGGCTCTGGTACGTTTCACTGGCGATCGCCGTCGCCCTGGGCCTCTTGCTGGGGGGCATGGTCTTCTACAAGGCCTACCCGGGCCAGCCCAAGATCGGCGTCATCGACATCCCCTTCAGCGTCATCACCAACGACTCGGCCTTCGCCATCAGCGCCTTCCTCGACTACGCGCGCGACGACACCTCGATCAAGGCGGTCGTCATCAAGCTGAGCAGCCCGGGTGGGGGCGCCGCTCCCAGCGAGCAGCTCTTCTTGGAGATTCGGAGGCTCAGAGAGCAAAAGCCGGTCGTCGTCTCCTTGGGCAGCATGGCCGCCAGCGGCGGCTACATGCTTGCCGTGGGAGCCAATCACTCCTATGCAAGGGCCTCGAGCATCGTCGGAAGCGTCGGTACCATTATCACTTTCCCCGGGCCTCTGATCCCCGGCCGTCCGTCGGAGGTCATCGCCCAGTCGGGACCCAACAAGCTGAACGGCGGAGACAGGCGGGACTGGATCGTCCTTGTGGACGAGCTGAGGAACTGGTTCTCCCAGCTGGTCGTGAGCCAGCGGGGAGAAAAGCTCCGTATCTCACCGGACGAGCTGGCCAGGGCTAAAGTCTACACCGGCCTAGATGCGGTGCGGTACGGACTGGTCGATGAGATAGGCACTAACATCGACGCGGTCCGGAAGGCGGCAAGCCTAGCGGGCATATCGCACTACAAGCTGGTCGACGTAAACGAGCAGGTCTTTCGCGGGATGAACGAGAGAGCGGAGAGGATTCTGGGCACCTCGACGCAGTTCGGAGGCGACAACGCGTTGGCCAGTGCAGCGGGCTTCGAGTCTATCGGGTCGGAATCGGAGGGCCTGCCATCCCTCGATCTAAGTCCAGACCACGAGGCCGCCGCGAGCATCGAAGCGCTGAGGAGAGCTTTCCTGCCGTCGGGCGTCGGTGAGGCCCAGGAGGAGGCCCTGCCGGGGTTCCCCCTGAGGGTCGCGCAGCCCAACATCTATTTCCTCTATGTCGGACCTTCTCAGTAAGAGCTGGAGGCTTTTCGCCTTCCTGCTGTTCGCCCTGGTCTTCTTTCTCGGCGCACTGTTCTATTACTACCGCCACGGCTACGATGCTCCGGCCACGGTGGACGTACCATACGACCAGATCGCCCCACCGTCCTCCAGTTTTGGCCTCCTGAGCGAGGTTCCCGCCATTCGGAGCGGGCTACTCCTCATAGAGGGTCTCCACCGCAACAACTTCTCGGCTGAAGAGCTGTCAGCGCTGGTAAGCCGCGTTGCCGCCCGGGGTTACGATGTTGAGATTCTAGGTGAGACCACCGGAAGGGGACGCTTCGCCTTCCAAGAACCCGAGGATAGGCTATCCCTCCTTGAGGAGCGTCTAAGGAAAGCGGGCAGTCTCGTGGTCGTCGGGGCCCGGGACTCCTACACGGGGGCCGAGGCCGCCCTGGTCGCGCGGTTCGTGGAGAAGGGTGGGAGGCTACTGCTGGTGGCCGACCCGACCCGTGCCAACGATATGAACAGCCTGTCCAAGAGGTTCGGCATCTCGTTCCAGCCCGACTACCTCTACAACATGTCGGAGTACGACCTGAATTTTCAGAACGTGTTCATCAGGGACTTCGCCCCCGACGATCTCACCAGGGACCTAAGCCAAATCGCTCTGTACACCGCTGGCTCCATAAGGTCGTCCGGCATGAATCTCGCCTTTACCGACGGGGCCACCCGCTCTTCGATGCTGGCCGTCCCCGAGCGTCTGAGCCCGCTGGTCAAGACACCCGACGGCCAGGTGGTAGGCATAGCCGACATGACCTTCATGGTCCCACCCAGGAACTCCATCATGGACAACGACCGGCTGCTGTCCAACATAGCGGACTTCCTCACGGGCGGAGACCGGGAGTTCGACCTGGCCGACTTCCCCTATTTCCTGGAGCAGGCGGATATCCTGGTCGGCGGGGCGTCACTGATCGAAGCAGCTTCGCAGGTCAGGAGCCTGCTGTCGGCGTTCGACATCGCAGCGGATGTAAGGGGCGTCGAGGACATCACGCGGGACACCGTCTACATAGGGCTGTACGAGGACGCGCGTGACGTGTCACAGTATCTCGACCTGTCGGGAGTCCGGGTGACCGACGTGATACGCACATCCTTCACGCCGGACATACCGAGGCAGGGCACGTCGATCGTCGTGCACCGCCGGACCAAGGACAGGGACGTGCTGATCCTGCTGAGCGACTCGGAGGCCACCCTTGGCGAGATGATCGCTCGGTTCGCTTCGGGGACCTTCGGGGACGGACTGGTCGATGACTCCATCGGGATCTACCGCTCGTTTCCCATCGACTCGTTTCCTGACGAATAGGAGTGCTGGCTTGCTGATACGATACAGGACGGCCTACTGGCTGCTGCTGATCACCGGGGCCTCGCTGCTGGCGATGGCGAGCTGCGGGGGTTCCGGCGAGCCACCCAAGCCGCTGCCGCAGAGCCCGTCCCCGACTCCATTCGTCATCGAAACGTCGGGCGCCCCTGCCGGGACTCCCACTCCGACGCCGGTGCCCGAGCTGGAGAGGGACGTGGCGATCGAGTTTGTGCTGGGTCACCGTGCCATCGCCACGGACTGGGACAGCTATCATGCCGCGTTCGACGCGTGGCGCGAGGGCCTCACCGCCTGCGACCCGAGCTCCGTCGAGACGGCGCTCAATCGGTTTGCGGGTGGCTTCGTGGAGCTAGCCGAAGCTGCACGAGCGCTGCCGCGGGACCAGATTTTGAGGGACCTCGCGGATGGCGTGGTTGTGGCCGTAGAGACAGATGCGGAGGCTTTGCGTCAGCTCAGGGACGGGTGGCAGCCTGGCGACACAGCGCTCTTCGCACAGGTTGACGCGGCGCGTGCCTCCGCGTCGTTGCTGAGAAACGAGACCCGGGACCAGCTGAGTGACCTCGCGGCAGACAGCACCGCGTCGGTCCGGTCCACGGTAAGGGCCTTCTCAGCGGCTCTGAAAAGTGTGAACACTGACTGGGATACCTTCCACGGGCGCTTTGACGCGTTCAGGCGGGGCGAGTCCCAGGACCCGGCTATCACTGTTCCCACCAGCGTCAGTGAGCTAGTCGACGAGTTCAGACAGATCGCGCTCGCCGTCCGGGACCTGCCCCAGTCATCGGTAACACAGCGGGTCAGCCGCGTCATGTCGGAAGCCGTCGATACCGAAGACCTGGCTCTGCGCCGCCTGAGGACGGCGGTGGAGGGTGGCGGAGGGGAAGATCCGGAAGATCCGTTTGCAACCTTCGAGGCCCAGCTTGTGCGGGTCAACACGCTGCGAGCCCAGGCCGTCCAGGAGATGCCCTCCGCGATCGATGCCGCCTCTCAGGGCAGCCGTGATGCGGTGACTCTCTTTGGCGATGCCTTCGACGCGTTGATGGAGCGGTGGGATGTCCTCCACGCCGACTACGACGAGTGGCGTGTGGACGAAGGCGGCTGCGACAGACAGGCCGCCGTCGAGGCCCTCGGCGAGTTCGTGCTCCAGATCGGCGAGATAGCCGATGTGGTGAGGGCGCTTCCGCGCGCCGTCTTCTTGCGCCCGCTGGGCGAGCTGTACGTAGAGGCAGCCGAGCAGGCGCAGGAGGCCTTCAAGGGGCTGCGCAACGGCTGGCAGCCCTTCGACCTATCGGTTTACGCCACGCTGGAGTCCGAGCGCAGCGAGGTGGGGCGCCTCAGACGCCAGGTAGACGCCGGTATCCAGGACCTGCTCGCTCGCTACGACATATCTATCCGGGACCTCGAGGACCTGGAGCAGTAACAGGGACCTGCAAGACAAGGCGTTGCCGACATGGATAGGCCGAGCCTGGATGCGACGACCTTTGGCTCTGGGGGAGCGTGGCGGCCGCCGGTCGGTCGACGCGGTGTTGCTTTGCCTAGGCAGGCCCGCCGCTAGATCTTGTTCCGCGGGTCCCTGGCAGGCTTGAAGATCGAACCCTCGGGGAGGAAGGGCGGCTGGCGGCGCTGCCCTAGCGAGGAGGCTATGCCGCGTTTGAGGAGCAGACTGATGGCGACCGCTCCGGCGATGCCGAGTGGTAGTCCCTTCAGGAACTGACGACGGGAGTACCGTCGCTTCTCCGTCGAGTTCTGCTCCATTGCCGTCCTTCCCTGCTGCCTGGTGGCCGAGCCGTTGGGCTGGTCCGGATGGTCTCCGGGACCCACTGGCGTCCATTATATCGAGGGGTGCCGAGCCCGGCAACCCGGCAGACCTAGCCGATCCACGGGAGCAGCGTAGCGCCGTAGGAGCAGGAGTACGCTACTATCAGGCCCTTGATGGTCTTGCCGGCCCATGCCGCCGCCAGGAACTTTATCAAGGGCATCCTCACCGCTCCGGCGGTGATGCCGATCAGGTCGAAGAGCGGGTTTGGGATGATCGAGACGAAGAAGACCACCAGCACGCCTCGGCGCTCCATCCAACCCTTTAGCTTGGGGTAGTAGCGGTGCTTTTCGATTACGCTCCCTCCACCGTAGCCCACCGCGTAACCGGATAGCTCACCGATGGTCTCCCCGGTGCTGGCCAGCAGGGCCAACACTATCGGGTTTAGAACGACACTTACGCCGCACAGTGAGATGAGGCCTGGGACCGGCAGCAGCATGGACACGCTTCCGAGGAAGCTGAGGAAGAAGACGCCCGGGTACCCGACGACCGTGATGTCCGAGACGTAGCCCCTGAGCACGACCGCCGAGATAGCGATGCCCACGCCGACGACCAGGCCCAGAAGCTGTAGTCGGCGCTGAGGTTTGGACCAGAGCCGCGCCGCGCCGCCTGCCACTCCGCGGGTAGCATCACGCATAGGGCTATCTATCCGTTCGAGCGGTGATCCGACAATCCGACAGCCGGCCTGTCGTGTCTACAAAGAGTACAGGCGCGCCGCGCCGACCTCAAGCTACCGAGGCAGGAACTCGACGACTGCCCTGTTGAAGTCGGCCGCCCTCTCCATGTGAGGCCAGTGGCCGCACCCGTCGTATACCTCGAGCTGGGCCTGGGGCGCCGCCTCCGCCGCCCGATACGCATGCGACACCGGCAGTATCCGGTCGTCGGCTCCCCACACCAGCATGAGAGGAACGTCCAGGCTCTTTAGCGCATCCACCAGCACGTACTGCGTTCGGACCCCCACCAGGTTAACGGTGTTGCGCACTGCTCTGACGACGGCCTCTTTGGCTCCGGGCATCTGCCGGCAACGGTAGAGCTCGTTCAGGAGGTCTTGAGTCACGAAGCTCCGATCGTGGAACACGTTGTAGAGCATGAAACGGGTTCCACCTATCTTCGAGCTCTCCAGCAGCTCGCCGAGTCCGGGGACCGACACGAGCCGCACGTAGAGCGGGACCTCTCTCCCAAGACCACCGCTATCCACCAGCACCAGGCCGTCGACAAGGTCAGGGTACCGCAGGGCGGTAATCAGCGCTAGAGCACCCCCGATTGAGTTGCCGATCATGCGCGGCCGCTCAATGCCCAGGCTCTCGATGAACCCTAGCAGGAATTGGACGACCGTATCCGCGGAGTAGTCGATGTCCGGCTTATCCGAGTCGCCGTGGCCGGGCAGGTCCAGTGCGTAGACGCGGAATGCCCGGGAAAGCGGTCCAATGTTGTCTCGCCACGTTACCACCGAGGCGCCCAGACCGTGAAGTAGTAGCAGGGGAGGCCCCTCCCCTGCTACTACGTAGTGCGCGTCGATGTTGCCGACCCGGACGTATCGGGATTCGCCGGGCAGCTCGATCATGGAGCCGTTGCCGCGCCGACGGGAGACGCGGCCTTTTCGAAGGTTAGCTCGTTTTGGCCCTCGTCGACCCATATCTCGTCGCCAGCGGCAAACTCGCCGGCGATGATAGCCCTCGACAACGGGTTGTCGAGGAAGCGCTGGATGGCTCGCCGCAGCGGCCTGGCGCCGAATACAGGGTCGAACCCCTCGTTGGCCAGCCACTCTTTGGCCGCCTCGCTCAGCGTAATGGTCAGGCTGTGCTCCTCGAGCCTTGTCCTCACATCCTGCACCATCAGGTCCACGATCAGTTTGATCTGGTCGCTCGTCAGAGACTCGAAGATGATGACCTCATCGATACGGTTGAGGAACTCTGGCCGGAAGGCCTTCTTGAGCGCATCCTCTATCGACGAGCGCAGACGGGTCGCCTCGTCGCTGGTTTCCCGGACGAACCCAACCGAGGGCCGGCCCACCTCGGCCGTGCCCAGGTTGCTGGTCATGATCACCAGCGTGTTCTTGAAGTCGACGGTCCTTCCGTGTCCATCGGTCAGCCGGCCATCCTCCAGAATCTGGAGCAGAGCGTTGAACACGTCGGGGTGGGCCTTTTCCACCTCGTCGAAGAGCACGACCCGGAACGGGCGCCGGCGCACCGCCTCGGTTAGCTGTCCCCCTTCGTCATACCCAACGTACCCCGGTGGCGCTCCAATGAGCCTCGACACTGCATGTGGTTCCATGTATTCGGACATGTCGATCCGAACCATATTCTGCTCATCGTCGAACAGGTACTCGGCCAGTGCGCGAGCCAGCTCGGTCTTACCCACGCCCGTCGGCCCCAGGAATATGAAGCTGCCGATGGGCCTCTTTGGGTCGTTCAGTCCGGCCCTCGCGCGACGGATGGCCTCGGACACGGCCTTGACCGCGTCTTCCTGCCCGATTACTCGCTCATGAAGCCGCTCCTCCATGTGCAGGAGCTTGTCAGCCTCGCTCTCGAGGAGCCGATCGACGGGGATGCCCGTCCATGTGGCGATGAGCTTACCGATGTCCTCGGCGTCGACGGTCATGTCGATGTCTTTGCCTTCGAGCAACGCGTCGCGCTCCCGCTCGTACTCCTCTTGGAGTTTCAGCCGCTCGGAGCGCGCCTCCGCCGCCCGCTGGTAGTCGGCCCGCTGGGACGCGGCATCCTCTTCGTTCTGCAGGTGACGCAGCCTGCTCTCCTTCTCCTGAAGCTCGGGCGGCAGCATCTGGGACTCGATGCGAATCTTGCTGGCCGCCTCGTCTATGAGGTCGACGGCCTTGTCCGGGAGAAGGCGGCCCGATATGTAGCGGGCGCTGAGGCGCACTGCCGCTTCCAGGCCCGAGTCGTCGATGGTTATCCTGTGGTGGGCTTCGTACCTGGGCCTGAGCGCCTTGAGCATCTGAACCGCGGTCTCGACGTCGGGCTCCTCGACGAGCACCGACTGGAAGCGGCGCTCCAGGGCCGCATCCTTCTCGATATGCTTGCGGTACTCGTCTTCGGTGGTGGCCCCCAGGCATTGGAGCTCGCCCCGCGCCAGCGCCGGCTTCATCATATTGCTGGCGTCGATGGCCCCTTCGGCTGCACCGGCGCCGACCACGGTGTGAATCTCGTCGATGAACAGGATGATCTCGCCCTGTGCCCCCTTGATCTCGTCCAGCACCGCCTTCAGCCGTTCCTCGAACTCACCGCGAAACTTGGATCCCGCGACCATGGCGGCCATGTCCAGGGCCAGGACCCTGCGTCCTCTTAGCTCGTCTGGCACGTTGTCGGCGACTATGGCCTGGGCCAATCCTTCGGCGATCGCGGTCTTGCCCACGCCGGCTCCGCCGATTAGGACGGGGTTATTCTTGGTGCGCCGGATCAGCGTTTGCATGACCCGGGCCACCTCCGCACCCCTTCCGATGATGGGGTCGAGCTTGCCCTCCCGCGCGAGTCCGGTCAGGTCGAGACTGTAGCGCTCCAGCGACCGGTATCGGTCCTCGGCCCTGGGATCCGTTACCCGGTGGGCGCCCCGAATCTTCTGAAGGGCCTGGTAGACTTTCTCCAGGTCGATGTCGAACTCCTGGAATACCTGGGCCACGTCTCCATGATCCTCCTTGGCCAGGGCCACGAGGATGTGCTCGGTCCCGACGAACTCGTCGTTGAGGCGGTCCGCCTCGGCTTTCGCCGTGTCGAGGAGGCCGGCGGCCCTCGGCGTGACGAAAACCTGATTGGTCTCGGACGCGGCTTTGGGAGCCGTGTCCAGCAGCCGGTGGAGACTGTCTCGCATGGCCTCGATCGAGATCCCCAGCGAGCGCAGGACCTCCGCAGGGACCCCGTCTTCCAGCTCCAGGATCGCCATAAGGATGTGCTCGGCATCCCACTGGCTGTTCCGGTAGCGGCGCAGGATCTCCTGAGAGCTGGCCAGGACCTCCTGGGCTTGCTCGGTAAACTGGTCGGGTCGAAGGACCATCTGTTTTCTCCTGGGGACTGGGACGAATGCGATCACTCTGACCGTGCGCCTCGTCGCCGGGTGAGTGTGCGCCAATTAAGCTGAGTTCATTATAACAAACAACTTGATATGGGGCCACTCAAGTTTGGCCCGAGACATCCGGTGGATCCGCCTTGACTTTGCCGTCCAGGCAGTGGCAGACTATGGCGATTTTTGCAGGCTATTCTGGACACCTTGATAATCGACATCCACACCCATACCTATCCTACCTCAGACGATAGTCTTCTCACTCCGGACCAGCTCGTCGAAGAGTCCAAACGGGCCGGCCTGGACGGAATCTGCATAACCGATCACGATGGCTTCTGGAGCCCCGCTGGCATTGCCGAGCTGTCTAGGCGACACGATTTCCTGATTCTTCCAGGCTGCGAGGTGACCTGCGAAGAGGGACACGTGCTGGTCTATGGACTCGAAGAGTACATCTTTGGGATGCATCGGGCCTCCTTCGTCAGAGGGCTGGTCGACGAAGCGGGCGGCGTGATGGTAGTGGCGCACCCATATCGGCGAACCTATCGGGAAGAAGCCGACACCGGCGCGTCGGCGCGAAAGGAAATGCTGGAGCGGGCCTGCCGCAACACCGTCTTTTCGATGATAGACGCGGTCGAGGTATTCAACGGCCGCGGGTCCGAGCAGCAAAACGCCTTCTCTGCGGAGCTGGCCGCGCAGTTGGGGATGAGCGGCACCGGGGCCAGCGACGCTCACCGGCTCGATGAGGTCGGCACCTACGCTACAAGGTTCCAACACCCCGTCCGCTGCCTGGACGACCTCATACGCGAGCTCAAGGCGGGCAGGTTCGAGCCGGTGGCCCTGGCCAAGCGCGCCAGCGGGCGTAGCTAGGCGCCGGCCAGCTCGGCGACCAGCGTGTCCAGGACCACCTCATCGGGTGCCCGACCAGTTTTGAGGCTCAGGTCCGCATCCAGTAGCTTGCGGTGCATGCGAGCCAGGCGCTCGTGGGTCAGCTTCTGCTCTTGAGCCATCGTTTTCTGCAGCGGATAGCCCGTCAGGGAGAGCCGGCGTCCGATCTCGTCGGCGGCTACACCCTGGCTACGGAGGTCCTTTGCCAGGATGACGAGTCGCACCTGGCGGGCGATCATTGTGATCAGGTAGGTCGGCGCCCTGCCGGTGTCCAGCATCTGGTGGATCAGACGAGCCGCGACCCCGACCCGGCCCTCGAGTGCAGCGTCCACGGCGGCGAAGATGTTGGCATCCTTCACATACGCGACCATCTCTTCAACGTCCTGGCGGCGCACCATCTGTCCCCCGCGATAGATCGACAGCTTCTGGACCTCCATGTCGATGAGCCTTGGGTTGCCGCCAATGGAATCGGCGAGGGCGTCGACCGCGCCGGGCTCGATGTCCGTGCCCCGCGACGCAGCCCTTTGGCCTATCCATTTCTTGAGATCGCGCCCCGCGGGCATCGGGAAGGCCTTGACCTCCGCCAGCGGTCGCAGCTTAGCCAGCAGCGGATTCGCTCTGCCCAACGCTCCATCGACGAGCACGAGGTCCGTCGTCTCGGGCATGCCCGGCACGAACTCCGCCAGGTCCTCCCACTGGCTCGACGGCCCCGCCTGCTGCGGGGGACGCGCGCCCGTGCCCGGAGCGCGGCGCTCGAACGTGGAGAGCAAGCCCTCCACGACCACCATGCGCTTCTCGGCGAGAAAGGGTATCGTGGCACAGGTGGCGGTTAGCTCGGCGAACCCCACCCTGGAGGCCTCGAACACTGTGATGTTGACGTCCCGCAGCTCGGGCGGGCCCACGGCAGCCTTCAAGGACGCCAGGGCTTCCTCGATAGAGACCTCGTCGCCGCCGTACAGTAGGTACAACACGTTGGACTTCCTCGCTCCGCGCAACCGCCTTTATAATAAGGCCTGAGGAGGGAGAGTGTCGCTGATTCGGGTGCTGCTGCTGCTGGCCCGTTTTACTGGCCTACCGAGGCTTGTGTGGCGTCTGCTGCTGGACCCGCGAGTGCCTCTCAAGCTGAAGCTGCTTCTCCCGGTCGCCATTGCCTACCTCATCCTGCCCTTCGACCTTGTTCCAGACGTGGTGCCCGTACTGGGCCGGATAGACGACCTGGTGGTCCTGGTGGGCTCGATGATCATGTTCTTCCGCATGATTCCCCGGGACGTTCTCGCCGAGCACCTCACCGGCGGCGCCCGGCGTGATCCTCCTCGGGACGACGACTCCGTCATCGAAGGCTCGTACCGCATCGTCGACGAAGAGGACGAGGCCGAGGCCGAAGCCGAACGCTAGCTGATGCGCGGGGTCCGTTCCCGCCATTGTCTCTCCGGTGTCCGGGCCGGCGGGCCCATCGGCCATTCAGTCAGGAAAGCCTGTGGAGATAGGAATCGTCGGCCTGCCCGCGAGCGGCAAGACTACGGTGTTCAACGCGGTTACCCGCGGCTCGGCCGAGGTGACGGCCTACGGCGCCGGCCAGACCAGGCCCAACATTGGCGTGGCAAAGGTCTACGACCCGCGCCTGGACGCCGTTGAGAGTGTCTTCAAGCCGAAGCGAAAGGTGCTGGCAGAGGTCGCCTACGTCGATATCCCCGTTGCGCCCGAGGGGCTCGGCAGGACTCAAGGCATATCGGGAGAGCTCCTGAACCACCTGCAGCGCACCGACGCACTGATGGTCGTGGCGCGGGCCTTCGAAGACCCATCGGTGCCCCGTCCCGAGGGCAGCACAGACGCTTTTCGCGACGCCGAGGCCGTGCGCTACGAGCTGACCTTCGCCGACCTGGACATCCTGGCGAGACGGCTGGAGCGACTGGACGAGCAGTCCAAAGGGGCCAAGGCCTCTGAGCGCGACACCATGAGCAGGGAGCGAGATCTGCTGGACCGCTTGAAGGTGGGGCTCGAGGCGGGGACCGCCATCAGCGACCAGACGCTGGGTCAGGAGGAGCGCAGGCTCCTGAGCGGTTTCCAGTTCCTGACAGCCAAGCCTCACATGGTCGTGGTTAACATTGGAGAGGACCAGCTTGGTACGACAGGCGAGCTGGAGGAGCACCGGTCGTCGGAGATGGGCGACCCAGGGACAAAGGGACTGGTCATCTGCGCCAAGCTCGAGATGGAGCTGGCGGAGATGGAGCACGACGAGGAGCGGGAGTTCAGGGAGTCGATGGGCCTCGGTGAGTCGGGCCTGGACCGAATGGTGCGGCTCTCCCGGGAGGTCCTGGATCAGATAACCTTCTTCACGGCCAACGCCAACGAGGCGCGGGCGTGGACCGTGGAGCGCGGCGCCACGGCTGCTCGGGCGGCGGGGACCATTCACTCCGACTTCGAGCGCGGCTTCATCCGGGCTGAGGTCATCGGCATCGAGGACCTGGCGGAATGTGGAAGCATGGCGGGGGCGCGGTCTCGCGGCCTGCTGCGTCAGGAAGGCAAGGGCTATGTGGTCCGGGACGGGGATGTGATCAACATACTGTTTAACGTGTAGCCGACAGCGGCATGGCGGACTACCACTCATAATGAAAACTCACTCAGAGACAGAAGCCGTAGGGCCGCTGGCGCTGTACGTCCACATCCCCTTCTGCGCGACCAAGTGCCCCTACTGTGACTTCAACACATACGCGGGCATCGAGTCGCTGATACCCGCGTACGTGACTGCCCTGCGCCGAGAGCTGGACCTGTGGGGGAGCGCGCTACGCCACCCGCTGGTCAAGACCGTGTTCCTGGGCGGGGGCACGCCCTCGTATCTGCCGGCCGAGGAAACGGCAGCGCTTATGGACACCATTCGCTCCGCCTTTGAGCTGGAGCCCGCGGCCGAGATCACCCTCGAGGCCAACCCCGACGATCTCGACCACTCGAAGCTGGCCGCGTTCCTGGACGCGGGCGTTAACCGGCTCAGCATCGGCGTCCAGAGCCTCGACGACCGGCTCCTCGAGGTGCTCGGCCGGCGCCACTCGGCGTCCGATGCCGTCGCCGCATACCGCATGGCGGTGGATGCAGGCTTTGGCAACGTGAGCATCGACCTGATGTACGGCCTGCCCTATCAAACTGCCGACGACTGGCAGCGGACACTCGATGGGGCGGTCGCGCTGGCCCCCCCTCACATGTCGATGTACTGCCTCACTCTGGAAGACGGAACCCCACTGAAGCAAGCCGTGGAATCGGGGAGAACCACCGAGCCCGACCCGGACCTGGCGGCGGACATGTACCTTGCGGCTCAGGAGGCGATGCGGCGAGAGGGCTATCGCCATTACGAGATCTCCAACTGGGCCCAGGCGGGCTTCGAGGGCCGCCATAACATGACCTATTGGCGCAACCGGCCCTACCTGGGTGTCGGCCCGGGAGCCCACTCGTATATCGGGTCTCTTCGGTTCTTCAACCTGCGCTCGCCGAAGGAGTATATAGGGCGGCTCCGCGGCGAGGCGCAGGTCCGAATCGACACACCGGGACACAGCCGCGAGGCCATAAAGGCCGTGCCGGTCGTAGAGGGCGTGGAGACTGTCGACCACCGGCTGGAGATGGCCGAGACGCTGATGATGGGACTGCGTCTCGATGAGGGCATCGGTGTCGCGGAGTTCAAGGCGCGGTTCGGCGTCGCTCCGGCCGAGGCCTACGGCGACGAGATAGGCGAGGCAGCGTCGCTGGAGTTGTTGGACATAACGGAAGATCGGCTCAGGCTCACCCACAGGGGACGTATGTTCAGCAACGAGGTTTTCAGACGCTTTTTCGAGTAGGCGCGGCGGTTTACGGACGGGGCGATCGGTATGGTATAATGGAAACCGCACTTACGTTCTAATCATATTCTCAGAACAATACAAAGAAAAATTCGGGTCGAGGTAGCTACTCATGAGGGTTGTGTTCCTGGAAGATGTAGCCGGCGTTGCTCAAGGTGGAGATGTAAAGGAGGTCAAGAACGGGTTCGCACGTAACTACCTGATCCCCAAGAACCTCGCAGCTCCCGCTACTCATAACGTTCTTCAGCGAGTCGAGAGCCTGCAGAAGAAGGCCGAGGTAGTCCGCGTCGAAGAGCTTGAGGACATGCGCGCGTTGGCCGAGTTGGTTGACGGGTTTCAGATCAACGTAGAGATGAGAGCCGGCTCCGGTGGCCGCCTCTACGGCTCGGTGACCAATACCATGATCGCCGATGAGCTGTCCAAGCTTGTGGGCCACGAAGTCGACCGGCGGGCGGTGGAGATAGCGGAGCCCATCCGCCAGGTAGGCATCTTCGGCGCAAACGTCAGGCTGCATATAGAGGTCCAGGCTGCGGTCAAGGTTCTGGTGTATGCGACCGGAACCGACCCGTCCGTGGTCGAGGCGATGGTTGCCGAAGGCATCGAGGCCTCCGAGGATGCGGACGAGGCCGTTGGCGATCTCGAGATCGACGAGGCGGCGGAACCATCCGAGCCTGAGGTGTCGGAGGAGCCTGTCGCTGAACCGGAGGCGCCCGAGGTTCAAGGGGATACGACCGAGCCGGAGGCCGAGGTGACCCCGGAGGAGCCGGCCGAAGCCGACGGCGACGAGGAGGAGTAGAGTAGCGCGAACCCGGAAGCTACAGCCCACGTCATAAGGAGGCAGCAGCACCCCGTCCCACCTACCTGAATCCATACGAGCCGCGCCGAGCTCAACGACTAGCCTTGGAGTAGATATCGTTGTACGCCGAACGTCTCCCACCACACGACCTCGACGCGGAAGAGTCCGTCATCGGGTCCATCCTGATCGACGGTGAGTCTCTGAACCGAGTCCTCTCCCTTCTCAAGCCCCCCGACTTCTATAGCGAAAAGAACCGATGGTGTTACGAGGCCTGCCTGTCGCTGTTGGAGCGAGGGGAGGCCATCAACCAGGTTACCGTGGCCCACGAGCTCTCGCTCCACGAGCACCTTGAGCCGCTTGGCGGGACATCGTACCTGGGCCATCTGGTAGCGGTTGTTCCAACCTCGGTCCACGTCGAGTACTACGGCCGCATCGTCCAGCGCACCTCCATCATGCGACAGCTGATTCGGACCGGCGGCGACATAGCGGTAATCGGCTACGAGGGCGGCCCCGACGCGGAGGTGGCGCTGCGCCAGGCCGAGGAGCTGCTGTCCAAAGTGAGGTCCGGGCGCTCCGCCGGCGACTTCGTACATATCCGCCAGGTCTTCGACACCTACATGGAGGAGAGCGGTGCCCTCCACGAGGCCGACTACCGTCACCTCGCTCCCATACCCACTGGGTTCAACGACATCGATAAGCTGTTAGGAGGCGGCCTTCAGCGCTCCGACATGGTGGTGCTTGCTGCGCGACCCAGCCTGGGCAAGAGCACCCTGGCACTCAACATGGCCCGGTATAGTGCGGGCCAGGGTGCCGTCGTGGGAGTGTTCAGCCTGGAGATGGGACAAGAGCAGATCGCGATGCGACTCGTCTCCAGCGAAACCGGTCTGGACAGCTCTATGCTGCGCGCCGGGCTCCTGAGAGAGGATCAGGAACGCCTCAAGATAGACGCCATCGGAGCCCTTTCGGACCTTCCGATCTACATCGACGACACTCCTATCCAGGGAATCGTCGAGATGCGGGGCAAGGCACGCAGGCTCCAGAACGAGAGGGGACTGGACCTGCTTATCGTCGACTACCTCCAGCTCATAACGGGCAGCGGTCGGGTCGACTACCGCGTCCAGGAGATGGGCGAGATATCCAGGTCGCTCAAGGCAGTGGCTCGCGACCTGGACGTACCGGTACTGGCGTGCTCGCAGCTCAGCCGCGCGGTGGAGCAGAGACCGTCTCACCGGCCGATGCTCTCCGACCTGCGGGAGAGCGGCAGTATCGAACAGGACGCGGACGTGGTCGCCTTCATATACCGCGAGGACTTGTACACGACCCGCGAGGAGTGGGAGAAGAGGACTCCTACCCAGCCTTATCCGCAGAACATCGTTGAGATCATCATAGCCAAGCATCGCAACGGGCCCCAGGGCTCGGTACCCCTGTTCTTCCGCAGCAACGTGGTCCGGTTCGAGAGCTTCGAAAGCCCGGCCCGCTCGCCGGAGTTCGCATAGCATGGCCTTCGAAGGCTTTCCGCCGAGGATGCACTTCGTGCCCGTACCAAGCCCCGTGTTGGGGCCGCTGCTGGAGGAGATCGACGATCTCGGCGAGCTGAAGTGCACCCTGAGAGTGCTGTGGATGCTGCACCAGAAGCGAACCTACCCGAAAGTCGTCAGCGCGGGCGAAATTCTCTCCGACCGGACTCTTGCCAAGGCGTTGAGTGCCAACGGCTCACCTGACTCGGCCAGGGTCGAGGATGCGCTGGCCAAGGCCGTCCAGCGCGGCACGCTGGTCACGGGCACGGTGGCTAGCGGAGGGATCGAGGAGAGGCTCTATGCATTGAACGCGGAGGCTGACAGAAGAGCGTTGGCCCGGGTGGTCGGCGGAGACATGCCCTTCGCTCCGGCGTCGAGCGCCGGGCCGTGGGAGGCAGCCACCGAGCGACCCAATATCTTCGCTCTCTATGAGGACAACGTCGGCATGCTCAACCCTATGATCGCTGACGAGTTGAGGGACGCGGAGCAGATCTACCCTGCCGTCTGGATAGAGGACGCCTTCAGGGAGGCGGTCAGCCAGAACAAGCGAAGCTGGAGATATATCGCGCGGATCCTGGAGAGGTGGGAGCGCGAGGGCAGAGGCGATGGAGAATCTGGGCGACATCCTGAAAAGGCTCGGTACTACTAACGGCGGCTCCGACGGGCTCCCGCCCTATCAAGGGCCGGAGGACGATGGTCCGTCCGAGTCGTGCGAGGTTTGCCGCGGCCGCGGGTGGTACACGGCTGACGTGCCGGTTGGCGACCCGGAATTCGGCCGCGTCGTCAGCTGCATCTGCCAGAGAATCAGGTTCGAGGACGAAAAGTCGGCCAGGCTGCTTCGCTACGGCAACCTGGACCACATGACCCGTTTTACCTTCCGTACCCTCGACCCGGACGGGCGGGGCGAGGACCCGGAGAGCCGCCGCCGCTTCGCGGAGGCCTGCCGAGCCGCGGTCGACTATGCAGAAAATCCACAGGGCTGGATAGTATTCAGCGGCGAGAACGGCTCAGGTAAGACCCACCTGGCCGCCGCCATAGCCTACCGTCGCGTCGAGCTCGGCCACGTGGTCCTGTTCGTACATGTGCCCGACCTCCTCGACCACCTGCGCGCCGCCTTTGCCCCGACCAGCGAGGACTCCTACTCCGAGCTGTTTGAGCAGGTGCGGAACACGCCGTTGCTGATCCTGGACGGCCTGGCCGGCCAGACCACCACGACCTGGGCCCTCGAGAAGCTGCTGCAGATCCTGAACCATCGGTATAACGCTGAGCTGCCCACGATAGTCACCACCGCTTCGCAGATCGGCGACCTCGACCCCTATATGCGAACTCGCATCCTGTCCCAAAGGCTGAGCCGCGTTTTCGAGCTGCAGGCGCCCGACCACAAGCAAAGCCACAACCTCGGACGCGTCGATCCGGAGATGCTGCGCCGCATGACCTTCGATAGCTTCGACGTGCGAGGCAATGACTCGACGGCCCATCAGCGGACAAGCCTCGAGGCCGCCTTCCAGGCATCGAAGAACTTCGCTGCCGACCCCCACGGCTGGCTCACGCTCATCGGCGAGACGGGCGTCGGGAAGACGCACCTGGCGGTGGCCATAGCCGTAGAGCGCATGAACAGCGGCCATCCCGTGTTCTTTGCCTTCGTCCCGGAGCTGCTCGACCACCTGCGGTACACGTTTACTCCTGAGAGCCGCGTGACCTACGACAGGCTATTCGACGACGTCAAGAACGCACCGCTGCTCGTTCTCGACGATCTCGGCCAGGAGCAGACGAGCCCGTGGGCGGTGGAAAAGCTGTACCAGGTCATCGTACATCGGCACAACGCCCGGCTGCCTACCGTGATAACCAGCACCATGGACTTCGCACAAACGCCGGGGCCACGGAGCTCGCGCATCAGGGACCCCTATGTGGGCCAGCTCATTCGCGTCGACGCCGCCGACTACCGAACGAGGGCTAAGGAGCGGATCGGACGAGGGAGCCCGGACGCCGGGACCCGCAAAAGGGCACGAACCTCCGAGTGACCGCGGACAACTGTACCTTCTGCGACATCGTCGCAGGGCGGCTGCCGTCGCGAGTTCGATACGAGGACTCCGACATCATCGTGTTCGACAACCAGCTCAACTGGCTGCCGGTGATGCTGCTGCTGGTCCCAAAGGCCCACATGACCCAGGAAGAGATGTGGAGCGATGGGGCCGTTATGTCGAGGATCGGCGAGCTTGCAATTAAGCTTGGCCAGGAGTACTGCCCCAATGGGTTTCGCCTGCTATCCAACGTCGGCGACGACGCCCTCCAGACTCAACCTCATGGCCATTTGCACATGATCGGCGGTACCTACATGGGACTCTACGTCCAACGGTAGTCTGCCTCGCGCCGTATCGGTGGACGCTGGGATACGGCAGACGGTCGGGGCGGCTTTGCACCAAAAGTTCTTTCAACGCGAAGGTTTGCTTACCCTCCCACCCGCCCTGGAGGTATTTTGTATCTGGGGATACCCCAGACCCCAGCCGGAAACCACGGGTTTCCAGCACCTTCCCGTGGTTTTTGTGCAAAGCCGGTCGGGGCCGCTATGCTCACCCGCGAGTCCGTTGGATAACGGGGCCCGCTCACCTGCCCGTAGCGTACGGCTCCATCGTGAAGCGCACCCGGTAGAAGCCCGGAACCACGCCGGTGCCGACCCGAACCTTTAACCTCAGCGTGTCCGTGGAAGGGTCGCCCGTTGCCAGTGGAGACACGTGCACCCGAAAGCTTCCTCCGCTCAGCTGGAACGCCTTGACGTTGTACCCATCCCCGGCAGGAGTCGCGTTGGAAAAAGAAAAGCAGGGGTGGGCACTGACGACGAGCCGCCTCCGCACGTCGATGGAGGAGGCGTTTGCAAGCACTATGTCGAGGTCGTAGGAGCTGCCCGGGTAGGTGCTCACCGGCGCACTGAACACGCTGCCGCTGAACGAGGATACCTCGAGCGCCTGTCTAACATAGGTGGCTACCGAGCCCCCGGCGCCGGCGCTGGAGATGGCTATGGTCCCATTCGAGTCCGTGACGTCGTCCCTCAGCGTGTAGAGGGCTGCGACTTCGTCGTCTGAATAGGATCGGTCATCGATCCTCACCTCGTCGATGTAGCCTTCGAAGTAACCGCCGGCCGTCCCATCCTGTCTTCCAACCTGAAGCGGGGCAACGCTCGTCGGAGGCGTGCCGGTCGTGTCGATGCTCGCTTCCAGGCTGCCGTCAACGTAAACCTTCAGGCTGTTCCCGCGATCATCGAAGACCCCCGCGACGTGATGCCACGTGCCGTCGTTGATGACGCTAGAGCCCACCGTGGCCACGTCCCCTGAGCCGTCGCTGGCCGTGAAGCCCACAGCTGCCTTGCCCGAGTCGACGTATAAGCGATACCGCTGACCCCCACAGGCTTGCTTGGACATGATCGGCGCAAAAGCACGGTCCGTCTTGATCCAGGCGGCCAGGGAGAACGACGAGGGATTGAGGTCGGGGTGATTGAGCACTTCGATGTAATCGCCATCTCCGTCCAGCGAGAAAGCCAGGCCAACCATGCCGGGCGCATATGCGACGTCACCGTAGGCGGTCCCGCGATGCGATCCCTCGACGTCGCGCGGGCTCCCATTTGCGGGCCACCACCCGACCAGTCCGCCGCCCACCATGAGCAGGAGCGTGCTGAGGCCTCCGACCACGACGGCAGCCAACATGGCGGACAGGACCTTGGTCGGGTCCCATGACGTGAGGGACCTCAGTGTCGGCTTGAGTCGATGCATCGGTGTCGGCCTGGGCGTGCCCCGTTCCCACTAAGACTCGACCGTTTTCGACCACCACGGCGGTGGACGGCATAGCGATCGAGGCGAGGTTCGGGTCTCGCTTACCCAGGATAACACTCCCGGCGTGGGAGTAGCCGAAGGCCCGTTGTGTCCTGCATGCGCCACGGTTGGGTTGGGCGCTCACTCCGAGCGCCACGGTTGGGTTGGGCGCTCACTCCGAGCGCCACGGTTGGGTTGGGCGCTCACTCCGAGCGCCACGGTTGGGTTGGGCGCTCACTCCGAGCGCCACGGTTGGGTTGGGCGCTCACTCCGAGCGCCACGGTTGGGTTGGGCGCTCACTCCGGCCAACCTGTAGCAGGCCCGATGTCAATGGACTATACTTGTGCCCGACCTGCGCGACGTCGCCCTGCAAGAGGGGTACGCGGTGTCTGAGACTGGAGGAGCGGTTAATGGACCGGCCGGTGTTGAGAACGAGCCTTTGTGACCTCCTGGAAATCGAGTATCCCATCTGCCTGGCGGGCATGGGCGCCGTGGGCAAGGCGACCCCGCCCGGGCTGGTGGCGGCGGTCTCCAACGCTGGCGGTCTGGGTGTCATGGGAGGCTCCGGGCTCGGCCCCGAGGACATTCGCCAGCGCATTCGAGAGATCAGGGAGCTGACCTCGAAGCCCTTCGGTGTGGACCTGCTCCTACCGGCCAGCCTCGCCCAGGTGGAGGAGACCCGCACGGCCGTGCGACAGCAGCTACAGCGCGATCACCCCAAGCACGTCGCGTTCGTGCGCAGCCTGATGGGCGAGTTCGACCTGCCCGATGTGTCCCTCGACGATGAGGTGATCCTGTCACCGAAGCACATCAAGGCGCAGGTCGAGGTCGTGCTGGAGGAGAAGGTGCCGATTTTCGCCGCCGGACTGGGCGACCCCTCCTGGGTGGTGCCCATGGCCCGTGAGCAGGGCATCAAGGTCATGGGTCTGGTCGGGAACGTCCGCAATGCCCACCGCCAGGTGAAGGCCGACGTGGACATCGTGGTGGCTCAGGGCTACGAGGCGGGGGGCCACACAGGGAGGATAGCGAACTTCGCGCTGATTCCCCAGGTCGTGGATGCCGTGGACCCGGTGCCGGTCGTAGCGGCCGGGGCCATAGCCGACGGACGGAGTGTAGCGGCGGCGCTTTCCCTTGGCGCGGTCGGTGCCTGGGTAGGAACTGCCTTCCTCCTCGCCGACGAGTGTCAGATACCCGAGCTCCATAAGGAGCAGATCCTGGCAGGGTCGGCCCAGGACTTCGTCATTACCCGCTCCTACACCGGTAAGACCGCCCGCGACTACAAGAACGTGATCATCGAGGCCTGGGACAACTCGGGAATCGACCCTCTGCCGATGCCCCTGCAGCGCTCGCTGATGGAGGACTTCGTGCACGCAGCAGAGAAGGCGGGTCGGTTCGATCTAACCAACAACCCGGCCGGGCAGGTCGGCGGGATGCTTACCGAGCGCAAGCCCGCAGCTCGGATCATGGAGGAGCTCGTCGCGGGCGCAGCCGAGGTATTGCAGGGACTCCAGGGTTTCGTTCCAACCAACGGACCGGAGGTGGACTCACGATGAAGCGAGTGTTCCAGGGACAGGCCGGCTCGGGCCCTGCGGCTGCTGTGGAAAACGGAGGGTGGCTCTGGATATCGGGTCCGGTGCCCAGCCCGGCGGTGCTGGAGCGGTCTGCCGACGATTGCGACGAACAGATGCGCGACATCCTGGAGCAGCTAGACGGCCTCCTCGGCGAAGCCGGCGCCTCGCGCGAGGACGTGGTCAAGACCGTTGACTACCTCCTGCCTGCCGGTTTGGCCGGGTATCGCGCTACTGGCGACAGGCGCCGCGACTACTTCGACGGCCGCTTTCTTCGGGGCAGCTTTCCGGCTTCGACGGGTATCCTGATGGAGCAGTCCACCCGCGACGGTGCCCTCTTGAGCCTGGACACAGTAGCCTACGTAGGCGGGACCAGGCGCGAGACCGCCCCCGCCAGCGAGCGCGAGAAGCGCTACACCTTCCGCATGGGCGTCGAGAAGGGTGGCATACTCTGGCTATCCGGGACCACGGGTCGGCACACTGACGCGGCCTCCGGCGAGCGGGAATACCCCTCTGACCTCGCCTCGCAAGTCGAGCTCATCTACGAGCGGCACCTGAGGACGCTGGACGAGATGGGCTACTCGTATACAGACGTGGTGAAGACCGTCGATTACCTGACGGAGTCGGCCTTGCCTGAGTACCGGCAGACCGGCGAACTGAGACGTCGCTATCTCGGGGACGCCTTCCCCGTAGCTACCGGCGTCATCGTCAACAGACTGCTTCGTCCCGATGCTATGATCGAGATCGACATGGTCGCCGTCAAAGGGGACCGCGAGGTCATTAACCCTGGGTGGGACCGGTACGATCAGCTCACCTACGTGCCGGGCATCAAGATCAACGATTTCCTGTTCGTTTCGGGGTTCGCCGCTATGGACCCGGTCACGAACGAGATCACGGGAGCGGGTGACCTGGCGGCACAGACGGAGGCGGCCTACGCAGGAGTGGCCGCAGTCGTCGAGGCCGCCGGTGCTTCTATGTCCCAGGTCGTCAAGGTGGTCGAATACTTCTCACCCGGCGCCCTGGAGCAGATGCAGAAACTGACACCCGCGCGTAGCCGCTTCCTCTCGGAGGAGGAGTGCTCCATATCTCAAACGGTGGTGCGGCGCCTGCTCAGGCCCGAGATGCTCATCGAGGTCGAAGCGGTCGCGATGCTGAGCTAGGCCTCGCATGCTACCCCTCGACGGACTGCGGGTTGTAGAGCACGGCCGCACCGGCATGGCCTCCTACTGTGGCCGGCTCCTGGCAGACGCCGGCGCCGACGTGATCAAGGTCGAGGCCCCGGACGGCGACCCGGCGCGGCGTCGAGGGCCCTTCCCCGCCGATGTCCCCGACCCTGAACGCAGCGGACTCTTCTTTTCGATAAACGTCAACAAGCGTGGCGTGCGGTTGGACCTCGGCCGCCCCAAGGACCGGGATGCCTTCATGGCGCTCCTCGACGGGGCCAACATTCTCGTGACCGACCATCCGCCGCTCGAGGCGCAGCGATTGGGGCTGACCTGGCGCCGCCTCCGGCGGACCCATCCCAAGCTCTTATTCACGTCGATTACACCCTTCGGTGAGTCCGGCCCGTACCGCGACTACCATGCGAACGACCACGTCATCTACAACATGGGGGGATTGGCCTACGCTACGCCGGGCCTCCCCGACCATGTAGACGATCCCCGCAAAGAGCCGCCCCTCAGGCCGTCTACGCCGATAGCGGAGTTCATCGCAGGCGCTGTAGGAGCGACATCCACTCTCATGGCCGCAATGCTCACCCTCGACGACGGTCTTGGCCGCCACGTGGAGGTTTCGGCTCAGGAGGCCGTGGCGGCCATGCTTTACCGCGACATCTCCAACTACTCCTACGGCCATACCATCGTGGGACGGCGGCCTGTGCAGGCTGCACTGATGCCCAACGCCATCATGCCGTGCAAGGACGGCCACGTGGTCCTCGCCGTGCCCTACAGCCACATGTGGGCTCCCTTCAAGGAGGTGATGGGCAACCCCGACTGGGCGGACCTGGAGGTGTTCGAGGACGCCATCGCCAGGGGAGTCAACTGGGATGCTCTCGAGCCGCTGCTGCGGGAATGGACTATGCAGCATACCGGCGAGGAGATCATGGAGATGGTCCAGTCCAAGGGCATCCCGACCTTCGCCGCCTTCTCGCTCGCCCGACTGCTCGACTCCAACCATGAGAAGGAGCGGGGGTACTTCTGGCAGGTGCCGGTGGACAACGAGCGCACGGCCAAGGTGGCCGGGAGCCCATTCATCTTCTCTCGAACGCCCCTGAAGCTGCGGTCGCCGGCGCCCAAGCTGGGCCAGCACGACGAGGAGGTCCTTGGCCGGCTGTCCAGCGATGCCAGCCCATGGACCGCGGACGGATGGTCGAGCCCGGATGGAACCCCCGACAAGGCGAGCAGGCTTCCACTGGAGGGCGTGCGGGTCCTGGACTTCGGCCAGGTCGTCGCCATACCTTATGCGGCGCAGCTGCTGGCCTGGATGGGTGCGGATGTGATCACGGTCGAAACCCGCCAGCGACTTCTCTCCAGGGGGAGCCCGCCCTATGCCCACGGGATACGGTCGCCCAACACATCGGGACACACCAACCTGCTGGCAACCAACAAGCGCAGCCTCACCCTGAATCTTACGACCCCTGAGGCACTCGACCTGGCGTACGAGATGGTCAAGGTCGTCGATGTCGTGGTCGAGAACTTTTCCACAGGCACCATGGAGAAGATGGGCCTCGGATACGACAAGCTTAGGCGACTCCGGCCCGACCTGGTGATGCTGAGCCTCGGCGGCTTCGGACGCACAGGAGAGATGAGCCGGTACGCGTCGATGCACAGCGGGGCGAACATGGTGTCGGGGCTCGGCTCCGTGATCGGCCAACCCGGGGACCGGCCGCGCATCATGGGCTCGATTTTCCCTGACCCGCTGAGCGGCATGTATTCCTGTATGGCCATATTGGAAGCGCTCCACTATCGCCGCCGCACGGGACTAGGTCAGCACATCGACTTCGCCATGTCCGAGGTGCTGACTCACCTCATACCGGAGGCGGTATTCGACTACTCGGTGAACGGGCGTGAGCCGGAAAAGCGGGGCAACCGCGACCGTCTGGAGGCGCCCCAGGGCGTCTACCGCTGCAAGGGATGGGACGCGTGGATCGGGGTCTCCGTCGCCTCGGAGGAAGAGTGGCAGGCCCTGTGCGGAGCCCTCGGTCAGCCCGACCTGGCCGCCGACCCCAGGTTCGCCACTAATCAGACGCGAATGGCCAATCACGACGAGCTCGACGCCATCATTGGGCGCTGGACCAAGGCCCACACCGCTCGTGAGGCGATGCGCCTGCTGCAAGGTGCCGGGGTCCCGGCCGGTCCCTCGTTCAACGCCAAGGACCTCCTTAACGATCCGCACCTCAACGCCAGGGGACTCATAAAGTGGATCGACCACCCCGAGGCAGGGCGTCGGCGAATGCTGGGCCTGGCCTGGCGCATCAGCGACACGCCGTCAGTGCGAATCCGCCATGCGCCGCTGCTGGGAGAGCACACCGAGGAGGTCCTGGAGAGCATCCTCGGCATTCCCCACGACGAGGTCGAGCGGATGGCCCAGGAGAAGGTGACCTACTAGTCTTGGGCAGGAACTCTGTTCAGCCTGCCGATTTCTCCGCGCGAGGCGAGCCGGTGCACATCGCATCGGTCCTGAGGCACTCACTTGTGCGCTAAGCGCCCGGCGCTTCAGCCACGTAGGGCTCCTCTACGCCGGCGGTAGCTCGTCGTGGTTGAACTGCGTAATCGAATGCGCTAGAGTTTGAACCTCAAAACCACCGGGATGTGAGACATGCGCTTCGCCTTCGATGAGGACCAAGAAGCCTTCCGCCAGGAGCTGTGCGAATTCCTGACGCGCGAGCTGACCCCCGAGGTCGCCGCGGCGCACCACGATCCCAGCCAGTTCGGCGGCTACACGCCCGAGTTCGTGCGCGCGTTCCGCAAGAAGCTGGCCGAAAACGGCTACCTTGGCGTCGGCTGGTCCGAGGAGTACGGCGGCGGCGGCAAGGACATGGTCTACCAGGTGGCGCTCGCCGAGGAGATGGAGTATCACCATGCGCCGGGCGTCGACCGGTCGATCACCTACATACCGCAGGCCATCCTCGCGTACGGAACCCAGGAGCAGAAGGACTTCTTCATGCCCAAGATCTCTGCGGGCGAGCTGGAGTTCTTCGTCGGCTACTCCGAGCCCGACGCCGGGTCCGACCTGGCCTCGCTGCAAACACGGGCTGTGGCCGACGGCGACGACTTCGTCGTCACCGGGCAGAAGGCCTTCTCCTCGGACGCCCACCACTCGGACTACGGCCTGGTGGCGGTCAGAACCGACCCCGATGCGCCGAAGCATAGAGGGATCACGCTGCTAATCGTCGATATGAAGAGCCCGGGCATCACCATGGGCGGCTTCACCACCATTAGCGGCTGGCACCATCCGACCGTGACCTTCGATGAGGTCCGAGTGCCGAGGTCGCGGATGCTCGGCGAGCTGAACATGGGCTGGAAGCACCTGATGGGCGCAATCGACTACGAGCGGGCTGCCATCGGCAACCCCGGGCTGGTAACGAGCACCTTCGACCGGATGGTGGAGTACTGCAGGACCACGCAGAGGAACGGCAAGCCTCTGACCGAGGACCCGGTGACAGGACAGCGGCTGGCGGAGTTCTACGCGGACGTGGAGGGAGCCAGGTTGCTGGGCTACTGGGTCGCGTCGATGCACGCCCTTGACCAGCAGCCTCAGCACGAGACGTCGGTCGCCGCCCTGGTGAAGCGGGAGACTGTGCGCGCAATGGACGCATTCGGCCTCGAGCTGCTGGGCCCCCTGGCGCAGCTCAAAGAGGGAGATCCTCTGGCGCCGTCCGACGGCGCGTTCGAGTACGACTACAAGGAAAACCTCTTCTTTCACTTCGCCGCCGGCGGGATGGACATCACGCGCAACGTAGTTGCTATTCGGGGCCTCGATCTGCCCCGCTAGACGAAGGGTGCGGCAACCCCGCCCTCTAGGTCTCCTGCAGCCTGGCGTCGTGTGACCGCCTCCGCTGCTGACCTGAAACCTAGGGAGAAAGCGGCAAATCGATCTCCTAGCGGCGAGGAGTAGTACGTGGAGCTGGTTCTGACCGAAGCCCAGAGGATGCTGAAGTCGTCCGCCCGCGAGTTCCTGGAGCGCGAGTGCCCCAAGGACGTGGTCCGGGCGATGGAGGACGACGAGCGAGGCTACCTGCCCGAGACCTGGCGCCGAATGGCCGACCTCGGCTGGCTCGGCTGGCCGTTTCCGCAGGAGTACGGGGGCTCAGCAGGTGAGTTCTTCGACTTGGCCCTGATGGTGGAGGAGCTGGGCTACGCTGCCGCTCCCACACCATTCTTCTCGTCGGTGGTGATGGGAGGCCTGCTCATTGCCGAAGCTGGGAGCCCCCGACAGAGAGGAGAGCTGCTGCCTCGTATCGCATCCGGCGACCTGCTTCTCACCGCGGCCTACCTAGAAGGCGGCGGAGAGCTCGACGACGCAGGCATCTCGGCGACCGCCGAGCCCGACGGCGACGGCTTCGTCCTGGGCGGCGTCAAGACATTCGTAGCCGACGCCCATATCGCGCACCAGATGATATGCGCGGTGCGCACTCGACCGTCCGACTCGCCCGCTCACGGCGTTTCCGTGGTCCTGGTCAACACCAGCGATCCGGCTGTCAGCAAGCGTCAGATGGTCACCACGGCGGGAGACAAGCAGTTCGAGGTGGACCTGACGGGATCGCACGTCGCCTTAGACGCACTGGTCGGAGAGCTGCACGAGGGTGGGGCCGCCCTCAGCCGGGTTTTGCAGAAGGCAACGGCGCTCAAGTGTGTCGAGATGGTCGGCGGCGCCCAGGCCGTCGTGGACATGACCGTGGACTACGTCAAGGGGCGTGTCCAGTTCGGGAGGCCCATCGGCTCCTTCCAGGCTGTGCAGCACCATTGCGTCGACATGTACCGTGACCTGCTGGTCGGCAGGATGCTGGCCTACCAGGCCTGCTGGCAGGTGTCCCACACTGCGTCCGCCGAGGAGGCCGTGTCCGCCGCCAAGCTGAAGCTCAGCCGGTCCTACCCAGCCATTACGCGTATGGCTCACCAGGTCACGGGGGGAGTTGGTTACTACACTGAGTATCCGCTTGAGCTGTATACGCGGCGTGCGATGTCGGCAGCCGTTTCCTTTGGCGGGCCGGAGACCCATGCCCGCAAACTCGCCGACAGCATCGCGGCGTCGGGTCACGGCGTTCACGGCGCGTAGGTGCGAAGCCGCATAGAGGAGGTTTGCACCAAAACCACAGGAAGGTGCGGGAAACCGGAGGTTTCCAGCCGGGGTCTGGGGTGTCCCCAGATACAAAATACCCTCCAGGGCGGGTGGGAGGGTAAGCAAACCCTAGCCTTGAAAGGACTTTTGGTGCAAAGCCGCATAGAGGGGAGTCGATGAGCTATCAGTGGATCAAGGTCGATCAGCAGGACGGGATCGTCACTATTACCCTGAACGATCCGGACACGTTGAACGCCGTCAACCATGAGATGAACCGTGAGGTCGTGGCCGAGATGGACCGTGTGGACCGCGACGACGAGGTTCGGGTCCTGATTCTGACCGGCGAGGGACGTGGCTTTTGCTCCGGCGGCAACATCAAGGTCATGACCGGGCAGGGCAAGTCCATCATGCCTCCCCTTCAGTCGCCTCGAGCTGAGCTGTTCCCTCACAACATCGACATATGCCAGGTCGTATACGGGCTGCGTCGTATGTCCAAGCCGGCCATCGCGGCGGTCAACGGGCCGTGTGTCGGCTCCGGCATCGGGCTGGCCGCAGGCTGCGACGTCCGTATCGCGTCGGAGAAGGCACGCTTTGGCTGGGTGTTCGTACGCAGGGGCCTCCTGCCTGACGACGGCAGCCTGCCCCTGGTCCCGCAGATCATCGGCTATGCCAAGGCCTTTGAATGGGGTGCGACCGGGCGCATTCTCTCGGCGCAGGAAGCGCTCGACATCGGCTTCGTGCGCGAGGTGGTCCCCCACGACGAGCTCCTGCCTAAGTGCGTCGAGCTGGCGCGCGAGATGATCGAAAACTGCCCTCCGATCAGCCTGGAGCTGTTCAAGCTGGCACTGGTCGAGTCGCTGACGATGGCGCCTGAGCACGCCATATTGATGGGCGATAAGGCGCAGCTCATCACCCGAGCCACCGAGGACCACACGGAGGCCCTGCGGGCCTTTGCCGAGAAGCGCAAGCCCGTCTGGAAGCGGAGGTAGGTAGTCTTCCCACCCGCCCGCCCCTTAACAGGCTTCTGGGGACACCCCAGACCCCTGCGTCCCGACGCGTCGGGATTGCAACCCCCACAGGGTCACGCGGGCTGACCGTGGAGCCAGGGATCTATTAGGACGAGACAGCTCTACGCGGCGAACTGCGCTTTCGCCCAGCCGGTTTCGAAAGGCGTCGTGAAGTAGCTCGCCGCCACCCGGAGCTGCTTGAACTTCCACTCCCCGTCGACTCGCACGTAGTCGTCCTCGTAGCGACCGGCGTTCCATACGGCCCGGTTCCCGTCCCGCAGCGTCGCCGCCATGAACAGGTACCAGGTCGCTTGCGCCTCGTCGCCGTTGACCGTAATGATGGGATTCAGGACGTAATGAAGTGCGAAGGAGAATATCCGGGCCGCCTCGACGAAGAACCCCTTGATCTCGTCCTTTCCCTCGTACCGGCCCCGACGGCCCCCGTCCCACACGCCGCCGTCGATGAACAGTCCTGCGATCCCCTCCGGGTCGTAGTCGTTGTCGCAGTAGGCGCAATACCGCGCCTTTAGCTCCTTGATGGCCTCGATGTCCTCCAGGACCTGGACCCGGCGCTCTATGCTCTCAAGACTCATGGCTGCTCTCCCTATTACTGAGTTTGGACAGGGGGAGAGTACGCTTCGTAGGCGAGTCTGCCAAGGGCGAGTGGCCGAGCCTAGGAGACCGGCGATAGGTGCTTGCGAGCGGCGATGCGGTTCCGCCTCGAGAGGGGGATGGCGCCTGGGGCTTTCACCAGGTCCACTACGGCGCTCCGGGACTCGTCGTCGAGGTCCGTGTGGAAGCGGACGTCTCCGCCGACCAGAGACGCCACGGGCACGCCGTCCCTGAACACGACGCCATTGCCCAGCACGGCCGGCACGCGCGGCCCGGGAGTGAGCACGCCGATCACGTTTAGCGGGTCGCAGGCGGACACAGCGACGAGGCGTCCGTCGGGTTCTGCCTTCCGAATCAGACGTAGCACTTCAATCGCCTCCGGGAGCGCGAACTGCTCGCCTACGAAGCCCGTCACGAACCGGCCTCCCCGAATCTCTCCCCTCGCCTCGGCACGCCTGTATACGCGGAGCAGCTCGCGCCAGCGGGGCGCCAACGTCTCGCGGGCCAGCACCTCGGGGAACACAACGCCGTACCTGTGAAGTAGCTGCATGGCCTTGGCCTCGACGTTGGCATCGGGCACGGGCTTCCCGTTGGAGCCGGCCCCGTTGGTGTCTCCATTGGCTTCGGCCGACCGCGGCTCGCCGAGGTGCGACTGCAGGAGAGACCAGCGGCTGGTGGGCGTCCTCCGCAGGGGACGCCTGCTTCGTCGGGAGGCCCGCTGCACCCGACGGCTTAAGCCGTCCACCTGGCCGCGCAGTGGGCCGAAGCCGTCGGTTGTTACGAGGCCGACCGCCGCCAGCTGCCACAGAGCGCTCTCGACCTCAGTGGGCAGCCGCCGGGTGCCCGACGCTATATCCGGCGGGAACGAGGCTCCGCGGCGCGACAGGAACTCCAGCACCGCGCCTGCTGCGCCCGAGACCTCTGCTCCGCCGACATCGGGCTCGTCGAGCAGCCAGTGCATTGCCTCGCGGAGGCCAAGCGACACAGGGATGTTCCGCGATAGCGGTGAGCGACGGCCGGTGCTCTCACCGTTGGGCGGCTTACGATTGAATCTGCCCCATACGACCTCGCCGTTCCAGCACAGCTCGTCGAGGTCCGAGGGCTTGTAGTCCTTGATGCGGAGCGGCAGCACCTCGGACTCCCAGGCCCCTGCTGCCGTCTCGAACCCCTGGAGCTGCTCGATAACCTCGAGCAAGCCGCCCGTGTCGCCGCCTTGCGACGGCGTCGAAGCGTGCTGCCACCGGAGCATGAATCGCACGAAGGCAGCCGCGGAGATGGGCTCGGTCTCCTGCCTCAGCTTCGCGATGGTGCTTCGGTGGATCCTGGCGAGGATTCGCCGGTCACAGAACTCTTCCTCCGCACGACCGGCCGTGAAGCGCCCGCGAAGGATGTTCCCCGTGCCTTCGAGCTGCGCCAGGGCGATGTTCACCGCGCCGAGGCGCATTCCGAGGGCTTCGGCTAGCTCTGCGGCGGTGAATGGCCCGACGGACTCCACGCGTCCGAGGACCAGTGTCAGCTCGGCATCGTCCACCGTCGGGTGCTCCTCGGTCCGTGGAAAGGGATGCGGCTCCGGGTGGAAGGTTGCATCCGGGAAGGCCGCCGTCACCAGCGAGACGCGCTCTGTTACGACCCAGGCCGCGCGGCCGTCGGCGTAGCGCGCCTCGACGGCTCGGCCCTCCTCTATGAGAGCGGCGAACCACGCGGGCCAGAGGCTGGCCTGTTCGGGCGGCAGGTTCCGGCCGACGTCGCCCGCGGGCAGCATCCCCAGCGCCAGCAGCGCGTCGTGAAGCTCGTCGGCATCCCTGACGACCGGCCATGCATCTCGCGACGCCGCCTCGATGGCCGCCGGGTCGAGAGCCCCGAGGTCGCGTGCGTCCTCGGGGAGCGCGCGGCGAAGGGCGACGGCCCTGGACCGCCTCTCCTCCAGAGGAGCCTCGTCCAGGAAGGCGTAAGGCATGGCGTTCAGGATCTGGTGGCTGAACACGGAGGGCTGCGTGGTGTCTCTGGCGAGCACCTCGACCTCGCCCCGCTTTATCTGGTCGAGGACTGCCCTGAAGCCGTCCACATCCATCGCCTCGGTGAGACAATCGCGCATCGTCTCGAAGACGAGGGGATGGTCCGGCACGTCGATGTCGCCGGGAGGCGTGTTGTCCTGGCACTGGACCTGTGCCGGGAACACGGCCGCCAGCAGGTCGTCGGCGCGCATCCGCTGCAGCGGAGCGGGCACCTTCCGTCCGAACGAGAAGCGGAGGATGGCGAGTGCGCGGGACGCGTCCCATCGCCACCGAATACCGAACAGCGGCGCCTGGAGCACGGCCTGTGTCAGAACCTTCTCCGCCTTGAGCTCCGGAACGTAGCGAAATACGTCGTCCAAAGGGAAGGACAGCGACGGTCCCAGCGAGAAGTTCAGCCCGTCCTCGGTGGCGGACGCCTGCAGCTCAAAGTCGAAGCTGCGACATATCTCCTTGCGCAGCGACATACCCCAGGCCCGGTTGATGCGAGAGCCGAAGGGCGCGTGGATCACCAGCTGCATGCCGCCCGACTCGTCGAAAAAGCGCTCGGCCACGACGCGCTTTTTGGTGGGAACCGTGCCGAGGACTCGCACTCCCTCTTCGATGTACGCGCAGGCCTGCTCGGCGATGTCGGCGGCGAAGCCCAAATCCTCCACCAGCCAGCGTACGCCGTCTCCCGACCCGACTCGCTGGTACAGCTCCTCGCGGAGGTCCGACACCTCGTCGGACAGCTCGGCCGTACGGCCCGGCGCCTCACCGAGCCAGAAGGGCACCGAGGGCGCCGAGCCCCGAGCGTCTTCGACCCTAACCTTGCCGGCTTCCACCCGCCTTATACGCCAGGGTGTGTTGCCCAGCAGGAAGACGTCGCCCTTGAGACTCTCGATGGCGAAGTCTTCGTTGACGCTGCCGACGAACGTGTTCTCCGGCTCGGCGATTACGTCGTAGTCAGCGTTGTCGGGAATGGCGCCACCGCTCGTGAGGGCGGCCAGCCGGGCGCCGCGACGGCCACGGAGCCTGTGGTTGACCACGTCGTGGTGGAGGTAGGCCCCACGGCGGCCCTCCCGGGGAGCCACGCCCTCGGCCAGCATGCGCACGACCTCGTCGTACTTCTCCCTCGGAAGGTCACGGTACGGGTACGCCCGCCGACACAGCTCGAACAGCTCCTCCTCGCCCCACTCCCTGGACGCACACTCGGCGACGATCTGCTGCGCCAGCACGTCCAGTGGCCAGGGCGGTATGGTGAGCCTGTCCAGGTTGCCCCGGGCAACGCCGCGGACAAGCGCCATGCACTCCAGCAGCTCGTCCCGGGTCAGCGGGAAGAGCCTGCCCTTGGGGGTGCCCTTCAGCGAGTGGCCCGACCTGCCCACCCGCTGAAGAAGCAGCCCGATGGAGCGCGGGGAGCCGATCTGGCACACGAGGTCTACGGTTCCCACGTCGATGCCAAGCTCCAACGACGCCGTGGCCACACACAGCTTGACTTGCCCCTCTTTGAGTCGCTGCTCGGCGTCGTGCCGTCTCTGCTGAGAGAGGCTGCCGTGGTGGGCGACAACACTTTCCTCCCCGAGTCTGGACGACATCTGGTGGGCCACTCGCTCCACCAGGCGGCGGGTGTTGACGAAAAGAAGGGTGGTGTCGTGGCCCCTCACCAGCTCGGCCACGCGGTCCAGGACGTGGTCCCAGAGCTCGTGGGAGGCGATGGGGCCGATCTCGTCGCCCTCCGGTATCGCTATGGCAAGCTCGATCTCTCGGGCGTGTCCCGTGTCCACGACCAGGCAGTCCGCTTCGCCGTCCGCCTTGATCGCCTGAGTCCCCACCAGCAGCCGTGCCATCTCGTCGATGGGGCGCTGGGTGGCCGAAAGGCCGATGCGGGTTATCGAGCCGTCGGCCAGCTCGCTCAGCCTCTCCACAGAGAGGCTGAGGTGGGAGCCCCGCTTGTCGTCGGCGACGGCGTGGAGCTCGTCGAGGATCAGCGTGCGTGCTCCACCGAGCGCCTGGCGGCCGCTCTTGGAGGTCAACAGGATGTAAAGGGACTCGGGCGTCGTTATCAGAACGTGGGGTGGTCGCTTGGCCATGGCCTGGCGTTGACTGGGCGGCGTGTCGCCGGTGCGGACGGCGACACGGATTTCTGGAAGGGGTGTGCCGGCCAGCTCCGCAAGGGCGGTGATCTCGGCCAGGGGCTCGGACAGGTTGCGCTGAATGTCGTTGGATAACGCCTTCAGCGGCGAAACGTAGACAACCTCGGTCCGTTCGGGGAGGCCACCATCGAGACCGGCCCGCACCAGGCCGTCCAGGCAGGTGAGAAACGCCGCCAGCGTCTTGCCCGACCCTGTGGGAGCGGCGATGAGCGTGTGCTTGCCCTGGGCGATGGCCGGCCAGCCCAGAGCCTGGGCCTCGGTGGGCGCCTCGAAGCGCTGTTCGAACCAGGTCCGAACCAGCGGGTGGAACTGGGATAGTGGCATCGACCTATTATATCGCGTTCCGGTGCGGCCGACCGTCGGGTGGATGGCCCGGTGTTAGAATGGCGGTGCGAGGTCGACGATGGGCCCCGATGTGATGTCGCCGAACCCTTGGCTACACCTACGGTGTAACACTCTGGAGGCAGGTAAATGAGAGGCTTCTTCGCCATACCTCTGGCCCCAGGCGGCTTCTTCTTCAGCTCGTGGGTGGCGATGATCTTCTGGGGCATCATCGCCCCGGACCTCGGCTTGGAGACGCTGAGCTACCCGAAGGCCATGCTCGTGACCATTGCGTTATGGCTGGTCGTGGCCCCGCTGGCGAGGGCGATAGCCAGGGGCAAACCAAGATAGGCGCAGCTAGACGCACGAGTTGCTAATTCGTCCTGTGAACGGACAGCCGCCGGCGCAGAGGACCTGATTAAGGTCTCCGCTCCCGTGGTCATTTCTACCGATGGTGAGGGGGAAAATGTCGGCAGTCGAATCGTGGACAAACAGAGTGCAGGCGCATCACGACCAGTCGATCCGCACCCAGAACGAGTCGTCGTGGTCGGCCGACGACTTCTGGGAGCCCATCGTCTCGGACTTCAGGGCGGACCCGCACCGCACGGACGACCCCGTGCTCGACAGGATACGCCGCGATGTCGGGGGCCACATGACGGTGATCGACGTGGGAGGCGGAGCGGGCCGGTTCGCGCTCCCCCTGGCGCTGCACTGCAAGCATGTCACCGTCGTTGAGCCCTCGGAGAGCATGATCGAGGCGCTTCGCGAGGAAGCGGCGGCCGTGGGCGTCGAGAACCTGTCGATCGTGCACGGGCTATGGGACGAGGCGGATGTGGACCGGACCGACCTCGTCCTCTGCGCGCACGTCGTCTATGGGCTGACCGAGATCGAGCCTTTCGTCCGCAAGCTTGAGTCCAGCGCCCGGGAGATGGTCGTCATACTCGCCTTCGCGGACTCGCCGCTCTCGCAGCTTTCGCCCCTGTGGGAGCACGTGCACGGCGAGAAGCGGATAGATATGCCGGCGCTGCCCGAGCTGATGGAAGTACTCTGGGAGATGGGGATATACCCGGACCTGGAGATGCTGGGGGAAACGGTGCCCGTCGGCGCCAAGAATCGGGACAAAGCCCACGAGATGCTGAGGCACTTTCTCTTCGTCAAGCCGGACACCGACCAGGACCGACGGCTCCAGAACGTGATGGAGGAGCTGTTGGTCGAGACCCCGGCCGGACTCGTCGTGCGCGGGGCCAGGCCCCGCCGCCAGGGACTCGTCTTCTGGCGGCGGGAGTGAGTGAGCAGGCGCTCAACAAGGTCCAGGGTATGAGTCGGCGCCTAGACCCACGCTCGGTAGTCCGCACTGGGTCGTTCTGATAACCTAGTTGCGAGGAGCCGAACCCTCGCCTCGGTTGTTCACATCTCAATACCTGGGGTGCCGATAATCGACTATGACGGACTCGAAACTCGACCAGCTCTGCATCGACACCGTACGGTTCCTGGCAGTGGACGCCGTGCAGAAGGCCAAATCCGGTCACCCCGGCGCTCCCCTGGGCGCGGCCCCGATGGCCTACGTGCTGTGGGACCGCTTCCTCAAGCACAACCCCGCTGATCCGGGGTGGCCGGATCGAGACCGCTTCATCCTCTCCGCGGGTCACGCGTCGGCCCTGCTTTACTCGCTCCTCCACCTGACCGGATACGACTTGCCCCTGGAGGAGCTGCAGCGGTTCCGGCAGTGGGGGAGCAAGACGCCTGGCCACCCGGAGCATGGACTGACGGCCGGCGTGGAGGCCACGACCGGCCCCCTGGGACAGGGATTTGCTAATGGCGTCGGCATGGCAATAGCCGAGCGCTGGCTGGCCGAGCACTACAACCAGCCCGACCACCAGGTTGTCGATCATCACGTTTACGCCATTGTGTCGGACGGCGACCTGCAGGAGGGCGTCTCCTCAGAGGCCGCCTCCCTGGCCGGAACGCTGCGCCTGGGCAAGCTGGTGTATCTGTACGACGACAACCACATCTCCATCGAGGGCGACACCGACATCTCCTTCACCGAGAACGTCGCGGGGCGGTTCGAGGCCTACGGATGGCACGTTCAGGGCCCCATCCAGGGCATGGACACCGAAGCCGTAGACGCGGCGATTCGCAAAGCCAAGGCGGAGATGACTCGCCCGAGCCTGATCATATGCCGGACGATCATCGGCTACGGCAGCCCCAATAAGGCAGGCACAGGCTCGGCCCACGGCGAGCCGCTGGGCGAGGAGGAGGTGCGCCTGACCAAGGAGAGTCTGGGCTGGCCCTTCGAGGAGCCTTTCCACATCCCGCCTGAGGCTCTCAGCCACCTCAGCCAGGCGAAGGAGCGAGGCGAGGCGCTCCAGCGGGACTGGGAGGCCAGGAGGGCCGCCTACCAGGAGGTCTACCCCGACGAAGCCTCGCAGCTGGAAGAGGCCCTCAACGGTACGCTACCCGAGGGCTGGGACAGTGACCTGCCAGACCTCTTCGTGGGGACCGACAAGCCAATCGCGACCCGAATAGCCGGCGGGCAGGTCATGAACGCCATTTCAAAGACCGTTCACTCCTTCGCCGGGGGCTCCGCAGACCTCGCGCCCTCGACCAAAACCCTGCTGACAGACCGTGCTCACTACGGCTTCGAGGAGTACTACGGCCACAACATGCACTTCGGGGTCCGGGAGCACGCCATGGGGGCCATCTCAAACGGCATGGCACTCCACGGCGGGGCGATACCCTACACCGCCACCTTCCTGATCTTCTCGGACTACATGCGGCCACCCATCCGGCTGGCGGCGCTGACGGGGCTGCGAGTGATCTTCATCTTCACCCACGACTCCGTCGGGCTGGGTGAGGACGGCCCCACCCATCAACCGATCGAGCAGCTTATGGGTCTCAGGGCTGTTCCGAACCTCGTGGTTCTGCGACCCGCGGACGCTACCGAGACCGTCGAAGCGTGGAGGGTCGCGATGACTCGTGTCGATGGCCCTACGGTGCTGGTGCTGAGCCGCCAGAATCTACCGGTGCTCGACCGGGATGACTTGGCCCCGGCCAGTGGCCTGCTTCGAGGCGGTTACGTCCTCTGGGACGCCGGCCCGGAGCCAGACACAGTCCTGATTGGCACCGGCTCGGAGGTTCACATTGCGCTGGAGGCGGGCAGGTTGCTGCAGGAAAAGGGCATAGCGGCCAGAGTGGTGTCGCTCCCCTCGTGGGAGCTGTTCGACGCCCAGCCGCAGGAGTACCGCGACTCTGTCCTGCCACCCGCGGTGCTGGCGCGCGTGTCGGTCGAGGCGGCCACCCCGCTCGGGTGGGAGCGGTACGTAGGGCTTGGAGGAGCGGCCATCGGCGTGAACCGTTTCGGAGGGTCGGCCCCAGGCGGTGTCGTGTACCAAGAGCTCGGCCTTACGGCCCAGCACGTAGCCGAGGAGGCCGCAAGATTGGTCAACCCGAGTGTGTAGACAATGAGCTCGGCCCTGACGGGCCTGGACGCCTCTCTCGATGCGCTTGAGGGCCGCGAGGTAGGCGTCCGTATCTGGCAGCGGGACCACACCGTCTGGAAGCCCGACCCTCGGGAGATAACCGACCGCCTCGGGTGGCTGACCGTGACCGACGCTATGCGCGAGCAGGCGCCGGCGCTGGAGGCCTTCGCCCGGGAGGTACGCGACGAAGGCGTTCGGCACGTCGTGCTGCTCGGCATGGGCGGTAGCAGCCTCGGGCCCGAAGTGCTTCGCCAGACCTTCGGCAGCGCCCACGGCTACCCTGAGATGATCGTCCTCGACTCTACGGCGCCGGACTGGGTGCGAGCGGTTGGCGACGCCATCGATCCCGCCCGTACGCTTTTCCTCGTGTCGTCCAAGTCGGGCGGGACTATCGAGCCAAACGCCCTCTACAAGCACTTCCGCGCCTCAGTGGAGAAAGCGACCACCGGGGAGCAGGCGGGGCAGCACTTCGTTGCAACCACCGACCCAGGCACACCCCTGGAGAGATTAGCGCGAGAGCAGGGCTTTCGGCGTCTCTTCTTGAACCCGCCGGACATAGGCGGGCGCTACTCCGCGCTCTCCTGCTTCGGCCTGGTCCCAGCAGCTCTGATGGGCATCGACGTGCTGTTGCTGCTGGACCGGGCGGACCGCATGAGAGAGCGCTGTGCGCCCTCCATACCGGCCCGCGAAAACGCCGGCATCTGGCTGGGGGCCGCCATCGGTGCGCTCGCCCGTGGAGGCCGCGATAAGCTGACGCTGATGACCTCTCCATCTATAGGCAGTTTCGGGCTATGGGCGGAGCAGCTCATAGCGGAGAGCACCGGGAAGGACGGCAAGGGCGTCGTGCCTGTAGCGGGCGAGCCGATGCTCGACCCCTCAAGCTATGGCGAGGATCGGCTATTCGTGTACCTCCGCCTGGCCGACGACGACAACGTCGAGATCGATGCTCATGTGGAGAGAGTCCGCGCACTGGGCCAGCCTCTGATCCAGCTCGACCTCCGCGATCGGTACGACCTCGGGGGCGAGCTCTACAGATGGGAGTTCGCGACGGCGGTGGCCGGCGCGGTCCTCGGCATACACCCATTCGATCAGCCCAATGTTCAGCAGGCCAAGGATCTGACCGATGCCGTGCTGCAGGAGTACTTGGATTCCGGCCGGATTGAGGAGCCACGGACAGAGCTCTCGCCTCGGGAGCTGCTGAGCGGTGCTCGGCATGGCCAATACCTGGCTATCATGGCCTACATGCAGCCGTCGCCAGAGACCGACGCAGCCTTTGGGGAGCTCCGTCGCCGCGTCGCAGAGCGATATCGTATCGCGACGACACTCGGGTACGGGCCCCGCTTCCTGCACTCGACGGGCCAGCTCCACAAGGGCGGACCGCCCAACGGCCTCTTCCTTCAGGTGACCGTTCCCCGTGGCGCCGACGTCCCGATACCCGGAGACCCCTACAGCTTCGGGACGCTGATCGAAGCCCAGGCCTTGGGAGATCTTCGGGCACTGCTGGGGCTGGGCAGACGGGTGGCCGCTGTTCGTACCGACGATATCGCCGCTATCTCCGTGTAGTTTGTGACTGATCGATGATAAAGGCGGTCATCTTCGACCTGGATGGGACCTTAGTCCAGTCCGAGAAGCTGAAGGCCCGCTCGTACGCCATAGCGGTCCAGAGGCTGCGGGGTCTGCCGGAACCCGATACTCGCGCCGTCGAGGCCTATCGCGCCATAGTCGGCGCCACGAGAGACATCGCGTCGCGCTACATCATGGATACCCTCGAGCTGGAGCCCGACCTCGCTCCTTTGACGGCCGAGCACGGCGTTTCGGAGCCGGTCGACGTCCTCTCGTCCATGCGAGTGTCGATCTATGACGACATGGTGTCGGACCCGCAGTTGTTGCGGGACAACCAGTGGCCGCAAACCGTGGGTCTCCTCCGCCTGGCCAGGGAGAATTTCTGCCGCACGGGTCTGGCAACGATGTCGTATCGCGACGAGGCGATGCACGTCCTTCGCTCCCTGGATCTGGAGGATTCGCTGGACGTGGTCCTGACGCGAGAGGACGTGCAAGAGGGCAAGCCTGACCCGGAGATCTACCTGCTGGCCGCGGAGCGGCTGGCGGTTGCGCCGCGAGACTGCATGGTGTTGGAGGATTCTCCAACCGGGGTGCGGGCCGGGGTCGCAGCAGGTATGAACGTCATCGCTGTGGCCACACCGTTTACCGAAGCCGGGCTGCACTCGGACCCAGTGCTTGAGCACGCCTGGATCGTTCACGATTCGGATACGCTACTGGAGGTGGTCCAGCAGCGGATAGATGAGCACAATCGGACAACCCATGGAGGCGCCTAGCAAAAGGCGCCGGTGCGGAGGGAGCTGATATGGAGCTAGGCATGGTTGGCCTCGGGCGCATGGGCGGCAACATGGCGCAACGCCTGCTGAAGGGCGGCCATCGCGTCGTCGGCTACGACCCGAGCGAGCGGGCTGTGCAGTCCCTGGTTGAGCAGGGAGGCACCGGAGCCTCGTCCCTGGGCGAGCTCGTGGAGACGCTGGCCCCACCTCGTGCTACGTGGGTGATGGTCCCCTCGGGCGAGCCCACGGAGAAGACCATCGCGATGCTGGCCGAGCCGATGTCGCCGGGCGACACCATCATCGACGGCGGCAACTCGAACTACAAGGACAGCGCACGGCGCGCCGCGGAGCTGCGACAACGAGACCTGAATTTCCTGGACGCGGGCACCAGCGGTGGCATCTGGGGCCTGAAGGAAGGGTACTGCCTCATGGTCGGCGGCGAAGCTGAGGTGTTCAAGGCGCTGGAACCGCTGTTTCAGACCCTGGCTCCGAGCCCCGATCGGGGCTACGGCCACGTCGGGCCCCCGGGCGCCGGCCACTTCGTGAAGATGGTGCACAACGGGATAGAGTACGGCCTGATGCAGGCTTATGCCGAGGGCTTCGAGCTCATGGAGGCCAAGCGGGAGTTCGGCCTCGACCTGGCGCAGATCGCCGAGGTGTGGCGGCACGGGAGCGTGGTCCGATCCTGGCTCCTCGACCTGACGGCCTCGGCGCTGGAGGAGGACTCCAGCCTGGGGGACCTGGCGGCCTACGTCGAGGACTCGGGCGAGGGGCGCTGGACCGTGCAGGAGGCGGTGGACCTGGCGGTTCCTCTGCCCGTGATTACCCTCGCGCTCCAGGCTAGGTTCGGATCGCGCCGGGAAAACTCCTATGCCGCCAGGCTGCTCGCCGCCATGAGGAATAAGTTCGGCGGCCACGCCGTGAAGAGGGCACAGTGACCGAAGACGGTCGGACCTGTCTGGTTATATTCGGCGCCTCGGGAGACCTTGCCCGAAGGAAGCTCGTCCCGGCCCTGTTCGCTCTGAGGTGCAAGGGTAGACTACCGGCGAACGTGAGTATCGTCGGGTTCGCTCGCTCCCCTATGTCCGACGACCAGTTCCGCGACCTCATGTGGCAGTCGACCCGGGAGATAGGCTACCTGGCGCCGCGCCGGGACGAGTGGGAGAGCTTCGGCAGGTCGCTGTTCTACGTCCAGGGCGACCTCTCCGAGGCCGGACAGGTGGCCCGGCTCGAACGCAAGCTGGCCGAGCTCGAGGACGACCGGCGCCCAGCCAATCGACTCTTCTTCCTCTCGATCTCGCCGGAGTTCTACGAGACCGCCATTCGAAACATTGGCGCCACCGGACTCTCTCGGGGGGATAGCGGCTGGCGGCGGGTTGTCATCGAAAAGCCATTCGGCTGGGACCTGGGCTCCGCCGTGGCCCTCGACCGCGAGGTACACCAGGTGTTCAGCGAGGAGCAGGTTTACCGCATAGACCACTACCTGGGCAAGGAGACGGTCCAGAACCTGCTGGTGGTCCGCTTCGCGAATACCATCTTCGAGCCGGTGTGGAACCGCAACTACGTGGACAACGTTCAGATCACCGTGGCCGAGAGCATTCCGGTGGGCGGCCGCGCCGGCTACTACGATCAGTCGGGGGTGGTGCGCGATATGGTGCAAAACCACCTCTTGCAGCTGCTTACGATGGTCGCGATGGAGGCGCCCAGCGCCATGGACGCTGAGTCCCTCCGCAATAAGAAGGTAGACGTGCTCAGGGCTATACGAAGATGGACTCCCGAGGAGGCGGTGCAGAACACGGTCCATGGCCAGTACGCCGGCTACCTGGACGAGCCGGGTGTCCCCGAAGACTCCACCACTGCCACGTACGTGGCGCTGCGGATGCACATCGACAACTGGCGCTGGCGAGGGGTGCCCTTCTACCTTCGCACAGGCAAAGCCCTCGCCGGAAAGGTCTCGGAGGTCGTGGTCCAGTTCCAGGCCCCGCCCCACCTCATGTTTTCACCGGACCCGAATCGAGAGATCAGCCCAAACGCCCTGGCCCTGTGCATTCAGCCGGACGAGGGAGCGCATCTGATCCTCGAGTCGAAGGTACCCGACCAGGGCATGGCGATGCAGTCGGTGCACATGGAGTTCCACTACGAGTCGGCTTTCTCCGGGCAGGATATCCCAGAGGCATATGAGCGGCTCCTGCAGGACGCTCTGGAGGGCGATCCGTCGCTCTTCATCAGGAGCGACCAGATCGAGGAGGCATGGCGGCTCGTGGACCCGTTGCTGCGCGCCCACGGGACCTCAGGGATTGGGCGCCCCCACGCTTATGAGCCGGGCTCGTGGGGTCCGGCGGCCGCAGACGACCTACTGGCCCAGGACGGGCGTCGCTGGCTGCAAATCTGCGGCGGCCACTAGCACGTATCTTTCGCGAGGGGGCTTTGCACAAAAACCACGGGAAGGTGCTGTCCCGACACATCGGGACGGCTGGGGTCTGGGGTATCCCCAGACACAAAAATACCTCCAGGGCGGGTGGGAGGGTAAGCAAACCTTCGCGTTGAAAGAACTTTTGGTGCAAAGCCCCGCGAGGGCGACGAGGCCGGACCTGATCCAGCCGGAGCTCGTCAGACCGGTATCCGCTGGCTTTTCTCCCACTCCTGCTGCGTCGGGGCCTTGTGCGGCTCCTTGGCGCGCAGGTCGTAGTAGAGAGGGACGTAGGGCTTGTACAGCGTGTAGACCCGGCGGAGCTCGCCCACGGGCTCGTCGTGGGCGTCCACACGCAGGTCCATGAGTGCGTAGTCCTCGCGATCGTACAGGTGGAGTCCCGCCGAGCGCTGCCCCTGGGGCTGCCCCCCGGCGTCGCGTCCGGCCTCGACTGACCGAAGCAGCCGCTCTTCGAGGTCGAGCTTCTCTGATCCCTCGAACGCTTTGGCCATGGCGTCCACCACCTGCTCGCCAGCCAGTACGTTGCCCATGGCCACGTAGCCGTCGCCGACCTTGTGGCCGGACCACGGCAACGTATGAACGCCGGTCATGGCCGCCGCCGTTCCGCTCCTGTCTACGATGCCGACCTGACGGTAATCGATGTGGGGGTCGTGGTCCCCAAGCTCCTGGATCGCCTTCGCCGGGGAGAATCCCATCTCCAGGAGGCGCATAGCCAGGGGGCCCAGCTGAGGGTTGGCGAACGCCTGCGTCGAGAGCGCCGCTACCTTAGGGTCGATGAAGGGGCAGTAGCCTCCGACGGCCAGGGAGTAGGTCGCGATGCCGACACCCAGCTGAAACGTTCGCGGACACCTGCCGATGATGGTAAAGGTCATGGCTCTCCCTTGGACACTGAGGTCCGTGCATTGTAACAGCCGGTGGCACTCCTGAACGACCTTTCGCTGCACGAGCCTCGACCATGGGAGAGTCTTTCACCGAGTCCGTTGTCGACCTATCAGTCCGCCCCAAGCAGGCGATGAAGATCGTGCTTCGCGCTCAGCGCGTCGGCCCACAGGTCGCCGCTCTCCTCGACACGCTCGGGTACGGACTCGATGGTGAACTGGGTAGGGTAGATGTCCTCGAGCTCGTCCCAGCGCACAGGCGTGGACACCGGTGCGCCGGGTAGCGGTCTGAGCGAGTAGATGGACGCCATGTTCTTGCTCATGACGTTCTGGTTGTGGTCCAGGAAGATCTTCCCCGCGCGCTTCTCGACCGCCCACTCCATGGTGATGTCCCGAGGCCGCTGCCGAAGCAGGAACTGGCCGATGAGCTCGCAAGTCTTGCGCGTCGTAGCGTAGTCGTATCGGCGGACCACCGGCACGTAGATGTGGAGGCCTGTCTTCCCTGAAGTCTTCACGAAAGACGACAGCGAGAGCTCGTCCAGTATGTCCTTGAGGGCCAAGGCCACTTCCCTGACCTTGGCGAAAGCACGCCGGTTTAGCTCCGGCTCCTCGCCCTGCTTCTCCTGGCCGGAGTAGATGTAGGGGTCAAGGTCGAACACGATGAAGTCCGGGTAGTTCAGCACGCTTTCCTTGATCGCCTCCTTGGAGCCTGTAAAGGAGGTCGTAAGGTGGGTGGCGTCGGGTTCGAGCGTGACACGGGATAGCCAGGGATGGAGCTCGATGTTGGCGAGTTGTGCCAGCCAGACTAGGGTGAGCAGGTTATTGACGACGATGTATTCGACGTCGCCTTCGTTGTGTGACGAGAACAGCCTCACCGTCTCCACGAACTCGGGGAGATCGTGCTCCCAGCGTTTCTGGTAGAAGCTTTCGCCCCCGATGCCGTTTGGGAAGCGGGTAAGCGTCATGGCACGGTCCCGGAGGTGGGGCAGCAGCGTCGGCCCCATCCGGATGTAATAGCGGATCATGTCGCCCTTGGTCACCGCCGGGGAGTCGGCTCCGGCGGGCCACAGCTCCTTGTTCAGGTTGGTCAGGCTAAGGCGGTGGCCCCCCGACTCTAAAATCAGCTTGTCGCGATCGGTGGATAGCTGCTCCAGCACCGCCTCCACCTCGGTCCTGGCCGGCTTGGCCGCTTTTCGAGGCCCGGCCCTCGGGAGAGCCGCCGGCTTGGCCTCCTCGCGGCGCACCTCCAGGGCATCGAGGTCCGTCCTCACGCCGAGGAAGACGGGCGCCCGGAGCCGACCTTCGGCTGTCCACTGGCTGAACTTGACCTTGGCTACCAGCCTCGGGTGCACCCATTCGTAGGACGGATCGGCGAGCTCCGGGTCGGCGGCGAATGGGCAATCGTCCTGCCGCAACTCGGACAGTGCCTGGCTCAGCGCCTCCAGGGTCTCGTCGTCGAACCCGCTGCCCACCCTGCCGGCGTACTGGAGCTGGCCGTCGTCGTAGTAGCCGACCATTAGCGCGCCGAAAGCAGCGGACCGAGCGCCCTGGCCCGGGCTGTAGCCCCCAACCACGAAGTCCTGGGATTGGACGGCCTTGATCTTGAGCCAGGAACGGGTACGAGTGCCCGACTGGTAGGTGCTGCCCGTTCGCTTCGCCACGACGCCCTCCAGGCCCAGCCCGACCGCAGCCTCGAAGAACGCCTCCCCTTCTGCGTCAACCGACTCCATCTTGCGGACGCAGTCACCGGTCACCAGGACATCGGACAAGAGCCTCTTCCGCTCCACGAGAGGGACACCCCGGAGGTCTGCGCCTTCGACGTACAGCAGATCGAACGGGTAGTAGGCCAGGGTCGCGCTCCCCCGGGCCTGACCTGTCGCACGCCTGTCCAGGTTCAAGCTCTGCTGAAGCAGCGCAAAGCTGGGCAGGCCCCGCTCGTCGAGGGCGACGAGCTCGCCGTCCAGTACGAGCTCGTCTTCCGGCTGAGCCTCGAGCTCGGCGACTATGGACGGGGCGTACTCGGTGAGATCCTTGTCGTTCCGACTTCGCAGGGTTGCCTTGCCGTGTCGCGCGTAGGCAATGACGCGGAACCCGTCCAGCTTGGGCTCGAAGACCCAATCCGGGTGGGAGAAGGATGCCTCCGCCAAGTGGGCTGTCATGGGCTTGATCCTGGTCGGAAACCGGGATTCCTTCCCCAGGCGCCGGGCCCTCCCGATCGCCGGCGTCTCGCCGACCGCAAAGCCTTCCGCGGGGTCGGGCAGGCGTCCGCTCGTGAGGTCATCGATAGTCAACCCCGACTGGATCGAGGCGTCTTGTTCCAGAACGTCATTCTCTGTGTCGGTGTACCGGTCGGCGTGCTTGATCAGGAGCCAGTCTTTCGGTCCCCTCGAGGTGCGCACGAGAGTCCAGGACCCGCGCAGCTTCCTCCCCCTAAGGGTGATGGAGAGCTTGCCTGCGTCCAGGCCTCTGCGCATCCTCTCTGCGGCGTCTTCGCGGTCGCCGAAAGATAGCTGGCCGTCCTCGTCAGGCGAATAGACCCCCGAGTCCCAGACGACTACCTGGCCCGCGCCGTAGTTCCCGTGGCCGATCACGCCCTCGAACGTCCCATAGTCCAGGGGATGGTCCTCGACGAAGGCGGCCAGCCGTTTTTGCGCGGGGTCGAGCGACGGTCCCTTAGGGACGGCCCAGGACTTCAGGACGCCGTCGACCTCCAGGCGAAAGTCGTAGTGGAGGCGCCGCGCCGCGTGCTTTTGTACTACGAACCTCAGGCTCCCCTTCGCGGGAGTCGTCACCGAGGGCGAGGGCTCCCGAGTCCGAGTGAAGTCGCGTTTTTTTTCGTAGCTCTCCAGCATCTGCCGGCGGTGGCCGCGCTTCTTGTAATTGCCCTCTCGAGTGCTCGTAGTCAGCTTGCGTGGCGCGGCCTTTCCAGTCTACTATGTGGTATACGCCAGGTTATTGCAAGGACGCGAGAGGATGACCCAGGCCTCGACCCTCCCCAGGAGCGAGCCCGGCACGCTCAGGCCCATGCTGGCCCGCCTGACCCGTTACCCCTTCGACTCGGCCGATCACCTGTTCGAGCTGAAGTGGGACGGGATCAGGGCCTTTGCGCTCGTCGACGGACCGGAGCTCAAGCTTGTCAACCGTAACGGCGTCGAGGTAAGCAGGCACTTCCCCGAGCTCTCGGAGCTTCCGCGCCAGGTGAGCTCAGACAGCGCAGTCCTGGATGGCGAGCTCGTGTGCCTCGATAAGCAGGGCCACCCTGACTTCGCGATGCTGCAGCTGCGTCTCCAGAAGCCCGAGGGTGTGCGGAGCCGCACCAACCCCGTCCACTTCATTGCCTTTGACATCCTTCGTCTGGACGGCGGCTCAGTCATGGGCGAGCCGCTGGTCAAGCGAAAGAATCTGCTGCACCAGATCATGAGCCCCAGCGAGATTGCGCAGCCGTGCGAGTTCATCGAAAACGACGGCAAGGCCTTCTTCCAGGCGACCTGTGAGCTCGGCCTGGAAGGCGTGGTGGCGAAGGCCAGGGAGAGCCTGTACTTCCCGGGCAAGCGCAGCCAGCACTGGCTGAAGGTGAAGCGGGTCCGTGAATCGGAGTTCGTCGTCGGCGGATATACCTTTGGAGGCAACAAGGGTGAGGCCTTCAGCTCGCTGATTCTCGGCTTGCACGACAACGACGGCCACCTCCTGTGCGTGGGGCAGCTGGCGACCGGCTTCACCAAGAACCTGGCCAGGGAGCTGCTACCCCGGCTGCAGGCGTTGCACACACCGGAGTGCCCTTTTGTCGTGCCACCCGACATCCGCAGGTTCATCTACTGGTGCAGGCCGCAGGTCGTCTGCCAGGTGGAGTATGGTGAGATCACCGAACAGGGCCAGCTGGCCTACCCCGTGCTCAAGGCCCTCAGGACCGACAAGTCTCCAGGGGAGTGCACCGTGTCGGATGCGCCCGGCTGGCCCGGTCTTCTGGCGGATTTCGCCTGAGGTTTATTAGAGGCGTTTGACGGAACCGCCGCAGAGCAGCTATGATGGCCCGCCGGTTTGGATAAGTGAGGAGGTGTCAGGATGGCGAGACGAGCGATCTGGAAGGGAGCCATAAGCTTCGGGATGGTGGCCATCCCCATCAAGCTCTACACGGCCACGGAGAGCAAGGACCTATCTTTCGCTACCCTCCACAGCGTTTGCAATACCCGCCTCAAGCATAAGCGGTGGTGCCTTCACCACGAGGCCGAGGTGGAGCAGGGAGAGGTCTCCCGCGCCTATGAGTACGCCAAGGATCAGTACGTCGTCTTGGGAGATCGGGACTTCGAGAACGTCCCCGTGTCCTCAACCCACACCATCGAGATAGTTCAGTTTGTAGACCTCACGAGCATCGACCCCATCAACTTCGACCGGACCTATGTGATCGAGCCTGAGGGTGTCGGGACCAAGCCCTTCTATCTCCTTAAGCAGTCCCTGGAGAACTCGCAGCGTGTGGCCATCGCGAAGGTCTCCCTGCGCCAGAAGGAGCACACGTGTTGCTTGCGTCCCTACGAGCACGGCATCGCGATGCACACGATGCACTACCCGGACGAGATCAGGGGCACCAGGGAGCTGGATCTGCCCGAGGAGCAGACGGCCATTACCGAGCCGGAGATGGCCATGGCAACCATGCTCATCGACCAGCTCACCAGGCCGTACGACTCAAGCGAATTCCAGGACGAGTACCGCCTGGCGTTGGAGAAGGTAATCGAGGCGAAACTCAGCTCCGACGATCCGATCGCGGCTGCACCTACGCCGGCCAAGGGGAAAGTGACCGATCTCATGGAGGCCCTGAAGGCCAGCATCGCTGCTACCAAGCAGGAGGTGGCGTCGCCGCCCGAGGCTCCGGTAGCCGCTGAGGACACCGCGGAGCAGGAAGCGGAAGCGGCTCCGGTTGCGCGAAAGCGAAAGCGCAAGACCTCTAAGGCGAGTTCCGCCTAGCAGGCCCGCTACTTGAAACGGTAGGTGACCCTACCCCGAGTGAGGTCGTAAGGCGAGAGCTCGACGAGAACCCGATCGCCCGGCAGTATCCTGATGAAATGGCGACGCATCCTTCCGGACGCGTAGGCCAGGACCTCGTGTCCGTTGGCCAACTCTAACCTGAACGTCGCGTTGGGCAAAGACTCCGTCACGACGCCCTCTACTTCAATTACATCTCTCTTAGGCAACGATATTCCTCGGTACGCTCTCCACTACCACTACGCTAGGGTAGCGCACCTGATCCTCCTACCTTTTGGGCTTGGTTGCCACGAGGGAGGCGGTTTCCCGCCTCCCTCGCATTTAGCCTAGTACCGGCTCGGCGCCCTTCCGCCTTGCTTGCTGTAGCAGTCGCTACAGTAGACCGGGCGGTCGCCCCTGGGTACGAATGGGACTGTCGTGTCCTTACCGCACGCGGCACAAACAACGGGGTGCATCTCGCGAGGTCCGCGATCATAGCCGTCGTTGCGCTGGCCGCGCCGCGCCTGTCGACAAGACGGGCAACGCTTGGGCTCGTTTGTATAGCCCTTCTCAGCATGGTACGCCTGATCGTCAGCACTGAACGTGAAGGATTGCCCGCAGTCTAGACACGTAAGGCTTCTTTCTTCGTATGCCATCGGTGGCCTCCTTTCTATGAGTAGTTGACAAAAGTCCGGTCACCGAGGCCAAAGACGCAGCGAGTTCAGAGGAGTCCAGGGGAATGCTAGGGCAAGCCCGAAGGGGTCTGATGAACGCCAAGGATTAACCAAAGCCGACACAGAATGCTGTCACCGATGTGAGTATATCACAGGCAGAGTAGTTGCACCACCGCGGACTGCCGTCAGTCGATGCCTGGTCGATTTTACGGTGCTGCAGCTTGCTTGAGCGAGAAACGCTTCGAGTGGGCTAGGTAACCCCGGCCAGCCAATCGACGAAGGCGTCGACGCCCTCGTCCCACACGTCGAGGCGGCTTCGGCCACTGGCCTTCGGAACCGCGAAGCCGTGGTCTGCGCCGTCGAGCACGTGTACCTTGGCCCGCTGTACCTTCTCTGCCGCCGCCCTCAGCTCGCCGGGCGTAGCGAAGGCGTCGCGCGTCCCCGAGCAAAACAGCGCCGGCACGCGAATGAGGTGGAGGTGCTTGTCCCGCATCTTGCCTGGGTCCCCGGGCGGATGCAGAGGATATGCGAAGAGTGCCAGCGCCTCCGCTCCCGTGCCCTGCGCTACGACCTGAGAGGCTATCCGGCCTCCCATGGACCTGCCGCCGATCACAAGCCTCGCGGCGCCCCGCTCCCGAAGCATGTCGACCGTGGCGCGCCACGTGTCCTCCAGGACCGCAGTGGAGTCTGGCCTGCGCCGCCCGTCCTGCATGTAGGGGAACTGGACGCGAACTACGGCGACGCCGTGTTCAGGGAGTCGCGCCGAGACGTGCTTGCCGAAAGGGTCGTGGATGTTGGACCCGGCCCCCGGCGCGTAGGCGAACACCCATTGGACCTCGCCGATGTCGGCGAATGCTCCAACGACGGCAACGGTCCGCCCGTTTCCGAGCCGGATATCGACCTGCTCCTCGCCTGTCATCGCCATCTTGGTGCCACCGGCCGTTATGGTACCATGAGGCTTGGCATGATCTGGATAGGCACCTCCGGGTACAACTACCCCGAGTGGAAGGGCAGCTTCTACCCCTCCGACCTGCCGAACGGCAAGATGCTGCCCTACTACGCATCCCGCTTTTCGACTGTGGAGATTAACTACACGTTCTATCGTATCCCCAGCGAAAAGACCCTGGCCGGATGGTTCTCGACGACTCCGGACGGCTTCAGGTTCACCCTTAAAGCTTCGCGAAGAATAACCCACGACTCGCAGCTTCAGCAGTGCGAGGACCTCCTGGGCGCCTTCGACAGCCGCGCTCGAACGCTGGGACCGAAGCTTGGCATCATGCTCTTTCAGCTGCCGCCCTCGTTCAGGAAGGACGTCGCGGTGCTCCGCAATTTCCTCCACATGCTGGAGCCGGACCGACGGGCCGCCTTCGAGTTCCGGCACAAGTCATGGATGTCGGACGATGTGTTCGACCTACTCAGGTCCAGGAATGTGGCCCTGTGCATAGCCGACGGTGAGAAGGTCGACACGCCCTTGGTCATGACCGCCGACTACGCCTACTTCCGGCTTCGCGACGAAGGCTACCAGCCACAGGACATCGACCGGTGGGGCGACACCATACAGGAGTGCTCCGCGGGACTCGGCGACGTGTTTGTGTATTTCAAGCACGAGGAGAAGGGTAAAGGGCCCGAGTTCGCTCGGCTCTTGATCGAAAAGCTCTCGCCGTCGTAGTCGAACGCCGTTTCCCACGGCTTGCTGTCAGACCCCGGCGGGAACGAACGGCAGACCTGGCACAGGAGGTCAGCGGAGTGAGCACGCGGTTCCCTCATCTGCTTTCGCCGATGCGCATCGGCAACATGGAGGTCCGCAACCGCCTCGTAACCAGCGCCTACCAGACCAACCTGGGCCAGGACTACCGGCCCACCCGGCGCATGGCCGAATACCACGCCGCCCGGGCGCGAGGGGGCGCCGGCCTCGTCGTACTCGAAGGGGCGCGGCTACACCCGACTACTCGCAGCAGCCAGGCGAACCTCATAGGTTGGGACGAAGAGGCGATCCCCGAGTTCCGCATGGTGGCTGACGCTGTGCATCAACACGGTGCGAAGATCGTCGGCCAGATACTCCACCTGGGAAGGACCGCGAGCAGCGCCGACACCCTGCTGCCGCTCTGGTCGGCTTCGATAGTTCCCGCTCCCCCGGTCTTCGGCCTCAACACCTCCGAGCTGACCCATGCGATGACAAGGCAGGATATACAGGAGGTCGTCGAGTGGTCGGCCCGCTGCGCGGTCAACCTGCAGCGGGCCGGTATGGACGGCGTGGAGTTTCACGCCGGCCACGGCTACCTGCCTCAACAGTTCCTCTCGCCCCTCAGCAACTTCCGCGCCGATGAGTACGGCGGGGACCTGAAGAGCCGGGCGAGATTCACCCTCGAGACCCTGGCCGCCGTGCGCCGAGCTCTCGGCGCCGATACCGTCCTCGGCGTGCGCATAAGCGCCGACGAGCTCGTCCCCGGTGGCCTGACCATCGACCACACGACCCAGGTCGCCCGTTGGCTGGAGGAGACCGGCGACGTGGACTACATCAGCGTGTCTCACAGCACCAACGAGCCCATGAGCCACGCTCAGCAGATCCCCGATATGAGCTGGCCCCAGGCGCCCTTCGTACATCTGGCCGAAGCGATCAAGAAGGCCACCAACGGAATTCCCATTTTCACCGTTGGCCGCATAACCGACCCATACGTCGCCGAGGAGATCGTGGCCCAGGGCAGGGCGGACATGGTGTGTATCGCCCGTGGCCACATTGCCGACCCGGAGATCGGCAGGAAGCTGATGGAGGACAGGCCGGGAGACATTCGCCAGTGCATCGGGTGCAATCAGGGGTGCGCAGGGCGAATCAACGCGGGGCTGTCGGTGGGGTGTCTCGTGAATCCCGAAGCGGGCCGCGAGCTCGAGCTGGGATCGGTGGGCCAGGCCCCACGCTCGAAGTCGGTAGTCGTGGTGGGTGGAGGGCCGGCGGGTCTGGAGGCGGCGCGGGTCGCCGCCATGCGTGGCCACTCCGTCGTGCTGCACGAGCGACAGAGCCACCTGGGCGGCCAGATCGCGACCCTCGTGAAGGCCCCTCATCGCGAGGAGTTTGCGAGGGTCGTCGAGTGGCTGGAGGGGCAGCTAAAGCAGCTTGGCGTGGAGATCAGGCTGGGGTCCGAGGTTTCTCCTGAGCAGCTGGAAGGTGACGGGGCCGAGGCGGTCATCGTCGCCACCGGCTCCGTCCCGTCGCTGCCCGACATACCGGGACTGGGACGCGACGGCGGGCCCGCGCTCGCCAGCGTCGACGATGCCCTGGAGGAGCGTGTCTCCGGGAAGCGTGTCGTGCTCCTGGATGGCGACGGGCATCACAAGGCGCTGAGCACGGCAGAGTTTCTGGCCGAGCGTGGCTCCGAGGTTCACCTGGTCACGCGGGCTCCGATGATCGGCGTCGAGATCACCACAGTAAGCCAGACGCCGGCGGTCAAACGCCTCGTGGACAACGGTGTGCGGTTCCACCGCTCCTGCTGGATCGAGACCGCAGAAGACGGGAACGTGGTGCTGCGCCGCACGGACACCGGGGAGGAGCAGGTTGTCGAAGCAGTCGACCTGGTAGTGGCCGCTTTGCCCAACCGGCCATCGACCTACCTGTACGAGGCCGTCGCCGGCCGCGCAGGTATCCCCGAGGTCGTCGCCGTCGGCGACTGCGTGGCCCCCAGGCGTGCAATGGAGGCCATCCGCGAGGGCCACATGGCGGCCAGAGGCATCTGACGCGCCTTAATCCTGCGCCCCAAGTAACGATCTTTCGGAGGGATGCATATGACTTCAACCAGAGGCCGGGAGAAGGTCATCGAGCTTGTGACGACCAGGGCGGCGAAGGCCAAGGCGCGGGGCACCATCGAGGGGATGCGGACCGCTTACGAAGAGATGCTGCTTCCCCTGCCGGTCGACGATGACGTGACCTGTGAGCCCGTAGGTGCCGGGGGCGTGCCCGCCGAATGGATCACGACTCCAGGGGTGGCGGCCGATAAGGTCGTGCTCTACTTCCACGGCGGCGGCTACGTCTTCGGCTCGCCCAGGACCCACCGCGCCATGCTGTCTCGTCTGTCCCGAGCAGCGGGCATGCGTGTCCTGGCCCTTGACTACAGACTGAGCCCCGAGAACCCGTTCCCGGCGCCGGTTGAGGACGCGATGGCCGCTTACGGGTGGCTACTATCCAGCGGCGTTGAGCCTGACAATATCGCCGTGGGCGGTGACTCGGCTGGCGGTGGGCTGACTGTTTCGGCGCTGGTTGCGCTGCGCTACCGAGGCGAGCCGCTGCCGGCCGCTGCCGTGTCCATCTCCCCCTGGACCGACATGGAGGCCATCGGTGAGTCCATGGTCACCAACGTCGAGGCCGATCCGCATATCAGGGCCGAGGGGATACGGGGTCTGGCGAGCATGTACCTGGCCGGCGTAGATCCCCGCGCGCCGTTGGCGGCTCCGATCTACGCGGACCTCACCGGACTTCCGCCACTCCTGATCCAGGTGGGGGCCATTGAGACACTGCTCGACGATGCGACCAGACTCGCGCAGCGCGCCGAGGCTGCGGGCGTCGAGGTGGAGTACGAGGCATGGGACGACATGGTCCACGTCTGGCACCTGTTCGCTCCCATCCTCGACGAGGGCCAGCAGGCCATCGAGCGCGTTGGCGAGTTCATTCGGAAGCACGTGGCCTGATCGCTCGCGCCGCGCCGTGGGCCGCTCCGGCGGAGCGCCCTCGAGGGCGGTCAGGAGTGGGGAGCCGCCCTCAGCAGACGGCCGTACCCTTCCATCGGCTCTGCGTAGCCGAGCTTGCGGAGCGCGGCCCAGATGGTGGCCTGGTTAGATGTGACCACCGGCTTGCCGATGGCCCGCTCCAGGCGCTCCGCCGCCTCCATGGCGCGCCACGCGGTGCAGGAGCAGAACATCCCGTCCGCCGCCGGGTCCCAGTGGCGGATCGAGAACTCGTATACGTCATCCGGGGTCTGGTCATTGATCTCCTTGGCGTCCGTCGTGCCAAGGCCGGCGCCGGATACGCTCGTGACCTCGAACCCTTTCCCTTCCAGGTAGGGCGGCAGAAGGTCGTTCAGGTCGTCAGGGTACGGCGTGACCGCGCACACCTTCCTGATCCCGAGGAGCTCCATAGCCGCGACCGCCGCCGGCGACGTCGCCACGGCAGGGACGCCGGCGATGCGTTCCATTCGCTCTAGCAGCTCCCGGTCCCATGAAGGGCCTCTGAAGAAGCTACCGCCGGTGGAGGCCAGGGCCACCACGTCCGGGTAGGCCGTCGCCAGCATCTCGGTCGCAACGTCGACATCCGCGCTCTCCCGCTCCTGCTCTTCCAGCGTGGCCGCCCTTGCCATCATGCGGGCGCTGTGAACCGTCACGCCTTCCGGGACGGCTCGCCAGAAGTCCACCTCCGCAACCGTATTGCTCGATGGCACCAGGACCCCGATACGCTGCCGTGACATCCCAGACCTCCGCTGTGGCTCTTCAGTAAGGGGACGGATTATAGTCATGCGGCCGCGGCGGGTCAAGCCGATCGCCCCGCTTGCGCCGGGACAGCAATCGAGCGACCATAGGCGGGCGCGTGGATCGCAAAACACTTCGACGGAGCTGCAACGGTGATAAACATCGGCGTCGACGTAGGCGGAACCTTTACCGACTTCACGGTGTTCGACGAGGAGACGAGAGAGGCCTTCGCGACCAAGACACCCACCACCTACCCCGACCCGCTGCTCGGCGTGCTCGCGGGCATCGACGAGCTGGGTATCGGCCTGGGGACGGTCAGGCGGTTCGTTCACGGTACCACCATAGTGACCAACGCCATCCTTCAGAGGCGCGGAGTGAAGGCCGCCTTCATCACCACAGAAGGGTTTCGCGATCACATAGAGATCGCCGACACGAGGCGATACACAGGCGGGCAGTTCGATCCCGAATGGGTGTCCACCGCGCCACTGATTCCACGTCCCCTGCGATTCGAGGTCGCGGAGCGAGTAATGGCCGACGGCAGCCCGCTGGTCGGACTGGACGAGGGCCAAGTGCTACGTGTCGTGGAGCAGCTCAGGGCTCAGAAGGTGGAGTCGGTCGCCGTCGGATTCCTGCACTCCTACGCGCATCCCCAAAACGAGCGGCGGGTAGGCGATCTTCTGTCCCAACACCTGCCCGACGTTCCCTGCACCCTTTCCTCAGACGTTTCGCAGGAGTGGCGGGAGTTCCCGAGATGGAGCACGGCGGTAATCAACGCTTACGTCGCGCCCCTCATAAAGGGCTACGTAGAGAGGCTTACCAGGGCCGTCAGGGATCGAGGGTACGCCGGCGGGGTCCAGTTCATGACCTCGAACGGTGGCCTGGCAACGGAGGATTCGGCGGCAAGCTATCCCGTCAGGCTCATCCTGTCCGGGCCTGCCGCTGGGCCGATGGCCGGCTCGTTCCTCGGCGCCGCCGCCGGATCCAGGAACTTGATCACCTACGACATGGGCGGGACCAGCACCGACGTCTGCCTGGTCAGAGACCTCCAGCCGGAGATGTCGAGCAAACGGGTCCTGGAGGCATTCCCGATACTGATCCCGATGCTGGACATCCACACTATCGGTGCGGGAGGCGGAAGCATCGCCTGGGTAGACCAGACCGGAGCCCTGAGGGTGGGCCCCCAGAGCGCCGGTGCGAGTCCCGGGCCCGCGTGCTACGACAAGGGCGGCGGCCAGCTCACCGTCACCGACGCCAACCTGCTGCTCGGGCGCATCGGCCCCGGTGGACTGCTGGGCGGAAGGATGGGTCTACGCCTGGACCTGGCCGAGAAGGCCGCGCGGCGACTGGGTGAGGAGGTCGGTATCTCGGACATGCACCGCCTGGCCGAGGGCGTCGCCAAGATCGTAACGACCAACATGGCGGGCGCAGTCCGGCAGGTCTCCACAGAGCGGGGCCACGATCCGCGAGACTTCGCCCTGGCTGCCTTCGGTGGGGCGGGTCCGCTGCACGCCATCCCCATCGCCGAGGAGCTCGGCATTCCGGCTGTCTTGGTCCCCCGGGAGCCGGGCAATATCTGTGCCATGGGCCTGCTCGTAGCCGACGTCAAGCATGACTACGTCAGAACATACAAGACGGAGCTCGGCCAGCAAGCGCTCCCCGGCATCCGGGCCCTCTACGCGGAAATGGAAAAGGAGGCAAGGGAGGCGCTGCGGCTGGACGGCGTTCCCGAGGATAGGGGCACCGTCCGACACAGCATGTACCTTAGATACCTGGGCCAGGCCTGGGAGCTGGAGGTGCCGGTCCAGAGCCACGAGGTCGACCTGGCGGGGATATCCGACGCCTTCCACCGGGAACATGAGAGGGCCTATGGGTACCGCCGGGGGGGCCATGCGATAGAGGTTGTCAATCTGGGTCTCACGGCCCTGGGCTACGTGGCGGACCCCGACCTGGCCGTGGACGCCGCCGAGGGAGTGCGGCATGAGCCTCTCGAGCATAGAGACGTCTACATCGAAGGTCGCTTTGTTCGATGCCCGGTGTACGACAGGCGCGGTCTCGCGCCAGGGGCAACGATCAGCGGGCCCGCAGTTGTCGAGGAGTTCGGGTCTACCACCCTCATTTTCCCCGGATGGGTGGCTAATACGGACGCGGCCGGTAATCTCCTCATGGAAGCGCGGGAGACGGCCGGTGAGGATCGGTCTGACGGCAATATCGTGGAGGGAGACGAGCCGGACCCAATCACGCTCGAAGTGGTCCAGGCCTTTCTCGTGAACGTCACCCGGGAGATGAGCGCGACCCTTGCCCGTTCGGCATGGTCGCCGGCCCTTACGGAGACGCTGGACTTCGGATTGGGCATCCTGACGGCGGATGGAGACCTGGTGGCGGCCTCGCAGGAGCTGCCGTTTCACACCTTCGCCGTTCCGTTCCACGTCAGGTACGCCATCGAGGTCTTCGGCGACGACATCCATCCGGGCGACGTGCTGCTCACCAACGACCCGTACACCGCGGGGCCTCACCTCAACGACATGGTGGTCCTGTACCCCTTCTTCAATGGCGATAGGCTTCGTCTGTTCATAGCCGTCCGGGCCCACTGGACCGATGTCGGCGGCAGGGTACCCGGGAGCATGGTGGGGGGCGCTCGCGAGATCTATGAGGAGGGCATACGCGTCCCTATGGTGAAGATACACAACCGCGGGGAGCTCAATGCCCACCTGCTGCAGACGATCCTGACCAACTGCCGGAATCCGGACGAGCGAGAGGGCGACTTCGCTTCGATGCTGGGCACCTGCAAGACGGCCGAGAGCAGGCTGAAGGAGCTATTCGAACGCTATACGGCCGGCGTCGTCGAGCGGTGCATCGAGGCGGTGCTCGACCGGTCCGACCACACAGTGCGGCGGGCCGTCGCCGAGCTCCCAGACGGCGACTACTACTACGAAGAGTACATGGAGAACACAGGCATCGTGGCGACGCCGGTACCGCTGCGCTGCAAGCTCACTATCTCAGGCGACCGGATGACCTTCGACTTCGCCGGCAGCTCACCCCAGGTCGACGGGCCGGTCAACGCCGGTCCTGCCATGGGCTTTACCGGTGTATTCAACATGGTCAAGAGCTTCCTGGAGCGAGAGACCCCGGTCAACTCGGGCGCCATGCGCTCGGTGACGGTCCTCCAGGAGGAGGGAAGCTTCCTACACGCCCTCCCTCCCGCCTCCGTCGGCCGCGTACTCAGAGGTCTGCTACCTGGTCGAAAACGCATTCATCGGCTTGATGGCGCAGATCATTCCCGAACGAATTGGGGTGCCCCCGGAGTGCGGGGCGAACCACACATACCTGAGTGGCTGGGACGCGAAGCGAGGCCTCCACTGGATCTCCTACGAGTACCCGCGCGGCGGCAGTCCGGCCTCGCCAAACGTGGACGGCAGCCACGTCGTCGTCACGTATGACCTAGGAGATATCGCGACTATCCTGCCGGTCGAGAAGATGGAGCTGGACAACCCGGTCCTGGTCCTACGAAACGAGCTGCGGCGCGACAGCGAGGGCGCTGGGTATCGACGAAGCGGGCTCGGTGGCGTGCGTGAGGTGAAGGTTCTGGACCCAGATGGGGCTTCTCTCTCGCTGATGGGCGAGATGGCTGTGATTCCCAGGATGGGGTTATGCGGAGGCTATCCGGGAGGCTTGAACGTCTTCAAGGTCGGACGCAACGGCGACGAGTTTCACCCCGGCGACCTGCCCTCGAAGGTGGGGGCGGCCCCGATGCGTCAGGGCGACGTGGTCCTCATGCGGACGCGTGGATGCGGCGGATGGGGTGACCCGCTGGAGCGGGAGCCCGACCGCGTCCGCCGCGACGTGGCCTTTGGGTACATCAGCGAGGGCCGAGCACGCGATGCCTACGGCGTGGCTCTCGACGGCGAGGTCGTGGACGAGGCCGCCACCGAGGCGATGCGGACCAGGCTACGGTCAGCGAGGGAGCACGTAATCGTGGTGGCGGGGCAGGCCGACGAGTACGACGAGGTGGGGCGCCGGCTGGCCTCGGTCGGCGGGGATGTGGCGGAGCGCCTGGGCCTGTGTGACGGCGACCTGGTCGAGTACGTGCCGAACGGGGGCATGGGAGCGCACCTCAAGGCGTGGATCCATGTGGACGCGTCCCTACGCGACGGTACGGGCCTGCTCGGCCCCAGGGCCAGGGCCATCCTCAAGGCGTCGGAGGGTGACCAGGTGTGGCTCCGGCCGCTGACGGCGCTCGGGTAGATCTGCACCCCTGAGGCCTCGAGACCCCGACGCGCCGTCCTGCCCCAAGGCGGTTGGCCTGAGGGTTGATTATTCCCTCCTAGTCCTTCCCTGGGAGGACGCTGCCCCGCACAACAGCACAAGCCTTCCCGACAGGGTGCAGGCCCGACGTGTCAGGCCGCCGGTGTTCGGGGTGTCCCCCGCTTTGCACAAAAACCACGGGAAGGTGCTGGAAACCGGAGGTTTCCGGCTGGGGTCTGGGGTATCCCCAGATACAAAAATACCCCCAGGGCGGGTGGGAGGGTAAGCAAACCTCCGCGGTGAAAGGACTTTTCGTGCAAAGCCGGGTGTCCCCGAGAATACCTGTGGGCGCGTGGGAGGGAACGACCTGGAGGGCTCTTCACTGGATACGATAAGCGCAAGCTCTCAAGCCTAGCCCTCCCGGAAGGCCGGGATCACGTGGCGGGCGAATAGCTCCTGCTGCTTCAGAGACTTCCAGTGCTCAAGGCCCCCGTAAGAGGCGAGGATGTCGAACTCGGAGATGCCGCCTTCGTCCCTGAGCCAGCGAATCTTCTCGATCACCTGCTCCGCGGAGCCGACAAAGGCTATGTCCTGCTCGACCAGGTCCTCGTACGACAGCTTGGTTAGTGACTCAAGGGCACCGCTGGCGTAGAAGTCGTATCCTGCCGCGTGGAGCTCCTCTGCCGACTCGGGGATCAGCTCGACGGGCTTGGCGTTGAAGGCGAGGAAGTTGAGCAGATACTGCTCGCACTCCCGCCTCACCTGCGCCGGGTCGTCGCCCAGATAGATGGGGCGCAAGTAGACGATGTTAGGCTCGTGTCCGTTGCGCGCGCACGCCTCGCGATAGATGCCGAACTGGCGCTCTAGGGCACTGAAGGGCAGCAGTGGCGGAATGAAGATACCGTACCCGTGGCTCCCGGCGAACTTGAACGTCTTGTCGCTGGTCCCGCCCGTCAGGATCGGCGGGTGGGGCTTCTGGATGGGTCGCGGGGTAACCCGTGCGTTGCGTACGTTCCAGAACCGGCCCTTGTAGGAGAAGCGCTCCTCAGTCCAGGCCCGGATGAGTATTTCGAAGGCCTCCTCCATTCGGGCCTGGGACTCCTCCATCGGGATTCCATATCCGTGGTACAGCCAGGCATGGCCGCGGCCCACGCCGCACTCCAGCCTTCCGCCGGTGATGATGTCGGCGGCCGCTATCTGGCCCGCCAGCTCCATCGGGTTCTTCGAGGGCAGAACGTGCAGGGCAGTGCGGAAGCGGATGCGTTGGGCCCGCTGTGCCGCGGCGCAGAACAGCGCCAGGGGGTTGGCCGAGATGCCGAACTCTTGGGAGAAGTGATGGTCGATGGTCGCGTAGACGTCGAAGCCCATCTCGTCGGCGTGCTCTATCTGGCGCTGTGCCTCCCAGTAGAGCTGCTGGTGTGGCTTCTCCGGCGGACACTGCATCTCCGCGTAGACTCCGAACCGCATCTGCTCCTCCCTGACGGCCTGGCTGTGATGACCGCTATGCGGGGTCACTGGCCTTGCGCCGCACCAGCCTGCCCAGCGCCCTGATTACGATGAGCCCACCCGCGAGCGCGACGGCCGTCGCAGCCGTGGCGCCCCACGCGGCCCGTGGGCCCGGCGGCTCCGCCGGTGATCCCACGTGAGGCGACGCCACGTAACCCAACCGGGACGACAGGTAGTTCTCCATCGCCGGACTGGTCCGGGTCCAGCGCTCGTGTCCCTGGCGGGTCGAAACCCCTGGAGCGGCATACTTCAGGTAGCCGGCGTCACCAATGCGATGATGCTCGAGGGTCCAGTCCGACTCTCTGGGCACGCGACAGCCCCGGCCGCCGTCGCAGGGCGGCTGGTTGGACCTGAGCCAGACGTCGATGGTAGCAACCCGCGAGTCAGCTGTCACAACCGGCGCATCTGCCTTGAGGGCGACGGTCTCGCTCCACGCCTTCGTGAACGCCCCGTCGCGACAGACGTCCAGATGAACCGCAGTGTCAGAGTCGCTGACGCTGAGCCTGACGCGGCAAGCGGCAACCTGGCCTGCCGTGGCCACCCCGGTCGAAACGAGCTCCAGCAGAAGAGAGGGAACCATCCGCGACATGGCTTCAGTATACAACTCGCGGCTGTTTGCGAGACCCCTGCAACCCAGCGTTCCGCGCCATCGAAGTGGCAATTGGAGCCGATCTGGTATGATGCGCGGCAACCAAGTACGCCACCCTCACGTCCATACTCTATGACTGACTCCTACACTCGATCCCTGGCACGGTGGATCGCGGGTAATCGCTTCGAGACGGTGCCTACCGAGGTGATCGAGCGGCTCAAGTGGCTCATCCTCGACTCCCTCGGGTGCGCCCTCCACGGATCGACACTGCCGTGGTCGCGGTTGGCGCTGGACACGGTCCTCAGCCTCGACGATACGCGCCGTTGCGCGATCTGGGGCACCGGTTTGCACACCTCGTCGGTCAACGCTGCGCTGCTCAACGGCACCTTCACCCATGCCTTCGAGCTCGACGACATCCACACGCTGGGGTTCCAGCACTGCGGCGCCGCCGTGATCCCAGCGGCGCTGGCCGTCGCGGAGGACCGGGGCGGCATCGATGGCAGGCGGTTCCTGGCCGCGGTCGTCTGTGGATACGAGACCGTGCTCCGCGTCGGCAGGTGCCTCGGGCCAGGCCACATGCTGCGCGGGTGGCACCCGGCGGGGACCAACTCGCCCTTCGCGGCTGCGGCAGCGGTCAGCAGCATCTTGGGCCTCGGTGAGGACGAGACGACTGCTGCCCTCGGGCTTGCCGGAAACCGGGGAGCGGGCCTCGAGGTTGTCCGGGTGGCCTCCATGGACAAGCGCATGCTGGAGGGCAAAGGCTCCATGGCAGGAGTCTACTCGGCCCTCCTGGCCGAACGTGGCTTCACCGGCGCCGCCGACGTGTTCGAGGGCGAAAAGGGCTTCTGCCGCACCCACGCCTGGGGCGCCGACGACTACGACCTGACCCAGCTCACCGCCGAGCTGGGCGAGCGGTTCGACATCCTGACCGTGGAGCTGAAAGCCTACGCCGCCAACGGCAGCACCCACACTTCGATCGAGGCCGCTCGGCTCATCCGAGAGGAGCACCGCCCACGATTGGACGAAATAGAAACGATCGCGGTTGAAACCTCGACCCTCACCTACGAGCACACCAATCCGGTGTACCGTGCCGAGAGCGTCACCCACGCCCAGTTCAGCATTCCATACTGCGTGGCCGCCATGCTGGTCGAAGGCGGCATGTTCGTCGACCAGTGTGATGAGGAGAAGATAGGGGACCCGGCCCTCGTCGACCTGGCGAGCCGCGTAGAGGTTCGTCCGTCGGCCGACATCGACGCCCTCGGACCCTACGGCCAGCGGCGTGCCCGCGTCCGAATCCACCTCCGAAACGGGCGGGTCCTCGAAGCTGACGTTGAGCATCGCCCCGGTAGCCCCGCCAACCCGCTGTCGACGGAGCAGATCAGGGAGAAGTTCATGCGGCTCGCGACCCACGCCGTCCCCGAGGATCGGGCCGTGACAATCGCAGACATGGTGATGGGGCTGGAGACCTTGCCGGACGTAACCGCGCTGGCGCGCGAGCTGACCGTCCAATCCAGCGTTTCGAGTACCGGCTAGGGATGACGTCCGGCGGAGGCTACGACGTGGTGGTCGTTGGCTCGGGCAACGCAGCCCTCACCGCCGCGATCTCGGCCCGCGAGGCCGGCGCCCGGGTGCTGGTCCTGGAGAAGGCTCCCTACGAGGAGCGAGGGGGGAACACCCGGTTCACGGGCGGTATCGTCCGCTTCGCCCACTCGGGGCTGGACGACATCGTGCCACTTGTGCCCGAGCTTTCCCAGTCGGACACGTCCCGACTCGACGTTACGCCGTATCCGCCGGACGCCTTCTATGACGACCTGCTCAGGCTTTCCGAGGGGTGCTCCGACCCTGAGCTGACAAGCCTGCTCGTCGAGCGCTCCTACGAGACCGTTCGCTGGATGCAAGGCATAGGTGTTCGGTTCGAGATGTACGCAACGTCGATCAAGCACGGCGGCCGCACCTTCTTCCCCGCCGGGGCCGTGGTCCAGTTCTGGGGCGGCGGCCAGGCCCTGACCCAGAGCCTTCTGCGGGCGGCCCAGGGCCGTGGCGTCGACCTGGCGTACGACGCGCCGGCCCTGGAGGTCGTCCGCGACGTCAGAGGTGTCGTGCACGGGGTCCGCGTCGGGACGGGCGATGATGCGACGACCATTCCCGCGGGCGCGGTGGTGCTGGCCTGCGGAGGGTTCGAGGCAAGCCCGTCTTTGCGGGCTCGCTACCTTGGGGGTGAGTGGGAACAGGTCAAGGTCCGCGGCACGCGGCACAACACAGGCGAGCTGCTGGAGCAGGTCCGGGAATTCGGTGGCCAGGCTGCCGGCGACTGGGCGGGCTGCCACGCCGTGCCCGTTGACGCCGAGTCGCCGGACGTAGGCGATCTGGATATGGGCGACCTGACCGCCAGGCTCTCGTATCCCTTTAGCGTAATGGTCAACGCCGAGGGGCGGCGCTTCACTGATGAGGGCTCCGACTTCAAGTCGTACAGCTACGCCCGCCTGGGCCGCGAGATCCTGGTCCAGCCGGGCGGCGTCGCCTATCAGCTCTTCGACCAGCAGACAGTCGGTCTGCTGGAGCCACGCTATAGCTCCGCGCGCTCCACCGCCACGGCGGCGACCCTGGGAGAGCTGGCCACACGGCTTGGGCTGCCTCGGGAGCAGATGGTTCGCACGGTGGAGGAGTTCAACCGCGCGGTCCAGGGAGGAGTATTCAATCCATCTTTGAAAGATGGCAAAGGCACCGCCGGTATCGACCCTCCCAAAACCAACTGGGCGCTGCGGCTCGAGGAACCTCCCTTCGTGGCCTACGGGGTGCGCTGCGGGATTACGTTTACCTACGGAGGACTCCTGGTGAACGAGCGCGCCCAGGTCGTCGGCGAGTCTGGGGGGCCCATGCCCCGGCTATACGCAGCGGGCGAGGCCACCGGAGGCATCTTCTACCACAACTACCCGAGCGGGTCAGGACTGATGCTGGGCGCAGTCTTCGGACGCATCGCAGGCTCGAGTGCCGCCGCCGGAGCGCTGAGTGTCCCCGGCTAGCGGCTGATTTCGGCCTGGATTCCGACAACAACTTCGTCTGGTACCAGATCGTGACACAGGCGCCGGAACGGCTTGAGGTACTGCTTCAAATCATAGGTCCCAACAGAAAGGGATGGTTACTTAGGACTGAAGATTGCACAGATCTGGATTACAATCTTGCCCGCCCATCGGGGCTACCTACGTTTTCGCGTAGACCTCTTGGTAACTCTGCCACTGTGGGTCATTAGGCCAGTCTTCAGGCCTCGTAGCCGTTTCTTTGCTCGGGGATGCTGCGAGAGTGGGAGCGCTATGTAAGCAGGGCCTCTCCCTCCTCCTAGCTGGCGCAGTGCTTTAGCTATCTCGCTTGCGCTGCTTTTGACTTCCGCCCGTCCTCTTCGGCCCTTAACGTCGGGACTAGTGGCCGGATCATAGGTGCCGCCTAGTCTCTTGGCTATTCTCTTAGCCGCTATATCGTGAGACTTCCTCATTGCGACAACCCCCTTTCCCTTAATAGATATGTCTGTGCGACTCGCCATTACAACGGAACGTATGTGCTGATAGCAACCTCCAAGCCGGATGACGGGAAGGATTCGGGTTTTTCGTGAAATCGTGCTTTGGCGACCCCAACACGCTCGCGTCCGGTTGACGCGCAGGCTTCCATCTCCTCACCCAGTGGGACTCCAATCCCGACGCGTCGGGACTTGGAGGGGTCTGGGGACTCCCCAGAAATCTATTGGGGCGGGCGGGTGGGATATATAGCGTTACTTCTGTAGCTGAATGCTAGCGCCGCCCGCGCGTCAGGGACATCAGCCCCGCCACGTCGCCCTCCGTGTCCAGGGTATGCACCGCCGCCTCCAGGCGGTCTAAGTCGGGCTCGTCCAGGACCAGCCCGGCGTTCCGCCTGAACTTGGACGCTACCTCGTCCCACGTGGCGGGGGCCTCCGGCGTCCCCTTCAGAGCGGGCCCTCGCTCCCGAAAGACCCGTCCGTCCGTTGTCTCGATGCGGACCGTGCCCACCTTACCAGGCGCCAGCGCATCCTCCTCGGTGGAGTAGGTCACCCTCTGGGCCAGCTCCAACACAGCGACGTCCTGGAGCCGATCGGGGGCAAAGGCGTCCAGCCATAGCTCGCCGTCCAGCAGGAGCACGGCGATCATGTAGGGCAGGCTGAATCGCGCGATGTACTCGTTGGGCGGCGAGTACCTGGTCTCCTTGGGCTTGAAGTGGGCGTTGGCCCGACCCTCAGTCACGACGCATTCGACCTTGGCGATCTCCTCGACACGCAGGTTGTTCCGGTCCTGGATCTGTCTCACCGACTCCAGGTAGTAGTGTGTCGTGTGCCCGCCCGGGTAGAACTTTGGAGTGATCCTGAGAGTCTCCCACCGGCGACCCAGGTCCCCGGTGAGCACGGCCTCGTCGTAGCTGGCCTCGCCCAGGAACACCTTGTACAGCCCGTATTCGCCTTCGAGCACGCGGTGTGGACCGGCGAACCCGCGCTCCGCGAGGCGAGCCGCCAGGACACCGCCGTGAGCGGCCCATGCGGGATGGAACACCTTCACCCAGGCGCCGTCAAGCTGGGTCTGGAACAGCCCCGACGACATGCTGCCGGCAATGCCGAGGGCGCTCACCAGCCTGTGCGGGTCTAGGTCCAACAGCCTGCCCGCTGCCACGGCGGCCGCCAGAGGCCCTATCAGGGCCGTCGGATGCAGGCCCCGGTCAAGAATGCGGGCTCCTCCGGCTGCCCCGGCAATGCGACAGCCTACCTCGTAGCCGGCGGCCGCGGCAGCGATGGCTGCCTTGCCATCCCGGCCCAGGCTTTCCGCTACGGCAAGGACCGTCGGCACGACGACGGCGCTGGCATGGAGCGTCCCGGGAAGGTAGGTATCGTCGAAGTCCAGGGCGTGGATCTGAGCGGCGTTGCCCAGGGCGGCGTCGGGGGCTCCCAATCGCTCCCCTGCGGCAAGAAGCGTGCTCTCGGCGTTGCCGCCGCTCTGGCGGGCCAGCCCTACGACCATGGAGGCGTACTCCGTAGCCGAGCCAGCCAGTCCTACGCCGATGCTGTCCAGTAGGTGCATCTTTACCTTCTGGACGACGTCGGCCGGGAGGTCGTCGAAGGCGAGGTCGCAGGCGAAATCGGCGAGCTGTTGGGCTAAGGAGGGCACCGGTGCTGCCTTAGCCAGGAGGTCCGAATAGCGCCTGCTCCACGGCCGACCTGTCGCCTATGATGCGAGCCGTCTCGCCGAGCGAATCCAGGACGCCCTGCGCTATGTCCTCATCCGTCAGGTCGGGGCTGTTCAGCGAATTCACCTTCACGCTCATCAGCTTCGTCGCGCCCGGGTAGTGTAGAGAGGCGATCGTCATGAACCCTTGGCGCCTCAGCATCAGCATCGAGTGGAGCGTGCTGATGTCGGCCAGGGCCAGGTCGACCTCCTCCAGGCCCGATTCACGCATGACGAGCTCGGCAAAGGCCTCGAGGCCCATGTAGACGCCGCTGTAGGCGCCGTAGTCAAGGGCTTCGCCCATCGTGGGCGTGATCATCTCCCATATGCGTGCGTGCCTGGCCGTCCACCCGTCGAACATCTCCTCGGCTCGGTCCGCGTCGTACTCTTCGAGCGCTCGGATCATCGACGCGACCACGGAAGGGCGCGCATCGGTTCCCATCATGACCGTCTTCGCTCCCACCCTCAACAGGAGGTCCTCGCGCCCCATCAGTATCCCGGCCCTCGGACCGTACAGCCCCGCCTTCTCGCAGCTGGTGAACACCATGTCTGCGCCGAGGTCGGTGGCCCTGCTCTGGCCGAATGAGACCACTCTGTTCCTCGCTCCCGCGGCGTCGTCCACGAAGACGGGGATGCCCTTCGCGTGGGCGATATCGCAAATCTCTGCCATGACCTCGTCGCGAATGATGCCCCGGTACGAGCCACACATAGCCACGAGGGGCACGTCGGAGCGCTGGTCGAGAATGGCGGCCAGCTCCTGGGGCGTGGAAATGAGCTCGCAGCTGGCCTTTGCAAGGTCGACGGCACGCGGGACGCACGGGTGGCCGTGGACGTCGAGGCCGGGATAGGGAGGTATCACGTACGGCACCATGGACCCCGGCGGCACGAGCGCCAGGACCAACGTGGTGACGCCGGCCGTCACCCTGTTGAAGGCGATAGCCCGGTAATCCTGACCGCCCCCCAGGTGACCTCGTGCCAGGTCCGTCAGCCGTTCCTCCATTATCTTGACCGACAGGAAGCGCTCCTGGTATTCGGGGCCTTCGAAGAAGTCGGGCAGACGGCAGTCGTCGACCAGGCCCATCAGGTTGTGCACGCCGTCGTACCCGAGCTCCTTGTATCGGTGCAGCAGCACCTCCTCGGCCGCCCGCGTGACGCGATATTCCTGCACCTCATCGCTCAGCACCGTTCCGGGGGCGTGTCCCAGGACCGGGTCGTACCCCGCCCGCCACTTGTCGCGCTGCCTCTGGGTTATAGTCATGATCGTCCCCCTTCCTCGCTGAGTAGGTCAACACCCCTTGGTGGGGCGTTGCACCCAAAAGTCCTTTCAAGCGAAGGTTTGCTTACCCTCCCACCCGCCCTGGGGGTATTTTTGTATCTGGGGATACCCCAGACCCCAGCCGGAAACCTCTGGTTTCCAGCACCTTCCCGTAGTTTTGGTGCAAGGCCCCTTGGTGGGGGTCCGGGGGACACCCCGGAAAACCTTCGAGGGTGGGCGGGTGGGATGTAACGGGATTGCTGCAACTTAGCACTAATCGCCTCGCATGGCCGCCTCGAGGGCGGGACCCGAGAACATCCGGTCCTCGATCCCGCGCTGCATGCCCCGCAGGTATGCGATCTGCCCGCCGTGCTGGTTGAGCTCCCACACGAGCTGCTGGAATAGCGTGGACAGTGACATGGCGTTGCCCGTCCGGATCGGAACACTCACCTCGTCCAGGGCGTCCTCGCTCTGGGTCTCAAGCCACTGTTTTAGCCTGGAGCAGGTAGCGTCGGCGTAGCCCACCAGCACCGACTCGGAGGGAACAACAAAGGCGTCGAGCTGTTCCGGCGTGAACCCGAAGCCGGCGTCCTTGGGGTCGGCCGGAGCCCGGCCGAACTTCTCGGCCCACCCCTGCTCCCATACCTGGGGCACGCCGTCGATGCGAGACGGCCACAGGTCCAGGACGCGGCCGTAGTGCCAGACAATGAAGCCGATGGACATGCAGTCCGATTTCGGCCGCCAGGATAGCTCTTCAGGGGTGAGGCCCTCCACCGATCGCGTTACCGCCGCGTAGCTGTGCTCCAGGCACTTCGTGAAAAACTCCAGTGTGCTCATGCCTCACCTCACGCCAAATATGGCCCGCTGACCGCTCTTCCCCGGATGGCCGTCGACATGTCCACCTTACCTATTCCCCTCTAACCGGGGGTTGCACCAAAACCACAGGAAGGTGCCGGAAACCGGAGGTTTCCAGCGGAGTCTGGGGTGTCCCCAGATACAAAATACCCCCCAGGGCGGGTGGGAGGGCAAGCAAACCCTCGCCTTGAAAGGACTTTTGGTGCAAGCCCCCTCTAACCGTGGTTCGCCGGGCTTGACCACGAACGGCATATTCTCCATTCGCCCCAAGCTATTTCGGAGGGCGCAGGCATCGGTGCACGGTTGCTTGGACGGCCCTCACCAATTCTACTCGTCGAGGTTCACGACGATGTTGTCCGGCGAGCGCGAAACGATGCACTCCATCGGCTCGTCGTAGGGATTGGCCTCGATGTGGTTTGTATTGGCGGGCACGAACAGGAAGTCGCCAGGCCCGGCCTCTACGAACTCCTTGAACTCGTCTCCGTAGTAGACGCGGACTCGCCCCTTGAGTATGTACGCAGAGGTCTCGGCCTCGGCGTGATGGTGGGGAGGTCCGGTTTCGTTGGGGACGCCTGTCACGTGACCCATCCAGATCCTGCTGGCCCCCGTTGTGTCGCTGGCGACTCCCGGCAGGCGCACCATTCCGGGCGTCTGGGCCGTCATGCTTGCCGGCCTCGGTCCGTTGACAACGGTTGGTACCTGTCGTTCGGTTGACGTGCTCATCCTTCTCTCCTCCTTGCTCTCGGCGGCTAACTGTTCTCGACTACGAACTCGACTGTGCACCCGTAGCCGAGGCTTTCAGCGCCCGAACCCTGATGGCGTCGCCGATCGATACCCTCAGGATGCCTCGTGCGATGGGTCCCAGCGGCACGGTTTCGCCCTTGGAATCGGTCAGTATGGTCACCCAGGCCCTTAGCGGCGCGGTCGTGTCGCTTACGTACTCCACCATATCGCCGTCGGAAACTCCGGCCCGGTCCGCGGCGTCTCTCCCCAGCGGACAGAGCCTGCACCCGCGCTCGTCCCAGAGGTCGGCGCCGTCGGCCACCTCGAAGTAGTGGCGCCGGCTCCTCAGCTCGCCGCGCAGCCTTTCCGTAGCTGCCGCGTCGACGTGGCCGTCCTCGATCACTACGCCGTACACACCCTCCGCGCGCTCCAGCGTAACGTAACCCTCTGACGCGTCCTCCAGGACGAGAGTGGGCTCGCGATCCAGGGGATCACCCACACCCCCACCTGCGGTGGTCCGCATCAGCACCACGTCGCCGGCCTCCAGCGGAAAGGACTTGACCTTGCCGGGGATGGCGGATGGCTCAAGTGTCGTGCCGTCTCTGATCACGGCGAAGGCGTTGACGCTGCTGGGCGGAGCGCCGGCGACTCCCCACGGAGGGATGACGGCGCGGTCGGCCATGACGTTGAGCTGCCCGGTCCCGGTGAGCACCCTTATCCTCCGGCTGGCGCCCAGCCCACTCCTGCGGTAGCCAGGCCCCTCGATGTCGCTGCCTGTCTCCAGGCTCTCGACCAGCAGCGGCTGGCGCTGCTCTATGGTCTCCGACTGCTGAACGCAGGGGATGTCGCCGCCGTCGTAGTGGTGGGTCCCTGTGGCCCCGTCGGTGTCGCTGGTTGCGGGGATTCCACCCTGGGGGTACTCGTAGAGGATATAGGGCTTGCGGCGAACGACGTCGAACCCCGAGATATAGACGTGGTTGGAGGTGCCGAAGGTCTCGCCGCCCAGCTGGTCGGGCATGATCTGAGAGAACAGACCGATGACCGACGACTGGACCTGGCGGTACACCTCCCAGCAGCCGCCGACGGGGGCGGGCAGCGACGCGGCGAGGCAGCTTCCCTCGGGTATGACGAAACGTATAGGTCGAAAGGTGCCGCCGTTGACCGGGGTCTTGGGGTCGAGCCAGGACTTCACGACAACGAACACGCCGCCCTGGCTGACCGGCAGCCCGCAGTTCATGGGGCCGACGACCTGCGGCGCGCTGCCCGTGAAGTCGTAGGACATGCCGTCGGCCTTGATCGTCAGCTTCACCTTGATGGGCAGGGGCTCGGGCGACAGGCCGCCGTTGTCCATGTACTGCTCGTAGTAGTAATCGCCGTCCGGGAGCTGCGAGATACGCTCCCGCATCGTCTGCTCGGCACTCTCCAGCAACCTCGTGACGCATGCCTTGACGGTGCCCGTGCCGTACCGTCGGCACAGATCCGATACGCTGACCTCGGCTACACGAGCCGTGTCGAGCATCGCAAGGGCGTCACCCTCCCTCTCCTCGGGCAGGCGCATGTTGGCGAACAGAACGTCCCACAGGGCCTGGTTCAGCTGCCCCTTCTCCATGATCTTGACGGGGACTATGCGGACGCCCTCCTGGTAAATCTCCGTGTCCTGGCCCGAGAAGCTGCCGGGCGTCGCGCCGCCCACGTCGGCGTGGTGAGCGCGAACGCAGATGAAAAGCAGCAGCTCGCCGTCGACGAAGAAGGGTGTGTAGAAGGCGATGTCGTTCAGATGGGTGCCGCCTGTATACGGGTCGTTGACGGCAACGACGTCGCCCGCGTGGAGGTCGTCGCCGAACTTCTCGAGCAACGTGCCCAGTCCCAGGGCCATGGCGAAGACATGCCCTGAAAAATCCTCCGACATCGCGGCAAGCTCTCCGTCGGGCGTCAGCAGGCCGCAGGAGAAGTCTCTGGTCTCGTAAAGGATCGGCGCGTAGGCTGTCCTCACCAGGGTGGCGCGCATCTGGAGCACGGTGGAGACGAGGTAGCCCCTCACCACCTCCAGTGTGATTGGGTCGATCGCGGTCACGACGCCTCCGTATCGCCGAAGTCGGCCGGGCGGCGTGATTATATCATCCGGTGGGTGCGGCCAAGTCTCACGGCCAACCCGGCGCGTGGCGGTCATGTGGGCGCGCCCTCGAGGCACTCGGCTGTGCGTTGGCGGTCCTAACCCCGTTGCTGCAAGCGCGCCAGTGGGATCCGCACCGTGAAGCGGGCCCCGTTGGCCTTTCTCGTGTAGTCGATCGTCCCACCGTGAGCCTCGACTGCGGTCCTGGCAATGGTCAGCCCCAGGCCGCTGCCCGGATAGGCCGCTGCGTTGCTGCCCCGCTGGAAACGCTCGAACAGGTGGGGCTCGTCCTCGGCTGGCACGCCGATGCCTGTGTCATCCACGGTGAGAACGGCCGAGCCCTCGTCCCGGGTCAGCGAAACGCTTACCTCTCCGCCTCCGCGCGTGAACTTTATCGCGTTGTCCAGCAGATTGCCGACCACCTGCCTCAGCTGGTCCTCGTTGCCGAGGACGACCGCCGAGTCCGGAGGCGGCCCCAGGCTGAAGACGATTCCAGCCTGCTCCGCCCGAGAGGCGAAGGGCTCGCTGACCTCCGAGACCAGAGTGTCCAGCGGGACCTGGGCATGGCGGTCGCCGGCGGGGGCGGCCTCGAGCCGCGACAGGTCCAGCAGGCTCACGCACATGCCTTCCAGTCTGTCGAGCTGCAACCGAGCGCTCCGGACCAGCGTTCGCAGGTCCTGCGCGTCCCTGGCCGAATCGGCCACGTCGAGGTTAGTCCTGAGAGCGGTCAGCGGAGTCAGCAGCTGATGGGCGGCGTCGGCGACGAAGCGCCGCAGGGCGGACACTGTGTCTTCGACACGCTCGGCCATCTGGTTGAAGGACGTCGCCAGCTGGCCCAGCTCATCGTCGCGCCTGACGTCCGCCCGTCCGGAGAGGTTGCCCTCCGCCATGCGAGCGGTGACCTGGGTCAGGCTCGATAGGGGCCCGGTGATGCGTAGGCTCATCAGCCATCCGACCCCCGCCGCCACCGCCACAGCCACCGCTGCCGCGACGGCCCAGCCTGCGGCGACGCTCCTCAGCACACCTCGCCCGAAGGCAGGCCCGTTCGAAAGCTCCACGTGGCCCTGCAGTCTGCCGAACGCGTCGTGGACGGGCAGCGTGACCGAGCGGGAGGACCGCGGGATGTCCGTGCTGCTGGTCAGCCACAGGCCGAAGTCCAGCTCGGGCGCAAGCGCCGGCGTCAGCGGCACCAGCTCCTCCTCCCACGCCAGGGCGCCACCGGAAGAGGCCCTGCCGCCACTTTTCACCACTAGCGACTCCCGTATCGTCTCTCCCGAGGGACCAATCTCGGTGCCTTCGACGGACACCGTCGAGGTGTACCGCTGCTGTCCTTCGGCGTCCTCAAGGGTCTGGGAGAAGCCGTGGGACACCCCGCCGAGGCTGAGGTCTAGGGACATCCTGGCCAAGCCGCTCAGGCTGGCCGGCTCACCTGAGTCGGCCAGCACGGCGTCTCCAGTGTCAAAGATCTTCACCCTCGTCTGCGAAAGAAGAGACAGGGCCTCGACGTGGGCGTCCAGCGAGCCCTCAGAGGCGTCTGTCTCAAGCATCGCGGAGAGCTGTGACCCAATCGCCCGCGCGTTCCGAGCGAGGTAATCCGATTCCCGCTTGATGTAGTACCCGCGCACAGCTAGCAGCAGCACCAGGCCCAGCAGCAGGGCCGCCAACAGGGCGATGCCGGCGTACTGGAGCGGTAGCCGCCACCGTATGGACCTTGGAATCACGGCACACCCCACGACCGGGCTGACCCGCCGATGATCTCATCGGCGGGTCAGCCCGGTAAGGCCTTGAGGCTTAGAGCTCGGACACGATGCGGTATACGACAGCGTCCGCGACCAGGTCGTCGCCCACTTTTCTCGTCCACACCTGAAGCTCGGTGTTCTCGCCGATCTCCTCGCGAGAGTCGACGAGGGCCACGAGCTGCTGGATGGTCATTTCGACGTCGATGGAGGCGTCGGTCCCCTCGGGTAGGAGGTCCTGAATATCGTGCATCGACAGGCCCGTCTCATCACGGTATATCGCCGTATCAGACGTCAGCAGCACGTCGACGTCGGGGCCGTCGTGGGTCAGCGTTACCTGCTCCGCCGGTTCCTGCCCTGAGATGATCTCGATGTTCACGTCGGCCTCTATGTTCCCGGTGCCTACCCGCAGCACGTCGCCCGTCAGACCGACGAACACGCCGGAGACGTCGGCGTCCCCTTCGGGGAGCTCGGGCGCCGGCGTCTCAATGATCGTTGCCAGGCCCTGATGCGTCACCGGCCCATCGCCTTTGTCGATGACTCGCTCAACCGCGAACTCCATGACCCGCCCCTGTTTGGATTCGCCGTCCCTTTCCTGCACGGGGTTGGCCGCTTGCGTCGACGAGCCACCGAGCTGGAGCGGCACGACAATTGCCGCGATGACTGCTGCTGCCAGCAGCATGGTCCCCACGAATAGACGTTTGTTCCTCATCGGATAGCCTCCTACACTGTAATGTCCTCAGTGTGGCCCCTCGGAGTTACAACGCGGTTACTCTTGGGTTACGGTTCCGAGACCTGGTCGATAAATAGGCTGCCTCTGTCCGGGACTCATCCCAACGCCCCTGTCCTAGCAACGGAAGCGCTACGCGCTCAGGCGATATCCGGCCCCCGGCACGGTGAGAATCAGCGTCGGTTTGCTCGGCGAGAGCTCGACCTTTTCCCGGAGCCGCCGAACGTGGACGGTGACCGTATGCTCGTCTTCCACGTCGGCGTCGTAGCCCCAGACGGCGTCAAGGATCTGCCCCCGGCTGAGAACCTGGCCGTCGTGCAGCGCGAGATGGGCGAGCAGCCGAAACTCCGTAGGCGTAAGGTTGAGGAGCTCATCCCCGCGCCAGACCTGCCCCCGGCCTCGGTCGATCACGATGTCCCTGGCGTAGAGCAGGTTGCCGTCAGCCGTCGAGAGCTCACCGTACGAGCGGCGCAGCAAGGCCCGGACCCGAGCGAGCAGCTCGCTGAGGCTGTAGGGCTTGGTGAGGTAGTCGTCGGCCCCCACCTCCAGCCCCAGCACCTTGTCCGACTCCTCTCCGTGGACCGTGAGCATCAGGATCGGCTGTCGAAGGCGCGCCTCGCGCATCTGGCGGCAGAAGTCGAAGCCGGAGCCGTCAGGGAGCCGCACGTCCAGGATGATCAGGTGGGGGTTCGACGCCTTGGCGTAGCTCAGGCCCTCCGATCCTGAGGACTTCCATACTGCATCGTACCCGTTGCGCTGCAGGCCTTCCCGCAGGCTCTGGGCGACGTCGGGGTCGTCCTCGATGAGCAGTATGAGCGACCGAGTTTCCACTCTAGGAGGTCCAGGGTTTGTCGTTCGTGTCTTGAATTATAGCAGTGCTCGATGGAACGATAGGCTGGAGGCCGGCACTCACAAGGGCCTGGAGTCTTGGGATAGCGTGAGCTGGTCGCCAGCCATATATAATAGCGGACAGCACGTGTACTGAGAGGAATATCGACATGGTGAAGCCCATTATCCAGATATATCCGATGATCCCCGCGGCAAGCGAGCAGGAGCGGGAGGCTCTGCGGCCCATCGGGCGCAACCGCGAGCGCTACCAGGACGCCCTGGAGGGCTGGAAGGACCTGGTCAAGGCCTGCGATGACCTCGGCCTCTGGGGCGCCGGAACCATCGAGCACCACTTCTGGTCCGAGGGGTACGAGGTGGGGCCCAGCCCCGGAGTCGTCGGCGGCTACTTCGCCGCCATCACCAAGAATCTGCGCATCGGCCAGCTAGGCTACGTCATGAGCACCCAGGACCCCATTCGCGTGGCCGAGGAGGTGGCCGTGCTGGACCACCTGACCCAGGGGAGGTGCTTCGTCGGCTTTGCGCGCGGCTACCAGTCTCGATGGACCAATGTCCTCGGCCAGCACCTGGGGACCCGTGCCACAAGGTCGCCTTCGGCGGTCACCGCCTCGGGCGGGACCGTAGGCGTGGGGTCGGTTGCCACACTCACCACGGAGCAGGTCAAGACCGACGACGACATCAACCGGCGCATCTTCGAGGAGGAGGTCGAGATCGTCCTCAAGGCGTGGACTCAGGAGAGCATCGAGCACAACGGCGAGTTCTGGCAGATACCCTATCCCCACGACACGGGCGTAGACGACTGGCAGCTGGCGCATGCCGGCGTCACCGAGAGGCTGGGCGCGCCGGGAGAGGTGAGCCCGGACAAGTCCGTGCGCAGGGTGAGCGTCGTTCCCGCGCCCTACACCAAGCCCCATCCGCCGGTGTTCATCGCCAGCAGCGCCAGTCCAGAGACCATCGAGTACGCGGCCGCCAGAGGGTTCATCCCGTCCTACTTCACCAGCATCGAGCGGGCGGCGCCCATGGGTAAGCTCTACGTCGATGCCGCGGCGAAGGCGGGACGCTCCTTCGCGCTGGGCCAGAACCAGGCGATCGTTCGGTGGCTGGAGATCGGCGACTCGGAGGAAGAGGCCATGGAGTGCCTCCTGAAGTACGACACCGACATCTTCAAGAACTTGAGCGCCTTGCATAATTAAGCCTTGTTCATAATTCGCGCAGAGATTCCTTCATGGTGGGCAAGCGAAAGGACACTCCTATTGACACCCCAATCCCGCCCGAAATGCTGACCGATTCCGCACCGACTGCACGCCCTAGCCCGAATGCCGTCCCAAGCAAGCCTTTGACCTGATCTGCGGTGGGGAATCGCACCTTAGGAAGGCCTGGAAGGCTCTCAGTGTATGCAGCTACGTATTGTTCTCCCGGCTTTTTGCCGAAGGAGGGGTCGCCCGTTGCTTGGATCAGTGTTACGAATTCCTCTGCAAACTGATTCAATTGCTGATCATCCATGTTGGTACCTCCTCTTAATTACTGCGTTATCGCAGGAACTTCTAGCCAATTCGTGGTGTTCTTTCGTCGTTTTCTATTGACCTAGAACACTCGCTCTGATACCCTTAAGCCAGTCTAAATAGGCAGGGCCGCAAGGTGCGCTAACACCCTACGGCCCCTAAACCGACAGGAAGGCGCTTCTTCCCGTGGTCTCCCTTAATCGTACCGCCAGGACGGCGGCACCGCAAACCCCTCCGATAGTCGGAGAGCTTGAACGGCTCTTTGACAACCTCGACGATTCCCGGCTGATTGACCTGCTTGTAGGCCCCACGCGTCGTGGTCCCAAAGGACACCCCACACAGGCTCTCTGGCGGGCTTTCATCACGAAACACTACATGGGGCTGTCGTCTACCCGTGACCTCATCCGCACACTGTCCAATAACCCGTGGATAGCCAACGCGTGCGGCTTCGACTGGCCCGACATCCCACATGAGGCCACGTTCTCTCGTTTCTTTGGGAGACTGGCATGGCCCATGTTCCTGCCCTTGGTGAAGGATGTTTCTCGGCGACTGGTTAGGAAGCACGCAGAAACGCTGCCGGGATTTGGCAAGCGAGTCGCTATTGACAGCAGCGTGGTTAAGGCATGGGCCAATGGTGGTAAGCCGGTTAAGTCGGACCCAGATGCCGCATGGGCGGTCAAGAAGAACACTCACGGTAAGAACGAGTTCACGTTCGGGTACAAACTGCACCTGCTTGTAGACTGCGAGACTGAGCTTCCGATGGCGGCCAATGTCACGCCTGGTGATGTGCACGACGTTAACCGTGCTACCAATGTGTTGAGAGACGCACGCAAGGCGTACCGTGGGTTCCATCCCCAATACTTCATGGCCGATGCTGGGTACTCCAGCCGTCAGCTTAACCATCATGTGCGTCGCCAGTACAATACCAAGCCCATTATCAAGGTCAATAAAGGGCACAAGCGGCTGATGAGCGAGTTTAGGGACGCCATGAACGAGCCCTGGTGGAAGGCTCTTTACAACCAGCGCCAAGGGGTAGAGCGGGCATTTTCTCGCCTGAAAGGCCAGCGGTCGCTCAACCACGTTACGACACGGGGTTGGCGGAAGGTAACCCTTCACTGCTATCTGGCTCTGCTGGCGATGCAGGCTGGTCACCTCCCTGCATCTTCTGCTTGATTCGTGCTTCCAGAACATAGACATACTCGAAAAAGCCTTTGAGGTACTCGATAACGATCTCGGCATCATCCATATCCCCCCAGACCTTATCTGGGTCTCCCCACTCATCGCCGCCTGTGCCATGAGCAGCTATCCTGCCTCCAATCCGAGATTGGTCTGCCCAGTCGCGAAGCTTAGGGGTGATGGCGCGTTCTTCGACCAAGTGGTCAAGTTGCTTCGGGAGGTCCCCCTTCACTGCTTCTAGGTTATTCATCGTTTCTTGAAGGGCTCTTCGACACATCAAGAGAGCGCCATTCGGTGCATCGGCGCTGTAGCATTTCAAACCCTCCGCGAATGCCGTCTTGACCAGGTCGGGCAACTCTGCTGGCGGCACCTGTATATCTTTTGGATATTGGTCCACCACTTCTTGGCCTGATCTGTCACCCCTGACATAAGCGACGAGACCGCAAGCGGTACATGAGTCGAGAGCAGAGACCTCATCTCCGCCAGGAGGCCAAGCCCATCGTCGCCTGAATGCCGTGGTCACTTTGCAATTTGGACAGACCCTAGTAGGCATAAGGGCTTCGTCCGTGCCACGGAACATGTTGTTTTCCTCAAGGAAGGGCGTCCAATGCTCGCAACTCCCGCACCGTGCAAGTCCCTGTACGGCTTGCGTGGTTCCTCCATGGGAAACGTTCAGATTGTCACCACATTTCACGCAGCGAAACTCAGCCATAATTTGCTCCCCCTCTAATGTTTCGGGGAGTGTAGCATCCCCATTGGATACTACAGGGTCGTCTTCAGTGACTTTATCTGGTGTCATCGAGCTTCCTCCTAATTATGCAAGGCGCTCAACTTCTACGCGGCCATGGGCCGGCGAACGCTGACCGACCCCGACGATATCGTTAAGTCCATCGTCGACTCCGGCCTCTACGCCTTCGGCACCGTCGACCAGGTGGGGGACCAGATCCTCGACCAGTGGAGACAGCTCCCGGCTGAGTACATCATCCTCATTTTCCACTTTGCCCAGATGCCCAAGGAGCGTGTGATCTACAACCTTGAGCGCTTCATGAAGCCCATCAAGCCGGAGCTGGACAAGCTGACCCAGTACGACTAGCGGTAAGGCTGCGACGGGAACGCTAGATATCCCACCCGCCCGCCCGGAGAGCTCAGGGGGCTTCGCCCCCTTGAACCCCCGCTGGGTGGGGCGGTCTCCGCGCGCGCAGCGGTCTAGACGCCTCCTGCCGTACAGGGTCTGGTTATGCGAGTAGGGTCCCGGTGGTTTTGCGCTGTGGTCCTGGCCCTGCTGGCGCTGGCCCTGGCCTGCGGAAGGGCCGATAACAGTGTGCCTGAACGTGGCACGCCTGCTGTAGAACCTACGTCTGGTGTGGAACCTACTGAGGAGGCACTTGAGCCAGCACTAGCTGCAACAATCAGCCCTAGCCCTACTGCTGCCAGCGAACCGGAGGATTGTGAGCCGGTGACCTACGAGAAACCGAAGTACGCGAGTGATAATGGAACGTGGAGGGGGTCTGGCCCCGAATTTAGGCGGTATCTTGAGGTCAAGGCAAAGTACTCTGACTATCTCTTCAGCCTCCCGGGCGTGTCTGAGGTCGGCGCCCGATTTCGCGTCGGCGCCCGACCGCCCTCGATCGTGGTCTCGGTGGACATAGACCGTCCCCCCGAGCAGCGTGATGTCGTCGATAAGATACCGCGTGAGCCGGACGGGTGCGTCGTCGAAATCCAAGAGGGCAAGCGTCCGGAGTTGGTGGGTTAATCCTCTGACACGTCATCGCCCCCTTCAAGGCGGCCTAGAGATTGGCCGCTTCTTGCGGGTGACGCCCGGTTCCCCTCTGCCGCCTGTAGGTTATCTCGCTACTGAACAGCGAGGGTTCCCCACAGAGGCGAGGTCTTCGGCCTCGATTGATCCGGGAGCTAGGTCAGGCCAGAGTAGGCGCCTTGATCTGAAGCCTGCGGATCCAGATTTCGTCGCCAATACCGATCCGCAGGATGTTGCGGCCGCGCGGCCCCAGGGGCACTGTGCCGTCCGCGGCCCCGTCCACTACACGGGCCCAGGCCCGCAGAGGCGCGGTCGTCGCGCTTACGTACTCCAGCATGTCGCCGTCTCGTACGCCGATCCTGTCGGCCGTCTCGCGGCTGAGTCGCGCGAGTCGGAGCCCCCGCTCGTCGAACTCGTCGTCCCAATCCGACACCTTCAGATAGCAGCGCTGGCCTCTCAGCGCCTCGCGCTGCTTCCGGGTCTCGTCACGGTCCACCTCGCCGTTCTCGATGGCCACGCCGTAGACGTCTAGGGCTCGCTCTGGCGTAACGTACTCCAGGAACACGTCCTTTAGCACCATCTCGACCTCGCGCTCCAGCGGGTCGCCCACGCCCCCACCGGATGAGGCGCCGGTGACGACGACGTCGCCCGCGTACAGCGGGAAGGCCTTGACCTTGCCCGGTATGGGCGATGGCTCGATCTCTTCACCGTCGCGCAGCACCGTGAAGGAGTTGAGCCCACCCGGGTAGGCGCCCGCCGCACCCCATGGAGGGATGACCGCGCGGTCTGTCATGACGCTTAGCTGGCTGTTGTCCTCCAGCACCCGGACGCGACGCGTGATTCCGAAGCCGCTCCGTCGGTAGCCAGGGCTCTCGCCGTCGATACGGGCCACCAGCGTCTCGATGAGAACCGGCTCCCGCTGCTCCATTGCCTCGGCCGGGTTGATGGTCGGGATGCCGCCGCAGTCGTAGAGTATGCAGCCGGTGGCGCCGTCGGTTTCGGAGGTCGCCGGCATCCCTGCGTGGGGCGCTTCGTAGACCAGATAGCGCCTGCTCCGGGTGTGATCGTAGCCCGAGATGTAGTTGTGGTTGTCGCCGCCCGGCGTCTCGCCGCCCAGCTCGTCGGGCATGAACTGTGCGAACAGCCCTACGACGGCCGTCTCCACCTGCCGGTATATGTCCCAGCAGCCCCCGACGGCCGCAGGGAGCTCCGCCGACAGGTTGCTGCCCTCCGGGATGACGAACCGCATGGGCCTGAACGTACCGCCATTGACCGCCGTCTTCGGGTCCAGCCAGCACTTCACGATGACGAACGCTCCGCCCTGCGTGACGGGTATTCCACAGTTCATCGGCCCGTTGACCTGGGGGCTGGAGCCGGTGAAGTCGAAGGTCATGGTTTCCCCTTCGATCGTCAGCTTCACCTTGATCGGCAGCGGGTCGGCAGACAGGCCGCTGTTGTCGGAGTAGTGCTCGTAGTGATACTCCCCGTCGGGCAGGTGCGAGATCCGCTCCCTGACCGTCGCTTCGGCATGGTCCAGCATTACGTCCATGCAGTCCTGGATCGTGTCCCCGCCGTACTTCTCGCAAAGCTCGGTTATTCCGGCCTCGGCCACCTTGGCCGTGTCGATCATTGCCAGGGCGTTGCCCTCCTGCTCTTCTGGGATACGCATGTTCGCGAACATCACATCCCAGAGTGCCTGGTTGACCTTGCCTCGCTCCACCACCTTCACCGGCTCCAGACGCACGCCCTCCTGATATATCTCGGTGTCCTGGCCGGAGAAGCTTCCTGGGTTCGCTCCGCCGACGTCGGCCCAGTGGGCGCGGACCCCTATGTAGAGAAGCAGCCTGCCGTCGACGAAGAAAGGGGTGTAGAACGCAATGTCGTTCAGGTGGGTTCCGCCGGTGTAGGGGTCGTTGGTGACCAGCACGTCGCCGGGGAACATCTGGTCGTTGAACTTCTTGCGCGCCTCGTTGAGGCCGAGTGCCATGGCAAAGACGTGTCCCGAGAAGTCCTCTGACATGGCAAGGAGCTCCCCACCAGCAGTCATCAGCCCACAGGAGAAGTCGTGCATCTCGTAGAGGATCGGCGCGTAGGCGGTCCTGATGAGGGTCGCACGCATCTGGAGCACGGTTGAGACTAGATAACCGCGCACAACCTCCAGGGTGATAGGGTCGACCTGATTCATGGCGCCACCTCCCAGTGCACGCATATGCGTGGAGCGCATTATAGCTTTGTCGTGACGGCATGCCAACGCTCCTCGGCGGGACGCCTTGACGAGGTGTTGCGCCGAGAATACACTGCGCCGCAAAGCCTGCGGCTCCGCTCAGCCCGTGCCCCCCTGGAGGTTGCGACGTGACGTCTTTAGATCCGATCACGCTCGAGGTCGTTCGTGGCTACCTGGTGTCGACGGTGCTACAGATGCGCGCCACGTTGATCCGCACCTCATATGCACCCATCCTCTACGAGGCCCGGGACTTCTCGTGCGGCATGATGACGGCCGACGGTGAGCTTGGCGCAATGTCGGAAGACTTTTCAGGCCATGTTTTCGCAATGGCTCTGGGACTGAACGCCACTCGAGCGAAGTTCGGCAACGACATCGAGCCCGGTGACGTCCTGGCGGTCAATGATCCGTATACCGGGGGCACGCACCTCAACGACATCGCCTTCTACACCCCATTCTTTATCGACGGGAAGCTGCTCCTGTACATAGCCGTCAGGGCGCATCACTCCGACGTAGGAGGCGCCACGCCCGGCAGCTTCTCGGGGCAGGACACCGAGATCTACCAGGAGGGTGTCCGCATCGTCCCCGTGAAACTCTTCGAGAAGGGCAAGCTGAATCAGGCTCTCTGGGACGTTCTCTTCGCCAACATGCGACTGGCTGAAGAGAGGGAGGGCGACGCCCTTGCGATGCTCGACACGGCTCGTGTCGCCGAGCAGGCGTTGACCGACCTGTGCGAGAAGTACGGCACCGAGACCGTGGTCGCCTGCATCAAGGCCCTTATGGACTCGGCTGAGGAGAGCATGCGAGAAAGCATCTCGCGGCTGCCCGACGGCGAGTACCACTACGAGCATTACATGGACAACGGCGGCCTTACAACCGATCCGATGCCCATCAAGGTAAAGCTGACCATCCACGGCGACGGCATGACCTTCGACTTCACGGGAAGCGCCCCCCAGGTCGTCGGCCCCATGAACGTCGGTATACCCGTGACCCAGGGCGGCGTCTTCGTTGTCATCAAGTCCTGGCTCGACCCCAAGACTCCGGTCAACGGCGGCACCTTTCGACCGATCAAGTTCATCATTCCCACCGGGAGCTGTCTGGCAGCCCAGCTGCCCGCCGCGGTCGGCGGGTGTTGGGACGTGTACCGGCAGCTGCAATCGGCGGTCGTGGGTCTGTTCTCCCAGGTCATTCCCGACGACCTGGGCGCCGAGTGTCTGGGCGCGGCCAACCACATGTACGTCGCCGGCTACGACAAGGTGCGGAACCGCCACTACATCCTGTATGAGTTCCTGCAGGGCGGTACCCACGCCACCAGCGATACCGACGGTGCGACCGGCTCCTTCCACTACGACAACGGCGACATGGCGTGCGTCTACGCTACAGAGAGCGTCGAGAACCGGCAGCCCCTGGTGATAGAGGGAATGACTGCCCGCGTCAACGGTGAAAGCCCCGGCAGATATCGCAGCGGGTTCGGCATAACGCGGCAGGTAAGGGTCCTGGCCGACAACAGCCAGCTAAGCGTGATGACCGACCGGGCCGTGATCCCACCCTGGGGTACCTTGGGGGCCTACCCCGGCAGTCTCAACTCCTTCACCGTGCTGCGGGGTGGCGACGAGCTGGAGCCCTCCAACGTGCCCGGCAAGGTCAAGGGGTTCCCGCTCCAGGCCGGAGACATCGTGCTGATGCAGTCCTCTTCCGGCGGTGGCGTAGGCGATCCGCTCGACAGGAACGTGGATATGGTCCGGAAGGACGTGGAAGAGGACTACGTTTCCAGCCAGCGAGCAAGGGACATGTATGGTGTGGTGTTCGAGAACGGGGAGGTGAACCTTCAACGGACCGAGGAGCAGCGGCGACAGATCCGGGGCCAGCGCCAGCACTTCAGGGTGATCGGCAGCCCAGACGACGACTTCGACGAGAAAGGATGTCGCCTTAGCCGGATTAGCCCCGCGGTCGCGGGTAAGATCGGCGTCGCCAACGGTGAGATGATCGAGTACATCAGCGACGCCACTGCGCCGCTGCGGGCCTGGGTCGAAGTAGCCGACGGCGCTCCCGCCGACGGCGTTTCCCTCGGGCCTATCGGCCGCAGCATCCTCAAGATCGATGCCGGCGAGGAGATCTGGGTTCGCAGGCTCGAGATCCGAGTGGTGGAGGCGGTCGCCAGGTAGGGACCTCTCGACTCATCCTCGCTGCGGGGTCCCGGCGCCGTTCGAGGCATGGCCCCGAGACCGGCTCATGTTACTGCCGGAGCCCACGCGGCGAAGATGGCGCATCTTGGAATAGCTACGATCCACCTGTTCGGGCAGTAATCGGTTCCCCGATGCGACGCAGGATAGGCCTACTCGCCGGCTTCGCGATCTTGCTGCTGGGATGCGGGTCCGCGGTCAGCCGGTCGAACCGGCCAGCGCCACCGCGACGCGGCTCTTGTGTTCTCTTCGCATGTCTCCGCGGGCTAGGGCGTGCGCGCTGCTGACCTACAGGGTGCTAGCACTCTGGTGCCGACTCTTGAGGTCGGATAAGGTGCAGGGGGGACAGTCCCAAACGATGGACAGTGCTGCAGGCGGTCGCCAGGTAGGGACCTCTCAACTCCACGTACGCTGCAGGGTCCCGGCGCCGTTCGAGGCGCGCGGCCGGCGCTGCCTCGATATCGACTCCCACTACTGACACACGCCGGCCGGGAGGACAGCCGATCTTGAGGGAGCGATTATCCACCTGCTCGCACAGTGATCGGCTCCCGATGCGATGGAGCATAAGCCTACTCGCCGGCTTCGCGATCTTGCTGCTGGGATGCGGGTCCGCGGTCGAGCCACCCCCGTCGACCCCTGCAGTGTCACGCCCGCACCAGCCGCTTCTGCCCATAGTTCTGGGCGACATAGACCCAAGCAAGCCCACCGAGAAGATCAAGCGCTTCAAGCCCTTGGCCGACTACCTGGCCGAAAACCTGGCAGGGCTTGGAATCGATGGCGGACGCGTCGTGATCGCTCGCGACGCAGACGAGATGGCGCGCCTGCTCAGGGATGGACGTGTAGATTTATATTTCGACAGTCCCTTCCCGGCTCTGGCGGTACAGGAATCGTCGGGCTCAAGGTTCATACTTCGCCGCTGGAAAGGGGGCGAATCTACTTACTGGAGCACCTATGCCGTATTGAGGGAAAGCGGCATAACGACAGTAGAGGACTTTGCAGGGAAAGTGATGGCCTTTGAGGAGCCCCACTCGACATCCGGTTTTGTCTTACCTGCGGGCAGCTTGATGCAGCGTGGACTGACTCTCAGAGAGGTACCACGATCCAGCTCCACTGTCGCATCCGATGAGGTTGGGTACATATTTAGCGGAGATGAGGAGAACACCTTCGAGCTGATCTTGCAGGGCGACGTCGCGGGCGGCGGGATCTCCAATCAGGACTACGAAGAGCTGCCGCAGGAGCTTAAGGAGAGGATCGCCGTTATCGACCGGACGATAAGCGTTCCCCGGCAGCTCGTGTCGGTGCGAGCCGACCTTGACCCGGAAATCGTGGACAGGGTGAGCAAGCTGCTGATTTCTCTGGAGTTGACAGAGGAGGGGCGAGAGTTACTGGAATCGCTGAAAAACACGAAGCGCTTCGACCCTCTGCCGCCAGGGTCGGACGAAACCCTGGCGGCCGTGAGAGAAATGTTACGGCTGGTCGATCGATAAGCATGCCCGTTGCGAGATGGCTGGCGGGTCGACTTCCGTTCAGATGGCGCATCGCCTACCTGCTGACGGCGAGCACGGCTCTGATCATCGCGCTTCTGCTAGTCATCGTCACGGTGCTGGAGATACGCGAGGCGCGGGGCATCTTTTCGCGACAGCTCGAGCAACGGGCCGTGACCCTGGGCGACGCCCTGTCCGAAGTGCTGGCCGACGGGATCTATTTCTCCGACGTAGACGCACTCCGAGACATTAACGACGTGGTCATAGGCCAGAGAGACGTGACACGTTTTCGCGTTTTCAACTCCGATGGCCAGCTACTGGTGGACAGTGGCGAGTCGGGCAGATACTCAACGGGCGCGGCAGCCGATGATCTGGGCCTGGCAGCCCTTCGGGAACTCGAACCGATTACGCGCTCGGGAGATGACCTGTTCAAAGTCGCCGTGCCTATTCTGGCTGACACGCAGCTGATCGGGGGCTACGAGCTCGCCTTCAGCACGAAATTCATCGACGATGAGATTCTGGCCATTACACGCAGAGGAATCTGGGAGGGCGCAATCCTGGTTGTGGCCGGCACGGCGCTAGCATTCCTCGTGGGCCAATACATGGTGCGCCCGGTGCGGCGTTTGGTGGTGGAACGCACCGCTGAGCTGGGAGCCGCGAGCGAACAGCTCAGGCTCTCCCGCAGCCGAGTGGTGAACGCCCAGGAGGAGGTTCGTAAGGCTGTAGCTCAACAGCTCCATGGGCCTGTACAGAATCGGCTCCTGGTGGCGACCCACTGGCTCCGATCGGCCCTGGAGACCGCGGACTCGGACCGAGCCGAAAGCGCTGCGCATGTCCACCGGGCTATGGAGATCATCGACGACGTCAACCAGGCGGACCTCCGCTCTGCCATGCGCCGGCTGCACCCCGCCTTGATCCGCCTGAGCCTGCAGGCCTCGCTGCGCTCATTGGTCGACGAGTTCGAGCGCACCTTTGACATCGACGTAACCCTCGATACGTCGGATCCCGAGACGGAGGAGCTATGGCGACAGGGATTGCCCGAAGAGCTCCGCCTGGCGATCTATAGGGTCGCTGAAGAGGCCCTGGGCAACGCCTTCAAACATGCGCATGCGACCAGGGTAGCGATTAGCCTGAGCCGGCTTACCGAGGACCGCATTGCAATGGAGGTTCGCGACGATGGGATCGGGTTCGACCAGAACACGACGCCTCCGGGCTTCGGCATCTTCTCTATGCACGACTATTGCGGCGCCGCCGGGGGGGAGATTCGGATAGCGAGCGAGCCCGGTCACGGAACCACTGTAATCAGCTCATTCCCCGTCCCGGCCGCTGCAGGCAGCAGGCTTGCACCCGAAAAAGTCGAAGCCTACGACGAGGCGCCTAACCCCTCCGAGTCGGTGGGAGCAGGTCAGAAACCCATGGGGAGTGCGACGTCTTTTGACAACGGCAGCGCCGCCAAGATCCTCATTGTGGACGATCAGCCCGACTTCTGTAGCCTCGTCCGAGAGTTGCTCAAGCCCTTCGACGACGAGTTCCGGGTGGTCGGAACATGTCTCGACGGGGACACCGCACTTAGGCTGGTCGATGAGCGCCAGCCAGACCTTGTGCTGCTGGACGTCGAGATGCCGGGCTTGAGCGGTCTGGAAACGTCCAGAGAGGTCCGCTCCAGGTCACCCGGGGTCAAGGTCGTCCTCATGAGCGCTTATCACGAGCCCGCCTACATCGAGCAGCTGGCGGACACCGGCGCGGTAGATTTCATACCCAAGGCTGAGCTTTCGGTGATGCGCATCAGGCAGGCCTGGCAACGGGTCCGTCCAGCCGGGTAGCGGTACCGGCGAAGCTAAGTAGTAGCCCTTCTTCACCCGCGTCTCACCCTCCAGGATAGCCGCATCTCACCCCCGAATCGCCCGATCAGGGCAGCCCTTTTTTCACCTGTAATATCACTCGTTTGAGTGACCCATCGGATAGCACAACTCGATACCATCCCGACGTGCCGTGTACTGCTGACGAAGTACAAACCTCAGGCTGAAGTAGGTGTCGGAATGGTTGCAACCAGCTCGGTCATGGCCCCAAGTTCCCAGCGGATTAGAATGCTGATAGTGGAAGATGAAGGTCTCTTCCGGGACCTGCTGTGTCGTTCCCTGTCCACCGATCGCATGGAGGTTCTGGAAGGCGTGACCGACGGCGAGACGGCCATTCGCCTCGCCCGGGAGCTGATGCCCGACGTGGTCCTGCTGGACATTCACCTCGCCGGCGAAATAGACGGCATCGCGGCAGGATTGCGAATCAAGGAAGAGAGGCCGGAGACCGGAATCGTCATCCTCTCAGCGCACAACGACAGGCGATATCTCAGCGGCATCCCGCCGGAGCAGGCAAGCGGCTGGTCTTACGTCCTTAAGCAGTCCGTACGCGACCTCTCCACGCTCACACGCGCCATCGAGGGCAGCGCCTGTGGCCTGATGACGGTGGACCCCGCGGTGATCTCCGACCTCAAGCCGCGAGAGGGGACGCTGTTGGCCGGGCTGACCCAGCGGCAGTTGGAGGTCCTGGAGCTGATGGCGGAGGGGTACAACAACGCCTCGCTGGCAAAGGCCCTGCATGTGGGCGAGAAGACAGTGGAAAACTACATCAACGCAATCTACCAGCAGCTGCAGGTCTCTGCCGACAAGTCGCTGCACCCCCGGGTCCGCGCCACGCTCCTCTACCTGCAGGAGACGCGGAAGAACACGGTCAGAGCAGGTTCTGCATCCACGCGCCTGAGTTTCGCAGCCGCGCTGGCGCTACCCCTGTAATCGCCCTGTGCCACTCGGAGTGTCTTTCGAGCGAGTCGTCTCGGGGGATCCCAACGGCTCGCAGCGGCCTAGCCGAGACGACCGTGCTGCCGGTCAGGCACTGGTGCAGGTGGATGTCCACTACAATGCGGTCGGAGAAAATCCGGCCGGCTCCTAATCGGACAGCTCGCCCAGAAGCGTATTCTGCCTCAGGATGGAGAAGACCGCCGGTCTGACCGGGGCCTCCTGTCCTGCATCGGTGTGCGTCCGAGACGCCAGCGCCAGCCTCCTGTTCTTCGTAGACGAGACCTGGGACGCTCCTAACTCGATAGGACGTTCCTTGACCACAGGCTATCCTCAACGATCGACTGTGCGCTTTGCGAGGCCACACGCCGGAGCCTATCCGGCTACGAGTTTCTGTAGCGCGACCCTCACCGACTCCTCCTTTACGGGCAGGGTCGCCACACTCGACATCGTGTTGCGCCTGGCCCTTGGAGTGTCTACGTCGCGAACCGCCCCACACTGGAGGCATGATATGTACTGTCCCCACTCGTCCTTGTCCATGTACACGTCGCCCTCGCACCGGCCGCATGACTTTAACCACAACATATCGCTTCTCCTTGGTGCCGTTTTCGAGCGATCCGCGTGACACCGCTCACCCGGAGGTCGGCGTCACTCCTCTCGCTGCTCCAGAGTCTGCTTCAATCTCTCGGCGGTATATTGGCTCTTGGAGATAAAACCCACCGCTCCTGCCTCGAGCGCGAGCCGTTCGTATTCGGCTTCGCCGTGGACGCTGATCACCACGACTCGCACCGCCGGGAACTCCTCGCGGATAATTGCCGTAGCCTGCAGGCCACTGATGCCGGGCATGTCTACATCCATGAGGACGACGTCCGGGCGTGTCTCGCGGATGATCCGCAGCGCGGCCATCGCATCTCCGGCCTCCCCGACGGGGACGAAATCGCTGCTTGCAAACGACTGCAGGATGAGCTTGCGGAATTCGGGCTGGTCATCGACTACTAAAACCTTTACTGCATCGACGGCGATCACTTTGCTCTCCAAAGTCGGCCCCGAACGGGGTTCCGGGGCTCCGAGTCACTATCCTCAGAGTAGAGCAAGTGGTTTGAGTGACAATAGAGTGAGGCCCCCTCAGTCGCTAGGGAGGAGCTCCCTAAGCTGGCACACTTTCGCGAAGATAAATCAGGGTAGCTGTCACTCTCCGGTGAATAGGATCGGTTCGGGTTATCTGGAGCTGCTGGTACAGCGTGTTGATGTAGTTCTCTACGGACTTTTCTCGTAGCACGAGCTGTCGGGCGATCCCGGTGTTGTTGTATCCCTCAGCTATAAGCTTGAGGGTCTCCAGCTGGCGGGGGCTCAGCGATGCCAGTATCGAAGAGGACCTGGGTCTGAGCGACTGGACGATCACAGGGTCCACCACGTTGAGTCCGGCGGCCGCGCCCTCGATAGCCCTCGTTAGCACGTTGAGGTTGGAGATCGACTGCTTTGTAAGATAGGACCAGCCTCGTGCCTCGGCCAGGGGAACCGCGTTAAGGTACTGGCGGTCCTTGTGTGAGGAGAGGAGCACTATCCCGGCGTCCGGGTTCGATTCCCGTATGGACCGGCCCGCCTCTATTCCGTTGGGCTCGGAACCGAGCTCGATGTCCATGAGAACTACCTCGGCCTTCAAGTCGTTGGCCATCTTGACGCCCGAGGGCCCGTCTGCGGCACATCCGACAACGTCGAGCTCCGAGCACTGATCCAGCGAAGACCTCAACAGGTCTCTCATCAGTCCTTCGTCCTCAACTATCAGCGTTCGCGTTCCCATTGTGTCTCCTCCTGTGTCGGTGTCTTGTCGCCGGCCCTGCCCGTGCTCGTTATCCCGGTGGCGTTCCCACGGCGGTCGACTCTCGTGAGTTGAGTAAGGACGGTGCTTCAGCAGAGTACATCCCTGTAGCGATCGCCAGAAAGGGTGCTGCCTCAAGTACTGCGATAGGAGTTTTCCCTACCTGCGCTGGGTGGTTCCCCACCCCTGTTAGGGGATCCACCCAATGCAGTTGGGGTGGAAGGCTAATACCGAAGTAGGTGCTGCTTCGGTTCCTGCTGTCGCCCCCTCGACCTATGCTGGATTTCGAACTCAGGCAGCAGCCACTGAATCCCCAGATGTTGAGGAGGAAGTCATGTGAAGCGCGGACAGCTAAGAGGAGACCCTACCGGAGCAGGGTCAATAACTCGGACGGCAGTAAAGGAAGTAAGGAGAAGAACTCACATGAAGACGGCACTAGTCAAGGGGCTAAGGAGGGGAAGGCGACTCGTATCCGATCAGCGGGGCATCACCGGACTGGAGACGGCCATAGTACTCATCGCTTTCGTGGTGGTGTCCTCGGTGTTCGCCTTTGCCGCCCTGTCCACAGGCCTCTTTTCCAGCGACAAGGCGAAGGAGACGATTCAGGCCGGCCTATCGGAGGCCCGCGGCAGCCTCGAGCTTCGTGGCGCCGTTATCGCGGAGGATACGGACACCAACGGCAACGTCGATAAGGTCTACTTCCAGGTGGCCAACGCTGCTGGCGGCGAAAACATCGACCTGACTCAGGGCGAGACGGTTATCCGCTATAGCGACGCCGACCAGGCGATCATGTTCGACACTTCGGCGAAGTTCTCGGTCACAGCTCTCGGCAACGCAGACAGCGACAACCTTCTCGAGGTCGGGGAGATGTACGAGCTCTCGTTGCTGAACATGGAGACCAATCTGACTACCCAGCTGGTCAAGAGCACGACCTTCATCCTCGAGGTCATGACTCCCAAAGGCGCCGTGCTCCATATCGAGCGGAACACCCCTGTTGCGGTCGAAAAGTACAACGATGTGGGTTAGTCGAGATACTCAAGCCAATTCGAAATGGAGGCAGCAATGCGCAAGCTACACAAGATAGCCGGGTGGCTACGGAGAGACGAGCAGGGCATCACCGGGTTGGAGACGGCCATCGTGCTGATCGCCTTTGTGGTCGTGTCCTCGGTGTTCGCCTTCGCCGCCCTGTCCACCGGCCTGTTCTCTAGCGATAAGGCCAAAGAGACCATCCAGGCCGGCCTCTCCGAAGCCCAGGGGACGATGGAAGTCCGGGGCGGCGTCAAGGTTTCCGCGACCCTCACCGCCACGACCTCTGAGGCTGTCGGCACCGGCGACGGCAGCGCGACGGCCTTCACCCTGGACAACAATCCCGTTATCCCAGGGTCCCAGACGGTCAACGTCGCCGGTACGGAACAGACCTACGGGACAAAGTACACCATGAACTTTGATACCGGCGCTATAACCTTTACTACGGCCCCGGCCAACGCCGCCGCGATAACGGCCGACTACACCTATTACGCCGTAACGGACCTGAAGATCACCGTGGCCAACGCGGCGGGAGGACGTCCGGTGGACATGACGGCCGGCGAGACCGTCCTGACCTACCTGGATGTTGACACCGTGGCCACGAACATAAAGAACTACACGCTCACCCGCCTCGGTGGCGCCGATTCCGACAACCTGCTGGAGGCCGGCGAGATGTTCGAGGTCACCGTCGACTCATCCACTTACGGACTGACAGATGGGGACCAGTTCATCATCCAGATAAAGCCTCCGTCCGGAGCGGTCGTTCTCATCGAGCGGACCATCCCCGCAAGAGTTGAAAAGATCATGGACGTCGGGTAGAAGCAGTACGCCTGTCCGATAGGTACCGGGGGGCGGCGCACAACCGCCCCCCGAAGAAGTCCAGGACCGTAACACGGGATGCGTGAACCTCACCCCGCAGTCCCGGAAACGACATGGGAGCCGGTTCCACCGCTGACCTGGCAAAGGGGCTAGATAGCGGACGACCCGACGAGTGCAACAAGCGGCAGGAGGAGAACCGTGACGAAACTAAAGAGGGGCATAGGACGCTTGCACGTCGGCGAGCGAGGCATCACCGGCCTCGAGACCGCCATCGTGCTGATCGCTTTCGTAGTGGTGTCGTCCGTGTTCGCCTTCGCAGCCCTAACCACTGGGCTCTTCTCGAGCGACCAGTCCAAGGCGACCATCCAGGCGGGCCTGTCGGAAGCGCGCGGCAGCCTGGAGGTGCGGGGGGGAGTTCAAGCCGAATCGACCATCACTACCAAGAGCCTGACGACGGTGACGGGGGAGGCGGTCGGCACCGGCGACGGCGCGAACACGAGCTTCACCCTCGCCAACTCGCCGATCCTGACCAACTCGGAAACCGTGTACGTCGCCGCCGTCGCCAAGACAAGGGACACCGACTACACGATCAACTTCGGGACCGCGGCTATTACGTTCACGGCGGCGCCGGCCAACGGCGCGGCCGTAACGGCCGACTACCAGCACGGCAACGAAGCCGTAGGCACGGGCAACGGCACCACGACCAGCTTCACCCTTGCGAGCAAACCGGTCATGTCGGGCTCCGTCACGCTTTACGAGGACGGGGTCGTCAAGACCTTCGGCGCGGACTACGACGTTACTTACGGCACCGGCGTCCTGACACTTACGTCCGCTCCGGCCAATGGCAAGCGGATCGATGCCATTTACCAGTACTACAAAATCGATAACGTGAAGTTTCACATGGCCAACGCGGCGGGTGGAAAGCCCGTCGACGTGACGCCGGGAGAGACTGTTCTCGCGTACACAGACTCGGACACGCTCGACGAGAACATCGATGACTTCGTCATCACACCCCAGGGCAGCGCCGATGCCGACAATCTCCTCGAGTCGGGAGAGATCATCGAGTTTACGGTCGACGTGAGCGGCTATGGCCTGAAGAAGGAGGACGAGTTCCTCATTGAAGTGAGACCGCCGGATGGAGCTGTGATTGGCCTGGGGCGGTCCATACCGGCCACCATCTCCGCCATTATTAATCTTGACTAAGATCACGGATTCGAGAACCTCGTCGCCGACACGGCATATACGGGAGATCCGACATGGCAGAGCTGGATAGCCGACTAAGCGCCCTCGAGGACGAGTTCAAGCTTCTCAAGGGCGAGATCAAACAGACCCTGGTCGACGTTCGCTCTCTGGTGATGGCGGCGGAAACGCCGATCAGCGAGCAGTTCCTGGTCAGGCAGGCCGCCGCTGCGCCCGTTGCGGCGACGGTGTCCGACTCCCGAGGTGAAGGCTCCTACCGAGACTCAGGTAGGTCAAGCCGAGAGTCAGGAGGCGAAGGCCCAGGACCCTGGAACAATCCGCAGATGGGCGGCATGCCTAACTTTGGCAACCAGATGCCGCCCATGGGTGGGATGTCGCCCTACGGTGGGCAGATGCCCCAGCCTCCGATCGTGATTGCCGGCGGGGGAGCGCCTGCTCCTGTACAGACTCCTGTCCCGGCACCGGCTCCTGCACCGGCACCTGCTCCTGTCCCGGCACCGGTTCCTGCACCGGCACAGGCTCCTGCTCCTGTCCCGGCACCGGCACCTGCACCGGCACCTGCACCGGCTCCTGTCCCGGCGCCGGCGCCGGCCCCACCCCCACCCCCGGAGGCGCCTCCTCCGGCCTATCAGAATCAGGCTGAGCGGGGGTCAAGGAAGGCTCCGCCGCCTCCTCAGGTGACGGGTTCTGCGCGCCAGGCGTCCCGAGATCGGTATCCCGCCGGACGCGATGATGAGTCGTGGACCCTTGACGACTCCGAGGTCGACGAAGGTGCTCCCATGGTCGTGACCCGCGAGGCTAGGCCGCCTGCGTCCAGGCCTGGGCCGGCTCCTTCCGTGAGGCGCAGACCCTCGACACGGCGCCAACCCGAGCACGGCTACCAGAGCTTAAGGCCCATTGCCGCCCGGCGGGCGCGGAGCGGGCACATCAGGAGAGTCGCTATGAGACGTGAACGACGCGCCTACGAGGCGCCCGAGCGAGCGGAACTCGAGCTCGTTATGAACGTAAACGACATGTCGAGCCTCATGCGGTGGGTGTCGCTCGCCAGACAGCGTATGGGCGTTGAGAAGCTCTTGGCGTTCGTAGACCTGTACGTCAGGTATACCGACCACTCGCCTCACCTCAACGACCTCGTGGAGCACATCTCGGACCTGCTGGCCGAGGCACCTTCTGACGGGGCGGACGGGCAACAAGCTTACGAACCCGATACCGCCACCGAGTGGGGCGACCTTATGCTTCAGCTCCACGGCATCGTGGCAAGGGACCAAAGCGACCTGGAACTGCCCCTTGCAGAGGAGTTCGAGACAAACGGGTATCACGCCGAAGGGCCTTAAACATGAGCTTGGGGGTCAGAGTTGGAGAAACCGGTAGCAACCGCCCTATTTCTCATCGCTACGGTGGTAGCAACGGTGGCAGTAATGAATACGGTCATTCCAGCCGTCGGGCGGGGCTCCAGCGCGATCCTGGTCGCAAGCGCAGGAGCGTCAAATCGGATCAAGACCGACGTCAAGATCGTTTTCGCCTCGGGATCCGCATCGTCAACCGAGATGACCCTATGGATGAAGAACGTGGGGCCTGAGAAGGTAACCGCCATCGACCAGTCTGACCTGTTTCTCACAACCCCAACCGAAGTGAAAAGGATCCCCTACAACTCCGGCGCTGAGTACTGGACATACACCGTTGAAGACGGTGGCTCGGACTGGATACAGGGAGTCACCGTGAAGGTCACGATCACGCTTTTATCGGTTGCAACAGGGACGTACTCGGTCAACTTTATCGTCCCCAACGGAAGCAGCGCGACCAAAGACTTCAGCGTCTGACGGCGCTGGCCGCCCGGCTTTCGTCGGAGCAGGAGCATGAGTGTAGTCATAGCATCGGCGCTTCTCATCGGGACCCTCATCCTCAGCGCACTCCCGTTGATGTCGAGCCTGGTGGGAACGAGCTTTGCCCAGGGCGACGCTCTTGGCGACATGGCCGAGACTCGCGGCCAGCGCCTGAGAACCAGCATCCTCGTCACCAGCGCGAGCACCGCCGACGGAACGACGATCAACGTTCAAGCCACGAACAACGGGTCCGTATCCATTGTCAGCAAGGCGGCGATGGACGTGATCATCGAATATACGTCCGCTCCCGGGACCGAGATAGCCCAGAGGCTGACGTACAACGCCGTAGCAGCGGGGGCCAACGAGTGGACCATGACCTCTATCAGCCCGGACGTGTTCAACCCGGGACTGTGGGACCCGGGAGAGCAAGCCGCCTTCGAGCTGCAGATATCGCCTGCGATGAAGACCAGCAGCAGTGCCTCGGTGGTAGTCGTCACTCCCAACGGCGTCGACTCGCCCAAGGGCTTTTCTTGGTAGCCAGGAGCCTTGCGCAAAACCGAAGGCAGAGGCCCCGATGTATCGGGCCCCAGGGCCTTCGTACAAATTCGTAATTAAGGTGACATCAATGGTTGGCGTAACATCGGAACGCAAAGGCGTCGTATCCACCGGCGCGGAAGAGATGGACAAGAAGCTGGGTGGTGGCATCCCTCAGCAATCTCTTACCCTTATCGAGGGCCAGTCGAGCGCCGGCAAGAGCGTTCTGTGCCAGCATCTGGCCAACGGGTCTCTTCGATCCGGTTTGCAGGTCGCCTACTACACCACCGAGAACACGGTGAAGAGCCTGCTGAGCCAGTCGGCCTCGTTGGGCCTGGACGTGACGGACTATTTCCTCACTAACTGGCTCCGGGTGTTCCCTCTGTCACTGCCGACCAAGGTCACTGACGCCGAGCTTATCTCCCAGGTCCTGCTGAACCACGTGGCCAAACTGCCTGACGAGGTAGCGACCGTCATTATCGACTCGATAACGACACTGGTCGGCCGCAGCGAGATAGCATCGGTCATCGACTATTTCGCCAGTGCAAAGAAGCTGTGCGACCGCGGCAAAACCATCTTCATAGTTGCGCATGCGTCAGCCTTCGACGAGGAGACGCTTATCAGGGTGCGATCGCTCTGCGACGCTCACCTGCGGCTGCGCCTCGAAGAGATTGGCGAGCAGCTCGTGAAGGTCATGGAGGTAGCCAAAGTCCGGAATGCCGAGAAGACGACGGGAAACATCGTCAGCTTCGACGTCGAGCCGGGCCTCGGAATGCGGATAATCCCCGTGTCCAAGGCGAAGGCGTAGCCGTGCTACTCGAGGAACTGCCCTTTGCCCGGCCGGCTGAGCACGGACACACCGGTGACCCGGCGGGATGTCCCACCTTCAGAATGCTCCCGGACGGACTGCAGGAGCACGCTCAGGCACAACCTCATCTGTGGGAGTACCTGCACGTCATCCCGCTGGAGGACATCGGCATCCCGCAGTACTACGAGACGCTGACTCGGAAGGAGAAGGACCTTCCGAATCCGAACCTCATCTACCCGGTACGAGGCGGCATCTTCATTCACATCTACCCGGACGAGTCGGATAGCCGAGACTACTACGTCGTCATTGAGCCCGGAATGGCAGAGAACCTGACCGAGCTGCTCGACGAGATCGAGATACGGCTGGTGGACCTCGTACACGAGCTGGACCAAGGGGACACTTCGCTGGAGGCTCGGGAGCAGCTGCTTCTGGAGACGCTGGACAAGATCTGCGCGGTCAAGGAGCCTTCCGGTGGGAACGGAGACGGCAAGCGGTCGAAGCCGGCCTTCTCGGGGCGCGGTCGCAAGGTAGGCGTTACCGACAAGCAGATGGTCGCCCTACGTTACGTACTGGTCAGAGACAAGGTTGGGATGGGCCCGCTACAGCCCTTGATCAACGACTCCAACATCGAGGACATAAGCTGTAGCGGGGTGGGGCCGCTGTTCGTCGAGCACAAGATATTCGATAGCCTGAAAGCCACAATCAGCTTCAAAGAGCACGAGGAGCTGGATAGCTTCGTTATCCAGATGTCCGAGAAGATGGGTAAGCCTGTGACCTTCCGCGACCCCATCGTCGACGCTGTGTTGCCCGACGGCTCTCGAATCAACATCGTATTCGGCGGCGACCTATCGAAGCGAGGGAGCAACTTCACGATCAGGAAGTTCATGGACACGCCGATGAGTGTCCTGAACCTTGTCGAGACCGGGAGCATATCCTATGAGGTCGCCGCGTACCTGTCGTTGGTCCTTGGCGAGGGTATGAACCTGTTCGTCGCCGGCGAGACCGCATCCGGAAAGATGACCCTCCTCAACGCCATAACGACTTTCATTTCGGCCGCGGCCAAGATAGTGAGCATCGAGGACACGCCGGAGCTACAGGTGCCTCACCCCAACTGGATACGGGAGGTTGTTCGCGGCAGCACCAAAACCAATAGCGGATCCGCGGTAACGATGTTCGATCTGCTCAAAGCGGCTCTGAGGCAGCGACCAAATGAGATCATCATCGGCGAGATCCGCGGCGAGGAGGGGCTCATCGCCTTCCAGGCCATGCAGACGGGACACGCCTGCATGGCTACCTTCCACGCGGCGTCGGTGGAGAAGCTGATCCAGCGGCTTACCGGTAGCCCCATCAACGTGCCCAAGACCTACATCGACAACCTGAACGTGGTGGTCATTCAGGCTGCCGTGCGACTGGCCAACGGCAAGGCCGCTCGAAGGGTGCTGAGCGTCAGCGAGATCATCGGATACGACTCGTCTTCTGACTCCTTCTCGTTCATCGAGGTTTTCAGATGGGATCCGATCCAAGACGTCTTCGAGTTCAGCGGGCGGATGAACAGCTTCCTGTTGGAGCAGAAGATCGCTCCGAAGCGCGGCCTTCCCCCGGCACAACGGCGGGATATCTACAACGTCTTAGACCAGCGGGTAAGTATTCTCAAGAAGCTCAAGGAGAAAAAGAGGGACGATTTCTATGACCTCTACCGTGTCCTCGCGCAAGCGGCCCGACAAGGCCTCATCCGATGACGCCAAGCTGACCTTCGACCTGCTGTCTAACATGACCTACATGTTGGCTATGGCGGCCGCATACACCTCCAGGGACAAGATCTTCGAGAACGCCGCGACACAGCGCTACTCGACCACGATCTACTTCGAGGAGGTGCTGCTTCTCGTAAAAAAGCTGGGCTTCGAGTACTCGCGAGCCTTTCAGCTGGTAGCCAAGAAGGCGAAGGCGGTGCGAGTCAACAGTCTTCTCCTACGCTTTGCCAGCTCTATCAACTCTGGGGAGTCTGAAGAGGTGTTCCTGCGCCAGGAGGCCCGGGTTCAGCGGGAGATATATACGAGCGAGTACAACCGCAAGCTCGATTCACTGCAAAAATGGTCCGACGCCTACGCGGCCCTGCTGGTCTCGATCTCTGTCATCGTCGTGGTGGCCATGGTATCGACCATGCTCTACGACGCCGGCCAGGGTTTCGTCGTCGCCCTCTCTCTAACCACCATCTTCATGTCGGGCCTTGGAGCCTTCATTATCTACTCGACGTCCCCCTACGAGCTTAAGACCTACAGAGCCGGGGCGGGGCCCAAGCTGCGTAGATGGTCGGTTCGCCTCTTCTGGACGCTGGGGATGTTGGGATTCCTGCTTGCCGCCGTGTTGTCGCAGCGGAGCGGAGCGGGACCGGCCTTCCTGGTCCTGGGTCTCTTCCTCCTTCCCTCGGGCATCTGTGCCTATCTGGATGACCAGCGAGTCGGCAAGATCGACCAGAACTTACCCGACTTCCTTCGGGCTTTAGGCAACGTCACGGGCACGTTGGGGTCTACCCTGACCAAGGGCTTGACGAAGATCGACATCAGGTCGATGGGGGCGCTCGAGCCGTACATCGTGAGGCTACGCGCCAGGCTGAACAGCCAGCTCGATCCCGATGTGTGCTGGGACAAGTTTCGGGACGAGACGGGCAGCGAGCTCGTTAACCGCTCGACCCGAATGCTGGTCGACGGAGTGAAGCTGGGTGGGAACGCCGAGCACGTTGGCGGGCTGGCCGCCGACTACTCGATGAACATCGGTCTGCTCAGGTCGAAGCGCTACGCTGCTTCGCAGACCTTCGCTTTCCTCAGCTTCCCTATGCACTTTGCGATGGTCGGACTGCTGGTGTTCATCCTTCAGGTGGTCGAGGGGTTCAATATCAGGCTGACCGAGATCGCCGAATTCATGGCGTCTCAGATGGGCTCCGGCAGCGGCTCTATGCCGTCACTGCCTATGTTCGAGCCGCGAGATCTCGGACTCATCAGACAGCTTCTGACCTTCGTCATCATCGGCTTTACGGTCGCCAACACGATTGCCCCGAAGTTCGCCACTGGAGGTCATAAGAGCACGTTCGCCTTTTACGGGGCAGTGATCTCGATCATGTCCGGCTTGTGCCTGCTCCTGATTCCCGGTGTCGCCAGTAAGGTCCTGGTTTAGGAGGTCGATATGGGCCGCTTCTCGAAGCTAAAGAATCGCGGATCCGACTCGAAAGACGACGATCAGCCCAAGCAACCCGAGGCCCCGCCGCCCACAGAGAGTCGAGCGGAACCGAGCGTCGCCGCGCCGTCGCCGGACCCGATCGTGGCCCTGTCGCTGACCGACGCCGAAGAGCCGGTGTCGATCCCCGCTCAGGAAGCGGACTCAGCCGGGGATCGGGCTGGCGGCGAGCCGGGGGGGACCGACGACCTCGGCGACCTGGGCGACGTCTTCGACACCGAAGAGGTACTGCTCGACCAGAGCGTGTTAACGCTGGCTGCGGCGGTGGAGGCGGTGGCGATCTCGGATCTGGTACAGGAAGCACGAGACGTGGCCGACCTGTGTAGAGTTGAGCTAAGCCGTGAGGCGACGGAGACGGCCGAATGACTGACCCAGCATCCGTGATGCGCACGTGGCTCGTCCCTCGACGACCCGACTACGCCATCTTCCTATATCTGGTCGTGCCCACCAACATCGCCCTAACGCTGGCCATGGGGCTGACCTCGGGCGTCATACTGGGCCAGGTTATGAGCCACTTCCTTACCAGCCTGTTTCTGCTGGTAGTCGGAGGCGCCCTCGGTCTCGGTGTGTCGATAATCTCGACGCTGCTAACGCCCCGGGATACCTTCAAACAGCCGCTCCCGCTGGCGGTACTCGCGGCTTATGGGCCTCACGTGGCGGGTGCATACCTGGGGGTGTCTCTGGCGCTGTGGATTCGAATGCGACCTCCTTTCGGGTTCCCGGCTATCGATGGGCCCATTACCGCGATTCTCCTGGTCGGGTTCAGTCTCGCGTGGTTCCTGCTGGGACTCCTGGCAAACCACCTGGCCCAGGCATCGGACAGGCGGGTTGCTTACGAGCGAGAGCTCGCGCACCAGGTCAAGGAGCTGGCGTCCTCTCGGCGCAGGTTCGTGATGGTCCAAGAGCGGCTCAAGAGGGAGATAGCCAGCCACCTCCACGGGAAGGTCCAGGGCAGCCTATGGGTGATTATCTACAGACTGCGCGAGTGTTCCGAATCGGCCGCCGGCTCTCTGACCAACGGCCTCCGCCCGAAGCTGGAGGAGGCCATCGAGGAGCTGGTGCGCGTCACCGGAGACGACCTACGGGATATCAGCCACCAGCTGCACCCGTCACTCATCAGACTGAGCTTGCCGTCGGCGCTGAGGGCTTTGGGCGACCGGTTCAGCCCCGTGATCCCCATCGAACTCAGCATCGACCCCATGGTCGAGGAGCTGGAGTCCACCGATGAGAAGCTGTCCGAGGAGCTCCGCCTCGCCCTTTACCGGGTTGCCGAGGAGGCGCTCAACAACGTGATAAAGCATGCTGAGGCCACTAGCGTGCGGATGAGCCTGGCGGCGACCTGGTCTGGGCGGCGGGTCGTGCTGAAGGTCGAGGACGACGGTAAGGGATTCGACCCTGACGAGTGTGGCCACGGCTTCGGTATCGCCACGATGAAGGACGGCGTCACGGCCATCGGAGGCACCTGTGAGATCGACTCCAGTCCCGATGCCGGTACCAGGCTAACGGTGACAGCTCAGCGCTTCCCGTCTGGCGTTTCGCCGCTCGACGTATGGGACCATCCCCATCATGAGAGACAGGCTCTGGCTGTGGGAAATCCTCATTGACCACCAGCGCCATCCCCATGAACCCGGCGCTCTGGGTCCCGAGCCGGGCCGCCGGTCCGGTTGGCTATCCGTGTAAACGTAAGAGACGCCGGCGGGGACTGCGCGTTCATCTCCCGCCGGCGCTTCGAGCAGGGGGCTCCTACTCCTTCTGGGCGTTGGGTCGGATTAGTCGCCAGAGGCTCTTTTCTTGCGGTCAGAACGCTTTGGCGTGGGAGGATTCTGCTCCTCTTGGGAGGGCATGTCCTGTGACGGCGCCGAGACGATCTGGACCGTGGCGGCCTCTTCCAATGCACCGTGGCCGTTTGTCCCTCTGACGACGCCCAATTCGCTGACGTCGCCGCGCGCGGCTTCCATCTCGCCCTTCGCCCGTAGCAACACATCGTTGGACTCGGCCTTGAGCCGAGCGGCCTCCGTGTAGATCTTCTGGGCCTCGAGCTCTTCTCGGGTGGCCGTTCGCATCATCTCGGCCTGGGCGATTAGCTTCTGAGCCTCTTCGGATGCCTTCTGCCTGAGCTCGCCGCACTCCCGGTCGGCCTCGACGCGGGCAAGGTCCTTGATTGCCTGGGCCTCCTGGTGCGCCTCGCCAGTGACCTTGTCCTTGTACGCGGCGGCTTCGGCTCGGGCGGTTCGGCCCTGCTCGAGGGACTTTTCGGCCTCCGACCTCATGGCCTCGGCCTCTGACTCCAGGAACCTGGCCTTCTCGATGGCCCGCTCGCCGTCGGCCAGAAGCCGCTGGCAAACCTCCTTGGTGGCTACGAGGATGTCGTCGGCTATCCTCTGCCGTGCGGCCTCAGCCTCCGTCCGACTCGCGCGCGCGGCGTCCAGCTCATCCTCGATGGCCGAGTCGGAGGATGCCGCCTGCTGCCAGAAGGCGTCCCAGGGTCGGGAAGGATCGAGGTCGTGTCGTTTCTCGTAAGCCTCGTTTGCGTCCATAGCGATGCCCCTTTTCAATTCTGCTTCGGAGGGACGGCCAGGTCACACCGGGGCGGTCCCGGGGCCTGCCTCCTACGCAAAGGTTAGACCGACTTGCCGTGGGGCTCCAGGGTGGCTTCCCCTACGTTTGCTGGGGCTTTCTCTGCTCTTCCTATTGTGGCTCTTCCCTTTGGGCTGCTCATAAAGGCGGCTCGACCGATGGTTCGAGGCGCCTTTCCCCTTGGCCCTACATGGGACTGCACCCTACTCCACAGGCTGGTGGGTGGGATAGAATCGAGGGAACGTTGCAATCTCAAGAAGCGGCCCTAAGCTGGTCTTGGCGCGGTGGGGCCCGGGTGGGAAGACATGCTGCTTACCGGTTCCTTTGTCCGGGACACCGAGGCGCTGGCGGGGAACATCGCCAGCGCCGTCGTGGCGTCCGATCAGGTGACTAGAGTGGCGGTGATCAGCCTGCTGGCGCGCGCGGTGGCCGCTTCGGTCAACGGCGACTTCAAACGTATCCAGTTCACACCCGACCTCCTGCCCACTGACATCACCGGGTCGTCGATATTCCTACGAGCCGAGGAACGCTTCGAGTTCATGCCCGGCCCAATTTTCGCCAACTTCGTCCTGGCGGACGAGATCAATAGAGCCAGCGCTCGGACTCAGTCAGCACTGCTCGAAGCGATGGCTGAAGGCCAGGTATCCGTCGACGGCACAACGCACCGGCTGCCCGACCCATTCTGGGTCGTTGCGACTCAGAACGAGGTGGACGGCTACGGGACCTACCCGCTCCCTCAGGCCCAGCTTGACCGGTTCATCGCGTCGATGAGCATCGGGTATCCGGACGTATCGGGTCAGGTGACCATCCTGGAGCGCAACGAGGCAGGAGACCCGTCGGTGGAGGCCGTTCTCACTGCAGCCAGGCTTCGCGAGATGCAGGACCACGTGCGCCGCGTGGAGGTTGCAAGACCTACCAGGGAGTACATGGCGCGATTGGCCGGCGCGACACGGAGCCACCCCCAGCTTCCGCTGGGGGTTAGCCCGCGCGCGGCCGTTCACCTACAGCGGGCCTCACAGGCGCTGGCGGCACTCGTCGGCGACGAGTTCGTCGCCCCGGAGCACATCAAGGCGGTGACCGTTCACGTCCTTGCTCACCGCCTCGTCCCGTCGTCGTCCTCGTCGATGACCGCCAAGGAGATCATCCAGGAGATACTGCAGACGGTCCCCGTTCCGGTATAGGGGGTTGCGAGTGCGCGTAACGAGTGGCGGCGTGGTGCTGTGCGTGGTGGGCGCCGTCCTGTACGGCATGGCCTGGGTCACGCAGGTAGGCTGGTTCTACGTCGCCGACTCCTTCGTGTGGGCCGCGGTAGCCGTGAATCTGGCCATGCCGTGGCTCAGCCTGGGGGGCCTCTCGGTCCGTCGGCGACTCGCGGAGCACCGCCCCAGTGGTCGAGGTGGCCCAGAGGGGGTCTTCGAAGGAGACTCGATCGGGCTGGACCTTGAGCTGCGCAATCAATGGCTCATCCCGAGATTCCTGGTGGTGGTTGAAGAGCGGTGCCCGCTGGCGCCGCCCGAGGAGCGTGACAAGGGATTCCTCGTCGCCGGGCTGGGCCCCAAGGCCCGCAGCGTTCTGTCCTACCAGACCTCCTGCTACCGGCGCAGCCACTACCGCTTCCCACCGGTCGAGCTCACGAGCTCGGCGCCGTTCGGGCTCTTTCGCGCCAGTCGCAAGGTCGACGCCCCTCTCGAGATCACGGTTTACCCGCAGGCACTCCCCGTACGCCTGGCCCTGCGGGGCGACGTCGCAGCGGGCCGGCTACCGAGTCCGGCGCGACCGCGCGCGAGTGGCGAGTTCCGTGGGGCACGCGAGTTTCAGACCGGCGACCAGCTTCGCAGCATCCACTGGCGCAGCTCGGCCAGGCGCGGTCAGCTCATGGTGAAAGAGTTCGACGACACGCCGCGAAGCGACGTGCACCTGGCCTTCAACCCGGCTATGGGAGGAGGTGACGATCGGGAGAACCCGCTGGAGTATTCCATAAGGATCGCCGCCAGCCTCGCACGACTGTGCTTTCAGGAAGGCAGGGCGTTTCGCATGTCGCCATCGCCGTGGGATGGACCTGCACCTTCCTGGCGTGACCTCCTCGAGTACCTGGCGCGTCTCGAGCCGGGCGAGGCATCGTCCCTGTGGGACGCTTTGGACAATGCCAACCCCGCGGTCACGACCCTGATGGTGGTTTCGGCCGCCGACAAGGACGCCCTGGGGCTGCTGGCCGGCCGACCGCAGGGTCGGGGCCCCGGTCTGACGATACTCCTCGAGGGGTTCGGTGAAAATGAGGACTGGAGCTCGGCCGCAGGGCGCCTGGCCGGAGGCACGGCCGTCGTGCGGTGCCGAAAGGGAGAGCTGAAAGAGACGCTGGCGTCGCTTACCACGGCGCTGAGGCCGGTTGCGCCTTTGCCTGACGCGCGGCTAGCCCGTACCGGCTAGCAGACAAACCATGGCATTTGGTAGATGGAAAGGGTCGCTCTCGGGACGGGACGTCACCCATACGCCCGGCCTCGTGCTCTATTGCATGTCCTTCGTGGCGATGGCAGTCTCTCTGGCTTCCGTCGCGTGGGTGACGGGCGACGTTTTCCAGCATGGCCTCCTGGTTGCCCTGGCCGCGGTGGGGTACCTGGTGTCAGGCCGGGACATGGGTCGAAGGCTGCGACTAACGCTGCTGATCTACCCCCTGGCCCTCCTGGCCGGCTGGTTCATGCGCGACGAGCTACTGGCAATCGCCGTCGGGGGTTCGCTCTTCCCGCTGGCGAAATTCCTCGGCCTCGTCCAGGTCCTGGTTAGCTTCAACCTGCAGAGCCTCCGTACCCTCTACGACGCTCTCATTCTCAGCCTCGCCATCCTGCTACTGGCCAGCGTTGAAGCCCTGTCCGCGGCGTTCGGCCTGTTCTTCGTCGCCTTCAGCCTCAGCGCCGCGGGCTTCCTCGTCGCCGCCCACGTGTCGAGTTGGAGGTTTCGCATCAGGCTCGTGGCCTCTCCAAAGAGCGGGCACCTAGCCTTGGCAGGCACGGTAGTCATGCTGCTGGCCCTGGGTGCGTCGGCGGGCATATTTCTGGCCCTGCCCCAACGGGTGCGTCTCCAGGCGGTGAGCCCCCTCCCGAGCCGGCTGGATCTGACCACCCGGCAGGTGGTCCCGCCTCAAGACCCGCTGCCGGGCGATGAGAAGCCGCTGGCAGAGTTCCTCCCCTCGCAGCCAACGGACGTTGGACCCGCCCCTCAGCCTGAAGAGCTCAAAATGTCAGGGGCGCCGTCAGGGACGCCGACGTCATCGCGCATCCAGCGGGGCACCAGCGCGGGCCCAGCGCCTAAGGCGGTGGCATACGCCACGCTGGGGCACGCGGGCGAAGCCGGCGACGACGTAGTGATGAAGGTTCGCAGCACACTGTCGAGCTACTGGCGCGGGAGAGTCCTGGACGAGTACGACGGAAAGGGCTGGTTCGCGTCCGACAGCCGACCCCAGGCACTGGTGACCTACGAGGGAAGGGTCGTCTTCGCCGACACCCCGGAGCTGTCGGGGATGACCGACGCCTACGTCCAGACCTTCTTCATCAGGACGCCCCAACCGCACGCCGTGTTTACGGGCTACAGTCCCGGTGTCGTGACGCGCGGAGGTTCGGAGGACCCGTTCTCCTCGGACATCCTCGCGGCCCTCGCTCAACCTGGGGTCTACCGCGTGGTTTCGGCCGTGCCCCGCCTGACTCCGGGAGAGCTGGAAGTCGACTCCGCGGACGTCGGATCGCTGGCCGCCGCGGCGCCTATCTCGGTGCCGCCGCGGGTTCGCGAGCTGGCTCAGTCCATAGTGGCCGGCTCGAAGTCGGACTACGAGAGGGCCGCTCGACTCGAGCGATTCCTGTTGGAGAACTACGAATACGATCTGCGCGCCCAACCCCTGCCTTCATCCGGGGATGCGGTGGAGAGCCTGCTGTTCGAGCGAACGGCGGGGTACTGCGCTCAGTTCGCCACCGCGATGGCCGTCATGGCGCGCACGGTGGGGCTCCCGGCCCGCGTTGCCACCGGTTACCTGCCCGGTAGCTACGACAGCCTGGCGGGAGTCCACGTGGTGCGGCTCAAGGACGCCCACGCCTGGGTGGAGATCAATTTCAAGCGGAGCGGCTGGGTGCCCTTCGATCCCACTCCGCGGCCTGACTCTCCCTTCGGATTCAGCGAGGGCTCACTGCAGCAGACGAGGAGCCTTCAGCAGATCATGCGTCACAGTGTAAGGGGGGCGCTGATCGACGGACCGTCGACTGCACTCAGTAGCGTCGCGTCCTTCTTTGGCGACGATAGCCCCGTCAAGAAGGTCGCGGCCGCATCCGTGCCGCTGCTCTCGTCGGTTGTCCTGGGGGTGGCCTTGATGAACAGGGCACGCAGGAGCAGGACTCACGAGCCGCTGGCCAACGCCGGCGGCTTCGAGGGCGCTCGTGCGGAGATGGCTAGACTGTATCGTCGATCCCTCGTCGCCATGCGGCGCAAGGGATATCCGGAGCGCCAGTTGCATCAGACGCCTGGTGAGTACATCGAGGCGCTCCGCGCTATGGGCCTGCGAGTTCCCGAGCCGTTCGAGCAGCTTAGCCTGCAAGCCGGCGACGCTTTCTACAACCCGCGGCCATTCCCTCATGCCGACGTCGAGGGCGCTCGCCGGCTGCTCGGCGAGCTTCGGAGGGCGCGCAGGCTCTCGTAGGCAGTCCGGAAGCGGTCTCGGGGGAAAGGCCCTGGGGCCGCTTTCGCTTGACACCGCTGCACTGCGGTGATAGACACTGGACTTCGGCTCTGCAGCTCGGAGCGAGTTTCAGCAACACCCCAACCGCCCCAGATTCCTCCCTTAGTCAGAATGACCGGGATGGGATGAATGGAAGCAGCGGAGATGGCTATCGACGTAGAGGCCCAAGCCGTCATCAATCGTTCCCGCGACGATGTGGCGGTCTACGCCATGAACCCCGACAACGACCCGGTCTGGATCTCGGGGATCAACGCGGCCAAGATGCTCACCGACCCACCTTTGGGCCAGGGAGCCCAGGTCGTGCGGCTGGCCACCTTCCTTGGCAAACGCATCGAGTACGTCCTGGAGGTGGTCGACCACGACCCGCAGGCGCTGCTCGATATGCGATCGGTCAAGGGGCCTTTCCCCATGAGAGTGACCTACAGGTTCGAGGAGACGGATGGCGGTACGCTGGTGCGAATTCGCGTACGGGGGGAGGCGGGTGGTTTCTACAAGCTAGCCGGGCCGTTGCTTGCGATGTCGGTCAAGCGCTCGATCACCAAGGACGTCGAGGCTCTCAAGAAGATCATGGAGTCAGAGGCGGGCCGCTAGCTCGCGCAGGATGCCGGGTACATCCCACCCACCCGGCCCGTAGATTTTGGCTTGTGAGACCATACATTGGCGGACCAGAGGTGATGACCATGCCCTTCCCACGTATCGACGAAGCGACGAGGGCCTACTTCGATTCCCTGGTGCCGGATGACCCCCGGGTGCAGGTCCGGCCCATGTTCGGTAACGTTGGCGCTTTCGTGAACGGGAACATGTTCATGGGCGTTCTCGGCGATGCGGTCCTGGTGCGTCTCCCCGAGGAGGCTCGCGCCGAGCTACTGAGCACGGAGGACGCGTCCGTACCGGAGCCGGTGCCCGGCCGTCCCATGAAGGAGTACGTCACGATCCCAGCGACATGGCGCGGGCATCCAGAGACTGCCCGCGACTGGGTGCGGCGCTCGCTGGACTGGGCCGGCCGGCTGCCGGAAAAGAAGCCGAAGAAGTCCAAAAAGAAGAGTTAGCGTTGATCTTAGGGAAGCATTCGATGCTGCGGGCGTCTCAGCTTGAGTCTGTGCTGAAGCGGGACCGCGGCATCGTGCTGTCCGGTATCGCCATCATCGCGGCGATGGCCTGGGCCTACATGGTATACCTCGCTTGGACCATGCGAGACATGGGCATGGGTGGGGTGGCGATGGGCATGGGCGACATGGCTATGAGCGCCGACCCGATGGCCATGTCCTGGGCCGGGGTTGACTTCGCCCTGACCTACCTCATGTGGGCCGTAATGATGATCGCCATGATGGTTCCCACCGCCGCTCCGATGATACTGGTGTTCGCGAAAATCAACCGTGCCCGGCGCGAGCGCGAGCAGCCCTTCGTCTCGACTGGTGTGTTCCTGTGCGGCTACGTGGTCGTGTGGTTCGGGTTCGCGTTGCTGGCGACGCTGCTCCAGTGGGGGTTTCACCAGGCTACGCTGATGACTGCGACGATGGGCAACGTTACTCCGGTGCTTGGTGGGGTTCTGCTACTGGCCGCGGGCGTCTTTCAGTGGACCCCCCTCAAGTACATCTGCCTGAAGCACTGCCGCACGCCGATGGGATTCATCGCCACTGAGTGGCGCGACGGACCCCGGGGAGCGCTGGACATGGGAGTCAAACATGGCGCAGTCTGCCTTGGCTGCTGCTGGTTTTTCATGGGCCTGATGTTCGTGGCCGGCGTGATGAACCTGCTGTGGATGGCCGGGATTGCGGCATACATCCTGGTGGAAAAGGTGGTCCCACCTGGAAGATTGGGCAACTGGGTCAGCTGGGCCGCCGGGATCGGCATGGTCGCCTGGGGAGCGAGGATGCTGGCTGGCGTGGCGCTGTAGGCCACTGCGTTTGAGACACGGGCGGTGCTCGGGAACAAGGGTGCCCCCGCAGCCCGGCGCTATACGGGCCTCGCCTACGCGATCGGGGCCGTGATGCGCAAGGGCCTGACCCACACCTCGGTGGCCCCGTTCAGCTTAAGGGCGGTCCGCCCGATGGGCCCCAGAGGCGTCTCCTTGCCCCCCAGCTCGTCTGCAATCCGGACCCAGGCCCGCAGCGGTGCTGTGAGGCTGCTGACGTACTCGACCATGTCTCCGGCCTGCACGCCGATGCTCCCGGCTGCAGCCGGGCTCAGAGGGCAGATGCGGCACCCGCGCTCATCGAACTCGTCGGAGGGGGCCTCGATCATGCTCAGGAAGTACCTCTGCTCCCTGAGCCGGCGGCGCAGGTCGCGGGTCTTGTCCAGGTCGACGCTTCCGTTGTCCAGTACCACGCCGTAGGCGTCGCGGGCTCGCTGCGGGGTTATCAGCCCTTCGGACGCGTCGTGCAGTACGAGCTCCGTGTCCCTCTCGAGAGGGTCCCCCACGCCACCGCCGGCCGCCGCCTGCATAACTACCACGTCGCCCCGCTGAAGAGGGAAGGACTTGATCTTGCCGGGTATCGCCGACGGCATGATCTCCCGTCCCTGGCGGAGGACGGTGACTCCGTTGGGCTTACCGGGCTCGGACCCGGTGGCGCCCCAGGGAGGTATCACCGCCCTGTCGGCCATTACGTTAAGCTCCGCGGTTTCGGCCAACACCCTGAGCCGCCTGCTGATGCCGAAGCCGCTCCGGAAGCGTCCCGGGCTTTCGCCGTCGGTCCTGGCCTCCATGCCCTCCACCAGCAGCGGCTGGCGCTGCTCCAGGCTCTCTGTGTACTGAACGCAGGGCATGTCGCCGCCGTCGTAGAACCGACAGCCGGTGGCGCCGTCGGTCTCGCTGCTGGCAGGCGATCCTCCTTCCGGGTACTCGTAGAGCAGGTAGTACCTGTCGCGCAGCTTGTCGAAGCCGGAGACGAAGGTGTGATTTGCGGTGCCCAGGCTCTCGCCGCCGGGGTCGTCCGGTATCGCCTGGGTGAACAGCCCCACCGTCGTGGCCTGCACCTGGCGGTACACCTCCCAGCAGCCGCCAACGGCAGCGGGCAGCTGCGCCGCCAGGCAGCTCCCCTTGGGGATGTCGAACTTCAATGGACGGAAGGTTCCGCCGTTCACCGGTGTCTTCGGGTCCAGCCACGACTTGACTACGACGAAGACGCCACCCTCGCTCACCGGGATGCCCACGTTCATCGGTCCGGTGACCTGGCTCCCGGTCCCGGCGAAGTCGAACGCGATCGTGTCGCCCTCGATGGTCATCTTCGCCTTCAGTGGCACAGGCTCCGGGGACAGGCCGCCGTTATCCATGTAATGCTCGTAGCGGTACTCCCCGTCGGACAGCTTGGAGATTCGCTCCCTCATTACGGTCTCGGCGCCGTCGAGGAGGGCGTCGATGCTCTGCCGTATCGTCTGCCGGCCATACTTGGAGCAGAGGTGCAGCAGCTCCGCCTCCGCGACCTTGGCCGTGTCCAGCATCGCCAGACAGTCGCCCTCTCGCTCCTCTGGCAGCCGCATGTTGGCGAACATCACGTCCCATAGGCCCTGGTTGAGCCGGCCCTGCTCGATGAGCTTGACCGGGACCAGGCGGACCCCTTCCTGGTAGATCTCGGTGTCCTGGCCCGAGAAGCTACCGGCCGTCGCGCCGCCCACGTCCGCCCAGTGGGCGCGCACCGCAATGAAGATAATGACCTCGCCGTCAACGAACAGGGGAGTGTAGAAGGCTATGTCGTTCATGTGAGTGCCGCCGGTGTAGGGGTCGTTGACGGCCAACACGTCGCCCGGGTGGATGTCGTCGCCGAACTTGTTGCGTACGGTATTGAGGCCCAGCGCCATGGCGAAGACGTGACCGGAGAAGTCCTCCGACATGGCGGCTAGCTCACCGTTTGCGGTCATCAGTCCACAGGAGAAGTCACGACACTCGTAGAGGACGGGCGCGTATGAGGTCCGCATCAGCGTGACGCGCATCTGAGCCACGGTGGACACGAGGGAGCCGCGCACTACCTCCAGCGTGATCGGGTCGATCCTGCCCACTCTGGAATACTCCTGCTTGGGGTTATGCGGGATTGCGAGCCATCGTGCAGCCGACGGGCCGCGAGTCCCGCGGAACGATAGCGGCGTCCCACGGGACTCGCGGCTCGTGAAGTCTGTGTCTCGGCCTGGAGCCTTCTAGGTGTGACAGTGCCCGTTATTGCTGGCCGAGGGAGGCACGTCGAGCGCCGGGTTCATGTCGAAGAAGCCGACGGGCTTCATGGTGAAGCCTGTGTAGGCCACCGGCATGACCGGCCAGTCCTCGGGCCGCGCAACGTGGTTGATGCCGAATGTGTGCCAGAGGACGACATCGGTGTTCTCGACGCTGCGGTTTGTCTGGGTCCAGGCGGGCAGGCCGTCGCCGCCGGGATGCTGGTTGACGTAGTCGCCGGCCGCGGCCATCTCGTCGCGGGCGTAGGGCGTGACCCACACATGCTTCTTGGTGAAGCCCGCCCGCTTGGTCACGCTGGCCTCGTCGTCGGGGAAGGGCAGGACGTTCTCACCCGGCATCAGCTTGTAGCCCGGCGGTTGGCCCAAAGCGTTGTGCGCCGACGGGTTGACCACGACCCAGTAACGGGCGCTCATCGGGTCGATGGTGCGCTGAGCCTCGGACTCGGTCGCCAGGAGGGTCTTCTCGGCGTAGAACGCGTTGCCCTGAGGGTTGTCCGGCCCCCGTGGCTCGCTCACCGTGTTGACCTCGTAGACCGAGTTGCGCTCGCCGTCGACGCTCATGTCTAGGCGCATGTTGAAGAGGTGCTGGTGTATGGGACCGACTAGCTGTGGCGCCACTAATGTGCCGTACTTGGGCGTCTCTCCCGGCGGTACGGCCGACGTATGGATTATGCCCGTGAGCTTGATCTGGTATTCGATGGTCCCGTCCTGGTAGAAGTACCAGTAGAAGCCGTACTCGTAGTTGCCGACGGTCGCGATAAACGAGATGACCAGACGCCGCGAGCGCCTGACCTCGGCCTGGCCCGTGCGCCAGTCGGTGTGCTTCCACAGGATGCCGAAGTCCTCCTCGTGCAAGCAGATGGCCTTCGGGATATTCATCACCTGGCCGCGGCTGTCGTTGAGCACGGCATCGAAGTAGTAGATCTCGCCGAGACAGTCGCAGCCAAAGACGAGGGAGTTGGCCAGCATACCTAGGCCGTATTCGCCCACGTCGAAGGCGTTGCGGCGGAAGTTGTGTGGACGCGGGTCGCCGTAGGGCACCACCATCTCCGAGAGCGAGGCGCGGTGCATGATGGGGCGCACACGGCCCTTGTCCTCGTAGCCTACGCCGTGGAGCACGAGGCCCTCGCGGGGTGTGAAGCCAACCCGTAGACTCCACTTCTGCCAGAGCACCTTGTTGCCTTCCACCTGGAAGCTTGGGCCCTCAGGCTGCGTTATCTCCAACGGCTTCAAGTCCTGGCGGAACTGGGGGATGAACTCGGCCGCGTAGTTGCCGTCGTTCGGCGGGAGAGGGACTATCCCGTGGTCCTCGACCCGAACGACCTCCATCCCGTTCAGATTGACGACGGGGATGAGGCCCTCGATCGGGCGGGCGTACCCGTTGTCGTTGGCGCTGGTTTTCAGCCAGCAGCGGGCCATGCTGAGACGCATCCCCTCCTCGTCCTTGATGCCGAAGTTGCCGGCCGTCCAGGGGTCCACCATCACCAGGTCAATGTCGGCGATGCCCCGCCGGGCGAGGGCTTCGATGAAGTCTGGGTTTGCCTTGATAGCCTCTTCGCACTCAGTGAACTCGTCGAGCGTGATTCGCGGCTGCACCCCGGGGATGTGCCTCCATGAGGTCACTTCGCCGGCTGTAAGCGAGACTACCGCTTCGTGAGTCTCGCTGGTTCCGTTGTCGAATACGATGAGGAAGGCCTCGCGGGTGACGGCGTCCCCCTCTGCGAACGCGAGGACCGCGTCTTTGGGAGGCTCGTTCAAGGTAACGGTCTCGAATCTGATTCCGTCGTCCAGGCTGCGCTCCGCCCTCAGGATGGCGACAGCGCTCTCGATCTCCTCGGCCGTGAGGGGGTCGAGGGGATGGCCCAGCGTTGACGGTGCGGCCGTCTTTGCCTGTGGCTTGGTTATGCTGGTCATCGGAAGCTCCTCCTGTGCGAGTGTTGAGGGTCGGCTGCGTGGATAGTCGAACTCTGAGGGCTATTCCCGGCGGGCGCCATTGTACAGCGGTCCACTGGGCTCGGTCAATTGACTACGACTCCACGCCGCAGCCCACACAAGGACGCCGGAGGCTTCCTGCCGGCGGGTTACGCTGGCCGATCCTCACCGGTCGTTTCGCCGTCGGGCGAGGTAACCCAAGCTGGGCCCTCACCCTTCTGCTATATTTAGATGGCTCGCGTTTATCTAGATGGGTCGCCCGGCTTGGACATGGACCACGGGTGGAGTGCCCAAAGCTCAGAGACACCCGAAATGTGGAAGCGACGGAGTGATCTTCTGGTCCGCTGGTTCACCGGGGCCGTGGGTCCCGGTGCTACGGCCGGTCTCGTGGGCGGCCTGGTGTCGGGCGGGGCGGGCGCGGCAATGGCCGGTGCGGATGGACTGCTTGGGCTCGAGTTTTCGGGCCTCGGGTTACTGTTTCATGTCGTCCTGGCCACAGCCGCCGGTGTGGCCTTCGGCTACCTGTTTCGCTACCAGTCCCGAGGCCATGCGGCGCTGATAAGCAACAGCCTGCTCTACGGGCTGCTCCTCTGGATCATCGGGCCACTGACACTCGCACCCTTTCTGACCGGCGACGTGCCGACCTGGTCCGCCGCGGACGCCGGAGCGTCCTTCTCTACTCTTATCATTCACCTTCTGTACGGAGGAATTACAGGGGTCGGCTGCCTGGTGATCGTCGCGCTCTCGCCTCGTCGACCATCGGCTCCCGCCCTGTCCTCGGAAGCTGACAAGACTCATGTGGTCATACTGGGGGGTGGCTTCGGGGGCGTCAGCACGGCGCATCGACTCGAGCAGCTACTCTGGCGCGACTCGGGAGTTGAGATCACCCTTCTCAGCCAGAGCAACTATCTGCTGTTCACACCGATGCTGGCCGAGGTGGCCGCCAGCGCCCTTGAGCCCCAGCATATCGGCGCGCCCGTTCGAGCCGCGCTGCCTCGGACCAACTTCCGCCGCTGCGACGTCACGGCGATCGATACTGAAGGCCAGATCGTGCTGGTCCGGGACGGTCCGCTGTCGGCCGGCAAGGAGCTTCACTACGATCATCTGGTATTGGCCCTGGGGTCCATCCCCAACTACTTCGGCCTGCCGGGCATGGAGGAGCACGCATTCAGCCTGAAGACGCTTGACGACGCGACCCGGCTGCGAAACCACGTGATCGCCCAGTTCGAGCAGGCCGATGCCGAATCGGATCTCGAAGAGCGACGCCGTCAGCTCACGTTCGTGGTGGCCGGAGGCGGCTTCGCGGGCACCGAGATGATCGCCGAGCTGTTTGACCTCGCTCACAGCGTCGTGCGGTACTATCCCAGCATCCACCGCGAGGAGATGCGCTTCGTGCTGATCCACTCCCGCGATCGCATCCTGCCCGAGCTGGGGGAGAAGCTTGCGGCATATGCCCTACAAAAGCTGCGTGCCAGGGGGATCCTGTTCATGCTCGAGACTAGGGTTGCAGGCGCTACACCGCGGGGGGTCCTGATTTCCGATGGGGAAGAGATACCCTCCCGCACCGTGGTGTGGACGGCGGGTAATCAGCCGAACCCGATCCTGGCCACGCTGGCCTGCGAGAAGAACCGCGCAGGAGCCGCCATCGCCGAGAGTACCCTGCAGCTGAAGTCGTTCACCAACGTGTGGGTGGTGGGCGATTGTGGCGAGATCCCGGACCCTTCGGCTGAGGGGAAGACCTACCCGCCTACGGCGCAGCACGCGATCCGCGAAGGCAAGATGGCCGCCAATAACATAGCGGCCTCGCTTTATGGCAGGCCGCTGAAACCGTTCCGCTTCCGTGCTATGGGTATGTTGGTGCCGCTTGGGCATCGAACGGGGGTCGCGGAGTTTCGTGGAGTGCGGTTCTCGGGCCTGCTGGCGTGGCTCATGTGGCGCGGGATATACGTTACGTTGCTGCCCGGTCTCGAGAGGAAGGTGCGGGTCCTGTTCGACTGGCTGATGGATCTGCTGTTTCCGCGTGACATCGTGCTGACCGGCGGCGCCAGCACACCCACCCTAGGGCAGATGATCCATGAAGACGGAGCCGCGGTCACCTCCCCACCCGACCAGGAGCCCGATCCTTGAAACGAGTGGACGACCTCACCAGAGGGGCCTTGTTCGGGGCGCTGGCCGGCCTCGTCGGTGGCGTCGTCTTTGGCGCGGCGATGGCGGAGCTGGGCGTCCTGCCCTCGGTGGCATCGATCGTCAGAGTCGAGTCGTCGGTGGTCGGATTCGTCGTCAACATGGCGATTGCGGCCGCCGTAGGGTCGGGCCTTGGTGCGCTCACGTGGCGACAGCGACCGGGAGCCGGCGAGACGCTTTTCTGGGGCATGGCATACGGCATGCTCTGGTGGTTCATCGGGACGCTGACGCTTCATCCGCTCATCCTCGACGGTGGCCCGACGTGGGACGTGGAGTCGGCGCAGGTGGCCCTGCCTGCGCTACTGGGGCACATCCTGTACGGCTCGACGGCCGGGCTGGTCATCGTAGTGCTGAGGCTGCGCGACCGAGCCGAGATGGTCGACGGCTGGTCCCTGGTGAGGGGCCTCCTCGCTGGGATCGCGGCGGCCGCGATTGCGGGCGCGATCCTGGATGCGCAGGGGCAGCTTCCCGGCTTTGTCGGCAGGGCCACCGCCGATTCGACCACGACAGTTTGGCTCCTGACGCTGCTGATCGGACTGCTGTCGGGCGGTGCCTTCGCGCTGCTGCACCCGCACCCTTCCGACGGCTCGGGTCCGGGGCTGATTCGCGGCGCGATGTATGGCTTCCTGTGGTGGGTCGCGGCGTCTGTGACCGTGCTGCCGGCCCTACACGGAACGGGATTGCCGTGGGCCGTCGCCGAGGTGCAGGAGGCTTTCCCGAGCATGCCGGGGTATGTCCTCATGGGCGGCGCGATATCTCTGTTCTACCGGTGGCTTGGGACGGTGATGCGGGTACTCTTTTCGGACGTCGTGGTGGGAGGCGACGAGGAGGGGATCGGCACCTTGGGATTGCACACCCTGTCTCGGGGTGTCGTGGCGGGGTTCGTCGGCGGGCTGATGTTCACCGGCATCATGGTCCAAACCGGAGTACTCACCAACGTCGCCGGGCTGGCGAGGATCACGTCGCCGGTGGCCGGGTTTTTCGTGCACCTTCTTATCGCCAACATTATTGGCGCAAGCTACGGCCTGCTTTTCAGGCGTCAGAGCTACGATGTCGGCTCCGCCCTGGGCTGGGGGCTGTCGTACGGGTTCATCTGGTGGATCCTAGGCCCGCTCACTCTGGCCCCTGTGTTCCTGGGAACTACACCGGAATGGACGGCCGCGGTCGCGGCAGAGGCCTTCCCCAACCTCATTGGCCACCTCGTCTACGGGTCCGGCCTCGGCTTGATGTTCTATTTTATGGAGGCCCGGTATAGTCCCTGGTGGATCCCGCGCAGGCAGGCGGAGGTCGATCGCGTGGAGCGGCGACGACAGCAGGTCTTGACATCTGCCCCCGCTCTCTGGACTCTTGTCGTAATGATCTCGCTGACGCTACCGTTGCTCCTGGGGCTCGAGGCGTCTCCGAAACCTTCAGTGCCTGTCTATTGACTTGCGTGCGAGGAGTGCTGGTCTGATGACGTACCTGCCCATAGAGAACTACGGCATCATCGGGAACATGCGCACAGTGGCCCTTGTGGGCACCAACGGCTCCATCGACTGGATGTGCCTGCCGCGGATCGACTCGCCCAGCGTGTTTGGCGGCATCCTGGACCACGACAAAGGCGGGCACTTTCAAATCCACCCGGCGGTGGAAGGCGCTACGGAGAAGCAGATCTACTGGCCCGAGACCAACGTCCTCGTGACACGCTTCCTCACGCCCGACGGCGTTGGGGAGGTCAGGGACTTCATGCCGATCGAGGCGCGGGCCGGCGAGCAAGGCCGCAGCCGTCTCGTGCGCATCGTGACGGTCGATCGCGGCGCCATGGCGTTCCGGATGGAGTGCCGACCCGCCTTCGACTACGCCAGAGCGCGACACGAAGTTGCAATCGACGCTTCTGGCGTCTCCTTTCATTCGCCGGCGCTCAGCCTCAGGCTCGATACGCTCTGCAGGTTGACCGCGAATGTCATGGGAGGAGCGGTCGCCGAGTTCACGCTGACCGAGGGGCATACCGAGGTCTTCGTACTGGGCGAGACGGAGCCGGGCGCCGAGCCAGCGGGACCACCGACCGAGCAGGAGGCCACAGAGCTTTTCAAGAGCACGGTGGACTACTGGCGTCGGTGGATATCGAGGAGCACGTACAGGGGCCGGTGGCGGGAGATGGTGCAGCGCTCGGCCCTGGCCCTGAAGCTAATGACCTACGAGCCTACTGGGGCCATCGTCGCGTCGCCGACCTGCAGCCTCCCCGAGCGGGTGGCGGGAGACCGTAACTGGGACTACCGCTTCACCTGGATTCGGGACGCCGCCTTCACACTCTATGGACTGATGAGGATCGGATTCACCGAAGAGGCGGCCCAGTTCATGGAGTGGCTGGAGGGCCGGTGTGTCGAGATGGACGCAGGTGGCTCGCTGCAGGTCATCTACAGCATAGACGGTCGTAGCACCCTTACGGAGGAGACACTCGGCCATCTGGAGGGCTACAAGGGCTCCCGTCCGGTACGAATCGGCAACGGCGCCTACAATCAGCTACAGCTCGACATCTACGGGGAGCTCATGGATTCGGTGTACCTGTATAACAAGTACGGTACCCCGATCTCGCACGACATGTGGATCTTGCTGCGGGGACTGGTCGACTGGGTCTGCGATAACTGGCACAGGCCCGACGAGGGCGTTTGGGAGGTCCGGGGCGGGCCGCAGCACTTCGTCTACTCCAAGCTCATGTGCTGGGTGGCGCTCGATCGAGGCCTGAGACTCGCCGACAAGCGCTCCTTCCCCGCCGATCGCGATCGGTGGCTGAAGTGTCGCGACCAGATATACCAGGACATCATGGCGAAGGGCTGGAGCGAAAAGCGTCAGGCCTTCGTGCAGCACTACGGTAGCGACTCCCTCGACGCGGCGAACCTGATGATGCCACTCGTCTTCTTCCTCTCGCCGAGCGACCCGAGAATGCTGAAGACCATAGATGCCATCAATCGCTCTCCCGAGAACGGTGGGTTGGTATCAAACAGCCTGGTGTACAGGTACGACGCCGAGCGGACCGCCGACGGCGTGGGTGGAGGCGAGGGAACCTTCAACATCTGCACCTTCTGGCTGGTTGAGGCGTTGACCCGCGCCGGCCGGCGTGACCCGTCCCGCCTCGAGGACGCCAGGCTGATGTTCGAGCAGATGCTGGGGTATGCCAACCACCTGGGGCTGTATGGGGAGGAGACGGGTCCCAGCGGCGAGGCCCTGGGCAATTTCCCCCAGGCCTTCACTCACCTGGGCCTGATAAGCGCGGCGTTCAACCTGGACAGGGCACTGGGCCCTGACAGGGAGCGCGGCTGACCCTGGGAGAGCGGGGGGGGGAGGGCGGGACCCCGCTCCACCGGCAGCAGCCGAAGCGGCCAGCCTCGATCCGTTAGTCTCACACGGGCCTGGGTGCAGCTCTATTCGCGTTTGATGCAGGGGGCTGTGCTACGTCCCCGGACTGAAAGTCCGGGGTTAACCGGGCACTTGAGTGCCCGGAGCGATAGACAGTGCAGCTTCCCCGGCCTCTGTGTTTGCAACGACCCCGGCCCTGGCGAGGGGTTTGTACCAAAACCACAGGAAGGTGTCCCGATGTATCGGGACCGGGGCCTGGGGTGCCCCCAGATACAAAATACCCCCAGGGCGGGTGGGAGGGTATGCAAACCCTCGCCTTGAAAGGACTTTTGGTGCAAAGCCCCTGGCGAGGCCTTGCTTCCAGTACCCATCGGGGTTCCAGGGGCAGTGAACCCACCGGCCTGTGGGCGGGCGTGGTTATAATCTTGACTGGGCGCGTAAGAATCGACGGTGTCCCGCGGAGGTGACGTAGGTGTCAGCCGACCACATGGTGATAGTCGAGGCCTTGACGAAAGTATATCCCGGCGGCACTCAGGCCCTTTCGGGGATCGACTTCACGGTGGTGGCCGGCGAGGTCTTCGGATTCCTGGGACCAAACGGCGCGGGAAAAAGCACCACGCTGAAGATTCTCTCGACGTTAATTAGAAAGACCTCTGGGCGCGTCGTCGTCGCGGGACACGATGTGGACAGGGACCCCCGGGCCATCCGCGGGAGCATCGGGTTTGCGATGCAGGAGGTGGGGCTCGACGATATCTCGACAGGGGCCGATTTCCTTACGCTGCAGGGACTCCTGTACGGGCTGTCGCGACGCGATGCGCGCAGACGCGCCGACGACCTCTTGGACCTGTTGGGCCTGCGCTCGGTGGCGCGTAAAAAGGTCGGGACCTACTCGGGTGGTATGCGTCGCCGCGTCGATCTCGCAGCGGCTCTCGTCCATGAGCCCCCGGTGCTGTTTCTCGACGAGCCGACGACCGGGCTCGATCCGCAAAGCCGGCTGGCTGTGTGGGACCATCTAGCCCAGCTTCAAGAGAGTGGAGTGACCATATTCCTGACCACTCAGATGATGGATGAGGCCGACCGCCTGTGCCATCGGCTCGCCATCATCGACAACGGCGAGATAGTGACGGAGGGTACCCCGGAGGTGCTGAAAGACGGCCTCGGCGGCGACCTCATACACATCACGATCGACCCCGACGCCGAGGACGGCTCTGCGCCGGACCGAGCGCAAAAGCTGCTGATGGGGCGAGGCCTCGTCCTTTCGACGAACGAGGTACGACACGAGCTTACCGTGTCGGTGAAGGGAGCGGGCTCCGCCGTGCCCGAGATCCTCGCCCTGCTGCATACCAATAACGTACCTGTCATGAAGCTCGAGGTCGCCAGGGCGACACTGGACGACGTATTTCTCAAGCACACAGGCAGGAACATAAGAACGGAGCAGGCGTCCGGGGACGAAGTCGACCAGATGGTTCGTCCTTGGCTGGGGCTCAACAAGAGGTAGCTATGGCGATCGTCCGAGAGACATACTACATCTACGTCCGCAACCTGAAGACGTGGATATCTCAGCCGATGGTAATCATCGCGCCGGCTCTGTCGTCGGCGTTCGTCTTTCTGTTCTTCGGGGCCCCGCTGAGCGGTGTGACCGGTCTGTCCGGGTTCCCGAGCGGGGACTACGAGGCGTTCATCACGGGCATGGTCCTGGTTATGACCATGGTCTTCAGTGGTGGCGACGTCGCCATGGCGCTGCTCACCGACCTCTTGTCGGGGTATTTCGATAAGCTCCTGCTCGCCCCGATCAACCGCTTCTCGATACTCGCCGGTACGTTGATGGTGGTCGCCACCAGGGCTCTGGTTCAGGTGCTCATCATCGTACTGATGGCCACCGCACTTGGCGTGTCCTTCGCGGGGGGCGTCCTGGGAATCGTGGCGATCGTCTTCGCGGCCACCGTGTTCGGCGTTGCGATGGCCTGCCTCGGCCTCATGATCGCCCTGAAGACCAGGAGCGCCCAGGCCACCATGAACAGCTGGCTGCTGTTCATGCCACTCGCGTTCCTCACCACCGCTTTCATGCCCAGGGAGCTTCTGGACGGATGGTTCAAGTTCGCCGTCCTTCTGAACCCCGTCGACTACATACTGGCGGCGATCCGCGTGATCATAATCCAGGGTTGGGAGTGGGGTACCATCCTTCCGGGTCTGTGGGTCCTCCTGGGCATGACAGCCCTCATGCTCGTGGCTACGACGTATCTTTATCGGCGAACCACGGCCTAGCCTGCAAAAGCTGGCTGGCGGGGCACACGCTCTGCCCATCGATTACGGGCGAGGCTGTTGAGACCTGACCTCGGCGTTGTCGGGCACCCCGCGGGCCAGAAGGAACGCAATCGCGATGCACCCGACGAGACTCAAGACGGCGGCAATCTGGCCCAGGCCCAAGGTCACCGATATGAGGCCCCAGGTGAAGGGGCCCGCGATGGCCGATAGCCTGCTGGCGGCACTGTGGATCCCGAAGAACTCCCCGATGTGGCTGGGCGGGGCCAGACGTAGGATATACGGCCTGTCGACGGTCCAGACACCGGACACCAGGATCCCGCTCGCGACCCCAACGGCCCACCACAGGTAGGAGGGCAGGCCCAGCCAGGGTATCCCCGCCGAAGCCAGCAGTGACAGCAGCCAGCCGATGAGGATGATGTTCAACAAACGGCGCGGGCCAAAACGGTCGATCATCCGTCCCCAGACCAAGCTGCTGGGAATCGCTACCAGGATTCCAACCAGCAACACCAGCTCGACCTTGCTTTCGTCGAATCCCACTGTATCCGTTCCGTACAGGATGGCGAAGGTGGACGCCGTATTGACCGCCCACACGTACCAGAAACGGACCAGAATGAATCTGGTCATGCCCGGCACACGGCTGATGAGCCCAAAGGTCGACCTTAGCTGCTCAAAGGTCCTCTTCGCCCTAGTCAAGGCCGGCGGACTCTCATCGCGCTGGGGAGTCTCCTTGAGGAAAAGGAACAGCGGTAGGGAGGTCAAGATGAAAATCACGCCTATGATGCGAAAACCGACTGCGTAGTCCCCGGACTGCACGAAGATCAGTCCTGTGGCCACCGCAAGCACGGCGCCCAGGTAGCCTACGCCAACGCCTACGCCCGATACCGTTCCTCTGGTAGCTTCGCTACTGACGTTCACCAGCAGGGCGTTGTAGAAGATCGACGCCGTATTGATGGTGATCACGGCCAGCCCGAAAAGCGCGAGAGCTGCCGCCAGGCTGTCGCCCCCCATCAGAAGCGTCGAGCCGACGCATACCAGGGTACTTGCAATCAGGAAGGGCTTCCTGCGCCCCATCTGATCCGAGAAAGCGCCGGCCACGGGACCGATCACCAGCATGAACAGCATCGCCGCGGCCATCGTGAATCCCACGGTCGCATCGTCGCCACCAAGGTGCCGCGTTACCCAGAGAGGAAAAAAGAGCCCGACGACGGCGACGTAGAACAGGGATTGGCCGATGTCGAAGACTACCCAGGACGCGACCGCCAGCCGTCCCTTAGGAGGTTGAGAAGATGCCGATGTCATCGCTCTGCCGAGGGATTAGTCTTCTCGGTGACGTGGTCACCAAGGCGGCGCGGGGAGGTCGGAAGCCCTACTGCTCGGTCCCCTCAATCGGTGAGGCGGCGTCCCCTGAGGGGATTACCTCGATCGGCGAGACGGTGTCCTCTGAAGGAAGTATCTGCCCTCGCAGCTCCGGACCGGAGAAGGTATACGTGTCGATGACCAGGTACAGGTTCCCGTCCTGTAGGTCGGAGAGGTGGTCGGCGTCGAGCGTCAGAGATCCTCTAAGCGGGCTTGCCATGCCACCGACGCCTCCCGACGTTACCAGGTCGTAGACGGCGGGCCCGATCAGACGGACCGGCGCTCGGCCGATCCTCACGCCTTCGACGCGGCCAATCAGGTTCTCGAAGGAGACCTCGAACTGCACCTCCAGGGTCTCCTCGTCAAGCGTGAACCGCGCGGCTCCGGTGCCTTTGGAGGGCGTCGCAGGCACGACCCCTGCACCCGTTAATTGCGAGGCGAAGGCGGTCGGCCCGGGCGCGCCGGCCGGTTCCTCCTCAATCACGGGCGTGTCGTCGATGACTCCCGAGCTCGTTAGCCCGACGCCAATGACCAGCAAAACGATGATCACGCCCAAGGCGACGGAAAAGTCAAAGTTGCGGTTGCTTTTAGGCTGCGGCAATGCGCACGTCTCCCCCCAGGTCTTTGCCCTTGTAGATTGCCACTACAGGGACGGCGCGTACAAGCTACTTGTGGGACTCTCTTAGACGGCCTTCTCGAGAAGTCGACTAAAGGGGTCGCATGGCCGCTGAAGACCTCGATACCCTCCTGGTCGGGCCGTCGCCGATCCTCGGCCGATGACCAGCTCGCCTTGACAGGGTGCCGGGCCCGGCCTAAACTTGCCCGTCAGGCTAGCCAGGGAAGCAAGCGCTCAAAGAGGGGGGCGACCACTTGGCGAACGGCGGCGTGATCAGGCGGGCGTACGCCGAAACCCCACATGGCCAGATCCATTACAGGCATGCTGGAGACGGCCCCGTCCTGCTCATGCTTCACCAGACGGCCGGGAGCTCGGAGACCTACGACCCGCTGATTCCCTACCTGGCCCCTTCGTGCAGTGCGATCGCAGTTGACTCGCCCGGCTTCGGCATGTCGGACAGGCCCCATCACACAGAGTATGCCGTAGCCGACTACACGAAGGCCCTCGCAGACTTCATGAGCTCCCTGGGGATCGCGCGCGCCTCGGTCTTCGCCCACCACACGGGCGCGAGCTTCGCCTGTGAGCTGGCCGCCGGATACCCCGAAAGGGTCGACAAGCTCATTCTCTACGGTGTTCCATACTGGAAAGACCCCGCAACCGATGAGGCGATCGCCTCATTTCGCGCTCGCGAAACGCCGTTCACCGGCATCGACCACTCGAGCACCCTCGCGTTCGTCAACACCATCGAGCGGTTCGCGCTCAAGCAGGACGGGACCCATCTGCTGGAGGCGTGGTCTTTCATCTCGGGCAGGACCGAGCCCTCCTTCCCGAGGCCATTCGGCAAGGCGATAGCCGAGGCGGTCCACCGAGAGGCGATCTGGAAGCTGGTGGCGGGCGAGCGCTATGCGGAAGCCTACCTCGCCATCGCCCGCTACGAGATGGCAGACCGGCTTCCGCTCATCGAGGCGCCGACCCTCGTGATGACCGGCGAAGACGACCCGCTGTGGTACACGATGGAGCCCGTGGCCGCTAGGCTCAAGCGCGTCCGCACGCACGTTAGACCCGGCGGCTCGTACCTGATGACCCATGAGGACACCGAGGACCTGGCCCGAGTCATCCTGGACTTCCTGGCCGATCCCGGTGTGTAGCGGCGGTCACGCCGTTCCGCGGACGGCCCGCAGGGAGTAGGAACGCCCGTGCTCCAGCTCACCGAGGCGCAGCGAGCCATCGTCGCCACGATCCGTGACTTCGTGCACAACGAGGTCATGCCCGTGGCCGCTCAGATGGAGCACGACGATGAATACCCCTTCGAGCTGGTCGAGCGGATGAAGGAGCTTGGCCTGTTCGGGACCGTCATACCCGAGGAGTACGGTGGCCAGACGCTCGACGTCGTGACGTACGCCCTGGTCATAGAAGAGATATGCAGAGGCTGGATGAGCCTCACCGGCATCCTCAACTCCCACCTCATCATGGCCTACATGGTGCTGATGAACGGCACGGCAGAGCAGAAGGAGCGTCTCCTGCCGCTGATGGCGACCGGCGAGAAACGGGGCGGCATCTGCATCACTGAGCCCGACGCCGGCAGCGACGTCCAGGCCATCCAGACCCGGGCGGTGCGTGACGGCGACGATTACGTCGTCAACGGCACCAAGACACTCATTACGAACGGTCGCCACGGCACGACGTTCGCTCTCGTGGTCAAGACCGACCCCGACGCGGAGCCGGCCCATCGGGGGATAAGCATCTTCATCGCGGAAAAGGGGCCCGGCTTCACCGTAGCTCGCGACATTCCGAAGCTGGGCTACAAAGGCGTCGATACGTGTGAGCTGGTCTTCGAGGACTACCGGGTGCCGGCCGCAAACCTCATCGGTGGCGAGGAGGGGAGGGGCTTTTACCAGATCATGAGCGGGCTGGAGCTGGGACGCGTCAACATCGCCGCTCGCTGCGTGGGAATCGCCCGCGCGGCCTTGGAGCAGGCGACACGATATGCACAGCAGCGTGAGACCTTTGGCAAGGCCATCGTCGAGCACCAGGCCATTCAGGCCAAGCTGGCCAACATGGCCACCCAGGTCCAGGCCGCGCATCTGATGGTGATGCACGCGGCGCAGAAGAAGGACAGGGGCGAGCGTGCGGACCTGGAGGCGGGCATGGCCAAGCTCTTCGCCAGCGAGATGTGCATGCAGGTCGCCCTGGACTCCATGCGTATCCACGGTGGCTACGGCTACACCCAGGACCTCACGGTGGAGCGACATTTCCGGGACGCGCCCCTCATGCTGATCGGCGAGGGGACCAACGAGATCCAGCAGCAGATCATCGCCCGGACGCTGGTGAAGAACTTTCCGTCGGGCGATTTTATCTACGAGACCATGTAGCCGGGGCCACCCTACAATGACCGACCCGAGCCGGCCGCTGGAGGGCGTCCGAGTCCTCGACCTGTCCCAGGTCCTTGGTGGCCCCTTCGCCACACGGACCCTGGGCGACCTGGGCGCCGAGATCGTCAAGATCGAGCGGCCCGGTGTCGGCGACATGTCGCGACAGATAGGTCCCCACTTCCTCAACGGGGAGAGCGCCTACTTCCTCAACGTCAACCGGAACAAGACGGGGATTACCCTCGACCTGAGCAACCCTCGCGGACGAGACGTACTCTACGCGCTGGTCGCGGTGTCGGACGTGGTGTTCGACTCGTTTCGACCCGACGTGCTACCCCGTCTCGGTCTCGATTACGAAAGTCTCAAGCAAAGCAATCCGTCCATCATCGCCTGCTCACTGTCCGGCTTTGGTCAGGACGGACCCTACCGCGACCGGCCCGGGTTCGACGGCATAATCCAGGCCATCAGCGGCGCTATGAGCGTAACGGGCCAGGCCGGTCAACCGCCCGTCTTCATGGGCTTCCCGGTGGCCGACCTGGTCGGTGGCCACGTGGCGGCCCTGGGGATCGCTTCGGCTCTCTACGCTCGCCGCGGCACCGGCGAGGGACGTCGGATAGACGTGAGCCTGCTGGACGTTCAGATAGCGCTCCAGGGCCATCTTGGGCAGTTCTATCTCGTGTCGGGCGAAGCGCCCGGCCCCATCGGCTCGAGTCACCATACCAACCTTCCGGTCGGCGCCTACCAGGCCAGCGACGACAAATACCTGCAGGTCCACTGCGCCAGCCAGGCTTTCCACGAAAAGCTCATGCGCCTGCTCGACGCCGAGGTCGACGATGTCGAGGGAATGGCCGCCGATCCACGATTCGCCACCCAGGATGATCGCATCGCGAACCGGGCGGAGCTCGACGGCATCCTGTCCGAGGCCTTTCGCGGCAAGACGAGGGCTGAGTGGGAGCGCCTATTCGAGGAGTGGGACATCCCGGGCGGACCGGTCAACGACATCGCCGAAGCCCTGGCCGATCCTCAGGTGCGGTTCCGCGACATGGTAGTCGAGATCGACCACCCGACGGCGGGCCGCTACATGACTGCGGGAAACCCTATCAAGATGGGTTCGGCGGAGGTGTTCGATCCGCCACCCACTCTGGGCCAGCATACGGACCAGGTGCTGGAGGAGATCCTCGGCTACACGGCCAACGACATCCAGGCCCTCAAGGACGCCGGCGCTCTGTAGCCGGTAGGCTGCTGCAGGGGCGCGCCACCGCCACCAGGAGGACAAATCCTTGCCGGACATGGCCCTCTCCGACGTCAGAGTTCTGGACTTTACGCACTACGTGGCGGGACCCTACTGCACGAAGCTGCTGGCCGATTACGGCGCGGACGTGATCAAGGTGGAGCGGCCCAACGGGGGCGACGGCGCAAGGCGACTGGGGCCGTTTCCCAATGACGAGCCTCATTTGGAGAGGAGCGGACTTTTTCTGCACCTGAACACGAACAAGCGGAGCGTGACGCTGGACCTGAAGAGCGAGGCGGGGCAGCGCATAGCGCGTGAGCTGGCGAGCGATTGCGATGTGGTGGTCGAAAACTTTCGGCCCGGGACGATGGGGCGGCTTGGGCTGGACTACGAGTCGTTGAAGTCGGTGAAACCGGGGTTGGTGATGACGTCGATCTCCGATTTTGGTCAGGGGGGGCCGTACCGGGACTACAGGGGCTCTGACATCGTGTTCTACGGGATGGGCGGCGAGATGTACTCGACCGGCCTTGAGGACAGGGAGCCGGTGATGCTGGCCGGAGGCCTCACCCTGTACCAGGCGGGGTCGACGGCGGCTGTCGGCACAATGGGGACGCTGCTGGCATCACGTGGCCAGGGCATCGGGCAGCACGTAGACGTCTCCATCATGGAGACCCAGGTCACCTCTATCGACCGTCGCATGACCAATCTGATCGCCTATCAGTACACAGGAGAGGTTAGCCGCAGAGTGCCTATCTCGACGACCGGCTTCCCAATCGGGATTTATCCCTGTGCCGATGGGTACATCGAGTTCAACGGCGGGCTCGTCTACTTTCCGAGGGTGGTGCGCATGCTGGGTGAGCCGGATTCGCTCAAAGACCCAAAGTGGTACGGGCCCGACGCCCAGTCTGACCCAGAGCTGAAGTACGAGTTCGATGAGCAGTTCATACCCTGGTGCATGGAGCGCACCAGAGCCGAGGCTTGGCAGGCGGCTCAGGAGGCCCGTGTGCTGAGCGGTCCTCTGAACTCCATGGAGGACGTTGCCGCAGACCCGCATTTCGAGGAGCGTGGCGTCTTCTCTGAGATCGACCATGCAGAGGCGGGTACCCTCAAGTACATCGGCAGGCCGGGCATCATGGGGGAGACGCCCTGGTCGCTGCGCAGGCCCGCGCCGTTGCTGGGCCAGCACACAGACGAGGTCCTTGCAAGCATTGGCTACAGCAAGGTCGAGATCGCGCGCCTCCGTCGGCATGGCGTCATCGGTGCCAGCTAGTGCCTAGTTCCGCAACTATTTGTAGGTCAGGAGACGTCGGTCTCCCCGAGGCGGACCATTCCTTCCGAGCCCGCCCTGGGTGCTGCCCCGCACGGCGGCACGGGCCCTTCCCACGAGGTGCAGGCCCGATGTGTCGGGCCGCCGGGGTTCGGGGTGTCCCCGAGAATGCCTGCGGGCGGGTGGGTGGGAACGACCTGGAAAGCTCCCCGGGAACCGAGCGTTAGCATGGCCGGACTTCCCCTGGAGGGCGTACGGGTCGTGGACATGACGGTGGTGTGGGCCGGCTCCTACACCACGATGTTTCTGGCCGACCTGGGAGCCGAAGTGATACGGGTCGAGTCTCTCACCACCCTGATCCCGGTGACGCGCGGGCTCAAGGCCCATCCTACCGAGGCCGACCTCAGGAACTCCATCCCGATGATAGGGGGGATGCCGGACCGCAAGCCGGGCGCCCGCCCCTGGAACCGATTCCCGGTCTTCAACGCCCACGCCCGGAACAAGCTCAGCATGACTGCCGAGGTGAGCCGCCCCGAAGGCTTGGACATCCTCGAGCGCCTGGTGCAGATAAGCGACGTCTTCGTCGAGAACAATGCGACCGGGACGATGGGCAAGCTGGGCATCTCATACGACATGCTGCGAGAGATCAGACCTGACATCGTTATGCTGAGGATGCCGGCCTTCGGAAACACGGGGCCCTATGGCAACTACCGTGCCCTCGGTCAGCACGTGGAAGGGGTCGTAGGCCACACGCTGCTGCGAGGCTATTCCGACATGGACGCCTCCGCCAACACACACGCCTACATGGCCGACGCGGCGGCCGGCAGTCAGTCGGCGTTCGCTGTTCTGGCGGCCCTCCACTACAGGCGGCGCACCGGCAAAGGCCAGCTCATCGAGATGTCCCAGGCCGAGAGCACTCTGCCTTTTATGGGGTCCTTTTTCATGGAGTACGTCATGAACGGCCGGAGCCTCACGACCATCGGCAACCGGCACCCGCATGCCATACAGGGGTGCTACCCGTGCAAGGGTGACGACCGATGGATATGCATCACGATCTTCGCGGATGACGACTGGTCAGCTTTCTGCGACGCGCTGGATAATCCGGAGTGGTCGAGGGACGAGCGATTCGTCGATCAAGCGGGCCGGCGCGAGCACCACGACGAGATCGACAGCCATATCGCGGAGTGGACCAGACGCCACGACCCGCGAGAGGCGACGCGTATTCTGCAGGGAGCGGGAGTTGCCGCCGGGCCGGTAATGGACCATCGAGACGCTTTTGCGGACCCGCACCTGGAGGAGCGAGGCGTCTTCGAGGAGGTTTATCAGGAGGACACGGGGACCCACCGGTACCCGGGCATGCCCTATAAGATGTCCGAAGCCCCTCTGAAAATCAGGCGGGGCCCAGTGCGGCTGGGCGAAGACAACGAATACCTGTATAAGGAGCTGCTCCAGGTATCCGACGAGCGGTACGCTGATCTGGAGCGCGAAGGCCATATCGGCATGGACTATGACGAGAGCGTTCCCTGACCTGTACCTCGGAGAGTGACGTGACGCCAAAAGGGCAGAGGAGACGCCACTGAGCGCTACGCTGTTTATCAACGGCCGGCTGGCCAAGCCCACCTCGGAGCTGTTTCACGGGGGCTCGGTCGCGGACGCCCATGCGCGCGTACAGCGGACTGACGCCGAGTTGACGAAGGCAGTAGGTCTCCTAGGGCGCGGCGGCAATGAACCGTCAGAGAGGGTCTGATGTGGAACCTCAACACCAGGCTTGGTGAGCTTGAGGCCGAGGGCAGGCCGATCCGGGTAGGCCTGATAGGAGCCGGCCGGTTCGGCACGATGATCCTGGCCCAGATCGTTCGAATGCAGGGTATGCGCGTCGCAGTCGTGGCGGACGCCAGTGGGGAGCAGCTCTCGGCGGCGCTGAAGCGTGCCGGCGTCGAGCCGGAGGCAGTCGTTCACACCGATTCGTCCTCGATGGCCAACGACGCCGTCCGCGACGGAAAGATCGTCGCGACCGAGGACAGCGCGCTGGCCATCGAATCCGACGTCGACGTGGTGGTCGAGGCGACGGGTCTGGTCGAAGCGGGGGCGCGACATGCCCACGAGGCCATTTTGCACGACAGACATGTCGTCATGGTCAACGTGGAGACCGACGTGCTGGTTGGCCCAATGCTGGCGAGGCTGGCGGAGCAGGCCGGCCGAACCTACACGCTTGCCTACGGAGACCAGCCGGCTCTCGTCAAGGAGCTTTACGATTGGGCAACCGCCTTGGGTTACGAAGTGGTGGCGGCCGGCAAGGGCACGAAGTTCTCACCGGGTCTGCGCAAGAGCACGCCCGATACCGTGTGGGAGCTGTACGGCCATACCGAGGAGGAGGTGGAGCGTGCCGGACTCAACCCGACGATGTACAACTCGTTCCTCGACGGCACCAAGAGCGCCGTCGAGATGGTGTCGGTCTCGAACATGACCGGCCTTGTGCCGGACTTGCGCGGTATGCACTTCCCACCGGTGCCCACAACGGAGATTCCGTCGGTCCTGTGTCCCCAGGAGCACGGGGGGATCCTTTCCCGACGGGGTGTCGTGGAGGTCGTGAGCAGCACCTACTACGACGGGAGGCCCGTGGCCGCCGATCTGCGCTGGGGCGTCTACGTGGTTGTTACCAGCGACAGCTCCTACTTAAGGAACGCCATTGCCGAGTACGGCGTGCCTACCGGCGGGGAGGGAAGGTATGCCCTCATGTACAGGCCCTATCACTTCGTAGGCATGGAGGCGCCGCTGAGCATCGCCAGCGCCGCGATACGTAACGAGCCCACGGGCTGTCCGGCCGGCGCTCCGGTCTCGGAGGTTATAGCGGCCGCCAAGCGGCCGCTGGTCCGCGGCGAGGTACTGGACGGCGAGGGCGGCTATACGGTGTATGGCCTGGCCGAGGAGGCCGCGCCTGCCACTCAGGAGCGGCTGCTGCCCATGGGCCTGGCGGCCGGCGCGCGGGTCGCCAGGCCGATCGGCGAGGATGAGGTCCTCACCTATGACGACGTGGTCCTCGACGAGGGGTCCTTTGCCCTGGGGCTGCGCCGTATCCAGGATCAGACCTTCGGTACCTAGCTGCGCCATTCTCCCGGCCAACGCTCGGTCAGAGGCGCTGCGTGTCGCGGCACCGCCGGCCCGGCTTTATCTACTCGACCACCGTCACCGTGGCGGTCATGCTGGGGTGGATCCTGCAGAAGTAGGGGAAGGAGCCCAGCTTGGTGAAGGTGACCGAGAAGGAGTCGCCCTGACTGAGATTACCACTGGTCCAAATGTTGGCGACCTCCGAGGGTGTCCCCGACGTGGTGGTGTGAGGTGCGGCGTCCTGGTTGACCCAGACGACCTCCGTGCCTACGGGCACTTCAAGGTCTTCGTGCTTGAAGCTGGCGATGTTCGACGTGACGGAGTCCCGCGCGGGTATCGGTGTGGGGATGACGACTGTGGGCGTCGCGGTAGGCGCGGGCGTTGGCGTTGCAGTGGGCGTAAACGTCGGTAGCAGCGGGAGGTCGTCACCCAACGTACGATAGGCGTCCGGCGTGGGCGGCGGAGGCGCGGCTGGCGCCGGCGTGGGCGTGGGCGACGAAGGTGCTGGTGGCGCGGCTGCAGGTGGCGTGGCCGTAGGCGGCGTTTCCGTGGGCGCCGAGGTCAGGGGCACAGGAGTATCGGTTGGCTGTGCTTGCGGAGCCGCGGCCGGCGCGACGGTTGGCGTCGTGGGAGACGGCGCGGGCACGGGCGTAGCCGCTTCGGATTGTGGCGCGGGGGGCGGCGCCGCGGCCGGGGTCACGTCGCCGTCGCCACACGCCGCCGCAGCGATCCCCAGAAGAGCCGTTACGAGAACCAAGACGAGCTGTGTTCGTGGTTTCATTCTATTCCCAAGTTTTCGGATTCGAACCCGGTCCCCGTCCGGCACCGGTGCCCAGAGGTAATACGGTTTGCGAGCCTCATTCGGATTGCCGCGACGGCACCCTAGAAGACGGCCAGCGGGTTCACGGGAGACCCGGTACCGTTGAATATCCGGAGCGGCCCGATCGAGAGCATGAACTCCCATCGGTTGCGCTCCCGGCAGGCCTCGGCCAGCTCCTCCAGGTTGGCGTTGTCCAAAATCCACAACCCCATAGCCACGATGCCCACCTGGTGAATGGGGCTCCCGACCTCGGAGTAACCACTGGGCACGACGTCGTTGCCCGTGTCGCTGCCCATCATGGCGATGCGCCGCTCATGGAACAGGGGTAGGCAGTCGGCCTGGCATGCAGTGGCCCCTTCGACCGTTGGGTTCACGGGCCCCTGGACGTTGCGCCTGTGGAGCTGGCCGGTCCTTACCAGCAGCACGTCGCCCTCCTGGACCTTGAATCCGCATCGCTCCTCGGCCGCAAGTATATCCTCGGCTCTGACGCCCTCGCCTCGCTCCAGCCAGTCCACGCCTCGGATCATCGGCGCGTCGACGAGCACTGCTCGGGCGGTGATGCCGTCCTTGGCCGCTTCGACAGACCCCTCTGTAGCGCCCAGGTTGGTCGACACGAGGTGGGCGGGCTTGCCGTTGTACATCTTGCCGTCCCAGAAGAAGTGGGCCAGGCTGTCTACGTGGGTGATGGTGTAGCCGTGGAAGATAAGCCCGAAGTAGTCTACGGAGGCTGGGCGAGGACGCGAGGTCACCTTGTCGCCGCTGGCCCAACCCTCGCCGCTCTCGAGCATCATATGCATCGGCGGCGCGAACAGTACGTCGGGTGTGAGCTCGTAGGAGATCGTGCGAGCACAGGAAATGCTGGTTCCGTCGCGTACCAGCGAAGCCGCCAGTCGGGTCTTATCGGGGGTAAGGTAGTTCAGGGTGCCGAGCTGGTCGTCTTCGCCCCAACGTCCCCAGTTGCTCAGCGAGTCGAAGTAGCCTAGGACCTCTTCTTCGGTCGGTGTTGCGACGGGCACGTCGCCTCCTTCCAGCCTGCGGCGCGGCGGCCTGTATCGAGCGTCCGTAAGTATAGCGACTTCACCACGCAAAGTCAGGTCACGTCCCGTCAAGTGGTGTAAGAGTACGTCATCCTGTTGATCGCGGTCTATGTCACTGCCTTCGCTAGATCCGCCTCGGGTAGAGCTTCGTCGATGCTGTAGACCGCGGGTGTCGTGTATAGACGGCCGACGGCCCATTCGTCGTGCTGTTCAGCGAGGACGGCGCCAACCAGGCGACGCACGGCTGGTCGGTTAGGGAAGATGCCCACGACATCGGTGCGACGCCGTATCTCCTTGTTGAGGCGCTCCAGGGGGTTGTTGGACCAGATCTTCTTCCAGTGGGGGACAGGGAAGCTGGAGAAGGCCAGGACGTCCGCACCAGCCTCGTCCAGTAGAGAGGCCACCTGAGGGAACGGGTCCTGTAGCTGGGCGATCACCCGCTCGAGCTGTGCGTGGACCTCCTGAGGGGACGGCTGCTGGTAGATGGTGCGGACCATGTTGGCCACCCAGGGCTGAGCGCGCCTGGGGACCCGAGTGAGCAGGTTGGTCATGAAGTGGGTGCGGCACCGTTGCCAGCTGGCCCCACCGAAGACAGTCGCGATGGCATCCCTGAGTCCCTGATGCGCATCCGATACCACCAGATCCACCCCGCTCAGACCCCTGGCGGACAGTGAGCGCAGAAAGGCCAGCCAGAAGGCGCCGTCTTCGCTGGTACCCACGTCCATCCCAATGATCTCCCGCTTGCCCTCGCCATTGACCGCCGTTGCCACCACCACGCTGACGTTGACGATCCTGCCGTCCTCTCTGACCTTCTGGGTTAGTCCGTCCAGCCACAGGTAGGGATATGGTCCGCCGTCCAGCGGACGGCCCAGGAAGCCATCCACCACCACGTCCAGCTCCTGACAGATACGCGACACCTGGCTCTTGGAGATACCCTCGCACCCCAGGGCCTTGACCAGGTCGTCCACCCGCCTTGTCGATACACCTTCCACATAGGCCTGCTGGATCACCGCCAGCAGAGCTCGCTCGCTGCGACGCCGTGGCTCCAGCAGGCTCGGGAAGTAGCTCCCCTCTCGAAGCTTCGGGATGTGCAGCTCCATAGTCCCTACACGGGTATCCCACGCCCGGGACCGATACCCGTTGCGCTGGGTCACCCGCTCAGGGCTGCGTTCTCCATACTCAGCACCGGTCCTCGCAGACACCTCCGCATCCATGATCCCCTCTACCAGCACTCTCAGAGCCTCCCGTAGGAAGTCCACGTCACCGTCCATTCCCCCCTTGCGCAACAACTCCAGCAGGTCCATCCTTTCCTTGACCACCGTTGTCCTCCTTTCTCGAGCTTCTGTTTTGCCCGCTAAGGATGACGCGGTGGTCTCTCTTACTCCAGACCCCCTCCTCTTCTTACACCACTTCCTGGGACTCTACTCAAAGTCATTTGATGGGCGCAAAGTGATACGTCGCAAAAGGGGCTTTGGACCCCGCGCTTTTTCCAGGGGCGAGGGTCTGCTTTTCCTCTCACCCGCCTCGAGGTATATTGTCCAAAATGCCGCGTTGACGGACGTCACCCACGAACCCTACAATCCGCCGGAACCGCGCCGGCCGCCGTCGACGATTGAGGGCAATCTCAGTCTGAGTCGAGGCTGCCGCGAGTTCTCTGCGGCGATTGGCTTATGAACGAAACCACACCAAAATCGGTTGCGGGTGCCGACAGCTCTGATACGGGCGACCGCTCCGTCAAACCGTTCGAGCTGTTCTTCGACCTCGTCTTCGTCTTCGCGTTCACGCAAGTCACCCAGCTGCTCGCGAGTGAGCTGAGTTGGGGCGGCTTGGGGCAGGGCGTTCTGCTCATCGCGGCTTTATGGCTGGCGTGGCAGTCGTATGCCTGGCTTGGCACGATCGTCAACCTCGACGAGGGCGCCGTCCGGCTGGCGATGCTTGCGGTGATGGGTGCAATGCTCGCGGGTGCGCTCGCCGTTCCCGGCGCGTTCGGCGACAGCGCTATCCTGTTCGCGGCGGCATACGCATTTGTGCGTATTTTCCAGCTGGTGCTGTTCGTAATTGCTGCCCGAAACATCGACGGCCTGTTTCGCGCCGTCCTGACTCTGGCACGGGGAGCCATCCCCGCATCCACTATTGTCCTGGTCGGTGCGGTGTCCGGAGTGGGTCCTCTGTGGGCCTGGTGGTTGGGGTCACTGCTGCCTGAGTATGGCTGGATTTTGGTGATGAATGTGTCTGGTTTTAGGGTCTCACCAGGTCACTTCTCGGAGCGCCATGGACTGATCTTCATTATCGCTCTCGGCGAAGCCGTGATCTCGATCGGCATCGGCGCGTCTGGTCTGGGGATCGGCAGCAAGGTTGTCATTCCGGCGATGATGGGTCTCGGTATTATCGTGGCAATGTGGTGGACTTACTTCGACGTGAACGCACTCGTTGCGGAGCGCCATCTGAGGGCCCTCAGCAGCGTTCCCCGGGTGCGGTTAGCACAGCACGTATTCACGTATCTTCATCTTCCGATGATCATCGGGGCAATCTTCTTTAGTCTGGGAGTCAAGAAGACACTCGCACACACCGATGAGGTCCTTTCGATGATTCCCGCTGTTGCCCTGTGCGGGGGTCTCATCCTGTACCTCCTCGGACAGGTGGCATTACGGGCGAGATGCGGCGGGTCCGTGGCCTGGCCCAGGATTCTTGCCGTTTTCGCATTGGGGGCCTTAATCGGAGTGTCGGGCGAGATCGAGGCGTTGGTCCTGCTCTCCGCCGTGAGCCTCGTCTTCGTACTCCTCGTCGCTTATGAGACGGTGGTCGAGAGGGAGTCTCGGCAGCGAATCCGGTCAGACGAGACTGCTACCTGGAGCTATCAGGCTACTGAATGAGCGTCCGCGTACACCAAGCGATGCAACAGAATGTCGGGAGATGAGCCTGCTGCGGAGGGCGGTGTGGTTATTAGAAGCTTTCGAAGTTAACCCTGCGGCGGCGGCAAAAGCTCTACGCCATTGCGCTCCGCAGCAGCCATCATCCGCTGGATCATTGCGTCATCGAGCTGCGGAGGGGTAGCATTCCGGTCCTTTGTCTCCTCCAGGGCCTCTCTGAAAAACCGCTCGGCGTTCCCGGCTGGCACAAATGTCGCGATAATCTTGGCAGGAGTCTGTAAGCGATTTATGAAACTATGCGGTGTCCCCTCGGAGACATGCAAAAAATCACCGGCCTTTGCATCGCGCACTTCGTCGCCCATCAATACTTCCAGTTGCCCTTCGACAATATAAAAGGTCTCGGCCTGATCGTGGTGGATATGGGGAGGTGGTCCAGCATTCTGAGGCACCATCCCTTCCAGCATGAAGTAGGCCCCATCGGTCTCTACTGTGGTTGCGAGGAACGTGTATATATCGCCCGGTCCCAGAACCATTGTCCCAGTGTTTGCAGCTCTAAAAAACGACATTGGGGTTTACGCCTCCCAGCCAAACTGATCTGCCTGAATGCGCCAGACTCTACAACCAGCCTCTGTGTATGTCAACGAGAGTTTTGCACTTGCCTCCATGGTTGAAATCTCGTGGACGTCCACGAGCAATTGCCTCTCGAGGACCTGAGACCGGCGGGCGCTCTCGAGGACTCACTGCCAGGGCCTTCCAGAATCGCCCTCTCTGCCCGCTCAAACTCCAGGACCTCCAAGTCCCCAACGGCGGTAACTTCCAGCGTCTTCGGAGTTGTATCTGAGCACCCCTTTCGACCTGGTCAGGGCAGGTTCAGACCCCGGCCGCGATACATCAGGGTACCTTCCTACGGTTTTCGTGCAGAGGTGCAAAAGGGGTCTCGTAGGACGGGCTTTCGCTTTCGGGGTCGCCTTGTTTTCGCCCAGGGATTCCGCTACAGTGGGCGAGCCCAGCGACGGGCTTCACACATGTCGCCGGGGCACGAAACTCCTCTCTTTGCCGGGCCCACATAGGGCCGAGCCTACGCCGTTTTAGAGGGCAACCGGGCAGGTCGATGTCTCCAGAGTCTCACCCCCTGACCGTGGCTCCCCCCAAGTGGGCCAAGGTCATCGACAACCGCAAGTGCATCGGCTGCCACGCCTGCACCGTCGCCTGTAAGCAGGAGCACGGCGTCCCCATCGGGGTCAACCGGACGTACGTAAAGCAGGTAGAGGTTGGGACCTTTCCCAGCGTCCGGCGACACTTCCAAGTCACACGGTGCAACCAGTGTGACGATGCCCCCTGCGTGGAGATATGTCCGACGACGGCCATGTACCAGCGCCCGGACGGCATCGTAGATTTCGATCGGTCGCGATGCATAGGCTGCCAGGGGTGCATCGCCGCATGCCCCTATGACGCTATATACATAGACCCGATCTCACACAGCGCCGAGAAGTGTAACCTTTGTACGCATCGTATCGACCGGGGCCTTCAGCCCGCCTGCGTGGTCGTCTGTCCCACGCAGGCGATTTTCGTTGGGGACCTGAGCGACCCTGAGAGCGAGGTGTCCACTCTGCTCACCAGGGAGAAGGTAGCGGTAAGGAAGCCTCACAAAGGGACCAATCCAAAGTTGTTCTACCTGGACGCCGATGACTCCACCTTGACGCCAACGGCTGCCGTCTTCCAGGGCGCCTTCAACCAGTCGCAGCCGCAGGAGTCGTCGATCTCGCCCGGCTCGGGGCCGTCGTCGTCGGCTAGCTCTTCCCGACGAACAGACAATCCCGGCCACACGGCAGCCGCAGCCATCTTGGCATACTCCGACCGTCACAAGGCGCCCTGGAACTGGATCGTATCCATGTACACGTGGACCAAGTCGGTGTCAGCGGGTACTTTCCTGATAATCGGCGTCCTGGGCATCCTCTCCTACTCCATGGGGAGGGGATACGAGGCTGCCGCCGCTGCGGTCGCCGGTTTCTTCCTGCTGCTGACCATCGCGCTGCTGGTGGCTGACCTGACCCACCCCATGCGTTTCGTCTACGTGCTGCTCAAGCCTCAGTGGCGATCCTGGCTGGTTCGCGGCGCGGTCAGTCTCGTCGCCCTGGGTGGTGTGCTGGTGCTGTTCCTCATATCGGTTTCGGTGGACCTGGTGGGATTGACGCAGGCGCTTCGCTGGGCCGGCATCTTCGTGGCGACGGCTGCCGGCGTGTATACAGCCTTCCTGTTCGGGCAGGCCAAGGGCCGGGACCTGTGGCAGGACCCGAGCCTGCCCTTACACTTCCTTGCCCAGATCGGACTGGCGGGCGCGGCCGCGCTGCTGCTGCTGTCGGCCGCCCTGGACCCGCCAAAGGATGTGGCAGTCGCCCTGAGGTGGGCGTTCGTAGGCACCCTTGGGGTACACCTGGCGCTCGCCATGAGCCATCAGGTCGTGCGTCATCCGACAACGGACGCGACCCGCGCGGCCAGGAACATGCTGTGGGGCCGGTTCCGGTTCTTCTACTGGGGAGCTATCGTGTTCGGAGGAGGCCTGGCGCTGCTTCTGGCGTCACTCGGCTCACCGACCGGGCCCCTGATCATAGCCGGCGCAGCGCTGGCGTTGGTAGGGCTGGCGCTCTACCAGCACGCCTACGTGCAGGCGGGCCAGTCCGTGCCGCTGAGCTAGAGTAATGAGGGCTCCTCCCAGGGTCGGGGTGACGAGTAGCTGGTTCGCCCTCTCTAACTTATGGTCTGCTCGCGTGTAAAGAGCCTCTGAGATAGGACACTGGTGGCTATGGAGAACGACGCTAGGCAAGAGTTCGTGACTCCGGCGGGTGGGGGGCTGGCGAGCTTCCCGCCCACGGAGCAGTGGGACGACTGGGTCGAGGTGGACCCGCGCTCCCTCCCCGAGGTGCGCGAGCACCACTGCGCCATCGTGCCCACGGTCTGCTTCAACTGCGAGGCGGCCTGTGGCCTGCTCGCGTACGTCGACAAGGAGACCTTGGAGGTCCGCCGTCTCGAGGGACACCCGCTGCACCCGGCGAGTCGGGGACGCAACTGTCCCAAGGGCCCGGCTACGCTGAGCCAGATGACCAACCCCGACCGCATACTCCATCCGCTGAAGCGGGTCGGCCCGCGGGGACAGGGGCAGTGGGAGGAGGTGTCCTGGGACGAGGCGCTGGACGAGATAGCGGCCCGCATCCGAAAGGCGATCCAGGAGGACCGGCGGGACCAGGTCGTCTACCATGTCGGCCGGCCGGGCGAGGATTTGTACACGGAGCGAGTCCTGGCCTGCTGGGGCGTGGACGGCCACAACTCCCACACGAACGTCTGCTCTGCCGGCGCACGCACCGGATATGCCCTTTGGATGGGCATGGACCGGCCAAACCCGGACAACGAGAACGCCCGCTTCATCCTGATGCTGTCCGCGCACCTGGAGTCGGGCCACTACTTCAACCCGCATGCCCAGCGCATCGTGGAAGCCAAGCTCAACGGGACCAAGGTCTGTGCCGTCGACACCCGTCTCTCCAACACCGCCTCCAACGCCGACTTTTGGCTGTGCCCCTGGCCGGGGACAGAGGCGGGGTTGCTTCTCGCCATGGCCAATCACCTCATTCGCAACGACATGGTGAACCTCGAGTTCCTGCGTCGCTGGGTCAACTGGAAGCAGCTCCTCGATGACGGAAGCTACCTGGGCTACCTTCGGGATTCGGGACTCATCGAACGCATCCCCGAGGAAAGCTCCTTCGAGGCGTTCCTGGAAATACTCAAGGACCTGTACGCTGGCTACACGCCGGAGTGGGCAGAGGCTGAAACGGGCGTGCCGGCGAAGGACGTCGTCGCCGTGGCCGAGGAGATAGGCAAGGCCGGCACGGCCTTCGCCGCGCTCGTCTGGCGCAACGCGGCCGCAGGCCACCTGGGCGGGTGGATGGTCGCCCGCTGCCTGTTCTTCCTGAACGTCCTCACGGGCTCGGTCGGGACTCAGGGGGGCACCATTCCCAACGCCTGGACCAAGTTCGTACCCAGGCCTCACTCCATGCCCACCCCGATCAATACGTGGAACGAGACCCACTGGCCGCCCGAGTTCCCGCTGGCACACATGGAGATGAGCTTCCTGCTGCCCCACCTGCTGAAGGAGAGGGGCAAGGCGATAGACGTGTACTTCACCCGCGTGTACAACCCCGTCTGGACGAACCCCGACGGCCTCTCCTGGGTGGAGATGTTCGAGGGCGACTCCATCGGGCTCCACGTCGCGCTGACGCCGGTGTGGTGCGAGACCGCCCAGTGGGCCGACTACGTGCTCCCTACGGGACTAGGCCCCGAGCGCCACGATCTACACTCGTACGAGACCCACGCCTCGCAGTGGCTGGGCTTCAGGCAGCCTGTCGTCAGGGTCGTACGAGAGCGGCTCGGGCAGCCGGTGGACGACACGCGAGACGCGAACCCGGGCCAGGTGTGGGAGGAGAACGAGCTCTGGAACGAGCTTTCCTGGCGGATCGACCCCGACGGCTCCGTTGGGATCAGGCAGCACTTCGAGTCGCCCTACCGGCCGGGAGAGAAGATCAGCCTCGACGAGTATTACAAATGGATCTTCGAGAAGTCGGTGCCCGGCCTCCCGGAGAAGGCCGCTGCCGAGGGAAAAAGCCCTCTCGAGTACATGCGCAGGTACGGCGCCTTCGAGATCACGACCGACGTTTACGCACAGCACGAAAGGACGATCTCCGAGGACGCGCGAAACGGCGCGCAGGTCGATGAGGACACGGGCATGGTCTGGGGCCACCCGGCAACGCCGTCCAATCTGGCACCCTATCCGGGTCCCTTCAGCGACGACAACGGGCGAAGGCGTCTGGGGATTCGTGTGGATGGGACTCATCTGCAGGGGTTCCCCACGCCGTCGGCAAAGCTGGAGTTCTACTCCACCACCCTGAAGGAGTGGGGCTGGCCCGAGTACGCCATCCCCATCTACCCGCGGACCGATGACGAGCGGCAGCGGCTGCCTCACCTGGTCAGCCAGGTCCACCCCTCGAAGATCGACCACGATCGGGGTGAGTACTGCCTGCTGCCCACTTTCCGGCTGCCCAACCTGATCCACAGCCGCACCAACGGGGCGAAGTGGCTCTATGAGATCTCCAACGTCAACCCCGTATGGGTCAACTCGATCGACGCCCGGCGCATAGGGGTCGAGACCGGAGACCTGGTGAAGGTCGAGACCGAGATCGGCTACTTCGTCGACCGTGTCTGGGTGACTGAAGCTATACGGCCCGGCGTCGTCGCCTGCTCCCACCACCTCGGCCGCTGGCGTCGCTTCGAGGACCACGGCAGCGACCGCTGGAATTCGGCCGTCGTGGACCTGGAGCAGCGCGACGGGCTGTGGCGGATGAGGCATAAGCAGGGCGTGACCCCGTGGAAGTCTTCGGACCCGGACACGGAGCGGCTCTGGTGGTCGGACGGCGGCGTGCACCAGAACCTGATCATGCCGGTGCAGCCCGACCCCATCAGCGGGCAGCACTCCTGGCACCAGAAGGTGCGCGTGACTCGGCCTGGCCCCGATGAGAAGTACGGGGACATCGTGGTGGACTCGGCCAAGGCCCACGAGGTCTACAAGCGGTGGCTTTCGCTGTGCCGGCCGGCTCCAGGGCCCGGCGGCCTGCGCCGCCCATACTGGCTCCTGCGGCCGCTGAAACCCCATCCCGACGCTTACAAGATGGAGCGATGACGGCTCGGTTCTGATACGCTGGACGTATGGTTGTCGTGGCGCAGCCGGCTCGTCGCTAACGGCCCTGGTGAGGCCTTGGATCGTGGTCAAAGAACAGCTTCCCGTGGGCTGGGTGAAAAAATGCTGGTAAAGCAGATTCAGATCGAGAGTCTGGGCAACTCGTCTTACATCGTCGGCTCCGAGGAGGAGAAGATCTGCGCCGTGGTGGACCCGGTCCGCGACGTGGACCTGTACATCCGAGAAGCCGAGACCCTGGGCCTGCGCATCGCCTACTCGCTGGAGACGCACGTCCACAACGACTTTATATCGGGCAGCCGTGAGCTCGCCGCCCGCACCGGGGCGACCGTCTGCTCCAGCGGCGCAGGCGGCCTCGTGTTCGAGCATCGCCCCCTGAAGCCGGGCGACTCCATCGACCTTGGCGAGGTGAGGCTCGACGTTATCGCGACGCCGGGCCATACCCCCGAGCACATCTCATACACGGCCGCGGACACAAGCCACAGTGGTCGCCCGCTTGCTTTGTTCAGCGGCGGCGCCCTGCTCGTGGGCGGCGTGGCCCGTAGCGACCTGCTGGGCAAGGACGTAGCCCCGTTCCTCGGCAAGTGGTTCCATCGCACTATCAAACGAGAGCTGCAGAGCCTGGACGACGACGTGCAGGTGTATCCGACACACGGCGGCGGCTCCTTCTGCCTGGCAAGCCCGTCCGGCTCCGCGGCGACCACGACAACCGTGGGCCAGGAGCGGGCCACCAACGCTTTTTTCCAGGCAACTACCGAGGAGGAATTCCTCGACCTGGCCCTCTCGGACCTGCCCCCGATCCCGGCCTACTACAAACGTATGGGCAACATCAACGTCCGCGGTCCGCGGATACTCGGGAGCCTGCCGACGCTCTACCCGCTTGCCGCCAAGGAGGTATGGGTCAGGGCGCAGCGTGACGCGATCGTGCTCGACACCCGCGCCCCCGAGGAGTACGCCACCGCTCACGTGCCACGCTCGTACAGCGTCCCATTCGGCGGCTCGTCGGGCACCTGGGTCGGCTGGCTGGTAGAAAACGATAAACCCCTCGTGGTCGTGTCAGACGACGCTACGGCCAGGGAGGAGATGGTGCGCCAGCTCATCCGCATCGGATACGATGTCTTCGACGGCTACCTGGAGGGAGGCATAGGTGCCTGGGAGGAGACCCGACTGCCCGTGTCACACATCCCGACGGTGACGGTCGACGAGTTCCGCGCGCAGATGCAGAGTGAGCCCCGGCTCGTTCCCCTTGACGTCAGATTCGCCTACGAGTGGCGGAACGGCCATGTTCCCGGGGCCCGCCACATCGACCTGGGCGACCTACAAGACAACGTGGACTCCCTTTCGAGACACGACCGCATCGCCTCGCTATGCGCCGCAGGAATCAGGGCGGCGACTGCGGCGAGCGTCCTGGAGCGGGCCGGATTCGATGATGTCGAGCTTGTGCTTGGTGGTACCAATGCCTGGCGGGATGCGGGCTATCCGTTGGAGGAGCCGGTAGCGACGGCTAACGACTAGATCAGGTCATCCGTACTTAGAGCTCCTCAGATGGGCACCTCGTATTTGCCGTGACCCAGATAGCTTATGCCACCGAAGACGGCGCAATCTACGCGACCGGCGTCGATGCTCAGGACCCTCGACCACTGACGCCTGCGGGTACGAAGTCGACGTGGCCCACCTGGTCCGCCGACGGCCGCTACCTGGCTTTCTCCGGACTGCGGTCCGGGACGAACGGCCTCGGCCAGATAGCCGTCTACGTGAAGGGCCCCGGCGACCCGGAGGCCCGGCCTGTGTACACCAACGAGCCGGGGACCGACGCAATCGCCCGCAGGACGCCCCATTACGTCCTCTGGTCGCCCGACGGCAGACGGCTGAGCTTCATCGCCCAGACCTGGAAGGGTGGGCTCACGCTATTCGTTCATGACACCACCGAAGGGGGGGAAGCGTCGAGTGTCGTGAGCGGCGGCCCGCTCTACATGTCCTGGTCGCCCGACTCGCGCTTCCTGCTCGTTCACTCCAGCCAATTCCACCACCTTGTCGACTTCGAAGACAACGGCAAGCCGCGCCGCATGCCGGGCGTGGCTACCCAGTATATGGCGCCGTCCTGGTCCCCAGCCGGCAACGCCATGGCGCTGCTGCGCGACGCGGGCGCCGGTCGCCAGACTCTGATGGTGGGCAGCACCGATGGTAAGAGCGTTAGAGCCGTAGCCGAGGTCGACGGCCGAGCCTCTTTCGCGTGGAGTCCGGACGGCAAGACCATCGCCCTCGGCATGGATCCGGACGCCGCGTCCGGCTACTATGCAGGCCTCTGGCTCGTAGACGTGGAAGCCGCAACGCAGACGAGGATCGTGGACGAGCCGCTACTCTGCTTCTTCTGGTCGCCTGACGCTACTCGACTGGCCTATGTGACGCCCTCCGAGGCCGCCGAAGGCTCGGTCCGGTGGGCCGTCGTGAGCGTCGACAGGGGCGCGGAGCCCCGGTACCTGGCAGACTTCCAGCCGACCCAGGAGCAGCTCACCATGTTCATGTTCTTCGATCAGTACGGCCAGTCCCACTCTCCCTGGTCTCCGGACGGCAGCCAGATCGTTTTCTCGGGCACCCTGGGACGTCAGGCGGTGCGCGTGCCCCTTCCCGAGGGTGACACGACGAGCGTCTTCGTCGCCGATGCCGGCGGCGAGGGTCAGCCTCAGAGAATCGCCCAGGGGTTTATCGGGGTCTGGTCTCCCAACTGAAGTCCCAGATCGGGGAGTTGACCTGGGTGCCATCCGGGCAATAGCCTGCGCATATAACAACGCAGGGGGTTTCAGAAGGGAGGTCGAGGTGCAGGAATCGAACGCCGAAGAGACGCACTACACTGCCGCCAACCAGAGGTCGCAGGACCTGAACACGAAGGCCCGCGACTACATGCCGGGCGGCAACACCCGAACCGTCTTAGCCTACGGGCCGTTTCCGGCCTATGTCGCGCGGGGCGAGGGGTGCCTCATATACGATGCCGACGGCAACGAGCGCATCGATTTTATCAACAACCAGACCAGCCTCATCCTCGGCCACGCCCATCCGGCAGTGGTCAAGGCCGCGGCTGATCAGATCACCAAAGGGACCGTATTCGCCGGACCGACCGAGAGCCAGATTACGCTGGCCGAGATGCTCTGCCGGCGGGTGCCCGGCGTCGAGCACGTTCGCTTCGCCAACTCGGGCACCGAGGCCGCCATGAATGCGGTCAGGGCGGCCATGGCCTTCACCGGCAAGCAGCGTTTCGCCAAATTCGAAGGCGCCTACCACGGCACCTCCGACACCCTGTCCGTCAGCGTCGGGCCACCGCTGGACCAGGCTGGCGACCCGCACCGCCCCGAGGCGTATCTGCAGACTCAGCTGACCCAAGGCGGGGCGGGCATTCCGAGCTGGGTCGGGGACCAGGTGGTCGTTCTCCCCTTCAACGACTTCGCCGCCACCAGGCGAATCATCGAGGAGCATGCCGCCGAGCTGGCCGCCGTGCTCATCGATCCCGTCATGGCCTCGTCGGGGTACCCGCCCGTGCGGGACCGCTTCTTGCACAGGCTAAGGGACCTGACGAGCGAGCTCGACATCCCCCTCATCTTCGACGAGGTTATCAGCCTCCGGGTCGGGCCGGGCGGCGCCCAGGAGCTCTTCGGCGTCACCCCGGACATCACTGCGATGGGCAAGTTCATCGGCGGCGGCTTCCCCGTTGGGGCCTTCGGTGGCCGCAAGGACATCATGGAGGTGTTCGATCCGACCGGGGGCTCGCCTCGGGTCGCTCACAGCGGCACCTTCAGCGCCAACCCCGTGACTATGGTGTCCGGCGCCGCGACCCTGGAACAGCTCACGCCGAAAGTCTACGGGCGAATGGCCGAGCTAGGGGACGTGCTTCGGGAGAAGATGCAGACCCTGTTCGTCGAGCTCAATTTCCCGGCCCAGATCACCGGCCTGGCCTCCCTGTTCAAGGTCCACTTCACCAGCGAGGAGATCGTGAACTACCGGGCGGCCGCCTCCAGTGACAAGGACCTGGAGCATCAGGTCTTTCTGGGGATGCTCAACGAGGGTATTCAGCTCGGGCCATCGTGCGAGGGCAACCTGTCGACGCCCATGGGGGAGGAAGAGGTGGACGCAATCGTCGAGGCGATGAGTCGCGTGATCCAGCGGGTGAGGTAGCACGAGGATAGCAGGCCCTCGCCCAAGACGTCGAGGTCAGCGAGGCGCTAACGGCCCGGACACGAGCTCGGTTCAATCTCAGGGCGCGACCAGTGTCGTACGACCCAGTGCATGGTCACGTCAGTACCTTTACGTTTCAACCTAGCACTAGTGGAGAACCGGAGGGAGTAACGCATGCCCGTACAACCGCCGACAATACGGGAGCTTGCCCGCATCGCCGAATCCTTCGGACTGCACGTCACCAACGAGGACCTGGAGTCGTACCGCGGCCTGATGCTGTCCAGCATCGAGTCGTACCGGCGCCTGGACGAGATGACGGAGCCAGTCCTGCCTGTAGAGTACCCGCGCACCCCGGGGCACCGGCCCAGGCCCGAGGACAACCGCCTCGGCGCATGGTACTGGCGCTGCGACATACATGGCGCTCCCGAGGGGCCACTCGCCGGCAAGACCGTGGTCCTCAAGGACAACATATGCGTTGCCGGCGTGCCGATGATGAATGGCACCAACGTGCTCGAGGGCTACATCCCGGACGTCGACGCGACCGTAGTCACGCGCGTCCTCGACGCCGGCGGGACCATCGCCGGCAAGGCGGTGTGCGAGAGCCTGTGCTTCTCATGTGCCAGCCACACCGCCGACACCGGCCCGGTGCGCAACCCGCACAACCCGGAGCTAAGCGCCGGCGGCTCCTCCAGCGGCTGCGCCGTTCTCGTGGCCGCCGGCGAGGCCGATATGGCCATCGGTTGCGACCAGGGCGGGTCCATTCGTATGCCCAGCGGGTGGTGCGGCATCTTCGGGCTGAAGCCCACCTACGGCCTGGTCCCGTACACGGGCGTATACAACCTCGAGCTGACCCTCGACCACGCCGGGCCGATGGCTCGCACAACCGCTGACGTGGCCCTGCTGTTGGAGGCCATCGCCGGGACCGACGGCATGGACCCACGACAGCACGTAGGAACAACCGTTGATAAGTACACCGCGGCGCTGACGGGCGACGTGCGCGACCTGCGGGTGGCGGTCCTCCAGGAGGGGTTCGGATGGGAGCCCCATTCCGAGAAGGACGTCGACGAGGTCGTCCTGGAGGCGGCTCACAGGTTCGACAGGCTGGGCGTAAAAGTCGGCACCGTCTCCATACCGTGGCACCGGCAGGCCGCCCACGTCTTCACCCCGATCGTCGTCGAGGGCTCCGCCGCGACGATGATGGACGGCAACGGCATGGGGAACAACTGGAACGGCTACTACACCACCAGCCTCCAGGACGCCTTCGCCCGCGGGTGGAAGAGCAGGCCCGATGACCTGTCGGAGACGACGAAACTCTTCTCGATGATGGGCAAGTACATGCAGCAAAAGTACCACGGCCACTACTACTCCAAGGCCCAGAACCTGAGGCGCACGCTGAAGGCCGCCTACGACGAGGCGCTGCGGGAGTACGACCTCCTGGTGCTTCCCACCCTTCTTCGCAAGCCTACCCCTCTTCCCGGGCCCGACGCCACCCGGGAGGAGATCGTTACGCGGGCCTTCGAGACCAACTACAACACCTCGCCCTTCAACATGACGGGCAATCCGGCGATGAACGTCCCCTGCGGGAAGATAGACGGCCTGCCGGTGGGCATGATGCTGGTAGGCCGGTGGGGCGAGGACGCCACGGTCCTTCGCGCCGCCGATGCCTACGAGCGCGGAGTTGGCGACGGGTAGCCTTAATACCGCCCACCCGCCCTCGGAGGTTTTCTGGGGGACACCCCTAGGCCCCGCGAAAGGGGGGCTACCCCCTTTTAACCCCCGAGCGGTGCGGCCATGTTGAGGGAGCGAATAGACCTTTTGGTTCCAGAAGGGCTCTGCGCGAGCTGGCTGATGGAGCTAACCCGTTCGACCCGGCTTTGTCGAAGGCTGCTCCCGCCGTATCTGGCAGTACGGTGCAAGCAAAAAGAGAAGGGGCCTCACCACCAGTGGTGAGGCCCCTTCTCTTTTTGCTCTTCTGTGGCTGGAGTCTAGTCGTGGTCGGCAGAGCCGTTCTGGCTCATCTCGAGTCGCACGGCTGCCGTAGCCTTCTCGTCGATGCGGAAGTCGAGGATGTCGGGGTCGACCGCCTCGATCACCACGCCGTACTCATTCCTGGCGGCCTCGATAGAGACGAAGTCGTCTATCACGTCCTCGAGCACGGCCCGCGGATCGCGCTCCAGGGGGTTGCCATAGCCTCCGCCGCCCGCCGAGTAGTGGTACATCGACTCGCCCTGGCCGACTGACACGTTGGAGAAGTAGACGTCCAGGTACTCCTCGTTGTCCTTGCCCAGGTTCTTGGTAACGCCCTGGTGTATGCCCCGCTTGCCGCCGAACAGGCCCGGGGGCCCGCCGGGGCCGTACTTGCCGCGGTCGCATACATAGGACATGATGGTCCCGCTGCTGTTTTCGACCGTCAGCCGCGACTCGGTGCCGACGCCGCCGCGCCACTTCCCTGCGCCCATCGAGTCCCTCTTGGAGCTGTACTTCTCGAGGAAGATGGGCCATATCCGCTCCATGTGCTCGATGGACTGCTGTTGCAGGCCGCAGCCGAAGAGCGGCGCTCCGCCGTCCCGGCCGTCGAGGCCGTACCGGGCGCCCCATCCACCGTTGTGCCAGTGGTAGTACATGAAGTAGCGGTTGTCCTGGTCGGGGCGGTCGTCGTACCCGCCGCCCATGAAGTACTCCAGGTTGAAGCAGGCGGCGAAGACGCGCTCCGGCCTCAGCTGCGACCAGATCCTGACGACGGCGTGGAGCACCTTCTCGTAGGCGCCCGACACCTCGCCGCAGCACGCCTGGGGCCGCACGGCGTTCAGCACGCTGCTCTCCGGGTACTCGGCCGAGATCACCCGAAGCCATCCGGCGTTCAGCAGCGGCTTGGGGAAGACGTACTTGGTCGCTGCAACAAGGCCGCCGAAGGAGGAGGCCAAGGTGCCGTTCATGCCCGAGTGGGTGGCCGGTCCGGAGCCTCTCACGTCGTAGACGATGTGGGTCGGGTTGTGGGTTAGGGTCATCTTCACGTGGACCCGGACAGGCCCTCGCTCCGGATACTTGGGGTCGTAGTCAACGAAGTCTTCGCCCTCCCAGGTCCCCTCCGGGTACTGCTGGAGCTCGGCGATAAGCTCGCGCTCGGTGAGATCGAGGTTCTCCTCGAAAGAGCCGAGGATGGTCTCGATGCCGTACTTCCCGATGAGCTGGTGCAGCCGGGCCTCACCCGTCTTCGTGGCCTCGACCTGGGCGCGCATGTCGCCGCCGCACTCCTCCTCGAGCCTCAGGTTCGAGAGGATCAGCTTCTCGACGTCGTGCCTCAGCTCGCCCCGCTCGTAGATCTTCATGGGAGGCACCAGCAAGCCTTCCTTGTAGATCTCGTCCGCCATGGCGTTCATGGAGCCGGGTGTCGAGCCGCCCACGTCGGACCAGTGGCCCTTGGTGGCGGTGAAAGCCACCAGCTCGCCGTCCCAGAAAACCGGCCTGATGAAGGTCATGTCGGGAAGGTGGGTGCCGCCGCGGTACGGGTCGTTGAACACGAACACGTCACCCGGGTAGATCTTCTCCTTGCCGAAGTCCTCGATGCACGCCTGTGTGCTGGGTTGGATCGCCCCAACGTGGACCGAGATGTCTCTCGTTCCCATGGCCACGAGCTCGCCGTCGGCGTTCATCATGCCGCCGCTGAAGTCGCCGACAAAGATGGCCAGCGACATACATGAGCGCTTGACGGTGTTCACCATCTCATCAACCAGGTTGATGTAGGCGCTGGTTATGATCGAGAAAGTTACCGGGTCGACCTTGGTTCGCTGCTCGATGGCCATCACGTGCTCCTTGTCTGGGCGCTTGATCGTGCCGACGAAGAGTGGGTCTTGTAGCTTCCTAGTGGTGGGTGTTGATTACGATGTTGAGCTGCTCGTCTATGGTGGCAGTCATTTCGGGTGGGATGAGGATCGTGGAGTCTAGCTGCTCGATTATAGCAGGCCCCTCGATATTGGCGCCAGGTAGCAGCTTCTCCCTGGCGTACAGGTTCGTCTCCGTCCAGTCGCCGGTCTCGCGCCAGAACACGTCCCTGGCTCCTATGTGGGCCTGTGCCGCCGTGCCCTTCTCCTTGACCGGCTCGAAGGCCGGCTTGTTGGTGATACCGACAGCCGTGACGTTCACGCCGTGGATCTCGACCTTACGGTCCCTCAGTGCGAACGTATGCTCCCTCTCGTGCAGCTGGTGATAGCTCTCTACCGCTTCCGCCAGGGCCTCTCGGGTTAGATCGCCATCCACGCGGATGGGAAGCACTCGCCACTGGCCTGTGTAGCACATGTCCAGGGTCCTCTCCAGCCTCTGCCGGTCTGGAGGGATGTTCTCTCTGTTCAGCCTTTCGAGCAGCTGCTTTTCGAACTCCCCGAAGTGCTGTCTCAGGACGTCGATGTCGACGACCGCTGCGTCGTTGAAGAAGACGCTTATGCCCATGTCGTGCCGTATGTCGGCCAGCAGGCAGCCCAGCGCCGAGGTGAGGCCGGGCGTGAGCGGGGCGATGGCCTTGGGTATGCCCAGCTCCTTGGCGAGCCTGGCCGCGTGCAGCGGGCCGGCGCCGCCGAACGCCAGCAGCACGAAGTCCCTGGGGTCCAACCCCTTTCGCAGTGTCGCCAGACGAATCGCGTCCGCCATGTTGGCCTCGGCGACCTGCAGCACCGAGTCGGCCGCGTGCGCGGTGTCAACGTCGAGCACGCGCCCTATCTTCTCGGTGACTACCTTCTCGGACAGCTCCTTGCTGACCGTCATCTGGCCGCCCAGGAACCGCTCCGGGTCCAGGGCGCCAATGACCAGGTTGGCGTCGGTATTGGTGGGCTGGTCGCCCCCCTTCATGTAGCAGGCGGGGCCTGGATTGGCGCCGACACTCTGGGGACCGTTTCGCAGCCTTCCTCCGCTGTCGAGCCACGCCACGGAGCCACCGCCGGCCCCCACCGTGGTAACGTCTACCGCAGGGAACATGATCACGTGGCCCCACTCGACGTGCCACGCGGGCACCGTCAGCAGCTGGCCGTCGAGGACCACGGATACGTCGGTGCTGGTCCCGCCCATGTCGACCCCGATGACGTTATCGTAGCCGGCGAGCCGTCCGATCTCCTGGACCGCCACGGCTCCCGCGGCGGGCCCTGAGTTGGCCGTTCGCACCGGAACGTCCCGCGCGGCCTCGGTGCCCATGAGCCCGCCACCGGACTGGGCGATCAGGATGTCGTTCTTGTATTTCCTCTCCCGCATCCCCTCTTCGAGCACCGTTATGTAGTCCCCTACGATCGGGATCAGCCCGACGTTGAGGATTGTGGTCGTGAACCGCTCGTTCTCCATGATGCGCGGACAGACCCCCGAGGAGGTGCTCACCAGGGCCTCGGGGTACTCTTCACGTACGATCTCCTCCATCCTCCGCTCGTTGACGTCGTTGGTGTAGGAGTTGATGAAGCAGATGGCTATGGTTTTGATCCCGCGCCGCTTGATTATCTTCACGGCCTTGCGGGCTTCATCCTCGTTCAGCTTCGTTCGGACCTTGCCCGAATAGTCGATGCGCTCGTCTACCTCGAGCCTGTCCCGGGGTGGCACTATGGCCGGCTTGGGGGAGTCGTCGTACATGTCCCAGACATCTTCCTTCGTCCCCCGTGCTGCCTCGGTCATGATGCCCTTGAAGCCCTTGGTGGTTATCATCGCGATTCTGGGCAGGCTGCGCTGGATGAGGGCGTTGGTGCCCAGGGTGGTCCCATGGTCGAAGGACAGCAGGTTTTCTACGTCGACGCCCGACTTCTTTGCGGCGTCGAAGACCCCCTGATAGGCGTCCGTGGTCGATGGGACCTTGGTCACGCTCATCTTGCCTTCGGCGTCGATGGTGACCCAGTCAGTAAAGGTTCCGCCTATGTCAACCCCGACTCGCTCCATTTAACCCCCTCCTGGTCTTGCGGATGCGGCCTGAAGCCGCTCCTTTCGCGTAGCGGGCGACATCGTAACACCTGCGCTGGCTTTCAGGCAATGTCCGGCAGCTTAGTGCTGCTCTGCAGCAGGAGCCTTTCACTGCTACTTCGCCCAATCATACGATGGACGAAGCTGCAGTGAAAGGGCCAACATGCTTGCAGGACGTGCGCCGTCGTCGGCCTCGATGGCTTTGTCGTCGAGGTGGAGGTTGACATCTCGCCGGGCCTGCCATCGTTCACTATCGTAGGGTTGCCCGACGCTGCTGTTCAGGAGTCTCGGGAGCGTGTCCGCGCTGCGATCCGCAACTCGGGCGGCGACTTTCCGATGAGGCGTATCACCGCGAACCTTGCGCCGGCCGACCTGCGCAAAGCGGGGCCCGCCTATGACCTACCCATAGCGGTCGCCATCCTGCTCAGCTCGGGCCAGGTCGCCGAGATACCGGACTCGTCCCTCTTCCTTGAAGAGCTTTCGCTGGACGGCGCCCTGCGGCACACCAACGGGATCCTCCCGATGGTCGTCGTTGCACGAGACGAGGGCTTCAAAAAGGCCTTCGTGCCGTCGCCCGATGCGCGGGAGGCGGCGCTGGTCGACGGAATCGAAATCATTCCGGTGACTACCCTGTCGGAGCTTGCAGCCCACCTGCGCGGCGAGACGGAGATAGCCAACGCTCAGCCGGGTGAGGGGGATGGCGAAGAGCAGCGACATGCCGGGAAGGGACGGGCCGTCAGCGTCGCCGGCGGGGTGGACCTGGCCGACATTCGTGGACAGGAGCACACAACCTCCTGATGAGCGGTCCCCCGGGCAGCGGCAAGACCCTGCTCGCCCGGGCTCTGCCTTCCGTCCTGCCGGCCCTCAATCAACAGGAGTCGCTGGACGTAACCAAGATATATAGCGTAAGCGGCCTGCTTCCCCCGTCATCGCCACTGATAAGCGAGAGGCCTTTCCAGTCGCCTCACTACACGATCTCCAACGCGGGGCTCGTCGGAGGCGGGCGCCAGCCGAGGCCCGGCGAGATCACGCTGAGCCACCGGGGCGTCCTGTTCCTCGACGAGCTGCCGGAGTTCGGCCACACGATCCTCGAGGTGCTTCGCCAGCCTCTCGAGGATAAGGTGGTCACCATCAGCCGCGCCCAGGGAACGGTTACGTTCCCCGCCGCCTTCATGATGGTGGCGGCAATGAACCCATGTCGCTTCGCAGGGTGTTCTGAGACTGAAGAACCATGTGATAGACCACGAATACAACAGACAAACCCGAGGTGTTTGATACGGCACTTGAAACGGTGTTGGGTTGATTTGTCCGGATCAATCCAATCAAATGTTAGATGGCCGGAGGTTCCGGTCCTTTGTGGTTTCGGTAAAACACTCAGTTGAGTTCACATGAACTCTCGGAAGAAGTCGCAACAAGTTCGACCACTGCTCTTTGCAGCGCTACTGTCCGGGTTTGACCGAAGTACAGCCTTGACGGTGGCTGGCGTTACCACCACGTTGTCGGTCAGCGCAATCGGAATCATCCTCTCTTTCCAATCGCCGTTGCGCGAATGGATGCAACACAACCAGACTTGGGTCATCCCGGCGCTCGGTGTCCTCTTGGTGGTATCTACTTTTGTCGTCGGGTATCTCTCAGCCTACCTGATTCGACGATCAAGATCATCAGACCCTCTTTCACCAGCACATAATATAGTTGGCTCTTTAGAAGGCGCGCCGATGGGTGTCGACAGTGTCGAAGAAGAACCTGATCACCTAAACCGCATCCAAAGCAATCTCCGTGACCTTGAAGACGACGTAACGCGTCATACTCGAATCCTCAGGGACACAAGAGACACGATCGAACAGGAGTTCTCCAGTCTCAAGAGGCATTTTCGTGCCTTCGAAGAAGAACTTATGAGTACTGCTTTTTCAGATGTTAAGGACACACTTATCCGAGAATTGCGATCCTTGCAACTGAATGTCGCTCCTCAGGAAATGGACAAGATATCGGAAGAAGTCGCGGGCTCACTAATGGGGTCTATCGCGCAGATGGAACAAACTCGAATGGAGAGCATCGAGCAGGACATCAATTCTGGGTTTCCCCCATCCAACGCAAGATAGACGAAACCATTGCAAAGATGACACCGGAACCGGACAACGTATTCGCAAGCCCCTCAGGACAAGACGATAGCTATCAGGAGCTCCTTGCTTTTGCGGCTGAGATGCGCAATATGCGCCACCAACTCATAAGGGTGTTTTTCGACAATATCCAATCCGAGTTGGGAGCAGAGATCAACAAGGATCTGCCGAGTTCTAGAAAGCTGATTCGAGATAAATTGATAAAGGACGTGGAACTGGATCCCAAGCAAGCGAACGATTTGGCAGGCCAATTGACAGAGGACTTCATCATGTATTTGGCTAACGCTCTGGGAAGAATGCAGAGTGCAAGACTTGAGACTCAGTCACAGGTCTGTGACGACGCGGCCTCGAACTAGACAGGGTCTATTCGCACGCCTGGACCCGGGAAGGAGCGTGGGCTGTAAACCGTCAGCGGGCGCTACTGGAACTCTCGTTCCTAGTGTTGTATGACGCCCCCGTATTTATGTGCCGTTCACGCCTGAGGGAAGAATCCCTGTTTCTACTTTGCGTCCAGCTTTGCGAATTCTTTCCACGACCAGGAAGAACTGATCCACTTGTTCCCTTCTGCCATCCGGTGTATCGGCCGGAGAGTTCAGGAGAGCTCTGGCGACATCGTAGTAGTCTGATTCGCACTGCCTAAAGCTCCTATGGAGCTCTTCTGATTTTAGTGCGTGTGCTAGTGCGAAGATGAAGCCGGTGAACACCGTGAGCTCCATAAGGAAAGCAACTGACCAAGGATTGTTACTCTCGAAGAACTTGACAAGAACCGGTTATGCGACAGCGCTCATCAGACTCCAGATAAGACGAGCTGTATGTAGCCGACCGTGAGCGGCCGCTTTGTTTTTCCAATACTTGAGCGTCCGTTCTATTCTTAGCTCATGGTGGATCAGCCGCTGTTGCTGTTCTCCGAAGTATTCTGCCTCCCCAAACCTTTTCGGGGATTTCTCCAGCTTGATCTGGCGGACAAATGCCCAAACAACAGGCGTAACTGTTATGCAGGCCCCAACTATTACCATGAAGAACAATATGCTCCGGAGATCGGACCATTGAACACCTGCCAGCATAGCTGTTCTCTTCTGGGGCTCTTCATATCAGAGACCAGCGAGGCGGATTATTTCACAAACCAGTTCGTCCGGCGAACCTCAGAGAGCTTGGACCGCAATGGTCGAACTGGCTATCTGACGGTCAACGGCTGTATAGAGGGAGAAACGACCCTGACCGGGGTCGAATCGGCGATCTCGATTCGTTCTGTGGTTCTGTCACGTGGGGAGGCGAATCGAGGAATTTCGCCGACGCTTCAACAGACCTCTCCACGAGCCTGCCTTCATCCCTCTCCCAGCGAGCTAAAGTTGTGGTATCCACGCCTAACTTCCTTCTGACTGAGGCAGGGGACACGACGAAGGGCCAAGATACCCTATCCAAGAGACTCGGTGGCGTATCATCAGGCGCATAGCCGAGGATCTGTATCACCCTGGGGACGTAACGCAGGGCAGGCGCTGACCGGTTCAGTTCCCAGTTGGTGATGGTATCAGACGTGACACCTATCATCCGGGCAACGTCTCTCTGACGTAGTCCTAGGTCGAACCTCCTCTTCCTCAGGTGGTCCCCGATAGTCTTCAGTTGTATGGGATAATCTGGTGGTAGTGGTTTCCGAGCCTTCAGCGTCACATGACAAAACGGCACCGCAGGAGTGGTGAAGAGATACTGCCGTCAGCATGAAGTCGAGAGGCATGCGGTAATGACTACGATCAAGACGCCATCCCCAGACAGCAATCTGATAGGTCTGTGTGTTGACGACCAACCGTTCTTCGCCAAGTTTGTGCGGTGCTATTACTTTAGGGACGTTGATGCCCAGATCCCGTATTACGCTTCTAGCAATGAAGATGCCCTGCGCCTGCTCAACCAGATAACGTCCACAGGCGAGCACCTCGACTTCATTGCCACAGACATCGAACGACCATATGGGAGTGGCGTGGAGTTTATAGCTAATGTGAGGAGTCTCCCCGACGAACACACCGTCGGTGGAGGGCTCCGCATTAAGCACATTCCGATGATAGTTGTTACGCTAGGGGGCTACAGCTCCGAAAACATCCAAGCCATTCAGCGGATTGACCCGCACATTCCAGTCGTCTCGAAGCACGCCGATGCAGACTCGGTCGTTAAGGAACTCATCGAGGCGATAGCTGGGTATCGACATCGATTGCTCAAAGATTTTGAGCGCCTCGGCCTTGCCGTTTATTGGAGCGACGGCAGATATCGAATTGCGGCAGCCTATCGAATCCCGAAGCAACTAGACACGGAATACTTCGCCGGACCGCGTAGGCGACTCGGTCAAACGTACTCACGGCTTGTGTTGGTGCTAGATAGGTCCAGAACGGCCGAAGTAGGTGTCGAAGTATTCGAGAAGCTACTCAACGATAGGAAGACGACTGAGCGTGACTTTCAGGCCCTCTTCGAGCGCTATCCTCAATTCCTTTTGGGCGACCAGTATGACAGCTATTGGTCTCAGCCCATAATCGTTTCGCCAAGGACTGAGAAAGCCGTTAGTCCAGACTTCGTCCTACAACCTCATTTCTTTCGAACCAGTCCATGGACTTGGAATATCGTTGAACTTAAGCGTCATGATATTGACGTCATGATAGACAAACGCTTTCATCCAGATCTGTCTCGGCAGGTGTACCGGGCGGTTACTCAGCTAAGGGACTATAGTGAGTTCTTCGCGGATCCTGCCAATCAACAGGCTCTGAGGACCCACTTTGGGGGTGTAGCACCAAAGCCGAAATTAACGCTTGTGATAGGCAGATTACCAAGGCAGAACCAAGATCGATATGCAGAGCTTCAGGGTCGCGTATCGGGTGTCCACATGACGACCTATGATGAGGTACTCGAATTCAGAAAAATAAGAATCGAAAGGATGAAGGCCCTGGGTATTTAGTCAGTTGGGGAGGTCGGCAAGCATCCGGGTCGATCTGAACAAAGCATTGGAGTGACGTCTTCTAACCCGCGTGTGCACCTGACGGGCTGCACCAGCAGATGACGCACCGGTCCATCGACCGGTTTCGCACCCCAGATGGCCGACTAGTGAGCCGCTGGCACAACCACGTCGCAACCGTCGGTCGACGTCCATGCGATGATTGCGTCTCTGAGGTTGACGGCTCCTGCAAGGGCCGCTGCCGTCAGCCTCAAGTCGAGCAGCGTGTGGGATAGGCTCTACACTGGTCCGCCAAGCGATCGCACCCTCGGTTTGTCAAGCGGGTTTTGAAGGAAGTCAAGGGCCGGGGCATAAAACCCATGCCGGGCCTCGAAGCCTAAAATGAGAAACCCCGGCAGTGCGTTGGACCGGCCTATGAGGTTCGGTCTGCTGGCCACATCAAGACACCAGAGGGAACTAATCTGTATCCAGCTTAACCTTTTTGTCTCGGCCGTGAGGCTGCAGTGCCACATGCCCTGTGTTGAGGCGGATACGGAGATTGAAGTGAGCTAAGACATTGCGGCCTAATAACGACCCCCTGCCATCCCCGGGGCTTGCTTTGCTGCCAACACCAGCAAAGACTTCAGTATTGATGCTAAGTATCATCTCATGGGCTCTGCCGTTTCTTGCCCAAGCAACGGTCGGTGGAGAAAACAAGGTAACTTCCCTCTTCAGACTAGGCACCCCTGACGTGCTAATGGACGGGTTGGAGGCTCCCAAGAACTACATCAACCCAGTTCACGTACGAGACGTGATAACCGGCATCGCGCATCTCCTCGAGGGGTCCAGTACTGGAATTGGAGAATATTTAAACAACAAGTGGGAAATGGAGGCCGAATACCGGCACGAAATGGGAGCGGAGATGAGGGCCGAGTTCGAGTCAGATTACCGGGCCTATGGGAACTACCATTAGCAGTCGGGCCCCCGTAATCCGACCTTTCCGCGGGGCTAGATTCTACCACTGTTGGTAAGCGCTCTCTTCTCCGTTTGTTCGTTAGGCCAGTGTATCTTGAGGCGCATAGCACAGGAACGGCATCACCTTGGGGACGTGACGAAGGGCAGGCGATGATCGGTTCAGTTCCCAGTTGGTGACGGTATCAGTCGCAACACCTATCACTCGGGCAACGTCTTTTTGACGTAGTCCTAGGTCGAGCCTTCCCTTCCTCAGGTGGTCGCCGATAGTCTTGAGTTGTGTGGGATAATCTGGTGGAGGTGGTTTTGGGGCCTTCAGAGTCACATGGCAAAAAGGCAACGCAGGAGTGCTGTAGCATAGCGGTCGGGGACATGGTTGATCGCGATAATAGCGTGGTAGTGCTGGTCGCCACCCTTCAAACTTCAAAGCCGTGCTGGTGATCGGTGTACGTTTCTTCGGAAGAGTCATAAACTGGCTGAGCTTTTAGAAACAGTGCCCCGTCAAGCACTTGGTAGCGTAGCGAAACATGGCGTCTGAGCTGTAATCTGAACAAATACAAGAGGGGAGGCGGATATGCCAAAGTTTGAATTGATGCCCAAGACTGAAGCGGAATTGAAAACGGCTACCGGTAAACGGGTAGAGATAACCAAAGAGTATCTTGGGTACATCGATCAGCTTCACGAAGGGCAAGCTGGCCGACTGCAACCGGCAGAAGGCGAGAGCGTCACCGCGGTGCGGAGAAGACTCGGAGCAGCTGCTAAGCTGGCTGGCAAAGACCTGGTAATCAAGCGCGCTGGGGAGGAAGTTTATTTCTGGGTAGCTGGCACCGCGGGAGGCCGACGACGAGGTAGACCAAAGAAAGCCACTTCATCTCGGTCGTAGAGGGCACGTCCGCCCAGTGCGAGCCTAGCAGGTTTGCTTCAGATGGTGAAGCAGTCAGTCCTCGTTTCGACATAAGTTGAACTCCAATTACTCGCAGCCTCCTTCAGCTGTTCTCTACTTACTTCCCCACCATCTTGCGAGTGGTCGATCCCAAGGTGACGGCAACGCTCTCTGACTTTCAGACGCAGCCTTGTGGGCAGCGCCCCTGACGTTGGTGCGCAATGGATTGGATGCGGACTCCCCGTTCTTGTGCATGTGTCCTCTAAGATTGTGTGCGAATGAACGCTTACCGCAGCCAATCAGCCCGTTATGGAAGAGCTGCTCAAATCCAGACCCAGCTGAACACGATTGCGTAGCCGAGGGCGCGAGACACGATGGTGAGCACGAAAGGCAACGTGGATGGCATCACTCAGTGATAGAGACCTGATGGTCCAAGCGATAGACCTTGCCCGTCAATGCCAGAGCGAAGTAGAACGAGCATCGCCGAAAGTCGGAGCGATTCTGACCCGTGACGGGGTTTTGATCGGCAAGGCTTATCGCAGCGAACTTGGTCCGGGGGAGCACGCTGAATTCACGCTTCTCGAAGAAAGCTATCAGATGAAACGCTAACAGGGGCATGGGGAACCACAAGATACTCGACCCCATAATGTTATGCGGCAGGGGAGACTGCCATAAGCTTCACTCACTGCTTGAATCAGTATATCTGGCATTCCGCTCACACCTGTGTTACCCTTAGGGTAAGAGTAACGATCCCTAAACCCTAAGCGTCTCCCTGGGAGGGTAATCTCATACCTAGCTAACTGAATCTGGTGAGAGCGGGAGAGGCTACACGCCGGTCTGGCGTGCCACCGCAAGGTGGAGTTCCGCACATACTAACGGCAGGAATGCTGGCTGTTGTGCGGATTTTTTTATGCGCTAGGAGACGCGAGGAGGAAGGAGTCAATATTGCATAAGTGAGCAATGAAAAGAGTTAAACGTTGGTGGCAAAACGCTTTACGCTTCTCCCACAATGGCAGGAAGATAGCCTTCCCCGGCAGCGAAGTTTTTCATTCTGATAAGGAGGCAACACCTAACATGAAAAAGCAAGCCTAGAAAAATGAAGCGCCCACGAGGTGTGTTAACTACACCTCGCGGGCTGGCGCTGGACCCACGGCAAATGCAGTCGGACCAGCAGTTTTAGCCTACACCTCCCTGCGTATGTGTCAAGGGCAAGAGCTGCAGCAATAACCTAGGGCATCGCCGAATCTTTGGCCGACTCGCCTATCCAAGTCGGCCATTTTTGTTTCTCAAGGAGATAGGAATGAGATCGAACAATCGCTCCCAGAAGTGGAGACCACTTCTCACCCCCCGAGAGCTCGACGTTTTGAAGCTTGGCTTCCTGAGCGCGTATCAAACATCCCATGCGCTCGGTATAGGAGCTGGCACCGTGACCAACTACCGGACCAGGATCATCGATAAACTGAGGGCGCTAGGCCAGGGAGACGTATCTTCGTTCGACGGCGCGGTGGAGCTGGGACTACAGCTAGCCTTCATCACCGTAGAGGATGTTGCCACAGCTTACCTGGCCTTTTTGAGGAAGGTTAGTGGGGAATCCCAATGTGGGGATGCCTCACTATCGCATATGCCCATGGGTCGCTAGTCTCTAAAGTAGGTTCAACGCGCTGAACCGAATTTGGGTACTAAGAAGGAGGCCAGCAGTGTGGGCAATAGCAGTCTTGTGGATATTGAAGGCCGCGGTTTGGGGCCAGGCCTGGCTGTTCAGTCAAGCGATGACGGGCAAGATCGGGAAATCAGTGTGTGACGCCATTGCAAAGCTGAGCGATTTTTCCTGCTAGGCAGGATACCTGTACCACTTGAGGCCAGATCGCTTCGCGGCCGACTCGGGTTGGCGAGTCGGCCCTTTTATTTTCCGGGGGTTCTGAAATGAATGAACAGCCTGCCAGCCTCAATGCAGCCATTCTGTTGCAGCAGGGTATTGCTTTGGGGCCTCTGACGCGTGAGCACTAAAGGCCGTATACTCGAAGAGCGTGAAACGCTTCCCGCCGGCGGCGACCATTGCGTCCACAGGTATTTCTGGTGTTGCCTCCGCTGGGTCCGGCGAGAGGCAGTCGGCCAAGTGATCCTCCAGGGCCTGCGACACCTCAAGGCCAGGGAAGCTGAGTAATGTCAGCCATATGGGCGCAGCTTCAGGCTGGTTTGAGTAACACAAGAAGGAACCGCAGAAATGGCCGACAGGATATCTAGCGCTCAGCTCATCGCCTCGTTCCGCCCGCTCTACAGGTGCATGGACATCCGGGTGGCCGCCATCTCGGAGGGAGATAGGTGGGCCAACGCCTTAACTGTGGTCCGCCTGTCACGACTACCTGCCACAGACATCGAGCACCGTCAAAGGATGCTTATGGATAGGTGGGGCGACCTGGAGCTCGACAGCATCAGAATCGACATGGTCGCGATCTCCTCACATCAATGGGAGGATTTGGCGGAGTCGCTCCGAAACGGTAGCCTCCCACTTGCTGGCATAGACATTGCGTTTCCCGAAACTGTCGATCTGTCCGCCATCGAGATGAGAGACTACGGTGTGAAGCAAGAAGAGGAATGGCCACATCGTATAGGAATCGCGACCAGACGAGACTCTCTCCGGTGGGAGCAGTACGATGCCGACGTTATCAGGAGCAAGAAGTTCCTTTCTACGCTTAACGCGCTCAGCACGTTGCTCGGATTAGAGAACTTCTCGCGAGATAATTCCACTCAACTATTCTTGAGCGTGCCGATATACGCTGCGATCCGTAGATTTGGTTTTGCTGCCTCTGCATGCGAGTTCGTAGCAGAGTTCGATACAAATCTTTCGGACCTGATGGTATCGGTCTATAGCACCATAGGGGACAGTCATACAGTTCGGGATCGGCAGAACGTCGACTTGAGCCCCACAGAAGGTAGTGACATCGGCGGTGGTATCAGGCGGATGACGTCGAAGGTCCCACTCGATACGAGAGAGCACGACAAGATCAATCTCAAGTTAATCCATACTCCCGACGGTGGATTTGCTAGGCGCACCCACCTCAAACAAGGTGCTGATGCTTATGGGTTGCACCATAACCGACCCGCCGGCCGCTGACTTTGACAAACTGATAAGGACGAGGGACGAAGTCACCAACCTCTTGGATGGTAAGGATGTCAGGATAATCCCGGTAGTTTTCACTGCGCTTCGGGTAACTGCGGCAAAGGATACAGGCCAACGCTATGGCGTTCGCGTAGTTGATGCAGATGGGCTACGGTCACTGGTCGACAGGTTGAAGGACTCAGACCCTGCCCGAGGGGTTGGTGAGCGATTCGATATCTGGGAGCCATTCCAGTTATGATCGTCATGCTCGCAGTTCTTTTTTCGCGCATCTATCAGAGCTAGACTAGTCACGTTGACTGATCGAAGAACCCCTCCAGTCTTTCTCGATGCCCTCGATTGGGGTGCCCTTCTCCTCGCTCCCAACGAGCAATGGTGGTCGGATCAACTCCAAGCTGTCGGGCCAGCTGGTCTTGGCGGATACCCAGAACTCGGCGCAGTTGGACGATTCGTTCTCCGAGACTGCTGCCTTCCTGAGCAAAAGGGACGTACCTCAGGAACTCAATAACCTTGGGGATCAGATAAAGGCGTGGAGATGACCGCCCTTTCTCCCATTTGGTTACCGAGTCTGTGTCAACACCGAGGCGTTGGGCCACATCCTTTTGGAGAAGGCCCAGGTCTAGGCGCTTCCTCCGGAGATGATCTCCAAGGGTCCTTAGCTCTCGAGGATAGGCTGGCGGAAGGGGCCTTGAAGCTATTAGGCTCACATGGCAAAAAGGCAACGCAGGAATGCTCTTGTGACGGCTTCGGCGGCATGAAGTAATCATGCCATCTACACTTGATGTCCAAGCGAGAAGTGGCCATAACCCAAAAACTAGCAACAACCGATCACTTCGCACCGCAGGCGCACTTTCCTGAACTGTCTGGTCAACCGCCCCTGCTTTTCCCAGGTTCACGATAGTCATCTCGGCGACACCGACAGCAGTGGCCACGTCCTTCTACCACAAGCCCAAGCTATGTAGAGGATAACCCCCGCTGATTGACTCGGCCGGGAATCACTCTTAGTATGGGCAGCGCATCCTGACCGGGAGGAATCGCCTATGCTGGCTAAGTCCCGGACCTGTGCTGTCCTCGGTCTGGACGGCTTCGTCGTCGAGGTAGAGGTAGACATCTCGCCGGGCCTGCTGGCCTTTAATATCGTCGGCCTGCCCGACCCTGCCGTCCAGGAGTCGAGGGAGAGAGTCCGGGCGGCCATCCGAAACTCGGGCTGCGAGTTTCCGATGCGCCGAATCACCGTCAGCTTGGCGCCCGCAGACCTCAAGAAGGCCGGGCCGTCCTACGACCTGCCCATCGCCATCGCCATCCTACTCAGCTCCGGGCAGCTCTCGGAGATACCCGGCTCCGCGCTCATGCTTGGGGAGCTTGCGCTAGACGGCGCCGTGCGGCACACCAACGGTGTCCTGCCTATGGTGGTGGTCGCTCGGGACGAGGGCTTCCAGACGGTCTTCGTTCCGGCTGCTGACGCCAGGGAGGCGGCCCTGGTCGAGGGGATGGAGGTGGTCCCAGTCGCCAGCCTGTCCGAGCTTACAGCTCACCTGAGGGGCGAGGCTCATATAAGCCCGGTCCTCGATGACGGCAGGAACGATCCTAGCGCCGACGATGCTACCGAACAGGCGCGCGGAGTCGACCTGGCCGACATCCGAGGCCAGGAGCACGCGAAACGGGCCCTCGAGGTCGCGGCCGCCGGGGGCCACAACCTCCTGATGAGCGGCCCTCCCGGGAGCGGCAAGACCCTCCTGGCCCGGACACTGCCCTCCATCCTGCCCAAGATGAGCCAGCAGGAGGCCCTGGAGGTGACCAAGATATACAGTGTCGGCGGGCTCCTGCCCCCATCGTCCCCACTCATCGGCGAGCGGCCCTTCAGGGCCCCCCACTACACCATCTCCAACGCGGGTCTGGTCGGCGGCGGCCGGCAGCCCAGACCCGGGGAGATCACGCTGAGCCACCGGGGCGTGCTGTTCCTGGACGAGCTGCCCGAGTTCGGGCACACCGTCCTCGAGGTGCTGCGCCAGCCCATCGAGGACAAGGTGGTCACGATCAGCCGGGCGCAGGGAACTGTCACGTTTCCTGCCAACTTTATGCTGGTTGGGGCTCTCAACCCGTGCGCGTGCGGGTTCCTGAGCGATCCGGTCAAGGAGTGCGTCTGCACCCCCAGCTCCGTCTCCAGATACAAGAAGCGCATCAGCGGCCCGCTGTTGGACCGCATCGACATGTTCGTGGAGGTGCCGAGGGTCGAGTACGAGAAGCTGGTGGAACCCTCTAAGGCCGAGTCTTCGGAACGTGTGCGCGCGAGGATAGGAGAGGCGAGGCATGTCCAGCAGGGGAGGTTCGATGGGACAACGCTTATCTCAAACGCGGAGATGGGGCCGGTGGAGGTCTGGGACCACTGCCAGGTGGACGACTCGGCCCAGGGCCTGCTTCAGGCGGCGATGAAACAGATGCACCTTTCCGCGCGGGGCTTTCACCGCATCCTGAAGGTGTCGCGAACCATCGCGGACCTGGCGGGCGCCGAGACCATCGGCGCCGCCCACCTGGCAGAGGCACTGCAGTATCGGCCGACCAGCTGGGGGTAGCAATCGAGTATCATATTAGAAGTCCAAGGCACACCAGACGGGAGGCACCATGAAGGAAGTCATATTCATGGTCGAGGAGGCGCCGGAAGGCGGATATCTAGCTCGCGCTCTCGGCTACTCGATATTCTCGGAGGCCGAGACGGTCGAGGAGCTGCGTAGAGAGGTGGTCGACGCAGTCCAGTGCCACTTCGATGAACATGAGCGCCCCGAACTGGTCCGACTCCACTTTGTGAGGGATGAGGTTCTGACCTTGTGAGGCTGCCGCGGGACGTTGGCGGAGAGGAGTTGGCGAGGCTTTTGTCGAAGCTCGACTATGAAATCGTTAGACAGACCGGCAGCCACATTCGGCTCTCTCGGCGCGGCGAACATCAAGTTACGATTCCTCGGCATCGCGACCTCAAGGTCGGCACGCTCAGCGGGATCGTTAGAGACGTTGCGCAGCACCTCAGTACTCCGAGAGACGAAATAATACGCGTCCTCTGGGGATAGCAATGCCCCATGCCTCAGTTCTTGTCCAACCTGGCCTTTCGGATATTACTCGCCGAAGGTAGAACTAGGGTATTCGGGATGTACGGAACGAGTACACATGCCGGTTACAACCAATGCAAATCCTGTTTCACAGGTGTCTTATACAGCACTTGAAACGGCATTCGGGCTGCACTGTCCCGCGCATTTGACCGACATTATGGGGCGGTCATCGCGGTGGTTGATCAGGATGCTACGGTGCTGAAGAATGAATTCGAACATCTTGAACGAGTGCGTCAACTGTATCGGAACACTGCTGCGTTTCCGGTTTGGCCGTGGGATGCTGGCAGTCTGAGCCGATTTGGAGCGGTATTCAGCATGCCAGTAGTCATCTCGGTAATTACCGTACTCCCACGGGCTCTTCTGACGTGACCTGTAAAGAATATGGTACGTAGCCGAGGAACCGGGTGATCCTGGGGATGAAGCGGGGTGACGGGGAGGATCGATTTTTCTCCCAGTTGGTGACCGAATCAGTCTTGACACCGATGATCCGAGCAACGTCCTTCTGGCGGAGCCCGAGGTCAAGTCTCGTCCGCCTCATGTGATCACCGATAGCGTCCAAGTGCTGTGGGTAGGCAGGTGCGGGTGGTCTCTGAGCCTTCAGAGTCACATGGCAAAAAGGCAACGCAGGAATGCCCGTGCGGGTTCTCCGGGGACCCCGTCCGCGAGTGCGTCTGCACCCCCAGCGCCGTATCCAGATACAAAAAGCGGATCAGCGGGCCGCTGCTGGACCGCATCGACCTTTTCGTGGAGGTGCCCAGGGTCGAGTACGAGAAGCTCGTAAAGCCGTCCCAGTCTGCGATAGCGAAGTCCCCCTGAGGTCAGCTTGCGGCCTTCCGCGTCCTGTGCCGCCTGGCCAGGACCAGCACGATCGCGGCGCCGGCCACGAGCACCGCGGCGACGGCCAACGTCAGCAGCCCGAAGTTCGAGTCGACGAACTCCTGGATGGACTCCCCGAAGGCGAAGATCAACCCTCCCAGGAAGAAGAACCTGACCCCCCGGCCCACCAGCGACGCGACTACGAAGGGACGTAGGTCCAGTCCCAGGACGCCGGCAAGGATGGCGAACACCTTGTAGGGCACCGGCGTCAGCGCCGCTATCAGGATCGCCCATACGCCGTACCTCTTGAACAGGCGCTCCGCGAGCTCGACTCTGGCCGGGTCGACGATCCTGAAGAGAATGGGCCTGCCGATCTTGCGGCCCAGCCAGTGCCCGACGACCGCGCCGGCGACCGAGGCCACGGTCGCGATGGCGGCCAGCCAGAGTGCCTTCTCGGGGTGGAGCACGCCGATGGCGATGAGCAGCAGGTCCGGCGGGACGGGAAAGAATATCGACTCGGCAAAGGCCGTGATGGCGAGTGCCAGGGCGGACCAGGCACTGTCGGCGAAACCGAGAACCCAGTCCGAGGCGCCTCCGAACAGGCCACTCATCTCCCGGGGATGAGGCCGGTGACCTCGATCACTACATCCCAGCCGCCGCCAGGACCCGCTCGACGTTGGCGGGGTCCGGCTCCGCGCTGCCCGCCTCGATCTCCTTCACCACCTCTACGATGGCCGCATTGACCGGCGTCGGGACTCCGATCTCGCGTCCCTGCTGAACGATGTAGCCGTTCATGTACTCGATCTCGGTCGGCCGACCCTTGGTCACGTCCTGGGCCATCGAGGAGCGCCAGTCTGCCGCATCGGGCTTGGGCTGGAACTTGGCGTCCAGCTCCTCGAACACGTCACCCCGGTCGGCCTGTGCCCACACGTCGGCCGGCAGCCCGAAAAGAGGCTCGATGTCGTACTGCTGGGCCTGGCCTACCTCGACCGCCTCCTTGACGATGAGGACCTGGATCATTCGGGCGCGGGGATTCTCGGCCACGGACTGTGAGCCGAGCCCGGTCATCGACGTGACGGGATTGGTGGACGAGTTGTGGGAGAGCTTGGACCAGCGCTCCCCCCAGAGGTTCGACGTCGCGTGAGCGCCGTCGATGCAGCTTAGCATTTCGGCCAGCTCCTGCACCCGAGGCGTTACCCGGCCGTGCAGCTCTCCGATGCGGAAGACGTCGTGGCCTCTGCTTCTGCCTGTCTGTCCCCCGCGATGCACGTGCGCCGGTTCCCAGAGTGCTACTGCGATGGTGGAGATAATGGCGCCCACGTATCGCTGATAGCCGACGACGGAGGCGATAAGCGCGTCGTTCATGCAGTTCTGAGCACCGACGACTACGCCCGCAGGCGCGACGAATCGCTTGATGAAGTGGGACGCCCACTCGGTGTCGTAGGACTTCACCGAGAGGAACGTAACATCAAAGGGCTCACGCACCCTCTGTATCTCACCCAGGTGCAGCGCGTTGACCGCTGCCGTGAACTCCCCCTGAGTGCCCGATACCCGGAGGCCGCCCTCCTTCATCATGTTAACGTGCTCGCCCCAGCCGTCGACAAGGGTGACGTCGTGGCCCTCACGGGTCAGGAAGGCCCCGAGGTAGCTCCCTACGGCTCCAGCGCCCATGATGGCGACTCGCTTTGCCATTGACCGCTCCTCGCCCTAGCTCGCGATGGTCTGCTTAGTCCGCGCTGCGGATCTCGATCTCGAACTCGTATGTCTGGTCGTTGACAGTGGCCCTCACGGTCTCTTTACGGCCCCGTTCGTCCTCGCCCATCTGTCCCGGGGTGGATATGGCCACATCGGATTCGTCGACCACCTCGAAAGCCTCCCCATCCACGACGATGCTGAGCGCAACCTCGAGGGCTCTCTGCTCCGCTTCGGCTCCCAGGCGGTCTAGCACAGCGACCTGCTCCTTGAGAATCGACCTCGCTGTGTCGACGGAGACCGCGTCGAAGGACAGGGTATCTCCCGGCATGGCCTGAGCCAGCCTGCTGATATCGGCGCTGATGGCGGTGGCAATCTTGGTGTATCCGCCCGTGGTGCCTCTGTCGGCAAGCAGGATAATGGGCTGTCCGTCCCCGGGCACCTGGACGGCGCCCAGCGGCGTGCCGTCGGAGAGGATGTCGGCGCCTGCCTTGTGCTCGATGACCGGCCCCTCCAGGCGATATCCCATTCGGTCCGACTGGATCGCGACGGTATAGGTGGACTGGAAAAGGGTGGCGATACCCCTATCGGAGAACGCGTCGTGCTGCGGACCCAGGACTACCCTGATCCGGTGCTCGTGGCCGTAGGAGGGCCTGCTCTCCTCGGGAAGCATTCGCACGACCGGCTCAACCTCGGACAGGCGCGGAACGACGGACAGCACGTCGCCGGCCCTCAGCGGCCGGCCCTCGACACCGCCGATGGCACCCTTGACGTACGTGGACCGGCTGCCCATTACCACTGGCACGTCGATTCCACCTGCGATCGCGAGGCAGGCTCGAATGCCGTCGGTGGCGCCCTGGAAGCTGAGGATGCTGTCGTTCATGACGCGCACCGTCTCCCACATGGGCACTGGCTCGCCGTCGAGTGCCGCTCCCAGGTCGGCCCCAGTGATGGCGATCCAGGTTTCGGCCAGGAACTGCACTCGGGGTCCAAGTACTGTCATCTCCAGTCCCGCAGCGTTCTTGTCGTTGCCTACCAGGATGTTCGCGGCGCGGAAAGCGAACCAGTCGAGGGCTCCGGATACCGGCACGCCGAATCTCTGGTACCCGTATCGTCCGCCGTCTTGGACGGTAGTCATCAAGCCTGGGTCTCGGATCTCGAGGGCTTCGATGCTCATGAGGCGGCTTCGACCACGACCTCGTAGGTGTCACCGCGCACCAGGCTGTCGATGTCGTTGTACTCCTCGTCGGTGGCGATCGGGATGAAGTGGATGTAGTCACCGGCAGTCAGCAGCGCCGGTGGTTCCCGTTTCGCGTCGAACAGCTTGAGTGGCGTGCGGCCTATCAGACGCCATCCGCCGGGGCTGGCCATCGGGTACACTCCCGTTTGGCCCTCGGCGATGCCGACCGAGCCGGCCGGGATCTCGGTCCTGGGCGTTTCCAGCCTGGGGGTCGCCAGGCGCTCGTCAAGCCCGCCGAGGTAAGGGAACCCCGTGTTGAACCCCATCATGTACACAAGGTAGTCGGTCCCGGAGTGCAGACTCACGACCTCCTCGATTGCGAGGCCTGTATGCTGGACCACGAACTCCAGGTCAGGTCCGTGGTCTCCGCCGTAGCGGGTCGGGACCTGAACCACGCGAGGCCGTTCCTTGGCATGCTCGCCCAGTGCACCTTCCAGCTCCTCGATCTCTTTTTGGAGGTCGGCCATCGAAGTGCCGAGCGAGTCGTAGTAAACGAGTAGCGACCTGTAGGTCGGGACCAGGTCGATCACCCCAGCAACGCCGGCTTCCTGGATCGCGGCGGTGAGGTTATGGACCCTCCTGTTGAGGTCCGGGTCCACGACGTCGCCCAGCTCCACGACCAGGGCCTGGTCCCCCGCCGGGAGAAATCGTGGTTTGTCGTACATCAGCCGGGCCTGCGATCTGCGGCGGAGCCTAAACGATCTGGGTTAGGGGAACGACCTGGGTCCCGCTGGCCTCCAGCCCCTTGCGAAGCCGCATGGCGATCTCAACGGCCCCGGGGTTGTCCCCGTGTAAGCAGAAGCTGTCGGCCTGAACCTTGATCTCCTCGCCGGTGTAGGCGATGGCCCTTCCCTCGGTTGCCATCATCAGCGTCGCCTCGACGACCTCGTCGGCGTCGTGTCGCACCGACCCCGGCATGGACCTCGGCACTAGGGTGCCGTCGGCGTTCATGGGCCTGTCGGCAAAGGCCTCGCGCGCCACGCGCAGGCCCATGTCTTCCGCTATCTTGACCCAGGACGATCCGGCGAGCGCCAGCAGGATCATGTCGGGGTCGACCTCGAGCATCGCACCACATATGGCTCGGGCTATGTCGTCGTCGGCCACGGCGCGATTGTACAGGGCGCCGTGGGGTTTAACATGCTGGAGCTTCTTAGCGTTGGTGAAGGCCTGAAGCGCACCGAGTTGGTACACGACGTCGTCCTGTACCTCTTGCGGTGTGGCCGCCATGTTCCTTCGCCCGAACCCCTTGAGGTCCGGGAAGCTCGGGTGCGCTCCCACACCGACGCCGTTCTCCTCGGCCAGCCCGACCGTGTGGCGCATCCATCCCGGATCTCCGGCGTGGAATCCGCACGCGATGTTGGCAGACGAGATGTGTTTGATCACCTCTTCGTCCAGCCCCATCTTGTACATTCCGAAGCTCTCGCCCATATCGCAATTGAAGTCGACCTTGTTCGCCATTGTGTAGTCTCCTCTGGTCAAGACGGTGGAACGGACCAGCCAATTATATAGGCTGCACTCGCGGAGGCGCCAGTTGCCCCGGTAGTGACACCTGGCTGTGTGGGCACCGGCGCGGCTGGTCCGGCTGAGCTCGGTTAGTGTACAATCACGTCCGCCGCAATCCGGGGGCGCAATCCGGGGGGTGGATCATTATAGAGCGAGCCGTAGCAGAAAACGCGGCCATCCTGACGGGGATAGGCATAGGTACTGCCTTTGCCCTCCTTGTGTTGCTCATGGTCGCTGTGGTGTTGATCAGACACATCGCCCGTCTCCTGGAGGGAGTTGCCGACCGGCTGGCAATGGCCCGGGCCACTGAGACCGGCTCGCCGGACCGCGACAAGGCTCTGGCCGCCGCTATCTCGGTTGCGGCACTGCGCGCCAGGTCAGGCACGGTAGCTCCCGACCGAGACGGCTAGCTCGCGAGTCTGTCCGCCTGTCGCCCGAGGGCTACGCGAAACGAGTAAACCTTGTCAGAATTCCTGGAATTCCTGCGCGCCACCGGCCTCAACAACATCGACTGGCGCCACGGCATTATGCTGGGCGTCGCGTTGGTGTTCATGTACCTGGCCATCAAACGCGACATGGAACCCTACGAGCTCCTTCCAATCGGCCTGGGCGTCATCATCGCCAACCTTCCTCTGACCGGGCTGATAACCCTTCCCACGGCGGCCTCCGGATACCAGGACTCCGGTTTCTTCGGCATCGTGTTCCACTACGGCCTCTCATTCTGGAATTTCCTGCCGCCCATAATCTTCCTCGGGCTCGGGGCGATGACCGACTTCGGGCCGATATTAGCGAACCCAAAGACGCTGCTGTTGGGGGCGGCCGCCCAGGTGGGCATTTTCCTTGCCTTCTGGGGAGCACTGGCGACGGGACTTTTCGGGCTTCCGGAGGCGGCTGCTATCGGGATCATCGGCGGCGCCGACGGGCCGACCACTATCTTCCTCTCGGCGCGCCTGGCCCCGGAGCTGCTGGGTATCACCGCGGTGATAGCCTACTCGTACATGGCCACCATCGCCCTTGTCCAGCCGCCGCTGATGAAGCTGCTGACGACCAAAGCCGAGCGCGAGATCGAGATGAAGCCCCCACGAGATGTGTCGCGCCTTGAGAAGCTGATCTTTCCGACCGTCGCGATGATCATCATTATCCTGGTCGTGCCCCGCTCCGCTCCCCTAATCGCTATGTTCATGATCGGGAACCTCTTCCGAGAGAGCGGCGTGGTCCCTCGGCTCACGTCGGCCGCCTCTAACGAGATTCTGAACGTGGCGACCATCTTCCTGATGGTGACCGTGGGTACGCAGCTCTCTGCAGAGAGGGTATTCAACACCGACACCCTGGTGATACTCGGCCTCGGCCTCGTGGCTTTCTCGGTGGGAACCATGGGTGGCGTGGTCTTCGCCAAGGTGATGAACCTGTTCTTGAAGGAGAAGATCAATCCGCTCATCGGCTCCGCCGGTGTCTCGGCGGTGCCGATGGCGGCGCGCATCTCGCATATCATGGGGCAAAAGGCCAATCCGCGGACGTTCCTGCTGCCCCACGCGATGGGGCCCAACGTGGCGGGAGTGATCGGCTCGGCGGTGGTCGCCGGGGTGTTCATCTCGCTGATCTAGGCTCGGTCTCATATGGCAACGAAGCTGAAGGTCAAGGTCAAAGACCGCTGGTATACGGTCGAGGTCGAGGATCCGGAGACGGACCCCGTTCGAGTGCTGGTCGACGGCGACGTCATAGAGGTGGCCTTCGGCTCGCAGCCCGCACTCGGGCCAGCGCCATCCGTCGCAGGCCCAGAGGTGGGAGTCCCACAAAGCGAGCGACCGTCTCCCAGGCCTCCTTCCCCGAGGAAGGTATTCCACTCTCCGATGCCCGGCGTGATCATGTCGGTCGCGGTCAGGGTGGGGGACCAGGTGGTGACCGGGGACGAGGTCTGCGTCCTCGAAGCGATGAAGATGCAGCAGATGTTACGGGCCGACTGGTCGGGCATCGTGGCCGCGGTCCATGTACAGCCGGGGCAGCAGGTTCTCGACGGCGAGCCGCTGATCGAGCTGGAGTAGACGCGAGCTCGCACTTACCTGGTTAGTAGTAGTCTTTGGCATCAATTAGCCAACCGCGGCGACACCAGCACCCTTTTCGGTCACACCCTGAATCCTCTTATTGCATGGCCTGGAAGACTCGTTTTACAGAAGGTCCAATATCCCGGGTCACGGCAGGCCCCCCTCCCCTTGATAAGTGACTGACGCTCAGTCATAATAGAGAGCATCTACTAATGAGGGGAGGACGCGGTGCCTGCGGCTAAGCCTAGAAGAACCGAAAGCGAACCGGTGAGAAGAGCACAGCTACTCAAGGCAGCTCGAAAGGTATTTCGTGCGAAAGGATACGACGGAGCCAGCGTCGCTGAGATAGTGCGGGAGGCAGGGGTGGCCCAAGGGACTTTCTATCTCTACTTCCCGTCGAAGAAGGACGCGGCCGTATCCCTGCGTGACGGGCTGATGGAGACCATGGCACGGGCAATGGCGACCGCTGTGGAATCGCGCACATCCTTTGAGGATCGGCTCGAGTCGCTGATCGCAGCAGGCTTCAAGGTAGCTCGAAGGAATGCTGACCTCTTCAGGCTGGCGTTCATAGGAGCCGACGAAACACGCCTGGAGATGCACAGCGAGTCCCAGGAGCACGCTCCGTTCTTGAGAGCTATTACGGATCTCTTCAGGGATGCGGTCGACGCGGGGGAGATGGAGGCGATGGACCCGGAGGCGATGGACCCGGAGATTGCGGCTCGGCTGGCAATCGGCCTGCTTCAACATGCCATGATCGAGGCGTTTGTCTTTGGTGAGGGGGAAGAGTCGGACCGGCTTGAGCAAGGTGTTTCCACGATGCTTCTGAACGCGCTAAGACGACGAACCGGTTAGGGTTTTTTGCATCAAAGTGACTGAGGGTCAGTCAGTCTTATGGGGGATAGAGACGTGAGTCTTTTGGCCATGGCAAAGTCAACAACCCTACCGATTACGAGACGCGGCAAAGAGAGGTTTACTATTTTTACCAGGGAATGACTGAAAGGCAGTCATATACAAAACTTAAAGAGGAATGCAGATGAGAGCACCGAGAAAGCAGACAGTCAGATGAGAACAGCAACGGGAAACGAGCCTAGGTTAAACGATCAGAAGCACCAAAAGGAGGCGATCATGGACGGCGTCACCACCCAGGAAAAGGCACAGTCGCGCATTCATCGGATGCGCTGGTGGACGCTCGTAATAGTTTCGATCACTGTCGTGTTAGCAACCATCGACGAAACGATTCTCAACGTGGCTATCCCGTCGCTGCAGCGAGACCTGGGAGCGTCGGCCTCGTCGCTGCTGTGGATGGTCAACTCGTACATGCTGGTCTTCGGTGGCTTGCTCTTGACCATGGGCGGTTTCGGTGACCGGTTCGGACGGGCCCGGATGCTGCGTTATGGCCTCGCGGTGTTCGCCCTGTCTTCTCTTGGCGCGGCGCTGGCGCAATCTCCGGCACAGCTGATCGGGGCGCGGGCAATTATGGGCATGGGCGGAGCGATGATGATGCCGGCGACCCTCGCCATCATCGTGGACGTGTTCAAAGAGAAGGAGAGGACGAAAGCGATCGCTATATGGGCGATGATGGCAGGGATAGGCATAGCGCTTGGACCGGTCCTTGGAGGGGCGCTGCTCAAGTACTTTTACTGGGGATCGGTGTTCCTGGTGAACGTACCGATTGCCGGGATCGCGATTGCAGCAAGCCTATTCCTCGTGCCGGATAGCCGGGACCCCGAGAGCAGGCCGTTCGACATTCCAGGCGCACTTCTATCGATGGGAGCGGTCTCTGCTCTGCTGCTCGCCATCATCGAGGGTCCAGGTTGGGGGGCCGCGTCTCCGTGGCTCGCGATTACGATAGCCACGGCGGTCATCTTGGGCTTGGGCTTCGTCCTGCGAGAGAGGCAAGCCGCATACCCGTTGCTGGACTTCGCGCTGTTCCGGCTGCCGCGGTTTTGGACCGGAGCAGCCGCTGTAAGTCTGGCATTCTTCGCGCTAGTCGGCTTCATTTTCGGCTTCACGCAGTACCTCCAGTTCGTTCAGGGACTCACTCCGCTGGCCGCTGGAATCCGATTCCTGCCGGTAGCGGGAGGCTTCATGCTCGGCGCCATAGCCAGTGAGGAGTTGGTGCGCCGCTTTGGCACCACCAGAGTCGTGGCAGCTGGACTCGTTATCATGACTGCTACGATGTCGCTCGTACTCCTCTGGGAGATCGACACTTCCTACCTCGTGGTCGGGTCAATCGTGTCCGTGTTCGCGCTGGGCGTAGGTCTGGTTTTCGCTCCGGCAGCCGAAGCGGTCATGGGCGCGGTTGACGTAGCGAAGGCGGGAGTTGGGTCAGCAATGAACGACGTGACCCAGATGCTTGCAGGCTCGCTCAGTATCGCCGTGGTCGGATCCGTTATGTATGCGATTTACGCCGCCAGGCTCGGGGACACTGTGGCATCGCTGCCCGCCCAGGCGCAAGAGGTAGCACGAGATTCAATCGGGGCGGCAGTTCAGCTGGCGGCGTCGCTGCCGCAAGGGGACGCGCTCGCCCTGTCTGTCGCTGCGAAGTCGGCATTCACGGATGCGCTGGGTCTGGCGGTGCTGATTGGCGCCGCGTTCTCGCTCGTCGGGGTGCTGGTCGTCGCCAGGTTCATGCCGGCGCGCGGCACCAGTGTGAGTGAGGATGACGACAGCAGTCTGCGAGAGCGAGAGCTGCAAGGACCGCTCGCACCCATTTACGAGCCCTCCGGCGCAGGCGATGGCGATTAGCACTTCAATCGATGGATTGAAGTTTGCAGGGCAGAGAGCGTGAGGGGGGCGACCTAACAGGTCGCCCCCTCAGAGGCAAGAGCATGTCAGCTATAGATATAGTCGGAGGTTGTGATATGCAATCGAACACCGCCCGGAGCGGATATCCAAACTCGAAGGCATTGAGGACTGCCGGGAGAGTAGTCAGAACGCTTGCCTCAATCCATCCCCGGTTGGCGAGCCTCGTGGTGAATAGGCTCTTCTTCATGACATTTTCAAGGCCGCCCTCGGCTGCCGAGCAGCGTACTCTCTCGAACTCGGAGCGATTGTCGATTCCTTTCCGGGGGACGGACCTTGCAGCGTACGCTTGGGGAGCCGGACCTACTGTCATCCTGCTACATGGATGGGCGTCGAACGCGGGTTCGATGCATCACTTCGTCGTGCCGCTGCAGGAGGCTGGATTCCGCGTTTTTGCCTTCGACGCGCCGGCTCATGGTGCGTCGCCAGGAAGGATGACCGATGCGGTGCAGTACGGAGAAGCCATTAGAGTGGCCATCGAGAAGAACAACCCCGTGGCCGGTGTAATCGCCCATTCCTTCGGCGCCACCTCGCTGCTGCTGTTGCTGGCCGAAGAGCCCGGCTTAGCCATCAAGGCCGTGGTTGCCAACAACCCGCCGGCGCAGCTGAGCATGTTGATCGACATATTCGCCGATATGCTCGAACTCCCTGAAAGCGTGTTGAACGGCCTGCGACGAAACATCCAATCTCGATTCGGACGTCCAGTCGAATATTTCTCGCTGGAGAATCACATCCAATCGCTGACCACTTCCGGGATGGTAATCGCCGATCGGAGTGACACTTTGGCAAGATTTGAGGATACGCAGTATCTCGCCTCGGAGTGGCCCGGGGCCCGCCTGCTAGTCACGGACGGGTTAGGCCACCAGGGAGCACTTCGAGATTCCGGTGTGATCGAAGAGGTGGTCTCATTTATACGTGGGAAGCGCTCACAAGTTCCTTGCCGCCCTGAGCCCAGGAACGCGCACTTGCTGGTCGGATGAAGGACCTGGGCGCAATTTTGAGGTTGTGACGCTTTGGGTAAACGTGGCTCGCTAACCACTCGCTGGAGCGGACGCCGCCTCAGCGGAGGTATCAGCTGCGGATGGTTTTGCTGCGCCGCTCAGCTCGCAGCCTCGGGCAGGCTGGCGCCGGGGACCTTCATTCGCATGCTGTAGACGGAGGTCCTCGCAGTGAAGAACATCGTGCGGCCGTCGGGGCCTCCCCAGGCGCAGTTGGCCGGGATCTCGGGTAGCCGTACGATTCCTAACAGATTGCCGTTCTCTTCGAACACCCAGCAACCCTCCGCCCCCGTGCAATAAACTCGCCCCTCCTGGTCCACCTTCATGCCGTCGGGGACGCCGTCCTCCGCCGAAAACATGTCGCCGAAGACTCGGTTGTTGGTCAGGGAGCCATCGGACTGGACGTCAAAGGCTCTGACCAGCTGGTGCCGACAGACTTCGCCGCGATCCTTCTCCGCCATGCAGTCGGGGTCTCGGCGGGTGATAGAGACGTACATGACCTTTTCGTCCGGAGAAAAAGCGAGGCCGTTGGGGTACTCACACTCGTCGGTGGCGACGGAAAGCCGGCCGCTCGCGTCGACGAGGAATACGCCTGCGAAGTCCAGCTCCCTGTCTTGAGGGGGCACCCGGCCACCCGGATCGGTGAAGTACAGAGTACCGTTTGAGCTACCGACTACGTCGTTCGGCCTGTTCAGCCGATTGCCCTGCCAACGATCGGCGATTGTGACATACGAGCCGTCCGACTCCTGGCGGGTGACCCTACGGTTGTCTCCCTCGCACATGACGAGCCTGCCTTGGGCATCGAGGGCCAGCCCGTTGGAGCCACCGCTGTTATCTCGCACGACCTCCGGCTCACCGCCGGGAATGAGTCGGTATATCAGGCTATTGGGTATATCCACGAAAAGCAGGTAGCCCTCCGGGTGCCAGAGTGGCCCCTCGGTGAAGCCGAAGCCGGTCGCCAGACGCTCGGCCTCGGACGACTCAACGACGCCAGTTAGATTCTCTGCCATGGTGCCCTCCTGCGGTGCGTCGGCGTTTCGCACGTATCGACCGGCGGTGACGCTCGGAGCGAGAGGTGCCGGTAAGAGCGAATGGCCACGCAGCCCCATCGGTATCCGAAGCATAGTAGCATGTACTGAGGGCGCTTGACCGCATGCCACTGCCCGAGAAGGAGGCTGGTTATCAAAATGGCAGAACAGGCTGTACTCTACGACCGGAGCGAGAACATCGGCGTCATCACCCTTAACAGGCCACACCGGCTGAACGCCACGAACGTGGACCTGCTCACTGGGGTGCTCGGGTACCTTGACGACGCCCGCCAAGACACCGAGGTTGCCTGCGTCATCATCACAGGCGCGGGTCGCGCTTTTTGTGCAGGAGCGGACCTGAAAGAGACTTCCGCGGGGATGGGCTTCGGAGACTGGCAGCGGAAGGTGGATGGCCTGCAGGAGATCCAGCGGTCGGTTATGAGGCTTGGAAAGCCCTTGATTGCGGCGGTCCGAGGGCACGCCCTGGGCGGCGGCTGCGAGCTTGCAATGAGCTGCGACCTAAGGATCGCTGCGCAGGACGCTCGGTTCGGCTTTCCGGAGACCGGCGTCGGGATGACGGTGACTACGGCCGGGACCAAGCTGCTGTCCCAGCTCGTTGGCCTCGGCAAGGCAAAGGAGCTCATCTTCGTCGGCGAGTTTATCGACGCCGATGAGGCCGCTCGAATCGGCCTGGTCAATCGGGTTGTTCGCGGAGAGGACTTGATGGAAGAGGCGATGGGCGTCGCGCGGAAGATCGCGGAAAGGTCTCCGCTCGCGCTGCGTCTGTCTCGTAGCGCGATCGAGCAGGGGCTGCACTCGAGCTTCGAGCAGACCCTGGAGATCGAGGCCAGCCACGTGCTCATGTGCATAGGCGAGGGCAGCTACCGTCAGTACGTGGACAAGAGGGTCGCGGAGATGAAGAAGAGCTAGCCGCCCCGGAGGACGTTGCCGCAGGCTGATAGGCGACACCTGTTTCGGGCCACCCACCGGTAGGCGGGAGCACCTATCAGGTCGAGCCCCGGAAGCCACATGACCGGCGCCAGCACGGCGAGCGCCCACATCCTCAGCGTCAGCATTCTGAAGGCGTAGAACCCTTCATACATGCGCTCTCCGGCTTCGAGATAGGCGGACCGGTCGAGATCGTCCCAGGCCAGGCCCGAAGGGGGCTGCTCCAGGGACTGGTATCGCGTCCACGTAACCTGCCCAAGGAAGTCGAACCTCGACAGCCACTCGATAGACCGCACGCAGAGACGGCAGTCCCCGTCGTAGTAGAAGACCCACGTCGGGCGTGCCACCTTACCCTCCCGGTTCGCTGGAGCGGTCCGCGTCGCGGCGTCCTTCTCTCATAGGTGTACCCACTGGACTGTGTTGCTATGGTCTCTGCTGGAACGCTTTACCGGGACGCTAAGGAGTGAACTTCCAGAAATCCTCGTTATCGTCGCCCCTCAATGCGTAGAAGACTCCGTCTGCGTAGGTGAGCGCACCGCCGTCGTCGACGTTGCCGGGCGCATCCGTCAGTTCGGTCCACGAGTCCGCGCTGATGCTGTAGCGCCAGAAGTCGTCGCTCTTGTCGCCTCGCAGCGCGTAGATGGAGTCGCCGCCGGGCCAGGCCAGCGAGCCCCCTTCCTCGACGGTGCCCGGCGCGTCCTCCAGGTCGCTCCAGGAGTCGGCGGAGGTGTCGTACTTCCAGAAGTCGTCGTTGTTGTTACCTCGGAAGGCGTACACGTCGCCTGAAACGTAGACGAGGGCCCCACCGTTGCGGACGTCGTTCGGGGCATCTTCGAGGTCGGCCCAGCTATCGGTCGAGATCGTGTACTTCCAGAAGTCGTCCTTCTTGTCGCCCCGGAAGGCGTAGATGGTGTTCTGGCCGTCCCAAGCGAGGGCGCCGCCCCACCCGACGTCGTCCGGGGCGTCTTCCAGCGATTGCCAGTCATCGCCCGAGATGTCATAGCGCCAGAAGTCGTCCTTGCCCCTGCCCCTGAGGGCGTAGATGGAGCCGTTGGCGTGGGTCAGGGCTCCGCCGTAAGAGACCGAGTCGGGGGCGTCCTCCAGGTCGCTCCAGGAGTCTGCCGAGGTGTCGTACTTCCAGAAGTCGTCCTTGCTGTCGCCGCGGAGGGCGAAAACGTCTTCGCCGTCACTCGTTAGAGCGCCCCCGGACTTCACGTCATCCGGCGTGTCCTCCAGCGCGGCCCACGCGCCCGCTGGTATAGGTGTTGCCGTCGGAGTCGGCGTAGCCGTGGGCACCGGCGTCGGAGTCGGCGTAGCCGTGGGCACCGGCGTAGGTGTCGGCGTGGCCGTAGGCACCGGTGTAGGCGTCGGCGTGGCCGTAGGCACCGGTGTGGGCGTAGCGGTCGGCGTCGGTGTCGGCGTGGCCGTGGGCACTGGCGTAGGCGTAGCCGTAGGGGCCGGCGTCGGCGTAGGTGTCGGCGTCGGGGCCGGTGCCTGGTCTAGTTCAAACCTCCAGAAATCGTTGTTATTGTCGCCCCTCAGCACGTAGAAGCGACCGCCGGTGTAGGTGAGCGCACCGCCGTCGTCGACGTTGCCGGGCGCATCCGTCAGTTCGGTCCACGAGTCCGCGCTGATGCTGTAGCGCCAGAAGTCGTCGCTCTTGTCGCCGCGCAGCGCGTAGATGTAGTCGCCGCCGGGCCAGGCCAGCGAGCCGCCCTCCTCGACGGTGCCCGGCGCGTCCTCCAGGTCGCTCCAGGAGCCGGCCGATACGTCGTACCTCCAGAAGTCATCTCTGTTGTCGCCCCGGAGGGCGTACACGTCGCCTGATATGTAGACAAGGGAGCCGCCGTTGCGGACGTCGTCCGGGGCATCTTCGAGGTCGGCCCAGCTATCGGTCGAGATCGTGTACTTCCAGAAGTCGTCTTTGTCGTCGCCCCGGAAGGCGTAGATGGCGTTCTGGCCGTCCCATGCCAGGGCACCGCCCCATCCGACGTCGTCCGGAGCGTCTTCCATCGATTGCCAGTCGTCGTCTGATATGTCGTAACGCCAGAAGTCGTCGTTCACTGCGCCCCTGAAGGCGTAGATGGAGCCGTCGGCGTAGGTAAGGGCTGCGCCGTAGGAGACGGAGTCGGGGGCGTCCTCGAGGTCGCTCCAGGAGCCGGCGGAGGTGTCGTACTTCCAGAAGTCGTCCTTGCTGGCGCCGCGGAAGGCGAAGACGTCTTCGCCGTCGGTGGTTAGAGCACCGCCGGACTTGACGTCATCCTCTGTGTCCTCAAGCGCGGCCCACGCGCCCGCTGGTATAGGTGTTGCCGTCGGCGTAGGCGTGGCCGTTGGCACCGGCGTCGGCGTAGCAGTCGGCGTCGGCGTAGGCGTGGCCGTTGGCACAGGCGTTGGAGTCGGCGTGGCCGTAGGCACCGGTGTAGGCGTAGGCGTGGCCGTTGGCACCGGTGTAGGCGTAGGTGTCGGCGTGGGCGTAGGCGTGGCCGTGGGCACTGGCGTAGGCGTCGGCGTGGCCGTAGGCACCGGCGTAGGTGTAGGCGTGGCCGTAGGCACCGGCGTGGGTGTAGGCGTGGCCGTTGGCACCGGCGTAGGCGTAGGTGTAGCCGTAGGAGTCGGCGTCGGCGTGGCCGTAGGCACAGGTGTCGGTGTCGGCGTGGCCGTGGGCACTGGCGTAGGCGTAGCCGTAGGGGCCGGCGTCGGCGTAGGTGTCGGCGTCGGGGCCGGTGCCTGGTCTAGTTCAAACCTCCAGAAATCGTTGTTATTGTCGCCCCTCAGCACGTAGAAGCGACCGCCGGTGTAGGTGAGCGCACCGCCGTCGTCGACGTTGCCGGGCGCATCCGTTAGTTCGGTCCACGAGTCCGCGCTGATGCTGTAGCGCCAGAAGTCGTCGCTCTTGTCGCCTCGCAGCGCGTAGATGGAGTCGCCGCCGGGCCAGGCCAGCGAGCCGCCCTCTTCGACGGTGCCCGGCGCGTCCTCCAGGTCGCTCCAGGAGCTGGCCGATACGTCGTACCTCCAGAAGTCGTCTCTGTTGTCGCCTCGGAAGGCGTACACGTCGCCTGATATGTAGACAAGGGAGCCGCCGTTGCGGACGTCGTCCGGGGCATCTTCGAGGTCGGCCCAGCTATCGGTCGAGATCGTGTACTTCCAGAAGTCGTCCTTCTTGTCGCCCCGGAAGGCGTAGATGGTGTTCTGGCCGTCCCAAGCGAGGGCGCCGCCCCACCCGACATCGTCCGGGGCGTCTTCCAGCGATTGCCAGTCATCGTCCGAGATGTCATAGCGCCAGAAGTCGTCCTTGCCTCTGCCCCTGAGGGCGTAGATGGAGCCGTTGGCGTGGGTCAGGGCTCCGCCGAACGAGACGGAGCTGGGAGTGTCCTCCAGGTCGCTCCAGGAGCCGGCGGAGGTGTCGTACTTCCAGAAGTCGTCCTTGCTGTCGCCGCGGAAGGCGAAGACGTCTTCGCCGTCGGTAGTTAGAGCACCGCCGGACTTGACGTCATCCTCTGTGTCCTCCAGCACGGTCCACGCGCCCGCGGGCACCGGCGTCGGCGTAGGTGTAGGCGTGGCCGTAGGCACCGGCGTAGGCGTAGCGGTCGGCGTCGGCGTCGGTGTCGGCGTGGCCGTGGGCACCGGCGTAAGCGTAGGCGTGGCCGTAGGCGGCACTGGCGTAGGCGTAGGCGTGGCCGTGGGCACCGGTGTAGGCGTCGGCGTTGCCGTGGGCACCGGCGTAGGCGTCGGCGTTGCCGTGGGCACTGGCGTCGGAGTCGGCGTAGCCGTGGGCACCGGCGTAGGTGTCGGCGTTGCCGTGGGCACCGGCGTAGGCGTCGGCGTTGCCGTGGGCACTGGCGTCGGAGTCGGCGTAGCCGTGGGCACCGGCGTAGGTGTTGGCGTGGCCGTGGGCACCGGCGTAGGCGTCGGCGTGGCCGTTGGCACCGGTGTAGGCGTCGGTGTGGCCGTTGGCACCGGCGTGGGGGTAGGCGGCACCGGCGTGGGAGTAGGTGGCACCGGCGTGGGAGTAGGCGGCGCCGGCGTGGGAGTAGGCGGCACCGGCGTGGGAGTAGGCGGCACCGGCGTGGGAGTAGGCGGCACCGGCGTGGGAGTAGGTGGCACCGGCGTAGGCGTAGGCGGCACTGGAGTAGGCGTAGGTGGCACCGGCGTCGGAGTAGGCGGCAATGGAGTAGGCGTAGTCGGCACCGGCGTCGGAGTAGGCGGCACCGGCGTCGGAGTAGGCGTCACCGTTGGCGTAGGTGTAGGTGTAGGCGTCGTCGTCGGTGTATGTGTAGGCGTGGCCGTAGGTGTAAGTGTAGCCGTAGGCGTCGGCGTAATGGTCGGGGTCACCTCCGGCGGCAACGTCGGCGTGGCTGTCGGCGTAGGCGTGGGCTCGGCCACCGCCACCTGAGTTGTTTCGCCAGCGGCGACCTCCGTCTCGGTGCCGGTGCCGTCCTCGACCGTAATCGTGCCCTCGCCCGAAGATGTGTTTTCTACCGTCCAGACCTCCGATTGGGTCTCTTCCACCTCGGCGCTTGTCGCAGGAGGCAGGCTGACTTCGATCTGGTTCTCGATCTGTACCTCGACGCTCTCCTCGCTCCCGGGGAGGTTCGCGACCTGGAAGACCTCGGGCTCGGATTCCGTGATCTGTGCGGCCGAGAAGCTGGGGACGGTGGCCTCGACGTTGTCGCTCACGTCGACAGCGACCGGTCCTGTGTATGTGTCCACGGTGAGTGACCCGCAGGTGGCGGTCAAGGAGTCCCCCGACGTGATTACCAAACCGGTATCGCAGACATTCAGCCTGGCCGAATCAGACCCTATGCCGCTAGTCAGCACGACGAGGCCGTCGGCCGGATCGGCTGCATCCCGAATGATGAGCTGCAGACCGCTTCGGGCTTCTACCGTCCCAAAGGTTTTGCCGCCCAGGTGCTGGTCGGTGAAGCTTGCGGATGCGCCGGTGCTCTGATCCACGAACGAGCCGCCGGCAAATACGCCGTCGATGTCGTTGTGGATTCCGTCGCCATCCAGATCCTGCTCCTCGCTAAGCGTGAAGATGCTGGGCTCCCAGGCCTCGATGAAAACGGTGTTGTCGATCCAGCTTATGCTGCGGGGGTGCCACGCGAACGTCGGGGGCTCGGTCGGCCCGGGGACCTGCCGGACGATGGCCTTGATGTCGACAGAACCGACCTCGGATCGTACCGCGTAATCCTTGAAAACGGGGCCGAATATCCAGGTATCGTCCTCTTCACCCGTCGGAGCAAAAGGACTCGTGGTCAATGGCACCGAGTCACCGTCATCGTCATCGAAGCCGTTGCAAAAAACGATCGAATAGAGGCCGGGGCCGACTTCCATGAGGCCCGTTGTTACGAACGAAGCCCCGGGTTGGGCGTGTGCCCGCTTGATGAGGGCATTACCACCGTCGTCGCCATCATCATCATCGTAGTCATCATCTCCGATTTGCACATCCCTGCCCAGTCAAGGGGGACGAGCATGCTGTCTAGACGTGAGACGATGAACTCTTCGCTAGTCACGAAGAACTCGACCTCGTCCTGCGGATCGCCGCTGAAGGTGACGTACGAGGTGTCGTTGAGCCTCAGGTCGCTGCCGGCGCCGGATAGCAGGGTTGTTCCGTCCGCGCCGGCGGTTGGCTCCCCGGCGACGTACCGGTGATCTACCGTCGCCGGTCCCGTCAGCTTGAAGGCGACCTTGTCGGTCCTCAACTTGAACGGCGGATTGCTGGAGGAGTCTTCCTCTGGGTCCGTTACTTTCGTCGCCTTTACCTTAACCTTCAGGGTCTTGGTGGAGAGCGAGTTCAGGTAGTCGACATCCGCGTCAGAGAGGCGCGCGCATAAGGTCGCCTCGTCCATGTGGTCGTGACTGCCCCTATGGGATTTGTGGAACTTGTGGCCGTGGTCGTGGTCGTCGTCATCGCCGAGGTGGTCGTGGTCGCACTCGTGACCCTCGTGGTCGTGGTGCGCCCGGTGATCGTGGTGATTGTCCAGTGTCACGGTGCCGTCGGGCGTCGGGCTGTAGCCACCGCTGGTATGCGCCGGATCGTCGGGGTTGTAGATGAACAGCTCGAGCTCGTAGTACTCATCGTCGTCGGAGTCCTTGTTGGACGAGGCGACGATCTGGACCTCGCCGAGACTCACCGTGTCGAAGCCTATGACCTCGCTCGTGACCTCGTAGCTGAGCGATTGGGGATCGCCTGTCGAAGTCAGCGTGTAGTCCTTCTCGTCGTCCTCTATGAGGTCCGACTCATCGCCGACGACGTTGGCCGCGACCAGTATCGTGGGTTTCGCCCTCGACGGTGTAGTAGACGGGCTTGATCGTATCGAGGACCTGGAAGCTCGACGGCTCGACGGAGATGGCCGGCACCAGGTCGTCGAAATTCACCGTCGGGGGTATGTAGTCGTAGGGAGGCCGCGGCGCCGCGTCGGCGCCGCGGGAGAGGTCCTCCGCGACCGCGAGGATGCCGGCTTCCGCCGCATAGTAAGCTCGGGTGGCGTCTTCAACCCTGCCCTGGGCGCTGAACTGGCGGGTTACCAGAGCCGCGACCGGGACCGCCACGGTGATGCCCACCACCATGACCACGATGGTCCATTGGAGTATGAACCCTCGCTGGGAGCCGTGAAGCCACCCGGCCGCCGCGCCAAGGAAGCGGCTCAGTACTCCGATGGACCCACCGCAGCGTGACGCCGGCCGGCTTCCGGAGCCGCTCTCTGCCGTCCTCAGCACAGTCAAGGCGGGCACTACGGTCACCACTCCGTCACCAGGGGCGCGCTACCGGCAGCGGGACCTCGCGCTCGGTTTGGCTGCGGAACGTTGAGGACAGAGCAGAGCCGAGCTCAACCTCTGCGAGCTTTGCTCCCGTCTCGCGAGTTACGGTGAGGGAAACGCCTATCTTGCCCTGGGTGTAGCTCCACGTCTTGGTGCTATCGCTGTAAACCCACTGGGACGGTGTGTGCTCGAAAACGATGTCACCGAACTCATCCACAGACTCGATTACCCGCTGTGACTCGCCAGTCTCACCACCGCGGGTCAGCTCCCGGAACATGTTGCCTTCAGCCCAGAAGTAGCGGGCCTCCACCGGGACGGGCTTATCGCCGCCCAGCTCTGCCCAGTAGAAGGTGCCGTACACGGGGTCGGCGCCTGGCTCGAATCTCTGGGCGGTCAGGATGTCTTCCACGAGCCTCACGGAGATGCTCTTTTGCTGGCTGGAGGCGACCGATCGCTCGGAGAGCCTCTTCGGAACCGTGATCTGGTTGACGGCAATTGAGGCCAGAGGGGCCATTACCACCGCGGCGATGGCCAGGAAGACGGTCATCTCTATCAGTGTCATGCCGGCCTGTTGTCGTAGTCTTCTCATCATCGCGCGATCTTGTAGAAGGTCATACTCAACTGTGAGCCGTCTCCTGCCGTCGTTACCACGATCTCCTGAATCACCGCCTCATAAAACGTGCCGTCCGGCCGCTTGTACTTGGTGCCGGGGTCAGTTGCAAAAAGGCTGACGGAGTATCCTGCCGGGATATCGGGGATGATCGGGGATGCCGGCGGGCCGCTGGAGGTTTGCGGCCACCTGGCCGGCGACGCCGGGCTGCATGCTGACGGGGGAGCCGGTTATGTAGACGGGTGCCGATGACATAAGCTGCGTATCCGATCCCTCCGCATCGTGGAGAGCGACCGTGCGCCCTACTATGTCGGTAAGGCGGTTCACCAGGACGGACTCGTCTACAGGCTCCGCTCCCCAGTACGCAGACTGGTAAGCCACCGGCACGCTGTCTCGGACGATAACGACGTCGCACCCATCGGCGGAGGTCCAGACTACGATGCCCTCCGATTGGTTGATGGCGCGCGCCAGCGCGAAGGGTCTGAGCTCCAGCGCCGCCATGGGTAGCCCTGACGCCTCAGCAGTTCGCATCAGTGAATTCATCGACCGTCGCGTTGCTGAGAAGACCAGCCAGTTGGCCCTGTCGACGTTGTCGCCCAGGCGATGCCAGGCGATGTGCGAGTTTGCAGCCGATACGCCTGTGCGCTGGCTCACCTCCCTGGGAATGACCACCGCAGGGTCCAGGTCCCGGGCATTGGGTAGGTCCATACGCCCAAGGGTCACCTGATACCCCGGCACGGCTCCAATGATACGTTGGTGGCTCCCATCCATCTCGATCAGGCTCGTCTGGATCGCCTGTGACATCCGTACGACGTCGCTTGTCAGCCCCTCGCGGAACCACTGCGGGTCAACCATCGTCACACGATAGTCGAGTACTTCCGTGCCGTGAGCTACGACTAGCTTTATCATGCCATGCTCTATGGTAAGAGCTGTTATCTCTTTAGAGCGCGACAGGCCGGTGAACAACCCCCGGAGACCGAACGAGCGGCCGCGGGGAGCCGGAGCGCTCGATCCGGCCGGGGCGCCGACCTGACGTTTCCCCATGAGGTCGGATATGATCTCCGACAGCGGCTTACGCCACATCGATTGGTTACTCATAGATAACCAGTAGTCCCAGGTCCATGATCCATTGGCCCTGGGACTGCTCGTCGGACGTGTACCGCAGGGTCTGCAGCACCGCTGACGGGACCCCGTCTACTAAGCTCAGTATGCCGATGAGCGCCTCCGGCGACCCCTGCGCCGCGAGGGTGTAGACGATGGTCTGAAACTCGTCCTCGCCGACCAGCGAGCTGGTGAGCTCGCTGTCGAAGGTCTTGACTGCAATGCCCGTTTGGCCTGCGTAGGCGGCTAGCGTCGGGCCTAGTCCCAGGGCTTCGCCGATGGTCGCGAGAACTAGAGGCTCCGGACCTGATTCCACGTCGCCTTCCTCGCCTGCCACCTGGGCCTCCAGATCGACCCGTTCTCCCTCGAGTCTGGTTATCGCGGTCTTCGTTCTCCGTATCGTCAGGCTCGCCGCATCGCCCTCCTCCTGGGCGCTTCCTCGCTGCTGCGTCAGGTACAAGAACGCCACGACAGCGACGATCACGAGCACGACCAGCAGGACCTGCCCCCTCGGAACGTTCTTAAAACGGCTGTTCACCAGGGCGGCTAGGCTGCCCAGGTCGACCTGCTTATTCATTGTCCGGACTCAGCCCCGGTGTTCTCTTCACGGCGATCACCGCCGAGAACTCGAGGACCTCTGGTTCAGTAGTTGCTGGCTCCTCGGCGGCGACGTTTGGCTCCCCGGCGCCTTGTTCTGTCGCCGTTCCCTCTGTCGTCGCCTCTCCTATCGCTCCCTCGCCGCCCTCCGGTTCACCCTCAGGCAGTCGCTCGTGCCACTCGAGGCTTCGCAGCTCCACTATGTCGGAGACCTGCTGAAGCTGCGCCTGGAAACTGACGATGTCCTGTACCGTGGGGGCCGAACCTGACACCTCGACTTCGGTTTCCGCGGGCACTGCCGCGATGGACTCGAGCTGGACGCCCGGGATCTGGGACGCGAAGATCGCAGAGAGGGGTGGCGCCCACTCCAGCCGTGTCCCGAACACCTCCGCGAACGCGGCGTCGGCCTTGCTTTGCTCTTCACGGACCTCATCCAGCTTGCCTATCTTCTCGTACAGGTCTTGAACCAGTACCTCCTGGGTGGCCAGGCGAGTCTCTGCGTTTCGGACCTGCTGCTCGACGATCTCGGTTTCCGATCTGATGGAGGAAAGGTTCCTGAAGATGTTCCCGGCCCCAAGAGCGACAACGAGGAATATGATGACCAGACCGGCTTGGACAAGGCTGGACCTGCGCTGCTGCCCTTTGCCGGGGAGGAGGTTGATCTTGGGAACTAGCTGCCAGGCCGGGCCTTGAGAGCCGGCCCCCAGGGGCGCGAAGGCGTACGCTCCCGACTCCTGCGTCATTCGATCGAGTTAAGCGCGGAGTAGATTCCCGAGATGACCGCTACGGCCATGAATCCGACCACTCCGGCAACGAGTATGGTTATCGTTGGCTGGATCAGTTCGACCATGATACCAATCGATTGCTGCGTCTGGTTCTCGTAGTACGCTGCGAGGGCCCTTAGAGAGTCCGCCTGCGTGCCTCTCATCTCGCCGATAGCGAAGGACTGGGCGAGCAAGGGAGGGAACACCTCTTGCTCTGCGAAGGCGTCCCCGAGGCGCATGCCCTCCGAGGCCTTCGCCGTAGCGGTTGCCAACTGCTCCCTGAACACAGCGTTCGTCATGCCCTGTCCCGTAAGACGCAACGCCTCTATCGGGGCTATTCCGGCTTCGAGGAGCGTTACGAATGACGAGGTGAAGAAGAACATGTTGCTCGCTACCAGCACGTTACCGATGACCGGGAGCCGAAGCAACAGGCCGTCCCGTCGTCTGGCTCCCTGGGCGGATCGCGTGTACAAGATGGTTAGCCCGACCACGAGGCCGCCGATGATCAGGATGTTTAGCGACGAGCCCTCGAGACCGTCGGTGATCGTTATCATCAACCGGGTAGTTGCGGGCATCTCGCCGCCGAAGTCCTCTAGCATGTTCACCAGTGACGGAAGGGAGAACTTGACGAGGACAAAGATGGCGCCGATGGCAAGAAACAGCGTTATCGCGGGGTACATCAGCGCACCCTTTACCCTGTCCTTGACAGCTTTGTTCTTCTCCATCGAGTCGGCCAGCTGCCTCAGGGTCTCACCTATGCCCCCGGTCTCCTCGGTTATCCTCAACAGACGGGAGTAAGAACTCGGAAATACCGAGGGGTGCCGAGAGGTCGCCTCCGAGAGTCGATCGCCGGCCTGCACCCGCTCAATTACGTCTTCGATAGCGTATTTGAGGCCTGCGTTCTTAGTCTGGTCATACTGAGCGGAGAGCGCTCTCAGAAGAGGGATGCCGGATTCGATTAGAGACGCGAGCTGCCGTGTGAAGTCGATGATATCCTTGGGCTTTGGCTTAAATAGGGACGGCGCCAGGCGCACGAGAGGCCGCCGAGGACGGATGGCTGCCAGCCTGTAGGGTATCAGCTGCTCCTGCTGCAGCTTCTCGTAGGCGTCCGCCTCGGAGTCGGTTTCGAGGACTCCGCTCACTTTCTCGCCGGACCAGGTGAAAGCTTCGTATCTGATGGCCATGCCCGGTTCCCTATCTATGCGGACCCGGATGGTAAGGATAGATGAGCCACATTATCAACCAGTGCCATTGGGATTTTGCCGAATGAATGGAGTGCGCCGCGCTGCAGGCCGTAGGGCGGTGGGAACCAATGGGTCCCCGGTCGGGGTGCGCCGTAGAGGCGGGGCGCGTCTAGTCTATGAAGAACGCTCGCTTCATTACCTCTTGTACCGTCGTAATCCCCTCTTTAGCCTTCCGCATCCCGTCTCGGCGGAACGGCACCATACCATCTTTGACGGCCTGGTCCCTAAGGTCCTGACCGGTGACACCGGCGCCCACCAGTCTTCTGGCGGCGTCGGTAAAGGCCATCACCTCGAATACGCCTTTGCGGCCTGTGTAACCGGTCCCGGAGCAGAAGTTGCACCCCTTTCCCACGAGGAACTCGCCAGCCGCCTCCTGCATCTCTGCCTCGTATGCCATCGCCTCGGACGCGGAGATCTCCATCGGCGTCTTGCACTGGGAGCAGACCGTTCGCACGAGCCGCTGGGCCAGGGCGCCTACTACGGCCGTTGCAACGAGGTACGGCTCGGTGCCCAGGTCGAGGAGTCGAATGATGGACCCCGGAGCGTCGTTGCTGTGGATGGAGGCCAGCACAAGGTGGCCGGTGAGCGCCGCGTTTACGGCAGTCTGGGCCGTCTCTGAGTCCCTGATCTCACCGACGAGGAATATGTCGGGGTCGAGACGCATTATCGCTCTCAATCCTGAGGCGAAGTCGATCCCCGCCGCTCTGTTCACCTCTATCTGGTTAAGTGCTTCCATTCGGTACTCGACAGGATCCTCGACAGTCATTATGTTGCCGCGCGTTTGGACCAGCTCGGCGATAGAGGCATACAGGGTCGTGGTCTTCCCCGATCCCGTCGGCCCCGAGACCAGCATCATGCCATAAGGCAGCGTGAGGAGCTGGCGCCAGACGTGCAGCGATGTCGAGTCCAGTCCCACGTCCTCGAGCTCGAGGACTCCGCCGGACCGGTCGAGAATTCGGACTACCATCATCTCGCCCCAGGTGGTCCCGATGGCGGCAACGCGGAAGTCGACCGTCTTCTCGCCGAACTGGAGGCTAAAGCTGCCGTCCTGTGGTCTGCGCCTCTCGGAGATGTCCATTTCGGCCAGGACCTTGATCCTGGAGACCATCGTCTCGTGGAGGGTCAGCGGTACCATCACGACCTGCTGCAGCTCTCCGTCGACGCGGAAGAGCACTTTGCTGTGGTCGGACGTCGGCACCATGTGCACGTCGGACGCTCTACGCTTGACGGCCTGAAGCGTGACCATCTCTACGGCTTCCGTCGCTGGGAGCTGGCTCAGGTCCTGCCCCAGCATCCCGCTCGACGCGCGGGCCTGTACCTGGACCGGCGGGGCCGCCAGCGCGGCTCCTGGGGAAGGACCGCCCTCGGCGGTCGGCGCCGGTTGCTGTCGAGGCCCCGACGAATAGGTGCGGGTAATCAGCTCGTCGAGGTCTCCGCTGAGGGCTAGCGCCAGCTTTGCCTGGCGACCCGTCATGGAGGAGATCTGCGACGACAGCTGGAAGTCGTTGGGCATAAGCGAGGCGATGCGCACAGAGCCGTCGGCGTCGAACCCGACCGGTAGTACCCGGTGCTGGCGGGCGAAGTCCTCGGGGATGAGTCCGATCGCTTCCGGGTCCACCGTGGTGTTACGCAGGTCGACTACGGGTATCCGGAGCTGGAAGCTCAGGACCGTCACCAGGGTCTCGCGAGCGACTATGCCGAGAGTCAGCAGCGTATCCAGCAGGCCAGCCTGCTTTCCTTCGGACGCTGCGCGGGCCTCCTCCAGCTGCTCAGCCGTCAGGAAGCCGGCCTCTATCAGGACGGTGGCGACCCGCTCCTCAAAGCTCGTCGCCGCTGTGCCTAGGGTCATGTCGCCTCTCTGACGTGCCCAGTCACGACGCTCTGTCCTCCGGTCTGTCGGCACCTGGGGTCGGAACCGGCATTCGGGCGCCTATCACACTACGCACCCAGTGTAAACTTAACACATAACACCAGAACGCGGGCGTGGGAAAGGCAAAAAAAGTGCACAGAGTCGCGAATATGGAGGGATGCCCCCCATATTCGCGATTCGCGACCGAGCTGAACGGCCAACGCCCGTGTTGTTCGTCCCCCTCCGGAGACATGCGGGCTGTCAGGGCCGGTCGGACTCTACTAGCAGACGGGTTCGGCCACAACCCGGGGCGACACCTTCCGGCTGAGCCACTGGCCGTCCGAGGAGCTACCCACTAGCTTGCCGTCCTCCACTATCACCTTGCCTCGTAGGATGGTCATCACAGGGTAGCCGTGGCACTCGAACCCCTCCCAGATGGAGTAGTCAGAGTCCGCATGGAAATCGTCCATGGTCAGCTTCTTCCGAAGGCCGGCGTTCCAGAGGACGATGTCCGCGTCGCTGCCGACTGCGATGGCCCCCTTCTGGGGATACATGCCGAGGATCTTGGCGGCGTTGGTCGACGTAATGTCCACGAAGCGTTCCATGGAAACCCTACCGGTGGCTCCTAGCTTGGCGTAGGTCACAGCCATTCGGGTCTCGATGCCGTTATGACCGCCGCAGACCGTGTCGATGTTGGTGCCCGAGAGCTTAACGTCCTTATAGGTGGTGTACTCATCTGTCGCCGTAGTGCACAGCGAGCCGTCGACCAGGCCCTGCTGAAGGGCGTCGCGGTCCTCCGCGTACTTGATGGCGGGATAGGTGTGGATTGCGGTGCCGCCCGGCTTCTTATAGTCCTCGCAGGTGAACTCCAGGTAGTTGTGCAGCGCCTCGCCGTACACCGGCATACCCTGGGTGCGTGCTTCGGCTATGGCGGCTACGCCCTCTTTGGCGGTCGTGTGCACGAAGTAGATCCCGGCCTCGGTGTGCTTGGCAAGCCGAATTATCCTGCGGAAGGAGATGTCCTCGGAGATGTTGTTGTGGACCAGGTGCAGATTGTGACCCTGGTCGTTCCCTTCCCGGTGCAGCTTTTCCGTCATGTAGGTAACGATGTCATCGTCCTCGGCGTGAACCGCCATGATGCCACCGTTCTTCGAAACCTGCTCGAAGATCGCCCACAGGTGGCCAAGGGGCACCCTGGCCGCGTGGAACGTCGTGAATATCTTGAAGCTGGCAACGCCCGCCTGGATCGCCTCGCCGATCTCGCCGACGGTGTTCGGCGGCACCTCGCCGGCCAGGATGTAGTGGAAGGCGTAGTCGACGTAAGAGTGGCCGTTGAAGGCGTTGCGTCGCTCCTCCACCTGCTTCATGATCGGGTCCCGGTCGGGTGTGGCCCCTGGTGTTATCGGCAGGCTGCCGGCAAAGTCGAGCAGCGTGGTGACGCCGCCGTGAGCCGCCGCCCGGGTGCTCGACTCAGGAGGAGCGGTGATCACCTCTGACCGCCCGGCCCACGTGTCCGGCACTGGAATGCCGATGTGGGTGTGGGGCTCGATTCCCCCGGGGATGACGTACTTCCCCGAGGCGTCGATGGTCCGCCGGGCCTCGACGTCGAGCGCACCCGGCAGGGCCACGGCGGCGATCTTGTCGCCCTGTACACCAACGTCGAAGTCGCCGACTCCGTTGGCAGTTACCACCTTGCCGCCTTTGACAACCAGATCCAACATGATGCTCCTCCTCGATCAGGGTCTGTTCTCGCGGCGCTCTGCGACCAGCGCGTCCCGTTGTCGCGCGCCTAATACTATCAGCTTCCGTTCCCTATTGAAGCGCCGGACCGCAGCAGGGTCGCCTATCACCTCAGCTCCGGCGCCACCTTTTCACAGAACAGGCGCATGGAATTGGCGACCGCCTCCTGGGGGATGATCTCGCCAGCGTTGAACTCAGCCACGATGCCGCTGAGGTCCAATGTTTGCTTGATCTCCTGGAGGCGCTCTGCGACTCTCTCAGGCGTGCCTACGGCGACTCGGTCCGCCATGATCTGATTCCAGGTCATGGTCGTGAGCTGAGACCCGAACTCCTCCTTTTGCCTGTCCGGGTCGGCCTCGGAGCTGGCCGACGACTCCTCGAGCTGTCTACCCAGTCGCCTGAACTGCCGCATGAAACTCTTCTCAGCGCCGCGTTCGGCGCGCTTCTGGTCCTTGTCGATGTAGACGGGAACGCGGAGAGAAACGTCGGCTCGGCCCTCGTGGCCCGCTTCGCTCCACGCTTGCCTGTAGCTGTCTACCTGGCTCTTGAGCTGAGGAAGCCCCGCTATGCGAAGGCCGACGAAGATGGGGTAGCCGAGACCGCCTATCACAGGGAACGTCTCGGTCGTCGTAGCCGCGATCCGGATCCGCGGGTGGGGCTTCTGGTACGGCTTAGGTGTGAGGCACACGTCTTCGAAATGAAAGAACTGACCGTGGTGCGAGAAGCGCTCGTTCGTCCAAGCGCCAACGATAATATCCAGGGTTTCGAAGAAACGCTCCCTACTTTCGGCCAGAGGCGTGTTGTAGCCTTCGAAGTCGCCCGGCATGGCGCTTCGTCCCACTCCGAACTCAAAGCGGCCTCGGCTGATGTGATCTACTGTGGCTGCCTCTTCGGCAGTACGCAGGGGGTGGCCAAGGGGAAGGACCTGGACGGCCGTACCTATCTTGATGCGCGTCGTCATGGAGGCGATGGCGGCGGCGACAGTCAAAGGCGACGATAACACCGACCTGTCCGGCTCGAAATGGAACTCCGCCAGCCATACAGCGTCCAGGCCCATGTCTTCGGCCATCTGTGTGTGGGCAATCGAGCGCTTGAAGGCCGAGGCCTGGCTCTGACCCTCGCCACATTCGAACTCGACGAAGGACCCAAACTCCACCGGCATGAGTGCTCCTTGCGGCCGACGATTGCGGGCCGGCTGGTGGGCAAAGACTAAGGCCTCAAGCGCACGCGGTCAAGCGTCGTGACTTCTGCGTGCCGCCTGGCGTTACCGACGGGGGCGGAATCGCGATTTAGCTCGACGCGTCCGCTCCCCTTGACAAAAACAGGTGGGTGATTTACGTTACGGAAACGACGGTTTTAGAACGGTTCTACTCCCAATTTCCGCTCCCCACCGGGACGTTCTAGGCCGGTTCAACTCAGGAGGCAGGCTATGGCGAATCAAGAAGACATTTCACCTATGGCTCACCTGATGCGCCGCGCGGGGTTTGGCGCGACGCGGGACGAGCTGGAGCAGCTGGCCGAGAAGGGGTACGAGGCGACGGTCGAGAAGCTCCTGCACCCCGAAGAAGACCCACCTGTCGATACCTACATGTTATTCCGACACCAGCCGACCACGGAGGTACCCGCCCAGCACTACACAGGCGGCCAGGCCAACTGGCTCTATCACATGGTGACCACCCAGCGCCCCCTCGAGGAGAAGATGGCGCTGTTCTGGCACCATGTCTTTGCCACGGGCAACGGCAAGGTGGACAACTGCGACAATATGATCTCCCAGGTCCAGATGTTCCGCGACTACGGCATGGGAAACTACCGCGAGCTGCTGCTCGAGCTAGCCCAGAACCCTGCGATGATCTACTGGTTGGACAACAACGAGAACCACAAGAACGCTCCCAACGAGAACTGGGGCCGTGAGCTCCTGGAGCTGTTCTCGTTGGGTGTCGGGAACTACACCGAGAAGGACGTGTTCGAGTGCTCCAGGGCCTTCACCGGCTGGACTGTGGGCACCAAGATCCCACGCTACCCCTACGGCCGGTTCCCCTGGCAGTTCGAGTATCGCGCCGACGACCACGACTTCACCGAGAAGACCTTCCTCGGCCACACGGGCAACTTCAACGGCGAGGACATCATAGACATCATCCTGCAGCAGCCGGCCTGCTCGCGATTCATCGCGCGGCACCTGTACAACTTCTTCGTGGCCGACGAGCCCCAGGTGCCGGCCTGGGACATCGAGGAGCCTCGGGACCCGGAGGCGGTCCAACTTCTGGCTGATACCCTGGTGGAGTCCGGCTTCGAGATGAAGCCTGTGCTCCGGACGCTGTTCAACTCCGACTTCTTCAAGGAGTCTGCGTTCCAGAAGGTGCGCAACCCGGTCGAGGTGGTGGTCGGCACCCTGAAACTCACGAAGGACGTTGACGGGCCGGACCCCCGCCTCGAGGATATGTCCGCCGAGCCGGGCTACATGGGCCAGGACATCCTCGACCCTCCCAGCGTCGAAGGCTGGCACACGGGCAAGGAGTGGATCAACAGCGGCTCCCTGGTCAAGCGGGTCAACTTCGTGGCGGAGCGGGTGAGCAACGTCGAGCTACCCGGGGTGCAGGACATCATCCGGCGAGTGGCCGGCGGGGACAAGGCCATGACGGCGGAGGCGCTGGTGGACCGGTGCCTGGACCAGATGGGCCCGCTGGAGGTGGCGGAGAGCAGCCGCAAGGAGCTGATCTCCCAGGCGGAGAGCGCCGGACCCATCTCCTTCGACACGAAGGAGGGCTATTCTGACTTCTCCGGGCGCGCCGGCTCGACTCTGGCGCTGATCGCGGCGACCAGGGAGTACCAGTTCGGCTAGAGTTCATCTCGTTCTCCCGAGCCCGTCGAGGGCGCGGGAGACGCAATGAGCGACTATCTGAGAAGCAATCTGAAAGGATCTGAAAGGAAAAGGAGAGGAGAGATGGCTAAGAAGAGCAAAGACCCGGTCCTGGTAGTACTTCAGCTGACCGGGGGCAACGACTACTTCAACACGGTCATCCCGTACACAGACGAGAACTACTACGACAACCGGCCGACGCTGCAGATTCGGGACGACCGGGTGCTGAAGATAGACGACAAGCTCGGGTTCCACCCTGCGATGGGCCCGGTGAAGGAGCTGTACGACAAGGATCAGATGGCGGTGATCCACGGGATCGGGTACGCCAACTCACCGCGGTCCCACTTCCGGTCGATGGACATCTGGCACACGTGCGAGCCGGACAAGGTGGGGACCGAGGGCTGGCTGGGCCGGGCGCTGCGGGAGATCGACCCCAACGGCGAGAATCCTGTGACCGGGGTAAACATCGGCCAGGCGCTGCCGCGGGCGATGGTGGTTCCCGGGGTGTCGGTGGCCTCGGTGGCGGACCTTTCGACGTACGGTCTGCTGACGGGGATAGGGGAAGAGGCCACGCGGATGAAGATGCTGGAGCGGTTCGCCAACATGTACGGCCCCGCCATAGGGACGGGTCCGGTGATGGACTACCTGGGCCAGACGGGTCTGGACGCGCTGAAGGGGGCCGACATACTGAAGGCGGCTCCGGAGGGGTACAGCTCGGATGTGGAGTACGGCGCCGACAACATCTCCAAGAGCCTCCGGGACGTAGCGATGATCCACACGGCGGACCTTGGGACTCGTATCTTCTACACCCAGCACGGAAGCTTCGACACCCACGCGGCGCAGGCGGCGACGCACGCGAAGCTGTGGACTGAGGTGTCGCAGGCGGTCTCGGACTTCTGGGACGATCTGCGGGCGCACGATGCCGACGACAACGTGATCATGTTCCTGTTCTCGGAGTTCGGACGACGGGTGCGTGACAACGGCGGCGGGACGGACCACGGCGCCGCCGGCGTATCCTTCGTAATCGGGCCGCAGGTCAAGGGCGGTATGTACGGCGCCTACCCCGAGACGCGGGCCGAGGCGCTGGAGCAGGGCGACCTGGTGCCGAACCTGGACTTCCGGGGCGCCTACTCGACGATCATCGAGGACTGGATGGGCATGGACCCGGTACCCATCGTCAACGGGACCTTCGAGCAGCCCAAGTTCCTCGCGACCAACGGCGCCTAGCGAAGCAGGCATGACGATGGCCCGTGTCGCCAAGGCAGGGGCCACCGATGGCATAGCGGATCCGAGTAAGACCATGGGGGTGTTAGGATGCTGACCACAACTGCAGGAGGGCGCGTCTGGAACTTCAGCCGCGCCATTGGACGCAATGCCCTGGCTGGGAACGGCTTCACCCAGCCGACCTCCCTGGCCCTTGCGCCGGGCGGGGTCATCTACGTCGTGAGTCGAGGGCAGGAGGGCGCGGACCCCGTGATCATTGCCGAGAATCGACGCGTCGGCAAGTTGACGATGGACGAGGAGTTTCTCGGCGACTTCGCCAAGAAAGAGATCACCTGGGCGGCCGGTATCGCAGTCTCCCAGGACGAGAACGTATACATCGCCTGCGAGTACGCCAACAACATCAACATCTACAGCTCGGACGGCGAGAGGATCGGCGAGTGGGGCGAGCCGGGCTCGGGGGAAGGGCAGCTTGACGGCCCCTCCGGCATCGTCTTCGACGAAGACGAAAACCTGTACATCGCGGACGGCCGCAACAACCGGGTACAGAAGTTCACCAAGGACGGCCGGTTCCTGGCCGCATGGGGGAGCGAGGGCAGCGGCGAGGACCAGTTCAGCCTGCCATGGGGCATAACCATCGACCAGAACGGCGATGTCTACGTGGTGGACTGGCAAAACAACAGGGTGCAGAAATTCACGCCCGACGGCGAGTTCCTGATGTCCTTCGGACCGACTGACGACGAGGCGCTGCGGCTGGACCGCCCGGCGGACGTGGCCGTGGACAGCGAGGGCGACGTCTACGTCAGCGACTGGGGCAACAAGCGAGTGCAGGTATACGACCCGGAAGGCGGCGTGCTCGCGTCCCTTTGGGGTGACGCCCAGGAGTTCTCCAAATGGGGGCAGGAGGTCATCGACGCGAACCCCGACGTGGTCAAGGCATACCGGCGCGTCAAGGATTTGACGCCACTCGGTAGATTCGACCGCCCAACGGGGATCGTTGTGGACGAAGAGGACCGCATCATCGTGACCGACAGCACCCGAGGCAGGCTGCAGGTCTACGCCAAGGAAAAGGACTACCTGGACCCGCAGTTCAACCTCTAACGGCCAACGAGCACCGGCAGGAGACCAAGAGGAGAGGTCTGCTCAGGACCTCTCCTCTTTCTTTTGCCTGATGGCTTGCTATGCGAACTGAGTCAAGTGACGGAGACAGGGTCGACGTCTACCACCCAGCCTGTGGGCACCGTGACCTTGTCGAGCAGAGCCCGCGGGTCGGTGCCCCTCAGGATGATGTGCCAGCGGTAGCGCCCCCTGATGCGCGCCGGGTACGCGGGCGTTGGGCCAATGACCTCCACGTCGGAGATGCCCCATGCGCGGCGCTGGTCTTTGATTTGATCCGCCAGGGTGAGGGCATCACGCTCGCACACCGCCCGGTTGGTGTGCTGGTACAGGAGCCGGATCAATTTGGTGAACGGCGGGTTGGCGTGCTCCCGGCGGAAGGCCATCTCTAGCTCGTAGAACCTGCGATAGTCCTGAGCGGCCGCCGCCTGGATGGCGTAGTTCTCTGGCTGGTAAGTCTGTACGATGACCTTTCCCGCCGCCGGACCTCGCCCAGCTCTGCCCGCCACCTGGTAGAGCAGCTGGAACGATCGCTCGCCGGCGCGGTGGTCGGGCATGTTCAAGCCGACGTCGGCGGAGATGACGCCCACCAGGCTCACTCCGGGGAAATGGAGACCCTTGGCCACCATCTGAGTACCCACCAGAACCTGCGCCTGGCCGGAGCCGAACTTGTTCAGCACGTCCTCTAACGTCGACGGCCTGCCGGCGGCGTCTCTATCCAGCCTCAAGACCGTGGCGCCGCCCAGCCTCGCCGATGCCTCCGCTGCTACGCTCTCCGTACCCAGGCCGTGGTAGCTCATTTTGTAGCTCAGGCAGCCGGGGCACTTGGCCGGCGGTGTCCGGCGGAGTCCGCAGTAGTGACAAATGAGGCGACTGGCGCCTCGATGGTACGTCATGGCCACCTCGCAGCGCCTGCATCTGAGGCTGGAGCCGCAGCTCCTGCACTGGACGTGGGACGCAGAGCCCCGACGGTTGAGGAACAGGATCATCTGGTCGCCGGCGGCCAGGCAGTCGTCCATCGCGTCGGCGAGGCTTCGGCTGAAGACGCTCCGGTTCCCCTCCCTGAGCTCCCGCCTCATGTCGACGACTTCGACGGAGGCCAGCGAGGCCTCGTCAGCCGGGCCTGGAGCAGCTCCGCGTCGCGTCTTGACCCGGACGGGCAGGCCAAGGAGCCGGAACTCTCCCCGCGAGGCTCTGCGATATGAATCGAGGTCCGGCGAGGCGCCGCCTAACACTACTACGGCGCCGGTCAGCTCGGCCATGCGTAGGGCCACGTCGCGGGTATGGTACCGGGGGGCCGTGTCGCTCTGCTTGTAGGTCCACTCGTGCTCCTCGTCGATCACCACGAGTCCGAGGTCCGGCTGCGGCGCGAAGATCGCGCCCCGCGACCCAATAACGACGCCGTAATCGCCCCGCTTTATCTTCCACCACTGGTCGAAGCGCTGTCCCGGGGACAACCCGCTGTGCAGTACGGCCACTCTACCCTGGAACCTCGAGCCGAACCTGTCCACCGTCTGATGGGTCAGGGCGATCTCGGGCACGAGCACGATGGCCCTCTTGCCGACGTCGAGGCAGTGCTTTACTGCATCCAGGTAGACCTCGGTCTTACCGCTGCCGGTAACGCCGTGGAGCAGGAACGTTCGAGCCGGTGCCTCTCCGAGGGCTGACCGAATTTCGGCAGCGGCAGTCGCCTGCACCGGAGTCAGCGTCACGGCGTCCTGAGGCGGGAAGGTGCGCAGCGCCAGTGGGTCCCGCTCCACCGGCGTCCTCTCCTCCACGATCAAACCCTTGGCTAGGAGAGCCCGGACCGCGCTGGCGCCGAACTCCTTTCGTGCGTGAGCCAGGGGCAAGACAGCAGCGCTCTCGCGCAGGCGCGTCAAGAGGGCCTCCTGACGCGGTGCTCGGTGGCCGTTGCTCGGCGATCGGTCTTGCGGGGCGAGGTGACCTGCCGGGGTCAGCCTGGCGTAATTGGCGTACTTGGGCGCTACCGGTGGCGGTCCCCACGAGGTCGTCCGCGTCACGGCACCCTTTCGGTCCATTATGGCCAGCGAAGTTGCAGCTCGCTCACCAAGGGCGCGAACGACCCGCTCCTGATCCACCTTACCTTTGCCCCGCACGTATTCGAGCACCTTCTGCTGAAAGGGCGTAAGCGACTGCTCGTCCGAGGCCGGACCCGGCGCCACGTGGGTCCGAGAACGCAGCCTTCCGCCCGGCGGCAGCATCGGAGCCGTCGCCTCGAAGAGCGAGCACATGTAGTAGCGGCTCATCCAGCGAGCGAGGGCGAGGTGGGATCGCTCGAGGACGGGGTGTCGGCTAGAGACTTCGAGGATATCGCGGGTTAGAGGTACCTGCGGCGCCGGGGCGAGGGAGAACACGACGCCCTGGAGTGTGCGTCGGCCGAAGGGCACTCGAACCAGGTCGCCGGGCATAACCTCCAGCGACCCGGGGATGGAGTAGCTGAAAGTGCGGTCGTAGCCGGCCGGGGCGTCGACGGCGACTTCGGCGAATCTCATCGACATCGGCAAAAGGTCGACCCACGAATGCCGGGGTTGGTGCTACGGAGCAGGTATTGCTTCGAGTTGCCCGATGGCAACCCGATCAGCGCCGGCGTCGCTCTTTGATGCGCGCCGCGCGCCCGCTCCTGCCGCGCAGGTAGTACAGCCTCGCACGCCGCACGGCGCCCTGGCGAACGACCTTTACCGACTCGACGGTAGGCGAGTGGATCAGGAACGTGCGCTCTACGCCAACGTCGTGGGTTACGCGCCGGACGGTGAACGACGCTCCGGGTCCGCGTCCGCGCTTGCGGATGACCACACCCTCGAAGGCCTGGGTCCTCTGACGTTCGCCCTCGGTCACCCGTATGCTGACCCTGGCGGTGTCACCGGGCCGGAAGTCTTCTATGAGGGGGTTAGGCTCAACTGCCACCAGATCGTGCGCGTCCATGATGGACCCATTCTAACCGGCCATGAAGGCCTCACGCAAGCCACCCGGCGGGTCGTCGCCCGGCGGCCCGGGTGATAAACTCTCGGCTGTTGACAGGAGGAACTGTGCCCGAGGCCCCCGATCTGGAGGTGATTCGCGAGTTCCTGACCGGTCGGGTCGTGGGCTCGAAGGTCGAGGCCGCGGAGGTGGTCAAGCCCAGCGTGCTGCGCTCCCTGGCCGGCGACATGCCCGCTGATATCGAAGGACGGCGGATCGAACGCCTTGATCGGCGGGGCAAACTGCTGCTCCTTCGGCTGTCTGGAGAGCGGCTCCTGACGATAAACCCGATGCTCGCCGGCGCGCTCCAGTACTGTCCGGCTCGCCAGAAGCGCTTGAAACGTACCTGTGTTGTACTCTCGCTAGCCGATGAGATGGAGCTTCGCTACCTGGACGACAAGCAAATGGGGTCCGTCTACTACGTCGACGAGGAGATGCTGAATAGCGTTCCGCGACTCAATGAGCAGGGGCCGGACGTGCTCGACGACTTCTCGTTCGAAGAGTTCCAACAGAGGCTCAGGTCGTTCCATGGAGAGATCAAAGGCATTCTCACCCGCGGGCGAGTCATCGCCGGCATAGGTAACGCATACTCGGACGAGATTCTCTTTGCTGCCCAGGTCTATCCGTTTCGCAGGCGTAAGGCCCTCAAACCGGACGAGCTGCTGCGCATCTACGCCAAGTCCCGGGAGGTGGTTCAGGAGGCCATACTCGTGTTACGGGAGCGGATGGGCGAAGACATCCACATCAAGGTCCGTGACTTCCTCGAGGTTCACAACAAAGGAGGCCAGCCCTGCCCTCGCTGCGGCAATGCCATCAGCCAGGTGACCGCAAACCGGCGCATCACAAGCTACTGCCGGAGGTGCCAGCCAGGTATGCTCATCAAGAACTAGCTTACCCCGCGAGGGACATGACACGGGGTTGGGAGGCGCACGCCCAGACTGTGAGGTCACGGTCGAGGACGGGCGTGGCCTCCGGGAGAATCCAGAACACGCCTAAAGACGCCCGTAAATCGTCTCCAGGTGCTTGACATCGCGACGGAGCGGGTCGCTAAAATCTCGGTAGTCGATGATACGGTCAGCACACAATCCAGGCTCATTTCGAGGAGGTATCAGAAACCATGGCGACGCTGAGAAAAAGTGACATGGCCGGGCGCGTTGCAGCCAAGCTAAGCGGACCTCGGTCACAAGGGGAGGGAGCGCTCAACGCGGTGCTTGATAGCATCCAGGAGGCTCTGGCTGCGGGCGACCGCGTGGTGCTCACCGGCTTCGGGTCCTTCGAAGTCAGGCAGGTCAAGGCCAGGCGCGTGCGGCCCATCCGGGGCGGTCAGGCTGGCAACCTGATTACGGTACCCGCTCACAAGAGGGTCGGATTCACGGCGGGCGCCGAGCTAAGCCAGGCGGCCCAGAAGAAGTAAGCGAGACCGCCGACGCACGTAGCGCGGACCAAGAGGGGCGGGCCGTCCTGGCCCGCCCCTCTTGCGTTGCACGCGGGCCGTCGAAGTGCGGATACGGTGCTCAATCCTCGCGAGGGTCGCGGCGGGAACCTGTCTGGCCCATTTCGGACTGGTGTTTAACCCTTTGGTTTGTTGACATCGGTCTAGCCCCGTCCTATAATCTACGTTTGTCGCCCCCGAAGGGGACGGAAAGAGTGCGGGTCGCGTTCAGGGGCCCGAACAGGCAACGGAGAGGCGCAATGCCAACGGTAAACCAGCTCGTAAGAAAAGGTCGGAAAACCAAGCGTAAGAAAGACACAGCTCCCGCGCTGCGATACTCCTTCAACTCGCTGAAGAATCGAGGTCGGCGGGACTCGGGAGCGCCGCAAAAGCGCGGCGTTTGCGTACAGGTGAGAACCCAGACCCCGAAGAAACCCAACTCGGCGCTGCGAAAGGTCGCCCGCGTGCGGCTCACCAACGGCATGGAAGTGACCGCTTACATTCCCGGCGAAGGGCATAATCTCCAAGAGCACTCCGTGGTTCTGATCCGCGGAGGCCGCGTAAAAGACCTGCCAGGGGTGCGCTACCACGTCATTCGCGGCGTCCTGGACACCAGCGGCGTCCTCGAACGAAGGAGGGGACGCAGCAAGTATGGCAGCAAGAAAAACCAGAGACCCGTATAAAACCAGCTAGCAGACGAGCGAAAACCTATGTCACGTCGCCGAAGAGCGGAAAAGCGCAAGATTACGCCGGACCCTAAGTACGGTAGCGTCGAGCTTAGCCAGTTCATCAACAAGATCATGTTGAACGGCAAGAAGACGGTGGCCCAGCGCATCGTATACCACGCCCTGGAGCAGGCCGAGCAAGAGGCCCGGCGCCCCGGCGTAGAGGTGTTCGACCAGGCCATAAAGAACGTAACGCCGATGCTGGAGGTCCGCTCGCGGCGGGTAGGCGGCGCCACCTACCAGGTGCCCACAGAGGTACGCCCGAGCCGAAGGCTTGCGCTGGGCATGCGCTGGATCGTCACCGCTGCCCGGGCGCGACAAGGCCGGCCAATGGCCGAGCGACTTGCCCAGGAGCTTCTCGAGGCCGCCAGAGGCCAGGGGGCGTCCGTCAAGAGAAAGGAGGACCTGCACCGGATGGCCGAGGCGAACCGGGCCTTCGCGCATTACCGCTGGTAACGCTCCGACAGCCGCTCACGACTCTTCCGCAAATCCGTCGTCATGTCTTCTAACTCATCCCTCAAGAACATCCGCAACATCGGATTCATCGCCCACATCGACGCTGGTAAGACGACCGTTACCGAGCGTGTGCTTTTCTTCGCCGGCCGCACCTACAAGATAGGCGGCGTCGACGACGGCACCGCGGTGATGGACTGGATGGAACAGGAGAGAGAGCGGGGCATCACGATCTCTGCCGCGGCTACCACCTGCGACTGGAAGGGCTACACCATAAACGTGATCGACACCCCAGGCCATGTGGATTTCACGGCCGAGGTGGAGCGCAGCCTGAGGATTCTCGATGGCGGGGTCGTCGTGTTCGACGCTGTGGCGGGAGTCCAGCCCCAGTCAGAGACGGTGTGGCGTCAGGCTGACCGCTACCACGTGCCGCGCATCTGTTTTGTCAACAAGATGGATCGTGTAGGAGCAGACTTCCAGCGCACGATCGATAGTATCGCCCACCGGCTGCAGGCCAATCCAGTCGCAATTCAGATTCCGATCGGGTCGGAAGATTCGTTCCGAGGGGTCGTGGACCTGATCGAGGAACGGGCCTTGATCCACGACGACGAGGAGCCATCTGTGCCACGGGAGGGGCCCGTCCCTGAAGAGCTCATAGAAGAGTTCCGAAACTACCGGAATCTCATGATCGAGAAGATAGCCGAGACCGATGAGAAGCTCATACTGAAGTACATCGAGGAGCGGGAGATCACCAAGGATGAGATCAAGAGCGCCCTGCGCAGGGCCACGGTCGACTACCGCCTGGTCCCCGTGGTTTGCGGCAGCGCGCTTCGCAACCGCGGCGTCCACCCTCTGCTGGACGCCATCGGAGATTATCTGCCTTCGCCGCTGGACGTGCCCCCGGTAAATGGTGTGGACCCGGCGACAGGTGAAGAGATGGTGCGAGCGCCCAGTGACGATGCCCCCTTCGCGGCGCTCGCCTTCAAGACCGTTGCGGACCCGTTTATCGGCAGGCTGGTTTACCTGCGCGTCTACTCGGGTGTGGCGAAATCGGGGGCCATGGTCTACAACGCCGCCCAACGTAGGCGCGTGCGACTGGGACGCATCGTCAGAATGCATGCCCAACGCCGCGAAGACGTCGAAGAGGTGCGAGTGGGCCAGATAGCCGCTGCCGTGGGTTTGAAGGAGACCTCGACTGGCGACACCATATGTGCCGAGTCATCGCCGATTCTGCTCGAGACCATAATCTTCCCAGAGCCCGTAATCTCCGTCGCCATCGAGCCCAGGAGCCGCGCCGATCAGGACAAGCTGGTCGAAGCCCTCGCTAAGCTGTCGGACGAAGACCCAACACTCAAGGTCGCCTTCGACGATGAGACCGGACAAACCATCATGTCCGGGATGGGTGAGCTACATCTCGAGATTGTACGCGACCGCATAAAGCGGGAGTACAGCGTGGAAGGCAACGTCGGTAAACCCAAGGTGGCCTACCGCGAGACGATAACGGCATCGACGAAGGCCGAGGGGCGGTTCGTGAGGCAAAGCGGGGGCCACGGCCAGTACGGCCATGTGTGGCTTGAGATCGAGCCCCTGGAGAGGGGCGGGGGCGTGCAGTTCGAGGACCGAACCAAGGGAGGCGTCATCCCACGGGAGTTCATTTCTTCAGTTGAGAGCGGCGTCCGTGGGAACCTTCAAACGGGGCCGATAGGCGGGTATCCGGTGGTTGATGTGAAGGTCGGCCTCGTCGACGGCAGCTATCACGATGTAGACTCCTCGACCGTCGCCTTCCAGGTAGCGGGCTCCATGGCCGCGCGAGCGGCGGTAGCCAGGGCCCATCCGGTGCTGCTCGAACCAATAATGCGCCTGGAGGTTGTCACGCCGGGCGAGTTTCTTGGCGACGTGCTGGGAGACCTCGGCCGCCGGCGCAGCAACATCCGGAACATTGAGGGTCACGGCGACATCCAGGCGATCCGCGCCATGGTGCCTCTGGGCGAGAGCTTCGGCTACGCCAGCGCGCTGCGCTCCCTGACTCAAGGGAGGGCAAGCCACACCATGGAGTTCGACGGCTATGAGGTGGCGCCCCAGTCGACCGAGGCCGCCTAGGCCAGATCGAGTTATATAGGCATGGCTAACAAACAGAAGATACGAATCATACTGAAGGCTTTCGACCACAAGATTCTGGACCTGTCGGCGGGTCAGATCGTGGAGGCTGCGGAGCGCACCGGCGCCAGGGTTACCGGTCCCGTTCCCCTGCCCACCTCGATCAAGCGATTCTGCGTCATCCGGTCGCCCCACATCGACAAGGATTCGAGAGAGCACTTCGAGCTCAGGACTCACAACCGGCTTATCGACATCGTGGAGCCGACCTCGAAAACAATCGACTCGCTAACACGGCTGAACGTGCCGGCCGGCGTTGACATATCGATCAAGCTGTAGCTATGAGCATACGAGGTATCATAGGCAAGAAGATCGGTACCACCCAGGTATTCAGGGAGGGTGGCACGTCCGACTGCGTCACCGCCATTCAAGCGGGACCGTGTACTGTAACGCAGCTAAAGACGGTCGAGAACGACGGCTATGAGAGAGTGCAGCTGGGCTTCGAGCCTGTGAAACGCTTGAACAAGCCGAGACAAGGCCATCTCAGCGGGGTTGACCGACTTTTCCGGCACCTGCGAGAAATGGATGCCGACGACCTTGCTGACGTGGAGGTCGGGCAACAGATCGACGTAAGCCTATTCGAGGCTGGAGACAGGGTCGACGCGACCGGCTGGACCAAGGGACGTGGATTCGCCGGGGGCGTAAAGCGCTACAACTTCCGGGGCGGCCCCAAGACCCATGGCCAGTCGGACCGTCACCGGGCGCCGGGCTCCATCGGTGCCGGCACCTCGCCCGGCCGAGTCGTCAAAGGACACAAGATGGCCGGACATATGGGTGACGCCCGACACACCGTGCGCAATCTCGAAGTAGTGCTGGCCGACCCTGAGCGCAACCTGCTGCTGCTGAAGGGAGCTGTGCCAGGAGCGCGCAACTCACTACTACTGATCCGCAAAGCGGGCGTGAGGAGGAAGTAGGCGTTGAGGGTGAAGCTCACGAACGTCAAGGGCGAGGTCGTCGGGGACATAGATGTCCGGGACGACGTGTTCGGCGTTTCGATGAATATGGCACTTGTTCACCAGGTCATGGTCGGCCAGAGGGCTAACGCCCGGCAGGGAACCGCGAGCACCAAGACCAGGGCCCAGGTGTCGGGGGGTGGGGCCAAGCCCAGACCCCAGAAGCACACCGGACGGGCCAGACAAGGGTCGACGCGAGCGCCTCAATGGGTCGGCGGTGGCGTCGTCTTCGGGCCGAAGCCGCGAAACTTCCGGCAGCGGACGCCCAAGCGGATGAAGCGCAGGTCCCTAATCACAATGCTGTCTGACAAGGTTCGGGAGAAGGGGCTGGTGGTGTTGGACAGCTTGACGCTGGATCAGCCTAAGACCAAAGAGATGGTTGGAGTGCTCGACGCCATTGGTGTTCAGCCGCCGTTGCTTCTGGTCGCTGACGGAGCCGACAAAGAGGTGTTGCGGTGCGCCCGCAACATACCAAGAGTGAAGATGCTGCCGGCGGCCCTTTTGAACACGGTGGACCTCCTCAATCATAGGAACGTCGTCATGACCCAGGAAGCGGTCAGGAAGGCCGAGGAGCTTTGGGGCGGGCCGTTCGTTCGCAAAAAGCAGGCCGAAGCGAACGGACCTCAGGAGTAGCTCAAAGTGGATCCTTTCGACATCCTGCGCAAGCCGGTCATTACCGAGAAGAGCACGCTCCTCCAGGAGCAGGGCCGCTACACATTTGACGTGGCGCCCCAGGCGACCAAGCTTGATATTAAGCAAGCCGTTGAGACGGCCTTCGGCGTAAAGGTCCTGCGAGTCAACTCCATGAACGTTCGGGGCAAGAAGAAGCGCTTCGGGCCGCGCCCTGCGGCCAAGCGGTCCTGGAAGAAGGCGATCGTGAGCCTGGCACCCGGCGAAACCATCACCATTTTCGAAGGGGTTTAGGCTATGCCGCTGAAGACTCGAAGGCCGATCACCCCTGGGCAACGGGGTCTGGTGCTCCAGACAACCGACGATATCACGGAGCGAAAACCCAAGAAATCGCTCTTGCGCCCCCTGAAGAAGCGAGCCGGACGCAACTCTCAAGGTCGGATCACGGTCCGACATCGCGGCGGCGGTCACAAACGTCGATATCGAGTTATCGACTTCAAGCGGGACAAGGCCGGCGTGCCGGGTGTGGTTACCACTATTGAGTACGACCCTAACCGTTCAGCCCGCATCGCCCTGATCAAATACCCCGATGGGGACTGGCGCTACATCCTCGCGCCCAACGGGCTCAAGGTGGGAAGCAAAGTCGAGTCCGGAGCGGAGGCCGAGATCCGCCTGGGCAACGCCCTGCCGCTGCGGGCGATACCCACGGGCACCATGGTGCACAACGTAGAGCTGAAAGTGGGCAAGGGCGGACAGATCGTCCGCAGCGCCGGGAGCGCCTCCCAGGTGCTCGCCAAAGAGGACCGATACACGTTGCTGAGGCTGCCGTCTGGGGAAGTCAGGAATGTCCTCAGCGAGTGCATGGCCACCGTCGGTCAGCTCAGCGCGTTGGACCACAAGAACATCAAACTGGGCAAGGCCGGGCGCTCGCGCCACAGGGGCAAGAGGCCTCAGGTAAGAGGCGTCGCCATGTCGCCGCGAGACCATCCCCACGGCGGCGGGGAGGGCCGGTCGCCTATCGGCATGCCCGGGCCCAAAACCCCATGGGGCAAACCGGCCCTGGGCTATCGTACGCGTAAGAACAAGTCGACGGACAAGTTCATAGCGCGCCGAAGACACAAGCGATAGGGCTCGCGCCCAAGTCAAGTCGGGGAGATTATGTCAAGATCGATCAAAAAGGGGCCGTTCGTGGACCCGAAGCTCGCGAAGAAGGTGGATGCGGCACGTCGCAGGAGTAGCAAGGAGCCCATAATCACCTGGTCGAGGGCGTCGATGATCATGCCTGACATGCTGGGGCTCACGATCGCGGTCCACGACGGTCGCCGCCACGTGCCTCTCTTCATAACGGAGAACATGGTCGGGCACCGGCTCGGCGAGTTTGCCCCGACCAGGACCTTTAGAGGTCACTCCTCGAAATCCGAGAGAACGACGAGCGTGAGATAGTCGAGCAGTGCCAGCCAAAGCGACAACGACCAACACCGGCATCTCGGTCAAGAAGATGAAGCCCATCGTCGATATGGTGCGGGGGCGGAACGCCAACGAGGCGTTGGAGCTACTTCGCTTCATGCCCTCACGAGCAGCGGCCCGCGTAGCCAAGGTCGTGAAGTCGGCGGTGGCTAACGCAGAGAATGAGATGCTGGCACGGGGCCCGGAGTTGAAGATAGTCGAGATATACGCCAACGAGGCTCCACGGACCAAGCGCTTCCGCGCGAGGGCACGTGGCCGGGCAGCCAGGATAATCCGCAGGAACAGCCACGTCACGGTGGTGCTGGACGAAAAGGAGGGCGCCTAGCTTGGGCCAGAAGACGCACCCCATAGGGTTCCGCCTCGGCGTGATCAAGGACTGGCAGTCCAGGTGGTTCGCCGCCAAGCAGGCCGACTACCGGAAGCTAGTGCTGGAGGACCTGGCAATTCGAAACGCCATCAACTCCAGGTATCGCGATGCTGGCGTATCGCGGATCGAGATCGAACGCGGCAGCATCGACGTCGTAGTCACGATCCACACGGCTCGGCCGGGGATCGTGATTGGCCGCGGGGGGCAGCGAGTCGAGGAGCTTCGCAAGATTCTCGAGGGACTTAACGAGCGACGCGTCAGGCTTAACGTACAGGAGATACGCCAACCCGAACTGGACGCCTACCTGGTGGCCCGCAACGTAGCCGATCAGCTGGAGCGACGCATAGCGTTTCGCAGAGCCGTTCGGCAGGCCGTTACTCGGACGATGCAGGCCGGTGCTCAGGGCGTCAAGATCATCTGCTCCGGCCGGCTCGGCGGCGCCGATATCGCCCGCAGGGAGAAGGCCATGGAAGGGAGAGTGCCCCTTCACACCCTTAGAGCCGACATAGACTATGGCATGGCCGAAGCGGCGACCGAGTTCGGCCGTATAGGCGCCAAGGTGTGGATTTACAAGGGAGAGATTCTGCAAGCGGCGACCAAGGAGGCCGAGGTCGACGAGATAATGCCGATCGAGGTGACGCTGAGGGCCGGGGACGAAGAGAAGGAAGAGGATGTTACAGCCCAAGAGGTTGAAGTACAGGAGCCATCATAGAGGCCGGCGAAAGGGCATAGCGACCGCCGGTAGCACGATCAACTTCGGCGACTACGCCCTCAAAGCCACGGAGTCGGCCTGGGTCACGGCGCGACAGCTCGAGGCAGCACGCCGTGCGATGACCCGCTACGCCAGGCGCGGAGGCCGGATCTGGATTCGACTGTTCCCCGATAAGTCGGTGACTGCGCGAGCTGCTGAGACACGAATGGGCAGTGGCAAAGGGGCCGTCGACCACTGGGTAGCCGTGGTAAAGCCTGGCAGAATCCTCTTCGAGATGTCCGGTGTGCCCGACGAGATAGCGCGAGAGGCGCTCAGGCTGGCGTCGTCCAAGCTTCCGATGGGCACCAGGATCGTGACGCGACAAATGATCCAGGTTACGACCGAGTAAGAAGATCCCATGGAAATCGACGACATCAGGGCGATGACGGACGAGGAGCTCGGTGACGAGCTGCGAGCGACCCGGCGTGCCCTCATGAACCTGCGGTTCCGTACCGCGACCATGCAGCTGGCTAACGTAAACGAGATTCGAAAGGCTCGCAAACGTATCGCCAGGATCAGCACCATCGCGAGAGAGAGAGAGCTGGCGAAAGCCGTACAATGAGCTACGAGCGACGCAAGGTACGCGTGGGCAAGGTCGTCAGCGACAAGATGGACAAGACCGTCGTAGTCGCCGTTGAGGGCCGCAGACCCCACCCGATATACAAGAAGGCGGTGAGGAAGCGGACCCGATTCAAGGTCCACGACGAGGAGAATCAGTGTAAGCTCGGGGATCTGGTCAGGATCATCGAGACCAGACCTATGTCCAGCGCCAAGCGCTGGCGAGTGGCCGGCATACTCGCGCGGGAGGAGATCGCCGAGATCCAGCCGGAAGAGATCACGGTTGACGAGGATGTGGTTGTAGCAAGACCCGAGCCTCCGCCCATGCAACCGATCGTTGCGGAAGAAGCAGTAGCCGAGGAGCCTGAGGCCGTCGTGGAGGTGGAAGAGGCAGCAGCAGTACCAGTAGCCGAGGAGCCTGAGGCTGTTGTGGAGGTGGAAGAAGCAGCAGCAGTACCAGTAGCCGAGGAGCCTGAGGCTGTTGTGGAGGTGGAAGAAGTAGAGGCTGCAGTAGTAGCCGAGGAGCCTGAGGCTGTTGTGGAGGTGGAAGAAGCAGAGGTGGAGGAGCCTGGTGGAAGAAGCAGAGGCTGCAGTAGTAGCCGAGGAGCCTGAGGCTGTTGTGGCGGTGGAAGAAGCAGAGGCGGCAGTAGTAGCCGAGGAGCCTGAGGCTGTTGTGGCGGTGGAAGAAGCAGAGGCTGCAGTAGTAGCAGAGGAGCCCGAGGCTGTCGCGGCGGAAGAGGAAGCAGAGGCTGCAGTAGTAGCAGAGGAGCCCGAGGCTGTCGCGGCGGAAGAGGAAGCGGAGGAGCCCGCAGCAGAAGAAGCTGAAGCGGTGGCGGAGGAAGGATCACGGGCCGACGAGGAGGGGGAGGAGAAGGGCTAAGATGATACAGAAGTACACGAGGCTCAGGGTCGCCGACAACTCCGGAGCCAAGACCATAAGCTGCATCGGTATACCCGGCGGCAGCGGCAGGCGGTACGCCTGGCTGGGAGACGTTATCGTCGCATCGGTAAAAGAGGCCGCACCGGCGGCTGCCGTGAAAAAGGGCGAAGTCGTAAAGGCGGTGGTGGTGCGGACCACCAAGTCCCAACGCAGAAGGGACGGCTCTCACATCCGGTTCGACGACAACGCGGCCGTCTTGATAGGCGACGACCAGATGCCACGGGGCACTCGCATTTTCGGGCCAGTGGCGCGCGAGCTTAGGGATAAAAACTTCATGAGGATCGTTTCGCTGGCCCCGGAGGTCCTGTAGAAAATGAAGCTTCGCTCTCAAGACCTGGTTCAGGTCATCAAAGGGCGGGATCGCGGAAAGCAGGGCCGCATCCAGCAGGTGTTCTCCGACAAGGACAAGGTGCTGGTCGAAGGCGTCAATATCGTGGTGCGACACACCAAGGCCACAGGGGGCGTAAGGCAGGCTGGGATCATCCAGAAAGAGGCCCCAATCCGAGTGTGCAACCTGGTGCTGGTATGTATGCACTGCAACAAGCCCGCTCGCGTCGGAGCCAGGTCTATGCCGGACGGCACCAAGGCGCGGGTCTGTAAGCAGTGCCGGGAAGTGATCGAGTGACCACCGAAGAGCAGCAACAGGACGGCGCCGAGCCGGAGCAGGCCCAGGAGGCTGCGCCGACACGGCGCCGCCGAACCCGCACAACCTCGGCCGAGGCCGAGTCCCAGCAACCGGACGCAGCGCCCTCCGACGCCGATACCGTGGCAGAGGAACCCAAGCCGGCCCGACGTCGCAGGCGAGCTACCGCCGAGACGGAGCCGGAGCAGCCGGACGCGGCTGTTGCAGCCGCGGATGCTGAGACGAAGGACGCAGAGGAGGCCAAGCCGGCCCGGCGTCGCAAGCGAGCCACTGCCGAGGCAGAGCCGGAGCAGCCTGACGTGGCTGTTGCAGCCGCGGATGCTGAGACGAAGGACGCAGAGGAGGCCAAGCCGGCCCGGCGTCGCAAGCGAGCCACTGCCGAGGCAGAGCCGGAGCAGCCTGACGTGGCTGTTGCAGATGCGGATGCTGAGACGAAGGACGCAGAGGAAGCCAAGCCGGCCCGGCGTCGCAAGCGAGCCACTGCCGAGGCAGAGCCGGAGCAGCCTGACGTAGCTGTTGCAGATGCGGATGCTGAGACGAAGGACGCAGAGGAGGCCAAGCCGGCCCGGCGTCGCCGTCGCCCTGCCGCTGAGGAGGAGCCCCCGAAGCCCAAGGTGCCTCTCGGCCCGCCTCGCCTTTTGGAAAAGATCAGGAGCGAAATCGGGCCCGTCATGGTGCGAGAGTTCGGGTACACAAGTGCCGAGCAGGTGCCAAGGCTGACGAAGGTCGTGCTCAACATCGGCATGGGCGAGGCCCTTGTGAACGCAAAAACGATGGAGAACGCCGCCGGCGACCTGACCATGATCTCAGGTCAGAAGCCGATGACGACTCGGGCCAAGAAGTCCATCGCCGGATTCAAGATCCGGGACGGCATGGGCATCGGTTTGAGCGTGACGCTGAGGGGACGGCGGATGTACGAGTTCGTCGACCGCCTCATAAGCTCGGCCCTGCCCAGGATCAGGGATTTCCAGGGGGTTTCAAGGAACGGGTTCGACGGCAGGGGAAACTACTCGCTAGGCATTCGGGAGCAGGTCATATTTCCCGAGATAGACTACAACGCCATCGACAGGATTCGCGGCCTTCAGATCGTCATCGTTAGCACGGCCCCCACCGACGCCGAGGGTATGAGATTCCTGGAGCTGGTGGGCATGCCCTTTACCAGAACCCGAGACGTGGCACAAGTGGCGTGAGCTCAAGGCAAAGGACTTTTGGAACGTGGCTAAGGTATCAAAGATAGCTCGCTGGAAGAGGCCACAGCGTTACAAGGTGCGAGAAAGCAACCGCTGCCACAGGTGCGGTAGGCCGCGGGCGTACATCAGGCATTTCGGCCTGTGTCGCATATGCTTCAGGGAGTTGGCCCTGCAGGGGATGCTCCCGGGCGTGCGCAAGGCGAGCTGGTGAATTCGCCGTTTTCAGGACGAGTCTTATTTAGGTGGGACGAGATCCAGCTATGCCAGTGACTGACCCAATAGCCGACATGCTGACCCGAATCCGAAACGCCATCACGGTGAGGCACGATTCGGTATCGGTGCCGTCGTCGAAGATGAAGATCGAGCTGTCCAGGATTCTGATGGAGGAAGGCTTCATAGAGGGCTACGAGGTCTTGAGGGCAGATACTCCCAAGTCCGCCATCAAGATAGACCTCCACTACAGGAGCAGAACCGAGCCTGCAATAGCAGGGCTGAAGCGCGTAAGCAAGCCTGGGCTACGCGTGTATGTTGGCAAGGGAGAGATACCCAGGTACTTCGGGGGCATGGGGGTCGCAATCGTCTCCACGTCCGAAGGGGTCATGACGGGCAAGCAGGCGTGGCGCCGAGGACTCGGTGGAGAGCTCCTGTGCTACGTTTGGTAGGGAGCAAGAAGTGTCCAGGGTAGGAAAAAAGCCGATACCGGTGCCCTCGGGTGTCGAGGTCACCATAAGGGACGCAGAGGTCACCGTTAAAGGCCCCAGAGGGAGCCTGGCGCGGGAGTTCAACGCCGACATGAAGATCTCCCTTGAGGACGGAGTCCTTAAGGTGGAGCGCCCCTCCGATGAGCGCGGGCACCGAGCTCTGCACGGCCTTACCAGGAGTCTGCTGGCCAACATGGTGACCGGCACCAGTGAGGGGTTCGTGAAAGAGCTCGACCTGGTCGGCGTCGGGTATCGTGTTGAACAGAGTGGGGATAGCGTGACCCTGAGCGTAATGCTAAGCCACCAGGTAGAAGTCAAGCCTGTTCCCGGGGTGACCCTGGAGGTCAGGGGCAATAGCCATATCGCAGTAAGCGGCATGGACAAAGAGGTGGTCGGCAGGGTGGCGGCTCAGATCCGGAAAGTCAGGCCCCCCAACGTCTACACAGGCAAGGGAATCCGCTACGCCAACGAGCAGATACGGCTCAAGCCTGGCAAGAGCGCCAGAAGGGTCTAGACATGGCCAGGTTGAAGTACGGCAAGGGCAGAAGGGTCATGCGCCACAAGCGGGTGCGCCGCAGGGTCAAGGGCACGGCCGAGCGGCCCAGACTCGCAGTGTTCCGGAGCCTGAATCACCTCTATGCCCAGGTCATCGACGATGACAAGGGCGACACATTTGCGGCCGCCTCCAGTCTTGAGAGCGAGGTCCGCGGGCAGCGAAACGGCAAGACGAAAACCGACGTTTCCAAGATGATAGGTTCGCTGATAGCTCAGCGCGCCAGGGAAAAAGGCGTAACTCAAGTAGTGTTCGATCGAGGGGGCCACAAGTACCACGGCCGTGTAAAAGGCCTGGCAGAGGCGGCCCGCGAGGGAGGATTGGTGTTCTAGATGGCGACCCAACCGCAGGCTTTCGACTCCGATGAGGAGGCGCCGCTAGTTGAAAGAGTCGTACGGATCTCCAGAGTGGCCAAGGTGGTCAAGGGAGGGCGTCATCTGAGGTTCAATGCCGTCGTGGTCGTAGGCGACGAAGACGGCCGCGTGGGCATCGGGATGGGCAAGGCCAACGGCGTGCCCGACGCCGTTCGGAAGGGCGCGACTGCGGCCCGAAAGAACATCAAGCCGGTAATCCGCAAGGGAAGCACGATCCCCCACGAGATAACTGTTCGGTATGGCGGATCGGTCGTCATGCTAAAGCCTGCTGTGCCCGGCACCGGTGTTATAGCCGGCGGGTCGGTGAGGGCCGTCGTAGAGCTGGCCGGCATCAAGGACATCTTGACCAAGGCACGCCGTAGCACCAACCCGGTCAACGTCGTGAGGGCGACCTTCAAGGCTCTCTCTATGCTGAAAGACCCTGAGGTGGAGCTCGCCAAACGCGCCGAGCTCGCGCAGCAAGCCCAGCGCCGGTCCGCGAGGGCCGAGTAGGTCGCGCGGAGGTCGCCGGCATGACAAAACTTGCAATCACCTTGAAGAAAAGCACGATCGGGTTCCCCAGAGGCCAGAGGCGGACCGTGGCCAGCTTAGGCCTGCGCCGGCTACACCAGACCGTCGAGCATGACGACACTCCGGTGACCCTAGGCATGGTCCGCAAAGTACAGCACCTTTTGGATGTGCAGGAAGTGGCGGAAAGCTGATGCGACAGGACCTTCTACGGCCGCCAACCGGTTCCCGCCGAGACCGCAAGAGAATCGGCAGGGGCGACGCCAGCGGCAACGGGAGTTTCTCGGGCCGGGGAATGAAAGGTCAGAAGTCTCGGAGTGGGTCAGGGCTACCTGCCAGCTTCGAGGGAGGCCAGCTTCCCCTCGTCAAGGCGCTGCCTATGGTCCGCGGCTTCACCAACAAGTTCCGCAAGGTATACCAGGTCGTGAACCTGAGCCAGCTCTCCGGGCTGTCGAGCGAGGGTGACGTCACACCTCAAGTGCTTATGGGGGCCGGCCTGATAAAAAGCGCCGAGAAGCTGATTAAAGTGCTTGGTAGGGGCGAACTCGACAGGGGCCTGGTGGTCGAAGCCCATAGGTTCTCGAGGTCGGCTCGCGAGAAGATCGAGGCCGCCGGCGGAAGCGTGAGGGAACTAGGCTGATGCGGCAGGGTCAGGCGGCGAGGGCGGAGCCTGTATCTCGTCCCCAGCTATTACAATCGATGATGGACGCCATGCGGGTCCCAGACCTGCGCGGCAAGATCCTCTTCACCCTGGCGATGCTGGTCGTGTTTCGTTTCGTGGCGCACGTTCCGGTGCCCGGGGTCGATACTCAGGCGCTGTCCCAAGCCTTCCAGCAGCAGGCTTTGCTGGGGTTCCTGGACCTGTTCAGCGGTGGGGCGCTGGCCAACCTGAGCGTTGCCGCCCTTGGCGTTTACCCCTACATCACCTCCTCGATCGTGATGCAGATCCTGGTGCCGGTTATCCCAAAGCTCAAGGCGATTAGCCAGGAGGGTGAGTACGGGCGTCAGCGTATCAATCAGCTTACGCACTATCTCACAGTGCCAGTCGCTTTGTTGCAGGCCTGGGGACAGCTGACCCTGCTCCGTCAGTCCGGGGTGCTGCCAGCGCTCGACTTCGGGCTCAACGGTACGACTATAGCCATGGTCTGCTCCATGGTGGCGGGCACGATGTTCCTCGTCTGGCTCGGTGAGCTGATCACGGAGCGAGGGCTGGGGAACGGAATATCGCTGATTATCTTCGGCGGAATCGTGGCGCGGTTTCCGCAGATCGTAGGCCAGGGTCTCCTCGAGCGCGACGCGGCGGGCGGGCTGCTGCTGCTCATTGTCTTCGGCGTCGCCATCATCTACGTCATCGTAATGTTCACCGAGGCCCAGCGCCGCGTCCCGGTCCAGTACGGAAGGAGCGTGTTTCGCGGCGGCAGAATGCAGCGACAGGCAGGGTCTACCTTCCTACCCTTGCGCGTAAATTCTGCCGGTATGATTCCACTGATATTCGCCTTCTCCATCATCATCCTTCCCGCTACCGTAGCCAGCTACTTCAGGAACCCGCTGAGCGACGACCTGTTCGCCCGCTTGGCACGGGGCTTCGCCAACACCTTCGACCCGACCCACTTCCCGTACTGGGCAGCGGTGGGCGTGCTGGTGATCATCTTCACCTTCTTCTATACGATGGTGATATTCCAGCAGCAAAACCTGGCAGAGAACCTGCAGCGAAACGGGGGATTTATCCCCGGGATTCGTCCCGGGCGACCTACGCAGCAGTACCTAAACCGCGTAATCGTTCGGATTACCTGGGGAGGCGCCCTGTTCTTGGGCGTTATCGCTATACTGCCCTTCTTTGTGACCCAGGCGACCGACGTGCGTGCCTTGACGCTCAGCAGCACCAGCCTACTGATCATGGTAGGCGTGGCACTCGACACCATGCGCCAGCTTGAGTCACAGCTGTTAATGAGGAACTACGAGGGCTTCATCCGTTAGCTGAGGAGCGTCCTTTCGGAGGAGATGGTCTGGGCTCAAAGATGATCTTGCTGGGGCCTCCCGGAGCGGGTAAGGGTACCCAGGCGGCACGGCTTGCCGACGGGCTCGGTGTGGAGCGTGTGTCATCGGGGGATCTGTTCAGGGTGCATAAGCGAGAAGAGACAGAGCTCGGCCTGATGGCCAGCGAATACATGGACAGGGGAGAGCTCGTCCCGGACGACGTAACGATCAAAATGGTGATGGATTGGATCGACAGCCTCGGGCCCGGCGCGGGATTCCTCCTCGATGGGTTCCCCCGGACGCTGCCGCAGGCGCAAGCGCTGGACCGCGAGCTGGAAGCGGCAGGTGGGATCGATAAGGTGATCCACTTAAAGGTTGAACCGGACGAGCTGGTGAGACGCCTCAGCGGCCGGCTGCTTTGTCGTGACTGCCAGACACCGTACCATCTGATGTCGTCCCAGCCGCAAGAGCGCGGCAGATGCGACAGATGCGGCGGAGAGCTATACCAGCGTGAGGACGATAAGGCGGAGGCAGTCCAGAAGCGGATCGTGGTCTATTTCACGGAGACGGAGCCGCTGGTGGACTACTACATGAGCGCAGGTAAGCTAGAGGAGATCGACGGAGAAGGGTCGATTGAGGAAGTCGGCCGGGCGATGATGGCGGTGGTGGGCTGATCGCGACCTTCGAGAAACCGATGGCCGAGATCACGGAGCTCGCCTGCTCCAGTATAATGGGCTGCGGGATGTGACGAACAGGAGCTATCGATCAACAAGACACAAGGGTTAACGACCAGACAACCTACGGGAATCACGATAAAGTCCCCCAAAGAGCTTGACCTGATGCGCCAGGCCGGTAAAGTCGTGGCAAGCGTCAAGGCCAGGGTGGGAGATCTGATCGCCCCCGGGGTGACCACCGCGGAGCTGGACCGTGTTGCCGCGGAAGAGATAAGGCGGCTCGGTGCGACGCCCTCCTTCAAGGGTTACATGGGCGCAGCGACCACTCCCTTTCCGGCGTGCATCTGTGTGTCGCTGAACCAGGAGATCGTGCACGGCATTCCCAACGACAGGCGGCTGAGCGAAGGCGACATAGTAAGCGTCGACGTGGGAGCGATAGTCGGAGGGTTTCACGGCGATAGCGCCTTCACGATGGGCGTGGGCGACGTAAGCGACGAAGCCAGGCGGCTCATGGAAGCAACGCGAGAGGCCTTGAAGCAGGGCATCTCGAAAGTCGAGGCCGGCGCCAGGGTTGGCGATATCTCCCAGGCTATCCAAGTCTACGCCGAAGGGCTCGGCTATTCGGTCGTGCGCCACTACGTGGGACACGGCATCGGCCGTGCCCTACACGAAGAGCCGCAGGTCCCCAACTACGGCACGGCGGGCCGGGGGCCGTTGCTAAGAAAGGGAATGGCCATCGCCATCGAACCCATGCTCAACGTCGGCGGTTTCGAAACCCGACAGCTAGACGACGGCTGGACCGTGACAACGGCCGATGGGAGCCTTTCGGCTCATTTCGAAGACACGATCGCAATCACCGAGGACGGCCCAGAGGTGCTAACCCTCCTGGAGGATACGAGCTAAGATGCGATCGTTCCGGAACAAGTCATCGAAGTCGAGGACGCGTAGTAACGGAGTCTCTACCCAAAACATAGGGGAGCCGATATGAAGGTTTCCGCCTCGGTCAAAGTAAGGTGCGCCAAGTGCAAGGTGGTTCGCCGCCACGGGCGCGTAATGATCATCTGCGACAACCCGAAGCACAAGCAGCGTCAAGGCTAGGAGGGAGTCATGGCGATAGTTGCGGGCGTGAACATTCCGGACAACAAGCGGGTCGAGATCTCGCTTCGGAGCGTGTATGGGATCGGTCCGACTCTGGCAAAGCAGGTCGTGGAGACCGCGGGCATCGAGGGGAACCCCAGAGTCAAGGACCTCGCCGAGGCCGACCTGACTCGTATCAGAGAGATCATAGACCGCGACAAGAAGGTCGAGGGCGACCTCCGCCGGGAAGTGAACATGAACATCCGGCGCCTGATTGACATTGGTAGCTATCGCGGCATGAGGCATCGCCGTGGTCTGCCGCTTAGAGGGCAGCGTACGCGCACCAACGCCCGAACCAAGCGGGGCCAGAGGAGAACGGTCGCTGGTCGCAGGCACAGTGTGACCAGAAAATAGCCATGTGGAGTAGATAGGAATGCCCAGAAGACCCAGGACACGCCGGCGGGAGCGAAAGTCCGTCCCTGTCGGGAGAGCCTACATACAGTCCACCTTCAACAACACGATCATCACCCTGACCGACCCGAGGGGCAACGTCCTAGCCTCGGGCAGCGCGGGCATGGTTGGATTCAAGGGCTCCCGGAAGTCCACCGCTTTCGCAGCTCAGCGAACAGCGGAGGACACCGCCAGGAAAGGGATGGAGCAAGGCCTTCGGCAGATCGAGGTGCTCGTGCGAGGGCCAGGACCCGGAAGGGAGGCTGCCATCCGGTCGCTTCAGTCGTCGGGCCTGCTGGTCACCAGCATCCGCGACGTTACACCGATACCCCACAACGGCTGCCGGCCGAGAAAGCGCCGGCGCGTATGATCAGGGCGGCCCCCGTGAGCTACGAGACCGACGAGCACCTGCGAGCCTTACCGGAGCGAAGCCTGGGCGAGATCGTGAGCGAGTCCTTCGCTATCTACCGCAGGAACTTCCGGCGTTTTCTTGCTCTGGTAGCTGTGGTGCAGGTGCCGGTGGCTCTACTTACGCTGGTGCCATCCAGCGGGGCGACCGTATTCGTGATCGTCGGCCTGGTAAGTGTCGTGGCCGGTGTGGTCGGCTACGGCGCGGCGATTTACGGCGTGGGGCACCAGTATGCCACGGGGCGGATGGATGTTGGCGTGTGTTACTCGAGAGTATCGTGGCGGCTCCTGTCCCTGGGCGTCGTGGCCGTCGCGGTTGCGGCGATCATCTTGTTGTTGGAATACGTCGGCAGCATGGCGGTTACGAGCCAGTCCGCTGCGGCTAGTGCAGCTTTGTTGGCCATAGCCATCCCCCTTCTGATTCTGATCGTTTACGCAGTGTTCACGCCCCAGGCCGTGATCCTGGAAGGGCTGACGCCGAGAGATGCCGTTGCGCGGAGCTTCCGGCTGGTCCGTAGCAGCTGGCTGAGAGTCTTCGGCGTGCTGGTGGTGCTAGGATTAGTCTCCGGCGGTCTGGCCATCGGCGTGACCATCCCGTTCGCCGCTGCCGCTGCACTTTCGGGGGTCGGTGAGACCTCCCTGGCCGCCCGGGGGATAGCAACCGTGAGCGGCCTGGTGGTTAGTCTGGCCGTGTTGCCGGTAATCTACTCCGGAATTACGCTGCTGTATTTTGACATGAGAGTTCGCAAAGAAGGATACGACGTCTCTGCGCTTTCGCGGGAAGTTGGCGCGCCGCAGGCTGAGTCCCGGGCGCCACTTCCAGGCATGCGCGGAGGATAGGAAGGTAGTATGGCCCGTTATATCGATCCCGTCTGTCGCCAGTGCAGACGAGTCGGGGAAAAACTCTTCCTGAAGGGGGAGCGGTGCTACACGCCGCGGTGCGCCGTCGAACGACGCAGACGCCCCCCTGGAGACCAGGTGCCGCGGCGCAGAAGGCCTTCGGACTGGTCCCTCCAGCTCAAAGAGAAACAAAAGGCGCGGTTTAGCTACGGAGTCCTGGAGCGCCAGTTCAGGAAGTACTTCGATATGGCCCGCGAGCGCCCCGGCATTACGGGCGACAACCTCTTCCAGATTCTGGAGAGCCGGCTGGACAACGTGATCTACAGGCTGAGCTTTGCGGACTCGCGCCGCCAGGGTAGGCAGTTGGTGAACCATGGCCACTTCACCGTCAACGGCCGTCGTGTGAACATCCCTTCCTACCTGGTCAAAGAGGACGACGTAATCGCCTGGAAAGCGGTCAACGGGTCGGTCCCGGAGTTCGTGAAGGCCCTAACAGACGGGCTGCCAAAGCGTCCAGTGCCCCTGTGGCTTCGCCTCGACGCTGAGAACCTGACCGGCCAGGTGGCCACCTTACCCGATCCGGGGGAGTTAGAGACCGGAATCGACGTGCGGCTTATCGTCGAGTTCTACTCCAAGTAGAGGCGCAGAGGAGCGGTATATATGGTGTTAGACATCCAGGGATTGATCATCCGGGAGTCCCAGGAAGCCGAAGAGGAGGTCATCCCGAGTCCTGGAATCGGAGTAGTCGAGGTGGACGGTGGATATGGCAAGTTTGCCATAGAACCGCTGGAGCCAGGCTACGCTATGACGCTGGGCAACCCCCTTAGGAGGGTACTATATAGCTCGCTCATCGGTACCGCCGTGACGTGGGTCAAGATTGAGGGCGTGCTCCACGAGTATGCGACGATACCACACGTTAAAGAAGAGGTCTCGGAGTTTCTTCTCAACGTCAAGGGCATCAGGCTTCGCTCCGACGTGGATAGGACAGGCAAGCTGCGACTTGAGGTCGCAGGCGAGGGGGAGGTCTGCGCTGGTGATATAATCGCGTCGTCGGACTTCGAGGTCGTCAATCCCGAGCTCCATCTGGCAACCCTTGACTCTCCTGAGGCGAAACTCTCCGTCGAGTTCAACGTCGAGCGAAGCAAGGGCTACGTCGTCGCACCCCATGACGACGGTCAGTCGATAGGTGTTCTACCCGTCGACGCCGTCTTCACCCCCATCCGGAAGGTCAACTACAACGTCGAGACAACCAGGGTGGGGCAGCGAACCGACTTCGAGCGGCTGGTGCTTGAGGTATGGACCGACGAGTCCATGACTCCCGTCGACGCAGTCCGGCAGGCGGCCAACATCCTCGTGAACCAGTTCTTCCTCTTTGCCAACGTGCAGAGTGAAGACGAGGATGGGCCTGAGGGCACGCCGGTCGCGCTCAAGATCCCGGCTGAGCAGTACAACATACCGGTGGAGCGCCTGGAGCTCTCGTCTCGAACCCTGAACTGCCTGAAGCGAGCCGGCGTCAACAAGGTCGGTGAAGTGCTGGAACTGAGCAGGGCAGAGCTGCTGCGGATACGAAACTTTGGCGAGAAGTCGTACACGGAGCTATACGACAGGCTACGGGAGATGAATCTGCTGCCGGTGGACTTGGACCCCGAGGCCCCGGACGCGGTACCCGTCGATGCCGAAGATGGCGGTGACGAAGCTGAGGCCGCTGTGGAGGAACCAGATGCGGAACAAGCGGAAGGGGACGAGGGGGGGTAGGAAGACGTCAAGATGAGACATCATGTAGCAGGCCGCAAATTATCACGGCCCACCAGCCACCGGATGGCCATGCTGCGGACCATGGTGAAGGACCTTATCCGCCACGAGTCGATCCGCACCACCGAGGCTAAGGCCCGCGAAGTGAAACGTATGGCCGATAAAGTGGTCACCTTTGGCAAGAAGGGGACGCTGCACCACAGGAGGCAGGCTCTAGCTTTGCTTACCGACGAGGGTGTTGTGCGGAAGGTGTTCGATGAGCTGGCCCCAAGATACGAGTCGAGGCCGGGCGGCTACACGCGAATGATCAAGCTGGGCCCACGCAAGGGCGACGCCGCCGATATGGCGATCGTGGAGCTGGTCCCGTAGGCATGTCCGGGAATGCGGCTGGCATTTGTCGTCGAGTACGAGGGGACGAGGTATCACGGCTTTCAGCATCAGAAGAACGCCACCTCGGTACAGGAGGAGCTAGAAAAGGCTATAGAGCGCACCACAGGCGAGAGGACGCGTGTCAAAGGGGCGGGCCGAACGGATACCGGAGTGCACGCCAAGGGGCAGGTAGTCGCGTTTGATACGAACGCCTCTCTTGACGTGGAGACCATCGTCCGGGCCCTGAATTTTCATCTACCGGACGACATCGCGGTCAGGGCCGGCCACCGAGTCACCGACGACTTCGATCCACGCCGCCACGCCTTGAGCCGCCGATACAGGTACACGATCTTAACCAGCGCCACTCCGTCCCCATTGATGAGGAGGACGGCATTCCGTGTCCAGGCACAGCTGGACGTTGGCCCGATGCAGCGGGCGGCGCGACTGCTGATTGGCGATCATGACTTCGTCAACTTCTCCGGGCCGTTGGACGACGGATGCGCGAGTACGATCAGGCGTATCTACAGGGCGACGGTGAGAGCGGAGGATGAGGTCCTCGCCATAGACGTCGAGGGCAACGCCTTCCTGCCGCGCCAGGTGAGACGCATGGCGGGCGCTTTAGTCGAGGTTGGACAGCGGATTATGTCAGTAAAAGAGTTTGGTGGACTGATGGACGGGGAGACCCCGGAGCGCCAACGTGCGCCCCGCACTCTGCCGGCCCATGGGCTCTGCCTGATGGAAGTAAGATACCCGGATTTTCCGCCGGAGGTTGGTGAGGCCGATGGCAATTAAGCCGTATCGGACGAGAGGCTCGGAATTGAGGCCGGCGTGGCACGTCATGGATGCCGACGGCAAGACGCTCGGCAGGCTGTCTACGGAGATCGCGACCCTCCTTCAGGGCAAGCACAAGCCTATCTATGTTCGCCACCTCAACACCGGCGACTACGTGGTCGTGGTCAACGCTGAGAAGGTGCGGGTGACAGGGAAGAAGCTTGATCAGAAGGTGTACTATCGCCACAGCGGCTATCCCGGCGGACTCAAGGAGGAAACTCTTCGGAGGATCCTGGACCGAACGCCCACCAGGGCGATACGACACGCCGTGAAGGGCATGCTGCCCAAGAACACGGTCGGCCGTAATATGCTGTCTCGCCTGAAGCTCTACGTGGGTGACGCACACCCACACGAAGCTCAGGTGCGCGGCGCTCAGAAGGCCGAAGAACGACGTCTCTCGGCGGACGCGGATCCAGCCCAAGAGGCCAAGGCCGAGACCAAGCCGAGGACCAGGGCCCGCCGTCGCGCGGTCGCGCCGGAGGCGGCCCCCGAAGCCGAGCGGACCGACGAGCCGTCTGCGCAAGCAGAAGCTGTCGCGGAGCCTCCCGAGCAGCTGGCCGAGGCCGTTGCGGAGCTCCCCGAACAGCCGGAGTCGACCTCCGAAGAGGTGGCCGAGACTGTTGCGGAGCCCCCCGAGCAGCCGGAGTCGACCTCCGAAGAGCCGGCCGAGGCCGTCGAGGAGTCCACCGAACAGCCGGAGTCGACCTTGGAAGAGCCCGCCGGCGCTCAGTCGGAAGAGACCGGAACGGACGCAGGGGCTTCCGATCCGCCGAAGGCTGTCGAAGAGCCAGAGGAGGCCTAGTTGAACCAGGACCAGCAGTACTACTACGCCACGGGCCGTCGCAAGACATCCATCGCGCGGGTCAGGCTCTACATGGACAGCGGGCCCATCGTTGTTAATGGCAAGCCCATGGAGGAGGCCTTCCCCTGGGCGACCTGGCAGCAGCATGTAAACGAGCCGTTCAAGGTGTCGAACACCGTCGGCCAGTTCCGTGTGGTGGCCAAGATCAGTGGCGGTGGTGTGGTCAGCCAGGCGGGTGCCCTGAGACACGGCATCTCGCGGGCGATGGTGGAGGCCGACCCTAACCTGAGGGTGCCGTTGAAGCGGGCGGGACTGCTGACGCGGGACTCCAGGGAGAAGGAGCGGAAGAAGTACGGCCTCAAGCGCGCGCGCAAGGCTCAGCAGTACACCAAGCGCTAGCGTTGGTGCCCTGGCTCGGCCATTGCCTTCTGGAGCGGGCGGCCCGCTCCGTTGCGGAGGCCAGGAAGTGACGCGTCCACACGGGGCCAAGATGACAGCGTCGAAGACCACCTCCCACAGCGCGGCTCGCCCGGAGCCGCGCCTGTCGATGGCGACGGAGAACTACCTCCTGTCGATATTCCAGCTGGAGGAGCAGGGCGTTCGGGTCACGCCGACTCAGCTTGCCGAACACCTCAAGACATTGCCCGTGGGCGAGGGCATGGGCACCTCTCTGCCATCCGTGGGGGGGATGATACGCCGCATGGTGCGGGAGGGTCTGGCTGAGACGGCGCCCAACAAGGACGTCTTGCTGACCACCTGGGGCCGGACCTCTGCCGAAAGCATCGTCCGCCGCCATCGCCTGGCCGAACGTATGGTAGTCGACCTGCTGGGCCTCGAGCTCCACAAGTCGCACATCGAGGCTCACCGGCTCGAACACGCCATCTCGCCGTTGCTCGAAGAGAAGATCGTGGCGCGGCTCAAGAACCCGACGACATGCCCCTTCGGCCACCCGATCCCGGGGAGCGGCTACGTCCCTAACCGCAAAGCGAGGCCCCTGGACAAGTCTCGCCCCGGCGAGGAGCTCGTGATAGACCGAGTACCGGAGGACGACCAGGCGCTCCTGGAGTACTTCGTCGAGCACGGGCTTGTCCCCGGGACGCCCGTCGTGGTCAGGGAGGCCGCCGAGTCACGCGGGGTGTTTACCCTAGAGTGCGGAGGGAGCGAGATGGTCTTCAGCTACGACGTCGCAGCCAAGATTCGCGTACGGCCGCCGGATGTGGCCAGCTAGGAGCCGAGGGCCGCTACAGGATACTCCTCGACCTACCTGAGTCTCCCACGACGGAGGATAGCTATGATCGCCGGCCGCGGATTCAGGGGTAGGTTGGTTCTTCGCCGGCGACCTTTAGGCCAACATGGTCTGGGCCTTGTAGTCGTCCTTATTGCCCTGACCGTAGTTGCGGCGGCCGTCGCCGGAGGGTTGACGGCCTTTTTCCTGCTGAAGGGGAAGGCTCATCCGTCCGAGCAGACGGCTAGGTTCTTCCCTGCGGACACCGAGGTGTACCTTTCGCTGAACCTACGGCCTGGCAACGATCAGCTCAAGCGTTTTCGTGACATCCTGGAGAGGTTCCGCCAGGAGCCGCTATTCGAGGAGAAAATAGACGAGTTCATCGACGACACAGGAGATGAGACGGGCATAGACCTTGCGGAGGACATCCTGCCATGGCTCGGGCCGGAGGTCGCTATCGGCGTTGTTGATGTCGTCGGGTCTTTCATCGCTGTTACCGGTGGCGGCCGACCTCTGGTTCTGGCCCTGATCGGCACCAGCGATCCGGAAAGGTCAAACGCCGCCTTGGGGAACTGGATCGAATACCAGGAACTGGAAGCCGACCTGGAGTTCCGGTCCACGACCTACAGGAGCTCAACCGTATTTAGGGAGATGGACGAGGGCCTGTATTATGCGGCTACTCGAGAATACATCCTCTTCTCCACCGACGGCGACTTGCTGGAGGAGACGATAGACCGGATCCTGGATGGCGACGTGGACGGCTCTCTGTACGCCAATCCGCGGTTCCAGGAGGTGCGAGCTACTCTGCCAAGCCCGAGGTTCACGACGCTGTACGCGGCCTCGGAGGCCATCTGGAAGGACGCTCGTCGCCAATTCGGGGAAGAGATTCCCGATCAGCTTCGCCAGCAGCTCGATGACTTCATCCCTGACTGGATGGCTTTAACTGGCTCGTTCATCGACATGGGCGTCAAGCTGGAGCTGTCCTATGCGAGCCCCGAAGGGTTCAAGGAGGTATCTATCCCGGTCACGTCCGCGGCTTCCGCTGGTATGCTTCCCTCGGATACTCTGGCCTTCCTCTCCTTCGGCATCGACTACGACGGGATCAAAAGTCAACTGGACGAACAGCGCGTCGCCGATCTCGGCCCGGATGTCCACGAAGTCCTAACCTCTGAGCTGGGCGTACCGCTCGACGACAAGGCGACACTGAGGGATGTCGGAGACGAGCTATTCGACAGCTTCGAGGAGGCCTTTGGCCTGGACCTGGAGCGAGACTTTTTGGACTGGATTACCGGAGAGTTTTCCTTTGCGTTGCTGCCCACTGACTTCCGCGGTCTCGCCGACGATCCGTCCACCGTCGCTGTAGAGGCGGCTGCCTTCATTGGTTTTGACCCTGAAAACCGCGCAGAGATCATCGACTTCATGCGCCGTGTCGTCGACCTCGTCGAGGATAACCTAGGAGTCAGCGGAGAGCCGGTGTCGTACGGGGAAGTAGAGGGCGTCGTCTTTGACCTGCAGAACCTGACGGAACCAACTCCCTACCGGCCAGGTTATCTAGTGCTGGACGATCACCTCGTCGTTGCGACGACTGCCAGTTCTCTCCAAGTGGTGGCCTCGGTGCAGGAGGGTCGCGGCAATGCGCTGGACGCTGATGGAGAGTATTCACGCCTCCTGAAGGATGTTTCGGGCCCCTTGAATCCCATCTTCTATGCAGATGTTGGCCAGATCGTGGATGGCGTCACAGCGATTCTGGACCCTGAGGAGCGTGAGGACTACGAGGAGAACGTGGCGCCTTTTATCCAGCCCTTGAGGGCTTTCCTTCTCACGGCGGAAACCCGACCGGAAGGCGTGAGCCGAGTCTACTTCACTCTGACGTTCGAGTAGGTTACAGGCCGCGCCTACTGCGAGCGGAGGTACCGGACCAGGGCCCAGCGCTCGCTCTCCGTGAGCAGCAGGCGAAACTCGGGCATCGGCGACGAAGACTCACGGCCGCGTAGTCTGGCCGCAAGGCCCTGCCTGCCGCCGCCGGAGATGAACCCGTAAAGCTCGCCGTCAGTAGACGCTCGCGCTGCTGCGGACGTGAGGTCCGCCGGGAACGGCCCCCGCGTCATGAACTTCAGGATGGGGCCGTCGCCCTTCATGCCCTCTCCGTGGCAGACTGCGCAGTTCACTGTGAACAGCCTCTGTGCATGGGCGGCGTCGTAGCTCGCGGCGGGCATGGCAAGCTGCTGGTACTCCTCGAGGCTGGCGTAGACCACCTCCCTGCCCGTCACAGGGACCGAGCCGTCGGGAGGAAGCAGCCTCGGTCCCTCCTGCGTCCGGTACGACGGCTGGTAATGCATCTCGGTGAAGATCTGGACAGCGTTCGAGCCGGTCTCCGGAAAAGCGGGCAGCTTCAGCTTGATCTTGCCGCCGATGTTGGCGTCGCCGGTGTTGTTGTTGTAGCAGCCGACGGCTACGACGGCCAGTGCCAGCGCAACGAGCAGCGCGAGCAGCCGCAACGAAGCAGCCCTTTTTCTTCGACTTCCGCCTCTGTGGCTGCCAAATATCATCAAATCCATCCGGTCTTCGGTCTCGTAGGTCTCGTTATAAATGAGCAGGGCCGGCTGACAGCGAACGCTGGGCTGCTGCTGCCTCTCGGCCCTTATCGGAGCGCCTCGCCGGCGCCGGTGGGCGGGAACGATAGGGCATTTCTGTGGCTAGCAACTAGCTATCCCAGCCCCTCTTCACCTCCTCGGCGCCGGAGCGCTCGAGGACAGCCTCGGCCTTGATGGCCCGATCCTCCGTGGAGGTCACGGAGACGCCTATGTAACCTTCGGTGATTCTCGTGTCGTAGGCCCCCATGAACAGCCGTGGAAGTCGCGACTCGACCACGACGCCGAGGACGGTAAATATGATAGCTCCCAGCATTGTTCCTTCGTAGATTATTATGGCCATCGGCGGGATGCCCAGTATCGGCTTGCCGCCGGTCACGAGGGGATAGGCGACCTGGGTTCCCGTCGTGAGCACGAGGCCCATGATGAACCCGCAGACCGCTCCGATGAGCGGCCACCTGAACAGCTTGTGGACCGGTTCCGCCTCCCCGAAGGTCCCTTCGGGGTAAGGGGTGCCGGTTACGACCTCGTACTCGATCGCCTCGTAGCCCTCGGACCTCAGCGAGTCCAGCGCGTTGGCTGCCACGTCTACGTCGGTGAAAAGGCCCATGACGCTTCGTTTCTCGATCATGGCGACACGCCTCACTCTCGGATTGACGCCGGGACCGTCCGCCGGCCAATCTTTATCTCGTCCCGTCCCACCATGCCCTCCTTGATATCGAAGAGCGGGATGAGGGGGAATACCTTTGAGAACAGCAGCAGCCCGAATGCGACCCACGCGAACGTTGCGGCCACCATGAGGATCTCAATGAGGCTCGGGTGGTAGGTGCCCCAATTGAACACCAGGGGCGACTTTCGGGCCAGGCCCGGGATGATTATCAGGAACCGCTCCAGCCACATGCCGATGTTGACAAGCACGGTGGTCCAGAACATCAATGAGACGCTGCGTCGCACCCGCTTCGATAGCCACATAGGCACCGGGATGAAGAAGGCCGTCAACAGGAACACTATGAACAGGAAGATGTACGGCCACTGGAATAGCTGCAGCTCGCGCAGCACGATCTCCGGGTGCTCCAGGGTGTAGAGTGCGAAGACCCACTCAAGGAAGAAGAGGAAGAACCAGGTAACCGCTACCACGATGAGCAGCCGGCCAATGGCGTCGAAGTGATCGGGCGTAATGTACTTGTCGAGCTTCCACAGCCATACCATCAGCGCCATGATCATCGCCACGGCAGAGACCCCGGAGTGGATCGCGCCGATGATGAAGTAGGGAGCGAAGATGGTCGAGTGCCAGCCCTCGACGCCGATATTCACTGCGAAGTCCCAGGACACTATGCTGTGGACCGACACGAACACCGGCAGCACCAGGGCCGAGAGCAGAAGCCCGGCGACGGCCTGCAACTTCCACTGGCGCGGGGTGCCCCGAAAGCCCAGCGACAGGAAGCCGTAGATGTTCCGCGCCCACTTTCCGCTGGCGCGGTCGCGGATCACCGCTATGTCCGGGATCAGGGCGATCGCCACGAACAGTATGCTGGCCGTCAGGTAGGTCATGACCGCGGCTGGGTCCCAGATGAACGGCGAGCGGATGTTGATCCAGATGCCGCGAGCGAAGTCGTAGGGGAAGACCCATGAGGCTGGGGCGAACCACACTCGCCAGGGGCGCCCGACGTGCACCATCGGCGCGGCCATCATCGAGGCAGTCAGGGAGAACACCGTCAGGACCTCGGCTGCCCGCGTGACCGGCCGCCGCCACTCCGCCTGCGACAGCCGCAGGATGGCAGAGATCATGATCCCCGCGTGGCTGATCCCGATCCAGAACACGAAGTTGACCATGAAGAAGCCCCAGTAGCCCGGCCGGCTGAGTCCGGTGACTCCCACTCCCTTGTTGACCATGTAGCCGAAGGCGCCGACGCCTGTCAGAAAGACCAGCAGACAGAACGCGGTCAGCGGCAGCCACCACCTGGGTGTGCCCAGCACCCCCGACAGCAGGTCTCTGTTGATCTCCTTTTGCGTTAGGTGGTAGTGCTCTTGCATGCCAAATCTTCCCTCGCGCCTAGTCCTTCTTGCCCAGGACCATCACTTCGGTGCGATGGAATGGCTTGTGGACCTTGTACAGCAGAAGCTCCTTCTGCTCCCAGATGCTCACGACGGGTATGAGCCTCGTTCCGAGAAGGTACACGAGTATGGCGCCGCCTATGGCGCCCAGGATTATGAAGATATCGGCCACGTCGGGAAGGTTGGCCACCGGCAGGGTGTGGAGCTCGTGCTTGTCCACCGTCGGATCGCCGATGCCAGGGACAGAGTACGCCGCCGCGTACAGCCGGATCCGGTCGAAGAGAGTGCCGAACAGGATCGAGGTCGCGATGATCGTCGGCCCCCAGATACTCTTCCGTATGGGGTTCCATATCATCGTGAACAGCGGTACGACGAAATTGAGGACGAACGCAGCCATGAAGGCCGGCTGATAAGGGCCGACCATCAGCAGCTCGATCGCCGCCTGCTCGGCCGGCTTTTTGCCGTACCACAGCACTATGAAGCTGGAGAACCAGAACCAGAACCAGAGCAGGGAGAGGGCGAACATCAGCTTGCCCAGGCTCCAGAACTGGTCCACACTGATCTCCTCCTTGTAGCCGCCGAACTGGCGCAGGCAGAACATTGTGAGCACCACGGTAGCGGCGCCGGCCTGCAATGCGTTGGCGGCGTGGGTGATGGGGAACAGAGCGTCGATCCAGCCCGGCACTAGGGTCATGAGGAAGTCCACGCTGATCAAGAAGTGGACGAAAACCAGCATCATGAAGTAGAGTGCGCCCAGCATTCCGACGCGGTGAGCCTGCATGTTCCACTGCTGGGTGGTCCCGGTCCAGCGTCCGGCCAGCCGTGCCGCCCAGCGCCGACGCCATCCGCTGCCGTGGTCCCTAATCGTGGCCAAGTCGGGAAGCGATGACAGCCACAGCATCATCAGCCCGACTACGATCAGCCCGACGATTGCCAGCGTCGCCCAAATGTGGGGCGAGTAACGAGGCACCTCGCCGGCGTGGTAGAACCAGAGGGTGCGACGCCCGGACTCGAGCGGCGGCAACACCCACAATAGAGGGATGAACAGCAGCAGGTTGAACAGCCCGCCCAGCGTCCAGAGCTCGGCTGCTCGCGAGATGGGCCGGCGCCAGTGGCCCTTGGTCATTCTTGTCGCGATTGCCACCATCGGAGCCGCCGAGGCCGTGGTCAGCAGGAATGCGAACAGGGCGGCGTGGTAGCCCCATACCGTCCTGTCGCCCACACCGTCCGTCACCCGCATGGCGAAGCCGATTACGCCCAGGATGAAGAGGACGCCGAACACGACGACGGCACCGCGGAACGTATTGCCGCTCCTCTGGTGCTTCTCGACCAGGTCCCGGCCCACCTCGGCCTGCGTGACTAGCACGCCGTGGCCGTTTTGGGCCTCCTGGGCACTAGCCATGCGCTACTTCCTTCGAGGCGTGCTTGTCCACTTTCCTCAGGTAGATCACGCTGGGGTTGGTCCCCAGATTCTCCAGTAACCGGTAGGCTCGTCCGTCCTCCGCATTCTCCTTCTTCGCCATCTTCGACGCCTTGCTGTCCGGGTCCGCCAGGTCGCCGAAAGCCAGTGTGTCGGTGGGGCAGGCGTTGACACAGGCGGGGTTCAGCGATCGCTCGAACTCCTCACTCTTATAGTCGCCGCCCTCTTTGTCGGCGGTCCGCTTCGTCCTTTGGATGCGCTGGATGCAGAAGGTGCACTTCTCCATAATGCCTCTGCTGCGCACCGTTACGTCGGGGTTGAGCTGGTTCTTGAGGCTGTCGGGCCAAGCCGGCTCCCAGAAGTTGAAGAACCGCACGTGGTACGGGCAGTTGTTCGCGCAGAACCTGGTACCGATGCAGCGGTTGTAGACCTGGACGTTCAGGCCTTCGTCGTTGTGGTACGTCGCGAAAACCGGACACACGGGCTCACACGGGGCGTCGCCGCAGTGTTGACACATGATCGGTATGAAGCGCGCCTTTACATCGGGGAACTCGCCTTCCCAGTAGCGCTCGACGCGAATCCACTCGATGGCGCGACGCTGGTTGAAGAGCTCTTCGTCGTTGATCGGTATGTTGTTCTCCGACTGACATGCCACCACGCACGCCTGGCAGCCGATGCACTTATCGACGTCGACGACCATACCCCAGCTTGGTTGTGTCATTTCCGCTCTCTCCGTTGCGCCCGCTTACGAGTCTATCGGGGTGATTTGAATAACCTGCTGCTCTTCGTCGACGGGCGGGTCGGGTACCGTGTTCTCGAACTTGGGGAGCCTCACCCAGTCTCCCGTTTTTTCGATGCGTACCCGTGTGGCGCTCCAGGCCAACGCCCCGGTCGCGCTGTCCGTCAGCGGAGCCAGCATGGACAGGACGTTGGCGCCTCGCCCCTTGGCGTAGCGGCCGGCGGCGCGGTGGCCCTGCCCGAGGGGCACCGACACGACGCCGGGCGCGATCCCGAGGTGGGGGTAGGCCAGGGCCTCGATGGTGCCATGGGACGAAACCACCCTCACCACGTCCCCCTCGGCGATGTCCATCTCTTCAGCGACGCGCATGTTGATCTCCACCCAGGTGCGCCACGTCGCGGTGGTAATCGGATCGGGGGTCGCCTGCAGCCAGGGCAGGTGCGCTCCTCTGCCATCGGTTAGAGACGCCGATGCGAACGGTATCAGATGGAACGGGTAGCGCCTCGCGTTTCGCGAGTCGAAGTCCGGCTCCTCTATCTCGAGCAGTGGCTTCGGCGTGGGCGCCGGTTCGCTCGACCTTGCAGAGATGTCCCACCAGCCCCCTCGCTGCAGCATGCCATTCCAGAAGGACCGGAACTCCAGGGCCCTCACCGACCCCCGATTCTTGGCGAACAGCTCTCGTGCCGCCTCCTGGAGTATGTCCTTGAAGGTCTCGCCCGGCAGCCCGGTGTCGAGGCTTAGTCCCTGCGCCACCGTCAGCAGCACGTCGGGGAAACTCCTGGTGCCCAGATGCACGCCCCTGGACTCGAAGAAGGGACGGGTCACCGGCTGCTGAAAGCCGACCATCTCGTAGCCGGGCCCCGGGTCCGGAACGTCATTTCCCCAGTCCTCCAGGTAGCTGTGGTCCGGCAGTACGAGGTCCGCCATGGACGTCGTGTCGTCCATGACTCCAGAGAAGCTGAATACGAAGGGGACGTCGAAGATGGCGTCTTTGAAGCCGGCGCTCTCGGGCAGCCCGTACCAGGGGTCCGCGCCGTGCACCATAAGCACCTGTACGTCGCCCCCACGCATGTCGGCGACCAGGTCCTGCCAATCCCGGAAGGATGCGACGGCCGGCGCTTTGGCGATATCGCCGAGCGGCGGATCGGGGTTGAAGATGACTCCGCCTCGCGCTCCGACGCTGCCCACGAGGTAGTTCAGGGAGTAGATGGCCACGAGGTTGGCGAGTCCATTGGTGTGGGCTGCCGCGGATCCGCCGCCGAACGCCAGGCTGGGGCCGTGTTCCGCGAACTCCACCGCGATACGATGGATCTTCTCGGCCACCCGATCCGCGGGATACGCGTCGGATATCCGGTCCGCGACCTGGTCCGGCGCAAAAGCGTCCAGCCGCTGAGGTTGGCCGTTGGTCAGGGCGTCGGCCGCGCCGCGGTCGCCGAGACCCTCGGAGACGATGACCTGCGCGATGCTGAGCGCCAGCAGGCCCTCCATCCCGGGCTTGACGTAGAACCACTCGTCCGCGTTCGCCGCGGTCGTCGAGAAACGGGAGTCGACGTGGACCAGCGTGCCGCGCTCCCTGTCGCCCTGACGAAACTCACCGTAGCCGCGAGCGTACCGCACGGGGGACTGCCAGGTGCTGAGGAAGTCGGCCCCGAAAGAGAGCACGTAGCCAGCGTTTTCGATGTCGAAGTCGGGCATAGTGTCCTGATCGAAGACCCGCTTCACGGCCTGCCGCAGTGTGGTCCGCTCCACGGGCTCGTAGGAAATGCGGCGGCCGCCGAACCTCGACGCGAATCGATCGACCACGAGCCCCAGGTGTCCGCCCAGCGGCTCCGTGGCCATCACCATCGCCGATTCCCTGCCGGTGCCCTGTAACTGCTGCAGCTGGAGCGACAGGCGCGCGATGGCGTCGGCCCAGCTTATCTCCTCGAAGATGCCGGAGCCGCGCTCGCCCACTCTGACCAGGGGGCCCTTGATCCGGTCGGGAGAGTAAAGGTCCTGTAGTCCCGCTTCGCAGCGGGCGCTGTGTTTACCCTGGTTGATCGGATAGTCGACGTTGCCCTCGACCTTCTTGGCCCGGCCCTCCATCACCCTGACGACGACGCCCTCGCTAGTGGGGCACTGACGGCAGATCGTTGCGTACCAGTTGTCGAGGCCCGAGACGAGGTCCTCGGGCATCTCGACGGGCGACTGTACCAGGATCTCTTCCTCGGGGACGCCGCACGCCTGGAAGATGATGGCTCCGGCGGCTGTGCCGCCCATCAGGGTCAAGAATTGTCGTCTGGTTAGTGCCATGTCCTGCGAGTCTCTAGTAGTGGCAGGTCGTGCAGTCGGTCGGTGCGGCGTTGTCGCGGTGGCAGTCTACGCAGTCGCCCATCTTGAGAGAGCGGACCTGCTTGACCTTGGTCATGCTTCCGACGTCGCCGTGGCAGGTCGAGCAGACCGCTGAGGCTTCCACACCGTCCCTTTCCGCGAAGAACCTGATGTGCGCCTCGTGAACGAAGTGGACGTGGTCAGGCACCCTGTGCACTCGGACCCAGTCAATGGAGTCGCCCGCCTCGAAGGTGGCGCGCAGCTTTTCGACCTCGGCGATTCCGTCGCCGACGACCTCGTGGCAGGTCATACACAGGGCCACCGCCGGTATGGTAGCGGCCGCGCCCTTAGTCACGTTGCGGTGGCAGAAGGTGCAGTCGAGGCCGACTTCCTGCACGTGTACCGTATGCGGAAACGCGATGGGCTGGTCCGGGCCTTCGTTAAATCCGAAGATAACGGGCCTTCCCAGCCACGCGGATATGATGAAGACGAAGGCCAGCACCATCCCGCCGCCGACGGCCAAGCTTACGGCGCCAAGGACTCCAAAACGAACGAGCTTGTCCCTCGAGAATTTGGAGGTCTGGAAGTCTCCGGGTATCAAGCTTGGTGCGTCCTAAGTCCTCGGCTCCGGGCCCCGTGGTCAGCCCCGGTATGCTGCTCGCTGCTATATCTCGATCGTTCCGCTTACTCGGCTAGATCCAGTAGTCAGGCCAGAAGTCTCGGAAGACGCCGGCGGAATCGACGACCTTCGCGAGGAAGAACAGTGCCATGGCAAAGCTCGCGATGCCCAGCCCGTAGAACAGCGGGCGGGTCTTCCCCCAGATGGCACTGATGTGCTGCGATGCCACCATGGAAGAGACCAGGTTGTGGCCGATCAGGAGGTTGGAGGCGGCGAGCACGACAAGGAGGACGACGATCCAAAGGCTGCCCAGCATCCGACCAAGCTCGTCCCATTGGGAAAGGCCTAGCGGTGCCGGGTCCATGGAGCGAGTTTCCTCCTTATTGTGCGCTCAACGCGGGTTCGCTGCCCCCGAGTCCGGCGGGTGAAAACTATCACGTTCCTCTGATTGGTGTCAAGGGCCTATGGCGCGCATAACGCGCTGGTAAGTGCCTCCGAGGGGCAGCCTAAATGCCGCTTGTAGCGCTCGCCGGCCTCGACTACAATTGCACCGTTCGTCACGCTTGAATCGCCCGCCAAGTGCCCTACCGGAGGTTCCTATGGAAACTGGGGTTCGCCTGCGCTTTGATACCCGAGAGCCCTTTGCAGAGGGCGTTGCCTTCGGAGACACCGGCCCCTACGAGCGCATCGCCGGGAGCGTCGAATTCGCCCTCGACCCGGACGATGAATCGAACTCCAGCGTCGTGGACCTGGCCAGTGCTCCCCGGGGCGCCGACGGCAAAGTATCGTTCTCCACGGACCTCTACATCCTCAAGCCGGCGGACCCGGCCCAGGGTAACCGGCGCCTCCTGTACGACGTGAACAACCGGGGCAACAAGCGTGCCCTTATCTACTTCAACGACGGTTCACACAGCGACAGGCCGTCGTCCGCCGAGCACGCAGGCAACGGGTTTCTGATGCGACGGGGCTACACCCTCGTCTGGTCCGGCTGGCAAGGCGATCTTCTTCCGGGTGAGGACAGGCTTACGATCGACGTACCTGTTGCGCGGGACAGCGGCGGCGAGATCACCGGTCCGGTGCGTGCCGAGTTCATCGCCGACGAACCGGGCGTCTACTCTTATCCCCTGAGCGGCAACGATTACACGCGTAGCTACGAGACTGCGTCTCTGGACGCGTCCTCGGCCGCCCTCACGGTCCGAGAGTACGAGCAGGACAGCCGAGTGGCCATACCGCATGACGAGTGGCAGTTCGCTCGGGCGGCCCGCGACGGCACGCCGGAGCCTTCCTCGGCCGACTGCTTTCTGCCAGCCGGCTTCAAGCCCGGATGGATATACGAGCTCGTCTACACGGCAAAGGACCCCGCCGTTTTGGGACTTGGGCTCTGCGGGTTGAGGGACCTGGTCTCGTTTCTGCTCCACACCGAGACCGATGCAGAAGGCACGCCGAACCCGCTGAGGGACGGCGGCCCCGGCATCGAAAAGGCCTATGCGTGGGGACGGTCCCAGAGTGGCCGGTTCCTGCGGGAGTTCGTCTACCTGGGGTTCAACGCAGACCCGAGAGGGCGCCGCGTGTTCGATGGCATATCACCTCATGTATCGGGCGGCGGGCGAGTGATGCTCAATCATCGTTTCGCCCAGCCGGGCCGGTATTCGCGCCAGCACGCCGATCACCTCTACCCGTCGGACCGGTTCCCCTTCGCCTACGGCGTGACGACGGACCCGTTGACCGGCGAGACCGACGGAATACTCAAGCGGCCCGACACCGATCCGCTTGTGGTCCACACGCAGACGTCGTCGGAATACTGGGAGCGCAGGGGCTCTCTTGTACACACCGACGCCTCGGGCGACGACCTACCGGACCACGAGAAGGCCAGGGTCTATCTGTTCGCCGGGTCGCAGCACCAGGCCGAACCGGGAAAGGGTCCCCTGAGCGGCAATCACCAGCACCCGTCCAATCCCCTCAACACGACGCCGCTGCTGCGGGCGCTCCTCGACGCCCTGGACGCCTGGGCCACGGCGGGCGTTGCACCGCCTCAGAGCCGAGTCCCGCGGCGCTCCGAGGAGGAGGCAGTGCCGGCCGACGTTGTGAAACGGGCATTCCCCTCGATTCCCGGCGTGGACTGCCCGGGGGAGCCCAGTCGGCTGCACCTACAGGACTACGGGCCCCGGTTTGATGAAGGGGTCACCGATCTCGAGCCACCGAGAGCGGATCAGCGCAGGGAGTACGCGGTGCTGGTGCCTCAGGTAGACGCTGACGGCAACGAAATCCCGGGGATACGGACGCCCCACGTCGAGGCCCCGCTGGCGACTTACACTGGCTGGAATTTCCGCCCCGAAGGATCGGCGCCCAGGGGACTCGTAGGGGCGAAGGGCAGCTACCTGCCCTTCGCCCACACTCGGGGCGAGAGGCAGGCGACTGGGGACTCCAGGCCCTCTATCGAGGAGCGGTACGCGAGCAAGGAACAGTACGTGCGTGCGATAGCCGTGGCGGCCCAGCGGCTCGTGGACCAGCGGCTTATGCTGGAAGAGGACGCCGACCGCTATGTCGAGGCAGCTATAAGAGAGGAGGCGCTGGCATCGCTTCTGTCCAGCTCCTGAGTCCTGCGGCTCCAGAGGTCGGCCAGAATCGGGAGGAAAAGCTATGAGACTCGAAAGCAAGGTCGCCCTCATAAGTGGCGGTGCCCGGGGGATGGGTGCCACGATAGGCAGGATGTTTGCGTCCGAGGGGGCGAAGGTGGCGCTCGGGGACATCCTGGAGGAGCAGGGGCAGACCGTTGCAGACGAGATCGCTCAAGAAGGCTCCCAGGCCCTGTTCGTCCCGCTCGACGTGACAAAAGAGGCCGACTGGCAAAATGCGGTCCAGTCCGTCGTGGCCAGGTTCGGCAGGCTGGACATTCTCGTAGCCAACGCGGGGGTCAGCGCACATACGTCCGTCGAGGAGACCACCGAGCAGCAATGGGACTGGCTCATGGACATCAACGCCAAGGGCGTGTTCCTGGGCATGAAGGCCGCCATTCCGCAGATGCAGAAGGCGGGAGGAGGCTCCATCGTCGTCATGTCGTCCCAGTTCGGCATCGTAGGCACCGACAGGAGCAGCCCCCAGTACCAGGCCTCGAAGGGCGCGATTCGCATCCTGGCCAAGACCGCCGCTATCCAGTACGCGAAGGACACCATCAGAGTCAACTCGGTGCACCCCGGCCCAATCATCACGCCAATGACGGAGGGGCGACTCGCAGACCCCGAGTTCCACAGCGCTGGCCTGACCTTTATTCCTCTGGGGAGGTATGGGCAGCCAGAGGACGTAGCTTATGGCGTGCTGTACCTGGCATCCGACGAGTCGTCGTACGTGACGGGGACGGAGCTGGTCATAGACGGGGGCTGGACGGCGCAGTAGGTAGAAACTATCTTATATGTTGGTGTTACTCCCACCCGCCCACCCTCAAGCGTTCCTAGGTTTTGGGGGACATCCCCCAGGCCCCCGCCAGAGGGGGAGTCCAGAGGGGTTCCCCCTGCGCCTTTCTGAGGCAATTTCCTGGCGGCCACATCAGCGATCGGGCAGTCAACAGTCAAACCATCAGACAGGTATGCTGTGCGATGATGCCCAGTCTTGGATGAGGAGTGCAGAGGGATGGAGCCCCTTGCCAGGTATCTGAGGGTGTCCCTCAGATACAGGAAAAAAACCTCCGGGATGAGGGGGAGGGAAAGAAGAACTTCAGCGTTGATAAGAAGCCCTGGCAAACGCCAGTGCTAAGCGCTTCCACCTGCTCTCGGCTAGGGTAGTCGAAATCAAGCGAATGCTCACTTCCTTCAACCAACGGCTGACAGGTGATACCTGACGCCTTATCTGATAGGAGCACTACATGGCTGATCCGGAAGGCATAACGATGGAGCAGTTCAGAGTCCTGCTGGACAGGGTTGGAATAAAGCCGACAGCCGAGGAGATCGACGAGCTGAAGTCGGCCTATGAGCTTCATCTGAAGCAGATTGCCGCCCTGCACGAGCTGGACCTTGGCCCGGAGGACCTGGCGGTGGCCTTCTCGCCCGTCTGGGACGAGTTCGGGGGGGTTATGAGATGAGAGAGACGACTCCAGAGCTGTGCTACCTCACGATAGCGCAGGCCGCCGATCTCATCAGGGACAGAAAACTCTCGCCCGTCGAGCTTACCCGCGCGTTCCTCGACCGCATCGAGGCGGTGGATGGAACACTCGAGGCCTACATCACGGTGCTGGCCGACGAGGCGCTCGATGCGGCTCGCCAGGCCGAGGCCGAGATCGCCCGTGGCGAGCACAGGGGGCCCCTGCACGGCATCCCCATCGCGCTGAAGGACCTGTATGACACCGCGGGGGTGCGGACCACCGCCAGCTCGCGGGTAATGGCGGACCGCGTGCCCGACGAGGATGCGACCACCGTCGCCCGCCTGAAGGCAGCGGGCATGATTCTGGTGGGCAAGCTGGCGATGCATGAGTTCGCGCTGAGCGGTCCGGACCCCACCTGCGGCTTTGCCGTCGCCAAGAACCCGTGGGACCTCGACCACGTGACCGGCGGCTCTAGCAGCGGCTCGGGGGCGGCCGTGGCTGCGGGCCTCTGCATGGGCTCGCTTGGCTCGTGCACCGGCGGCTCCATACGCCATCCCGCATCCCACTGCGGGATCGTCGGCCTCAAGCCGACCTACGGCCGCGTCAGCAGGTATGGCGTCGTGCCCCTGAGCTGGACGCTGGACCACTGCGGGCCGATGACCTGGACCGTCGAGGACGCAGCGACCATGCTCCAGGCCATCGCCGGCCACGACCCAAGGGACCCCACAAGCAGCCGGGAGCCGGTGCCGGACTACTCGGCGGCCCTACGAGAGGACATCAAGGGGCTGAGGGTCGGGGTTCCCAGACACTACTTCTTCTCCGGCGACCCATCGATCAGCCGCGAGGTCCTGTCCACGGTAGAGCAAGCGTTGAAAGAGCTCGAAGCCCTCGGCGCCCGTATCGAGGATGTGACGGTCCCGTCTCTCGGGTACGCGGCTGCCGCCCAGCCGGTCATCATGCTGGGCGAGGCCTTCGCCTATCACGAGCGCAACCTGAAGGCTAGGCCGCAGGACTTCGGCGAGATGCCGAAGCTCAGGTTCCGCGTCGGCGGGCTTTTCACGACCTCCGACTACGTTCAGGCCCAACGGGTCAGGAAGGTCCTTAAGCGGGAGTTCGCCGAGGCATTGCAAAGGGTCGACGTCATCGTGTCGCCCACCATGTCCCAGCCGGCCCCCGCCGTCAAGGATGCCGACGTCATGACGCTGGCGCGGTTCCCCAGCTTCACGAGCTGCTACAACATGTCGGGGCTGCCTGCGATCTCGGTCCCGTGCGGCTTTACGCCGGCCGGGTTGCCGGTGGGGCTTCAAATAGCCGGACGGCCCTTCGACGAGCCCATGGTGCTGCGAGCCGCCTACACTTACCAGCAGCGCGTCCGCATCTTCGAGCGCCGGCCTCCTGTGTAGTTGGACCTTCCCCCAGGGACCTAGTAACACCCTGGGTGGTGGGAAAACTCAGGGGCTACTCCGGCTGCTGGAGCAGCTGAAGCAGGTTGCCGTCGGGATCTTTGAGCGTCGCGACCCAACCGCCCCAGTGCTCCTTCTCAGGCGGCCTGATGAACGCGACTCCCCTGGCCGATAGCGTGCGATGCGTCTCGTGGATGTCTTCCACTCCGAGGTTGATCATGATGCGGTAGGGGTCCCCGGCCTGACCCGCGACCTGGGAGTGGGCGCCCAGACTCAGCCGCATGTCACCCCATCGGAAGGCGACGAAATCGGGCCGCTCGGAGTGGGGCGTCAGGCCGAGAGTGTCCCGATAGAAGGCGAGCAGCCTGTCGAGGTCGCCCGTCCAGATGACCACCCCAGCAACGCCTTCGATCATGCCGGCACCTCATCTGTCTCGAGTGGTGTGGGGGTTACTTGGTGGGCAGGATGTAGCTGGATTGCTGCAACTCAGGACGGGAGACATCTTATGGTGGCCCCTATCGGGAGTCAAACGTAAAACTCGGTAGGAGACAGGACTTTCCTTGGATTCCATTTCCCGGTAGGTCGGGTTATAATTGGCGTTGGAGATAGGGTGGTGGTGGACGACAGCTTTTGGAGGATCTCTAGAAAGGAGGATGCCCGTTGGCTAGTAGTTTAAGGAGGTGCCCCCGGTAGGTGTTCCCTGGAGCACCTCCGTAAAATAGGGCCCCACCACGGTGGGGCCCTATTTGTTTCTGACGTGCGACAGCGTCTACGGCAACCGATCTAGCGCGTCGGTTCACCACAGCGCCTCAGAGACCCTCCCTCGGTTTCGTTCCCGCCGGGCCCTCTCCTCATCTCACCCTTGGATGGTACCTCCACCGCATAGTTCGTGGGTCGGACCCCCGAGCACCCCGAGCTTCATGCCCTCGTAAGCGCCCTGGCCGCTGATTCGCGGGAGATACCAGCTGGAGAAGCGTCGTGATTTGTAGTGCCCAAAATGGCTACCTTCTGGGCCTGCAGCGGAACGTGGGCTCGGCCACAATGGGACTAGTCCACCGAAGTGAGTGGATCGGCTCTACCACCACCTTGCCTGATGACCACCCACAAATTCCCCGCAACCCGCAAGGTGCCTACGATAATCCAGTACGCAGCATAGTCGAGTGTCTTAGTCATCGCTGACCTCCTAGCCAGGACGGTCCCCAAAGCAACCGGGAAGGCTCCAGTTACAGTTACCAATGTAACGGCCGTAACGAAGGAGCATCAGTGGGCTACCACGGGAGAAGCGTCAGGGATTACTCCATGGCGACTGAGGGGGATCCACCTGGCCAGCTACAGGTCACGGCGATTTGGCGTTGCTTCACCCCGGATGTAGAACGCTATGCGGACAAAGGTGTCCCGAGGGCTGTGTGTGCCGGGATGAGCTCGTAGATGAATACCGGGACTACTAGCGCGGACTAATCGATTAACACTCGATAGGTCTTGCCGGAGCAGAGCGCCTGTTCGAGGTTTCGGCCTTCGACAAGCTCAGGCCGAACGAATCACCGATTACTCTCGCCCGCGTGGGAGAGCTAGAGAGGTGTCGAGCGCCTTGAGACTCAGGCGCCCTCGAAAAAGCGGCGTGGGTTGTCGACCATGATCTGGTCGATGGCCTGCTCCGAGACGCCGAGCTCTCGAAGCCTGGGCAGCACTCTCCGCTGGATGAAGTGGTAGCCGTCGGGGTTCGCCTCCTCGCGAGCGTCCTGGGCCTTGCGGCTAAACTTCAGGATCGTTTCGGACCAGTCATGGCTGAGCATGATGCGGTCCGCGTAGCCGAGGTCTATTAGCTTCTTCACGATCTCCGTCCGCTCTTCCCACTTCGGCGTTGCCGGGTGCCTGCCGCCCGGCAGGCGGTCTAGGCCCAGCCAGGCCCCCTTCTCGATGATCCCGACCAGGTATTCGACATCGCGGCTGTCGTTGCTGTGCCCGATGTAGACCCGATTCAGGTCGACCCCCTCGTCCTCGAAGACGCGGATCTGCTGGTCGCCGACCCGCTCCGGAGCCCACGTGTGAGTCGAGAGGGGAACGCCCGTCGCCTTGTGGGTCCTGGCCGCCGCCCGCAGTATTATCTCGCCCTCCGGCGTTACGCCCCCCATGTCGTTGGCCACTTTGATGACGCCCGCCTTGATGCCGGTTCCCTCGATCCCATCCTCTATCTCCCTGACGAACAGCCGCGCCACCGAGTCGGGGTCGGAGTTCCAAAAGATTCGCGGGATGTCGCGCCAGATGCCCGTGGCGCAGACGATGTTCACACCGGACTCGCGGGATACCTGCTCCATGAGCCTGATGTCTCGGCCGAGGTCCATCGTCGTGACGTCGACGATAGTCCGGAGGCCATTGCTGTGCCCCTCGCGGAGGGTGGCGACCGCTTGCTCGATCGTGCCCTCGCGGTCGATCAGCTCAGGGTAGGCGTACTGGACGCCCGCGCAGGTCATGTCGAGCACGTGCTCGTGGGCCAGCGTGAACCCCATGTCGGCCGTATCCATGGTCCCCAGGACGGTGTTGATAGTCGCCATCTCTGAACCTCGCTAACCCTCCGCCACCACCGGGTTACGCAGCACTCCAACGCCGCTGATGTCGACTTCGACTACGTCGCCCGACTTGATGTTCTGGGTCGCGCCGTCGGTGCCCATCCATATGATGTCGCCCGGGTAGAGAGTCAGGTAGCGGGTCATGGCGCTGATGTAGGTGGCAATGCCGAAGACCATGTTGTTGGTGTCGAACTCGGACGCGACCTTACCATTCAGTCGCACGGTGGTGTGCATCTCCGCGGGGTTGGCGTCGGTCTCGATCCAGGGACCCATGGGCTTGAACGTATCGGTGTTCTTGCAGCGCCACATGGTGCGGTCCGACCCCTGCCATGTCCGCTCGCTGACGTCGTTGCCGATGGTGTAGCCCATGATGCAGGAGAAGGCCTCGTCTTCAGATAGGTGCTTCGCCTTCTTGCCGATAACTACCACCAGCTCGCCCTCGTACTGGACCTGCTCGGTGGCGTCGCTCGGGATCACTATCGGCTCGTCGTGGGCGATGATGGCGTTCGTGGCCCTGTACCCTATGTCCGGCTTCTCGGGCACGTCGTACTTGCCCCCGAGCGCCTTTATGTGCTCGACGTAGTTGATGCCCGCCGCGTAGAACGTCCGCGGCTCCACCGGCGCCAGCAGCTTCACCGAGTCGAGCTTCCGGCGGACTCCGGTGCGGCGATACTCGTCGAAGGGATTTCCCGAGACCTCCTCGATCTCCTCACTCTCCAAGATGCCGTACGCCGGACCGCCCCGAAGCTGATATCTTACCCAACGCATACTTTGTTCCTCTCCAAAACCAACTCAGGTGCGGGATACCCGCTTGTCATCCTGAGTCCGCCGAACATCCTGTATCTTAAGCTTGGACGTGGCACATCGTTGGAATCCTGGTCCTCTAGACCGCACCCCAGCAGGATCGTCGTGTCCCAGGCTACTCAAGACCCTCAAGCAGGGCCAGGCGCAGTAGCTCCAGCGCATTGAGGCTCATCCGCGTTCGGTCGGGGCGACCCCGGCCGGCGTAGCTGTACATGCGAGTCCTGAGCCCGGTCCCGTCGGTCACGGAAAGATAGGTCTCGCCGCGTCCCAGGTTCTCCGCTGAATCCTCTGGGTCCGACTCGGCATGCAGGGCGAGGCCCAGGTCGCTCCCGGCCTGAATCCGAACGGCCGACGCCAGCAGATCGGTGAGCGCAACCGGATCGCTGGTGAATTCGCCGACACCGGTCGAGGCTATCAGGCGTTGGACTGCGCCCTCTCCATTGGCAATCACACCCTCGACGAACTGCTCGCTGTTGGTCTGCTGCATGCGATCGGCCACGAGCCCACCGGTCATGTCCTCGTACACAGCGACCGTAACGCCTGCCGTCCGCAGCAGCTTGCCGACCGTGTCCTCCATCGTCTCGTCGTCCTCGGCGAAGACGTGCCGCCCCAGTAGATTGCGAGCCTCTTGCTCGACCGGCGCTATGAGCTTCATGGCCTCTGCGGTGCTACCGGCCTTCGCCGCTATCCGAACGTCGACCTGCCCGGGATGGGCCAGCACTCCGACGGTCGGATTGCTGGAGTTGGCGATGAGGTGCCCAATGCGGTCGTCGACACTGCTTTCGCCGATGTCGGCCACCTTCAGAACCTTGTACGCGATCGTTTCGGTGAGCTCGAACCTCTTGCGCATGTACGGCACGACCTCGTGCTCGAACAGCCACTTCAGCTCGAAGGGCACGCCGGGCAGGGCGAACACGGCGCCTTTGGGGTCCTCCACGATGAACGCCGGGGCGGTGCCGTTGGGGTTCTGGACGGGCGTGGCGCCCTTGGGAATCAAGGCCTGGCGCTCGTTGTTCGGCGTCATGATGAGGCCCCTGCTGCGGAACCGCTCGTCGATCTGCGTCGCCAGCTCCGTATCCAGGATGAGCTCACGGCCGGTGACCCTGGCTATGATCTCCCTGGTCAGGTCGTCCTGGGTGGGGCCGAGGCCTCCTCCGGTGATCACCAGGTCGGAGCGCTCCAGCGCGCGGCCGATGACCTCCTCCATGCGCGCCGGGTTGTCGCCGACAACCGTCTTGTAGAAGAGATTCACTCCAAGCCCGGTCAGGCGCTCCGCCATCCAGGCCGCGTTGGTATCGACGATCTGCCCCAGCAGGAGCTCGGTGCCTATGGATACGATCTCGGCGTTTGCCATCTCTACGCTTCTATCGGCCCCGATCCTTTTCTATGAGTGATTGTACGACGGGGAGCAGGTCGGACGCCGCGCGGCGGCACTCCTCGATGTGGGGAAACCCCGACAGGATGAACTCGTCCACCCCCAGCCGCCAGTAGCCCAGAAGCTCTTCCGCCACCTGCTCGGGCGTTCCGACGATTGCCGTGCCACAGTTTACGCGAACCGCCGATATGCCGTTCCACAAACGGGGCGCCGGCCTGTCGTCTACTGCCGTGGCGGCTTGGGCCCGCTGGCCCACCATGGGCGTGCCGGCAAACGCGAGCTGCCTCTGGTGCTTGACCACGTCGTCGGCTCGGGAAACCAGCGCCCGGGCCGCGTCCCACGCCTCGGCCTCGGTGTCCCGGACCACGAGGTGTGCCCGCAGGCCGAAGATAGCCTCGCGCTTTGCTTCAGCGAATCGTGCCCTGGCCCGCTGCAAGCGCTGCGCTATCCGGTCCCGCGGCTCGACCCATGCCAGGTAAACGTCCGAATGCCGTCCCGCCAGCTCCAGAGCGCGATCGGAGGCGCCGCCGACGTAGAACCTCGGTCCTTCGCCGGCGGGACCGGGCGAGCACAAGGCTCCTTTCAGGTGGACGTGCTCGCCGTCGAAGTCGACGGGCTCGGGCGCACGCCACAGCAGGCGGCACGCCCCGATGAACTCCTCGGCCCTGTCGTAGCGGTAATCGTGATCGATGGCCTCGCCCAGGCGCTCGAAGTCGCCCTGGATCCCTCCGGGAACCACGTTTATGTCCAGCCTCCCGCCGCTGATCTGGTCCAGGGTCGCCGCCATCTGAGCGAAGAGGCCGGTGGAGACGAAGCCTGGGCGAACGGCCACCAGGAATCGCACCCTGCTCGTGACGGCCGCCAGCGCCGACACCATGGTCCACGTCTCGGCCAGGGGAGCGCTCTCCTCGAACAGTCCGTTGGCGAACCTGGTGGGTATGAGCAGCGAGTGAAAGCCGCAGTCCTCGGCCGCCTGAACCACCTGTCGAAGGTACTCGAAGGTCGGCGGGCGCTCCGCTCGGTAGGTCCCAATGTAAGCGCCGTCGCCGTCGATCGGGATGAACCAGTCGAAGCGCGGCTCAGGCCGCTTGGTTCCCATAGGCATTTCAATCCTGCGCCCCGAGTTTATCGAAATGCGCATATGTCATTGGCCGAATGAGCTGTGTCGTCACAATTAGTGCCTGAGTTCGCATCATAAATAGAAGGCCACGTTGAAGGGCTAAGGCACCCACTGGCCGAGCCACTCTTGCGCGAACTTGTAGCGGCGAGGTGCACTAACACGTACTTTTCGCGGTTCATGTACCAAAAAGCGCAGACCTCTGCAAAGTCCTCGACTGCAGGATGAGTCGGGTTCCAATCAGGGATTTTCCAGCCCTCCGGTTCATCTTGGGCTCTTGAATACTGTTCTGGACCCTCCCGTTTCCAACCGGTCGCCTCGAAGAAGGCCCGCCCCTCGGGGGTTTCGTCCCACAGAAGCTGCGGAGCAGGAGGCCGCAACGCAGGATCGCCCAATCCGGCCTCGATGATCATCTGATGCTGGTGAGCGTGGCATATCTCGTGGGCGAGGGTGCGGATTATAGAATTCCCACCAAACTGGTCTGCATACTCGCTGGGAGATAGCCGCAATAGTATCTCCCTGGCTGTGTGAACGTAGTTTGCAGCATTCAGTTGCAAAGAGCCCCCTGTATTCTCACATTCTTGTCCCAAGAGTGCCCACCATCCGGGGGGATAGCGTTCGGAGGGACAGCCATCAGGCTGAACATAAAGCCTTAAATTGTCCACGACGGGAAGTTGCGCGAGTATTGGCGCCAAGTCTTCGGGAAAGTCGTAGGACTCCCCTGGGGACAGAAGCGGCAGCGGTTTCGTGGCGACATGTTGGAGCGTGGCCTCGGCGCGCTGGCCGTCGGGTAGCCTCAATGCGACGTTGTATGTGTCTGAATCCACGCTCGGGTGTACGTAAGTAATTAGTTCCTGCCCTGAGAATGGGTGCACCCACCCAATTCCCGGCCCCTTGTACGCGGTTACAAGGTCGATGCTCATCGGCGCCAGATCGAAGCCCATCACCAGGAAAACGTAGGGAATAAGGTCGTCACGCCATCCACGTAATCGTTCGGGTGGGTCTTGCCTCAAAAAAATGAGACCGAACGGCTCGGGCACAGTAGTCGGTGTGGGTGTCAACGTTGGAGTGGAAGTTGGGGCAGACTCCGGCGTCGGCGTCGGCCTGGCCGTGGCCGTGGCCGTGGCAGTGGGAGAGAGCGTGGGTGTTGCCGTCGGTGAAGGATTCGGGACAGATGCTGGCGTCGGAGCCAGTGTTGCAGCGGCCGTTGACGATGGCGTGGGCGTAGGGGTACGTGTTGCTGTGGTGACGTCTCCTCCCGTGCAGGCAGCATAGGTAATGATAGATGTTAGTAATGTTGCCAGGAAAAGTCTCCTCTTCATGGATTCCCTTCGTCCGCCGCCAGCACTTGGGGGGATGACCATTGAGGCCTTTGCGCAGGGGTACAGAGACTCACGCGGCATATAAGACGCGTCCCTTTTCGACGATCTCCTGGATGAATTGGTCGCCCTTGGACAGCCTGGTTGCGAGCTCTCTTGGGGTGAGCACGAGAACTTCTATGGGTACCTTGCGCTCCGGGTCCGATAGTATTCGACGTACTTCTACCCAACGGTCGATGAAATGATGCGGCGTATCCTTGATAACGAGCAGGTCGATATCGCTGCTGGCGGATGGGTCGCCGTATGCGTGCGACCCGAACAGAATCACCTTCTCGGGAGCATACTCGGCCGCGAGTTTCTCCGAGATGCCTCTGATGATGGTCTGTGCTTCCGTTCTAGTGGTCATGACGAAGCCAAAGTCCCAATGCCTGGTATCCTTGCCCTGAAAGCTCACATGGGCAGCGGAGAGTGGCTCTTCCAGCGGGCGACGGCAGCCTCGGCGCGCGGGCTGATCGCCCCCTGGATACGCACGTTGATCAGCGCGGGGCGTTTCTGCTTCAGGGCCCTTTCCAGGGCGGCCTCGAACTCTTCCTGGGACTCCGCTAGCTCGCTGTAGCCCCCAAGGCCCTGGACCACCTGGTCGTAGCGCGTCGGTAGCAGATCGGTGGCGACGGCTCTGCCGAACACGCCCAGCTGGATCTGCCGGTCGATGCCCCAGGCGGCGTCGTTGCCCAGTATGGCTACTACGCCAAGGTCGTGACGCACGGCGGTGTCGAACTCCATACCGTTGAACCCGAAGGAGCCGTCGCCGGTCAGCAGGATCACTCGGCGGTCCGGGTGAGCCAGCTTTGCCGTGAGCGCGGTAGGCAGGGACGACCCCAGCATGCCGAGGGTTGGCAGGGACCACCAGCTCTTCGGCTTTACGGCTGGAAGGTACGCCCGGCCGAAGTGGCAGAAGTCGCCTCCGTCGAAGATCAGGTAGTCGTCGGGCCTGAGGTGCCGGCTCAGCGTCTTGTGAACGACCATGCCATGCATCGGATTCTCTGGCTTGACCAGGTCTTCGAGCTGCTGGACCTGAGACTCCCGCTCGGCGCTAAGCTCGTCCAGCCAGGGTAGGTCGCTCCACTGGTGCCTGGCGGCCTCTGCCGTGAGCTGCTCCAGCACGGCGCCGACGTCCCCCACGATTCCGACGGCGACGCCCCTGTTGCGCGCGATCTCAGCGGCCGCCGGGTCCACTTGGATCAGCCTTGCGTCGGCTGGAACCGTCGGCGGCATAGCGTAGCCCACTATCAGGTCCTGCTTTCTGCCGAGCAGCACCACGAGGTCCGCACGGCGCGACAAGCGGGCGGCCCGGTTCAGTCCGGAATCAAAGAAGCCGAAGCAGTAAGGATGCTCGTCGGAGACCAGGCCACGGGCGTCGCCCTCGGTCAGTAGGGGCAGCCTCGTCGTCTCGATGAACCGCTGGAGGGCGTCACCCGACCCGGAGTAGGCGGCGGCGCTGCCCGCGATGAGCAATGGCCGGCTGGACGAGCGAAGCAAGTCTATGGCCTTCTGCACCTGGTCGGACGTGGCCGTTGGGCCTGCCATGCCGCGATACTCCTCCGGCTTGAAGAACGTGACCTCCTCTTCGAGGACCTCCTGCTGCTGCACGTCCACGGGGATCGTCAGGTGGACCGGCCCTCGCCGCCCGTCGTAGGCCAGTCGAAGGGCATGGGCGATCATGTCGGGGATGCGTCTCGCGTCGGTAACCATCCACGCGCCCTTGGTGATGGGCTGCGCCATGGCGACCTGGTCTATCTCCTGCATCGCCCCACGGCCAAGCTCCAACAGCTCGGCCGAGCCGCTGATCGACAGGAGCGGGCTCTCGGAGTGGGATGCGTGGGCAAGCCCGGGGATTGCGTTGGCCAGGCCCGGCGTCGTATAGAGGGCCACGCCCGGCTGGCCGGTGATCCGTCCCCAGGCGTCGGCCATGTGCACCGCAGCCTGCTCGTGGCGCGTGTCCAGCAGGCGGAAGCCCATCTCGCTCACGACGTCCAGCACGGGCAGGATGTGGTCGCCCGCCAGCGTGAAGAGGTTCTCGACCCCCTCCATCTTCAAGGCCCTGGCGACGAGCTGTGCACCCGTTATCTTTGCTTGAGCGATCACTTCCCCCTCCGGCGTCGGTCTGCTGGTCGCGTGGACCCGCTGGCGTGAAAGCCCATCGGCGGGTTCCTGGGCGCGACGGAGCCTGGATCGGTTTGAGGCCGGAAGGCGCCTAGCTCCCCTTCGGGTAGAGCAGCGCTCCCTGGCGGTCGGTCTGGGCCTGAAGCAGGTGCCCGTCGAAAGTAGTCACGTACAGGACGCTGAGGTCCGTGCCGCCGAGGGTGCAGTTGGTAGGCCGGCCCTGGGGCAGGGGGTGGCTCTCCAGGATCTCCCCATCCGGCGAGATTACGTAGACCGTGGGGGGACCCTCCTCGCCCCTATTCATCCCGGCCGGGGAGATGATGTTGCCCTCCGTGTCGAGGCACATCCCGTCTATGGGCCGGTTCGGGGCGAAGTCGTAGACCACCTTGTGCGGGCCGAGGGAGCCATCGTCATTGACCGGGTATCCCCTCAGCTCCCGTGGCTGGCCCGGTTGATTGCCGTGCTCGGCCACGTAGAGCGTTTTGTGGTCCAACGAAAAGAGGATGCCGTTGGGCTTCACCGTATCGGAGGTTACGCGCGCGATGTCCCAGGTCCCGCCTGGCTTCGGGTCGAGACGATAGACGGAGTCGTGGTCCAGGTCCTTGTGCGTGTCGGGGTCTTGGCTCCAGTCTCCGCCCGCCCCCATATACCAGGGGTCCGTGAACCACACGCGTCCCCGGTCGTCTATAGCCAGGTCGTTGGGTATATTCAGGCGCTTTCCCTCGAAAGCGTCGGCCAACACGGTTGTTCCGCCGTCGCTCTCATAGCGCACCATGCGGCGGGCGTCCCCTTCACACGCGTACAGGAGCCCTTGCTCATCGAACATCAGCCCGTTTCCGTAGTTGGTGTCGGTCTTGTAGACCGTGGTGGCCCCGGTCCCGGGATCGTATCGCAGTATTCGGCTGGTCGGTATGTGAGTGAACAGCACGCCTGTGCCGTCCCACGCCGGCCCTTCCGTGAGCGGGCCATGAGGCCCGCTTACTGTCACGAAGTCCCAACTCATGCTGGCCTCCCGCGTTCAGCTACCGAGGTTCGTCGGCGTCCAGACGGAACGATGCAGAGTTCATGCAGTAGCGCATGCCCGTCGGTGGCGGGCCGTCCGGGAAGAGATGGCCCAGATGGGCGTCGCACTCAGAGCACATCACCTCTGTCCTGACCATTCCGTGGCTGTCGTCCGTTTCGGACTTGATTCGCTTCTCGTCGATGGGTTCCGAGAAACTCGGCCATCCGGTCCCGGAGTCGTACTTAGTTTCGGAGGAGAACAGAGGCGCATCACAGCAGATGCAGCGATAGATGCCCTTCTCCTTTGAATCCCAGTACTTGCCGCTGAAGGGTCTCTCGGTGGCCTTCCGCCTGGTCACGGCGTACTGCTCGGATGTGAGCTTACTGCGATACTCGTCTTTGTTCATGATCCCGCCGAGTCTACTAAACGGCCTAGCATTCGTCCAGACCTATCCGAGCCCCTTGGGCACCCGCACGGTCATCCGGCTTTCGTCGATGTTCACGTCCAGGATCACGTCCGAGCGGGCTGGCAGCAGGATCGAGTGGCCGTCGGTCTTCTTGATGACATAGACCTCGGTGCCGCCGCCGGGTAGTATCTCCTGCACTTCGCCCAGTTGCTCTCCCTCTTCGTTCCAGGCGCTCATGCCGATGATCTGAAAGTAGTAGTAGGAGCCTGGCGGTAGCTGCGAGACCTCGTCAATAGGGACTGTGAGGTCTCGCCCACGCAGCCCCTCCGCCTGCGTACGGTCTGCTGCCAGGTCCAGCTTGACCAGGAGTCCGCCCTTCGACGGCCGCGAGCGCTCTACAGTGGCGCGCTCGCCGTCGATAAGCATCGAGCTCCCCGGGGAGAACCTTTCTGGAAAGTCGGTTAGTACCTGTATCTTGAGATCGCCCTTGAGACCCCAGACGCCTACGACCCTGCCGACGAGTACGTGCTCTGAGTCGGAATGTGAAGGGGGATCGCTGCGTTCCGCGACGTTGGACACGGCGTTGAGGTTCGGCCTGGGAAGCCTGGTTGGCCGGCGGCTAGACTATCTCGAGGATGGCTCGAGTCCCAGTCTTGACCGCAGCTACTCGCAGGAGGAGGCGCATGGACTGGGCCACGCGGCCCTGGCGGCCTATGACCTTGCCTTTGTCGTCGGGCGCGACCTCCAGCTTGACGATGACACGTCCGTCCTCTTCCTCTTCCTCGGTGACCTTCACGTCCTCGGGGTGAGAAGCGATGGACTTGGCTATGTACTCGACAAGCTCTTTCACGGGGTCTGTGCCTTCTCGAGCGTCCCCAGCGTCCGAAGGAGCCGCTGGACCGAGTCTGACGGCTGAGCCCCCTGGCCGATCCACTTGAGGGCCTTCTCCTCGTCCATCACCAGCGTTGGCGGGTCGGTCCGAGGATTGTAGTGCCCGATCTGCTCAACGAAGGCTCCGTCTCGTGCAGCTCTCGAGTCCGCTACCACGATTCGGTAGCTTGGCTGGTGTCTGGCTCCTGTGCGTCGAAGTCTTATTCTAAGCATGGGTCATTAGGCTTTCAAAGGCTGCCAGCATTCTAGTCCGTTCCGTCGGCGGCTGTCAACGGTGGGGCTCATGGGAATACAGATGCCTTTGCCCGAAGTGGCTGGAGGAGGATCAGCCGCTCCTGGCTCTGTTCAGGTGTTTCGCGATCCGCGACTTCCGTCGCGAGGCGTTGTTGCGGTGTAGCGCACCCTTCTGCGCGGCCTTGTCGAGGGCGACGACCGCGTCCCTTACGGCGCCCTCGGCGGCATCCAGGTCGTTGGCAGCCATCAGCCTGCGGGCCTTCTTGACTGACGTCCTGGCCTTCGATCGCAGCGGTGTGTTCAGTCTGCGCCTTCGCTCTCCAACACGGGCCGACTTTGCGCTGGGCAACTTTACCAGTCCTCCTAGAGCTTGACCGCTTTGGTGTCCACGTCCTGGGCTCTCGAAACCCCGATGACGCCGGTTACACCCTCCAACCTGGAGAAGAGGCGGTTAAGCAGGTATATCCCGTTAACGTACACGGTAAGCGTGATGATGCTGATGTCCTCGTACTCTTCGGAAACGCAGGAAGCTATGTTAACACGTTCCTTCGAGACGAGGGAGGTTATGTCGCTAAGCAGCCCAACCCGGTCCCAGGCCTTGACCCGTATCCTGACGGGGAAGAGAGGCCGCGCCTCACCCCAGCGGACCGGTATAAGCTCTTCGGCTTCTGTCTCCTCGGAGATGTCGGCACAGGTCTTGCGATGGACCGTCACCTCCATGCCGCCGGTGATGTAGCCCACGATCTCGTCGCCTTGAATCGGGTTGCAGCAGCGCGCCATCCTGGGCAGTAGGTCTCCGATGCCGAGCACCTCGATGCCGGAGGCCGGGCCGAACGCAGGCAGGGGCAGCGTCTGCTCCTCTTCCGGTATGGCCGTCTCGGACAGCAGCCTGTTCACGACCGCCGTCGTGGTCAGCGTGCCGTCGCCCAGCGCGATGAAGAGCTCATCCGTGGATGAGCACCCCACAAGCTCGGCCACCTCGGCGTCGTCGATGCTCACGTTGAGGCGCCGTACCTGGTTGTCGAAGACCTCCTTGCCCCTCTCGATCTTCGATTGCCGCTCCTGGCGGTTGAACCAGATACGGATCTTCGCGCGAGCCGAGCTGGTGTTGACGTATCCCAGGTTCGGGTTGAGCCAATCGGGGCTGGGTCCACGGACGGTCTTGCTGGTCAGGATCTGAACGGTATCGCCGCTCTGAAGCTGGTAGTGCATCGGTACCAGCTTGTCGTTCACTTTGGCGCCGATGCAGCGAAGACCGATATCGGTGTGGATGCGGAAGGCGAAATCGACGGGCGTCGACCCCGCCGGGAGCTCCTTGATCTCCCCTTTCGGGGTGTAGACGAAGACCTGGTTCTGGAAGATGTCGGACTTGAAGGACTCGACGAACTCTTGGGCGCCGCTAACGTCTCGCTGCCACTCCAGGAGCTGGCGCAGCCACGCCATCTTCTCATCGAAGCGGACGTCGGTGAGCTTGCCTTCTTTGTACAGCCAGTGGGCGGCTACGCCGTACTCCGCGAGGCGATGCATCTCGTCGGTCCTGATCTGGACCTCTACCGGAGCAGCGTCCTCGCAAAGGACGGTCGTGTGCAACGACTGATAGAGGTTGTCCTTCGCGTTGGCGATGTAGTCGTCGAACTGGCCGGGTATCGGGTGCCACTTGGAGTGCACGACGCCCAGGGCCGCGTAGCAGTCCTTGACACCGTCGACCAGGATGCGGAGAGCGAACAGGTCGTAGATCTCGCCGAGCTCGCTGTTCCCTGAGGCGTACCTCTCGATCTTCTTGTGGATGCTGTAGATATGCTTCGGCCGGCCGGTTACCACGGCTTTGATGCCGGCTTCTTCGAGCGCGGCCTGGAGATCGCCGCGGACCCGCCCGATGTACTCCTCGCGCTCAGCCCGCTTTGACCGCAACAGCTTGGATATGCGGCGGAATGCCTCGGGATCGAGATATCTGAAGGCGAGATCTTCCAAGCGCCACTTCACCTCCCAGATGCCCAGTCTGTGAGCAAGAGGGGCGTAGATCTCCAGGGTCTCTTCAGCGATGGCGATGCGACGGTCGGCCGACAGCGCCTTCAGCGTTCGCATGTTGTGTAGCCTGTCGGCCAGCTTGATCAGCACGATCCTGACGTCCTCGGCCATCGACATCAGCATCTTCCGCAGGCTTTCCGCCTTCACGAGCTCCTTCTCGTCGGTGGCCTGGACGCCGTTGCTCTGCCCGTCGGACCTGAGCTCAGACCGGGTCAGCTTGGTGACGCCGTCGACCAGCTTGGCGACCTCGGCGCCGAACTCCCGCTCCAGCTCTTCATGGGTGACGCCGCAGTCCTCGACTACGTCATGCAGCAGGGCCGCGGCAAGCGCGGACGAGTCGAGTTTGAGGTCGGCCAGGAACATAGCGGTCTGCAGGGGATGCTCGATGAAGGGCTCACCCGACCGCCTGAGCTGGCCGCTGTGGGCCTTCTCGGCGAAGCGGTACGCTTCCGATACGATGCCGGCAGTCTCTTGAGGCAGATACTTTTGGGTCTTGGCTAGCAGCGCGTCTACCACGCCAACTCCTCCAGCCACGCATGACCGACTCTGACAACCAGTATACCCGAGCCTGGCGCGGCCCGGCAATTTCCGCCGCCCGGGATTTTGTACGCGGCGTCAATTCAGCAAATCGACATTGGCTATGGTACGGTGACGTTACCGACGTTTACAGGCAACAGGGCCTGAACTATCTTTGATGGCCGAACACGCGGAGGCATAGCCGTGCAGTTTCAGGCGCCCCGAGGCACGGGCGATATCCTCCCCGAGGAGCAGGGCTACTGGCGTGTGGTCCGGGAACGGGTCGCTCAAACGGCCACTCGGTACGGGTACGACCGCATCGACACTCCCGTCTTCGAGGACGCCCGCCTTTTCGTCCGGGGCGTCGGCGAGATGACCGATGTGATGGAAAAGGAGACGTACACGTTCCAGGACCGAGGCGACGACCTCCTGACGCTCCGTCCGGAAGGCACGGCCCCTGTCTGCAGGGCCTACCTGGAGCACGGGCTGAGCAACCTGCCTCAGCCGGTACGCCTGTACTACATCTCTCCGATTTTCAGGTACGAGCGTCCACAGGCAGGCAGGTTCCGCCAGCACCATCAGTTCGGAGTTGAGGTGCTGGGAGACGCCGACGCCTCGGTTGACGCCGAGGTCATAGAGCTTGGATGGCGCCTTCTGGGGGATCTTGGGCTGGCCGGCCTATCCCTGGGGATCAATACCATCGGCGACCTCCAGTGCAGGCCAGGCTACATCGATGAGCTTCGGGCCTACTACCGGCACCGCGTCGAGGCTGTTTGCTCTGACTGCCGCCGCCGGCTCGAGCACAACACGCTGCGGCTGCTCGATTGCAAGGAGGGTGGCTGCCAGCCCATCATCGCCGAGGCGCCGAGCAGCGTCGACCACCTGTGTGACCCGTGCGCCGGCCACTGGGCAAGCCTGCTGGCGTACCTCGATCGACTTGATCTGCCCTTTCAGGTCGACAACAGACTGGTGAGGGGCTTTGACTACTACACGCGAACGGTGTTCGAGATCACGCCGCCGATCGAGGGCAGGCAGAGCACGCTGATCGGCGGCGGACGCTACGACGGGCTGATCGAGGAGCTCGGTGGGAAACCCACGCCCGGCGTCGGGTTCGGCATGGGGATCGAGCGGGCGATCGCCAATATGAAGCGGGACGAAGTGGCTCTGTCGACCGAAACCGGCGCCAAGGTCCTGGTCGCTCACGTCGGCGAGGCCGCCGTACGGGAGGCCGTTTCGCTGTCGGTCAGCCTGCGGACGAAGGGTATGTCCGCCATCGCTGCGCCCGTCGGCCGGAGTCTTCGCAGCCAGCTGCGCTACGCGACGGCCGCGAAGGCGACACATGCCATCATCATGGGCGACGACGAGCTTCAAAAGGGCGTCGTTACGGTGCGGAACCTCGAAAGAGGGGAACAGCGTGAGGTAGTCGCCGATACAGACCAGCTGATCGAGGAGATCGAGTCGGACCTGCGGGAGCAGTAAGGAGGCGGCTGCCCGTGGACAGACGGTCCGACGGACCGGCCTGCTATACTGGTGCCAGGTTGAAGCAATCCGATTCAAACTCCGCCCACCCCTAAAGGTTTTCTGGGGGTCGAGGGTCACGTTCTTCGATCTGAGGGGCGTTCAAACGTAAAGCTACCACGTAACCAAACACTAGGTGGTGCTGAGTCCCTTCGCGGCTTTGGCGGCGCAGGGGTGGACCGAATAAGGGCAGCCCGGTGGGCGGTCAAGAAAGGTCCTCTCAGAACCTAACACTGGAACGCGGGCCCAGCCCGCCGTCTTCCCCCTAAGCCGAAAGCCATGCTGGATAAGCTAAACGCCCTTGAGGAGCGCTACGAAGAGCTCGAGCGTCTCCTCGCCGACCCTGAAATCTCCGCGGACTACTCCAAGGTTCAGAACCTGGCCAAGGAGCAGACGTCCATCAGGGGACTGGTCAACCTCGCCAAAAGCCTCCGGACAGTGACCCGCGAGCTCGCTGACGCTATCGCTATGACCCGCGACGAGTCGGACCACGAGCTCGCGGAGCTTGCGAAAGAGGAGGTTACCAGGCTCGAAGAGCAAAAGAGCCAAGTCGAGGGCGACATCCGGGTGGCCCTGCTTCCCAAAGACCCCAACGACGACAAGAGCGTCATAGTGGAGGTCAGGGCGGGTACGGGTGGAGATGAAGCGGGGCTTTTCGCAGCGGAGCTGTACAGGATGTACGTGCGATACGCCGAGCGCATGTCCTGGAAGACCGGAGTAATCGATGCTAACGAGACGGGCCGCGGCGCGATCAAGGAGATAGTGTTCGAGGTCAAGGGTGGGGGGGCTTACAGCAGGCTCAAGCACGAGAGTGGGGTGCATCGGGTTCAGCGGGTGCCACTCACCGAGTCAAGCGGTCGGATACATACGTCCGCTGCGACAGTGGCGGTGCTCCCGGAGGCGGCGGAGGTCGACATCGACGTCAAGGCGGAAGATCTACAGATCGACGTATTCCACGCCAGCGGTCACGGCGGACAAAACGTGCAGAAGGTCGCCACCGCGATCCGCATCACCCACATCGCCACGGGGTTAGTGGCGATTTGCCAGGACGAGCGCTCGCAGTTCAAGAACAAGGAGAAGGCGATGTCGGTCCTGCGCTCGCGCCTGCTGGCCCGTGAGGTTCAACGCCAGCACGACGAGGTTAGCGAGGCGCGACGCTCTCAGATCGGGTCGGGCGATCGCTCCGAAAGGGTCAGGACCTACAACTTCCCTCAGAGTCGCGTTACCGATCACCGCGTCGGCCTGACCAAGCACAATCTCAGCGAAATAATGGACGGGGACATCGATGAGCTTATCGACGCTCTGATCGAGCAGGAGCAGGCGGAAGCTCTGGCGGGTGTCGGCCTGTGAAGGTCAGGCAGTCCTGGACCCGGCACGCGGCGCTTCTCGCAGACTGCGGCGTGCCAGATGCGAAACTCGAAGCCGAGGTACTCCTCCGGCACGGCCTGGAAATTGACCGTGCGGCCTTTTTCGCCCGCCTCGAGGAGCCGATGGCCGCCGTTACCGAGAAGGACGTCAGCCGTGCCGTGCGGGAGCGCCTTGAAGGCCTACCCCTGGCCTATATCGTCGGATTCAGGGAGTTTTACGGCCTCGACTTGGTGGTCAACCCTCACGTGCTGGTGCCACGCCAGGAGACCGAGCTCCTTGTCGACGTCGCCCTCGAGATATGCGGATCCCTTGGCGACTCCAGGCCAGTGCGTATCGTCGACGTTGGAACGGGAAGCGGTGCCATCGCGATCGCGGTGGCCAAGCACTGCCCGAACGCGATCGTGTACGCCACTGACCTGAGCTCGGAGGCCCTCAGGGTGGCCGACGTTAACCGGCACAGGCATGGGGTGCGAGATAGGGTCCACCTCCTGAAAGCCGACCTGCTGGAGCCCTTCGGCCCGTCGGTCGACATCATAGTCTCAAACCCGCCCTACATCAGAACGGTCGATATGCAAAGCCTGGCCCCTGAAGTACGGCGAGAGCCCGGCATAGCCCTGGACGGAGGCCACGACGGCCTGAACGTCACGCGTCGTTTGCTGGAGCAGTCCCCCGGAGTGCTCCGGCCAGGCGGCAGCGTCCTGGTTGAGATCAGCCCCGAGTCTGCCGATGCTGTGGAGGCCCTCGCCTCCGGAGCGTTCCCCGGTGTGCCCGTTGATACGACCAACGATCTACTGGGTTTGCCCCGTGTGGTGACTGTGAACCCGACAAAGGGGTCGCGGTCAGGATTGCTTATAAAGGACCCCGCCATCGACGCGGTCCTATAGAGAGGGAAGTAACGACATGTCCTCAGAGCGGACTCGCGGTCCGGATGTGAGTAGCTCGGCCGAGTACAACGCCCTGCTCATACAGTATGGCGAGGCGATGGCGCGCATCGGTCAGCTCGAAGCTGAAGTGGAAGCGCTGTCTCGGCGACTCGAAGAGGGTGGCGCCACCCGCGACACTGAGGACGCCTCGGATCCCGCAGCGGCCGAAGACCAGACGACGCGTGATTCCGAAGATGAGGGACCTCCAGACGAACGACCTCAGCCGGCGACGAAGCGCGCCGAGGACCTATCCCAGTTCCGGCTCCAGGTTGCGAGTCTCGCCAACGAGTTGGCACGGGCCGAGGGGGAGCTCAACGAGGTCAGAGGGCAGCGTGCGAAGCGCCGCGGTCGCCGGGGCGAGAACCGGCCCGGCTGGATGTTCTGGCGTCGACGCCGACGTTAGCCTCAGGGGTGCCTGTCGTAGAGGCGCTTTCGGAGCGAACGCCGGCTTTTTCCCCACCGGCTGCTTGGCACAAAAGCTGTCCCGGTGTATCGGGGCCGGGGTCTGGGTCTCCCCTGAGCTAAGTCGGGCGGTGTTCCCGTAGGGAAATACCTCCGATGTGGGTTGGAGTGCCGCAGACCTTCTCCCTGAAAAGGCTTTGGTGCAAAGCGCTCGCCCGGGTTTTCGTTCCCAGGTAGTTGATTTCAGTGACAAAAATGACTGCGAAAGAGTAATACCGTTGTGCAGCGCCGGCGCTTACAATCGGCGGTGCGTAGACGGGTTCCGGCGTACAGGCCGGAGCGCCGAGTTGCAGCGGAGTCCCGCATGAACTGTTCATGCGGGTGGGTGGGTGTCGATGAACCAACCCGACGAGGAACTCTCCCAGCTCAGGACACAGCAAGAGGGCCTGACTCGCCGGCTGGCGCTTGCAAACCGGCAGCTCGAGGAGCTAAGGGGGCCCAGTCATCGGCGCGGTGGCAAGTGGCGCAGGCTGCGGCGGCGAGCGCGACGTCTGCTGTTCGGGTACTACAGCCCAAGCTGGTAGTGCTTGCCCTCCGTCTTTATCGAAGGAGCGATCACCAACTCGCCATCGTGCGTGTCGCGGATGTTGAGCGCGCCGATCATTCCCATGCAGGCGCGCAGCGCGCCTATCAGGTTCTGAGTACCGTCGGTCAGCGACGTGGGGCCGAACAGTATCTGTTCGAGCGTACTCTTAACCCCCACCTTGACCCTCGTTCCTCTGGGCAATGCAGGATGCGGCGTCGCCATGCCCCAGTTGTAGCCCTGGCCCGGAGCCTCCTTGGCCTGGGCGAGTGGTGTCCCTAGCATCACGGCGTCGGCCCCGCAAACGAACGTCTTGCACAGGTCACCGCCGGTCCGTATGCCTCCGTCGGTTATTATCGGCACGTAGCGCCCGGTGCGCCGATAGTACTCCTCACGGGCAGAGGCGCAGTCCAGAGTCGCCGTAACCTGTGGAACGCCCACTCCCGTGACCTCTCGAGTTGTGCATGCCGCCCCCGGCCCTACGCCGACCAGCACCCCGTGCACACCGGTCTCCATCAGCTCGAGGGCCACATCGTAAGAGACGCAGTTGCCCACCAGGACAGGGATGTCGACCATCTCCAGAAGCTCCGGGAACCTGAGGCCCCTTACGCTGTTGGAGGTGTGGCGGGCCGTCGTAACCGTCGACTGAACGACGAGGGCGTCGGCCCCTGCCTCGGCGGCCGGGGGAGCTATCCGCTTGGTGTTGGCCGGGGTAACGGAAACGGCGCACTTGGCGCCGTTCTTCTTTGCTTCCTCGACCCGCGCCCCGATGAGCTCTTCTTTTATCGGGGCCGAGTACACCTCCTGCAGCAGGCGTGTGACGTCCTCCTGTGGAGTCTCCACAATGGTGGCGAGGACATCGCCTGGGTCATCGTACCTGGTCTGGATGCCTTCGAGGTTCATCACCCCAAGCCCGCCCATCTCGTGCATCTTGACCGAGAAGCTCGGCGAGACAACGGCGTCCATCGCAGCTGCCAGGATCGGAATCGACATCTCGATGCCGTCCACCGAGAAGCCCGTGTCCGTCATCTCCGGGTTCACGGTGATGCTACCCGGGACGATGGCAACCTCGTCGAAGCCGTACGTGCGTCGGATTTCCCTGTGGTGGGGTGGCCCCATTAGCTACGCCCCCGACTGAAATTCAGCAGACTATAACAGTACGATTTTCGGAGCGTCAAGGTGGAGCTTAAGCAGTTCGACGGCCCTGCCGGACACAAGACGTCGACCGGCCGGCCGGCTGCTGCCGTCACGAGTCGATTCGCTCGTTGATCGCGTTCATCATGTCTTGGAGATCGGGGAATATATGGGCGTCGGGCTCGTGGCGATGGGCCGCGACAAGCTCTCCGTCGATCCTGATGTGGAACTTCCCGTGGTCGCTCGGCACGAGCTTGAACGACTCGATATGATCGCCCGCCCTGTTCAGTGCGTCGCCCGCCATCCAGGCGGCCCTCAGCGCATGTCCTCAATCGTGGCAGTACTCGATCTCGATGTTGAGTTTTTGACTTGCCATTGCGTCCCCTCTTGGATTGATGATAATGCGCGCCGCCGACAGGGTCAACAGCGCTGTGGCTGCTGCTCCCATACTGTGGCATAATCGACCCATCATGGGGGCGCTACATCGGATATTGCCTGCCGCCGGCACTCTCGAGAGCAGGGTAAAAGACTACGCACGCTCTCTGGGATTCGACCTGGTGGGGATCACTACGGCCGATGCCTTCCTGCGGGACGAGGAGGCGGCCGTGGAGCGAATCCGGGCCGGTATGATGGGCGACCTTCCCTGGTACACGGAGGAACGAGTCCACAAGGCCACGCATCCGCGAGCCCTGTTGGAAGGGGCGAGGTCGGTAATATCCCTGGCGATAAGCTATCTGCACACTGAGCCGGATCAACCTGATGGCGGGCTGAGCGGCAAAGTGGCTCGATACGCCTGGGGCGATGACTATCATGACGTCCTGAAGGCCCGCCTCAGGGGGTTCGTCGACGGGCTGTCGGATATGGTCGGACGTCCGGTGAGGACTCGCATCTTCGTCGACGACGGTCCGATGAACGACCGGGCCGCGGCGGAGAGGGCAGGCGTGGGCTGGTTCGGCAAGAACACGAACATCCTGACCTCCAGCCACGGCTCCTGGGTGCTGCTGGGCCAGGTGATCACGGACCTCGAGCTGGCGCCCGACGTCCCGCTGGCCAAAAACTGCGGCGAGTGCGTACGGTGCATCGACGCCTGCCCGACGGGCGCAATCGTCGCGCCCTACGTCATCGACAGCCGGCGCTGCATCTCGTTCCTGACCATCGAGCTCAGGGGCGCCATCCCGCGGGAGCTGCGGCCCCTGGTGGGCGACTGGGTGTTCGGGTGCGACATCTGCCAGGACGTCTGCCCGGTCAACTGGACCGCCGAGCAAAGCCGCGAGCCGGCGTTCCGCCAGCGGCACGACTTCGCCGCGCCCGACCTCTTGCCGTTGCTGGAGCTTGACGACGAGGCGTTCCGCGAGCGGTTTCGCAACAGTCCCATCAAGCGGGCGAAGCGTGCCGGCCTGCAGCGCAACGTATGCGTGGCGCTGGGCAACATCGGCGACCCGTGCGCCGTGCCGGCCCTGGCAAAGGCGTTGGGGGGCGCGGACTCTCTGGTGCGCGCCCATGCTGCATGGGCGCTGGGCCGCATCGGCGGACCCGAGGCTGCCCATGCGCTCAGGTCGGCTCGCCTCGCGGAGCAAGAAGCGGAAGTGGTCGAGGAGATAGGCACGGCGCTCGAGGAGCTGGGCGGGTCGCCGGCGAGCCGATAGAGTGGCCGGACGCATCTTCCTGGCGAATGTCGGCGCCAATGCCAGCCATCGCTTCGCAGGCCCCGTCTTCCCCAACGGCACCTTCGAGTTCCTACCGATCCCTGAGGACCGCGACCTGGCCGGCCCCCACGCGGTGCGATACCGGGACCTCCGGTCGCACTACGACCCGGCCCGCGACCTGCGGCAGTACGTCCCGCAGCGGCTGTGGGACTGGCCCGCCCACTACGATCCCGAGTTCGACACCTTCACCTACGGGGACAACTGCGGGAAGAGTCCGCGCGCGGCCTCGCTGAAACGCCTCGATCCGGGCGATTTCCTCTTCTTCATCGTGCGTCTGGCGTGTGCACAGCCTTCCCCTGAGGCAGGGACGTACGGGTTCTTCCTGATAGGCTTCCTGGAGGTGGAGGAGACCCTGCCCGACGTGCGGCGCCGGCCCGATAGGGATACGCTGCGGAGATTCGGGGCCAACGCCCACGTGCGGCGAGGCCTCAGCGATCCTCGCCTGTGGGACGGTTTCTGGGTGTTCCGGGGCTCCAGCCGGTCGCAACGCTTCCGCAAGGCGGTCCCGGTGACGCGTGAGCTGGCGACTCGCCTGTTTACCTCCGCCGACGGCTCGGCGTGGCGCTGGGACGGCGGCAGGACCGACCTCCAGGTGATCGGCTCCTATACACGCAGCTGCCGCTGCGTTATCGACCCAAGCCTGTCGGGGCACGGTGCGCGGGCGGAAGCGCTCTGGGCCGAGGTGGCCCGCCAGGCTTCTTAGCCCGCCGGTCAACTCTTGACAACTAAAAAGCACAAACGATATAGACGAATAGGTGGCAGAGGATTGTGTCGGGCGTCCACGGTGCCGCTCGCCAGGGCGGGTTGGCCGCGGTGCGGAGGCGGCCCGTGAACTGCCCGGCGCGGCATCTACCCCAGGTGCTGCCGGAAGAAGGCCAGCGTCCGCTCCCAGGCGTCTTCGGCGACCTCTTTTCGGTAGGCGGCGTGGGTGTCGTTGAAGAAGGCGTGGGGCGCTCCACCGTAGATGTGGGTCTCGTAGGGCACGCCGTTCTTCTCGAGGGCCTCGCTCAGTACGGAAGCCGACGAGATCGGCACGAAGTCGTCGGCGCCCGCATAGAGGGCCAGCACGGGGCAGCGCACGTTGGCCAGCCGGTCGGCGGGATCGGGGTTGACCCCGTAGTAATTGACAGCTGCGTCCAGCTCGGGGGCGGCGCACGCGGTGGCGATGGACAGGCCGCCGCCCATGCAGTATCCGACCGTGCCGACTTTGCCGTTGGAGTGAGACTGGCTTTTGAGGTACGTGACCGCAGCGGTAATCTCGCGGACCGCCCGATCCTGGTCCAGCTCCATCATCAGCTTGCCGGCCTCGTCCGGCTCTCCGGTCACAGTCCCGTGGTAGAGGTCCGGCGCCAGGGCCACCAGGCCGGCGCGCGCGAACCGTTCGGCGACGTCCTTGACGTGCGGCTCCAGCCCCCACCACTCCTGGATGACGACGACGCCTGGCGAGACGCCTCCGCCAGCGGGCTGGCACAGGTGTCCCGACACCTTCGAGCCGTTGTATTCAACCTCGATCGCCGAGGTGCGTATCTGCTGCTGGGCCATGACGAATCTCCTCGCTCTGTTCTACTGCATGAGGTTTCCGAAGGGGTTCCTCCCCCATGGCGGTCGGCCTGAAGTGGATTATTCCCTCCAAGCCCGCCCCGGGCCGCCGGGGTTCGGGGTGCTCCCGAGAAACCCTGCGGGCGGGTGGGTTGGAACGGTCTGGAAACCTCTTTAGGAACTGAGTGTTAACTCAGCCCTAGCTCCTCTCTGAGCTCCTGAGCCGCGATAATCGTATTGTTGAGCTTCCCGATCGCCTCATCCTCTAGGCGGGTCTTCAAGCCGCAGTCGGGGTCCAGGTACAGCTTTTCTGGGGAGAACACCTCCAGCGCAGCTCGGACACCCCGCTTGATCTCCTCCACCGACTCGACCCGATGGTCGTGCGAGTCGGTCACGCCCAGCGATATGTACTTGTCGACCCGCTTACCCCTGAAAACGTCCAGAAGCTGGTATTTGCTGTTCGCCATCTCGATGTCCAGCATGTCGATGGGCAGGCTGACCAGCTCGTCGAACACCGCGGCGAAGTCTCCATAGCACACATGGGTCACGGTGAAAGCGTCCAGACCGTCGGTTACGACGCCCAGCGCCCGAGATGCCAGAGCCATCTCTTCCGGCCGGACGGATATGGCGGGCTCGTCGATCTGTATGACCTTCGCCCCGGCCTCCTTCAGCGCCATCGCTTCGTCGTGGACGGACCTGGCCACATCCATAACGAAGGCCTCGCGGGTCGGATAGTACTCGTTGAAGGACCAGTCAACGATGGTGTAGGGCCCAGTCAGCATCCCCTTCACCGGCTTCTCGGTCAGGCTCTGGGCATACTTCCACCAATCGACGGTGATGTCCGAGTTGCGACCGACGGGGCCGGTTGCGATGGGCTTGCGGTAGTACCGGTTTCCGTAGGACCGTACCAGTCCACTGATGGTGAAGCCCTCCATCTCCTCCGAGAAGTAAGTCACCATGTCGCCACGGTACATCTCGCCGTCCACCAGCAGGTCCATGCCCATCTCGTCCTGGACCTTGATCCAGTGAGCCGTCGCCTTCCTCTCGAGCTCGTGAAGCTCCTCTTTGCCCATCTCGCCGCGGGCGACCTTCGAGCGGGCACTGGTGATGTAGTCTGGCTTGGGGTAGCTACCAACGGCGGTCGTCAAGAGTGTGTCGGTCATGAAAGCACCTCCGTGGCCCGCTGGACGCCTTCGACCATTCGGACCAGCTTGTCGTATGCATTGGGTCTGGGCAAAAACTCGAGGCCGGCGCTGGGATTGACCTGGATGCGGTCCAGGGAGACGTCGCCGGAGACTCGTTTGATGCTGTCCACGATGTCTTCGATGGACTCCATCTTCGTGTTCCTGGCGTCGATGATGCCGAGGCCCAGGTCCTTGTCCTCCGGAAAGCCATCCAGAAGGCCGAAGTTGGTCTCCGAAGTCGTGAAGTCCAGCCCGATGATGTCAAACGGCAGCGCCAGGAACTCTTTTGCTACGCCCGAGATGTCGCCGAAGTACGTGTACAGCGCCGTCTTCGCCGAGACGCCGTCGACGAGGATCGCCATGGCCTCCTCGAAGAGCGCGAAGTCGCCCTTGCTCTTGAGGATCGACGGCTCGTCGAACTGCACCACGGGCGCTCCGGCCTCGGACAGGGCAATGGCCTCTCTGTTGAGTATGGAAGCCAGCTCCATGACAGCCTGACGCAGTCCGTCCGCGTTAGGCCGCTGGGACAGTGAAGCCAGGGTGTAAGGACCGATCACCGCGGCCTTGACCGGGTTCTCGCTGTGCTCTGCTGCGAACCGGTAGTGGTCCACACTGATTGGACCGTTCCAGGCCAGCGGCCCAGCGATGATCGGCTGCCTGTAGTACGTATTGCTGTCGAAGTACCTGATGAGTCCGTTGATCTCGAACCCGCCGATCTTGGACGCGAAGTAGGTCTGGGGGTCGTCTCGGCGTATGTGCCCGTCCGTCACGAGGTCCACCCCGGCCCGGGCCTGGTCCTCCAGGATCTCGGCCGTGACCTCATCCTGGACCCTGAGCAGGTCCTCCTCGCTGAGGTCGCCAAGCTGGCGCTTGGATATGGCCGACCTCAGACTGGGCGCCTTTGTCTTTGGGCCTATCTTCGGATAGTTCCCCACTACGGTGGTTTGCAATCGACTCTCCTTTTGGAACGCGAAACTCGGGCACCTATTCTAACCAAGGCCGCGCCAGCCTTCAACATCACCCGTCGCGACCGTATCGCCGCGCTTGACAAGGCGGTCGGCAGTCTCTAGCTTGTACCCCATCTCAACTACCAGTCGAAAGGCTCCCTGTGGCGATCAGACCTGCGTACCCTAAGCCAACACGACCCGTGGCCATGGGCGTCAGCGGCATGGTGACTTCCGCCCACCCGCTGGCGTCCCAAGCGGGCGTGCGAATGCTGAACGCGGGGGGTAACGCCATCGACGCGGCGGTTGCCACCGCCGCGACCCTGAACGTTGTCGAGCCTTACATGTCGGGCTTAGGGGGCATCGGCCTCGCACTCGTGCACGTTGCACGCGAGGGCAGGCCAAGGGCACTCAACTTCTCCGGTCGGGCGCCGCAGGCTGCGGAGCCCTCTCTCTTCACCGACAAGACCAAGGAAACCGGGATGCTCGCCCCCCTCGTTCCCGGCAACGTCGCCGGGTGGCTGACCCTGCACGAAGCCTACGGCTCGCTTGACCGGGAGCGCCTTTTCCAGCCCGCCATCGAGTACGCCGAGGACGGGTTCCCGATATCCCATCTTAACAGCCGCATGATCGCCAAGGGCGCGGCGAGGCTCTCGGCCTTTCCGTCCGGCTCGATGCTGCTGGATAGCCGAGGCGCCGCGCCGACGCCCGGCTCGCGCCTCAGGATGCCCCAGCTGGCCGCTTCTCTGCGCGCCGTAGCCACGGGAGGCAGAGAGGTCTTTTACGCCGGCGATTTGGCCCGGCGTATCGTCGAGGCCAACAGGCAGATGGGTGGCCTGCTTACCGAAGAGGACCTGGCCGGCTACGAAGCGGAGTGGCAGGACCCTATCTCCGTCGAGTACCGAGGCCACCAGGTGTACACGACGCCACCCAACTCCAGCGGCTTTCAGATAATCCAGACGCTGAAGCTCATGGAGGGATTTCGCGATGAGGACCTGGTGTTCCACAGCCCCCACACCCTACACCTCTTCATGGAGTCCGTGAAGCTGTGCGTAGCGGACCGCATCAGGTATGCAGGTGATCCCGACCACCACCCCGTACCGATACGAGGCCTTCTGTCCGACGCCTATGCAGCGCTCCAGCGACACCGGATCGACAGAGAGCGGGCGGCCTTCGTATCGGGAGAGCACTATGCCCGTGTCGTGTCCGAGGGTGCTCTGGAGGCTGGGCGTCCCGAGGAGTTCGATAGCGGCATGACGACTCACTTCGCCACGGCCGACAGGGATGGCAACGTCGTGTCCGTGACCCAGACTCTAGGCAGCGCGTTCGGCTGCGCGGCGGCAGCGGGCGACACCGGCATACTCCTCAACAACATGTGCTACTGGTTCGACCTGGAGGAGGGCGGCTCCAACCGCATCGGGCCGGGCAAGCGAGTCGATTTTGTCGTGGCGCCGACCCAGACGTTCAAGGATAGCCGGTTCATGCTCAGCATGGGCACGCCGGGGAGCTGGGGCATCCTACAGACAACGCCCCAGTTCCTCCTGAACGTGCTGGAGTTCGGCATGGACGTTCAGCAGGCCATTGAAGCGCCACGTTTCCGCTACTACACCGGCCGCCGCGTCGAGATGGAGGAGCGCTTCCCGGTCCACGTCCGCCACGCCCTCGAGGACCGAGGCCATGAGGTGGCGGTAATCGATGCCTGGTCGATGAACGTCGGGGGCGCCCAAGGCATCTACGCGGACCACGACGCAGGCGTCTTCCAGGGTGGCGCGGACCCCCGCAGGGATGGCGACGCCCTCGGTCTGTAGATTAATAAGATGACGAATAATCAGACGATACTGATTACTGGAGCGACCGGGTCCGTTGGGGGAGGTGCTGCGGTCGCGCTGGCAAAACGTGGCGCTAGAGTTGTATTACTCGGGCGTAGGCTCGAAACATTAGAAGCCAAGGCGGATTCTATCCGTGTCGCTCTATCTGAAGCCCGGATCGAGTGCCAGGATACGGACATTGCCACGCTGGTAATCGACTTCTCTGATATGGAGTCTGTAAGGCTCGCGGCTGCTGAGGCGTTGAACCGATCCCCGATGATACATGGACTGATACTATCTGCTGTCGCCCTGGTCCAACGTGGTCCGACCATCCTGCCCAGCGGTCATGAGGTGATGTTTGCTACGAACGTGATGGGGCCATTTCTGTTCACCCAGCTGTTGTTAGAGAGGATGGAGCAATCAGACGGATTGGTTCTTCATGTGATTGCACCATACTATAAAGAAATCGACTGGGATGATCTTGAAAGCATCAGAAATCACAAGACAGCGACTGCATACGACAAGACCAAGACAATGCACCGAGTGATCGCTGCGGAGTTGGCTCGAAGATATGCTGGAAGGATCTCCTCTGTAGCATTCAATCCTTCGTTCATCATCGATAAAACAGATCCGGAGTTAAAGAAAAGGTGGCCATCCGGATTCATGGGTCTCCTCTGGAAGATATTGACAGTACTCATCTCAAAGCCACCTGTGGTCGCGGGTGAGCCAATTGCCAATCTGATGCTTTCACATAAAGATCGTAGTGCAATCAACGGAGCCTTGTTCAAACTGGATAAACGCGTCGAAAAACCTGACAAGGCAATGAATGACGAGGCACTAGGAAAAAGGTTGTGGGATGAGTTGGTTCTACTAACAGGACTAACGCCTGAATGAAGCCCGGCAGAGACACTAGCGTACAGGCAAGGAGTTGGATCGATGGCAAAGGCCCTGGACGGCATACGGGTGATCGACATGACTCACGACCAGGCCGGCCCATCGTGCACCCAGATGCTGGCCTGGCTGGGAGCGGAGGTCATCAAGGTCGAACCGGCCGACGGCAGAGGGGATCGGGGCCGCTGGCTGAGGCGGGACGACCCGGACCTGGACAGCTACTTCTTCCTTCTGCTGAATAACAACAAGAAGAGCACGACCCTCAACCTCAAGGAGCCGCGGGGCAAGGAGGTCTTCGAGGCGCTAATCACGAAGGCCGATATCATGGTCGAGAACCGAGGCCCGGGGGCCATGGACCGCCTCGGCCTGGGCTACGACGACCTCTCCAGCATCAATCCCAGGCTGATCTACGCCTCGGTCAAGGGGTTCGGCTCCACCGGGCCCTATTCCGGCTACAAGTGCTTCGAGCAGATCGCCCAGGCTACCAGCGGAGGCATGAGCGTGACCGGCGACCTGAACGGGCCACCCATCGTTATCGGGCCCAACGTCGGCGACTCCGGCACGGGGATGCATGCTGCCGTGGGCATCCTTGCGGCTCTGCTCCAGCGCAACACGACCGGCAGGGGTCAGCGGGTCGAGGTCGCCATGCAGGAGGCGGTGCTGAACCTGACCAGGGTCCAGTTCACCGGCACTCTAGGTACCGGCGAACCCCAGACCCGCCCTGAGGGCCTGCACGGAGTGCGGCTCGGCTCGGTGGCCGGCCTGTACGAGTGCGACCCGTGCGGGCCCAACGACTACGTCTACCTCATGATTCCCCAGGACAACCTCCCCATGTTCAAGGCCGCCATGAGGGTGATCGATCGCGAGGACCTGGCGGAGGAAGACAGGTTTGTAACGGGTGAGCTTCGAGCCCGCCATGCCGGTGAGATCACGGACGCTATCGCGGAGTGGACACGCCAGCGAGGCAAGCGAGACGTGATGACGGCCTTCGCCGACGTGGGAGTGCCCTGCGGCGCGGTCTTCGACACGCGGGAGGTGATAGACCATCCTCACCTCATCGAGCGCGGCGTCATCACCACGGTAGAGCATCCTGCCAGGGGTAGCTACCCCATGATAGGCTGCCCTGTAACCCTATCTGGCTCGCCCGTGGAGGTGACCCGGGCCCCGCTGTACAGCGAGCACTCGGACCAGGTTTTCACGGCGTTGGCCGGCCTCACTCAGGACCAGGTGGACGAGCTTAGGGCCGAAAGGGTCATCGTGTGAATCGTAAGCGCGGTTCGCGAACAGCTCTTACGAGCTGGGCCTATTCCTGAAAGGCGTTGCAGGCCGTGACCAGCGCCGGGAGCCCGCCGAACAGGAAGGCGACTCGTACGGCCTCGGCGATCTCCTCCTCGGTGGCGCCCATACCCCTGGCCCGGTTGGCGATGACTTTGACGCCGTCCTCGTGCGCCAGAATGGCGTCGCACACCATGGTCATCAGCGTCTTCACCTTGGCCGACAGGGCGCCGTCGGTCATTATGAACTCCCGTCCGGTGCTCAGGAACTCGGCCATTTTCGGGTCGTTCTTCGCGAGCACGGCTGCGTAAGGCGGCGGCTGTTGCTGCATGGCTTCCTCCGTATCAGGTGCGGATTGCGCCGGCCAGCTTAGCATCGAGATGTAGGGGTGTCCAGCTAGGGCACGGCTCCCCGTAGATCGATGCACGCGGTGGTCTTGGCGGGTGGCTTTGCCTCCGGCGCGAGGAGATACTCCATGGCATCGGGCATCACCGACACCCATCCAGAAGCGTCGTGTGTGCCGCGATACGTGCAGTACGCGTGATCGATGCCCTGACGTTCCAGCTCGCTGTGCATGAGCATGGTGCTTAGGTCGCCGTAGATACCACGCTGGTCCATGCTGCCCGAAGCCAAGAATAGCTTGGTGCCGGCCGCCGGCCGCCGCTCGCCGCTGCGCATGCCGTGGCGCACGAAGTTGTAGTTGCCGCTGAGTCCAAAAGCGCCGTCGAGCACGTCGCCGTGCGCAACGGCCAGTTGCACGGCGCCTCGGCCGCCGATCGAGAACCCGCCGACGTATCTTTCGTCGCTCGTGCGAAAGCTGGAGTCGATCTCCGAGAACAGGTCGACGACGACGTACTGCTCGAAGTTGCCTTCGCAGGAGACCTTGTAGATGTTCAGGCTTGGCAGGCGCTTCCCAATCGCCTTGAGGGCCTGTGCCATCGTGTCCAGGCCGGTTTCGCAGGCGTTGTCGTAAATGCTTGTCGTCGACATATCGTACTGGACTCGGTTGCCGTTGGGCATCACGATTATTGCGGGCCTGATCCGACCCTGGGCTATCATCGCGGTGGCGATCCTATCGACGCGAGCCAACTCGGCCCACCAGCGGTGGTTCTGGCTCATGCCGTGCAGGAGATACAACGTGGGGAAGGGCTCGTCCGACTCCTCGTAGCCTGGAGGCAGGTACACCCAGTAGGTGCGCTCCTGTCCGAGGGTCTGGCTCATAAAGCTGTGCTCCTCCACTCGGTCGCTCGGGTTCACGGCGTAGCTCAGGTTTATCTGGACGCCGGCGACCTCGAGAGAGTCTCTCTTCTGCATGATCTCCAACAGCAGCGACGAGGCCGTAGCTGGCACGCTCCTGGCGTGTTCCGTGAGCTGCGCAACGGGTAGAACATAGGAGAGCTGGCGCTCCAGCCTCTGGTACATCTCTTCGCTGGGCACCAGGCTTGCGGCCACCAGTAGAAAGGCTATGGCCACCGCGAGCCTGTATGTCGCCGCAGCGACCGTCCGAAGGGTAAAGGTCCCCTGCTGGCCTCTGCGCGTTGCGTGGGTTAAGATACTCATGGCCCGATTGAAGATACCACAACGATTGAGCGAGAGGGTCGTCTGCCGAGGCGACGGGTCTTCACTCCGGCGGGCCAGCATGTTGGTCCGAGTTTCCCGCTTTGAAAACAATCTACCGGCCCTACTCATTACGTATAGTAAATAGCAGAGGCACCCGGAACGCAGTTTCTGGCCGGTGCTTCCTGTGAGCTACGAAGAGCTCGACGATCGTGAGGTGATGGCCTCGATCGTCCGGCAGGATCGTAGGGCGCTCGAGGCCCTGTATAGCCGCTATTCAGGCGCGGTGTATTCGCTGGCGATGCACATGCTCCGGGATTCCGGAGCAGCCGAGGAGGTGACTCAGGACGTATTCTTCAGCGTCTGGCGTCGAGCATCCAGCTACCAGGCCGACCGGGGGAGCGTCACCGCATGGCTCTTTAGCATAGCCCACCACCGGACCATCGACGAGTTGCGCCGGCGACGTCGGGACCATGAAAGGCTCCAGTTCGACGTGGACTTGAGCAACAAGCCGTCGGGCGACCGCGGCGGTGACCCGGTGGAGTATACCAGCACCCGTTTCAAGCGCGGACAGCTTGACGAAGCGCTGGAGAGCCTGAAGCCCGAGCAGCGAGAGATCGTCGTCCTCGCCTATTTCGGAGGACTGACCCACTCGGAGATAGCGGCTAGATTGGAGCAGCCGCTGGGTACCGTAAAAACCAGGATGCGATTAGGACTGAGGAAACTAAGAGAGGTGCTTGGCCCTAAGATACCGGATAGGGCGGATTATGGACTGTAACGAAGTTGAAGATCTTCTGGTCCCATACCTGTTGGGCTCTCTCGATGATGCGGAGAGGCGCAGAGTCGACGAGCATCTGGAGACCTGTGAGGCCTGCAGCCTGAGGCTCCGGGGAGACGGGGAGGCCGTGTCACGGCTCGCGTTCACCGTGCCCCAGCTGGAGGTCCCGGCAAGCGTCAAGCAGCAGCTGATGGCGAGAATCGACGCCGATGAGCAGGCGACAGCTCGTGAGCAGGCGGTCGGCTTGCCGCCTAAGCCGCGATTCGCATTCAGTGGCCTCTTCTTTGGATACGCCGGGGCGGCCGTTGCGGCGGTGTTCGTGATAGGACTGGTGTTCGGCGGCATCTGGTTCAACGGCCGGATGTCCGACATCTCCAGTGACAACGCGGAGCTGAGTGGCCAGGTACAGGACGTCATCGAGCGCGAGGCCCAGGTGAGGAAGATGCTGAGCGACCAGCGCCACCTCACGTCGATGACCGCAGCGCCCGGTGTCTCGGTCAATATGCTGTGGGGCACCGACAAGTCTGCAAGGGCCTGGGGAATGATTGCCTGCTGCGCTGTGGCCAACGGCGGTACGGTCGCCGTCCTCGCAGTCTCCAACCTGCGCCCGCTGCCGGTCGATCAGGTTTACCAGGTATGGCTCTTACGAAACAACAAAGTGTACAGTGCCGGGGTCTTTAACGTGGATTCGACGGGATACGGACAGGCTGTTATCATACCGCCTGTCCTACCCTTCCGCGAGATCAAAGGGATAATAATCACCGTCGAGCCTTCGGGAGGCAGTGCCGATCCGACCGGGTCCGACGTGCTGAAAGGCGATCTGTAGGAAAAATAGCCGCAAAAGTACGCCCTGAGGGTCTAGGCGGATGTTTCAACTTGTGGTAGGTTACGGGGGCTGTACGCTAAACACGTATGAATTCAAGGAGGAAAGGCACTAACATGTCCAGGACCAAGCTACTGCTGCTGCTGGCCATCGCCCTGCTCCTAATGGTACCGTCTACCGGGGTTCTCCGGGCCGACGACCACTGGGAAGGCGAGGGCACGGCGGTGATCTGGGATAACTTTGCCCTCAGCGACGCTATCACCTTCTCGATGATCGGCGTTACCGTCCTCCCCGCGGGATGGGCCTACGAGGGTTGGGTCATCACTGACGACGGTTCGATCAAGACGAGCACTGGTATTTTGGAAGCCTCCGGCGGCGCCATAGACTACACCTGGAGCTCACCGAGCGGAGAGAACCTGATCGCCAGCTACGATAAGGTGGTCGTCACGGTCGAGCCTGTGCCCGACTCTGACCCCGGTCCCTCAGGCGATGTGGCCTTCAGCGACCAGATACCCGCTGGCGCCATGGCGCATATCCGGCACCTGCTTACAAGCTGGCCGCCGGGCGAGGACAAGGGCATCCTCACCAACCTCCAGGAACAGCTCGACGTAGCGATTCTCCACGCGGGGCTGGCCGCGAGCTACGACACGATTGAGGTCGTACACCAACACCTGGAGCACGTAATAAACGCCATCGAGGGTTCTGGCGGCGCCAACTACGGAGACCTGGACGGCAACGGCTCCACCGAGGACTTTGGCGATGGCTTGGGCGTCTTGACCCATGCCGACGACCGCAAGCATGGACCCTTCGCCGCTGGCGAAGCGGCCAATGACGCGGAGATCGTCGACGGCGCGGTGTGGGTGGACGCGTTCGGTGCCAACGCCGAGGCCTGGGCTATTGCGGCCCGCGACGCGGCGCTCGGTATCATGGACCAGACGAACGTCACCATCGCTCGGGCGCTGCTGGCCACCGTTACGGGCCCACTGGACGCCGCACAAAACGGCGTTTCCGCCACCGGAGAGGGCGGAGCCGTACAGGCCTACACCGCCGCCCAGGGAATGGCGACCTATACACTGAGCCCTTCTGGCGCAGCGCCGGCGGGGCCGACACCCGGCATCGGCCTGCCGCCCACTGGCGATTCCTCCGTGCCATTGCTGGCCCAGATCGCGCTGGTGTTGGCGCTGGTCGTAGCGGGAACAGGCGGACTCCTCGTGTTGAAGGCACGCCGGTCCCGGGCGAGCCTCTAAACAAACGATACCTGGCTGAGTAGCAAAGGGCCCCGCCATCTTAGATGGCGGGGCCCTTTTTGCGGCACCGGATGGTTGCCGCGAGCTTACGCCGGAGCGGCTTGTGGACGCGTTGTGGGCGTCCCCTCTGCGCTCGTCGTGGACTCCGGTGGCACCTTCATCCGCAATCCCCTGGAGCAAGCCCGGCAACATGCCGCGGTTTATGCCGGTGTTCCACGCTATTGGGTTAGAATAAGCTATGGGGTTGCACTCAACGATGCTAGTTGCGACCGGTTTGGCCACGGTCGTGATCGGGGCTCACGCCTGTGGCGGCTCCGCGTCTACCCCTACGCGCACACTGCCTCCTACGCCTGAGCCCACGGCGGCACCAACTCCCGTTCCTCTCACCGTCGCGGAGGTCCTTGAGAGGGCTGGCACGGTGATGGAGACACTGGAGTCCTTCGAGTTTCTGATTGGCCACGAAAGCGGGGCGACGCCCCTTATGCCCAACCTCAACCTGGAAGAGGCGTCCGGACAGGTGATCAAGCCCGACAAGATTACGACGGACTTCAGCGGCACCTTCGGGGGCTACGCCTTCAAGTCCAGTCTCGTGTCGCTCGGCGACACGACCTATATGACCAACCCTCTGACTGGCTTGTGGGAAGAGGTCCCCACCGAGCTCAATCCGTACCAGTTCTTCAATCCTCAGGCAGGCATCGCCGCAATGATGTCGCAGGTTGTCGAGGCCAGAATGGTGCAAAAAGGGGGCGTCTACCGGATAACGGGAATGCTCCCGGCCCAGGCCCTCGGCCCGCTGCTGGGTACCACGGTCGAGGACTCCCTGATATCAGTGGAGATCGAGATAGACGGGGAGTTCCGCATTGTCGAGGCCGTGCTCGACGGGCGCGCCACGCCCAACGAGCCCGACGGTACCGTCAGGATCATCAAGCTCTCCCAGTTCAACGAGCCATTCGAAATCCAACCTCCCACGTAAGGGGGGGTGTGCCTGCTTGTCCGATAATAAGGGCTGCCGGGTTACTACCTGCTAGTTGCATAGATAGTTGTCATATCCCACCCCTCAGCCCTCGAAGCATTCCTGGAGACCCCATTCCACTCTGCTCAGCGCAGGCCCAGACGCAGGGGCCCTGACACGCCGGGCCCGGCACTCCCGGCGGTACGGGATTCACCCTCGTCGTTCATCGGCATTGACGGGCTGGGAATCGTGGCAACCAGCCGTTAGACCTTTCCGTGCTGCCGCCGGGACCGGGTCCAAACCACGGACCTGAGCATGCGAATCCCCCCCTACGTGGCCCTGATACCCGTCTGTGCCGGCGTTTTCGTTGCCGCCGACGACCAGACCGTGATCGTCACCGTGCTGCCCGAGATCATGCTCGACATGGGGGTCCTGGTCCACGAGCTGGACCGCATATCGTGGACTATCACAGGGTATCTGCTCGGCTATGTGGCCGCGATGCCACTCATCGGCAGGGTCTCGGATGTGTGGGGCCACCGGCGCGTCTACGCCTGGTGCATGGCACTGTTCGTCGTCGGATCCGCGACAGTGGCCATGATGCCGAGCCTGAACTGGCTGGTGGCTGCCCGCATATTTCAGGCGGTTGGCGCCGGCGCACTCGTTCCCATCTCGATCGCCATCGTCGGCGACCTCTTCCCGCCCGGACGCCGGGGGGTGCCACTCGGAATCATGGGCGCGTCTGCGGAGGCCGGCGCGGTCATCGGGCCACTCTGGGGTGGCATCATTATCAGGTACCTGGACTGGCGGTGGGTGTTCTGGATGAACATTCCGCTGGGCGTAGCGGTCGTGGTCGCAATGCTTCTGCTCCTGAAGGCGAGTCCCAGGCACCGTGCCCGCATCGACTATGTCGGAGGAGCCCTTATAACGGCGAGCCTGGCTACTATGACGCTTGGCGTCGCCCGCGTCGATGCGCCGGACGCCCTGATGGTGGCCTACCTGGTCCTGGCCGTCGTCTGCCTGGCGCTGTTCATATGGAGGCAGCGGTCGGCGATAGCGCCACTGCTGCCCGCGTCCATGTTCAGGGTACGTACCTTCAACGCCGCCAACGTAACCCACATACTGGTGGGTGGGGCGCTGATCATCGCGATGATGACCATTCCCTTTATGGCGAACACTATCATGCAGCGGACCCCCCTCGAGGGTGGCCTGCTTCTGATGCGATTGACGGCCGGCATAGCGGTCGGGGCCATACTCGGCGGCATGGCGTCCCAGCGAATGGACTGTCGCATACCGACGATCTTCGGGCTGGCCCTGGCAGCCGTTGGACTCGGGTTCATGAGTCGCTGGGGTTTGGGCGTGGGGGATCCCTGGATGACGGTACACCTGGTGACGTCCGGCGTCGGGTTCGGGCTGCTGATAGCGCCAATCGCTCTGGCGGCCACCAATTCGGTCGACCCGGCAGACCGAGGAACTGCCGCTGGCGTGGTGACGGCGACCCGCATAGTTGGCATGACCCTTGGGCTGGCCACGCTCACGGCCTGGGGAACCGGGCGGTTCCAGGGTCTTGTGGCCGGTGTGCGTCTGCCGTTCCCGCTGCCGGGCGAGACAGTCGAGCAGACGCAGCAGCGCGTGCAGGAGTTTCAGGACGTCGCGACGGGTGCTGGCCTGACGCTGTTCAACGACTTCTTCCTGGTGGCGATGGCGGTGTGTCTGATCGCCATGGCGCCCGCGGTGCTGATGGTGTGGCGTCGAGGCAAAGACGAGCCCTAAGCTTCGCCCGCCTACACCTTCGAGTAGGCGGGTGTCGCGGTGCGTGTGCCGTCGGGCATATCTTCGATTGTGAAGTCGCCGAACATCAGTGGTGACTCTCGCTGAAGTATCTCGAGCACCTCGATGGCCAGGTTGCGAATCTCCCAGTCCGCAAAGGGTGCAGCGCGCATCTCGATGAAGTGTCGCCAGGCCCTTATGTTGGCGGTGACGAAGATCTTAGTCTCAGTGGCGTTGGGCAGCACCGCCCTGGCCGCCTGGCGTATCGCCTTCCGGCGATCCGTGTTCGACGAGAATTTCTGTGCAGGGAGGCACTTGTCGAAGGCCGACACGAGCTTGCGATATGCTGCCGAAGCCGCCTCCAGGGCTTCGCCGAGCAGGGCCTTAGCCTCCTCTGGGTCGCCATCCTCCTGTGCCAGCGCCGGTGGTAGAACGAACGACGCCTCGGTCTCGTCGACGTAGCGCTGGGATCGCTGGCTGAAGGCGAACCCCGCTCGGTGCCTCACCAGCTCGTGAGTCAAACTGCGCGACACGCCGGTGAACACGAACCCGTAGTTGACGTGCTCGAACACGCTGCCATCCTTGGAGGACAGCAGGTTGTTGATGAAGTCGACGATGTCTCTCCTCCCCCGACCGAAGCTCATGTAGCAGAGCCTTGCCGAGATCTCTATGACCGCGGAGGCGTCGTCCTGGCCGGCTCTGATGCTATCGGGTATGGGGGGCAGCTCTTCGTCATCCAGGAACGCGGCGACCTGGGCCCAGTCCACCGACGGCCGTGTCACAAGGTATACCTTCGGCTCTGAAATGTAGCGCATCGAAGCCTCGCCTAATGATTCAGGATGCTCGTGTTCAGGGGGCTGGGCCGGGCGTAAGGGCATCGCTGCAACCGAGCACGAGTCGCGCACAAGCATAGCACCCCGGCGCCTCCAATTAGGAGTCGGGCTGAGTGGGTAGCGGTGGATCGACGAGCGATCGAGTACCCTAATGGGCGGAAGCCGGTGGCTTACAGGACCAGCAACAGAGGGTTCTCCAGCAGCTCCTTGACGGCGACTATGAAGCGCGCGCCCTCGGCTCCGTCGACGATGCGGTGGTCGGCCGACAGCGTGGCCGTCATCATCTGGGCGACAGTCACCTGGCCGTCGCGTGCCACAGGTCTATCGGCCACCGTGCCCACGGCCAGCACCGCCGTCTGGGGCGGATAGATGATGGCTACGAAGCTGGTCACCTCGAACATGCCTAGGTTGCTGATGGCGAATGTGCCGCCGGCGTACTCCTGAGGGTGGAGCGTGCCCTTCTCGGCCCGCTCGGCGAGGTCCTTGCTCGCCGTGGCGATCTCCTTCAGCGATCGGTCGGCGCAGTCCATTATCGCCGGCACGATCAGGCCCTCCTCCTCTGCGACGGCGATGCCCACGTTGACCTTCTCGTTCATCCGGATGCCGTCGTTTTCGAAGTAGGCGTTGAACTTCGGGTACCTCTTCAGCGCCTCGACGCAGGCCCGTATGATCAGGTCGTTGACCGTGACGCGAACGCCTTCGCTCTCCAGCGCGCGATTTACCTCCCGGCGCAGCTCCATGGCCCGTGTCATGTCGATGTCGGAGGTCACGTAGAAATGGGGCTTCTCCTGCTTGCTCCTGGCGGTGACCCTTGCGATCTGCTGTCGCATGCGCGAGAGAGGCACCGGCTCGCCCACGTCGGCGGCTGGCGCCGGCATGGGTGTCGGCATGGGCGCCGGCGCCGCGACCGGAGCGGGCTCCGATGGTAACGGTGAAGCCGGAGCGGTCTCCAACACGTCGTCCTTGGTGATCCTCCCGCCGGGCCCCGTTCCCTTGATTGTGGCCAGGTCTATGCCCCTCTCGTCGGCCAGCTTCCTGGCTACGGGCGACGCTCGAATCTCCCCGGTCGCCGCGGCAGGCGCATCTTCTATGGGAGCCGTGGCTGCCGGTAGTGGCGTGGCTGGCGCCGGCTGAGGTGGCTCGGGGACCGGGGCCTTTGGAGCCGCGGCCGGGGCCGGGGTCGTTGCCTCGGCCACTGCCTCGCCTTCCTCGCCGATCATGGCTATAGGCTGGCCGACTGGGACAGTGGTACCCTCGGACACCAGTATCCTGTGTAGCACGCCCGCAGCGTAGGACTCGAACTCGACGACCGCCTTGTCTGTCTCGATCTCGGCGATGGGCTCGCCAAGACCGACTGCCGAGCCCTCGGCCTTAAGCCAGCGAACGACGGTCCCCTCTTGCATGTCGTACCCCATCTGGGGCATCAGCAGCTCAGTAGCCAGATCGCACCCCCTCGCGCTCTCTTACCTGAAGTCTCCGCACTCAGTTTGGGCGAAGCGCTATATGCCATAGTTCTTCCGGATTGCCTCCAGCACTCGCTCGGCGCTGGGGATCACTGCGGCCTCGAGGGGCCTGGCGTATGGGGTGGGCACGTCCTCCCCACCGACCCGGGCCACAGGGCCGTCCAGGTAGTCGAAGGCCTCCTCTTGGATCGCGCTCGCCAGCTCCGCGGAGAACCCGCCCGTCCTCCAGGCCTCCTCGACCACGACCGCGCGGTTGGTCTTTCGAACCGACTCGATGACCGTCTCATAGTCTAGCGGGCGCAGGCTGCGCAGGTCGATGACCTCGGCCTGCTTGCCCGTGGACGAAGCGAGCATCTCCGCCGCCTGCATCGCCACGTGGACCATTCGAGAGTATCCCACGATCGTGATGTCCGCGCCGGGCCGTCGGATCACCGCCTGGCCGAAAGGCACCTCGTACCACTCCTCGGGAACCTCGCCTCGCTCCGTGTACAGCAGGGCGTGTTCCGTGTAAAGCACCGGATTGTCATCCTTCACCGCCGTTCGGAGCAGTCCAAGGGCATCATACGCAGTCGACGGCGCGACGACTTTGAGGCCAGGCACGGATGCGAACCAACCCTCGAGGCTCTGTGAGTGGGTCGCACCAAGCTGCCCGCCCCCTCCGGTCACCGTGCGGATCACCATGGGCACGGTGAACTGCCCGTTGGACATATACCGGAGCTTGGCGGCGTGGTTTACGATCTGGTCCATCGCCAGCAGGGCGAAGTTAATAGTCATGATCTCGACGATAGGCCTGAGTCCGGCCAGCGCGGCCCCGATGGCCGCGCCGACGATGACCGACTCCGCGATCGGCGAGTCCCTGATCCGCTCGGGTCCAAACTCCTCGAGGAAGCCGCGGGTAACGGCGTAGCCTCCACCGTAGGCACCGATGTCCTCGCCGATCATGAACACGCGATCGTCGCCGTTCAGGGCCTCGCGCAGGCCCTGGGCAATAGCCTCTCTTATGATGATCTTTGCCAAGAGCGGGCTCGACCTCAGGCGTATACGTTGTCGAAGCGGGCGTCTAAGTCCGGCACCGGGCTTTCCTCTGCGAAGCGCACGGCCTCGCCTATGGTGGCCTCTACCTCGCCGTCTATGGCGCTGATCTCCTCAGAGGCTATAAGCTCCTCTTCCAGAGAAAGGGTCTTGAAGATCTGGATGGGGTCCCTCTTCTTCCACTCGTCGACCTCGGACTGGTCTCGGTAGGCGGCTGGGTCGGCCATCGAGTGGCCACGGAACCGGTAGGTCATGGCCTCCAAGAAAACTGGCCCACCGCCGGAGCGGACCCGCTTCAGCGCCTCGGTGGTGGCCTCGCGTACCGCGACGAGGTCCATCCCGTCGAGCTGGGCCGAAGGGATCTTGTATGCGTCGGCGGCTACGTAGATGTCCCTGCCGCTGGCATGGGTCAAGTCGGCGTGAGACCCCATTCCGTAGAGGTTGTTTTCCAGGAAGAAGAGCACTGGCAGGTCCCACAGCGCGGCCAGGTTCAACGACTCGTGAAACTCGCCCTGGTTGACCGCGCCGTCCCCGAAGAAGCAGAGTACCACGTTGCTCTCGCCCTTTAGCTTTACGGCCAGCGCCAGCCCCACAGCGATGGGAAGCTGCCCCCCGACGATGGCGTACCCCCCCATGAAGCGCCTGGATGCGTCGAAAAGATGCATCGACCCACCCTTGCCCCCGCTGCTGCCCGTGGCCTTGCCGCAAAGCTCAGCCATGATCACACGAGGGTCCATCCCCTTCGCCAGCGCGTGGCCGTGGTCCCGGTAATGACTTATGACGTAGTCGTCCTGTTCGAGAGCCGAAATAGAGCCGACTGCGATGGCCTCTTCGCCGATATACAGGTGCAGGAAGCCCCTAATCTTTCCCTGCATGTAAAGTCGGCTGCTGGCATCCTCGAACAGACGGATTGTCAGCATCTGCCTATAGAGCTCGGCTGCCTGTGCCTTCGTCACCTTGGGGGCTACCTTCATCGTTTTCCTCAGTCCTGCCGGGCCGTCTGGCCCGCAGGCGTGCGGGGTTCTGCGCCATGCGAAGGGCTCCCCACTAATGGGAAAACGGTTCGTTCCGTTCGGCCTGAGCCTGTCGAAGGCGCTCTCGTTTTTTTCAATGAACTTCTGACTCGGGACGCTAGTGGCTGGGTGAACTACTGAGGTACGGCGGTCCCGCTAGACGTGTATAGCCTGGCCCTCCGCTGCCAGAGCCGCTTCTTTGACGACTTCGGATATGGTGGGGTGGGGATGGACCAGCCATCCAAGCTCGTGGCTAGTGCCCTCCAGCAGCCGGGTCATCGCCAGCTCGCCCAGTAGCTCGGTGACCTCTGCGCCGATCATGTGAGCCCCAAGCACCTCACCTATCTCGGAGTCTATTACTAGCTTCACGAGACCGTCCGCCTCTCGGAGCGCCAGCGCCTTGCCGCTGGCCGAGAACGGGAACTCGCCGACCTTGATAGAGTAGCCCTGCTCTCGAGCCTGGGCCTCGGTGATACCGAAGCTGGCAACCTGGGGCTTACAGTAGATGGCCCGGGGCATGAGGGTGTAGTCCAAAGCAGGCGGCTCCGTGCCGGCCATGACCTCCACGGCGGTCACACCCTGGGCCGATGCCACGTGCGCCAGGAGAAGCTTACCGGTGACGTCGCCGACGGCGTATACGCCTGGGACGTTGGTCTGCATGCGGTCGTCTATCTCGACGAAGCCCCGTTCGGTCTGCACCCCGACGGCCTCCAGGCCGATGTGCTCGATATTGCCCTGCACGCCGACGGCCACCAGCACCTTATCGCACTCGATCGTTGACGCTCCGTCGCCGCCAGAGAGGGACACGACAGCTTTTCCCTCGCTGACCGAGATGCCCTCAACCGTCGCGCCGGTCTGGGTCGCTATACCCTGTTTGCCGAAAGCGCGCTCAAGCTGCTTGCTCATGGCCTCGTCTTCCAACGGAATGAGCCGAGGCAGTAACTCGACGATGGTGACCTCGGCGCCGTAGGTGCGGTACACGTGGGCGAACTCGGCGCCGGTGGCTCCGCCCCCGACAATCACGACCCTCGGGGGCACCTCTCGCAGCTCGAGAGCCTCGCGGCTGGTGATTACCGTTTCGCCGTCGACCGGCATGCTCGGTATGTCTCGCTGCCGCGCGCCGGTTGCGATGATGACGTTCTTGGTCGAGAGCGTTTGGCCGGAGTCCTCCACCTGGACGGTGGCCGCGTCCCTCAATACACCGGAGCCCTTTATTTGCTCGACCTTGTTCTTCTTGAGGAGGTAGCTGACACCCCGCGTGAGCTGAGTCACTACCTCGCGGCTGCGGTCTATGGCCAGGCCGAAATCGTACTGGAGGTTATCGAAGCTGATGCCGAACTCGTCCGCGTGCCGGACCAGATCGAGGACCTCCGCGTTTCGGAGCAGCGCCTTGCTTGGTATGCAGCCCCAGTTCAGGCAGACGCCGCCGACCTCGTCCCTCTCCACGATCGCCGTCTTCATACCGAGCTGGCCGGCGCGGATCGCTGCTACGTATCCCCCGGGACCGGCTCCAAGTACTACCAGGTCGTAATCTGCCAATTGTTCACCCCGGGCGCGGCTTTCCTTCCCACCGAGACCACATCGGCTATTTTACACCATTGCCTGCGTCGTAAGCACCATAACCCTGGGCACGACGCCGGCCGGTTTCGGGAGGCGTCGGTCGGCGCGGGCGAGCCTCGCTCCACGCTTGTGCGGCCCTTGCCAGGGGGTGCGTTCAGCTTGACACCCCCATACCTCGGGACTAACATTAGACTGCCAAGCCGAGGTAGCTCAGTCGGTAGAGCACAGCACTGAAAATGCTGGTGTCGTCAGTTCGATTCTGACCCTCGGCACCTTGATGGTAAGGCCACGAGCGGGCGTAGCTCAGCGGTAGAGCGTCGCCTTGCCAAGGCGAAGGTCGTGGGTTCGATACCCATCGCCCGCTCCAGACTCTCACGGAAACGCGACAAGCCCCTGTCCGGCCCCTTGATAACTGGTGCGCAAAGGACTCTCCGGGCGACCGGCCCGGTGCCGTACGCCGTCGCCGGTAATGGCGTGGCTCCGATGCGGTGCGTCGGTCCAGGTCCGGGGTTGAAAGAAGGCCGCCACGGTCGTATCCTAAACGCCTGGCCCTTTTAGGAAATAGCCAGACCCTTCCGGGAGGTTTCGTGTCAAATGGCAACAACTAAGAAGTACGAGCACAACATGGTCCTGGCCAATGAGACGTTCGACGTGGTCGGAACGCGACCTGTCCGCCACGACGGCGCCGACAAGGTAACGGGAAGGGCGCTCTACGGAGCCGACTTCAGTACCGCCGGTCTGTTACACGGCAAGGTTCTGCGCAGTCCCCATGCCCATGCCCGAATCAAGTCGATCGACACCAGCAAAGCTGAGGCTCATCCGGGGGTCCGAGCCATCGTGACCGGCAAGGACCTTGCGCCGGCCGAGCCGGGCATCATGGTTGACCTCGGCGAGGGCTCGGACAACCTCCACTACCTGCGGACCAACATCCTGGCGCGGGACAAGGTCCTGTACAAGGGCCATGCGGTCGCGGCGATAGCGGCTTTAAGCCCACACGAGGCCGAGGAAGCCCTATCGCTCATCGAGGTCCAGTACGAGGAGCTCCCCGCGGTCCTGACCGCACCGGAGGGCATGAAAGCGGGTGCGCCGCTCCTGCTGGACGACCTCAAGACGAAACGGCCCGATGGTTCCACCGGCGACCTGAGCAACCTCGCAGAGCAGATTCGGCATGAGAAGGGCGACGTCGAGAAGGGTTTCGCCGAGGCCGATGTGGTGATCGAGAGGGAGTTCAGGACCTCGACGGTCCACCAGGGCTACATCGAGCCCCAGAACGCGGTGGCCCTCTGGAACAACGATGGCCGGCTTGAGATCTGGTGCAGCACCCAGGGCTCGTTTACCGTCCGCGATACGACGGCCGCGATCCTGGACCTGCCCGTTTCTCAGGTCAAGGTGACGCCGATGGAGATCGGTGGCGGCTTCGGCGGCAAGATCCCCGTCTACCTCGAGCCCTTGGCGGCGCTGATGTCGAAGAAAACGGGCCGCCCCGTGAAGATGGTGATGGGCCGCGACGAGGTTTTCGAAGGTACCGGCCCCACGCCCGGCTCTTATATCAAGGCGAAGATAGGAGCGACGCGAGACGGCAAGATCACCGCGGCCCAAGCCTATATGGCCTACGAGGCCGGGGCTTTCCCTGGCTCCTTCGTGAATACGGGCGCCATGTGCATCTTCAGCGCCTACGATATCCCCAACGTGCTGATCGACGGCTACGACGTGGTCGTGAACAAGCCCAAGACGAAGGCCTACCGGGCCCCCGGCGCCACCAACGGCGGCTTCGCCGCCGAGAGCATAATCGACGAGATAGTGCGGGAGCTGGGCGCCGACCCGCTAGAGTTCAGGCTAAACAACGCGGCGAAGGAAGGCACGAGGCGGGCTGACGGCCCGGTTTTCCAGCGCGTCGGCTGCATCGAGCTCGTCGAGGCGATGCAGAATCACCCCCACTACACGGCCCCGCTGGAGGGTCCGAACCGAGGAAGGGGCGTCGCAATCGCCTTCTGGTTCAACGTCGGGTTTACATCCAGCTGCACCATAAGCGTGAATGGCGATGGGACCGTAAACCTTGTGGAGGGCTCACCGGACATCGGCGGGACTCGGACCTCGGTCGCCATGCAGGCGGCGGAGGTGCTAGGACTGCGGGCGGAGGAGGTCTTCCCGAAGGTGGTGGATACCGACTCCATCGGATACACGTCCCTCACCGGCGGGAGCCGCGTGGCCTTTTCCACCGGGTACGCTGCCTACGAGGCCGCCCAGGACGTGATGCGCCAGATGATAGCTCGCGCGGCTCAGATATGGGATATCGACCCCGAGTCGGTCGAGGCCAAGAACGGAGTCTTCCAGTCAAAGACCGACACCGAGCTCAAGATGAGCTTCAAGGAGCTTGCCGGCGAGCTGGCCGCAACGGGCGGCCCCATCATGGGCCGCGCCACCGTCAAGCCGGGAGGCGTCGGTGGCGCCTTCGCGGGTAACATCGTCGACGTTGAGGTCGATCCCGAGACGGGCAAGGTGGAAATCCTACGATTCACGGTCTTCCAGGACGCCGGTAAGGCCGTTCACCCCAGCTACGTCGAGGGCCAGATGCAGGGAGGCAGCGTCCAGGGCATAGGCTGGGGACTCAACGAGGAGTACTACATGAGCCAGAAAGGCCACATGATGAACTCCACGCTGCTCGACTACCGCATGCCTACCAGCCTGGATCTGCCCATGATCGACACGGTCATAGTCGAGGTGGCGAATCCGGGCCATCCCTTTGGCGTGCGCGGAGTTGGCGAGGCGTCGATTATCCCTCCCCCCGCTGCCATCGCGAACGCCATCCACGACGCCGTCGGCGTGCACATGGACCGGCTCCCGATGAACCCAACCGCCGTGATGGAGGCCATCTGGGCACAGAAGAAGTAGCCAGATGGCCCGAGCATTCAGAGCCGGCGTTGACATAGGCGGCACGTTCACGGACGTCGCTTTCCTGGGCGACGACGGGACAGTGCTGGTCCGGAAGCTGTCCAGCACGCCCGATGACTACAGCCGGGCCGTGTTGGAGGGGTTGGCCGAGGGCATTCGCGACCTCGGCATACGGCCCGAGGACATTACCGAGGTCAGCCACGGTTTCACCGTGGCTACCAACGCCATTCTCGAGGGCAAGGGCGAACGGACCGCCCTCATAACCACCGAGGGATTCCGCGACGTCCTGGAGCTGTCCCGCATCCGCACTCCCCGTCTGTACGACCTGTACTACCTCAAGCCGCCCCCGCTCGTGGAGCGCCGGCTGCGTTACGAGGTCAAGGAGCGCGTCACCTTCCGGGGCGAGATCCTCGAGCCCATCGATACGGCCAGCGTAGAGCGGGTAGCCGACCGGGTAGTCGGGGCTGGCGTCAGATCGGTAGCGATCTCGCTGCTCCACTCCTACGCCCACCCGGAGCATGAGGAGATCATCGCCGCCGCCATAAGGTCCAGGGACCCGGACATCCAGCTCTCTATCTCCAGTGAGCTCCTCCCCGAGATGCGGGAGTACGAGCGGACCAGCACCACCGTGATTAACGCCTACGTGAGGCCGGTGGTGGCAAAGTACCTGACCCACCTCAATGGAGAGATCCACAAGATGGGCATCGGCGTGCCCTTGACCATCATGCAGTCGAACGGCGGTCTTGCGCCCGTCGAGCTCGCCGCCGAAAAGCCCATGTACTGCATCGAATCGGGGCCCGCCGCCGGGGTGGTCGGCGCGTACCATCTCGGCAAGCGCCTGGGCGTCGACAACGTCATGACGTTCGATATGGGGGGCACGACCGCGAAGGCGTCGATCATCGAGGACGGCGAGATGCTGATCGCCCCGGAGTACGAGGTCGGGGGCGGGATGAGCGTGGGCCACAGGCTACTGAAGGGCTCAGGCTACATCCTGAGGGTGCCGGCAATCGACCTCGCCGAGGTGAGCGCCGGCGGGGGCAGCATAGCCTGGGTCGACAAGGGCGGCTCGCTCCAGTCCGGGCCGCAGAGCGCCGGCGCCGTTCCGGGTCCCGTGTGCTACGACAAGGGGGGCGAGGAACCGACGGTTACCGACGCCAACGTGATGCTGGGATATCTGAATCCTCATCACCTGCTGGGCGGAGCCTTTCCGATCAACGCCGAGAAGGCGGCGCGCGCGCTAGTCGACAAGGTCGGCAAGCCGCTGGGCCTGTCGGACATAGAGGCGGCCCACGGGGTGCACCTGCTGGTCAACTCCAGCATGGGCCGGGCCCTGCGCGCCGTGTCCAGTGAGCGTGGACGCGACCCGCGCCGATTCGCCATGATGGCCTTCGGCGGCGGCGGGCCCATCCACGCGGCCGGTCTGGCGGACATGCTGGGGATCTCGAAGATCATAGTTCCCCCTTCCCCAGGCGTCTTCAGCGCCTTCGGGCTACTCTTCGCGGACGTGGAGCATCATTTCGTCCAGACCTACCTGAAATTCCTCTCCGACCTGGATCTCCCGGAGGCCAGCGCCATTCTGGAGCGGCTGCTCAAGGCGGGTCGAGCCCTGCTCGACGCCGAGGGCTTCGACGACTCTCATCAGCAGATGGTCTGCCAGGCCGACATGAAGTACATAGGCCAGATGTCCGAGCTCACCGTGGCTGTGCCCAGGAATGTCTTCAGCCCCGGAGGCGTCGATGACCTGCTGGAGACTTTCCAGGAAGAGCACGAGAAGACCTACGGCTACCGGACAGACGCTCCCTGCCAGATCGTCGGCCTCCGCGTCATCGCCAGGGGTATCTCGACCGAATCACGCGTTCCGGACAAGATGGAGCTGCACGCGGACACTAGCGGCGCCGGGTCGCAGCAACGCCAGGTCTACTTCGGGCCCACGGACCGGTGGCTCGAGACCCCCGTCTTAGGCCGGACCGACCTGGCGACCGGCACCCAAGAAGGGCCCATGATAGTGGAGGAGTACGACTCCACGACAGCGGTGCCGCCGCGCTGGCGGGCATCGCTGGACCCGATGAAGAACATCGTGCTGGAGCGGATTGAGTAGTCCCTAGTTCCCGCAAAATATGGGGACGCAGTCCCGACTGGTCGGGACGCCTGGGGTTCGGGCCCGTCCTGAGCCGAGTCGCAGGGAGGTCCCCGAAAATCCCTCCGGGCGGGCGGGTCGGATGAACAGAAAACTCCACGAGGTACATAATGAGTGAGCGCCAGGGGCTGGACCCCGTCACCCGCGAGGTCATAAAGAATTACCTGAGCAGCGCCGCCGACACGATGGCGGTAACCGTCGTGCGCAGCGCCCGGTCGCTTGTGGTAAAGGCCGGCATGGACTTCTCCACCGCCATCTTCAATGCCGAAGGGGACCAGGTGGCCCAGGGCCTGACTCTGCCCTTCCACATGGGCGCCATGCAGCCCGCCCTGGAAGCCGTGCGAGAGCACTTTGCGGGCGACATAAACCCCGAGGACATCTTCGCCAACAACGACCCCTACGAAGGGGCCAGCCACCTGCCCGACATCTTCCTCTTCAAGCCCGTCTTCTACAACGAGGCCCTGATGGGCTGGACCTGCGTCATCGCCCACCACACCGACATCGGTGGCAGGGTCGCTGGGGGCAACGCTTGCGATAACACCGAGATCTACCAGGAGGGGCTGCGGATCCCGCCCATCAAGCTGTTCGACCAGGGCGTCCTGAACAAGGCGGTGTGGCGCATTCTGGAAAAAAACGTGAGGGTGCCGGACCTGGTCCTGGGCGACGTGCTGTCCCAGATCGCCGCCCTTAAGCAGGGTGAGCGGGACTTTCTGCGGCTGGTCGAGGACTATGGCCCGGAAGAGCTCGAGTTCTACATGACCGACATTCTCGACTACACGGAGCGCGTGACAAGGGCCGAGATCCGGGACCTGCCCAACGGCTCCTGGGAGTTCACCGACTACATCGACGAGGATGGCATCACGACCGACCCCATTGCCATAAAGGTGAAGGTGACCATAGAGGGCGAGGAGATGCTGGTGGACTTCACCGGCACCTCGCCCCAGGCGAAGGGGTCCATCAACCCCAACTTCGCCTTCACCAAGTCGGCCGTGTATGCGGTGTTCAAGTGTTTGACCAACCCGACCATCACCGCGAACGCAGGCTTCTTCCGTCCCATCCACGTCGTGGCGCCGCCCGGTTGCTTCGTCAACCCGCAGCACCCGGCGGCCGTGGCCGCCCGTGGCCTCGGCGGATTCCGCATCTGCCACGCTGTCTTCGGCGCCATGGCCAAGGCCCTGCCGGACGTTGTACCGGCGGCCTGGGGCGGTGGCGAGATCGGAATCAGCGTCGGGGGCTACTACCCCGGTGGAAAGGCCTTCGTCTACCTCGAGTTCAACAACGACGGTCCGAGGGGCGGCGGGCCGTTCATGGACGGCGCCGACGGGGCGTCCGCTCCCATCCAGAACATGGCCAACACGCCCATCGAGAGCGTTGAGGCCGACCAGCCGCTGCTCGTGAGACGCTACGGGTACGTCCCCGACACGGAGGGCGCAGGCAGGTATCGCGGTGGGCTGGGCATAGTGCGCGACATCGAGCTTACGGCCGACGAGGCGACGCTTCAGATACGTTCCGACCGCACCAAGTTCCTCCCGTGGAGCATGAACGGGGGCAAGCCGGGCAGTCGCACCTACAGCATCCTCAATCCCGACACAGAGCACCGGGTCATGCCGTCCAAATTCACGACCCCGTTTCAGAAGGGGGACGTGTACCGCTGCATCCTGGCGGGCGCCGGCGGCCACGGAGACCCGCTGGAGCGGGACCCCGAGGCGGTTCGCGAGGACGTGCTCCAGGAGAAGGTCACCGCCGGGCGAGCGAAAAGCGAGTACGGCGTCATCATCGACGCCGGCACGCTCGTCGTCGACGAGCGTGCCTCCGCGGAGCTACGGGAGCGCATGGCCAGCGAGCGTGGCCCGCTCAAGCTCGAGCCCGAGGTCGTCACCGTCGCCGACGCCTAGCGCCGTCAGGTCGAGCGCCGTGCGACCGCGGTCAGGGTCGCCAGCTTTCTCCGTTTCCCCTTGTATGCAGCCTCCTGTAATTTTGTGCGTGACTAGTCCCGACGTCTTTCGGCTCCACATTTGCTGGCAGCAGTGATCCTCACTGTTCCCCCCAGTCCCAGGTTTAGCTCCGATGCGCTGGACGGAAATCGGACGGCTCAGACCCTCGTTAAAGCGTCATGCTGAAGGAGGGTGGAGACAATTTGGATACTTATCCTTGACTTTATGCTATATAAAGCGCTAGTATATGCATACAATCTCGATAGGAGATATTGTATGGCGAGTAAAGCCGTTTACGCCCGACTTGACCAGGAGCTACATGAGAATGTAAAAGCCCACTCGGAAGTCACCGGTCAAAGTCTATCGTCTACCATCAAGGAGCTCGTTCGACGTGGACTAGCACAGCTATCTTCTCAGGGTCTATCCGAGGCACTTGAAACTGAACTGGTGTCCATAAGGGAACGGCTTTCTGAATTGGGAGCCAGGCTTGCTTCTAGCGAAGGAGAGAAAAAAGCCTTGGAGGGTCAGTTAGAGGTCTACAAGACGAGGGCATCCCTTGCGTTGACGGCCCAGAAACACGCCCAGACATTGGAGCAGCAGGCGTCCATTCAGGCTCACCAAATCGACCAGCTTCGCAACTATCTGTCGGCCTTTGTGGCCGTCTGTAAAGCCTGCCAAACTCACCTCAGACTTTATGACATTGGCCAACGGCGGTGCGCACGCTGTAGCAACTGGGGCTTCGATTGGCTGCCAAGCTACCGACCTCCTCCTACACCCTGGGAGACGCTGCGTGATGGCGCGGCAGTAGTTGGTGCCGCTTCGTTAGTAGTCGCGCTGCTTAACGCATCGAACGCCGGACAGCAGAATCATTAGAGGAGCATCGAAGGAAGGGGCTCATGAGATTTGGCTATGACGGCTTCTGGTTAGAGATCGACCTCAGGTACGTATTGCCAGAGACCCCGAGGGAAGTGAAGAGACGGTTTGAGAAGACGAAAGGGTGGACGCCACCCGTTCCATTGCCTCGGCACCTCGGGCAAGTGTTAGCGACCTTCGATTGGTGAGATCGTAGTCAGAAGACCGGTGAACGGTCATCCCCCATGGCCCGTCCTCCGGCTAGTACATTAGAATCGCGGGTGCTCGAACCTTGGTTCTCAAGTTCAACGGGGCCTGGAGATTTTCTGCGCCGCCAGATGGGCAATTTGCCAACCAATCCATTCCGAGTGCCGCCCTCGGAGAATTCAACGACCTAATCGCGAAAGTAGCCACACAGGGCGATCGCCAAGAGACCCTTGAGCATTTCAAGGGCTATTTTTGTACCGCGGTCGGCTCCACACACGTATGGAGCTCTAGTGAGAGTTGGGCCGAAACCGACCTCTTAGAGTTCGTGTCTCAGGCCGCGCAAAACGCGCCCCTTTTCATAGAGGCGTTCTTCGGCGCATGTGAAGCGTTTGATCGGGCGGGTCCCGACTACTTCGCACCTGATGCCGCTATGATCAACAAGGTCTTGATCAAACATGGCATCGGCTACGAGATCAGACCTCCGAATCTGGTGCTTCGTGAAGACAAAGCACCTCTTGTCCATGTGCCAGAGCGCCCGCCAACTCTGGCCGAGCGAGCCTTAGAAGTCTTTCAGTCATCGTTGAAGCGTTCAGAGCAACTCCTCTCTGAAGGTCGAGAAAGGGAGGCTGTTCAAGAACTTCTTTGGCTACTTGAGACGGTTGCAACAGGCTTTCGGGGTCTTGACACCGGTACGGGCACAGTTGAGGGCAAGTACTTCAACAAGATAGTGCGCGAACTCCGTCAGTTGAGACCTGGAAGTTCCCTTGACCGAATCCTAGATTGGATGGAAAACTTTTATGGATACTTGTCATCGCCTACTGGGGGAGGCGTGAGACATGGACTCGACCTCAACAAAGGCACAGCCATCACACTGAACGAGGCCCGGCTTTACTGTAATCTCATCCGCAGCTATCTATCGTTCCTTTTGTTCGAGCACGAGCGGCTTCTGGAGCACGGAGAACCTGAGTAAACGAATCGCCCTCGCCTCGGACCAGGGATGGGCTAATCTAGGGCGGGGTCGGCTGGTAGAGTGGTTCCTTAGGAACCGGCCGCCGCTCAAGCATACGCATCGCAGGAACCCCGGACTTCAGACCGGGGTTCCTGCGGTTCCGGGAGCCGGGTGGAGGCTTGCGCTGCCTACGCCGCGACCGGGGCCAAACTCTCCAGCAGCTTGCCGAACCCTTTGATCGGCTTGTCGACGCCGACCTTGCGGAAGGTGGCCCACACCGTCGCCTGGTTCGAGGTTACGACGGGCTTGCCGGTGCGTCGCTCCAGCTCCTCTGCGGCCTCCATCGACCGCCAGGCGGTGCAGGAGCAGAACAGGGCGTCGGCGTCCGGGTGGCAGGCCTTCGATGCGAACTCCGCGATCACTGCCGGGTCCTGGTCGTTGATGCCCTGGTTGCCGGCTTTCGACGCCCAGGGCTCGGCCTCCAGGTTCAGTACCTCTAGCCCCTGTGCCTCCAGGTAGCCCAGAAGCAGCTTGTTGTCCCAGTCGGGATACGGCGTCGCCACAGAGATCCTCTTGGCGCCGAAGAACTCCAGCGCCTCGAGCACTGACGGGCTGGTGGCCACTCCGGGCACGCCCGCCGTGCGCTCGATGAGCTGGACCATCTCCGCGTCCCAGCCCGGCCCCTTAAAGAAGCTGCCGGTGGTGCAGCCATAGGCGATGGCGTCGACCTTGGCCGTGGACAGGTAGCGCGCGGCCGCCTCGATGTCGTCGTTCATCTCGGCGATGCCCTCCACCCCCCTGTCCTCGTTGGTGATCCACAGGCGGTGTCCATGGATCGTCATGTCGTCCGGCGCCGCCAGCTGGAAATCGCCCTCGCACGTGGTGTTCGTCGAGGGCACCATTACGCCTACTCGGGTTCGGATAGCCATCGCGGGACCTCCTCCGTCTAGTATCGACTGGCGCTTATTATAACCGACCCCTGGTCGCGGCGGGCGAAAGGGTGTAGGCTCTCCGAGGCGTCGACAAGCAATGACACGGCCATCAGGGCAAAGCAATGGACTCAACTACGGCTGGGTAATCACCGGGACCTACTTCCTGGTGATGGCGTCCGCATGGGGCTCATGGGGCTCCTTCGGCGCCTTCGTCAATCCTCTGAGCGACGACATGGGCTGGTCCCGGGGCGCCATCTCCGGCGCCTCGTCCATAAACGTCCTGTTCAGCCTCATCCTGGGAGCCTTCTGGGGCTGGCTGTCCGACCGCTGGAGTGTCAGGGGCGTCATCGTCATCGGCGGGGCCTTGATGGGGCTGGGCTTCTTCCTCAGTGGGTCCTCCGGGACCCTGTGGCAGTTCTACCTGGCCTACGGCTTCATAGCCGGCGCGGGGCTGGGAGCGACGGCCGGGCCCATGGCGGCGATCACGTCGCGCTGGTTCGACCGGCACCGGGGTCTGGCCCTCGGCCTGGGCCTCTCGGGGATTCACGCCGGCACCGCGGTCATGCCCATCCTGGCCCAGTACTTCACCTCGATCGGCGGATGGAAGCTTGGGTTCCACGGCCTTAGCTTCATCATCTGGGGGGTGTTCCTGGCGTGCGTGCTTTTGCTCAAGGAGCCTCGGTCGCGAGCTGACGCGGCGCCCGCGTCTTCAGCCGACGACGCAGCACCCGACGACACAGTACCCGACGCCTCTATCTCCCTGTCCCAGGCCTTGCGTACGCCGGTCTTCTGGATGCTCTTCGCCATGATGGGACTCGCCTTCCTGGCGTGCTTCATGGCCGTGGTGCACCTGGTGCCGCGGGCCGAGGACATCGGGGTGGCCCCGTCGACGGCGGTGACACTCCTGACGGTGTTAGGGGCCCTGGCCGCCGTCGGGACGCTGACAGGCGGGGCGCTCGGCGACCGGATCGGCCAGCACCGTGTGTTCATTATCGCGCTATGCCTGATAGCGGCAGCCCTCCTGTGGCTGGCCTTCTCGGCCGAGCTGTGGATGCTGTACGTATTCGCGGTCGTATTCGGCCTCGGCTACGGTGGCTGGACACCTCTGTTCGCAGCAATCGCGGCTCGCGTCTTCGGCACGCGACACCTCGGCGGCATCTATGGCGCCATCCTCCTGGGCGGAGGCATCGGAGGCATGATCGGCCCTCTCATCGCCGGCTACATATTCGACGCCACCGACAGATATTTCATCGCCTTCCTGCTGGGCGCTGGCCTGGCCCTGGTGGCTGTCGTGCTGGCCCTTCTGCCCCCGTCGCGGGCGGCTCCGCGGCCCACCTGAGGCGGGTGGGGCGGGCCCGTCGTTGTGTTACTATCACCGGGACCCACCGCGGAGGAGGTAGAAGTCATGGCTAGCGTCGGGACTGGCAAGTACACATACGAACTCACCACGGATTGGGCCAAGCTGCCGGCGGGAGAATCCTTTGGCGTCGTCAGCGCCGTCGCCACGGACTCGCAGGACAGGGTGTACGTGTTCCACCGCACGGAGCCCCCCGTGCTGGTCTTCGACCGCGATGGCCGCTACCTTAGCTCGTGGGGCCAGGGAGTAATCTCCGATCCTCACGGCCTCTACATCGAGAGCGACGTAGCCTACCTCACAGACCGCGAGGACTCGGTTGCCGCCGCCTTTACCCTGGAGGGCAAGCCCCTCCAGGTGCTGGGTAAGCGGGGCGTCCACTCCGACACCGGGTGCGAGAAGCCCGGCGACCTGGTTCCTCGCGCCGCCGGGCCTTTCAACTACCCGGCCGAGCTGGTGCCCTCGCCCTCAGGCGACCTGTATGTTGCCGACGGTTACCGCAATAGCCGGGTGCACCGGTTTTCCAGCGACGGCCGGCTGATCTCGTCCTGGGGTGAGCCCGGCAAAACGGAGCCCAACCAGTTCCATCTGCCTCACAGCCTGCTGGTGGGAAAGGACGGCCGGGTCTACGTCTGCGACCGGGAGAACAGTCGGATCCAGGTGTTTACCGCCGACGGCGGGTACATCACGATGTGGACCGACGTGCACCGGCCCACCGACATCTCCGTAGACCGTGACGGTGTCTTCTACGTCAGCGAGCTCGAGGTCGACGGCTCGCCGCCGCGGGTCAGCGTGCTGGATGGGGAGGGTGGTGTGGTGGCCCGGTGGGAATCGCGTTCCGCCCACGGTATCTGGGTGGACTCCTGCGGCGACATCTACATTGCGCTCACGGGCGACAAGAGCGTCGACAAGTACGTCCGCAAGGGATAGGTTGCGCACCCCGCCCGCAAACACCTGTCGACATGGCTGGTTGCGGGTGACAATGAGCGGATCGTGCAGAATGCAAAGGACTTGGCTATGACAACGGCTTACGAGATTTTCGAACGACAATACATAGAGCGCACGAAGAGGTCGAAGGAGACCTATGAGAAGGCGCGTCGCGTTCTACCCGGCGGCGTCGCGGCGAACGCCGGCTTCAGAAGTCCGCACCCCATCTACATGAAGAAGGCCAGCGGGGCCTACATCATCGACGTCGACGACAACCAGTACTTGGACATCCACCTCAGCGGCGGCCCTCACGTGCTTGGTCACTCTCCTCCCGCCGTTATGGACGCAGTGCGCCAGCAGCTTGACCACGGAACCGCAACCGCAGCGACCAACGAGAAGGTCATCGAGCTCGCCGGCAAGATTTGCGAGCACCTCCCGGGCATGGAGATGGTCCGGTTCGTGAACACGGGCTCAGAGGCCGTGAGCATGTCCCTGAGGGCGGCCCGCGCCTACACCGGCCGGGACAAGATCGGTAAGTTCGAGGGGCACTTCCATGGCCAGAGCGACAGCGCCCTGATTGCCGGCAGCCAGATCGAGGGCCCCGAGGACAGCCCCGAGGCCGTGGCCCAGGGCGCGGGCATTCCGAAGAGCCAGCTTCAGGATACCGTCGTCCTCCCCTTCAACGACGCGGAGGCCGCGGTAACACTGATCAAGCAGAACGCCCGCGAGATGGCCGCAGTAATACTGGAGCCGATAGGTGGCGTCTGGCTCGGAGGCGTGGAGGCGGAACCCTCGTTCCTGGAGGCTATAAGGAGGGTTACGGAGGAGGAAGGCATCCTGCTTATCTTCGACGAGGTGGTGACTGGATACAGGCTCGGGCTGAGCGGCGCCGTGTCCCTCAGCGGCGTGATGCCCGACCTGAGGGCGATGGGTAAGGTAATAGGCGGCGGCTTCCCCACTGGTGCCTTCGGCGGGCGCACCGACATAATGGAGGAGGTGGTGACCCCCGCCAGTGAGCCCCACGAGCGGCAGAAGATGTACCAGTCCGGCACCTTCTCGGGCAACCCCATCTCCGCGACCGCCGGCCTCGCTATGATAAGGGAGCTGGAGGAGCCGGGCTTCTTCGAGCGCATCGACGGCTACGGCGATCGTATCAGAAAGGGGCTGCGCGAAATGGCCGCCGACCTCGACATGGAGATCCAGGCGGTAGGCCGGGGCTCGATATTCGGCGTTTTCTTCGGGAGCCACCCCATCAGAAACATCCGCGACGTGCAGCGCTGCGATGCGGAGAAGGGGAGGGCCTTCTTCATGGGCCTGGTGGCCAATGGCATATTCGTAACACCCTTCCATCTCGGCTTCACCAACGGCGCCCAGACCGACGAGGACATAGACCGGGTCCTCGAAGTTTCGAAGTACGTGCTGACCGAGATGAAGCGCTCGGGCTAATGGATGGCGGGCGGTTACAGATCAGGCAACGTAGCCGCGCTGGATTGTTAACCGCCGGAAATAGGACAGGCGTAGGGGCGGTTCGCGAACCGCCCCTACGAAGTGGGGAGGGGGACCAATGGACGTATTCGAGCTTGCCGACGTAAAGAAAGACCTCGAAAAGGTAGATCGACGCTCGGTTGAGTTCTTCCGCTCCGACACCATGAGCGTCCTGCTGTTCGAGCTGCAGGCCGGCGCGGAAGACACCCAGAAGCCTCACACGGAGGACGAGATCTACTACATCATCAGTGGGCGCGGCGCCATTCGCGTCGGTGACAAGGACAGCCCCGTCCAGCCGGGCACCACCGTGTTCGTCGGCGCCAACGTCGAGCACCGCTTCCATGCCATAACCGAGGACCTCAGCATACTGGTCGTTTTCGCCCCGCCCCGCGGCTCTCTCGCCTAGCGCCGGGCCTGCGTATAGGCTTGACGGCCTGCATGTAGGAGCGTAGGCTTTTCGCTGTTGGAGCCGGTGGTTCCCCGCGGTAGAGCTGGAGGATAGGTCGGATGCCTGAAGCGGTGCTGACACGCAAAGATGTGCCGACGGCACCGGCCGATGCCCGAATGCTGTTCAGGCGCGGCGAGTGGACAGGAAGGACGACGGGCATCTGCGTCGGGTACACGAACGCCAACCTCGTCGTGGTCCCGGCCGATCTGGCCTTCGACTTCCTGCTCTTCTGCCAGCGAAATCCAAAGGCCTGCCCGGTGCTGGAGGTCCTCGACCGGGGAGACCCGATAGTGAAGACGCTGGCAGCCGGGGCGGACGTTCGCAGCGACCTCCCCAGGTACCGCGTCTTCGTCGAGGGAGAGCTGGTGGAGGAGCCCACAGACGTAACCGCATACTGGCGCGATGACCTGGTGGCGTTCCTGTTTGGCTGCAGCGACACGTTCGAGGGGCCACTGGAGAGGGCGGGAATCCGGCCTCGTTGGCGGGAAGCCGAAGACACCGGCGACAGCGTCTTCGTCACCAATGTCCCCACCGTGCCCGCAGGCGCTTTCCACGGGCCGCTGGTCGTTTCCATGCGGCCGATCCCCGCCCACCAGGTAGCCCTGGCGGTCCAGGTGACCAGCCGCTTCCCCGCCCACCACGGCGCGCCGGTGCACATCGGCGATCCGTCGTCCATCGGCATCGATGACCTATCAAGGTCGGAGTGGATTACGGGCGCGTCCCCTCTGCCCGGCGAGGTGCCGGTCTTCTGGGCGTGCGGTGTCACTCCACAGATGGCGGCCCTTGAGAGTAGGCCGGAGCTGATGATTACGCATTACCCGTCCCACATGTTCATAAGCGACGTCCCGGCGGAGCAGCAGGCCGTTCTCTAGGGAGCGAACCCGACAGGAGAGAGACGAGATGAGGCTGGCGGGAAAGGTAGCGCTGATCAGCGGCGGCGCCCGCGGCATGGGGGCGGCCGAAGCCCGCCTTTTCGCCGCCGAGGGCGCCAGGGTCGTCGTCGGCGACGTGCTTGAGGACGATGGCAAGCAGGTCGAAACCGATATAAACGGTTCGGGAGGCGAGGCGCTCTTCGTCAGGCTCGACGTAACCAGAGAGTCGGACTGGCAGCACGCCGTCCGTGCCACGGTCGAGCGGTTCGGCAGGCTGGACGTGGTGGTGAATAACGCTGGCGTCGGCGAATCCACCATGGTCGAGAGCACCACCGAGGAGCAGTGGGACCGCACCATGGACGTGAACGCCAAGGGCGTTTTTCTTGGAACCAAGACGGCGATCCTCGAGATGCGCAAGACCGGTGGCGGCTCCATCATCAACATATCCTCCCAGCTCGGCATCGTCGGTGTGGACAACAGCAGTCCGCAGTATCAGGCGTCCAAGGGAGCGGTTCGTATCTTCACCAAGACGGCAGCCATCCAGTATGCGGCGGACGGCATAAGAGTCAACTCCGTTCACCCAGGACCTGTCGTCACCCCCATGACCGAGGACACCAGGACCGATCCGTCAGTGAAGAAGCTTGTGGAGTCACGGGTCCCGTTGGGGCGATACGGGCTGCCCGACGAGGTAGCGTATGGGGTGCTGTACCTGGCCTCCGACGAGTCTTCCTACGTTACCGGTAGCGAGCTGGTGATCGACGGCGGATGGACTGCCCAGTAACCTCTAAGGGGCGATCGTTTAGACCAGGAGGTAAGCTCAGTGGGTATCAAGGCGTATTGCCTGCAACTCGGCGGCTTCGGTATGGACAAGGAGATGTTGCTGGTCGGTCATCCCAGCCTCTCGTTGATGCCTCCCGACAAAGAGAAGAGCAAGACCTGGTATCGATGCCCATCGATGGGGCACGTCATCGAGCATCCCGAGGGGCGCATCCTGTTCGATACGGGCATGAACCCCAACTGGAACAACGAGTGGCCCGACGCCTACAAAGGAGGCATCGACTACTCGGACGTCAAGCCCGAGGAGTTCTTGGAGCAGCGGCTCAAATCGGCCGGCCTGGGCCCCGACGACTTCACCCACGTGGTGGCGGGCCACCTGCACGTGGACCACGCCGGCGGACTGAGGGTGTTCCAGGACGCGGGGGCGGAGATCGTGGTCCACGAGGATGAGTATCACGGCGTGCTGAGCCTGGAGGAGGACGTCAACTTCATGTGCCGGGCGGACTACGAGTTCCTGCCCAGGAAGAAGCCGACCCTCGTATACGGCGACCAGGAGATCCTCAAAGGGGTCAAGCTGATCAGCCTGCCGGGCCACACGTGGGGCACCATGGGCATGCTGGTGCAGCTTGAGCATACCGGCTCGGTTCTATTCACGTCAGATGCCCTGTTCCTGCACGAGTCCTACGGCCCGCCCGCGGTTGGGAGTATGGTCAGCATCTTGCCTGACAAGTGGATGCAGTCGGTGGAGAAGGTCAGAAGGTACGCGACCAAGCACGAGGCTATGCTCGTCCTGGGCCACGATGAATCCGCGATAAAGCAGCATGCCGATGGCACGACCGACCTGGTGGAGCTTAAGTTCCACCCCCATCACGTCTACGAGTAGGTCTGGTCGGGCGACCAGCACAAGGAGGAAACATGGCTACAGCGGTGGAACCGCAGGGACAGTGCGACAGCCGATTCGGCGCCGTACGCGAGGCGTTTGCGGAGAACTTCGCGTCCAAGCGTGAGGTTGGGGCCTCGGTAGCGGCCTACCTGGACGGAAAGCTGGTCGTCGACCTATGGGGTGGCCATGCGGATGCTGCCGGGAGCCGCCCCTGGGAGCGCGACACGATCGTCAATGTCTACTCGATCACCAAGCCTATCGCGGCCATATGCCTCCACCGCCTGGTAGACCAGGGCAAGGTGGACGTGGACGCCCCCGTAGCTCGCTACTGGCCCGAGTTTGCCCAGGCGGGAAAGGCTGACATACCCGTCAAAGCCATCTTGAACCATCGCTCGGGTCTTTCGGGCATCAGAGAGCCGCTGCCTACAGAGGCGATGTACGACTGGGGCAGGATGGTACGGGCCCTTGAGGCCCAGGACCCGTGGTGGGAGCCCGGGACGATGCACGGCTACCACACGCTTACCTTTGGCTGGCTCGTCGGCGAGGTCGTGAGACGCGTCAGCGGCAAGAGCGTCGGCACCTTCTGGCGAGAGGAGGTGGCCGAGCCGCTGGGCGCCGACTTCATATTGGGCCTCGGGGAGCAGGACGACGCACGCGTCGCCGAGATGATCCCGGGGCCGCCTCTGGCTCCAGGCGAGCCAGACCCTATGGCCGAGATCCTGGCCGACCCGGAGGGGATGCAGGCGAAGTCCTTCATGAATCCACCCTGGGAACTGACCGAGACTATCAATACCATCCCCTGGCGGCGCGCCATCATACCCGCCGTCAACGGACACACGAACGCTCGTGCCCTGGCCCGCATCTTTGGCGCGCTGGCCAGAGGCGGCGAGATGGATGGGGTCAGGGTGCTAAGCTCTGCCGTCATAGATCGAGCCATTCGTGAGGAATCACACGGGCCGGACGCCATCACGGTTGCCGTGTCCAGGTTCGGTCTAGGCTTCGCCTTGAGCAGCGAGACGTATCCGATGGGCGGCAACCCCCGCACCTTCGGCCACGCCGGCGTCGGTGGGTCCATCACCTGTGCCGACCCGGACGCCAAACTCGGCCTCGCCTACGTCACCAACAAGATAGGGGCGTCAGTCGGTCAGGACGCCCGATTCACGGCCCTGGCGGACGCCCTGTACGCCTCCCTCTAGTCGAGCCGGAGCATCCCCCTGTCCCCACCGTAGTGTGATGTCCAGCCCCCCGTCGATGCGACAGCCCGCGGGGGGCTTATGGCGCAGGTCTCATCTCAACGCCTGGGAGGTTTTATGAACCCCGAGAAGCTTGACACGCTCATCTATGAGAAACGGGGAGGAATAGCCTACGTAACTCTGAATCGGCCCGAGGTCATGAACGCCCTAAGCCCCGGAATGGTGAGTGAGCTCGTAGAGGTATGGCAGGACGTGAGGGACGACCGCGACGTGCAGGTCGTCGTCCTGACTGGCGCGGGCGACGCCTTCCTCCAGGGCCGCGGTGACACCGAGGCCCTGGCGAGACTGCTGGAGGAGGAGGCCTCGCCGCCGGGCCGACCATTCCGCTACGGCTCCAACACCCCTGTGAGTCCCAAGGCTCACGACGTGTTCAAGCCCGTGATTGCCGCAGTCAACGGTGTTTGCGCTACGTCCGGCCTGGAGCAGGTAGCCGAGGCGGACATTGTCATATGCTCGGAGAATGCGACCTTCTTCGATAACCACGTGTCGTTCGGCGCCATGGTCCACTCCGCAGTGGGCCTGGCCAAACGCATGTCTTACAATCACGTGGTTCGCATGGCGCTGATGGGGTCCCACGAGGTCATAGACGCTCGCAGGGCCTACGAGATCGGCCTCGTGACCGAGGTCGTGCCCTCCACCCGGCTCATCCCCAGGGCCACCGAGATCGCCGAGACGATTATGCTCAACTCGCCCACGGCCGTGCAGGCGAGCGTCGAGGCCCTGTGGCACAGCCTGAGCCTCGGCCTGCGGGACGCGCTGCAGCTCGATTCATACATGCAGAGGTACTACAAAGCACACCCCGATACAACGGAGGGTATGCGAGCTATCGTCGAGGCCCGGCGGCCGGCGTGGAGGAAGCCCTAGCCGGAAGGCGGGCGATAACTCGAGGAGGAGGGACGGTAGCTGCGTGGGTCCTCGCCGGCAGAAGGCGGTTTCGGCCCCGACCCATCCGGTGGGGACGGCGTGTCGGAGTCGTCATCCCAGGCGGAGGCATCCCCCGGGCTGGCACCGCCGGGAGACATCGACGCGATCCGGTCGCAGGTGTCGTCCAGCACCCCGGGGGCGCGCCCCAACATCACCACGGTAATGCCCCTGCTTCTCATCTGCCTGGCCAGCTTCTTGATGAGGTCTATTCCGCTTATGTTCAGCTCGATCGGCGGCTGGTCCAGAATCATCAGCTCGGGCCTTGCCGCCAGAGCGATTGCATATCCGAGGGTCCGTTTCTGTTCGTAGCGGAGCCCTTTCGTCTTCTCGTCCTTCAGCGGCAACAGCTCCATAAAGTCCAGGATCTCGATAGCCGATTTCGTCGCCTCGCGAGTCTCCCGGTCGTTTCTGAGGATCGTCGTCCACCAGCCCTTCTTGTACTGTAGGTGGTGGGCCGTCACCATGCTGTCGATGACGGTCATGTCCTCGAAGACGACAGGTTGCTGGAAGGTGCGCACGAGTCCCCTGGACGCCAGCTTATGAAGCTTCAGGCCGGTGACGTCTGCGCCCTTAAACCGCACGGTACCGAAGTCGGGTCGAAGCATCGAGTCGATGATGTCGATCTCGAAGTCCGCGGTAACCCCCAGCGGTACGACGAGGCCGACGAGCTCGTCCTTGTGGACCTCAAACGAGACGTCGCTGAAGATGAGCAGGTTGCGGACGTACTTGCGGATGCCATGGACGCTGAAGAGCGGTGGCTCACCGCGACGGGACAGGCCCATTTAGCCTTCGTCCGGGTGCTTTTCTTTCGCGGCTACAGGCCGGCCGCGGACCCGGTCTGGGACCTCGACGAGAGCCCGGAGGTAGGCGTCCCTCTTTCTGAAGATGTTTAGGAGCACGGTAGGGATGCTGACCATGCCACCGGGCAGGAACAGGATCACGGTGATGAAGATGACGGCCAGGATCGCGGCCTGCCACTCGTAGGTCGGCCTAAGGGCCTCCTGCACGACGACCAGCACAAAGCTGCCTATGATCGGACCGACTATGAGGGCCGAGCCGCCTGTGATCGCGTACGCGACGTAGTATATCGAGGGCCACATGTCATAGGTGTCAGGATGGGCGAGACGGAAGTAGTGGCCCGAGTATGCGCCTGCCATGCCCGCGAAGAACGACGCGGTCACGAAGGCTAAGACCTTGTACCGCGCGATGTCGACGCCCACACTCTCGGCCAGGGTGTCGGCCTGTCTGATTGCGCCGAAGAGCTTGCCTATTCGCGACTGCTCTATCATGGCATACGCCGCCACCATGGCCAGCACCATTCCGAGTGCAAAGTAGTAGGCCGGCACCTTCGAGGCGACGAAGTCGACGCCCAGCAGCGGGTTGATGGGCGCAAGGTTGTATATCCCGACGGCGCCGCCCGTCCAGTCCCGGGCGATAAGGATTATCTGGTTAATCGCCACCACCAGCGTAATGGTTAGTATGCCGAAGTAGGCTCCCTTCAGCCTCAGGATGGGGTAGCCTAGTACCATTGCGATCAGGGACGTGCAGACGGCCGCGATCCACACCGTCGCCCAGAAGTTCATCTCGTACCGGTCCACCAGGATGGCGGATATGAAGGCCCCAATGGCCAGCAGGCCGGCCTGCCCGAAGTTCCACTGGCCCGTGTTGAGCATGGCGCGTACGCCCAGGGCCGCGATTGAGGCTATGTACGCGATGATGGCGACGTGGAGGTAGTACCGGTCGGTGGTGATGGCCGGTATTAGGAGGCCGAACAGAAGCAACGCCGCGTAGAAGGCGTATTTGACGTGTGTCGTGCTAAGCCGCATGGCCCATCAACCCTCTCGGTCGGAACACCAGGATTACGATAACCGCCACGTATGAGATCAACGGGGCTCCCTCTCCCCAGTAGACCTGGCCGAAGCTGTCTATGATCCCCAGCATCAGCGCCCCGATCATACTACCGGCCAGGCTCCCCATGCCGCCCAGGATCACGATGATGAAGGCCTTGATGATGTAGGTCTGGCCGATGAACGGATTGGCCTTTGTCACCGTTATGAGCAGCCCACCACCAACCGCGGCCATAAGGGCGCCAACCCCGAACCCGAGCGTGTTAATGAAGGCGACGTTGATCCCCTGTAGGTAAGACGCGTCCGTGTCCTGGGCGACGGCTCGCATGGCCCGCCCGGCCTTCACCTTCTGGAGGAAGATGAACAGAACGAACATGAAGATGACCGCGACGATAAAGATGAGCACCCGGATCTTTTGGACCCTCACGAGACCCCAGTCCCAGGCGCCCGCCCACGGGATAGGCACGTACTGATCCTTCTCCCCGAAGATCAGCAGCGCCATGGACTCCAGTAGCAGCAAAAGGCCCAGCCCCAGGACCATGCTGGGCAGCTCCTTGCCTCGCAGCCGCGCGAAGAAGCCCCGCTCGATGCCCATCCCGATTATGCCTACGACAAGCCCCGCCAGTATCAGCGCCGGGATGTAGGCCATCCACTCGAACTCGCCGTAGAAGTAGAGGACCACGAACGCGCCGATCATGAAGAGCTGGCCGTGAGCGAAGTTGATTATTCGCAGGATGGCGAAGACCAGGGTGAGCCCGAGGGCTATGAGGGCGTAGACGCTCCCCAGGCTGAGCGAGTTAATCGATGCTTGTAGGAAAGTCTCCATGTGTTCTCTTCCCGTGCCTCCTCCGCTCCGCTCCCGGATTCCCGTCTACGTGTGCTTGGTTATGCCGCGGGGGGCCTCAATCCACTGAGTTCAACCAACGGGGGCAGTTCGTGGACCGCGCCGGCGAGGGTGCGGACGCATGCGGCCGCACCCTCGCCGATTCATGTTCTCGGATGTGTTCGTCCAGCTACCCCCAGCGAGTGAACCGGGTTCCGCTAGTTACCCCTAGTTACCCCGCTCATGCTCGACGGGTATCGGCCCGGTGGGTATGGTGCTGATGATCTTCAGGGTCTGCGACTTGCCATCCTTGTAGATGTTCATCGCCATGGCGTTCCACAGGAGGTGCTCTTGCCTCTTGATCAGCTCCACGTCGGACTTGCCGGCCCCGCCGAAGCTCATGATGGGATCCCCGGGCAGGAAGATGTTGGGGACCTCTAACGTCTCGAGGACTGCCGCGATCTTGTCGGTGTCATCCACCGTCTGGGCCTCCTGGATACCCTTCAGTAGTAGATCCATCGTGTAGAAGGCCGTGATGATCCCTGCCTGGGGGGTGCCGGGCTCGAGGAGGTCGTAATCCGCGACGAGCTGCACCAGGTCGGGGTCGGCGTACCCGCCGAAGGAGTCGTAGGAGTGCTCCTCGATCGCGTAGTAGTTCTCCATCAGGTGCTCTTCGCCACCCTTGAAGGCGTCTAACAGCTGCGGCATCGTGGGGAAGGCGTAGACCGAGCCCAGAACCCCCTCATAGCCGAGGTCTCGAGCGAGCCTGATGAAGCCCGGGCCGTCCCCGGTAAGGCCGCCGAGCAAAATCATGTCCGGGTTCTTGGCGACGATCCCGGTGACGATCCCCAGGAGGTCCGTGGTAGGCCACTCGATGAATATCTTGTCATACTCGAAGCCCATCTGCTCGGCTATGTACCCGGTCAGGCCCGCGGCGCCTATGTCGTAGGTGAAGTTCACCCCGGCGTAGAAGACGGTCTTTACCTGGGGCTCCATCTCCTTGATCGTCTCGAAGAAGTACGGCGCGGTGTCGAAGTGGGTGGCCATCGTGCAGAATGTCCAGGCGCTCGCACACGGCTCCAGGTGCCACGTGGTGGACATGTGGATCGCCTGGGCCGGTGTGCTTACCGGGTCCATCACTTCGATCATAGGGCTTCCGCCCGTGATCACGAACTTGTACTTCCGCCTGTTGATGAACTGCTCGGAGATCGACAGCATTATGGGTACTTCCCACTTGGAGTCGAGCTTCTCGTGCTTGACGAGGTACCGAACGTCGCCGATGACGATCCCGCCGGCGTCGTTCACGCGGTTGGCAGCGATCGACTGGCCGGTGTCGAAGGGCACGCCGAAGCTTGCGCCGGAGCCGGTGCGTATCGTCATGGTGCCGATGCCGAGGCTCTTGACGGGAAGAACCTTCTCAACCTCCTTCACCACCTCCACCTCTTTCACCACCTCGATCTCCTTTTCGACCTCGACCTCCCTCACCACCTCTTTTTCGACGAGGATCTCCTTCTCCACCTCCACCACCTGCACCACCTCTTTTTCGACGACGACCTCTTTCTCTGCCGTGACGACTTCAGCGTCTCCGCCGCCACCGCAGGCCGCCAACGTCAAGCCTAGGACGAGCGCCGATGCAAGCGCCAGATACCACCTTCTCATATCCGCCCTCCTTGGTTCTTCAGGGGGTCTTCGGGTCGCAAAGCGATCGGCTGGGGCACGCGGGCCGACGCGTTCGGAAGCCACGCAGCCCCGGGGGTTCCAAAGCTTGGGGTACCATACCCGCCTTTACAGATGTTGTCAATACCTTGGCCCGCTCATTACCTCGCCCGGCCCGGTCGAGCGTGCTGGGGCGAAGACATCTGCCGGGTTTACTCGTAGACCTGGTCCGGGAAGTACTTTAGCTCGACCAGCTCGGTCGTCCCATCTGACTTGTGCTGCACGCACGTCTCGTCGTGGCCGGGAGCGACGAGCGCATCGTACTTGGTCGCCATCCGCCTTACTCTCTCGACCGACTCCCCCCACTTGTCCTGGAGGACGCTTATAAGGTTCGGGATCGCCGGTGGACCGTACGCCTTGTGGTGAATCAGGGCGTCGGAGGGGAAGAGGACCCAACCGGTGTGGTCCAGGTGGACCATCATGCCCATGGTCCCCCACGTGTGGCCAGGCAGGCTGATCAGCTTGACACCCTTGAGGATCTCCTGTGTCCCGTAGATCAGGGTGGGCTTCTTCCTGGGCAGGAACTCGTAGTCCGCTCGGCACATGAAGTACGAGTCCTCTTCGAGACCCATGACGCCCCGGTATTCGTCCTCGTGCAGGATGATCTCGGCACCCGCGTTCTCGAATACCCGCAACCCCCCGGCGTGGTCGATGTGCATGTGGCCGAGAATCACGTACTTGAAGTCGTCCGGCCCCAGACCGGCGGCCTTCAGAGACGGCTCCAGTAGCTCCTCGGGCTTGATGTCCGACCAGCCTGGTGCGCCCGGCCCCTTGTGGTAGGCGTCGGGCCACTCGTCTCTCCAGCCGGGGCTCAGGCCCGTCTCGAAGAGGATGCGCCCCTCGGGGTGCTCGATGACATAGGCGAGGCTGGGGCACTGGTACCAGACGAGTTTCTTCTGTGTCTCCCCTGGAGTCGGGAGCAGGTCGGGGTGTCCCGGCAGTACCATCTCCATGTCCATCCCGAACCGGCCAAGCCGTAGCCCGTACATTTTCGTGCCCATATGAATGCCTCCGTCGTCGCGGGTACCGCGTCCTCTCTAGCGCATGCGGTCAACGGACCACATTATTGAGTAGGGCTTGAGTTGAGTCAAGGCGGGCGCGCCCGCGATAGCGCTCCCACGATACGGAGCCTTGGCGTATTGACACCGCTGGTGCCCCTCGCTAACGTACCGGCCACCGGTCCTCGATCTTGAGGAAGCGACCCACGGTCCGTTACGGCGAGCTGGAGCAAGCAGCCACGGGGGTGAACCGTGCACATCGGCATCTCGGTTTTCCCGACAGACTACTGCGTCGACATTGCCGTCCTCGCCAGGCACGCCGAGGAGATGGGCTTCGAGTCCCTGTGGGTTCCCGAGCACCCGATCGTTCCGGTCGATATGCAGACCTCCTCGTCGACCAGGTCTTTGATCGAGGACCAGCGTAACCCGGGCGGCGGCTTTCCCAGGGTCTACGGTGAGATATGCGACCCGTTCGTCACTCTGGCCAGGGCCTCGGCTGTGACCACAAAGCTGAGGCTCGGCACCGGCATCTGTCTCGTTCCGGAGCGGAACCCGCTGCTGCTGGCCAAACAGGCTGCCACACTGGACATGTACTCCGAAGGCAGGTTCATTTTCGGTGTGGGCATGGGCTGGCTCAGGGAGGAGTCCAGGATCATGGGCGCAGATTTCGACCACCGCTGGTCGCAGACGCGTGAGGAGCTGCTGGTAATGAAGCAGCTCTGGACGGAGACGGAGTCCGAGTTCCACGGCGACTACTACGACTTCCCTCCTGTCTACTCCTTCCCCAAGCCTGCCCAAAAGCCGCACCCGCCGCTGATCCTCGGCGGCGCGGGCTCCGACGCGCTCTTCCGGCGAGTCGTCGAGTACTGCGATGGGTGGATCACGTTCCAGTGGGCAACGCCCGATGACGTTCGGGACGGCCGAGCCGCGCTGAGCAGGCACGCGGAGGAGGTGGGTCGGGACCCGGGCTCCTTCGAGATCACTCTGTACGGCCAGCCGGGCGATGGCGATCTGATGAGAAACCTGGAGGATGCCGGGGCCGACCGGATGCTGGTTCGACTGACAAAGGCAGAGTCGGCTTACGAAGCTCCTGCCGAGAAGGAGGCGCTGGCGCGGCTCGAGCAGATCGCCGAGCGCCTCCTTATATAGACAGGGACCCGTACATCATATAGACAGGGACCCGTACATCGAGCGGCGAGCAGCCGATGGGCGTCCGCTCCCGTCGCTGGAATTTGCAGCTACACACGGAAACTAGCGAGTCGCTGCACGCTAGTTTGGCACGAACCCAGACCGGAGGGCGAACATGGCCAAGAGTCGGGACCTCGCACAGGTGATCGGAATGCTCAAGGCTCGCGCGGACAAGGTGGAGTCTCTCGGCGACGAGGTGCCTGTCCTCGGGACCATTGACGGGTCGCGCCAGGCCTACGAGGAGCTTGTGGTGTCCTTATCGGTGGAGGCGGACGTGCGCTGCCAGCGAGTGGGGGCGGGCGGTGTGCCCGCGGAATGGATCACCGCTCCGGGGGCGGCCGAGGACAAGGTCCTGCTCTACTTTCACGGAGGCGGGTACGTTATCGGCTCCGTAAGGACGCACCGCGTCATGCTCTCGCGCATGTCCAAGGCCGCAGGGGTCCGGGTCCTGGGTCTGGATTACAGGTTGAGCCCTGAAAACCCATTCCCGGCGCCGATCGACGACGCCATGGCAGGGTATAGATGGCTCCTGGACAGCGGAATCGACCCGAGCCGCATCGCCATAGGCGGGGATTCGGCAGGTGGAGGCCTTGCCTTGGCCTCTATGGTCGCCCTGCGGTACGTCGGCGAGCCGATGCCTGCGGCAGGAGTGTGCATCTCGCCCTGGACGGACCTGGAGGCCACCGGCGAGTCCATGACGACCAACGCGCCGGTAGACCCCAGCGTCCAGCGCGACGAGCTCATGGCGCTGGCCGATCTGTACCTCGCCGGCAAGAACCCCAGGGCGCCCCTCGCGTCACCGATGTATGCCGACCTGCATGGCTTGCCACCACTGCTCTTACAGGTCGGTTCCATTGAAACGATGCTCGACGACTCGACTAGACTAGTCGACCTTGCGAAGCAGGCCGGTGTCGACGCCCGGCTCGAGGTCTGGGATGACATGCCACACGTATGGCATCTGTACGCGCCTATTCTCGGAGAGGGTCAACAGGCCATAGAGCGCATAGGCGGGTTTATCCGCGAGCATATGAGCTGACGCTTCAGGTCGGCCCCACGGCGTTCCACCGGCAAGAACCTCCGCCGGAACGTCGTTGACGAGCCGGCGGATTGCTGCTAGAGTCGCCTTCCCACCGCCGAGTTTGGGCCGCGTAGTGAGGCGGCGCCCGTCCGGCTCCGGCACAGCGGCCTAGCCGCGGGACGAGAGGTGAGGAATGAGCGAAGTTATCGATCTCGTGACCAGACTACAGCAGTCCATGAACGAGACACTGGCCCGGCTCAGCGCTCTGACGGACGAGCATCTGGCCCACGAGTGCGGTCATGGCTGCGCAATGGGGGACGGCGTCAGGGGCCTGCTCGTGCACAACATCGACCACGAGCGAATGCACCTCGGCCAGGTGCACGATATCAGGTTCACTACGAAGACCATGCAGCGGGACTACATCGACCGTCTCATGGCGGAGTGGCTGAGGGAGCGAGCCTCTCTGGCCTCTGCGCTGGTTGGATTGCCCGACGAGGCTCTCGATACGAAGCCGGACGACGGCGGCTGGACTATCCGCGAGGTCATCGAGCACACCCTCTACTACGAGAATGATTCGACGGACCACCTCGTGCGTGAGCAGGGGCTTCCCGCCGTCACCGAGAGCACTGCAACGAACGCTTAGCAGCCGGGGGCGCGGGCTTTAATGCGGGCCCGCGGCGAGGCCCTTTGGCTCCGCGCCCGCCTGCCTCACCGCTCGCCACACGGCGCCGAGAGTCATCCGTTGGCCGTACAGCAGCAGGCCGGTCCGGAAGATTCGGGCTGAGACGAAGAGCATCACCACGCCGGCCAGCGCCGTTACGGCCAGGCTCGCCAGCACCTCGGCGGTCGACACGTCCGCCGATCCTATTCGCAGCATCATCGTCGTGGGCGCCGTGACCGGAATAAAGGAGAGAACCCTGGCGACTCCGCCATCCGGCGCGCCGAGGATCACGCTAACCAACCAAAGGGGAATGCCCGCGGGAACGATGACCATAGCGGTGATAGGACCCGCCTCCTTCGCCGAGGTCGTGGCGGACCCGATTCCGGCGAGGATCACCGAGAACAGGAAGTATCCGGCGATGAAAAACAGGGAGACGTACGCGAGGGTCAGAGGCTCGATCTCCAGCTCCGCTGCATTCGGGATCTGGTCGATGATCTGGGGGCCGATTATCGCGATCGAGGCGATCCACACGATGGCCTGAACCAACGAGGTCGTCCCCAGCGCCAGGATCTTCCCCGCCATCAGCGAGAGAGGCGAGACCGAGGTCAGCAGCACGTCGACCATCCGGTTCTCCTTCTCCTCTGAAACGCTCTCAAGGAGGGCACCGGAGCCGATGGACATGGACATCATGAGTAGAATCGTGAAGATGAGTGGGACTACAAACTGGTTGAGCTCGTCGTCGTCGTCCGGAGAGACGGAGCCGTCTTCGCCGACGTGGACACGGGCGTAGTCGGCTCCGGCGATCACGCGTTCCAACAGGCTCGGGTCGAGCCTGTCCGCGAGCAGGGACACCCTCAGGAAGTAGGCGAACCGGTTTCGGTTGCTATCACCGGCGAATATGCCCGACCGTTGGGACAGCCACTCGGCGTCGCCAGACTCGAGGAAGTCTGCCGGCACGATGAAGAGATCCTCGATGTCGCCGGCCACGATGGCGTCAATCCCGCCCTCGCGGGTGTCGAACTGGCTGAGGTTCGGGAAGTCTGCCTCTGAGAGCTCACCGGACAGGTCCACGTAGCCGATCGGCTTGGGCTCGTCGTCATCGTCGTCGTCGGTAAGCGACTGGATGATCGGCACGACTATTAGGAGGATCAGGAGTATCGCCGGCACGAGCCCGGTGATGATCAGCCAGCTCCGGCGCCTTATGTTGCGCCTCAGCTCCTCCGAGAAGACGATACCGGCCTCACCCGCGGCTTCGCGCACCGCGCACCTCCTCGATGAAGATCTCGTTGAGCGTCGGCAGCGCGACCTCGAATCGCTCCACCGGAATCTCGGCGTCGAGGAACGAGCGGAGGATCGCCTGAGGCTCCGAGCCGGGCTCGAGCTTGTATTCGAAGTGCCCGTTGAGCGCGACGGGCTCCATCACCCCGGCCACCGGCTCGGGCCGGCGGTCGGCGGCGATTTTGACGGTACGGGTCCCGCGGGACCGTTTCAGCTCCGTGAGCGACCCGTAGAGCAGCGTCGTCCCGGCGTCGATGAGCAGCACGCGTTCGCACAACTCCTCGACGTCCGACATGATGTGAGTGCTGAAGATGATGGACGCACCGCGGGCCTGCTCCTCGCGGATTATCTCCTTGATCAGCGCGACGTTCAGGGGATCAAGCCCGCTGAACGGCTCATCGAGAATTATCAGGTCGGGCTGATGGAGCAGGGCGCCCGAGAACTGGATGAGCTGGGTCATTCCACGCGAGAGGCCCTGGACGGTAGCGCGCACACTGTCTGCCAGGTCGACGCGCCTCAGCATCTCCTCGGCGCGGCTCTCGGCAGCTTTGGCCTCGAGACCCTTCAGTCGGCCCAGGTAGCGGAGCACGTCTATCACCCGCGCGCGTTTGAACAGCCCGCGCTCCTCGGGCAGGTACCCTATCCGCCTAAGCGCTCTCCGAGTTGGCATGCCACCCAGAAGCGCAACCGAGCCCGAGTCCGGCCGGATGAGGTCGAGCGCCATCCGCATGGTGGTCGTCTTACCAGAGCCGTTTGGTCCCAGGAATCCGAAGATCTCGCCGCGTTGCAGCTCGAAGGAAACGCCGTTCACGACTCGTCGGCCGCCGAATGTCTTGACCAGCTCCCGCACTTCCAGGGCCGGACTCGCAGGGCTGTCGGTCTCGTTTCTCATTCGTCACCTGAGTTCGATTGTGCAGGTCACCGTCCGTCCCGTCATCAGCCATAGGAACGAGCTTATCTCCGGAAAAGGGACGACCACCGGTCAGTGCTATAGCCAAGGCGGGGCCGTACTTTCGTAGGACGGCTCCGGCTTGGCTCCGCAGGTCCCCGACAATAGTCGGGACTCTACCGCTGAGCTGGTGGCTTAGTCACTTGGCTCCCCACTTCGGTCAGTATTGAGTACTCGGACTATCAATTTCAAGCTACCGCTGTCCCGCGACACCCGGCAATCGAATCGGAAGACATATCGTAATCCCGTTTTGCTTGCCAAAGAGTTACACGCGGCCCTGAACTTAAGTAGTGGGCGTCGCCCCTGTGACTTGGCACACGACTTGGGCCTGTCTCGGGCTCGGGTGACTCAGCTACTACGTGTCCTAAAACTTTCGCCGAGTGTACTTCAAACGCTGGAGGAGCTCGGGGACAGATGGCCAACAAGAATTGTGGGAGAACATTCCTTGAGAAGCCTAAACGACCTCCCGGAAACCAGACAGATGGCCGCGCTAAGGGCTCTGCTCAAGGCCCGGTCTCCGAAGCAGCCGGCGTAGCTACAACCAATTAACATGGGCGAGCGACCACAGCAGAACGCTCGGGCAGTGCTCAAGTTGGGACCTTCCCTGTCTTCAGTTCTCGAGACCACCATGTAAGGTACACTGCGAACGCGGTCAAGAGGAGGGCCGAGAACAGGTCTCCCGAAAGGCCAACCCCGATGGCCTCTATTGCTAAAGCTTTTGGGACCTCGCCTACTACGATTGCCAAGTATATGAACACGAATATCTGCGGTCTTGAGAAAAATGTGGCGTAAGAGACCGCTAAGAAGGCAGAGATTGTACCTCGTCATGAGGACCGAAGATGTCCTCAATTGAAGATATCGTGTCCAAATGTACACAGCTCGACGTGAGCGTATCACCAAAACCTGGGGACTGGAGAGAGCGCCATCCGAAACAGAAGGCGTCGCCTGATCACCCCGAAAAATAACGAGGGAATAGCAATGTTTAATCCAACCGATTTTCCCAAGCCCACCCTTATTTCAGTCAACGGTGTGGAACTCGAAGTCTTTGAAGCAGGTCGAGAAAATGCAGGAAAACCTATCGTACTCTGTCATGGCTGGCCAGAGCTTGCCTTTTCTTGGCGCCATCAGATGCCCGCTCTCGCCGCAGCGGGCTACCATGTCATCGTCCCAAACCAACGGGGCTATGGCAACTCATCCCGTCCGAGCGAAGTAACAGACTATGACATTGAACACTTGTCGGGTGATCTCATTGCACTTCTCGATCACTACGAATACGAAAAGGCTACCTTTGTCGGTCATGATTGGGGTGCAGGTGTCGTTTGGTGGCTGACGTTGTTGCATCCAGACCGGGTAAATAAAGTTGTAAACCTGGCCTTGCCTTACCAAGAGCGCACAGAAAAACCCTGGATCGAGTTCTTGGAAGAGATACTTGGCGGCGACTACTATTTTGTCCACTTTAATCGACAGCCAGGCGTCGCGGACGCAGTATTAGACGAAAACACATCCCAGTTCCTTCGCAATATGTTCCGCAAGAACGTACCCCCCGCACCGCCTGAGCCAGGAATGGCGATGATTAATCTTGCCAGAGCAGAAAGTCCACTCGGTGAACCCATAATGAGCGACAGCGAACTGGCCGTTTTCGTCTCCGCCTTCGAATCATCAGGGTTCACAGGCAGTATAAATTGGTACAGGAACCTTGACCGCAACTGGCACATATTGGCGGACGTGGACCCAATCATCCAAAAGCCTGCACTCATGATCTATGGCGATCGTGATTTGATCCCGAAGTCTGAAAATCTAACAGAATTCGTGCCCAACGTAGACGTGGTCAGCCTAGATTGTGGCCATTGGATCCAGCAGGAAAAACCGGAAGAAACAAACCAAGCGATCTTGAACTGGCTGGAACAGCAGGATGCCACCCGGTCTCAAGAGCGTGGGGATAGCCCGCATGAACGGGGTCCGCACAGCAGCCGCGACCGCTCACGCTCGCGGTGAGATGCAAGAGGTTGATGAGCAGTTGGGGGTCGAGGAGCCTGTTTCAGCAGATTGAGGTGAGCCTGCGTTGATGGCTGGCCCTTGCATGGCTGGGCAGCACCAACCCTCCGAAACGTAGAACAGCGAGCATACGACCGCATGCCTGAACCTAATCCAGAGAAAATCGTGGCCTTTGCGTCACCTGAAGAACTTGGTCAGTGGCTTAGCGTGAACCACGCTTGCGAAAGTGAACTTTGGGTCAAGATCTTCAAGAAGAAGACCGGGATACCAAGCGTAAGTTGGAATGATGTCGTAGTTGAATCACTGTGCTGGGGCTGGATCGACGGCGTCAAAAAGTCAATCGATGACGAAGCCTATCTCCAGCGGATTACGCCAAGAAAACCTCGCAGCAATTGGTCGAAGCGAAACCGAGAGCACGCGGAGCGTTCGATTGCTGAGGGTCGGATGCAAGAGCCGGGGCTGCTGCAGGTTCGCGCCGCAAAGGCAGACGGACGCTGGAAGAATGCCTACGCGGCAAGCGAAATGAAAGTGCCCGCGGATTTCCTGGCAGAAGTCGAACGCAATCCCAAAGCGAAACAGTTCTTTGAAACGTTGAACAAGACCGATCGATACGCCATCGCTCTCGGACTCACGACGGCCAAGCGACCCAAAACCAGACAGAGGCGTTCCGACAAGTTCCTGGACATGCTCATCCGCGGAGAGAAACCGAGTGCGGCGCGATCACAGGGGGCCTGAACTACAGGGTTACCGTTGCTCTGAATCATCTTTACCGCAGCCGCAGGAAACTCTATCCAGAGCCGCTTAGGCTTGGGTGGAGTAGTGAATCGCGGTCTCCCCCCGGAGACTCGGAGTTGAAACCTGTTCGTCTAGGTACCCCGTATCGGACCCGGGGTCCGGCACGGGCACCCAAGACGGACGCATAATTGAGAGACTGGCATCGTCGAGGGCACGACGCGCGCAAAGTGGCGAACTGTAGGGCAAAAAAGAAGGCCCGGCCATCCTTGAGGAGGGCCGGGCCTGTAAACCTAAACGCGACGTTTGTCGCGTGTGCGTATCGATTCGCTCCGCAGGTCCCGATTTCAGCGGGACGGCCCGTCGGTTATCCCGACAAGGGTCGGGACTCTACCGCCGAGGTGGTGGCTTGGTCACTTGGCTCCGCAGGTCACGATTTCATCGGGACGACCCGTCGGTTAATCCCGACAAGGGTCGGGACTCTACCGCCGAGCTGGTGGCTTAGTCACTTGGCTCCCCTTGCGCCAGCCTATTCATAACCACTCACCGTTTGGCCGGGGAGAAAAAACCGCTGTTTTAGGAAGGAATTGGGAATCTGGACGGTCCGGCGAGGGCGGAAGCGCTGCTGACCCCGATTTCCTCTTTTCCGATCGCCCCATTCGGAGGCGGAAGCGTTCTCAATTGGACTTCCGCTAAGGCACCTGAAATCGGAAGACCCAAGGCCCTCTCACCAATTCGTCGCCGTCGTCCGAGGTCCCCATCAGATTGTCCACCGTCAATGTCCACTCACCTGGTTCCAATTCCCAGTGCACATGAAAGCGGGCGAGGAAGGTATCTGGCATGTCCCCAAGCGTTGTGACAACGTACGCCCACGGCAACGGTTCGTCGGAGGGCCACTCTCCTGGGACTCTTAGTATCACCACCCCAGGCTTCAGGCCCATCCTCACCTGCTCCTGACTTCTGTCCACCCGGAGGAGGGCCTTCACCTCCGCCGGCGTGATCGTAACTTCCTCCAGTCTGACCGAGACACCGGCGACCTCCATCGTACTCCCCACCTGGATGACTCGGATGTCTTTTCGAGGAACAAATGGCACCGCGAAGTTGAAGAAAAACGGCCCTATCGTTCGCTCGTGCCGCAACACGTTACCGTCCTGTACAGACTCAGCCACCGAGACGACAAACAGCAGTTGCATGCCCGATGCGTCCACCTGTGCCTCTGTCACGTCAAAGCCGATCACTTCCTTCACCACGTCCGGGGGTACCTCCATACCCTCGATCTGCGAGTCCGCCCGTACTCCGCTGCCTCCCGCACTCGGGAACCCAAGTTGCGGCGAGAACGGATCTCTGGCGTCCCTGAGCTGGGCCTCTGCTTCAAACAGGTGAGTACCTTTAGAAGCTGAGACCGGCAGACCGCTGACGGTATACTCGATGCCGATCCTATTGTTGTCAAAGTGGGCACGCTCCACAATGGCGGTGATGCCCCCAATGGTCTCGCTCATGTTGATCTCATGGGACAGCTCCGCTCTGTACTCCTCGCCCCAGCGCCCCATTATCTGTGAGAACAGCTGCTCCCCAAGGGTCGTCCCCACGGCATAACCCATGGCACCGAGAATCATGAACAGGGCCAACCCAACCGCGACCCAACCCAGCCGCGTGGTCGGTACCAGCTGCTGCCAGGACGACCTTGCTCGTCGCTCGGCCTGCAATCGGGAGTGAATGGACGGCCAGAGGTCGCGCCTGGTGTCCACGCGGTCCAGGTACGTACTCAGTGCGTCGCCAATCAACTGGTCTTCGATCTGGGGATCATCGTTATGTCGCATCTATACGCCTCCTCATCGGAGCAGCTTCTCAAGTTCGCGGCGCGCCGAGTGGAGTCGGGACTTGACGGTGCCGCGACGACACCCGAGTGCGACGCTCATCTCGGATTCGCTAAGGCCGTGGTAGTACCGTAGTACGATGGCTGCCCTATGCTTCGGACTGAGCGCCTTGATGGCTTCCCAAAGCGACTTTCTGACCTCTGATTCCTCCGCCACTTGGTCGGGCATGGGTTCGAGTGAAGGTAGGTCGTCGGCCTCCTGTTCCAGCGAAATGCTACGATGGCGTCGTCGACGAAGCTCCTTCAGGCTGATGTTCACCACGATCCGATATAGCCATGGCGTGAAGGAGCGCTTGTTGTCGAACCGCTTGATGGCGGTGAATAGCTCCACGAAGACTTGCTGTGTGACTTCCTCCGCCATGTGGTGGTCGGCAACGATCCCGTACGCTGTGCGAAACACGACCCTCTGATGAAGCTCGAACAGAACACCTAGTCCTGTCAGGTCTCCGTCCTGACTCCGAAGTATGGCCTGCTGTTCCCGTGGCAGCATCGCGTGGCTTCTGTACCTCCAGCATGCTTACATAGACCCTATATGTAGTTACCGGCAGACCCCGAAAAGGTTCATTTTGGATTCTAATGCCCACGATGAGAGGTACCCTCAAAAAGTGTGTAAACAGTCAGGCGGTGTACCCTCTCACTGAACAACACGGGCTCAAGGCCCGAGAGAGGAGATACACCGCCCATGAGGAAGGAAATCACCGGGAGTAGGTCGGAGTCAAGGCCGGAGTGGGAGCAGTTGGAGGATTGGGTGCGAAGCCAGGTCCAGCGGCTGATCCAGGAGTTGCTGGAGGAAGAGGTGACGGAGTTTCTGGGAAGGGCGAAGTCGGCGCTCAGATCCGACTCGGACTCAGATACCGGCTATCGGAACGGATACGGCAGAGCCCGGAGGCTTACGCTGAGTTCGGGAACGATACAGCTGAGGAGGCCGCGAGTCCGCAGCACCGAGGAGCGGTTCGAAAGCAGGCTGCTGCCGCTGTTCGTCAACAGGACCAGGAAGGTTGCTGAGCTGATCCCCGAGCTGTACCTGCACGGCCTTTCGGAAGGTGACTTCGACCTGGCGGTGCGGGGACTGCTGGGAGAAGAGGCGCCGGTATCGGCGAGCACGGTGGCCCGGTTGAAGGATAGGTGGAACGATGAGCTTGCAGAATGGCGCGCCAGGCCCCTGGATGACCTGGAAGTGGTCTACATGTGGGTGGACGGGGTGTACGTGAAGGCTGGTCTCGAGAAGGAAAAAGCTGCGATCCTGGTGGTGATGGCGGCGCTGAGCGATGGGAGCAAGGTGGTCATTAGCGCGGTTCCCGGATACAGGGAGTCGACAGAGAGCTGGTCCGATGTGCTCAGGGACATGAGGCGCCGCGGGCTGGAGTGCCCAAGACTGGTAATTGGAGACGGACATCTGGGCATCTGGGGAGCTCTGCGCAACGTCTATCCTCAGGCGGCCGAGCAACGCTGCTGGAACCACAAGATCCTAAACGTACTGGACAGGCTTCCAAAGCGACAGCAGGACCAGGCCAAACTCATGCTGCGTGCCATCCCCTACGCCCAGACTCGGACAGAGGCTGAGCGGCTCAGGACGGAGTTTACCAGATGGTGCCGCGACCACTCCTACGAAGCGGCCTCTGTGACCCTTGAGCGGGACTGGGACCGCATGGTCACCTTCTATGACTTCCCCAAGGAGCACTGGCAGCACCTTCGGACCACGAACCCGGTGGAATCACCCTTCGCTGCGCTCAGACTTCGGACCGATGCCGCCAAGCGCTACAAGAGGGTCGATCGGGCGATAGCGGTGATCTGGAAAATGTTGATGGTCGCCGAACAGCGCTTCAGGCGTCTGAAGGCCCCTGAGTTGATCGAAGACGTCTATCTCGGCGCTCAATACGTGGATGGAATCGTCTTTGAGCCAACGGCTGAGAAGGTCGCCGCCTGATGTCGTTTACACACCTATTGACGTAACCTTCACGATGATTCCAATACGAGCAACTCAGTACGAACCTAGTACATCGAGTTACACCGACTCGCTTATTACGACCGTCTCTCTCTCGGCATTGAATCCGGGGAACAAAAAGGCCTCTCTTATAGCTAGACAGAGGCAGTCGCCGTCTGCGGACGATGGCTGCCCCTGGTTTGTGGTCAGCGCCCCACGGAGAGTCTGGCCCAGGACCGGGCGTTACTCCGGCCAGCGCCCAGACACGATTCTGCGGCCCTTGATGCTGGTCGTCTCGACCGTGTAGACCCAGACGATCTCGCGGCCGCCGTTCACCGACGCAGGGACCAGCACGCGCTGGTAGAGACTGTGACCGCCCGGGTGGAAGCCCTCCAGCCGGTCGATGGCTGGCAGTCGGGTTTCTGGGTCATCAAAGGTAATAAACTCCCCGTACACGGCGCCCCATGCGCCCGCTGTGGCGCTTTCGGTGCCGGGCTGGGTGGATGACCCTACCCGAGCGGACAAGCGCGCCTGTGTGGCAACGTCGGCCAACGGTTCGTCGGTCCCGTGGGCGAGTACGTCCTCGTCCGGGACCTCGAGGAGCGGGAAGCCGGGACCCTCGTAAAGCTGCCCCCGAATCCAGGCGTCCCGGACCTCCAGCGCGCCTTCGCAGAAGCGGTCGTGGTTCCAGTAGCCACGCTTGAGCGTGCCGTAGACGAAGAGTCTCAGCAGGTCCGATGTGTTCTCCTTCCGGTGTTCACTGTCGTCCATGGGCTGTAGGCTCTCACTCATCGATCATCTCTGCCAGTGCTGGCCTACTCCGCTTTCCCTCCTGGGCGACAAATCCGAACGGCTCGATTGAGAAGTCGGACAGCATCCGGTGCCGGAACACCATGAGACTCATAGGGGGGATGGCCAGCTCGGCCCAGCCCGGTTCCTCGTCCAGGACCGCGTCCAGGTACGCCGCGTCAGAGGCGTAGAGAACGGCCCGGTGCCGGGCATGGAAGCGAAGCTCGAGCGGCCTGTTCCCTTTGAGCACGAGGATGGTCTCAGGATCGAGCCTCGAGGCCATCACCGCCGTAATCTGCCCCCGGCAGAACCTGAGGCGATCCTTGAAGCGGTCGATGTCGATGTGACTGTCTCGACCAGTTCGTCCGGCGAGCCGGAAGAGTAGCTCGCTGTCCACCTCCGCAAAGCGTGGAAGCCTGAACCTCCGGAACAGGTAGTCGGCGTTGTAGATCGTGCCGTTGTGCGTACCGAGGATATCCGCGGCCCGGATGGGGTGATTGTTTTCGTTCAACGTCTCGTCGCCGCGGGTACGCCAGCGGGTATGCCCGAGGAGCAGCGTGGTGCGGTTGTCGATCCCGGCCAAGACCTCGTGGAAGGCCTTGTCCTCCACCAACCGACTCGCCTCTACCGGGCGCTTGAAGAGATTGTGCTCTCCGTCGCTCTTGAGCCAGGCCACGCCCGTGGCATGGGGCCCGCGCTCCTCGCTCAACTCCAGGAGCTGGCTGAAGAGCCAGGCGAGATGGTCGCGCTCTTCGGCGCGCCTCCTCTTCTGGCCCAGGATGATGCCGGCCTGTCCGCACATCAGAGCTTCCCTCCTTTCAGGTCTACCACAAAGCCCCGGAACAGCCCCTCGGAGTACGGTCCGTGGTGAGCCTCGACCCACATCGCCGTCTCGTGAAAGCCGAGCAACTCAGCGATCTTGATGACCGCAGGCCGGTCGAGCATGTTGGTGAGCCCGGACTCCCTGACTGCTTCCAGGCCCTGCCGGACTGCGGCGGACACGGTGACCGGTGCCAGCGTCTCATCTTCCACGTACTCCGCAAGGCCGTGGTCGATCAGGGAGGCGATAAGGGCTTCAGCCTTCTGCTCGGCCGTGTCGCCCTTGACCACCAGGTCGATGCCGGCCAGCATCTTGGCGTTGCGCAGGAGCATGTCGACGTACTCCTCAAGCGTCCTCTGGTCGGCGAAGAGGGTCGCTCCCCTCATGGCCTGGACTACTTCGAGGCTGGTCTTGCCAGTGAATACCTGCCCTTCACCCTCGAGGGGCTTACCGTCCAGGTCGGTGTCCCTGATTCGCACTCTCATTGAGTCGTTCCTCCGTTGGTTTCGGGCGACGGTCTGCCGAGCCGGAAGGCCGAGTCGCCTGGCAAAGCAGCCAGCACGAGCTGGATGTAGGACTTGACCTTTCCGGCGTGGAGCGTCGCCTCGAACCAGCGAAACTCGACAGTGCCTCTGTACCAGACGTTGTGGAGATTCACACCGTGGTAGCGGGTGTTGTCGTAGTGCTGTGGGTTGCTGTTGTGGTACCCGTACCAGATGCGGTTGAGCTGGGTCGTCGTCCGCGGGCGGTGGCGTTCGATCTCACGGATCAGCTCGTCCCGCACCGGTCGGGTGTAGGTGCTCTGCCGGCTCTCGGAGACGCCCAGGGCCGCGAGGATGAGCGGCTCCTGCTTGTAGACGATCTTAGCGAGGTTGCCGAGGGTGCGTCCGTCGAACCGGCTCGAGTCCACGTGTACGTGGATGCCACAATGCCCGTCGACCTTGGCGCCGCAGCGCCGAACCTCCCGGACGACCTTCTGGAAGGTCGGGATGTCGTCATACGACAGGACCGGCGTAACCAGTTCGGCTCGCAGGTGGCTAGGGACGTGGCTCAGTGAAGCATCGGATACGACCTTCCACGTCCGGCCCCGGTCATCGATTACTTCCCAGGGGTCGAAGGCGGAGGGAGTTCCGGTGTGTCGCAACTCGCCACCCACCACCGACTGGATGGCCTCGGCCACGCGCTTGCGTGTTCGCCTTACCGTCTCGATCTCCACTCCGAAGTTGAGCTCGCGCAGGTCCATGGTTCTCCTTGCTTCCCGTAACCCCTTGTCCAGCAAGGAATTCGCGTCGTTGTGTCTGAACACATGAACGCTTCTTCTCGAACAGAAAGCAAGTCCAACCCGGCCAGAAATCGACCGATGAACCGGGACTCTCCGGTGGCTACGGGAACAGGGGCTCCGCTCAGCGGCCGGTGGCCTCCTCAGCAAGCTGCTCGGCATGGATGCGCCGGGCCTCCGCCTCCTCCCGGCGTATGCGCACCATGACCTCCCGGAAGTGGTCGGTCTCGTCGGAGGTGAGGCCGTGGGCGTCCTCGATGCGCCGCAGCCGCGCGTCCAGGTTGGCGAGCAGGTCCAGGGCGTGGTCCCGCAGCATCCCCTCGCGCTTCTCCTGAGGCGAGGGGATGAGTTCCGTCAGGCCGCCGTGGTGACGCGTGATCATTTGGACTCCGTCCTTAGCTCAGCGTCGCGCCCAGGGTGTGGATGCGAGGGTAGACAAGGCGATTGCCAGTGAGCTCCCCCTTGTAGCGGACCTTGGTTCCGGTTGATTCGGCGAAGGTGTGGCTGAGGGTGTACTCGGTCCACTCCTGGTCGATCTCCCGCGTCGAGTCGAGGGTCAGCGACTCCCAGGTGACGCCGCCGTCGTTGGAGGCGTACCAGTCGACCGAGGTGCCGCTTGGGATGTGCATCTGGGTGTAGACCTTGGTGGAGGCGACGCCCTGGGTCAGCTCGTTCTCGCGGGAGAGGTAGGCGCCGGACGTGCCGTTGAGGTAGCCGATCAGGTTCACGTCCTTGAAGTTGAGCGCAGGCGAGTCGTTGGCCTCGCTGCCGGAGAGCAGGGCCCGCACCAGGACGGTTGTGGCCAGGTTCGGCAGGTTCTCCTCCTCGGCCGGTACTATGGCGTCCCAGGTGGACCCGCCGTCTGTCGAGTACTCCCAGGCTATGCCGGTGCCTTCCGGCATGGCGGAGTACTCGTCAAGGTTGAGCTCGCTGAACTCGACGCCCGTGACCGGCTGGAAGCGCACCTCACCCGAGGCGTCGAAGTCGTAGCCGTAGATTCTGAGGGTCAGGTCGGAGGCGTTGAGGGGCGTCCAGGTCTCGGCGTTGGAGCTTTCGAGCAGCACGCCCTGGGCGTAGGTCTGACGGGTGATAACGCCATTCTGCCCGCGCTGGCCGAGGGTGGCGATGCGCACCCGGTAGTCGGTGCTGTTGGTGAGCAGCACCACTGCGTAGCTGGTGTTCGCCTCGGCGTAGAAGGGATCGTCGAAGGCGATCCTGGTCTCCCCATCCAGAGTGATCTCGTCCGGGGAGATGACCTTCTCGGCCAGGACGACCTCGTTGGGCAGCCCGGTGGTGACGCCGCGGATCTGGACGGTGACGGGGATCGAGGCGTCCTTTCTGGTGAACTGCACCCCTACCGCCGAGATGACGCGGTTGCGGGTGAAGCTGAAGGTCTGGGCCAGCGGGTCTCGCCGCCGCCAGCGCCACCGCCAGCGCCAGACAGTACGGACCACGGGCACGCGGACGATGCGGGGCGGCGCCTGGCGCACGATGGTCTGGCGGCGCACGATGGTGCGATTGACCACGACGCGCTGGATGCGGGTGATCACCAACGGGTCGTTGACCCGCAGGTCCGTCTGCGCGGAGTGGGTACCGTCGGTCACCTCGACGATGCGGTTGCCGCTGCGGATGTTGCTGGGTACCTGGAACGAGGAGCTCACCCGCCCTGCCTTGTCTGCGGTGACGTCCGTGGCCACCACCTGGCCGTCGCAGCGCACTGTGACTCCCGCGACGTTGGGAGTGAAGTTGGACCCGACCACGACGATGCCCGTCTGCCCCAGGCGGCCAATGTTGGGTGTGATCTCGACGCCGGCATCAGGCTTTTCGAAGACCGCGTAGGGGTTGATGTTCTTGTCCTCGGACCAGTCGCCCTGCTCGATCAGCACCTCCTCGGCCCCGGGCAGCAGGACCAGGCTTCCCTTGAAGAGGGCCCGGCTCGCGGAGCGGTCCACCTCCAGCACGTTGGCGGTGGCGGACCGGTCTGGACCCACGAACTGCCGCACCGGATCGATGCGAGCGCTCCACTCGTCGTGATGAACGTCTGACTGGGCGTCGCTGGAGAAGTCGTCGGAGTAGATGCCCTTCTTGGTCTGAGCGTCCCGGTTCTGCAGGTCGTTGTTCATCTGGAATTGGGCGTCGTTGTACTTGAGGTCCTCGACGTCCTGGATGATCTCGTGGACCTGGTCCATGGTGACTCGGGTCAGTCCAAAGTTGTCGATGCGCATGTCGACCGAGTTGGGCGGGCAGTCGATGCTGGCAAGTGCCAGGGTGCCCTCCGGCACGACGGGCAGCTTGGGCCTGTCCGCCGGAGCGCCTTCCAGCCGCTTGATCTCGCCCGTTGTGGCATAGATCACGTCCTTGCGGCCCAGGTAGTAGTCGTAGTCGATGCTGACGTTCGAGCCGTCCACCGGAGCGTCGCCAACGTCGCTTCGTCCGAAGTTGATCACGTTCAGGTTGCCCGGGGCGATGCGCACCGGGGACATAGTGACACCGCTGGTGTTCGAGTCGGGGGGCTGCGTGGAGGTAGTCTCGTCTACGCCATCGTCCAAGTAGACCGTCGTCGCGGAGGCGACCGCCTTGAGCAGCTGGAAGTCGCCGCGTTCCGTGTTCTGGATGGCCCGGTAGATGCGGTATCCCGTGGCGCTGTTGACCGTCCGCCAGCTGAGCCGGTTGATCTGCCCCGCGAGGGTGTCGCGGGAGACGACCTGGCCCGCGTCGTAGGGGGTCTCGCCGCTCCCGTCCACGGCGGTCACCAGGTAGAAGTATTCCGTCGCTGCGGGATGCGCTGATTCGCCGAACCAGCCGCCGTCCACGCAGTCGGAGCCACGGACCATCTGCTTGGTGTAGGTCCACCGAACGGTATAGGTCGTACCTATTGCCGGCTCCTGCCCTGTGCCGAGCCAGTCCACGTTGTTGCCGGATTGCCGCCAGTCCACTGCCTTTTGAAAGACGGTGGCGCCCTGGCTCACCTCGATGATGTCCACTACCGGGTTGGGCTGCAGGAGGTCTTCGCCTCCGCCCACCGAGCCACGGGTAATGTTCGAGACGATGGCGACGATGGCCTCGACCTGGCGGGTCGCCTTGAGCGGCGTGCTGTTGAGCGCGTAGCGCCAGCTGCCGTCGTTGTAGGTCTTCTGCTCCCCCTGTACGGCCTTGATGGCGACTGACTTCGGTACCACAGTGGTGCTGGGCAGGTCCTTCTGCAGCCGGTAGCCTTGGATGTAGGCGCGACCGGCGTTGGTGACCACTTCGGCGCCGCTACCGTCGCCGCCGCCGATGAAGCTGTCGAGGCCCTGCACCAGGTAGCTGCCCGCCTGGTCGAAGGTCCGCTCGGCCAGGTTGTCCAGCAGCGAGTTCAGCCCCTCCGCCGCGGCGAAGGCCAGCTGGTTCTCAGTGATGGAGGCGACGGTGATCCGGTCGCCCGGGAGCGTGCCCAGGAGGTCCCTGAGATAGATGTGGGACTTCTCCTGGATGGTGGTCGTGACCTCGTCAGTCTCTCGGTCGAACTTGTAGATGGGGACGACCTTGCGCTCGGCGACGTTGTTGGGCAATGCCTCGTCGCTGGTGTCGTGATCCCGGAGCGCCAGGACCCACTTCTCGCGCTCGGCGGTGGGCTCCCCCGTGGCCGGGTTGATGAGCGCGGCGTCGTGGTTGAGGCCGTAGTTGTACTTGAGCAGCTCGACGTAGACGTAGTCCGCGCCGGAGTCCACGGCCGGATCGAAGGTGAGGATAGCCCCCGGCACCGCCTCGATGGAGCCGTCGATGTAGACGAGACCGTCGGCCACGCTGAGCACGTTGTCGGTTATCGAGACCGTGAGCCCAGCGATCACCGAACCCTCCTTGAAGATCTGGTCGGCGATCTTCTTGCGCTCGAGATGCAGGATGTCCTGCTGCTCGTTGAGCTCAGAGTCGAGCAGGTCACGGTCCTGGTGGTAGCGGACCCGCTTGTAGTTGGCGTCGGGGTTGAAGGTGTCACGCGAGATGGACATGGGTCTTCTCCTAGATCTTGATGATCCCGACGAGCTCCACCCGCGTGTCGGAGATCTTGCTGAAGTCGGGGATGTTCTTGACCTCGTAGAGGTAGCCGGGGTTGAGCACCTCGCCGGTCGGGTTGGTGTCGGCGTGATAGACGCCTCCGGCAGCGTAGTCCGAATCGTGCCCCTCGACGTAGGCCACGTTGCCGCCGAAGAAGCCGTACTCGCGGATGGTGATGCCGTTGGCCTCGCTCTCCTCGAACCGGAAGTAGACGCCCAGGGTGCGGGTCTCCTGGACGGTCTCTAGGTAGTGGACGCCGCCCACGATCAGAGAGCCTTCAGGGTCCTCCTCAAGGAAGGTGCGCTTGTAGAACCGCTTGCGGGCGCGCTCGTTCTTCAGCGCACGCTGGTCGATGTCCGGCGCCGGCGGATTGAGGGGATCGGTGAAGGTCGCATCGCCCTCGCCGATAGCGCAGTGGGTGATGCCCTCCACCGGTTCGCCGAGCAGGAGCTTGGCGGTAAGGATGCGGCCGCTCTTGACGATCACTCCCTGGGACATGCGAGGGCCTCCTCTAGACTTGAATGGTGTGGCTTTCGTGGATGAGCATGGCGAAGACGGCCTGCTGGCTCGCCGCCTCCGGCGACGCCTTGCCGACGACCCGTTGATGTGAGTCCCGCAACGATTGGCGTCCCGCAACGACCCACTGCTGGCTGTCCATAGTCGCGGTCATCCCTCCGTATACGGCCTGCCAGGTGTCGGCCTCCCGTATCTCGTCCTGGATCACCCGCTGGTGGCTGTCGATGTCCCAATCGAGAACGCCGACTATCCACTGTCTGCCGTCCGAGGAGGCGGTCACGGCCACGGAGACGAGCTGTCGAGTATCGCCACGGAACGAGATGGGTCGGTGGATGCTTGCGGCCAGGTCGCCCTGGAACTGAAGCGGTTGCGAGACCCGTTGCCTGCAGTCGGCCCTCTGGTCCACCTCGTTGACCACTCGGGCCGCGACCGACGCTAGGGTGAACACACTGGCCTCGACGTCGCCCTCGAATTGGACTGGCCGCGTGATCCACTGAGCGCAGTCGACGCTTCGGTCCAGCTCTCCCGTCACCGTTGCGGCCACGGCCGCTTCGGTAAACACGCCCGCCGAGGTATCCACTTCGATGGACACCGGCGCAGTGACCCACGCTGCAGCGTCCGCCTCCTGCTCGATGCTTGTGCTCACTTCTCGGCTCCCTACTCAATCGGGTTCTCGGTGCCCGTGATCTTGAGCTTGATATCGGTCTTGTTCTGAACGGCCGTAGAAGCGGGCACAGTGCAGCGCCGCCAGATCGAGGTGGTCTCGTCGTGGTCCTTATCTCCCACGGTGAGAGACGCGCCCGCGGTGGCCGAATCGAGGCCCGCCTCGGTCAGCGACAGCTTGTACCAATCGCTCTCATCACCGCCCGTGCTGTCGACGGGCTCGATGGCCAGATCGGTGTAGTCGTATCCGGAGTAGACGGCGTCCCCCGAGCTGTGCGCGACGGCGGTCGTTCCCGCGTGGCCCCGGGTGACGGTGAGCGTGGTGGTGTCGCCGCCTGCAGTGATCAGCATCTGCTCGCTGCCGATGATGATCACCTCGTCGTTGGCGAAACGCGCGTCGCTCAGGGAGACCGACGTCGCCCCCGACGCCAGGGCCGATGACAGAGTGGTCTGCTCGTTGGCGAGGAACAGCTCCTTGTCCTTCGACTCTCCGTCGGTGCCGTTGTAGGTGTCGGTGTCCGGGTTGGTGAGGTCGCCCTCGGAGATCTGCTGGGTGAGCGCGCTGTCCTCGTAGAGATGGATAGACATCGAATCCTCCTTATGCGGCCGCCGGCCACTGCGTGATGGTGAAGAGATTGGCCGCAGCCGTGAAGCTCGCCTGGGCCTCGGCGTAGTCGTCCTTCTGGCGGAACTGAACGGTGCAGGCCGGTGCGGACCGGTTGAGGCGGGCGCGATTCAAGTCCTGGCCAGCCAAGCGTATGAACGCAGCGGCCTGAGTCGGCTCCGCTCGAGTATCGACGACGCAGCAGATGGCGAGCTTGCGCTCGCTGATCCACACGTTGGGCAGCTGCTCGCCGTTCAGGAGGGAGCCGTTCAGCCGGAACCTCGGACTGCGCCCGTGCCAGCGGCGGATGCACACTCCGGCCCACTCCACCTCGTGCAGGAGAGCGTTGCCCGCGGTGACCCACCACAGCCCCCAGGTCTTCTCGGTGCGCGTCAGGCGGTGGCTTCCGTTCAGGACGTTGCTGCCCAGCACGAAGGTCTCATGCAGGTGCCCGAGGCCGATGCGCCTCACCCTCTCCTTGGAGAAGGCCTCGACCTCTGACTCGACCGACATCAGCAGCGCGAGCCACTGCAGGAAGAAGGCCCGAGTGCCGGCCGGATGATGGGAGGAGAGACGGTCCCGGAGTCCGGGGATGACGGTGTCGCTCTCGACGCGATAGGCGCCGAGGCTGTAGATCGATCCGGGCAGCTTGGAGCGGCCGACCACCGCGCGGCGATTGAGGCGCAGCGCCTGCTGGAATGTCTCCTCGATCCGTCCCCGCCAGCCGTGATCGGCGAGCGCGCGGCCGATGGCCGGCAGCGTGCCCTTACGCCGGTAGATTTCGATGGCCTCCCGGATTTCCCGACGCTGAGACACAGCGTCGGAGAGCGGGTCGAAGCGGTGTCCGACTAGCTCCCCAAGAAGAGGCAGGAACCGCGCCTCACAACGTTCGACGTCGAATAGGTCGGGGAAGCGGTCGATGTGTTCCTTGAGCTCGTCGAGCGCGGCGGCCGGAATCTTGAGGAACGCCTCGAGGTCTCCCGTCTCATCGCGTTCCCGGTAGAGGGGTGGCAGTAACTCCATGAGCTTCTTCTCGAAGTAGGGAACCATCAGGCCGCCCTCCGAACGTCCAGACGGATCTCGCCCAACACTGGAATGGCGCCTGCCTGGACGTCGACATCTTGCGAAGGGGAGTACAGATGGGCGTGACTCACGCCGCTCACCCCATCGAGCAGGGCGATCAGGTCCGACGTCGGTACGCCCCGTCCGAAGTCCATGCGTTCGAATGCAAAGTAGTCGGCGAGGGCCTGCTCGATGCGGCGGCGCACCAGCTCCAGGTCTTCGCCGGCGTAGACGTGGGCATCCGCGTCGATGGACACCGGCCGGTAGACCGGCTCGAAGAGGTTGATCTCAATGGTGATGACCTTGCGCGATTCGAGGAATGCGGCCAGGTCTCGTTTCAGGATTGGCGAAGGCGGTCCCCCGCCGTGAGGCGCGACCGCCAGGTTGACCTGGTAGTAGCGGATGTCGGCGCAGTCGTTGACGTCCAGGACCTGGGCCTTGGCCACGCCAGGGTAGCCCTCAGCCAGGGCCTTGTAGTCGTCCTTGGTGAGCGCCTTCCATACCGCCCGCACCTCGGCGGGCGCCTGCCTACGTGCGTGGTCCAGACTCTCGCGGTCCGCGCCGCCCGTGGCAGGCACTGGATTGGTGACTGTGACCGCCACGAGCTCGCCGTTCTGGTAGAGGGTACTTGTGAGCTCAGTGACGACCCCAGCGCCAAGATTGCCCTTGGCGCCCTGGGTCTCGAGGTACTCGATGCTGATGTCGGCGCCCGCCGCCGGTACTGCGCCGCGCACCCCGTCACCGAACAGAATCCGGGTCCGGTCCAGACCGTCGGTCTCAACTTGAAAATGTTCGTCTTGGCCGCCGCTCTCCTGGAAGTGAAGGACCTCTCGCCAGGCTAGCTCGCCGACGAGCACGCCCAGGCTACCCTGGGCGATCTGCGTTCCTGCAAGTGGAAACGTTGAGTTCGGCTCCCCGGTAGCGGTGAAGGTCTCCATTTTGCGGCGACCCTGGCGCGCGTTCACATCGACGCTCAGCCGGCCCCTGGGAAGGACGGCCTCCTCGACCGTCTCAAACTCCGCGTCGCCGTCCTCAAGACGGGCGCTGGTCGTGGTCCTGGCCGGGATGACCAGGTCCGCCTCGAGCGGCGAAGCGAGTGAGAACCTCAAAGTGGTCGTCGCGGCCACCGGAGCGTCGAGCCGGTAGCCGATGAGCTTGCACAGCTGGATGACGTTCTGGCGCTGCCTCGCCGTTGGGAGGTAGGCCTCGGCCGCCTGGGCGTCGAGGTAGTAGGCCAGCATGTCGCCGACGCCGCAGAATAGCTCCAGCAGCACGACGCCGAGGTCGGAGGCATTGAAGTCCGTCCACCGGTCCGTCAGCTGCGGAACCTTCCCCAAGAGCTCGCGCCGCAGCGACTCGTAGTCCTTGTTCGTATAGGCGATGCTTGCTCGGCCCATATGAAGTCAGTCCGCCAGTCGGATGAATGGGGGTCTCGCTGGAACCGGCCGTAGCTGTCCCATACTGAGCAGAGACCCGATTGTTACCTACCGGCGAGTACGGCCAATTGTCGGGATGTTGTAAAATAGCTACTGTAGAAATGTGCCTTTGAAAGGGGACGAGGGGGTCGTAATGACAACTCACCGTTCCGCCGAAGAGACCGGACGCCTCGGCGACGAGATATACGAGAGGGACATCCGGCCAAAAGTTGAAGCGACCCATCACGGGAAGATCGTTGCTATAGACGTGGACAGTGGGGACTACGCCATAGGCGACACAGCTCTTGCCGCAGCGGATGCTTTACGAGAGCGGCGTCCTGCCCTCGATGTTTGGGCAGTGAAGGTCGGGTATCCGACTTTGCGCACCTTCGGGGGCAGCTCCTTGCGGAGGACCGGGTGATAGAGGGGGTCGTAAACGCAAATCTCGAAGCCGTTGTGCCCCTTTCACTCCGTGGTCCGGAGGGACAGGCAAGGGAAGTGGATGCCGTGGTGGACACTGGCTACAGCGGTTCTTTGACCCTGCCGCCGTCGCTGGTTTCGGAGTTGGAGTTACCCTATGTCCTCAGCAGCAGGGCGACCTTGGCTGACGATACGGAAGTTGGCTTCAACGTGTATGGCGTTACCGTGCTCTGGGACAGCAGGCCACGGCGAATTGAGGCCGATGCGGTAGGAAGCACGCCGTTGGTGGGGATGGCCCTCATGGACAGTCACAGCCTGCACGTGGAAATCAGGGACGGCGGGCGTGTAGCTATAGAGGCAGCTTCAGCGCCCTAGTACGAACAATCCTCTCCTCACCGACCGACAACGGATGTGATCTATCGAGCCCGACACGGCTAGTGTAGCGGCGAAACTTCCGCGAAATAGGTCACCACTGAGCTGATGTCTGGAGCCTTCGGATCGGATGCCCGGACAATTCAGCGCTTCAGGGTAATGCCTCAAGATGCGCGACAATATGTTGGACTTGGCGAGGACAGCTGGCAGACACTACATCGGCTTGCTATGCCTGATCGCTGCAGCTAGCGTTTCGGCATGTGACAACGACGTTGTCACCACGGCCGCTACCCCAGAGCCGACGGACATGCCCGTGGCGCAATCGACGCCGACCCATACGTCGCAGGAGGCCCCGGCGGCAGACGGCACCGGCGTCGACGGAACCCCTCCTGATCTGAACGGCTCCATATTGGTCTCCAGGGATGGCGACCTACATCTCCTCGAAGGACGGTCGGAACGCCAACTGACCGAATCAGGCGACTATTGGACAGGGGTCTTAACGAAAGACGGGGACGTAATCGCGCTCCGGCTGTTGGATGACGGCGGCTCTTCACTCGTCCGTTTGGCGGTAGGTGAAGGCACATACACCAACGTCGCTACTCTGAATTGGCAGCCCGCCGAGTTGGCCCTACCGCACGGGGAGCTCTTGGTCTCACCGGACGAGAAGCACGTCCTCGTGGGCAACCTGATAGTTGCGCTGGAAGCTGGGCGACAGGCAGAGTTGCCGCCCAGCTGTTGTGCGTCCTGGGCCCCGGACGGCAGTCTGGTGGCCTTCCTCACCTTCGCCGGCGATCCGCAGAAGGAGGACGATGGGTCCGTGCCCCTCTACGATCTCTGGGTCGTGGCCGCCACAGGCGACGCCGCACCCCGCCGCCTGGCTGTTGGCCTCATGCACTGGTTCGGTCTGTTCGGGAGGGTCGACGAGCAGCCCCTATGGTGGAAGGATGGAGCCGACCTTCTCGTCCTCTCGGGGAAGGCCGCGACTCGGACTGACCGGAGAATAGGGGGCGCCGGCCTGTTCATGCCGGTCAATAATCGGCTGATCTCGGTAGACGTTGAGACGGGAACAGCGCGTCAACTGGCAAGCGCATTGGATCTCCACGGACAGATGAACGGCGAGTTTGAAGGGCTGGCGGACGAGCTGGCGATCTCGGCACCCTCCACGCCGCGAGACGGTGGGAGGCCGGCCTTCCTGGTGATGGACTATCGCAGGACCTTCGTCGTAAACACTTTGGATAGGGACGGACAGCTTGAGCGGCTCTTGACCAAGGAGATACCGGACGGGCGCATGGTCGGGCTGAGCGCGCCCGTCTGGGCCCCGGATGGTAGGCGGTTGGCGTACTTCGGCTGGTACGGGCTGAAGAGAAAGCCCTTCGTAGAGGTCCTCGATATAGCGACCGGCCGCGTCGAGAGGGTCTGGGAGTCGACAGTGTACCGGAAGCCCGGCCACTGGGACGTTTCGCCGGACGGCGAGTGGGTGTGGGTCCCTGTCCGGGACTTCGACCCCGTGGACGGCAGCGTGAAACGAACATTGAGCTTCCTGGCAAGCGTCGAGCGGCCGGGGCACGTCGAGACCATTCCGGGCGAGGTCCTGGACTGGTGCTGCTTCGGCGGAGGAAACTGAGAACGGTGCTGCTGCCGACCGCTTCGCTGCTAACTAGCGATCTGTCGACGGCGCCACGGCTTCCAATCCAACTCCAATCGACGACGACCTCCGGACATATCACGAGCGCGACGACGGTCAACACGAGAGCCCCTTGAGGAGCTCCCGACATGCGACCGAAACATCGCTGTCCTCCAACCATGCCCTATAAAGGGAATAAGGGGACGTTGGATCGCCTCAAGAAGCTCTCCGGTGGTTACGGCGTCGACCAACTTAGAAAGGCGTTCGATCTGGCCCTCTGCTGTCTCATCGCACGCGTCGCAGCCACAGTTTGGGAATGATTCTAGGTGCCACCAACCAAACCGCACATGAAGACCCGGAAAGGTCGAGAATGCCACCGCAATAGGTGCGGCGTCAGGGTCCCAGGGACGAAGTCTGACACACGGACCCGCAAGTTCCACAGGCCTCTCAAGTTCCTCGTCGAGACCATACTCTTCTGTACCCTCGACCTCGAATTCATTCTCCAGCCGGCTGACAATCCCCCGCATGGCGGTATGCAGCGGTCGAAAGCGCTCAGGGTTGGTCACGCGGCTGTATGCCTCCGGAGGTGGTCTTCTGTTAATCCCCCATCGACCTCCCTCAGACATTTCCCGACGTCCCTCCCATATGAGTATTCGTCGCCACGTACCCGGTCTCCATTACGCGGTACGAGGAGCTCAGCACTAGCCGGCGGCCGGTCGGCGGGGCCACGGCTTCCAGTCCAGGGCCAATCGACGACGGCCGCCGGACATACGATGGGCGCTGACACCGTCGATACGAGATCTACTTATAGACCTCGTAGAGGACCTCTCGCTCCCGACAGGTGCCCAGAACCTCGTTTCCCTCCATGCAGACCCCTGGAAGGATATCCGTGGACGGTAGATCGCCTCGCGAAACCTCCCGGAGGTTACGTCGTCGACCATGTCGTTTAGCCGTTCGCTCTCGCGTTCTACCGACTCACCCGCCGTGGCGCAGGCATCGCAGCCACAGTCTGGGAATGGTTCCATGTACCACCGCCCAAACCGCACATTGAGACTCGGAAAGGTCGAGAACGCCACCACAATAGGGGCAGCGTCTGGGTTGTTAGGGTTAAGTCTGACAGATGGACTGGCAAGGTCCAGGCCGGCGCGTTGCGGGTGCGATTCCAGTTCCTGATCGAGACCATACCCTTCTGCACGCTCGACTTCGAAGTCGTTCTCCAAGCGGCTGATGATTTCATGCATGGCGGTATGCAGCGGCCGAAAGCGCTCAGGGTTGGTAACGCGGCTGTACGCCGGGTCCGGAGGCGGACCCTCTTCCCCGGAGGGGGCGTATCCAAACCAACCAGGCATCCTTCTACGTTCCTCTCACTCGAATACTTCTTAGGCACACGCACGCCCGTAATAATGAATAGCGCAGTAGGTAGCAGAAGGGGTGTACGCCGCCTATGAAACCGTGCGCACCAACCTGGATGGAGACCTGATCGTGGGGCCCGGCCTGGAATGGCAGGCTTAGCGAGCCGTCGCCGGCCTTAGTACATGATCAGGTGGGTTGGAACCAGCCGTTGCTCTATGGGGTCGACTGCCAGACTCAGGCCTTCCAGAGTATAGGCGCCCAACAGAGTGGGGCCGTCGTCTTCGCCAAATACCACAAGGGTAATCACGCTGTCGCCGTCTATCGTCGCCCACGCCTGACCGTAGTCCATCTCTATCCCCCGCCCATCGGCCAGCAGGAACCTGCGCTTGCCCATCGGCTCGATCCCCAGCTGGCGCAGCAGGCGAGCGGGTACGGTGGTGTAGGCAGCACCAGTATCCACCGTCGCATCAAGGTCTCGGGCACCGTCGCCATCCATGCTAGAGAGTCGCAGCGGCCAGCTGAAAGTCCCCATCTTAGAAGCCTCTTATTGCTGTGCTCACATCCCCTCTATTTTAGTCGATGAACCGCGTTTCTGTAAGGGATGCCTTCTTGAATGGGGGGTCCGGAACAGCGCGAACAGACCTGATTCCTGTTGACGCCTGACCGGTGGCCCGAGCTCGGTGGCGGCGGTACATACCTCTCCTCAACGACCGACAGCCGACGTGATCTGTCGGGGAGTGGAACCCTGGAACGGCTCACGGTGGAAGGGGTAGACCAGGTTGCCCTCGACCTGGGTCTGAATGACGCGGTAGGAGATGCGCACCGGCAGCACGTTGCGGTCGATCTCCTCTGGGGATTGATCGAAGGTAACGGCCGTGACGATAACTCGTTTGTCCCACCGCTTGATCGCCTCGACGATGTGGTGGCGGATCAGGCCCTTAAGCACCTCGTCGTTGGCCTCGAAGACCAGAGAGTTCAGCCGCGAGCCGAACTCCGGACGCATGAAACGCTCGCCCGGGCTGGTGCCGAGTATCTGAATGATGCTCCCCTGGATGTGTTCGTGTTCGGTGGTGGTGGCCGAGGACACCTGGGCTCCTCCGGAGCGGCGCTCGAAGTGGAAGGGGAACCCCAGTCCCTTGCCCAGGAAGTCGGTGGTCATCAGTCTCGACTCTCACACCGAAGGGTCATTGGATCGCTTGGCCCAGAGAGCTGATCCCAATCGTCCCTATTAGGAAAGCGGATGACGAGGTCGAGGCCGTTTGTCATGGTCAGATGAATCGTGCCATCGGCTTCGAGGATGCCCCGGTGACCGCTCTCCAGGGCCGCGAATCCCCTGGCCCCACCGGGCACCGAACGCACCTCGATCTTCTCGCCGATCCCCTCGATTCGGATAAGACCGACGACGTCCACCGTACCGTCCGTATTGCCTATCACGGCGGTGCGGTTGGGGTGAGACACGTCGAGGCGGGTGCCGCCGGGCAGCTCCACACGGTAGCGGCCGTCGCCAACCTCGACGGGATCGATGTCGAACGGCAGTCCCTCGATCCCAGCCGCTTCGTGGGTGACTCGAATCGCCTCGGGCACGAGGACCAGCGTCCGTCGATCGGGCAGCTCGACGATGCCGCCACGGGCCGACTCCAGTGGGACGGCCACACCATCATCCCCAATGAAGACCAGCCCGCCATCGGCGCCGACCCGTACCATTGTTCCGTCGACCAGGGTGAAAAGCCGTCCTCCGTCCACCAGATCGCGTACCGTGGTGCCCTCCGGCGCGGACGCGAAGGGATGGAAGTCGGTCGGGTCTGGCTCATCCACCTGGTCCAGATAGTCCTGGGTGCTCTTGGCATGGGCATCAAGCACCGCCTGGGCCTCGGCGCGGATCGCCTCAGACGCCTCGTGGCTCTGTTGCTGCAGCTCTCTGATCTCGTCGAGGCGGTCGTGGATCTGGCGCAGGTAGGGAATGTCCTCGGAGCCGGTCATACCGAGGCCTGCCGCGAGCAGGCGTATGGCCTCGGCCAGCTGCTGTTCAGTCGACATAGGTGTTCGGGCTCCCCGTGATGATTCTGGCCCCGCAGTCGGCCGCGTCTCCCACCCGTGCGTTGGGCCTTCCTTCCGTCTCGGTATAGGGACTGCCACTCACGATGTCTGTGGTCCCGTGACCGGGGACCGGGCAGTCGTGCTTGTCGCCCATGCGGGCCACGGGCCTGCCGTTGACCAGGGTGCGTGATGCGCCGCTGACAATCACCCCGCCGTGATGGGATCGGTCTCCAAGCCGGGCTTGACGTCTCGCCATAGTTACTTCCCTCCGATGTGGTTGATTGCAAAGCTAACGAGGCCGCCCACGGCGGCACCCAGCGTTAGGACCAGGCCGACTACCTTCCACATGGTCTCGACGCCCATCTTGTTGGAGAGTACGGACTCCAGCGACTTGATGTCCTCGGCATGCCGGCGAAGGTCCTCCTGGACGCTGTGCACCAGCAGTTCGACCGTCTCCTTGTCCGACTTCTTTTCGATCTCCCGCTCGATCTTCTCGAGGCGGTTCTGAATTTCGCGGCGGTGATCCTCGAGGATACTGCGAAACTCCCTGCGCCAGGCTTCAAACGTCCGAGCGAGCAGTCGCTCGCTCGCCTCCCAGTCAATCGGCTGGCCGTGATGCGGCTCTGCCATAGGGGTCTCTCCTTATCGGCGCCTGACGTCGGGCGCCTGGTAGTTCTCAGTCATGGGTTGATAAGTACCTTGTTCCGGGAGCGGACGATGACGTTGCCCCGGGCGCCGTCCATGATCAGCTGGCTTCCGGCCGCATCCCGCGCCTCGATACGCTTGTGGGCCGCATCCAGGGTGAGCACCTGGCCGGCCTTGTCAGTCAGCCGGATCATCTCGGCGCCGGCGGTAGAATCGATGAGGATTTCCTGGACGCCGCCGAGACCCCAGAGATAGAGCTTCTCCCGGCCCTTGGTGGTGTCCAGCAGAATCTTCTGCCAGCGCGAGCGGGTCTTGTCAGAAGACTGGATATGAATCTTCTCGCGGTCCTGCCAGGCCTCCAGCCGCAGGAACTGGCGACACAGGTCGGTGATCTCGACTTTGGCGCGCTGGTCCTTGATGTCGGTGGCGATGTCGAGCTGGTCGCCTTGCTCGGCGTCGCGGGTGCCGCGGCGAAGGGTGTTACCGGTCTGGACGTCCCGTTTGACCGGAGCGTCCATGTGGATGATCTGCCCGGCGCGGTCGATGATCTTGAGGAACTCCTCCTCGTCACGGTCCTCGAACACGATGGTGTGTCCGGTCTCGGTCTTGAGCAGCACCTTGCGCCGCGGGCAGTAGTAGGGCGGATGGCCGTGATACTTCTTGTGCTCCAGGTCGTCGCGGCGGTCTCGGGCGTGTTCGATCTTGTCCTCGCAGTCGTGGCAGGTGGGGTTGAAACACAGGCGCTTCGACTCCTCGGGCTGCTCGCCCGGGTTGCTGCCGGCCAGCCAGACGCCGGCCCAGATGGGGTACTGGACCTGGCCGCCCTCGAACTCTGCCCAGACCGATGCGCCTTCCTCCGGAATGAGGAACATACCCGTGTCCTCGTTGCCGCCGTAGGGAAAGCAAGGCCAGGCCCAGTCGGACCAGTTCTCTCGTCCCTGGCCGAGCACGGCAGGGATCTCCAGCCGGCATCGGCCCAGACGTTCCGGGTCGTTGTTGTCGCGCACGAAGGCGCGGTACTTGCCGTACCAGCGGTGCTTGTACCGCTCCTCGTGCTCACGGTCCTGGGTTTCGATCACTCGTCGGCCTCGCGTCTACTTCTTGAGTGGCAGCATCCCCCGCAGCACTTCCTATGCCACGCGGGTCGCCATGCTGATGGTCTTCTTCTTGGGATCGGCCTTGGACACCGCGTAGTGCAGTGCGTCTCTGGCACCTGTCTTGAGGTGTCCTTCTTTGGCGGCGATATCGGTCTTGACCTTCTTGTCGCCGACCCGCTCGATGATGTCCACCACGGCGTCGAGCGCCGCGGACTGCGACCGGCCCCACGAGGTCAGCTTGAGGACCGCGATGAGGCTGACGAGGAGTGTCGTCACGACCTCTTTGTGCTCGAAGAGGAAGCTCAGAATCTGTTCAACCGGTTGCATGTCGGCTCATTGGTCTTGGGTTGCTGTGCCACCAGCTAGAGACGGCGGCCGGTGTCTGCGTCGATCCGAACCATTGGAGACGGCTCGTCTCTGGGGGCCGCAGACGCCTCCTGCTCGTTCCGCTTCCCCTGGGTCTCGTTCGACTTGTCGCCGGCTCCTCCACCCAGGGCGTTCTTGCGCAGCTTGAGCTCGCAGTAGTAGCCGCTCTCGCCAATGACGTGGCGCACCGAGTGGCAGTAGTAGACGCCGGAGAACTTGGCGCCGACTCCCTTGACCTCTACGTTCTCCTTGGCCCGCAGCGTCGGGATGCCCATGGTGATGGCCAGTGCCTCCACCTGGCGGAGCTCGGCCTCTGAGAACTTGCCTTCGGCCAAGTCCTGGGCCGGCTCCTGTCTCGGCTCCTCGTGAAAGCCTTCGGAGCGCTCGACGCTGGGCACGATGCGGCCGGACTCCTGCTCCTTATAGGCAGCCTCGCCGGTGTTGCCGTCCACCAGGTAGGTGCGCTTGCCGAGCGTGGCTCGCTCCGGCGTGGTCTCGTTGTCCGCCGCGTGCTCGACTGGCGCCTTGCGGCGTGGGTCGACGCCGACCGCCTTGGTCTGAGTCCCGGCCCCCTTGGCCCCCTGCGATTGGGTGGAGGGACGGAAGGAGCGGAGCAGGCCCTTCCTATCGGTGAGGTACTCGAGGACGGTGGAGGGAGCTTGCGTCAGGGTGCGAGGGTGAAAGTGGACCTCATCGTCCTGGACGAAGAAGACGTACCCAGTCACTCCGTCCCCATCCCGGTCGCGGGCTTTGGCCGCAAGGTTCTTGAGAAACTGGGCGTCTGAGACGTTGCTCTGCACCACGCGGAGATGCCGGCCCAACGTGGGCGTCACCACCGGTGTTAGCCCGTTGGCCGCAGCGATCTCCTCAGCGATCTCCGAGTACAGGATGCCGGGTGCGGGCTTCTGCCAGACCTTCTGGTTCTCCTTGCCCGCCAGCTGGAAGCCCTTGTCGTAGGCCTTCAGTCGAATCCTCGGGTCGCCGTTCTCCGGGAAGTCGTAGTCGATGTCCTTGATCACCGCCTTCTTGCGAGGAGAGAGGTCGTCCACGTAGCCGAACCGGGCGACGATCTCATTGCCCTCCTGGAAGAGCGGATCGTCGACGAAGTGCAGACGGCGGTCCGAGACGAACACTTCCATCACGTCGAGCTCCTCCTCGTTGTCCTCGAAGACGAACGAGGTGATCTCGCCGGTGATGTCCGTCGACAGCGCCTGTCCCTCGATCTGAATGAGGAACGCCGGCTGGAAGGTGTTCAGGTCCATTCGCCGGTCTCCGCTCAGACCCACGCCTCTGGGGTGGTCTTCAGCGGTTACTTACCGGCGCTGTGGAGAAGGTGTCGGACGGGGTGAAGGCTGTCGGGGCTTAGGGTGCCTGCGGGATCGCTCGATGGCGGGCAGGCAGGTGGAAACGAGCTACATGATGACTCCCCAAAGGCCTTCCAGTATCGACTCGAACTCCTCGGGGGATGGGGGGCTCAGGGGGCGCGGATACGGTCGCGGATTGCGTTCGAATCTGGCCGATCTTGACCCTGGGCCGTTTCGATAGTCGTGCTGAGGTCAGTTCAGTCGCATACTTACTCCCGATACGATGGAACGATTTGGCGGAAAAGTGGACTATATGTATATAGAGACCGGTTTCTTTGGGTGAGGCTCCTATTGTGTGAAGAAGAGCTTATCCGTCGCACGCAGGCGGGGGATTGGGACGCCTTTGAGCGGCTAGTCGAACGGTATCGAACAATACTCACGAGAACGGCGTACCTGATGACACGAGACCGCGAGTCGGTCCAGGACGTCACGCAGGAGGCCCTAATCCGCGTATGGCGGGACCTGCCCTCTTACAGACGTATCGGCAGTTTCAAGTCCTGGATGCTGAGAATACTGGTGAACAGCGCCAGGAAGCACTACCGAAAGAAACGGGTGCCAACGGTGGCGTTGGAGTCAGCAATGGAAGTTGCGGAGAACTCGGAGGGCCTAGAGGACACAGTAGAGAGAGAGGAAGAGGCGCACCGCTTGAGGCAGGCTCTGGAACATCTCTCGTCGGACCATCGGGAGGCTCTGATTCTGCGGTACTACGACGAGCTTACAGTGCCGGAGATTGCGAGAGTGATGGGCTGTCGGGAGGGTACCGTCAAGTCCCGCCTAGGTAGGGCGCATAGCCGCCTGAGAGAGGTCCTCTCCAGCCAGGAATCCTTTAGCAGGGAAGGTGATGCATGACCTACGAGGAACGGCTGAAGCGCTACTTCGCGCAGGAGAGCGTCAAGGGCGACCTGTCGGCCCAGCAATGGGAGGACGTATTCGCCCATGTGAAGTCGCACGAACAGAGACGCGGGGTATGGAGGTTGGTGACGTTCTTTATCCCTCGCCGTCCCCTATTTGCCACTGCCGTCACCCTTGTCATCCTGGTGGTGGCTGGGGGGACGTCACTATGGGTGACAGCACCCTGGGAGGGGCCTTCCGATGAGTGGTCCGCTGTTCCCGTGCTGGAACGACCTGGGCCACCGGGGCGGCCTGGTCCGTCGGGAGTGCGTGGCGTGCAGGGACCACCTAGCATGCCCGCTCCAAGAATTCTCGAAGACGATTGGAAGGTCGACAAGAGCCTTATCACCCCCGGCGAGCCGATCATGATCTCCTTGACGCTCAAGAACGTCTGGGACAAGACAATAGAGATTCGCGAGCTCCCCGTGACGACACCGTTGACCAATGTCGACAGGGCTGGCGACGAACCGGTTCTGTTGGAGTGGGAAGGCGGCCGCGGAGTCCCCCATTACATGGAACCCGGCGATGAGCTCACACTTGTTGCCAACATGCCATCCTCTGTGAGCGCCGGCCTGCAGCCTGGACGGCATCATTTACGTTTCGACCTTCGGTTCGCCAAGGAGCCAGGCAACCCCGATAGGGGCGAGACCGGGATTGGCTTCGGCGGTGGCCGATTCGTTGTCGTCCCCCCGGAGGGAGCGCTGGACAAAACAGTGATCGTGGGCGAGGCACAAGAGGCGAATGGGACCAGGATAACCCTGGAGAGGATACGTTTCAGTCCGGAGGAATCGACCATCGAGGTCTTGGCACCACTGTTGCCCAACGAATCGACGGACGCTCAGTCCTTACCTGTCCCCGTACCCACCGCAACCGCGATTCCAGCACAGGGTACTCCCACCCCTACGGCGATACCACTGCCCGCCGGATTCAACGTGGACGTGTCCGATTTGACAGCCCGGTACCGGATCGATGGAGGCCCGTGGCACCAACTTAAGGGTCACGGATACCGGGTGACGCAGGAGGGTATTCATCACAAATGGACCTTGGGACCCGTGTCAGCTAACACCAAGACTCTAGTCCTTGCCATCGCACCCGATGCCCGCCCGGTAAGCAAATGGCTGTGGGAGTGGAGCGTGGCACTCCAAAAAGAGTGAGGAGCATTGGAAGTTCCTGAAGGTGTGTCGAGGGGAAGAGTGACACGGGAAGCAGGTCGGGAACCTTTTGCAGGTCAGGAACGTCTTATTGACCAGAACCTAGGCGAGACTGTATCGATTGGAGTCAAGGTGAGGTCGCGTTTAGTAACCGTTGCCCTCGGGGTAGCGATGGTCGCATTGGTCGCCTGTTCCAACGGCACCCAGTTGGATGTGCCAACGGCTGGCCCGATCTCGACTGCTGCCCCAGGGCCAGATACGGCCACGACACCGTTGCTTGCTAGTCACGTCAACGCGTGTACCCACGAGGCCCCGGAGCCAACCCCCACGCCGAACCGGACGGCCCCGCCGACCTCGCCGGTCTCAGAGACTACGCCTGTTGACCCCACGCCAACACCACCGATGGCGGACGTCACTGCCTATCCCGATCTGCCGCTACCCGCACTCCCTGTATCCATCGAAGCCTGGCAGAACGCGGTGGTGGGCGTGAAGGTCGAGCTGGCCACCGGCCGCATCAGAGACCAGCAAGGTCTGGTGGTCTCTGATGGCGCTGTGCTCACGGTGCTCGATCTCACTGAGAAGATCGGTTCGGTGTCTGTGGAGGTATCGGGCCGGGGTACCCAACCCGCTGAACTTGAGCGGTTCGATCCTCGCACCGGTGCCGCGCTCCTTTCCGTCGAGGCTGACGGTCTGGTTGTGGCGCCTAGAAAGAGCGGGAGCGTAGCGCCGGGTCAGCCGGTGTTCCTTCTGAGCCGTGAAGATGATGGCGAACTCGTAGCCGAGGAAACTTATGCCAGCCCCAGCGTCAACGCGCCTGACGCCCTCCTCGCGCTGCTCTCCCGTTACACACTCAGCACTCAACGCGGCACCGTAGTGGTGACAGCCGATGGCACACCCATCGGTCTTGCGGGTCACGCGCGAAGGTTTTATGGCCAGAAGGTCGTATTTGGCTATCTTCCAGGTCCGAACCTACCAGCCGTGCTGCTGGAATCTGCCCTTCAGCTGCTGGAGCCCGCCCCCGGGAATGCCAGTATCATTCCCGCTGCAGTCGTCTACCACGGGCCAGCATCGGGGCACGTAGACGGACCGGTTACTCGCGAGCTGTTGGCGGAGCCGGTACGGAAGGCTTTGACGGATCTTGGCGAACCGGTTTCGCTGGAAGGATTAGGCCGCGACCCGCGACACATCCTCCGGCCGCCCCGGTCAATCACGATGTTGGAGTTGCTCTACGCCACGCCGCAGGCATTGTTCGGGGCGAACGGGGAATTGCTCGGGAGTGCGCAGTACGTGGTGCTGTGGTGGGCCAGGGAGGGCGGTGCACCTGACCTCGTGCTCTGCGGCACCGACAGAGATCACCTAGGAGCCGCCTTTGCCACCCATAGCCTGGACTCCTTCGAGGCGCTCATGGAGGGAGCACGTTCCAGCTCGTCGCACTCCATGGTTGCCGCCGCGCCTCTTCCGAGGGATGGCTACTCCGGGGAGGACTACCAGTACCCCTTCGGGTGGGAGCTGAAGCCCGACAAGTCGGCATATGCTCAGGGCGAGATCGTGACGCTGACCTTCACGGCTACGAACGTCAGCGATTGGCCGGTGCCCCTGGACTACGTGCCGCCCAGAGTGACCATACGCAGCGTTCAGGAACACCGAGAAGTGGCCGTGCTGCAATACGGCCAGGGACGCCACGTGCTGCAGCCCGGCGAGACCGCCTCCTTCACTACGACCTGGGACCAGGAGCACTTCGAGGGCGGCCGAGCAGCACCTGGGCGCTACGTCGCGCAGGTACAACTTGCCAACCTGGTGATCAACCCATGGCTTGATCCAGGGCCGAAGGCGTATGAGTTGATCTTGGAGTAGGTGCGGTGGGACGGTGGGCAGACTTGCAGAAGAAAGTAGGACCATGAGCATTCTGGCATCTGTCGGCCTCTTGGGGATTATTCTCTTATCAATGATGGCATGCAGTGGAGTTGCTAGCTCGGAATTGCTGACTAATCCTCACTTCCCTCAGCTGCGCGAAGACGGAGATGCAATGGACGCTCTGCTCGAGGGCGAACTAGTGTTGGAAGACGGCTGTCTCCGTGTGACAAACGTAGACGGCACTGATTACCTTCTCATCTGGCCGCAGAGATTCAATCTGAGCGTTGACGGCGAAGATATTCGAACCAGCGACGATGCAGGAGCGCCATTGTCTGTCGGAGAGGAGATCAGAGTTGGCGGTGGTGAAGTACCGCGGGATCACGTCCAGACCTTGGTAGAGCAGCCGCTTCCGAGCGATTGTCCTGGTCCGCATTGGATTGTCGGAGAAGTCCTGCCTTCTACCAGTGCTCAGGGACCTGCGGGTCCGGTCGCCCAAGCCCAACAGGACCCCACTCCCACCACTACTCCATCTCCGAGGCTCCCCGACTCGATTACAGTGGCTGCCTCCGACTGTGGCAAAGGCTGGACCTCGGTAGCGATGTAGTAGTCGCCTTCGTGGAGGGCCTATCGACGAAGTACTCGGGCAAGGTCGCCTACGTCACTCACGTGCCCTCTGGCTCCCAGCTGGTGTTGGACCGAGCTGGTAGGACCTTCGATCGGCATGATGGGCGAGGCGATGGCCCAAGCCGCCTGGACGCGGTTTTGGCTGAAGATGCCAAGATGGAACGCATCATGGAGCGCCTCCAGAGCGACGAGGACGCGCGGCCCCGGGAGTCGGCCGCCGACTGGGTCCACTCCCTCCAGTTCGAAGGTATCACCTACCTGGCCAAGGGAAGCTTGGGTGGACCTATCATCACCGGAGGAGAGCGTGCCCTGACTATTGACGACTTAGGCTCAGAGCTATACCGGGTCGCCTTCCGGATCGACGGTTACGGCGGCCACCTTAACCAGGACGGCAACGCCACCTACCTCAACCCAGGCCCGGCGGTCTACGCCGTCACGGGCTACGCGCCGGAGTTCCGACTCGCAACATTGGAGGACGGCGAAGTAACCCTGTTCGAGGCGGACACAAACCCTGCGGCCAAGACCGGCGCGGACCTTCTGGATATTCGAGGCAAGGTTAACTCCATCGACGTCCTCAGCACAAAGGGCTCCATTAGGGTGATCGGGACGATGGAGGAAGAACGCGCCGTCGAACGCTTCGTCGAATTAGTGCTTGAGTCGCCCGTGGACCAAGGGCATCGCAGCCATTCAGGATCGCGCTATTTTCTCGACTTCAGGCTCACCGATGGCACGTCGGTGGTGCGCACCTTCTGGTTGGAGTCGGGTAAGCTCTCGTGGCGCATCATGACGGTCCCGGCTGTGACCCTAGCCGTGTGGTCTGCCCTGAGTGAGGAGAACCGGCCCGAGGCTAGTGAGCAGGGGCCGAGAATCTCGGCACGCTTGGCCGTCCGCCTGGGCCTGGCATATTTGAGGTTGGGCGTTCCCGAACTCAATGCAACTGACACATTACACTCCCCCGTCATGCGTCTCATGCGCAGGAGCGAGTTCCAGGCGATTAGAGGGTCGGCATCGACAATGGACTCGGACCCATTGGTCTGGGTGCTCGAAGCTGAAAGTTCGTGGCGTACGGGCGGTGTAGTTCCCAAAGACAAGCATCAGAACTTGACCATCGGCCTGGTCGCCTTTGATGCTGACACGGGGGTCAAGTACGGCACCAGCTACGGGGATGCATCGCTGTTGGGAACGGACCGTCCCGCCCCACAGGTCACTCCTGCGCCATCTCCGCCGCCGCACACACCGGAGCCTCGCCCATCTCAGGATACTGTGAGCATCGAGGAACGCGAAGAAGTCAAAGCGCGGCGTGGCACACCACCATGGGGGCCGCACACCGCAGGAACAGTGATCGAGATTGCGGGCCGCCAAGTCCAGCTGCCCGAAGATGTGTACGTGGAGGTGATAGTCGATCACGTATTGTGTATCGAAGGTGAATACTGCCCAGCAACGCCCATATATGGCCTTCGGCGTGGAGATTCTGCCGTGGACATTGAGAAGCCCTCCGGGCAGTTCGTGCCTGGGTCGTCTGACGCCGACTTGGCGGCGTTCGATTTCATCCAGGAAGCCTTGAAATGACAATCAAACAGAGAATCGCGGCGAGGGGGGATAAGCAAATCCTCACTGCTAGTCATCGCTGGACTGGCTGCCCTACTGCTGGCGGCCTGCGGGAAATCTGCGCCGACTGCCACGCTACAAGGACCCGAGGGCGCTGGCACCCCATCACCGGAGGCTATTCAACGAGCTCTCGATGCGCACCCGGCGCCGGATTGGGAGTTGGTGGAAGTGCCGGCCTGGGAAGGCGTGCCAGGCTTCTCTCTTCGTCTACCCCCCCGGATGGAGGGTGAATGAACTCCAGGGTCTCGACTCCTACGTCGGAGAAGTAATTGGCCACAGAGTAAGGCTCATATTTGACTACGGCGCCTACTCTCCTCCCCTGAACTATGAGGACGACCCGGAGGTCTCGTACGCTGTTTTCTACGAGACGATAGGTGACATTGAAGCGAAGCTGGTTGCACCCATCAGCCAGTCAGGCGGAATCACCGGAGTGTACTTCAAGCGCTTGGGCGGTCCCAATCTGACCCTGTGGGGGGAAGACCTGACGGCGGCGCAACGGCATGTCGCCTTTGCCATCTTCAGGAGCATCCGTAGCGGAGATGGTGCAGATGGGACTTCCAATGAGGCGTCGCCCTCGGGGACGAGCATTACAATGGCGACGGCGAGAATCTGCGAGAGGTTCCGGCGCCGTACTTGGCCCTTCCAGTCCTCACTCTAGACCTATGGAATTCTTTCCACGTGATGTGCCCTGTAGCTCACCACACCTACCGCTAGGGTGGTTCACTTGGCATCGGAGTCGGAGGCGACCAGGGCGGCGGATCGTCTCGCTCGGCCTGAAAGGCAAGTAACCCGATTGCTCCAAACCCGACCACGATCACCAGCGTCACGGCGATCCGAAGGATCAAGCTCCGCGCTCTCATGGAACCTGCGAGACCATGACGACGCCACAAGGCCGCCCCATAGGCGACGAGTGCCAAGCCTGGTGTGGCGAATACCAGCATGCCCGCATGGCCGTAGTTGAAGGGAGGCAGGTACGCATAGAAGGATGCAACTAAGATCAGCCCCGTGGCGATTGCGCCGAGGGAGACGAACGAGGCTGGCTGGAAACGAACAGAGCCTACGACGATGCCTAATCCAATGAGACCGTAGAAGGTTGTCACAAGCCAGCCGAGTCCGACGCCGATACTACCTCTCTCCACGAGCGTCGCCGACGAGCCAAAGGCTGGGAATGTCCCGACAACGATCGTGGCCAGCCCCAACCACGGAATCGCGAAGCGCGCACGTGGGAAGGCGATGAACAGCAAGGCTGTCAACGGCAACAGGTTTACCAACACTAGCCATAGAAGGATGTCCATATGTCTTCCTAGATGAAGTCCTCCATACTGAACCGGGTGCTAAGCTGCGTCCTGAGACTATTGTACTTCAAGATGGCGTTGTAGGATTAGGAAGATAGCGACTCAATGTTGGAGGTTACTTTTCTTTGACGGTACTCGTCTCTCTCCTGCTTTTGATGGGGCTGCCGGCTGCGGTATTGCTAATAGCTGGAATCTGTGCGATCCGGAAAAACTACGATGGTGCGCCCAAGGTCTTGGCTATAGTGTCGATAGTCGTTGGGATGTTCTTAGCGATCGGCACCTTGGCATCGGTGGCTAGTGTCGCCGTAGACACCACGACCGACGAAGTAGTGGACTCCATGCCAACTCCCATTCCCCCGCCCTCCTCCGACAAATCGCCGGGGGCCAGGGACCAAGTCGTTACGGCAGGGACAGAAGATGGAAAGGAGATCGCATCACGGGAGGATGCGGCTTTCCGCGCGGTCGAGTTCGCCCGTAAGCGAGATGATATTGAGGCGAAGGATGTGTTCGTAGGCGAGATGACGCGCGCCCAATACACGCGTAGCCGAGGAGGCGAGCTTGGCGAGACAATCCCCGACAGGGATGCGCCCGTCTGGGTGGTTGTGATCGAACCTACACGCCCAATCACTCAGACGGACCTAGGCCATACTTCAACGTATGCCCTATATGAGGTGGCCTTCAACAAGTCTACGGGTCGGCGGTTTGGCAGTTCGTACTACTACGCAGGTATTCAACCGGCTATTAGTATGTCTGCTGCCAACAGGGTTGAACTTCCCGGTCGCTAGTAAACCCTTCCTGGTACAGGAATGAAACCGAGTCGCTGCACTGGTCAACTGGCCAAAGTACTGTATGGCGACCACCGTCCTCCGACGCCGGAATCGTGTGGTTTTGGTTTGGTAGAGTGCTAATGGAGTTAGAGACTCAGAAGCGGGGTATCCGAGCAGCGACTGTTGGTAGCGCTGTCGGCCTGGTTCCCGCCGTCTCGGTGGCCTTGTACTGGTTGCTGTCACAGGAACCAGACGTGGCCGCTCAACGTGCCGGCTACGGAGCCTGGGGCCTACTCATCCTTTCGCCGTACGTGCTGGGGCTCCTTGCCTCTAGGGTGCGAGAGCCTGGAACACGCGGTGGACTGCTTCTGGGTGTGGGTCTTCTTTCGTTACTCGGAGGCTTCTCGACCTTTTCAGTGATGGCTTTCGTTTTTCTGCCTGCCACCCTCCTCATTTGGTTCGCCGCTGTGAGAAGTCTGACTGTCGCGGAGCGCCCGCTGGCGACTGTGACCCCAGCCGCAGCTGCAGGGCTGCTAGTCGCCGCGACTGTGGGGTTCGGCTACTTTTCACTGTTGTGGAATCAAAACCCGGACTCGGAGGTTCGCTGTTGGGTGCTGACCAGAGGCCCCGACGGACACTCCAGCTGGGAATCACGACCCAACGTCGGTGAGCGCGGGTCTATTAGCGTCGGACCCTTAACGGCTGGTGAACGGTCAACATGCACCAGCCTCATCATCACTAACTCCAACGCCGCGATGAGCGCAGGTGCCGCTGCCATAGCTATCCTGAGCATGATGATTGTGTGGAGATGGTCTGCACGTGTAGGGCAGCCCAACTATGGAGGGTCGCCCCGACATTAGCGACCTCGCCCGAGCGGTCGATGGAACGCTCTCCGGTATGTAGGAGTCGAGTGCTGCCTCCGACGACTCAGAGGCTGATCAGCATCCGGCGTCAGACGAAATCCCTTGCAACGTCTCACTCGATGAGGCGCATGTTCACATGCTCCACCGACGGAATACGCAGCACCACTCCGACCTCAAGCTCCAGCGGGAAGAAGATATCGTTGTAGTCGCAGACGATCCACCACAGATCGGCCCGTCCCAGGTAGCGTGAAGAGATTAGGTCCACCCGGTCTCCCACCGCCACCGTGTGGAATCGGTCGTCGGGCCTTGGAGTCGTGTCCACGAGAGGCCGCGTCCCCAGGAACCCCTCCTCCCGTCCGGTGTAGAGCACGGAGGCCGCATACCTGGAGCGACGTCCGATCATCCCCTCACCTCCCGGTATCCTACGGACTCGTCAACGTACTCCTCAAGGACCACGTCCACCTCGGCGTGCTGGGGCCGGAGGGTGTCGCGGTCGAACATATGGAAGAACCGCGCCTTGACTTGGCGGACCACACATAGCACGCCCGGGTATAGGTCACCGAACAGGAACAACACCTTGTGCGGCGCGCTCTCGAGCATCGTCCCGGCGTGTTCGGGGTAGAGGAGGGAGCGCAGCCAGTCCACCGACTCCTTGACCGGTCCCTTGAAGAACCGCAGCTGGAAGATGATCTTGCGCGGCTCGCCGGCCACGTACTGGTAGCGGGGATGGCTTAGCCCGGGAATCTTGATGGCGGCGTAGGCCGTGCTCTTCTCGTCGACGATGTCGTTGGGATTGTACTGGAACTCCAGCCGCTGCCCCGTCTCCACGTCCACCAGGTGGGCGGTGATCAGTCTCTGCTGCCAGGCCACCTCACACCTCCTCGATCTCGACCACGGGCTCATCGAGCCGTATGGCGTGATCGAGCTCCCGTCCCATGCCGCTGGAGACCCCGTCTGACGTGTAGACCCACACCTCGTCGCAGACCTCCATGAAGGCCAGTCCGCAGGTGATACCCAGCTCCCGCTCCAACGGGTTGGTGTCGTTCAGGAAGCGGGCGTAGAGTAGGTGCGGAGCGAACGGCGCGTGGCCTGCCTGGATTGCTCTACGGCACAGCCGCTCGGCAACGGTCTCATTGTGGGCCGTGTAACCGGCGTAGCGGCTGCACAGGAATATCCTCTTCACATCTGACCTCACATCGTCTCGTAGTTCCTGATCTTGCGCTCGCGGATGTCCCGGTACACCGACTGGGCGACCTGCCGGCCATCGAGGAGCGTGGTGACGGAGACGTCGATGGGCCGGTCGGCGAGTGCATCGAGTTTCTCGAGCAGCGCGTCCATGATCGCACGCACGTCTACGCCGGCGGGTTCGGTGGATGCGCTGCCGCCCGGTGCGAGCGATCCTCGCGTCTCGGCAAGCAGGCGCGACCCCTCGGGCGACCTCGCCGGGTGTGTCGCCGAGACGGTCGGTCCCGTTCTCAAGAGAGGCGCTGCGGCTTGCGGGACTTGCTCAGCGATCATCGGTGTCAGTGCCAAGGTGCCGGTGAGCATGGCCGGAGCGACCTTGGACGCAGCCACTTGCAAGGCGCCGGAGGCAGAGGCGTTCACGCGGTTCCACGCTAAGGACGCGGCCTGGGTAATCCCTTGAAACGGCACTGCGAAGGCCTCCACCGCCGATACGCCAAGGGATCGGAGCTGACGCCACCCGCCGCGGACCGTACCCAGCACACCTTCGAGCGCCTGGCCGACAGCCCTACCGGGCAGCGCCTGCACATCCGTCATTCCTTGGGCGAGCGTCCTCAAGACCGCGGCGCCGGAAGCCGTCAGGCTGGAGAGCGGCCCGGTCTCGGCGTCTGAGAAGGGCAGCAGCGATCTGAGCTTTCCGAGGGACTTCTTGAGCAGGTCCACGGGAACGGTCGCAGCCGACGCTATGCCCTCACCGAGAGTGGTGAGGATGCTACGCCCCGCCTCGAAGAAGGTCGTGTCGCCGGCGAGGAAGCCCCGAACGGACGAGAACACCTCCGTCAGCGTACTGACCAGGGGCAGGTCCCTGAACACACCCAGCAGCGAGGAGGCCGCGGACTGCAAGACTCGACCGACGTCCGCGAACCCGGTCCGGAGCACGTTCCAGACACCGGCCATCATCTCCCGGGCCCTTCGCATAGGCATGGTCACGAGACCTCCCACGGCGTCGCCCACGGCTCGCAGCCCACCGATGACAGAGCGGCCGCTGGCAATCGACTCCCACAGCGTGGCGGCGTGCCCTCTCGCCGTATCAAACGCAGACGTCGCCACAGACGCCAGCCCTTCAAAGGGCGCCCTGATCCACTCACCGATACGCTGCGCACTGGACCGGAGACCGCTCCACGCCGCATGTGCCGTGCTGGTTATCCGCCGCCACGCAGCGGAGGCCGCATCCGCAATGCCGGTGAACGGCGCGGCGACGGCACCGACGACCGATGCCCCGAGGGATTGGAGGCTCTGCCAGGCCCGGGCAGCCATACTCAGCACACCCGCGAACGCCCGCGCCAGAATCCTCCCCGGCAGTCCCAGCACGCTCAACATGCCCCGGGCGAGGGTCTTGAGGATCGCCGCGCCTGATACCGTCAGGTCGGAGAGGGGCCCCGTCTCGGCATCGGAGAAGGGCAGCAGGGAGCGCAGCCGACCGAGGGCTCGTTTGAGCATCTCAAAGGGGTATGTCACCGCGGACCAGATGCCCTCGCCCAGGGCTATAAGAATGTTCTTGCCGGCCTCGAAGAAGGTGCTGTCGCCGCCAAAGAACCGCCGCACCTCGCCCAGGATGTCCAGCAGGGTCCGCACGACAGGTAGGTTGCTCAGCGCCCCAAGCACCGACGTCGCCGCCTTCGATACGAACCGGCCGAAGGAGCTGAACAGCCCGCGAAGGAAGTCCCAGACGCTGGTCACCACCTCCCGCGCCCAGCGGAAGGGCGCGACGAGATAGTCGACGAAGGCGCGACCGATTTCCCTGAGTCCATCGATCAACGAGATCTCGCCGGAGAGCACCCGCCAGAGGGTTATCCCGATACGTACCGCCAGCTTCAGCGCCTCGATCAGCATACGGAACGGCAGGTAGAAGCGGTAGAGGTACTGTCCCGCCTTGATCGCTACCGTGACAACGATCTTGCCCAGCCGGGCGAAGGCTCCCACCACCCAGGCGATCACCTCGATGACGCCCACGAGGCCGTAGATGACGACCTTCAGGAGGAATACCACGATCTTGACCAGCACCCCGAGGACCGTGCCGAGGGCGGCACCCAGGGACCGGTAGGCCGATGCGTCGGCGGAGTTGGAGGCCACGCTGAAGATGCCTATCAGCGAGCCGATGGCCTTGAAGAGCTTCCCGAAGGCCTCGACCAGCGCCCTCACCGGCGGCTCCAGAATCTCCCGAATCTGTCCGAATGCCCTGGCGAAGGCGTCCCTGAGTCCGCCGAGGAACTGGCGCACCCGGTAGTAGACGCGGAAGATCGTGACCACCAGACCCATCAGACCGGCTTGCTCCAGCTTCTCGGCGAGCTCGGCGGGCATCTGACCTATCCCGCCGGTGAGGGACGAGATCAGCGCACGGATGCCCGAGAAGACCAGCTTGATCTTTTCCCAAACGCCCACTATCGCGTCGCGGATGCCGCCGAAGTTGGTGTCCCAGGCCTTCTTCAGCAGGAAGACGGCCAGCACCACGCCGCCGATGATGGCGACGATGGGCAGGAAGTAGGTGGCGAGGGCGGCGCCGAGTCCGCCTAAGACTGCGCCAATGGCGGCGAGGCCGACCTTGATCGCCGGCAGCAACAGGCCGATGGTCCCGGCCGCCACGAGCACGCCGCCCACGACAGTGAGCACCGCGCCGATGGCGAGGGACAGCGATAGGAGCACGCGGGTGAGCCCCGGAGAGGAGCGGGCCAGCTCCTGGAAGAACAGAATCACCCGGCCGATGGCATCCAGGACGGGCGTGACCACCGGCAGCAGGGTGCGGCCCAGTATCTCGGCCAGGTTGCCCATCTGTTGACCCACCAGCTTGAGCCGGGCGCCGACGTCCAGGTTCATGGTCCGGGCCATCTCCTCGGTCACGGCAGTCCCTGCGCGCATGGCGCGCTCGACGGAACGGATGTTGGTCTCCAGCGCCGCCACGCCCTGGGACATCTGCAGCAGGAACTTGACCGCCTCGTCCGAGCCGAAAGCCTTCTTGATCTCGACCTGAGCGGCCGCCTGGGAGAGGTCCGGGAACCGCTCCTGAATCTCCTGGAGGATGGGGATGATGCCCTTGAGCCGGCCGCTGGAGTCCACCAGCTCGAGACTGAGCTTCTCCCCCGCCTCTGCCGCCTTCATGATGAAGGCTTTGTAGAGGGTGCCGGCCTCGGAGCCGGGCATGGTGGTCTGCAGCTGGCCGAGAATGGCGAGCTGCTCCTGCAGGGGCACGTTGTTGGCGGCGGCCACGGCTCCGATGTTCTTGATGGCGTCGGCCATCTGGCGGCCGTTGGTCTTGAAGGACGCCACCGTCTGGGCCATGGCCCCGGCGAAGGTCCTCGCCCACTCGGCGTCGGAGAGCTCCGCCATGATTGGCTTGAAGATGCCGTAGGCCGTGGTGAAGGTGCCGACCATCTCCTCGGTGGTGGCCTTGGTGGCCTTGCCGGTGAGGGCGGCCATGGCGGTGAAAGACCCCACCGCCTCGTCCGTAAGGCCCGAGAGCGCCGAGCGCACGTCGTAGGCGGCGGTGATGAAGTCGGCCTTGCCCGACCCGGCCCAGGTGTTGGTGAAGGACTCGGCGGCATCCTCGATGGCCCGCAGGTCCTTCACCCCAAGGGAGGCCAGCTCTCCCAGCGCCTTCTGGGTCGCGGCGGTGGAGGCGACCAGGCCCAAGGGCAGGGCCATCATCGCCAGCCCCGCGCCCATCATCATGGCGCCCTTCTGGATACGGTCCATGTTGCGGGTCATGCGCTCGGCGGAGGTGGCCACCGTCGTATCCAGCGAGCGCATGGAACCCTCGACGCGGCCCGCGTTCTGGGAGAACGCGTCCTTCATCGAGACGACGACGCCGAGTCCCAGGTCTTCGCTCATGTTCGTATTCGCTCCAGCTGCTCGCGCTCAAAGTCAAGCTGCCGCTCCAGCGCCTCCACGAACTCGTGGCGGACGCGAAGCGGCAGCGCGCGGGTCTCGGAGTAGCTCCAGTGGAGGCCGCCGTAGGCGAGGAAGAAGGCGTCGGCTACAAGCGAACTCCGGGGAACAAAAAACCCGGCTCGGCCTCCAGGCGGGTGCGGATGGTTGTGCCGCAGACCTCGCAGTCGACCTCCACCGTGGTGTCGATCCCGGCGTCGACCCGCACCATCTCCTGGCGGAGGGCGCTGCGGTCGCGGAGCGACATCTCGTTCATCAGCTTCTTGCTCGGGGCTGTGCCGTCGACGTCGATGAGGCGCATCAGCATGGCCGAGGAGATGGAGGGCTCCTTGAGCGCGGCCAGCCGCTTCTCCCTGTGGCCGTCCAGATAGCCGTACCGCACTGTGCGTTCCGATCCGGGCAGCTGAAAGCTGAACTCCCGCTCCTTGCCGTAGGGCGTCGTCTCCAGGGTCTCGATGTCGATTACCACCGGGCTAACGGTCCCGCATGCCGGACTGGTGCAGGAGAGCTCCAGCTCCACCTCGTCTCCGAGGGAGACCTGCCGCAGCTTCACCAGTATGAAGAGGCGGTCCCCAGACAGCAGACCGAGCACATCCTCGAGGGACGGCTCCTCGTTGTCCCCCAGCCGCACCATGCAGTTGCGAATCACCTGGTTGACCGCGTCGCCGGTGCGAATGAGGCGCTGGTTGGTGAGCAGCTCCTCCTCGGCTCCGGTCATCTCCCGAAGCTCGACTTCCGTGCCGCTCGGCAGCTCGAACACGTGCATCACTTACCTCCTGGGATCAGGTCCAGTACTGGAAGCTCAGGGTCAGCTTCTCGATGGTGTTGTCGGTGTTGGCGCCCTCGAGCTCGTCGTACTCCAGAGTCTTGATCCAGGCCCCGTGCAGGTTCCAGCGCCGGGTCTCGTTGCCGGCCCGGTCGTAGCGCACAATGTCGACCTCCCGCATGTAGTCGTCGGGCAGGCCGCCCGTGACGGCGTTGACGTCGACCTGTCGCTTGACCCAGTCGCGGGCCGCCTCGTCCGAGCCGTCCTGGAGGACGCCCTTCTCGAGGGTGATGTCCTCGAACTTGACTCGCCCGGCGACCTTCTGGTCGAACATCGAGCCCGCGGGCGCGAAGGCCACCTCCTCGAACTCGGTCTTGGGCTCCTGGCCCTTTCTGAACAGCGCCACGTCGAAGCCGTTGACCTCGATGGCGAACTGCCAGTTCTGATAGAGACTCCTGGGCATGTGTCCACTGCGCATGGGTGCGGCTCCTTAGATGATCTCGGCGATTTCCCGGAAGTCGGCGCCGGTGGCGGTGAGCACGAAGTTGAGCTCGATGAACTCCGCCGTCCGGGTGGGCTTGACGTAGACGCGGGCCACCAGCTGGTTGCGGTCGATGACCGCCGGCGTGTTGGTCTCCTCGTCGCACTGCACGGCGAAGTCGACCAGGCCGCCCCGGTCCCGGATGCTCTCGAGGAAGGGGCGAATCAGCCTCATGAGGGCCCGCCAGGTCTGCGGGTTGTTGGGCTCGAAGACCACGAAGCGCGAGGACTCGGCGACGGTCCGCTCTATGTAGAGCATCAGTCGCCGCACGTTTATGCGGTCGAGGGCTGAGGGCTGACCCTGGAGCGTCTTCTGGCCCCAGACGGTGATTCCGGTGTCGGGGAACGAGACGATGGGATTGATGCCCTCAGGATAGAGATCGTCGCGCTCATCACGGCTGGTCCGGTAGCCAACGCCCAAGGCGCCGGCGATGCGGCCCCGGTCGATGCCCGCCGGGGCGTGCCAAACGCCGGCCTTGTGGTCGCTCCTGGCGAAGCACCCTGCCACGGCGCCGGATGGCGGAACGCGCTTTCGCTTGCCGCTCGCCGGGTCCTGCACCTCGATCCACGGGTAGTAGAGGGCGCCGTAGGAGGAGTTGAACGCGGCGTGGGAGTACATCCCCTCGCCCCTGCGGAAGTCGACCGCCTCCTGGGGTTCGAGGTGCAGCGGCGCCTCGGCCAGGAACATCAGGTCCCTGCGCTGCTCCGCGTAGGCGATGCCGCCATGGATCACGGCGGGCGTCGTGACGCCGGGGACCATGAGCAGGTCCAGGGAGTCGATCTCGTCGAAGGCGTACAGCCCGGTACGGGCGGACGGGTCCCCGATATAGTCGGCGTCGTTGAGGCCGACCAGTCCGTCGCTCCCCCCGGACAGCTGGAACGTGCCCACTTGTGGACGGTCCTCGGGCAACCCGGGCCCTGTATGCAGGTCCTCGACGGCGATGAACTCGGAGCGGCCGTTGACGGCCAGCTCCACGTGGTTGAGAGCCGACTCGTCCATCGAGAGATCTGGGAAGACCTCGACGTCCTCACCCTGGTAGACCACCACCAGGTTGAACCTGGCGGCGGAGCCAGCCGCGTTCTCTTCGATCCGAACGGCGAGAGCGTCGCCCCAGCGACCGACCTTGGCCGCCTGGACCCGCAGCGTGTCGCGGATATCTCTTCCACCGGCCAGGTTCTGGCGCGTCGTCGGCTGGACGAAGCCGCCGTCCTCGGAATAACCCGTGACGACCACTTCGGGCATGGTACTGGTGATGTTCAGCACCTGCGCCACCCTGGTGGTGGACTGAGCCGCGCTGTCAGTCCCCACCTCCACCGTCAGATTGAGATGGCTCTGGAGGTGTGCGGCCAGGGAGTCGCTGGGACCCGGGATCACGATCTGGACGCTGATGTCGTTTCCTGCGGCGCCCACCTCTCGGGCGATCCATCGGATGCGGTCCGTCCCCACGGTCCCGGTTTCCGCGCTTGCGGCGACGCCGCGGTCCCGAAGCGTCACTGTGGCCTTGTCGGCCGTGAGGCTCGTCCGGTCGGCCGGATCGGACAGATGGACGACCCGGTTCACGTAGAGGACCGAGCCGCCGTTGTCGAAAAAGGCTCGCGCCGCATAGGCGAGGTAGCCCTCCTGGATGTAGGAGCCGAAGTTGCTCAGGAACTGCTCCCAGCTGGTGACGAGGACCGGCTCGTTGATGGGTCCCCTATCGGCGACGCCCACCATGCCCGCCGCTGAGGTGGACAGGTGCTTGACGTAGTAGGAGAAGTCGATTTCACGGGTCTGGATACCCGGTGAGAGACTGGTCATGACTTACCTCCACTCTTGCGACGCCGGGGCGTAAGGCTCTTGGTTTTCTCGGATGCGGCCTTTGATGGGGTCTTCGCGGCCGCGGCTGTCTTCCGCCGTGCCTTCGGCGACGCCTTGGGCGGCACGGGGATCTCCGTCAGCGTGACCAAGCCCCGCTGGGCGGCCGTCCTGATCTCAGCTGAGACGTGTTCGTCGCTGATCTCCCGGCGCTCGCGTGGGCCGAGGTGCAGCCCCTGGCCTCCGCCCGCGAGCTGGAAGGTCAGGGGTTGAAACAGCAGGTTCTTGATGGCGATCACGTGGGGTCCTCCTGGGATCAAGCGGCGTTGATGCGCTCCTCTTGGACGCCGGCCTGGAACTCGAAGGTGCGGTTCTTGATCAGGGGTCCGGACTCAATCTGCCCGTCATAGACGGGACAGTCCTCGATCCGGCAGCGGCCGGAGCTCTGGCGCAGGTCCGAGAGGTTCACTCGGCGCAGACCCCCCAGGGGCACCAGCTCGGTGAGCGGGAGCGCGCCGCGATCGGCGACGGTCAGCTCCGGATGCAGCAGATAGAAGCGAGCGACCTTTTCCTGCAGATCGAGCAGCTCGCCCTCGTGGGCGGTGGTGACGACGACGTCGAAGTCGAGGTGATAGAGACGGGGATGCTGGGAGGCCTGGTAGCGAAGGTTCGGAATATCCTTGTGAACCATTCGGGCCTGGGTGCGGCGGTCGCCGTTCTCGACCAGGGTCGGCCCCTGAAGGATGAGGCTTGGAACGTTCGGCACCTCGAACACGTCGTCCGAGGCGACCAGGACGGCCTCAGGGTCGATCTCTGCCTTCACCAGGCGGATCAGGGTCTCCACAACGGGTCGAACGGTCGTCTGCAAAGTCAGGTGCCTCCGGTGCTGGCATCTGCCTGCCATCAGCAAACGGGCAAGGCAGTGCCGTGCTTCGCTGGATACCTACCGGAGGGCGGTGTGAAGTGTCGGACGGGGATCAGAGCGCCGAGCGGATGGCCTCGCGGTAGTTCTCTACGACCTGCTTGCGGTGCTTCTCCATGACCGGATGCAGGAATGGCCGCGGCGGGATGACGATGGTGGCGCCGTTGGGGTGCTGGATCGTGGCGCCGTACTCCATCACGGCCCCGATGTTGACCATGTCGTCGCCGTCCTTGTTGACGGTGCCGCGCAGCAGTCCCACGAAGGCGCCCTCGGCGATGATCTTCTGGGTGATGGCGTTGATCAGGAAGCCGGTGTCGATCAGCGCCTTGCTCGATCCCTTGCGCCGTATGGTGCTCTGGGCGAGAGGGGCGAAGGACTTGCCGCCGGGGGCCTGGGAGCGAATGCCGAGCTTGATCTCTCGAACCAGCAGGAGGGCGTTCTTGAGGGTCGCTCTTTTGAGCGCCAGGGTCAGGCGGGCGCCCGGCGCCACGGCCAGCTTCGCGCGGGCCTTGGCCCAGTCGCCGGTTCGTCTAACCCCCATGCAGACGGACCAGCTTGAGCACCTTGTGCGTAACCACGCCGAAGAGCCGTTTCTCCTCTGCAGTCTGGACGCGGAAGGCGACCTCATCGTGCAGCAGGCGGTCCTCCGGACGGACGTCCAGCTCTGGAAGGACGCAGGCCGTAGCGTCGATCCTGTCGCGGAGGTCCTCGGGAGGGGTCTCGACGAACTCCAGAGGGCACGACCCGACTTTCGTGTAGGTGGCGTCGTCTGAGCCGTAGAGCCGCTCCCCGGGCTCGCTTCGCAGCAGGTCGGCCTCCTGGCCGGACGCCAAGATCAGCTCCCGGACGTCAGTTGCGGCGAGGGCTTTCTCGCGGTCGGTCAAGAGACTCAAATGTTGGCTCCCTGCTCGTAGATGACGGGCTTCAGGTCCGGGGACAGAATGTAATCGTCCGGACCCAATACAGTGCCGGGCCGCGCCTCGTTCAGGCTGAGCCGGTACTGCGTCATGAGGTCCCGCTCCAGCTTGGCCCAGTGCTCGGGTTGTTTGGTCTTGTCCACCCGCTTGTCGCCGCTGGAGAAGACGAAGACGTTGGCCGTCGAGGCCCGCATGTACTGACAGGCGTGGATTTGCCCAAGGAGTAGCAGCAGCTCGCGGGTGTCGCCGTCCGGCTCGGGGTCGACCTCACCGTCGACAATAGAGAGACGGATGTCGAGGTCTCGGGCGAGACGGTGGACGCCCTTGTGCAGGCAGCGCGTGAGCACTTCGTCACTGAAGAGCGCGTCCTCGGGATCGGACAGGTCCAGACGCAGCGTCGCCACGAGATCAGTGGTCGTCAGCTCCCACCTCCGCCAGCCGCTTCTCGAGGGCGGCGATCACCGTGCGGCGATCCTCGCCCGCGAGATGGGCCTTCAGCCGGTCGGGGTCGTCTTCGGTCTCGACCGTGGAGATCGCCTCGGCTGCCCGGAGCTTGGACAGATCGACCACTGACTCCTCGGCCTCTTGCCGTTCGGCAGTGGTGCCGGTGTCCTCTGAGGGATCGGTCTCCTTCGGTCGAGCAGTATCGGTGCTGTCGGCGGGTTCCGACTCGGCTCGAGTCTCTTTGTAGTCTTCATGTCGGACGAGGAGCCCGGCGGCAATAGCCCGCTCCAGCTGCGGAGTCAGGTCCTCAACCTCAAGTACCTGGCCGGGCCCGAACCTCAAGGCCGCGTCGGCCACGACCAGGACTCCGGCGCGGACGTGCTTCACTTGGATCGCCATGAACCACCTCCCTCAGCCGAGAATCCTGATCTTCGCCAGGATGTCTGGGCGCGTCACGCCCTGCCCCAGCTCGGACCACACCAGCCAGCCCGTCTTGAAGCGGGTCTTCTGCTCGATGGCCTCGGTCTTGAGCTTCTCGCGCTCGGGCATCTTGCCGACCTCCTCGTCGGGGATCAGCAGGATTTCGTCCAGAGCCTGGGCCGCGGTGAGCAGGATGCTGCCCGTGCCGTAGTTCTTGATCACGCCCTTGGCCCGAAGCTCCGCCTTGGTCTGTGGATCGAGGCTCCAGCCCCGCAGGTCGTTGAAGCGCCGGCCCCGCATGACGATGTACTTCACAGACAGCTCCAGGTCCTCGATGATCGAGATCGCCTCGTTGAGCGCGTCCTCGGTCACGCTCGAACCGGTGACCTCCACCGTGTTGGCCGTCGGTACGGCGGCCGAAAGGACCGTGATGGTGCGCTTGTCGATCTCCTTGCGGATGGCGTCGGCCGCAGAGGTCTGGGTGTCCATCAGGCTGCCGACGTTGCCGTTCTTGAGCACGCCCACGTCCACCATGGGCATGGAGTGGACCCGGTGGGTGGGAAATTCCACCTCGTCCTTGCCGATGTCCTGCTCCTGGGCCTCGCCCTCGTTGCTGATCCAATAGGCCTTGATCTTGGGTTTCTTCTGGTAGAGCGGGCGCTCGCCCTTGGGTAGGGTGTGGCGGGTCAGCAGCAGCGAGGAGATCTCCTTGCGCCTGATCTCCTGCTCGATGGGCGCGGCGATGGCGGCGGCCAGCGCGCGCATCCCGTCAGGGGACTCCAGCGCCTCAGACATCAGCCGCGCCATGGTCTCCAGATACTGCTGGCTGTCAACTTTCACTTTGGTGTTCTCCATTGCATCCCTCCTGTTCAGATGAGCAGACGGAGCTTGAGGGCGCCGCCCGAGACGGAGATGGCCTGGGCCACGACCTCCGCCCCTGGTGTGGCTGCGGTCAGGACGCCCGTGGCGTCGATCACGAGCTCGTTGCCCGCGTTGACCGTGCCCTCGAAGACGTCCGTCTCGTAGACCCCGCCCTGGCAGTAGATACCGGGCATTTCGCCGTCCTTGTAATCCTTGATTAGCACGCCGAAGGACTTGGTCGTCGGATCGGTGTTGACGGCGAACAGGTCGTCGCCCACCAGCTTGACGAACCGCCCCAGTTTGCCGTCTCCCTGCATGTGGCCGTCGCCGTAGGCGAGGCCGCGATGGTTGGCATTGATGAACATGTCACGTTCCTCCTTACCCTTGATTGGCCGGCTGTTCCGCGATTCCGACCCGCTGCCTATAGGCGGCCATCAGTCCGTTGGTGAGCTGGTCCTCTAGGCTCGTCTTCTTGTCGTCGACGTCCTTGGGTCGGACGCCGGCGTCGCTTCTGACCGCCTTGTCCTCGGATGTCTGGTCCGCCTGGGCCTTGTTGTCGGAATTCTCCTCGGCCTCCGTATCGCCCCTGTTGGCCTTGTCGGCGTCCGCCTGGATCATCCGGTCGTAGGCTGCCTCTGAGGCGGTAAAGGCCTCGTCGGAGAGGCCCGCGAGACGGGTCAGCTCCTTCTCTCGTTCCTCGTCGCTGGCGAAGCCGACGCCGTGCTGTTCGACCTTGGCAAGGAGCTTCTGCGCCCTCGCCTTGTTGGCCGCGGCCTGCTGCTCGGCCTCCATCTCCTCGACCCGCTTCTTGAGCGCCAGCACCTGCTGCTTGAGCTCCTTGTTCTCGGCCTCCAGCTCCTGGATGCGCGCCTTGTCGTCAGGAGCGTTTCCGCCCCCTCCACCGCCCGGGTCGGTACGCTTGGCGGCTTCAACTGCCTCGTCCTTCTCCTTGTCGTCCATCGTGGGACCTCCTTCGTTGTCAGTCTTCTCGCCCCCATCGGAGGCGACCTGAGTGATGCGGGCGTCCTCGTCGGCGCCCTTACGGTCCAGGAGCCCCAGACCGGTGAAGGTCACCCCGTGCAGGACTTCGAACACGGGCTGGCCCTGGAACGTCCCGCCCTTGTGCTTGCGCAGGTGCAGGCAGTAGTCGTTCTTCGACTGGACCTGCTTGCCGCAGACCGAGCACTCGCCCTCCTCGTAGTCGCACTCCATGGAGACCTGGGTGATGATCCCCTTACGGATCAGCTTGTAGGCGAGCTGGGCGTGCTGGCTGTCGCTCACGTAGAGCTCGCCCGTGCACTCGATGCGCCCACCGTCGTTCTCCGGGACGTAGTCTGCGGCGACGATGCTGCCGACGATGTCGGTGAAGTCCTGCGAGTGCTTGAGGTCGATCTTCCTGTTGATCGCCGTCGCGTAGCGGCCCGCCAGCTCCTCCGGCGTGAAGTGATCGCCGTTCCTGTTGGTGCCGCTGCGACACAGCACGAAGCTGAACTGGGGATCGCCGGCGTTCTGGACCAGGTCCAGGGCGGTGGAGCTCAAGCCCTCAGGCGGAGACGGGACCAGCTCCACGGGTATCGAGGTGTGGCAGGTGGCCATGGCGTTGGCTGCGGCGGAGCGGGGAGCACGCCTGGGCCTGGAGGAGATGAACAGAAGCTCCCGCGCATGCTTACCCTCCCGGCCGATGTCTTTGGCGATGTTGTAGTCCACCTCCATGCCGGCCACACGCACTCGGCCGTAGTGCTCGCCGAAGATGTCCCGGATCTCCGCCTCTCGCGGAAATGCCCGGTCCCGGTAGGACAGGAGCACGGTCGAGTAGCGGTCGCGGGCATCGGCGGCAAGCGTCTCCATCAGCTTCCGGATGGACTCCTTGGTGAAGCGGGTGCGCGACGGGAAGTTGCGGCGCGGGTTGGACCGAAGCTCCTTGTCCGCCCAGCGCGTCATCAGCCCCTCGACGAAGTGCAGGGAGTCCTCATAGTCGTTGCTGCCGAACTCAGTCACGTAGGGCGGGTCTAGATAGAGGACGTCGGCGCCGAAGCGTCGGACCGCCTCGGCTGCGTCCAGTTGGACCGCCTGGCAGGGCTTGCCGTTGTCGAACACCAGGCGGTTGAGCTGGCGTACCGAACGGCGGAAGGAATCGATGAACTTCGAGAGCGGCGGGTTGGAGAGCTGCGACTGCTCCAGACTCGCCTCGGACGTCAGGTCGGCCTGACGGTGCCGCTTCGAGCGCGAGAACTGCCCGAAGGCGCTCTTGGCCTTGACCGTGCTGCCCAGCGCCGCCAGTGCCAGGTCCTTCTTGTAGCCCGGTAGTCTCTGGATGTTGGCCCAGACCCGGTCGAGCCACTCCAGCACCGGCTTGGTGTAGTAGTAGCCGTGGAAGTGATCGACGATGAAGGTGCCTGCGTCTGGGTTAGGCGCCAGCAGCATCCCGACGTCCTCGTCGCTCAGGGTCTCGGTCGAGTTCTCGATCACGGCGCGGGCCAGGTGATAGGGAAAGCGCAGCAGGTCGTTGGCGATGACAGCGAGACCCTTGCGCTTGAAGTGGTAGGCGACGTTCGCGCCACCCGAAAAGGCATCGAGGAAGCTCTCGGCGTCCTTGGGCACCTGGCGCTCGATCCAGTCGAGCATCAGGTACTTGCTGCCCATGAACCCGGTGACGCGGACCGTGTCCGAGTTACCGGCCTGACACGACAGCAGGTCGACCGCCTCGCCCATTGGCGCATCAGCCAGCGCCCGGAGGTTCTCCTCCACCCGCAGGGCTGCTTCAACCGCCGGCTCAGCCTCGTGCTTCTCGATCCACTCCTGGGCCTTCTCCAGCGTCCAGGCGTCCGGGTTCTCATCCGTCTTGCGGACGAACCGGTAGGCCTGCAGGACGAGGGAACGTGGGTCATGGCCATCGGGCACGAACTCCCGCTTCAGGCGGCCGATGAGGATTGAGACGCCCTCGACGCCTTCGAGGGCCTTACGCCGGAAGCTGTCCGGCTCAAACTCCTTCGGGTCCCGCACCCGGTAGCGGACCTCGTTCGCCGTCTCCTCCCAGATCGCTTCCGAGTGGAAAGTGTCCAACGTATCGGTATCGGCCGTCGCGGATTGCGCCATTGCGGAGCGGCAGATGAAGAGCCGCTCCTTGGCGTGGGACGCCTCGCCGTGGCGCGAGGTGATGGCGTAGTGGTGGTCCTGGGAGCGCATCGCCGGTGAGAAGCCGTGCGCCTCGATAAGGGCCCGCATCTCCCGCTCGTTGGGATAGGCGTGGTCCCTGTAGGAGATCAGCCAGTGCGGTATGTGCCGCGCGTTGCCGAGGAAGGTCTCGAAGAACTCCTTGGCGGTAGAGGCGGTGAGGGACTTGTGGTCGGTCTCGTAGTGGCGCGTCTTGGACCCCTCCACCAGCTTCAGGCCATCCCAGTAGGTCATCAGGCCCTCCACGAAGTGGTAGGCCTTCTCGTAGTTGGTGGTGGAGAACTCGGTGGCGTAGGGCGGATCGAAGTAGACCAGGTCCGCCTTGGCGCTCTTGAGGAAGTCGTTTACGTCCCTGCGGCTGGCTTTGCACGTGGCGCCGTTGTCGAAGACCAGGGCGTTGATGCGGGAGACATTCTTGGCGAAGCGCTCCTTGAACTCGGTCGGCGTGTCCTCGCGCTTGCCATAGGGAGTGGTCGAGGAGAAGTGGCCGAAACCGCCCTTGCCCGACATGCAGGTCCTGCCCAGGGCGAAGAGGGCGATGTCCTTCTTGAAGCCCGTCAGCCCGTCGATGTTGGCCCGGACGGTGTCGATCAGGCCGTGGACGCCCCGGGCGAAGAAGAGCCCGGAGAAGTTGTCCCGGACGAAGCTGCCCGCCTTGGGGTTGTCGGCGAGCAGCGCCGCCAGCTCTTCATCGCCTATGCGGACGGTCTTGTTCTCGATGATGGCCCTGGCGGCGTGATGGCAGAAGCGCAGCCGGTCGTTCGCCGTGACCGCCAGGCCCTTGGTCTTGTACATGTAGGCCACGACCGCAGAGCCGGAGAAGGCGTCCAGGACCGAGGACACTCCGTCAGACGTGTGCTTCCAGATCCAGTCGACCAGCTTCTGCTTCGAGCCGATGTAGTTGGTGACGTAGCTCGGCCGCTCGACAGGCTCCTCGCCGGACACAGCCAGCGCCTGGGCTTCGAGGGCCTCGAAGTCCAGATCCAGCGCGGCATCGGTCTCCAGCAGGAACGCCAGGCGGTCAAGGTCGCTGGCAAACAGCTCCATTCAGCTCTCCGGTGTCGTTGCAACTCACCGGCCCAGGCCGGCATGGACCCATGTCCTGCGCACGAGCTCGCGCCCGCGCAGTGGCGCAGGGTCCCGTCGCTGGGATACCTACCGGAGGCTGTTGGAAAGTGTCGGAGAGGGGTTAGAGGGCGGGGTGATCCGTAAGGGTTGGGATCAGGGGCACGGACTGAGTCCGGAACACAAGAGGGAAGGGTGTGTGTGTCGGGAGTCTATTCCTCGAATAGGTCGGAACGGGTACCGATCCGGACCAGGTGCAGTTCGTCGCTTCGAACGCGATAGGCCAGGAGCCAGTCGGGTTCGATATGCGCTTCCCGGTAGTCCCCCCAGATGCCCCGGAGCATCTGGTCGCGATATCGTGGGGACAGTGGTTTCTGCTCGATCAGCGAAGTCAGCAACACGCGAGGCTTGCTCAGATCATGGCCCCGCACCCTGGCTCGTCTGACATCGCGCTTGAACTGCGTTGATCGAACGGGCGTCAGCATCTCAGATGCCGAGGTCCCGAAAGAGCTCATCCGGACTGCCAAAGCGCTGACCGGTGCCCTCGTCCAGCTCCTTCATGGCCTTGACAGTGGTAGGACGGAGCACAGGGACGGCGAACGGCAGCCGCTGCTCGTCCGCCACGCGTATCAACAATAGGCGGATCGCGTCGGACACGGACAGGCCCATGGCCTGAAGCGCTTTGGTGGCTCGCGCCTTAGTTTCGCGGTCAATCCGCGCTCGTACAAAGGTGTCGGTACTCATCTCTGACCAACCTCATTCTGTAGGTGCAATGAAGCTATAGAGTGAGAGCTGTGTCAAGGTGATGGGGGTGCCGAGACTAAGCGATGCGACCCGAGGCAATCCGTTCCAGCACACACTTGGCGCAGGACTCCGCCGATGAAAACTCGTCAGTCTCGACGATGGTCCCGCGCATGCCCTTGTAAGGTGAAAGCGCCGCCTGGTGGTACTCCAGGAAATCCTCGGGCAATGATAGGACATCGTCCTCGACCAGCCGGTTGCCCACCCACTCGGCATCCTCCCGGGCCTCGGCGTGGCCAAGCAGGTACTCGATCACCAGATCGAGACCGGGTCCCGGTCCCTGGACCCAGACGCCGATCGGGTCGTAGCGCGGCTCCCGGATGCGGTCCCGCAGCGTGTATTCGACCATATAGCGCAGCTTCATGATGGCCAGTTCTCCGCGATCTCGATGTGCTCGGCTAGTAGCGAGGCATCAATGCGCTCGAATCGCTCCCGGTTCTCTGTCCTGTAGCCGCGCCATTGGTTCCAGTCAGCCGCCAGCTCCGGCTCCTGCTCCGGAAAGATCAGTTCGATATGAAAGCGGCGGCCGCGGTCGTCGACGAGGTTTAAGAGATACGTGTCTCGTTGGGACCAGCGCACCACCTTGACCGTGTGGGCGTGATGAAAGCCTTCGTCGTAGCCGAGCGCCTTGAAGAACAGCCAGAAGTCCACCTTCGTGACGTTTCCCCTGGCATCGAAGTGCGGCGCCACCCGGAGGACCGTATAGCTGTCGATGACGCCCAACGGGACCGGCTCTTGTCGGCCCTCGGCCAACGTCATCCACGAACCGTCCCGATTGAACGGATCGAACAGCGCCTGCAGCAGCATCTTTTCCTGGTCGATGAGTTCGTTCATGAGGCTACCTCACCAGCACGATATCCTCGACCTTGCGGCCGTCGGGCAGCTCGAAGACCTGGCGCTTCCGGAACACCTCCAGCAACCGCAGGCGCTCTCGTTCACTATTCACCACGATCACCTCGAGATTGTCCAGGAGTGTGACGGAGTGCTTGAAGATCGTCTCATTGTTGCTGCTCCTGGCGAACCGCTTCCACTCCGCCGGCGTGCTCCCGCGATGGTTCGAGACGTAGCCATCCCGAACCTTTCCGAAGGCGTCGTGGTTGTAGCTGATGGCGTCCTGTCGACGCAGGAGCCGCTTTTTGAAGTAGAGCCCTGGCTGCCTTGACCGCCCGGCAGTCGGGAGCCTTCGGATGCGGGTGAACACGTAGCTACCGCCGCCGGTGCCCATGTCGGCCGCTGGGGACATGCCACGCACGGGAATGCCCGCTCGCATCTTCTCCATAGTGCTCACCAGAGCGCCGTTGTTGCCGAGCACCGAGTCGATGAACGACGGCAGGTCGTCCCCGTTGGTCAGCGTATGGTGGAGCCCGTATCCCTTCATCTGCTTCTCGAGGTCCTGGTCCGAGAGGTCGAACCGGTACTGGTGCCGGTAGCCGGCGGTCTTGCCCGGGGCGCGGAAGGCCAGCTGATGCTCGCCGAGCGGGTCGTAGCCCTGCATCCGCGTCAGGTCCTTGACCCCCAGCCGCTGCTCCCAGAAGCCGCGCATGGTCTGGATGCGCTCATCCTTGCCCGCCGCGCGGCGGTCCAGCTCAGTGATCAGGCGCTGATATTCCGGCTCGCCATCCACTTTGCTCAGGTAGGCCTGCTTGTGGAGATAGAGCAGCTCGGTGTCCTGGGGCGTGGCCGCGCCGGTCCTGATTCCCAGGGAGTCCATCTTCTCCAGTGCCCGGTTCAGGTTCCTGGCATCGGGACGCTCGGGCAGTATCAGCTCGAGCTCCCCGCGCTGGGCGAACAGGTTCTTGTCCGAAGAGGGCCGGTACACGGCGCGCACGCCGTCGCCGAAGTCGATCTCGTACTGCTCGCCGGCCTGGATGGAACGCCCGAACAGGGCGGCATTGTCTGAGGCGCCGTCCACCACGACCAGCTCTCCGTTCCTGAGCTCCCGCCTGGGCTGTAGCACCTTGGTCCGCCGCACCGTGAAGGGGGCGTCCGTCCGCCTTCCCCTCGGCGCCGCGCGCTTCTTGAGATAGGTCTCGAAGCGCCCTGCGAGGGGGGCCTTGTCCCGGGCCGCCGCCTGCGCCTTCTCGATCCAGCCGATATAGGTCTCGGCCATCTCCCTGACGTCCGCATCGTCGGCCTGGCGTAAGCGCCTGAGGGCGGTCAGATGCCCGTTCGCTTTCTTGAGCGTCGCCTGGTTGTACTTGCCGTCGACGGCATGGTGACTCACGGTCTTCACCGCGGCGAGAATGTCGTCGGCGAACACATCCTCCGGGAGTTGTTGCCCGACGCGGACCGTCGTCGTGTCGATGCCGCTCTTGCGCAGCACCGCAAGCAGCTTCTCCTCGGCCTCGGGGCGGACCTTCATCTTGACCACGGTGCGCTGTTTCCCCTGGAATGTCTCCACGAAGATCAGCGCGTTCTGGTCCTCGATGTCGGTCTCATCGAAGCGCATCACCTTGCCCTGCCAGCCGAGGGAGCGGACCTCCTCGAGCAGCTCTTCGTCCGGGCTCAGTTTGCCCTTTGCGAGCGCGTCCAGAGCGTCGTCGAATCGGAAGTCCTTGTCTCTCAGGACGTCGGCGTAGTACGCCTCGAAGTCACGGCGCAGGTTCTGCTTGCGCGACAAGGCCGTCTCGTAGAAGGCCCGCTTCTGGGCCTCGTTGCGGCCGAAGCGTCCCTCGGCGTAGGGGCGAAGGATTGCCAGGTAGTCGTCGTCCGGAATCCGCTCGACCTCGCGGATGGTGCGCAGCGTCACCGCTGGATCGACCTCGACGTCGCCGCCCTTCACCGCGCGGAACAGCGTGTTGTAGAAGGGCTCCTGCTCTCCGAACCGGCCGTTGGGGTGGTAGTCGATGGACAGGCGGTCCTCCCCCAGATGCTTGAAGGCCTGTCCCTTGTCGATGCCGTACACTCTGCCGTCGCGGGCGCGTAGGAACTGCTTGGGGTGGCCGTCGTGGTTGGCGATCAGCCAGTCGATGACGTGCTCGCGTTGCACCTGCTCGATGTCGAGTGTCGTCAGCTCGACTGGATTCACGCCGTCGAAGTCGATCTCTCGCTTGAGATCGGTCCGCCACTTCTGGATGGAGCCCGTCCTGCCGTTCAGCCGGACGGTCCGGACCTCGATGGCATCCGGATCGACTAGCCGGGCGATCTTGTAGGCGGCCTCCTCGCCGCGGGCGACGAAGTCATCGGCGGCGCGTTCCGCCGGCTTGAAGAGCCAGCGCTCTCCCGCCTCGTCGGTCCAGAACTCCTTGCTGTGGGCGCCGCCGACCTGGGCCTTGCCGGAGTAGGTGAAACTGTCCGGTTTGCCCTTGTCTGCCCAGACCGCGTCTGCGGATTCGAACTCGCTGCCCTTCTTGGTGAATGTGGTTGATGGGGCGGGGTCGGGTGCTGGCGCCGGCTTGGGCGTTGGCGGCGCCTTGGCCGTCGTCGCCTTCTTGCTGCCGTGTTTTGCCAGCCAGGCGCCGTGTTTTGTCTCGATGCTGTCGAGCGCCACCTGCACTTTGGCCGGATCGGTATCGGTAAAGAGCGTGACCAGCTCGTCCTTGTTGGACCATTGCCAGTGCTGGACCTTGGTCTCCTTGGCCAGGGTCTTGAGCTGTGTCGCCTTGAGCGCCGAGACGTGATCATGGAAGAGCTGCTTCTTGAGAAGGATTTCCTTCGCGTGGGCTTCGAGCAGCTCCTGCGGCAGGCCGCCGCCGCCGGCGAGCGCTGACTCGGCCTCCTTCACTGTCGAGAGGAAATCCGCATAGCCGCCCGGTGACTCGGGGACGACCACCTTGGCGGTCGCCTCTTCCAACGTGTCCTTGGCCTTGTTCAGCGCCTCCTTCTTGGCGGCCTCGACCGCCTCCTTCTTGGCCTGCTCGGTCAGCTCCTCGCCGGCGGCCTTTTCGATGGCCTGGATCAGCTGCTGCTTGTTCTTGAGCGGCCCGATGTGGTGTTTCTTCTTGGCCGCGATGAGGAGCTTCCCCTTGAGGCCTGAGTGGTCGATGCCGGACTCCAGCTCGTCCAGCAGCGCGATCACGTCCTGCTTGGTCATATTGAGCGAGATGCCCTTGCCCTTGGCCATATCCTTGAGCTCGGCTACAGTGAGCTCGTCGAGCCCGCCCGGCGCCGGCACCTTCTTCAGCTGCTCGGCCAGCTGCTGGGCGTGCTTGAGCGCGGCCTGCTTCTCGGCCAGGAGACCGACCAGCTCCTGCTTGGTGCGAAGCAGGCCGATCTTGTGTTCCTTGAGCTTCGCCTTGAGGGCGGCGCCGGAGAGGTCGGCGTGGCTGATGCCGGGCTCCGCCTGGTCCAGCAGCTTGATGAAGTCGGTCTTGGTGCGGGCGATGGAGACGCCGTTCTGCTTGGACAGGGTCTGCAGCTGCTTGACCGTGAGTCCGTCCAGGTCCCCGATCTGGCCGCTCTCGAACACGGACTTGAGCTTGGCAGCCTCCTGGGACTTGGCCGCCGCCTGCTCCTCGATGGCCTGCGGCGGCAGGATGCAGGCGTCGCTGGACTGGACCGGCGCTGAGAGCGCGGTCAATGGAATGAGCGCTGCCTTGGCGCCCAACTCCCCGCCGCAGATCTCCAGCGGCCACGCCACCACGCTGGTGCACCGGCAGTTGGGGTGGGCGGGCTGGGGCGGAAACCTGCCGGTATCGAACACCTTGCCGTCAAGGGGTCCGCACACCGGACAGACCCGTTCGTCCTCCATCGTCATCCATTCCAGCTTCTCCACGCCGACCTGCTGGTGGAACTTGATCCGCCCCTGGTTGTGGGCGCGCAGCACCTCGGTGCGGGCGATCACCTCCATGCGGTATTGCGCCTTGCGAAATGTTTTGGAGCCGGCGTGCCGGAAGGATTCGGGGTCCTTGACCACGTGGCCGAGGTCTCGAACGATGTCCTCCACGCCCTTGCCGGTGGCGATGCCGCTCATCACCGTGCGCCGGATGCCGTCGGCCAGCTCGCGATGGACGTCGCCGGCCAGCACCAGGTTGTACTGGCTCATGAAGTCGAGGGCGTCGGTGTCGATCAGGGTGAAGGCGCGGGTGGCGAGCTTGTCGATCCCGTCGGGTGTTAGGTCGCGGTAGAAGGGCAGCTGCGCCGCGGCGAAGTCCTCGATGCCGCCGGCGATCCCCTGGCGAAAGGACGTCTTGGCGGCCTGGCGGAAGCGCAGGGTCTGGTCCCGCTTCAGGCTCGTCATCGTCTCCCGGATGTCGACCTGGAGCTTCTTCAGGCCATCCAGCGCGGCCAGCTGGTTGTCGGGAAGGGAGCCGAGGCTCTTGTAGCGCAGGATGGAGGCCCGGACCTCGTCCTCGGCGCCCGCGAGCATGTTGGTTAGCTCGGCGACCGTCTGTTCCGTGTAACGGTTCCGGTGACGGAGACTCCGCGCCGTGGCCCGACGAATGGCCTCGGCCTGAGTGGGGACGGGTTCCGCGGCGAGGGTGCTGAGCATGGGCTAGACCCCGTCAGGCCGTGATGGGCTGGCTCGCCTCTTCCTGTACTTCGGGGAAGTCGAGCGGCGGGGTCTTGGGATCGAGGAAACGGCAAGCCGGCGTGTCGAAGGTGACCTCGCTCCGGTGCACCCGGCAGTAGTTGCGCAGCTCGTCGAAGTGGATGCAGTCGTCGCACACCGCATCGCCGACGTCTCCGCGGGCGCTGGGTCCGCCCCATGCGGCCTCGGTGCCGTCCACGGCCGTGTGGGTCTCCGGGTCGAGGCCCAGCATCTCCTGGGCCTTCTCCACGCTCATGATCCCTGCGAGCACCATGTCCACTATGGGCTTGACCTGCTTGGCGTCGAACAGGTCCACCGACTGCGCTTCGCCCTCCCGGTTGGCGGCCTCGATGTCGGGGTCCAGGTCCATCTTCAGCTGGAGGCTGGCACGGCTGATGAGCTTGCGGTCGTAGAGATCGATGAGCAGGCGTCTGAAATCGACCGCGTCGGAGGGGTCCAGGTCGTTGAACACGAACTGGAGCGTCTTGCCCTTCCACCCGTTCAGTTCCAGCCAGTCGGTGAACACCCAATCGAGGATGGTCTTGGCGGCCTGGGTGATCTCGCGGATCATCACCAGCATCTTGCGCAGGCTCACCGAGGCGGTGGCGAAGTTGGGGCCGTCGCCGGTGACCAGCGAGCGTGAAAGGCCCAGCGCCACCACGATGTCGTCCTTCACCTCCTTGACCTTGTCCTCGACGTTGAGGACCTGGCCGTCGGTGCCGTGGGTCTCGACGGTGACGTAGAAGGGTACGACCAGGCCGCTCTTGAGGTCCATCTTGTTGACCCGCTCCCGCACCTGCTCGAGCATATTCTGGTCGGGCATGACCATCTTCTGGCCGAAGGCGCCCCCCACCTTGAGCAGGCGGAACGGAGTGGCCCAGCGCTTGGCGATGGCCTGCTCGGCCCGGCGATAGTCGCGCAGCAGCTCGACGGACTGGAACGCGGGCAGCACCAGCGAGTTGCCGCGGGGCGAGAAGGACGGGGCGTCCCACTTGAGATGCAGCACCTGGTCGACCGGCAGAGTAAGGCCCTCGTCTACGCCGGGGTTCTCATCCGGGAACTGGCGCGCTTCGATGAGGTCGCCCTGAGCGTACTTGACATGGACTGAGATCGGGTTGACGCAGACCAGCTCCTCGAGCGCCTTGCCATCGCCCGTATACCGCTTGAACCCGACGGCGTCGCCCTTGACCAGGAGCTGCAGTACCATGTCCTTGACGAAGGCGAAGACACCGAGTTGTGCGGCGAGCTCCATGGCGCCCGCCTTCACCTGCTCGTCGTCGCTGGCGATCTTGATCTCGTCGCCCACGGCGAAGGTGCGCCACGAGTTGACGCAGTTCTTCACCAGCGGCTCTTCGAGGTAGTACTCCCAGGCCCTTCGCGCCCGGTCCTCCCAGGACGCCGGGATCGCCTCCGTGGCGTTGATGCGGTCGAAGGCCGAAGGATCGAGGGCAGCGGCGGCGGCCAGGGGCGCGAGGACGTCGGCGTTGGCCGCGAACGACGGCGCTTCACCGTCCGCTGAGGCCGAGGCGTCGGGTTGTGGGTCGGTAGTTTCCAACGGGGTCCTCTCGGTCGTTTGTTGCCCGTGTGGGCGCTACATTCGCGCTGTGTGGCGAGAAGGGCGCACCCTGCGGGGTTACTTACCGGAGGCCCGGAAAGAGCGTCGGTGACGCACGTGGGCGCGAACGTGGCGAACTGGAGGGGCCAGCCCGTTCAGACAAACACCGGGTCGGTCATCACCGGCACCAGGGACACCGTCTCCTCGCCGACCTGGTCCAGGTTGGCCTGTTCCCGGGCCAGCATCGCGCAACGCACCGCGTCGACGATGTGATCGTTCCCCTTGGCGTAGACCACCCGGCCGTCGTGCAACGTGTAGGTGTGGGTGGTGAACTGGTCCTCGATCTCCAGGTCCTCCACGGGGAACACTACCTGCCGGCGCTGTAGCGCCCCATTGATGAGGCTGGTCATGAACTCCTTGGTGCGCTTGCGGACCTCCTTGCCGTCTCGCACGGCCAGGGTCGTCATGCCTCCGAAGTCGTACCCGCGCAGACGTCCGTCCAGCTGTAGGTCGCGGTACTTGTCCAGGGTCAACAGCTCCTGTACTACGGCCAGGCCGTTTCCGCCGTTGTCCACGCCGATGCCGGTGGCGGTGTAGTAGCGGTCCAGCAGCCCGATGGTCTGGGCGATGTGAGGATAGGCGACGTGCTCCATGTGCGCCCGCAGGACCAGTCTCAGGTACCGGCGCTCGGGCAGCTCGACCTCCTGGAACACCACGATCTCGGTGGGGTCGTTGGTGTAGCCCAGGTCGCCGCCGATCCAGAACACGCCGGACTGGGGCATCAGGTTGAGCAGCATCTCCAGCCGGTCGTGGGAGGCCTCCTCGGTCTCGCAACCGCTCAGCTCCTCGCCGGTGATCACGCACTTCTGGTACTCGATGACGTCCTGGCGGCACAGGTTGAGGTACTCGACATTGAACGCGCCGTAGGAGGGCTTGCCGTGCTCGCCCGCCACCTCGTGCTGCCAGCCCGCGCTGTCCCTGCCACCGTAGAACTCCTCGAGCTCCGCCTCCCGCTCATCGGTCCAGGTCGGATTCAACCAGGAGGGCCAGCGGAAGACCTGGAACTGGGTCGAGCTGGTGAGCCGGTAGTAGGTCGTGTCCCGCATCCCGTTGGGGGTCGAGTAGATGCGCAACGTCCCGCCGGCCTTGAGACACTGGCGAAGGGCCTTCCAGGCCCGCTCGGTGAGCCAGGCTCCCTCGTCCACCCAGATACGATCCACATGCAGGGAGCGGAAGGAGTCGCCGTAGGCGCCCGCCGGTCGGAAATAGATGATCGAGCCGTTGGTGAACTCCAGGCGGAAATAGGGTTTGCGGTGAATCTTGGGCTTGCCGTACTTGGTCAGCGCGATGCTGGCCATCAGGTCCGGGTTGGTATCCAGCTGGAACTCGAACTCCTCGATCAGTGTGTCGAGGTGACCCTGGTGGGGAGCGCCTACGAGACCTTGGCTGCCTCGGTGGGTGAAGGCGTAGTGCAGGGCATCGGTGCTGATGCAGACGCTCTTGCCAACGTCGCGTCCGTCCAGATGGATGATGTTGCGCGATGGGTGACGCAGGTCGTCGATCTGATGAGGCCAGTAGACCCGCTCGGCTCCGTCCCGGTTGCGCAGGTAGGCCTGGCCCCAGAGCACCGGATCGGCCAGAGTCTGGGCGAGCTTCCGTTCTCTGGCGGTTAGCCGGGCCATTCAGGACAACCTCGATGTCGGGGCGTGCACCCTCTCTCTGGATGAACATAATTGGACTTGACTTCCGGCCAACACGAAGCGTGCATGTGTAGGACGCACAAGCGTGTGCGCACCAGTCGGTTCAACTACACGAAAGGAGGACACATCATGACCGACACACTGCACGAGGCCGGACAGGCCTATATCGAACACCTGAAGGGCGAGGGGAAGAAGGAAACGACGCTCTACACCTACGGGAAGGACCTGGAGCAGATCGAAGCCTTCTTTGGGGCGGACCGGAAGCTCACGAGCATCCTGGCGCCTCACGTGGGCAAGTTCCTGCGCTCCGACGCGCTCCTCAAACTGCCCAGCGGGAAGGAACGCTCGAAGCCCACGGTCGACAAGACCACACGGGTGCTGCGGATGTTCCTGGTCTGGGCCCACGAGTCCGGCCTGATCGACAAGCTGCCGCTGCCCAAGGGAACTCCCATGGGCCGGAGCGCCAAGCAGGAAGAAGGAGATGGGGCGGATGACGACAGCGGCGAATAGCGCGCTTCGGCTGCTGCCCAGGCCTGAGCCCTTCGAGCAGGCGGTGGAAGCCTTCGGCAGAAGGCTCGCCGCCGAGGGCCGCTCCCCGAACACCATCAGCGCGTATCTCCGGGACCTGCGGCAGCTGACCGAGGTCCTGCTGGAACGCCACCCGGCGCTCTGCCCGGACGACGTGACCAGCGCCACGCTCGACGAGGCGCTTACCTCGCCGGCGGTCGTAACGTCGGCCAAGGGGAGCACGCGGTCGCCGGCCTCGCTGCACCGCTTCAAGGCGGCGGTCCGGTCCTTCTTCGCCTGGGCGGAGGAGACCGGGCGGGTCTCGGAGAACCCAGCTCGGTCGGTCACGTTGCGGCGTCTGCCGCGCCCAATGCCGAGCTTCCTGACCGAGGCCGAGAAGCGGCGGCTGTGCAAGGAGCTCAAGGGAAGAACATCGGCGCTCGCCCGCCGGGACCGGCTCATCGTCGAGCTGTTCCTCGGCACCGGCATCCGGCTAAGGGAGCTGGTCGACCTGGACGTCGACGACGTGGACCTGGATGCCAAGCATCTGCGTGTCCTCGCCAAGGGAGACGTCCCACAGGTCAAGTTCCTAAAGTCCACGCTGCGCTCCCTCCTGCGCGCCTACCTGAAGGAGCGCCGGCGCCGTGGCCACGGCGAGTGCCAGGCCCTGTTCCTGTCCAACCGCGACACCCGGCTGTCGGAGCGCCAGGTATCCAGGCGACTCGATTACTGGCTCGATAGGGCTGGGATCGACAAGGACATCAGTCCCCACGGACTGCGCCACACCTTCGCCACCCACCTCTACAGCCGCACCGGGGACATCCTGGTGGTCCAGCGGGCGCTGGGCCACCGGGACCTGTCGACCACGCAGATTTACACCCACCTGGTCGACGACGTCCTCGAGGAAGCCATCGAGCGGCTGTAGCGGCCTGCTCGATGCCGGAAACAGGCGGTCCCTCGGGGCCGCTTTTCCGTTCCCGCCCATCGAACAGACAGTCGGCGACAGTGGGCTGAGAGTCTCTCCCTGAACACAACGGACTGGTGTGGGCGGGACAATAACGTAGCCCGCCGATGGCGGCAGGCGGAAGGATTGGTTGACTAATCCTTCCGTTCTGGCTGGGTTCCAGAAGGTCAGAGAATATGTCTTATCGGACCTTCCTCGCGAATGGGTCGCCGGATGTACGTGTGTTTTCGGGGTCGTGCTGCTCAGCTGCCCGGTGTTATCTGCCATTATTTTCGCGTTTTCCGCTTCCTGGCCGGCTTTCGGGCAGGTTTGGGCTGCGCCTCGGTCAGCTTTTCTAGCAGCGCCGTGGCCCACTCGGCCGGTGTAGTCTGGGGACCTGTGGGAGCGTCCCCCTCCCGGACGATCTTGGTGGCCTTCAGGTCCTTGAGGTGGGCGCGGATCATCCGGTCGAGCTTCTCGGCGGCGTCCACGTCCCCGTTCATCTGGGCGCGGACCAGCTTGACCGAGTAGATGCCCACCAGCTCGGCCTGCAGAAAGTCCGAGCTCTTGTTGAACTCGAAGTCGTTGAACAGGCTCGCCATGATCTCCCGGAACTGCTCCCGCTCGGACTCGTCCAGACACTGATTGGCCCAGATGCCGTGGATCATGGGGTACAGATTGCTCTGATGGCGACTCGTGCGCTCTGGCGGCTCGGCTTTGCCCTCGGCGCCGTGCCAGCGGTCTAAGTTCAGCTGGTCTTTCTTGTTCAGTGGCACAATCCACTCCGGCGATGTGTTCTGTGGCAAGCATCAGGTGTCCCCACCTCGAGGTTCGGGGCGAAAGACAGATTTCGCCTCAGATCGAGTAGAGACCTTGTCGGTTACCTACCGGCAGGAGCGTCGATCTGTCGAAGACTATGCGTACTGCGCCTTTGCCACGATCTGCCTCACGCGCCGCGGTGTGACACCGGCAAGCTTGGCTATCTCCTGGGTTGTGACACCCTGGTCCCGGAGGGCCAGCACGAGCTGTCGGCGCTCGGCGTAGAACTGCGTATCGGGCGAGACCCACAGCAGCCCCGTGAAGTGCTCCTGGACCTGACGGTAGAGCTCCGGCGGCAGCACCTCCTTGGCGTTGGCGTACCGGCGGCTCAAGGGCCGTCTGCGACTTTCTTCAGCCATGGTTGCTCGACGTCTGGGTTGTAGAACCTCAGACGATTCTCCTGGGGCGGCGGTCCGATGATCTCTATGGACTCGCGGGTGATCTCACCGATCTGTCTTTGGTCGTCCAGGAAGCAGACGAGGCCGTAGTCCTGCCCGCAGGGGAAGCTGTATCGTCCCCGGTTCTGGTAGAGGCGTGCTTCTGTCCATCCGAGGGAGTGGGCCTGATCGCGGATGGCGTCGACCTTGGTCAGAGCTGATGGCCTGACCCGCTGCGTGAAGTTCCAGTGGCCATCTGGTGGGAAAAGATGTCGCGGTGCGGCTGGAGCCGGCCTCTTCGGCGCAAGTGGTGCTTTGGAAGGTAGACCATCGGCGGGCTTGACCTGTGGAGGGGAGTAGCTCTTGGGGTCGAGCGACTGGACTGCCTGACGAAGTGCCTCTTCTCCCAGATAGTCAATCGCCCAGAAGTGGATGACGTTGAAGCGGTCTCGCAGCTCGTCGAAGGCCTCGGGAGTGATGCGCCCCGAGTCGGCGGCCTTCTTTGCCAGGTCCATCTTGTGCCTGAGCCAGGCGTAGTAGTCCGGATCGAGCCGGCGAAAGCAGACCCCATCGATCCTGACGTCCCGGGCGTACCCATAGGCGATGTCCGTCTCCCAGGACTCAAGATTGGTGGCTGCATACAGCGCGTAGTCCGGCTCGCTTGATTGGTTGCCAGGGACTTCGTCCTCCCTGATTAGTATTGTGGAGTCGTCCCTGGCGGTCTGTTCCCGCAACAGTTTCAGAAGGCTCACGTCCGGGTCTCCGGTTGGTAGGTTGATCGTTCGGGAGATACCTACCGGAGCGGACGCCATCATGCCGAGTGAGTAGAGGTCTCTGCCCGGGGTTGCCCAACAGTGAGGCTTGCCGGCAGGCCTCAAATGCTGTTAGCGCCGAAAGACCTTTCGGCGGTCGGGGGACTTTCGGCGCCCCCTTTCGGCGCCGGCTTTACTCTTGTATTTGCTTCTTTTTAGATAGGATTAGAGAGATAGAGAGAGAAGAATGCCGAAAGCGCCGAAAGGTTTTGGAAAATATTTCCCCGTGAAGGATTTTTTCAAAAAGGGTGTATCGGTCGAGACCCAACACCCCCTTTTATTTTTTCTTGCTAAGGGGGGATGGACCCCTCAGATCTTTCGGCACTTTCGGCAGTTGGGCGTTTCAGCTACGAATTGGGCACATTTCAGCGCCGAAGGTACCTTCACGCCGCCGAAAGGTACCTTTCGGCAAAACGCCTTTGGAGCACAATAAAAGCCCGTCGACTAGTGCCAACGCGCGGAATGGGTGTCACCGAGACCGGTTCACGGTGTCTGAGAACCTCGTCGAAGGGGTAAAATATGTTCAATGAAGGCACTTTCGTTGGCGATCCTCCTATCGGGAATCACGTTCCTCTTAGCCGGTTGCGTCGAGCCTGATGTGACGCACGAACCAATCACGGCACCGGTGGCTCCAACCGCTTCGCCCAATCCGGCGTTCACCCCAGCCTCAGAACCATGGAGGCCCTTGCCGTTACCTACGGCCACGGCCTCTGAGAGGGCAGCGGTGGGCGACACCTGGCTGTATCTCACTGCCTTTCAGAACGACTTCGTGAGCGTTGTCGACCCCGCCAGCGGACGCGCGCTCCATCAGATCCCTGTCGACGCTTGCCAAGCAGGAATGGCCGTGTCGCCAGATGGCACTCGTATATACGTCGTAGACGGCATGCCTGCCTCCGACGGGCAGCTACGCGTATTCGATACCGCGACATGGCAGGTACTCCATGTAGAGCCGGTATCCGATCTCCCTATCGCCCGATGGCCGGGGGTTGATCGTAGGCGTCTTCGACTACGACCGCAGAGTCGGGTGGGAGCGAGTGTTCGATACCCGAGATCTACGTTTTCTGCCCGATGGAGCGTGGCCGCTGGGCGACTGCGGCAACACCGTTCAGCTGGTCGGACAACCCGAGGATGATGGCGTGTACGTTCAGTGTCACGACTTCATCGCAGCGCTGTCTTCCGATGCTCTATCACCGCGCTGGCGCGCGCCAAGCCCCAATCACTCCAACCGAGACCGCTTCGGCTGGACAGTGGTAGGCCACTCGGCACTTGCGGTTTCCCCGGATGGCGGGCGGCTGTATTGGCCTGTACCCGCTCGAAGAGAGAATTCACTCCGGGTCGCGGACACCGGTGATCCGGACCGACCTTGGCATCATCTCATGGGACACAAAGGACGGTCGCAAAGTGCGTGACGTCCTGATGAGCGAGCAGGCTTCGGTACCCGTGGGGTCGTCAAGCGGCGGCGACGAAGCAGTCCTCGTCTTTTCTCGCGACGGTCAACTCCTGTTTGCAATCTGGCATGACATGATTTGGTCGCTTGATCCCGTGACCTTGGCGGTCGAGGACGTGCTCAAGCTACCGCTACCGGTCATTGGTGCGGCTTTGAGCACCGACGGTAGCGAGCTGTACCTGCTTCCCAACGCAACTGGACATCTCGTTCGGCGACCTAGTGGCGTTCTTTCGGTTGACGTGACGAAGATGGAGGTGATCCGCCAGGCCACCGACTGGCCACGGCTGAGACGGCCGTTTTTCTACGCCGCACCTGCATCCAATCTAAGATAAACAACCCGTCGAAAGCCCTACGGACTTAGTCGGCACTGAACCCAAGAATCGAATGCCGCTTCAGACTTGCTGGATCGTGTAGAGCTTAACCCCATTCCGGTTCTTGGTGATCTCGATCTCGAAGCCAGCCTCGCGTAGGACCTCGAGATCGTTGGCGAGGCGCTGGGCGAACTGCCGCGTGGAGTCCATGTCGAAGCGCAGGTTACGCCCGCGGGCGATGCCCCTCAGTGCCACGAACAGGTCGCGGGAGAGCACGTTTTCCAGCTTCTCGTCTTCGCTCAAGGCAACCTGGTACTTCTGGACGAACTCCTGCACGTGGGTGTCCCGGCGGCTGTCCGGGTCCATCTCCCGGTCGTCCTCGACGGCGATACGCCATTCCTTGACCAGCGCGGCCAGCGCGGTCGCCGTCTGGTTGGAATCCCGTGCCGTCTCCCGGCTGGTCCAGTTGATGGACTCGATCTGCCGGACGAAGGAGGGGTCAAGCCGCTGCATGCCATCCTCGATCTGCTCCGGGGAGGACCCGGCCAGCAGCATCAGGTACATGAGGCTCAGGTACTCGTTGCAGCGTCGCTTGTCGTGATCGGCGAGCTCCTCATGCAACAGCCTGAGGGCCTGTGTCCGTCGCCCTTCGCGCATCATGGCCAGCACGTGGCGGGTCCGTACCATGATGGCGAACAGAATCAGGTCCCGGTGCTTCTGGATGTCCGCGACGATCTCCGACTCGCTGAAACTGACGCCGCCCTGGTTGGCGATATCAAAGTTGATCACGAAGGTCCGCGACTGAATCTCCGAGAGCTCGCCACGCAATGGCTCGATGCCCGTGGTGTTGAGCAGGCACTTGGTGCGCTCGATGACGGTCTCGGTGTCGGTGCCGCTCTTCCGCTTCTCCTTGGCGATCCCGGTGATGCTGGTCAGCATGAAGGTGGTTAGCTCCTCGGTCATCTGGCGCGCCTCTATGTTGTCGAGGGCTATGAGCGGGTTCTGGGAGCCGTCGGTGTAGTTGGCGGCGTCGGTGGCCTTCTTGTGCTGCGGGCTGCCGTAGAGCAGCGTCGAGATGAGCTTGCTGGCGGTGGTCTTGCCCGAGCCCGCCGGCCCCTCGAAGCGGGTCATGGGCCGCGTTCCGCTGAAGTCGATCAGCAGGAAGCAGGACAGCCAGGAGAGGATTAGCAGACGGTCTTGATGGGAGCAGGCGATGTTGTTGACCAGCACCTCCACCAGCTTGCGGTCAGCCTCTTCCAGATCGACGTCGCCCAGGTAACGGATGGGCATCATCTTCTGCGAGCCCTCGAGGATTATGCCGTCCGGGTTGCCCCCGTTCTTGAGGAGCTCGATGCCGTCGGGGGTGATCTTGGCGATCTCGTGGGCGTCGTTGTTCAGGTTGAAGTAGACCGTGTGGTTAGAAACGTCGGTGTGCAGCCAGGAGAAGTGGTCCCGCATCTGTCCCCGGATCAGGGCCAGGCTCGGCAGCACCTCGAAGAATGTGCGCCCTCCAGGCGAGGTCGGCACCAGACCGGTATGGCGATAGAGCATGGCGGAATACTGGCGCTTGCGGCCCCGGTCGGCGGAGTCCATCCAGTAGATTGCGTTGTCGAAGTGCATGAAGGGCTCGCCGTGGCGGGTGAAGAAGAACTGCGCGCCGTGGGCGGTGAACCAGTCGTAGGCGGCCTCGGCAGCCTGGGCGTAGTCGGGCGAGCCTCCGTCCTCCTCGGTCTCTATCAGCACCTGCTCGACCCGGGCGCGGCAGGAACCGGGTACTGCACCGGTCCGGCGCTTCTCCCGTATCCGCTCGCGCCGGCCCTCGTCGCGAGCCTTCGAGCTGCGCTCCTTTTGCAGGGCCCGCACCTGCTCGCGGAGTGTGGTGAGCGACAGGTCCGACTTCCCGAACCGCTCCTGGACCCGCTTCAGGTGGCGGCTCTGCTCCAGCGGCGACAGCGCCGAGATCTCGCGCAGAATCGGCTCCAGCAGCCGGTTGCGCTCCTCCTCGTCGACGTCGGTGGGCAGCCGGTCGATCCCGCACTCGAGCGGGGTCCCGGCCTCGTCGAGCAGTGCCTCAAATTCCTGGGCGGTGCGGCCTGAGGCGAAGTAGTCGTTGACGTCGATCTTGGACGCGGCGAGGAGGTGTTCTGCTTCCCTGAGCTCCGCCGGCGTTCGGTCGCTCAGCAGCTTGGCGAGCTCTCGAGGTCCTACCGCCGTATCCAGGTCGAAGCGCTCCTTGAGATCCGCCCGCGCCTCCTGACGGGACTGGTCGAGGGGCAGGACCACCAGCCGGGTCTGAATCTCGTGCTTGGCCAGGACGCTGGCGGTCTTGAGCGCGCCGTTCAAGCCAGCCTCTGAGATCTCGTTGTCCTGACAGATGTAGACGGTCTTGATGCCCCGGAGCTTGGGAAGAAGGCGGTCCCAGTCGGAGGCCCGGATGCGCACTGTCACTGGGGAGACAGCCGGGAAGCCCCGCTCCATGAGCGCGATGCAGTCGGTGACGCCCTCAGTGATGATGACCCGTTCGGGCCGGGTGAGCAGGCAGTCCTCGTTGTAGAGGTGTCCATTGTTGATCGAGGGCGCGATATGCCGGTTCGAGTGGGCGTTGTGGACCGGCAGCTTGCGGTACTTCCCTTGCTCCCAGTCCTGGTCCGGCGTCCACGGCGTCTTGCGCCCGATCAGAAACACCACGCGGCCGTGGCTCCAGTACGGGAAGACGATGCGCCCCTCGAAGAAGGGGAGCAGTCCATCCTGACCGGTGGGACGGAAGGCGCCGGTGGCGGCGAGCTCTCGTGGGGTGAATGTGTTCTCCCCTGTGGTCAGGGCAGAGAGGACACCGGCGCAGGCCTCGCCCTCCTCTTTGCACGGGCCGTTGACAGCGTACCCAATGGAAAGCGCATCAATGGTCTCCTCCGATATGCCGTAGTGCTCCCGCAGCCACTCTAAGACCTCGGGTGCCTCTTTGAGCCGCCGGTGGTAGAAAGAGGCCAGAGTCGTCAGAGCCTCCTGGACGCGGACGTCCAACTCCCGCGCGGCCTCGGTCTCCCGCAGTCGTTCGGGCGAGAGGCCGTAGCGGGCGAGCGGCGGCAACTCCACCTTGGCCGCCAGGAAGTCCCGCGCCCGCTGGTGGGTCTCCGGCATGGGACCGGACTGGCCGCTGGTGACCGCGCCCGATTGCACGAACTCGACCAGCTGCAGCACGTCGCCACCCACCCCGCAGCCGAAGCAGTACCAGCCCTGCTTGTCGAGCATGACGTGGAGCGAGCGGTGGCTGCTGCTCTGATGGTTGGGACAGTCGCACTGCAGGAGGTGTTCGTCCTCCTGGACGATGCGCTCGGCCAGCAGTTCCCGGGCCACCAGGCCGATGTCCACGTCGGTGATCTGGCGGTAGTACTCCCTGACGTCGCCCGCGGTCGTCCGCGTCATGTCGCAACCCCGTCGCCGAGAAGGAGCGAGAGAAAGGTCTTGCGCTCGTCCAGGTGACGCTTGCGGGCGCAGTTGGCGATGCCCCAGCGGTCCCCAACGATGACCGTCGCCTCCTTGGCCCGGGTCACGCCGGTGTAGAAGAGGTTGCGGTGGTGCATGAATGCGTGCGACTTGTGCACCACGACGACGGCGCACGGAAACTCGGACCCCTGCGCCTTATGGATGGTCAGCGCATAGGCGAGCTGGATGTCTGCGACATTCGGTGACCCGGACTCGATCTCCACCGGCATGCCGTCGAAAGTGATGACGAGTGAGCCGTCGCGTCCGACCTCGGTGACGGTACCCACCGCGCCGTTCATCACGCCGAGCTCGTAGTTGTTGCGAGTCTGGATTACCTTGTCGTTGGCGAGAAGTCGAGGCCGGCGTCCGGGTCTCGTCACCGGGGCCTCGACGCCCCAGAGCTTGGCCTGGATCAGTCGTTGGAGGGCCTCGTTGAGGGCCCGGGTGCCCAGCGGACCCTTGTGGGTAGGCGTCAACAGCTGGATGTCGTCTCGGAGATGGAACGAGAGCCGCTCAGCGAGAACGTTCTCGAATAGCTCCAGCAGGAAGCGCTGGGCATCGCCCGGATCGGTGAACTGGTCGACCAGGTACCACGCGCGCCGCCCCGATGCCTCCGGTTCGCTGGTCTTACGGACCTCACCGCCTAGCACGGCGATGCTGTTCTCCTTGAGCACCCCCGCCTGCCGGACGATCTTGTCCAGCACCACCGTAGGGACGGTCCGGGCATTGATCAGGTCCCGCAGCAGGTTGCCAGGGCCCACGGGCGGGAGCTGGTTGTGATCGCCCACCAGCACCACGGCTGTGCGCTGTAGATCGATGGTCTGGAACAGCTGCCAGGCCAGCGGCACGTCGACCATCGACACCTCGTCGACGATGACGACGTCGGCGTCGATGGGGTCCTCGGTACCTCGGGCGAACGACTTTCCGTCGAAGCCCAGGAGCCGATGGATGGTGCTGGCCCGGCGGTCGGAGACCTCCTCGAGCCGCTTGGCCGCCTTGCCGGTCGGTGCGGCGAGAATGACCTGCAGGCCTGCCTCGTCGTAGATCGTGGTGAGGGCGGCGACGGTGTAGGACTTGCCGCTCCCGGCGCCGCCGCTGATCAGGGTGATGGCGTGGGTGAGCGCCGTCAGGACGGCCTCCTGCTGCCCCGCGTTGAGTGTGGGCGCTAGCCTGTCGACCAGACCGGGGAGGTGTTCCGTCTCGTGGAAGTGCGGATTGGCGGTGTCTCCCTGGCGCAGCGTGTCAGCCAGGTCTTCCTCCATTCTGCGAATGTCTGGCCGAGCGACCAGAAAACGGCCGCCGTGATCGGCGCACGAGAGATCCCCGTCGTCGATCAGCGCGCCGAGCAAGGTCTCGATGCGGTCGCGGCTGTCGAGATCGTCCATGACGAGCAGTGTGTTGGCCTGCTCGATCAGCTCTTCGAAATCGGTCCAGCAGTCGCCCTGTTCGAGCGCCGCCACGACGCAGTGAAGGATGCCGGCGCGTATGCGCGAGGGATCGTCCTTGGCCGTTCCCATTCGACGAGCAATCTTGTCGACGCGCTTGAAGCCGAAGCCGCGCACCTCTCGCACGATGGTGTAGGGATCGGCCTTCAGCAGCGCCAGCGCGTTGTTCTTGAACTTTTCCACCAGCGTAGTCACCTGGTGGTGCGTCAGCCCGAATGCGGCGAGCCAGGTCAGCGCCCGGTTGACCTCGCGGGTCCTCTGCCACTCGTCCCGCAGGCGCTGAACCGTCGCCACGGGCAACCGCGCGGCCTCGGCGATGGCCTCCGGCTCTTCATCGATGACCCGGTCGAAGTCCTGGCTGAATCGCTCGGCGATCAGCTTCGCCTTGACCGGCCCGATGCCCTTGATATCCGGGTGATGGGCCAGGTAGTGGGCCAGGCCCTCGGTATCCAGCTCCATGTCATAGGCCACGCCATCAACCTCGAGCTGGCGCCCGTACTTGGGATGGGTGACCCAGCGACCCTCGAGGATCACCTGCTCCTGTTCGCGGGCGAAGAGCTTGCCTGCAAAGGCGACCTCATCGCCGGCGGGGGTGATCAGCCGTCCCGCCGAGAATCGCGCGCCGGCGTAGAAGACGGCCTCGATCCGGCCGCGGACTCTGGTTACTTTTGTGCTTTGTCTGGTTCTTCCCATCGTGTCGATACCATCCGGTGGACTCTGCGCAAGTAGCCCTCGATGAACCGGCAGGCGGACTGCCGGTCCGAGCAGAAGAAGACCGGGATGTCGAAGTCGACGACGATGGACAAGACAGCGCCGAGCACGGCGTTGGGATGCGCCCCGGAGCGATAGCGTTCGGCCAGCATGTCGCTCAGGTTGGCCTCGACCACGATGCAGGCTGCCTCAAGGTCCGCGAGCCGCTCGAGCTCCCTGTGGAACCGTTTCCGGGACCGAATGACGGTGCCCACCAGGTCCTCGAGGGTCTTGCGCTCCACGGCCACCTGGTCCTCCCACCCTTCGAGGGAGTAGTCCCCCGCAGGTAGAGCCCGGCGCGTGGCCGTCACGCTCTCAGGATCGAAGTGGTAGGGCTCCTGCTCCCGCGTGTCGACGACGACCCTGATCCGGTCCGCCTCAGAAGGGCGCGAGGGCATCCTGGGCCGCCGAGTCGTACGTCTCCGGCTCGTCATCGAGCACTATGCGCCGGTTGAGGTAGACGTTCTCGTTCTCGCCGCGGGTGCGCTTGGTTACCTCGATCTTGACGTTGAGCAGCCGGCCCAGGTGGTTGGGCAGCTCGGAGAGCTTCTCGAGCTCCAGGCCGCACGTGTGCAGGTCCGTCTTGAGCCACTTGATGTTCTCGCGGCTGACCATGACGTTGTTGCGCCACAGGAGCCGCCCCGCGAACTGGGGCGCGATGATGCGCAGGGTCCACTTGAGCATCGGATTGCCCGAGGTCTTCGCCTGGGTCAGCTCGACCTGGTCAACGTTGACCTGGTACTTGCCGTCGGGCACCGGCTCGAACTCGCGCTCTTCGATCTCGGCCTCGGCAAAGTCGTCGTCGAACTGCGTGAGGTCGATCTCCGCGCCAAACTCCTCGTTGTGTCCGTAGTCTCCGGATTGCATGGTCCTATCCTCCGTTTCTGGATGTGCTGGGCTTCTGGTTCTCGCTTCTTGTGTCCGACGCCGCTTCCTGCGACGTCGCTCCGGGTCGGCTGAACGCCTCAGTGAACTTGGCGAAGTCGAGGTCGATGGTCTCGGGCAGGCGGCCCGTCCGGTCCCCGGCCTCGTAGTGGGGGCTGGGCTTGGTGCGCATGACACGACGGTAGGTGGTGTTGCCGTCCTCGTCGGTCACCGCCTCCAGGTCGCAGTAGAGAATCAGATCGACCATCCCCAGCACGATCTTGCGGGCCTTGTCGGGCAGCGTCGGAACGATTCGGGTGTACTTGCCGGTCCGCGTCTCGATCTCTCGCTCCACCGAGTGGGAGACTAGGAAGAGGCCGTAGGGCATGAACGCCATCTTGGTGAGGACGCGGTGGAACTCGTTGTTGATCAGCGCCCAGCCCTTGCCGTATCCCAGGTCGGACTCGTGCTCGATCTTGAACTTGGCGCAGATGTGGTCGGCGCACATGCGGTAGGCGTTGTCGACGGTGTCGACGATGATGGTCTTGAAGGGGTGCTTGCCCTCTGCGATCTCGCCGCAGGCGGCCAGCAGCTCGTCCCAGGACTGGACCGGCACCTGGTGCACGTCGAGGGCGTTTAGCCCCGGCTCGGTGGCGAGGAACAGCGCGCCGTCGGACTGCGCGCACCAGGTCGAGTTGTGGACGATGAAATCGTTGGCCACGAAGTTGTGGCACTCGTCCATAGTCAGGTCGTAGACCGGCTCGACTACGGTCGGTTCGATGCGCAGAACGCGGTCAAAGAGGACGGGGCCGACGCGGTCGAGCTGCGTCTCGGCGCCGCGGACCTGGTAGAGCGCCTGGCGCACCGCCTCTGCCCGCACCGCCTTCTCGCCGATGAACCCGATCTGGTCCAGGTAGGCGAGCACGTTGGCCTTGCTGGCGATGAGTATCTCGGCGCCGTAGGGCTCGCCGTCGAGCGTGCGCTCCCGCATCACCGACACGATCCCGAAGCGCAGCAGCAGGTGCTGGACCTCGCGCACCATGTGTACGGACGTCGAACTGTAGCTCACCCGTCCGCTGGCCTCCACCGATCCGTCACAGGTGAAGAGCCGATTGAGGAAGAGCCGAAGCTTGCGCTTCTCCAGCCCGAAGACGAAGTCCGGGACGAACTTCTCGGCAGAGCGCAGGCCGTGCAGTCCGACCTCCTTGAGGTGGGCGATCACGTTGTTGCGCCTGCCCGACTTACCGCGCACTCGCACGTGGGTGATCCCGGCCTCGTTCGTAAACTCCACGCATTCATCCCCCTTGGCCTCGACCGCCGCCTCGAAATCCATGCGCACTTCGGGATCGGCCTTGGTGAAGACCGGCGACGAGTCTGTGGCGAGCGACCCGTCGGCGATCAGGTAGGCGAGAATCTTGATCAGTTCGTCGTCCGTGCGGCCGCGGCCGAAGAGGTTCGGGTACTCGGCGACGACGGCCACGCGGTCGCTCACGGTCAGCTCCTCAAGGGGCTTCCATCCCTCCCGCGTGAGAAACGGATGGCTCGCCGTCGCCTCGATGGTGCGGCCGGTCTGCATCGTGAGCCGGAAGAGCTGCTCGGGCTCGTTCTTGAGGTAGGCGCTGGGTCGCTGGGCGACGAGGATGCCCGCTTCCCTCATGGTCAGGACGTCGCCCTCACATCTGGCGACCAGGTCCCGCAGCGATACGGGGCGGCCGCTTTGCGTGTCTATGAGCTGCGTATCGCCTCTGAGGCACTTTCCGATCTTGCTTCGCCCATATGCGAGCAGCGTCAGGTCTGCCAGCTCCTGTTTCTTCGGTGTGGTCGTGGTCGGTAGCACTATGGTCCTCCTTGGTTTGTTGATCTTCAGAAGGGGGCGTCGTCGGACGAGTCCTCGTCCCCGACACCGGCCAGCTCCAGCTCCCCATGAGGGGGAACCCGCTGGTAGAGGTTCTCGATGACGTTTGGGCTCCCGCCGGAGCTACAGAGCGGGAGGTAGGCACAGGGGCGGCGGTAGTGGAAGCAGAACGCAGTGTTCTGGTAGAAGACGCCGCGACGCCGGGCGTCAAGGAACGCTTGGGTCAGCTCCCATAGCTGCGCCTGCAGCTCCCTAAAGCGGTCACGGGAGATGTAGAGCCGCTCCCGGTGAAACATCTCCGGCTCGGCGTACTTGGCGGCCAGCCGGTCCTGGAACGCTTCGTCGCTCTCCGGGACCCTGCGCTTGGCGCTGGTCCTGCCGGTCTTCGACTTGGCGACGAGCGCCGCGCGGCGAGCCTGGTACTCGACTTCGGTCTCGCCCCGGCTCTGTGTAAGCCGCGCCTTGACCAGCACGTTGTAGAGGACGCCTGCGAGCCGGATGCCCAGGGTCTGCTCCACGTAGCGGGAGTAGAGGACGATCTGAAAGTCAGTCCACAGCCGCTCGAGATAGCTGCCATCCAACTGGGAGGCGGTCTTGTGTTCAAGCAGGTAGTGCTCGTCGCCGATCCGGACGATGCCGTCGACCTTGCCGGCCAGGATGAAGCTGCGCGACGAGGCGCCGGTGGCCGGGTTGACTATCTTTCCCTCGAACGTCTTCTCCAGCGCGACGACCTCGAACTCCTCGTCGGCGTATCGGGCGGAGTAGCCCTTCATCATCGCGGTGGCCAGATGCCAGTCGCGCTTCTGATCGAGTTCCTGATCGCGGTTTGGATAGGCCCGGTCGACGGCGTCGAGGGCCGCATCCAGGTTCCGGGTGGAGTGCCAGATCTCAAGGCACTGGTGGATCACCGTCCCCAGGGCCAGGTTGCGGTCTCGCTCCAGCGGGACTAGCTCGTGGACGTAGCGCCACTCGCAGGCCTTGCGGCAGTTGCGGAACAGGCTCCACATCGAGTAGGTCGAGATCGCTGGGGCGCCCATTACGCGGCTCCCGTGGCGCTCATCGCCGGCCAGATCGGTGACTCAGCGGCGATCCGTTCGACCTTGAACGCCTCCTCGCCAAACTCGCGGGTGAGAAAGCCGGTGAAGATGCTGGCAATCGCGCGGCCGACGTCGGTGGCGGCGTCCACCACGCAGGACCGCTTACCGGTATCCAGACAGAAGGATGCGTCGAGTCGCACCTGGGACCGGCCGTGCAGGCTCTCGGTGGCGAGCACCGCCAGGAGCAGGGACTCCTCGACCTCCTGCAGGGGCACATTGGAGTTGAAGTTGTAGCGGTAGAGTTCTCGGTTCACTTTCCCTTGCCTCCGTGGGTCTTGGTCCGTCAGGAGGGCGCGCCCGGGCCGGAAGTCCTGCCACTTAGGAAGTCGGGGTGAATGTCCGGCCCGGTGATTACCTACCGGAGGCGAGCCCCGACCGTCGGGACCGTCACAGGTAATCTCTGAGGCCCGCGTCCTCGAAGATCTCCCGGAGCTTCTTGATCGACTCGTAGATCGTTCCGCGTGGAACGCCCGTATCGCGGGATATCTCGGACACCGTTTCGGCCTTGAGCCGGCGGCATAGCTCACGCAGCTCAGGCGGGAGGGCATCTATGATGGTGGCTACGTCGACGGCGAGGGAGCTCAGCTCCTCCGTCGATCTCGACTGAGCGCCGGTGCGCAGCAGGTAGTCCTCCTGGTCGATAGTGTCCACGCGCTCGACCGAGCGGCCGTCGTCGTCCTCGAAGCGCTCGTTAAGGGAGCAAGCCCAGCGCCGGTAGTCCCGGATGCCGGCCTTCTGCGCCTCGATTAGAGAGGCGATCTTGTGCTCCACCACTCGGGCGATGAACGTGTTCAGCTTCGCGCGCTCGGGGTTGTATTTCGGCAGGCGGCGCAGCAGGTCGAGGACCATCTCCTGCTCCAGGTCCTCCCGGTCCGATGGGGTGAATCCCGCCTGTCCTACTAGTCGCCTCGCCTTGTACCTGATGAGCCTGACGGCATACGGATCGACGCCGTCGTACTGGTTGTCGTAGCCCATTGAGCCTCCTCGGGGCCGAGGAGGGGCTCGCGTGGGTGTCGACCTGTGCCGGTAATACCGCGCTCAAATCGAAGAGGCGGAAGCGCTGTGGGACGCCGGTTTCGGCGACACCCACAACGACCTCCGCCTCTTGCGGCCAGCCTGTTGTCTGGTGTGTGGACCGTGTTGTTTCTGTCGGGTTCGGACTTAGGGCCGGATCGCGTCCGCCACGGTCATGCGGACGGGCAGCCCGTCATTGATCACAAGCTCCTGGATCGAGAGCGACTGCTCCCGGTCGAATACCTCGAACAGCTCCGCCACCGACTGCTTGATGGCAAAACCGTCCTGCTTGCGCGCGGTGTGGGGATTGTTGTCCTTCCCGAACACGATCTGCCGCACCGCACGGGGCGGGGGTTCGAGCACGGGCTCACCGTCCCGCACCTCCAGACCTTCGAGCCGTCCAAATCTGATCTCCTGCATCACCTCGACAAGGCGTTGCCTGGCAGGAGTCAGGGTCGCCTTGGTCACATCCGCCACTTCCGGACCTCCTTACGCGCCCTCTGGCGCATCAACGAAATCGCCCCCTGGGAGGCGGGTCCGGCGAGGGTTCCTCCCAGGGGGCGTCGCCCGGCTTCTCGGGCTGTGGCCTCAGGGGGAAGAGCTCTCGTCGGAGCCTTCACCCCTTAATGGCGAAATTTCGATGGGGGACGTGGTGCGCCCTTTGGGAGTTGAGGCGCACTGGCGGCAGACCCGATAGGGAATCAGGAGGATTCGACGGTTACTCGAGGGGGAAATCTCGTTTGATTTTGCTTCCGCACGTCCAGCGAAATTTCGCTGGGGGGCTTTGGCGGCGACAAAGGCACTAGAGGATTCTTTAGGAAAAGAGGACACGAACACCGACGGCGTGAGACCATATCAACCGGGGAGTGCTCAACGTTCCAATACGTATGTGGAGAGTAGGCGGTGCCAGAAGGGAGGAATGGGGTGAGTGGATGTGCGCGGGGAACTTTTAGAGGACTTTTTTCGTCTTGTAACAGGAAGGCACTCTCTGCCATTATCGCTGTAAGGAGATCACATCAAACCATGCTGCTGAGGATGAACCTACTCCTGGTCCTAACGATATTCGTTGCGCTATTGGCTATCGTGGCGTGCGGTGGTTCAGAAGACGCAGAACATCTGACCGCGCGTAAACTCTCAAGTGACGAATCAGTAATGCGTGAATCTCTTGCTTTAGAGGAGTCTCTGATTAGCAGAGTCTCTTCGGCATTCAGGGGAGAGGAAGGCAGACCGGCTCCACCCCCAGTCACACCTACTCCCGCCCCGCGCATCCCGAGGCCGGCCCCCGTTCCGACAGCAGCGCCCGCAGCCGCAGCGCCGGTCGCCCAAACCCTTGGCGAGGCCGTGGCGGTCGATGTCTACGAAGTATCGGGGTCCACTGCCCAGCTAGTCAGTCAGGAGCGGATCATAGTCCGCACCGTCGAGGCCACTATCGTCGTGGACGATGTGCAGGACGCGGTGGACCGGATCACGGTACTGGCCAAGGAACTGGACGGTTGGGTCGTGTCCACCAACCAGGTCGAGAAGCACCGTGGCTTCATCTCCTTCCGGGTACCTGCAGACACACTAGATACGGCGACGGCGCGACTGCGGGAGATGGCTTTCGAAGTGCGAGCGTTGATGTCCCACAGCCAGGACGTGACCGACGAGTACGTCGATCTGACTGCGCGTCTCGAAAGTCAGGAGGCCACAGAGGAGGCGCTGTTCAGGCTGTTGGAGCGCGCCGAGACGGTGGAGGCCGCGTTAAAGGTCAGGCAGACTCTGTCCGAGGTGCAGCAGGAGGTGGAAAGTCTCAAGGGCAGGATCAAGCTACTTGAGGAGACTTCAGCGTTCTCGTTGGTAAGCGTGCACCTGGAGCTCAAGCCCATGGAGATGGCGGTGAACGAGATAGGGCACAAGACGGCCGGAGTCGACGACAGCGTCAGATTCCGTGCTTTCTTTAAGCCGCCTGAGGGGATCGAAGAGTTCGAGTACACCTGGGACTTCGGTGATGGCGAAAGGGCCCGCGGCAACCAGACGGCGCCAACCGAGAGAGAGGACACACGGGTCACTGCCACTGTGACCCATAGGTACCAAGATGAAGAGGACTCGCCCTTCATTGTTCAGTTCAGGATAGTGGGCAGTGGCGAGGCCGGCGCGGCCGAGGGCGAGACGACCTTCATGGTCAACGTGACCAGGATTCCCAACATCGTCGTATTCGCAGGCGAGAGCATCACCGTCGACGAGGGTGAAGAAGTGCAGTTCAGCGGGTCGTTCACCCGGCCGCCGGGTCTTAAGGAGATCGAGTACCAATGGGATTTCGGCGATGGCTCAGAGCCAGCCACGGGAGGGCTAGGAGCCGGAATCACGACCGTAACGGCGACTCACGTCTACGAGAATCACCGGCCATTTACCTATCCGGTGACCCTCACGATTACCGCTGAGAGTGAGACCGGCACCCTTGAGGGCTCCAATTCCCTCGACGTTTGGGTCAAGGAGCCGCCCGGTTGGATGTTCTCGGGCTGGAGTTTCAGCGACCAAGGTAGGTCCGCAGTGCGTTTCCTGTCTGGTATTGGACAGGCCGCGCTGATCGTGGTCATCTGGGCGGCCATCCTCAGTCCTGCGTGGTTGATCGTGGGAGGCGGAGGCTACTGGTTGATTCGCAAGCGCAGGGCGCGGCGGAGGCCATCAGACACTGCCCAAGGGGAGGTGGAGGTTGAATAGGCAATGGGCCTAACACGATGAAGAAAAGAGATCGGGTATTGATCGGGATCGTACCGGTCTTGCTGATTGGTGCGCTTGCGGCCCTGGCCGCAGGCGTAGTTTCCGGGCGTTCTGGGTCAACACCATCAACTCCAATACCTACACCAGCCCCCCCGACGCACATCCCGGAGCCGCGTTCATCTCAGGACACCATCACCATCGAGGAGCGCAACGCGGTCAAGGCGCGGCGTGGTCTGCCAGAGTGGGGGCCGCACACCGCAGGAACGGTCATCGTGATTGCGGGCCGACAGGTTCAGCTGCCGGAAGACGTGCAAGTGGAGACAGTGATCTCGCAAGGCTTGTGTGCTCCCGGTAAAAGCTGCGTGGACTTTCCTGCCTGGGTGCTGCGGCGTGGGGACTTGCTATTTACCATCGGTCAGCAGTCCGGGCGGCCCGCCCCTGGTATAGACATCCCTGAGGCATTCGACTTCATTCCGAAAGCACTAACTAATCCTCACTTCCCTTGGCTGCGTAGGGACGGAGATGTAATGGAGGCTGATCTCCGGGGCGAACTGGTGCTAGAAAACGGCTGTCTCCGAATCAAAAGAATGGGCGGCACTAACTACCTTCTCATCTGGCCCCAAAGATTCAAGCTGAGTGTTGACGGTCGGGATATTCGAGTCAGCGACGATTCAGGAGTGTCATTGTCTGTTGGAGAGGAGATCAGAATTGGTGGTGGCGAAGTACCACGGGCCCATGTCCAAACGTTGGTAGACCGGCCGCTTCCGGATGATTGCCCAGGCCCCGACTGGATAGTCGGAGAAGTCCTGGACCGGTAAGTAGGATCGCCGTTGGTGAACGGCCTGAGTGCGTGCCTGGCGAGCGCACAAGAGCCCTGAACCGGATCGGCTCAGGGCCATGGGACCCAGCATGATTGCGAGGCTATGTTCTAGCGGTCGTCTCCTCCGATGGGTAGAACGCTGAACTTACACTTGTAGTAGCCCTTCGTATCCTTCACCCACTCGATGGGATCGTCCTCGATCCTGAAGAAGTCCCGCAGCCGCCTCGAGAGCTCCTGCTTCTGCTTCTTGAGCTTCAGTCCGGCGCTCCTGCTGTGCCAGTCGATCTCGCCGCGGGAGTTAGCGAAGCCCTCCAGCAGCTTCCACTGCTGGGTGGGGTTGCCGTCCTTCCGATTGTTCATTCCCATCTGGGTATAGTTGCACACCCGGCGTTCCGACTGCACCTGGACAGACACCGTATGGCCGTCGATGAACCGGATCGACACGTCGCTCCACCCGGCGCCCGGAGGCGTAGGGAAGAAAATCAGCGAGTTTTCGTCCTTGGGGTCGGGCGAATGGGCCGTCCGGAAGGAGGACAGAATCTCGTTGGGAGGCCGGCGTAGGCGAAGTTCGCAGCGTCCGGCCCACTGGACGTTTTCCGCCAGCGCAATGAATGCCGACTTCCGCTTTGCCAACACCCGTTCGGCATCCACCGTGCAGAGATCGCGCGTTGGGGCCATCAAGACGAACGGGGCGTCGTTCTCGCTCAATAGCCCCTCTACGATGTGGAGGAAGTCCTCCGGCTCGAATTGGATGGTCAGATAGATGGGAAAGCGGAAGCCTGCGTATGGCGAGTAGACGCCGATCCGCGTGGTCTGATGAAAGTCGGGGAGAGCTTCTGGCTCTCCGTCCAGGTTGAAGGCGTCTGAGATCGCCCGGTCGAAGGCCGGACGGTCCAGCTCGTAGAGGGCGATGTCGGACCGCGTAAGCCGGAAAGTCGAACAGTTACGCCAGCACCGGCAGACCGCCACGATGTCGTCCGGACCGTGCTCAATCACCTGATGCGCCCACCCGCAGCCGGGGTTCTCCGTACAGGGATGCGATGAGGCCCGTTTGCCGTTAGGTCGAAGAAAGGGTTTCACCGACGTGTAATCATCTCCAAACCATAGCCGCCACTCTGCGTCCACAGCCGCCAGGCCGGGAATGGCTTCCAGAGCTTGCCAGAAGCGAGTGGTACTACTCCTCGTCTTCATCATGTTCGATGAAACCCCTTCTCTGGAGCCAGTCCTCCACCACGTCGGCGTCGCTGTCTCTGGTGTACTGGGCGATGTTCGAGGGGCGGATGGTCACCGTCCGCGGGTTCTTCGCATCGGTGAACTTGACCTGAAAGCTCGCTCCAATGATGCGCGCCCTGAACGGCAAGCTGCGGCCACCTGCCTCCAGCGCGGCGAAGATGTCGTCCGCCTTGCGGATTTCGATCTCCCGCTGTGCGCCGCCCCACAGGTATTGAATCTCCTTGAGCTGGACCCAGTCCATGCCAACGACGTCGGTGCAGACGATGGACGCCGTTCCAGAGGTTCTAAGTGGTTCGAGCGAGTACTTGCCGGTGCCGGGGAAGAAGTCCTCGTCCCCGAAGATGTGGCGGCCCAACGCCAGGCGATAGGTCTCTTTCTCCCCCTTGTTGCAGGCATTCATCCGGAGCTCGCCGAGGGCGGGTTCATAGACCAGCACGTCGTACTTCTCCGGGCGGTAGAACACGCTCGAGGACTCGCTGCCGTTGAGACTGCCCTCGCGCCGGAAGGGATCGCCATGGCGCACGAGGAACCAGATGGAGTCGCCCTTCGGATAGACGAACACCCTTGATCCCCGGCCACGCTTCTTCTTCTCGAACCAGTCGTCTAGATCGCGTGCGAGCACAGCTAAGATTTGCATGGAAGGTTGTTGGAAGGCCGTTAAGGGCAGCGTTTCGGCCTGGAAGTACTCGAAGGACCGCGGCCGGGTGAGATACCGCTCGGCGTGCTTGCGCTCCAGGAGCTCCCGATCTTGGAGGAACACCTGGACCGCCACATCCGCCGCGGTGGGGTCGGGGTCTCCGTCCAGGGAGATGCCGTTGCGCTGGGCCTCTGCGAGAAGCATGTCCATGCCTTCGTCGGTGGACATCTCGTGCACGAAGAAGAGGCCGTCGACCAGGTCCTTCGGAGTGTCAGTGTCGGGGCTCATCAGCACCTCGACCAGCCGCTCGTAGTCGAGGCCGTTCGAGCCGTTAGGCGGTGACAACGACAACCCGCGGCTCGCAAAGTAAGGCGTGTGGGGCTCCAGGAACTTTAGGAGACGCGTCGGTTCGATGGCCTTGAGACCTGCAGGTTGAGCGAATCGTCGAAGGTTGTAGGTTGCCATTGGTTGGGCTCTCCTTGCTGAGTGTTGTCGAATCACTCCTGCGCTGGATCGGTGCCGGCTCCGGGCCTGCTGACGGCCACGACCTTGCCCACGATGCGCAGTCCATCGTCCGGGCCGATCGGCATGGGGCGGTGATCCTCGTTCTCGGGCCGGAGCTCGATCCGTTCGTCACGGATGAACAGCCGCTTGACCGTGGCGTCCTGATCGAGGAGGGCGACCACGATGTCGCCGCTCTCCGCCACGGGTTGCTCTCGGACCACGACCAGGTCCTTGTCGTGGATGCCGGCGTCGATCATGCTGTCGCCATGGACCTCCAGCGCAAAACAGCGGCCGGAGCGGGCGGCTCGGCTGTCGACGAGCACCTCGCCGACGACGTTCTCCTCGGCTAGAATCGGTTCGCCAGCGGCGACATTACCCACAATGGGAACGGTCATGAGCTGAAGGACCTCATCTGCTGGCTCCCGCAATACGGTCAGGCCCCGTGCCTTCCCCGGTTCTCGCCTGACGAACCCCTTGCGGACGAGTCGCCCCACCTGGTCATGCACACTTGGGGCGGATATCCCGAGGATGTCCGCCAGTTCCTGGATCGTTGGCGGGAACCCCTGCCGGTGGGTGAAGCGGCCCAGTGCACGCAATGTACGCCGCTGTGGGGCGGTGATCTCCTCGACAGGTGGTCTGCCTCTCGGCTGGGTGCTCATTTCAAGACCCCTTGGCTGGAGCGGCGGGTTCCCTGCTGCTCAACGGCCTGAGCATAGGTCCCCCCGCAACTAAGCTCGTGCTCTGTCGTCCTGTTCTATCGAATCGACCTTTAGGCCGAATATGATATTATATATCACCTAATATATATTAGGTCAATAGCGAGATGGCAGAGATGCGAAGCGCCTCAAGCCCGGTTGGAGTCCAGTCCGTGAACACGAGCTTCTGGAAACTCGACCAAGAGGTGGGAACTTTTTTGACGAAAGAGGCGTCTTATTATGTGAGAATGGAAGAGGTCTTCCCACTGGAGGGGGTACGCCCTTGACGCGTTTGATGGCGATCTTGTTTGCACTACTGGCCCTTGGGCTGGCGGCCTGCGGAGACGGCGAAGCGACGAAGACATCCTCCGAGGAGTCATCGGCTCCTGGCGTTCAGACCCAGGAGATGCCCACTCCCACGCCATCTCCACACCTTCCCGGCTCGATCACGCCAGTACCTGCCTCGGAGCGCTATAGGCTGGACCTAGATGACGGCGTGGTGGTCGCCTTCGTGGAGGGACTGTCCTCGGAGTTTGAAGGGAAGGTCGCCTACGTCACCCATGTGGCCACTGGCTCCCAGCTTGTTCTGGATCGACACGGGCAGGTGATTGATCGACATGACGGCAGTGACGACGGGCCGGACCGGCTGGATGGAGTTCTAGCGGACGAGGACACGATGGAGCGGATCGTGGAGGGTCTCCAGGGCGATGAGAATCTCCGGCCACGCGAAACTGCCGCCGAGTGGCCCCACTCCATTCAGTTCGGTGGTATCACCTACCTGGCCAAGGGCAGTTGGGGTGGACCCTTCATCACCCAAGGAGAGCGTGCTCTGACTACTGCAGACCTGGGCCCTGAGCTCTACCGAGTCGCCTTCAGGATCGAAGGCTACAGCGGCTACATTCATCAGGACGGCAACGCCACCTACCTGAACCCTGGCATGCCGGTCTATGCGGTCAAGGGGTACTCCCCGGAGTTTCGGCTGGCGGCATTGGAAGACGGTAGGGCCAGGCTGTTCGAGGCGGACACCAACCCAGCTGCCAAGATCGGTGAGGACCTGCTGGACATTCGAGGCAAGGTCATGTCCATTGACGTCCTCAGCACCAAGAACTCGATTAAGGTGCTCGGCGCGAAAGAGGAAGATGAGGAAGATGCGGTCCTCGGCACGATAGAGAATGAGCGCGCCGTCGAGCGCTTCGTCGAATTGGTGCTTGAGTCTCCGGTGGACCAAGGGCGTCGTGACCGTGAGGGGCCGCACTATTTCCTAGAATTCAGGCTCGCCGACGGCACGTCAGCGGTGCGGTCGTTCTGGCTAGATTCGGGGGAGCTCTCCCGGGGCATCATGACCGACCCCATAGTGGCAACGCTCGTGCGCAGAGCCACGAACTCGGGGGAGTGGGGTGGCGGAACGGGAACCCAGGTGGGCACACCTTCAGCCGCCGTGCAGCAGTCGGATGCTGGCAAGCGGATTCAGTTGCCCCAGGCCGTCGAACAAGCTATTGCTGCCCAACCTTCGCCGGACTGGACGTTGGTCGAAGGGCGAGGCCTGGTTGACCAGCCGGGTTTCTCCCTTCGTCTACCTGATGGATGGGAGTTACGCGAGACCAAGCCACTTGATTCCTATGTAGGCGAGCTCGTGGGCGATGGCGTTACGCTCAGGTTCGACTACGGCCGATTCTCGGCGATGCTGAACCCTGATTCGAGGCCCGAGACCATCTACGTCTTGGTTTACGAAGACATTGGAGGCTATGAGGCGAAGCTGGTCATTCCTTTGGACCCTTCGGGTGGGCTCACCGGTGTCCACTTCCGGGCTATAGATGGCCTCAGACTGACCATTGTGGGGAAAGACCTGACTCCGGAGCAACAGCGCACCGCATTCGCCATCTTCAGGAGCATACGGAGCGCCAACAGAGCCGCTGATGAACCTAGCGCCTCCAAGTCGAATCCACGTCTGGTCATTCGCAGAGGGCCTATGTCAGTCATCCATGAAGGCATAGACTATGAGGCCGTCGCTGGGCCTATACGAGAGGAACTGCTGGACGTGGAAAGCTTGGAGCCGACCCAACTGGCGCTGAGCGGCACAGGGCTGGCAGAGCGCAGCACAGGTCGTCGGGTTTACCTTCTCCCCGGAGTGCCCCTTGAACAGGGATTCCTCGTGCGTTCGGCCGAGAAAGGCATGTACAAGGAAATTTGGTATCTCGATCCGGACACGGCATACCCCGTATGTCAGCCTGGATCGCGAAACTATTTCTACGTGGCCGAGGGGGCCTCGCCAACTCCCGCCTCTGTCCCCGGTGCCGATATACCCACAACCGAGCTGTCGTCGGAGGGATTACTGGAAGCAGGTTGGCCACTAGTGAACATGGCGAGTCTTCAGATTGAGTCCCGAGGAGTGAAGTACAACTACGTCGACCACAGTCAATTCGGCGGCTACGTGCAGATAGAGGAGCTAGAGACGCTGGCTATCGACTATCACGTTGACATCGGGAGGCTGCCGTCTCCTGCCCTCGAGGAGATAGCCACAGGCGCCACGGTCCAAGACCGCATCCGAATCTATCGGCTTCCGAATCGCCCGGTCAACGAGGTGATCCTGGTCGACCAGTGTCCGGGCGACCTTCACGGGCACCAGTTCGTCTACTATCAGCAAACGGGGCTACATAGAAAGCACACATCTGAGGCTCCGAAGCTAGTCACTACTCCTACGCCGGAGCCGATGCAGCCGGGCACCAAGAGGACCATGCCACCCGAATACGTGAGGCTTGATCTCGACCCCAAGGTCGTGGTGGCGTTTGTCGATGACGACGACCTCGGCCGCATCGTATACGTCACTCATGTGCCGTCGGGGACCCAGGTGGTGTTGGACGCGGAGAGCAATGTGTTGGAGAAACACTCTGGCTCCAGCGCGGGCGACAGAGCACTCGAGATAGCTCTCAAGGACGTCCATGTCATGGAGCGAATCCAGAGGGGCCTTCTCTCCGAGGAAATCTTTCCGGGCAACGGGTTCATGGACTGGATCAACTTCATTCGTTTCGGCGGTATCTCGTACTCCTCGAAAGCAAGACGAGGCGGTGGTGATCAGGTCGAAGAGTCCCAATTGGGTGAGGTGTTGTACCGAGTAGCCTTCCATGTTGACGCCAATCTCGTGCCTGGCAGCTATCGACCCAGAGACGGCGACGCCGCCTTTCTGCCACCCGGAACGCCAATTCATAGCGTCGATGGCTATCCACCATCGGAAAGGCTAGCCGCTGTGGTGGATGGAGAGGTGTGGTTGTTCAGAAGATCGTCTCCGGCCCCTTCAACCCCTACTCCTGTCGTCGTGCCCCGCAATCCCTGACGTCCAACTTTCGGGAGGATGAGATCGTCAAGAAATGACAGGAAAGAGCGGGGTATCGCCATGAGTAGGAAGAAGGTCACTCTCTTGTCTACTATCGTCGTGCTGCTGGCTGTGATTGGGACGGCTGCCGTCGTAGCCCAGCGAGCAGATGAGCCGGCGCCGAGCACGGAGTCTGTCGAACCAAGCCCGGTCCCGCAGGTTGTCGATCTAAGCCAGATCAAAGAGGAGGCGATCAGGGCGCTTTTCGACGACACCGGCAGAATGATAAACCCGGACCGGCAGCTAGCACAGGTGGCGAAGGACCACGAAGGCGGTTTCGGTGGATACTATTTCAACAAGACAGACAAGAGCATCGTCTACGTCTACATGTTGGATGTCACCAAGAGGGACGCTGCGGAGGCGGCCTTCCGAGCAGCGTATCACGGTGATCGTGAGATCGCCCAGATAATCCCTGTTCAAGGGGATTACTCCTTCGACCAGTTGTTCGAATGGTTTCGCATCCTCGACAGAGCCTTGATCGAGAGCGGCATACCACCAGCCAAGACATCGGTGCGAGAGATCGAAAACCGCATCCGGATCGGACTGTTCGATGAGGATCAGATCGACGACGCTTACCGGATAATGGAGAAGCTTGGCATCCCCAAGGGAGCCGCAATCATTACAAAGGGAGGCCTGAGGAAGCTGTCGAACTAGGGCAACGCTAGGAAAGATGCCATTTGGTCGACGGGATTCGGGGGGGGGGGGGCTACCTGGACAGGGCTGAGGTAGGCGGCTCTGATGGAGTCCCTAGTAGCTATTGCGACCTCCGTGGTTGGCATGAACCGGTAGGTTTAGGGGTGGTGACGAGAGCAATGCAGTATGTGAACGGTGGTGCTCGGTTGCGCACTTTCTTCATCGCCGTCGCATGCTGCCTATGGGCGGTGATCGTATCTGGTTGTGCATCGGACGCGGCTTCCGGCCTGCCGTCCGTAACCACGAGCGCCGCCCTTGATAGGATCGACCATGACGTAGCCCAACCGAAGGAGCGCGCAATTGGCATTACTGCAGGCCTGCTGGCCACAGGGTTCGACGAGAGTGCAAGGTGGCGTGAAGCCTACGGAGGGCGGTTTCTCAGTGTGACCGGCGCCGTCGTTCGGAAGGGCAGCTCCGATTCTGATACGGGAGGCCTGTTGCTAGAGTTGGAGGGGACCCAAGACAGCAGCGTCTTGTGCGAACTGCCGAAGGGACTGAGTGAGCGACGTGTGACCAACCTGCCCCTTCCTTCCGGTGGTCTGCTTGTGCTTGTTGCAGGTCGGGTAAGCGAGACTAGGTCACAAGGGGATATCGTACTCGTCGATTGCACTGTGCTGAAGACGGGCCCGGAGGTCCTCCGGAGCATTGCCCGAATCCCCGCCATAACTAACATCTTGCAGGGTTGGGGCCTGTTCTGGGCCTGGCTGTTATTCGCTGGAGTCGGCTATCTGCTGGCCTTCCGTCGCCGCCGCGCCACATCGACGTGGCTGCTCGCTGTGTTCGTGCTCTCACACACAGGAGCAATGGCGGTCCTTTACGCTTTTCTCGGCAGCATGGTCCTGCCATATTACGACGCGGGCGGCACCGGAGATCTTGCTACTTGGCCGTGGCTGTTACTCCTTAACCCGAGTTGAGGACCGACGGAAGTGTGTCCCCAAAGTGATCCTTTGTCGGCCTGGGCCCGGTTATGAAAGCTGTGAGCTGACCGGTTATGAGCGTCTCCAAGGCCATTATGGTTTCGGTGATTGCGCTGTCCCTAGTTACAGGCGCGGGTGTTGCGCTGAACTTCAGTTTGCTCGACAACGACACAACCTGGCTTCCGGTCGTTGTTGCCGTGGTTTCAGTGGGGGCATGTCCCTTCGCCGCCGGCTGGCTCTCCCACCGTCTGACGAACGTCGCACTGTTTCCTGCTAGCGTTCTAGTCTGCCTGTCTGTGAGTTTTATGATCCTGGGAGCGCCCTCTTCGGATGTGGCACCCATTCCATTTGGGATCGCCCTAAGCATCATCTACGGAGGCTTGGCGGCAGTACTGTTCTGCGTAGGGTGGACGGCTCGCAGATACAATCCACTGGCAAGAATCGGTCGAGCGAGCGGAAAGCAGCGCCATGAATAGAAGGGCGGAAGCGGTAGAAAGCTGCTACTCCTCCCGACTGGCGACCACCTGCGCCCACATCGCGCGCTGGCGGCTCCAGTGCGGGACCCGGGCGATGGAACGGAGGTCTCTCTCACGGATGGGGTCGCGCCCCTTGAGGGTGCGGGGCAGGAAAAGCAGCGCCTCTTGAATGTCGGGAGCGAGGTTGCGGAGGTTCATGATCTGGGTGATCCGGGCGCGGGTCACGTAGCCAAGACGCGCCAGGTCTGCGTAGTCCTGCACCTCGCCCCGCTGGACCAGGCCGTCGAAGCGGATGGCCAGGGCCATGAGCCTGGAGATGCGCGGCACGGTCCCCAATTCGGCGGTTCCCTCAGAATGCTCTCCATTATCGCGGCGGTTGGCGGGCTGGAAGGCGAAGGTGACCTCCAGCGAGCTCAGCCTTGCGTTTTCTTGGCCGGAAGCGATGTCTCTCATGTCGTCTCCTCCCCACCGGTGATGGCCGCCTCGTTGCAGAGAGCCTTGATGCCCAGGGAGCGGAAGGCCACCGTGACCGTGCCGTCCCGCCCGTCGTAGCCGATCCGCTCAACTAGTAACCGGATGATGCGCGATTGTTCGCGAGGAGATAGCGACTCCCAGACCGGATCGAAGTGGGCCAGGGCCTGGGACAGTTCCTCTTCGCCGACTGCTTCCCGCTCCAGGGCGATCACCTCCTCACGGATGGCGGTCGTCCGTTGCTCAGCACGGCGAATCTGGTCCTGGAGGTCCGCCAGCTGATCGGTGGTGGACCGTCCGTTGGAGTGGTCCGGACCGGATGAGCGAACGAGCGTCTCGACGCTGGAGTAGAGCTGTCTGAGCTCTCTCCCGATGCCAAGCCGTTCGACTTCCAGTTCGGCCATCCGCTGGTCGCTCTGCTCACGCACCTTCTCCACCGTCGCCTGGACAACCGCTTCGTTGCGCCCGATGCCCCGGATGTGTTCCACCACGGCAGTTTCGATGTCGTGGGCGCCCAGCGACTTGCTCGGACAGTTGGACCAGCCCCGCTGTTGGGCGTTGTGGCACACGTAGTAGCGGTAGCGCTTTCTTCCCTTGCGGGTATAGGTGTGAATCATGCCGGCCTCGCAGGGCGCGCAGTAGAGCAAGCCCTTGAGCACCGCCCCATACTTGTTGCGCACCCTGCTTCCGCCCGCGAGACCGTTCCTGCGGAGCGTCTCCTGGACCCGTTGCCACACTTCGGCATCGATGATGGCGTCGTGTTCGCCCTCGTAGAGCGTGCCCTCGTAGCGCACCCTTCCGGAGTAGAGGACGTTCGTGAGGACCCGGTACAGGGCGTCTTTGGTGAAGGGCTTGCCTCCAAGCTCACGGCCTTTCTTGCTGATCCAGTGTTTGGTGATCCATCCCCGGAGGTCGAGCTCCTGGACAACGGGCATCGCCGCCTGATGTTCGAGGTACAGGTTGTAGATCGCCTGCACCTGAGCCGCCTCATCGGGGTTGACGACCAGCCGCGCTTGCTTCGGGTCGATGTCGTAGCCTAGTACCGGCTGGCCGCCTACCCACTTGCCCCTGCGCCGGGCCGCCGACATCTTGTCTTTGGTGCGCTCCGAGATGATCTCCCTCTCGAACTGGGCGAAGGACAGCAGGATATTCAGGGTGAGGCGCCCCATCGAGCTGGTGGTGTTGAACTGCTGTGTGACCGACACGAAGCTCACCTGGTGTTGGTCGAAGATCTCCATGATGCGGGCGAAGTCCAGGAGCGACCGACTGAGGCGGTCGACCTTGTAGACCACGACGCAGTCGACGAGCCCGGCGTCGATGTCTGCGCACAGGCGCTCGAGGGCTGGTCGGTGCATGTTGCCGCCGGTGAATCCGCCATCGTCGTACCGGTCGGGCAGGCAGGTCCAGCCCTCGTGTCGCTGACTGAGAATGAAGGCCTCCGCCGATTCCCGCTGGGCGTCCAGGCTGTTGAAGTCCTGGTCCAGCCCTTCGTCGGTGGACTTACGCGTGTAGATGGCGCAGCGGACGGCTTCGGGTGATGATGTTCGGTTCATTCACTCACCTCCCTCTGCGTGCGTCCGTTGGCTGATGTGCCACCACCGGCGATGCCAAAGAACAGGAACCCGTTCCACTTGCTTCCGGTGACCTCTTTGGCGATGGCGGATAGTGACCCGTAGCGCCTATCCTCGAACTCGAAGTCTTCGTCGAGGACCTTGACCACCACGTCCCGGCCCCGAAACTCCCTGGCCAGCAGTGTGCCTGGCGGCGGTAGTCTGGGATCGCGCGAGGGTGGAATGTGAACTCTCGTCGTTCGCGCTCTGGCGTCGGCCGAGCCAGGCGTGATCGGATCTCGGGGAGCGCGCAGTCTCAAATTCGCATCGTCGGCCAGCTCCTCGGCCCGTCGCCGGGCCCGCTCAGTGAGGTCGCCCTCGGCCCGGGCCTGGAGGCGCCAGGCGATACGCTTTCGCAGGAACTCCTTGTGCCGGGCTCGCGTCTCCTCACCGAAGACGTCCAGGTACCTCTCACGCAGCTGGCCGACGGTCAGCCGCGACAGCGCCTGGATCTCCTGATATGTGCTTGCCTTCACTCATGACCTCCTGTTCATGGACTCGGCCCCTGGCGGGCGGTCCATCCACCTCGCCGTCTCCGGGGCGTTAACTCGTGTCATGAATGAATGCTTCGCCGGGCCGAAACATCAAGTCCTTTCTCCGAATTGACTTGAGATTGCTCCACTCCTGTGGCCTCGTCCCCTGATTCGGGCGAGATGCGGTGCTTGTTCCGCTGGCGCAAGTAGCCTTGTGCCAGAATCGAGGCGATCTCAGCGACCACGTCATCGAGAGCGTGTGGCATTGGTGGGCTGGTCGGCATCCGGTCCTCCTACGCGGCGGGCCGCCGGAGAGCTGAAGGGTGGACGTGGATGCCGTGGTCTCAACGGTCATAGCAGCCGTTGGAGTACGCTCAACACCGCTCGACGGCGATGTCGCCGGCACCCACAACGGGCTCCGCTCTCACGGCCGCTGCCGCTGTCTGGTGGTCTGCCGGACTCTCGTGGCCCGGCTTCCGGTGGATACCTACCAGCGCGAGTTAGGAAATGTCGAAACAAGGGGGCCCTTGGCGAAATGGGCTGTTAACCAACTCGGAGCGAAAAACGGAGAATGGGAGAATTAGGAAATAAGAACACGGGGTGGGCGTGTCCAACCCCCAGGGTTGCACACGGCACCCCAGGCGAGTTTTCCTAACCGGAGAATCCGGGAGCATCTGCGAGGGGGCCCAATTAGCTACGAAAAGGGCCAGAAATGGCGAGACCCCGAGGGGATCGCCCTCCGGGGTCTGGCGTTAACTAGTGGGTCGCCTGAGTTCGTGGTAGAAAACTTGGCTCCGCAGGTAGGATTCGAACCTACGACCCGTCGGTTAATAGCACCGTGAGGGCGAGCGCCTCAAGCTCGATGCTGGCACGTAATGGGGCGACGACCCGTCGGTTAATCCCGACCGAAGTCGGGACTCTACCGCCGACCTACTGCGGAGCGTTGTGGTGGGGGTGTGCGTCTTGGTAAGGCCGCCGCGCGTGGGTGCAGGAGCTTGGGTCTTGCGTACGATAGCACTCGGATCGCGGCGGCCTCAACGGCGTCGAGGGCCTCGTTAATGCAGAGGCGAGTAGTCGGTAGGGGTGAGGAGGATGTTGTTCAGCTTCTCCACCAGCGGGCCGCCCACCTCGGAATCGGCCCTCGCCTTCTGCCACTCGGGGTCTGCGGCGAAAGCAGCGTAGGCCTCCTCTCTCTGCTCGACACTATCGAAGGCCAGGATGTATATGAGGCGATTGGAGAAGTCTCCAACGTTAGGCGTCCAGTAGCCGATGTTCTTGATTCCGTGCTTTTCGAACAGCGCCAGCGTGTGGTCTCGGAACCTCGCGTGCAGGTCTTGCATCTTACCCGGCATGGCTTCGTAGACGCGGTACTCGTAGATCATTGGCATCTCCTCCGTTGACTTAGGGTGTGGCGCAGATTCTCGCAGTCGCCTATGCCCGTGTCAACGGCGGCCGTCCAGATCCAGGGCAGCCGAGGCGTAGTTGACAATGTCGTCGAAGGCTGACGATTCCTTGCCCTGTGTGAACGCCAACTCCATGTGCGACACCGAGATTCGGTCGTTGCGCACGGCCCATATGTCGGTGCCTTGCGGTGCCGATGGGTTCACCGGCCTGTTCCGCTTGATCCAGTAGTGGGTCCGGCGGCCGTCGTGGCCCTTGTCGACGCTCTCCAGGAACGCCCTCGGGCCAACGCTGGTCCGCTCCAGCCCCTTGATGCGGTCCGGCTCGAGGTTCGGCAGGTTCACGTTCAAGAGTAGCGGAGATTCCGGCGGCGTGCTGCGCAAGGCCTCGGCAAGGGATTTGGCCGTGAGAGCCGCGGCCTCGTACCTGACATCGGTAAGGGAGGCAACCGACACCGCTATCGACGATATGTTGCGGAAGTAGCCCTGGAAGGCGCCGCCTAGCGTCCCCGAGAGCATTACGTCGAGTCCTAGGTTCGATCCCTGGTTAATGCCCGACACAACGAGGTCGAAGGGCTTTTCGGACAGGGTCTCGGTTGCCAGGACGACGCAGTCGGCCGGCGTACCCTCGACTGAGAAGGTCTTCACCCCTTCGCACAAGGGTTGGAGCTCGTGTACCCGCAGGACCGAGAGCAGCGTCATGGCGGAGCTGACGCCGCTAAGGTCCCTGTCCGGAGCTACCACGGTGACCTCGCCTACGTCTTTCAGGGCGGCGGCCGCGCTCGACAATCCCGGCGCGTTAACGCCGTCGTCGTTGGTCAAGAGTATTCGCAAGCTTTGCTCCTTTTCGGTGGCCGCCTATTATAGCAGCGCCCCTGTAGCGCCTTCGACTGACGTTGCGCTACAGAACCACGTTGTCGATCAGCCTTGTCTCGCCTATACGCACCGCTAGTGACACAAGCGCCGGCGTCCTGACCGTGTCCAGCTCCTCGAGCGTCTCCCCGTCGGCGATGCTGACGTAGTCGATGCTCGCCGACGGCTCCCGTTCGATCATGTTCCGCATCTGGCGCCTCACGTCTTCCGCGTCGGCGTCTCCCCTATCCCATCGCTCCCTCGCGAGACAGAGAGAGCGATAGAGCACCAGTGCTGCCTTCCGCTCTTCCGGTCCCAGGTAGGCGTTGCGGCTGCTGAGGGCCAGGCCGTCGTGATCGCGGACAGTGTGCACGGCGACGATCTCCGCGCCGAGGTTCAGGTCTGCGCTCAGCCGCTTAATAACCAGACACTGTTGGGCGTCCTTCTGCCCGAAGTAGGCTCTGTCGGGCCGAACCATGGACAGGAGCTTGCAGACGACGGTCGCGACTCCCCTGAAGTGGCCGGGCCTCGAGCTCCCCTCTAGCCTGTCGGCGGTGCTACCCACGTCAACATGGGTGTCGAATCCCTGTGGGTACACCTCGGCGGTCGAGGGTACGAACACCAGGTCCACATCGGCCTCCTCGAGCATGGCGAGGTCGGCCTTCAGGTCACGTGGGTATCGGCTGTGGTCCTCGCCGGGGCCGAACTGGCTCGGGTTGACGAAGATGCTGGCGCAGGCGCTGGCGTTCTCCGCGCGGGCGCGCCGAACCAGAGCCATGTGCCCTTCGTGGAGCGCGCCCATGGTCGGGATCAGGCCGAGGGGCTTCGGCAAGCCTCCGGCAATGCTCCGTAGCTCCTCTACTGTCTCGATCACCCTCATTGCCACAGCCGCGACTGGCCTTTTACGCTCGACCTACTTCGGGGACGCAGGCGGTGGACGCAGGGATTCGACTGCGGGCTGTCCGGTCAGCTCATCGAGTACGTCCCGGCTGAGAGGATGGCTCTCCTTGTCCGTAGGAAAGGCCTGGGTCCCTACGTCCTCTACGTAACGCGTGACCGCATCGGTGATCACGTCGGCCAGAGTGGCGTATCGGCGCGTGTGCTTGGGGACGAAGTCGGTGAATAGCCCGAGCAGGTCGTGAAAGACCTGGACCTGGCCGTCGCAGTTGACTCCCGCGCCGATCCCTATGGTCGGGATGCTGAGTCGCTCGGTGATCATCGCCGACAGCGGGGCCGGCACGGACTCCAGCACGACGGCGTAAGCACCAGCCTCTTCCAGGGCCCTGGCGTCTTCGATAAGGCTAACGGCTGCCTTGGACGTCTTGCCCTGGACGCGGTAACCGCTCAGCTGGTTGACGGACTGAGGCGTCAGCCCGATGTGGCCCATGACCGGGATGCCGGCCTCGACCATCCGACGCACAGTCTCGGCTGCGTGCCGGCCGCCCTCCAGCTTGACCGATTGCGCCCCACCGTCCTTCAGCAAGAGCCCGGCGTTTCGGACGGCCTCGGCGGAGTCGACCTGGTAGCTCATGAACGGCATGTCGCCGACGACATGGGCCGTTTGGGTTCCGCGCACCACCGGCCTGATGTGGTGGATCATATCGTCCATCGAAACCGGCACGGTGGAGTCGTAGCCCAGGACGACGTGGCCCAGGCTGTCGCCCACCAGGATTATGGGTACGCCCGCGGCTTCGAGCAGCTTGGCCGACGTGTAGTCGTAGGCGGTCACCATGGCGATCTTCTCGCCGCGAGCCTTCATCTCCTTCAGTGCGCCAATCGTCACACGCATGGTCGAACCTCCATTAGGCGTCCTCCGACGAACCCGCGCTCGAGGTCCTGGGGTTGTACGCCTCCACGAGCCGTCGTATCTCCGCGATCCTCTCATCAGGCAGCACGCCCTTCTCCCTCGTGAAGGCCAGTCCGGCCAGGGCGAGCTCGCAGTACAGCGGTAGGAGATCCGGAGCCCGGCTGCTGAGTGCGGCAAGGTGCTTTTGCACGGTGCCGAGGTCGCCTCGGACATATGGGCCGGTCAGGGCCCCGGGTATGCCCGAGCTTTCCAGGTTCCTGGACACCTGTCGCATCATGGGCGCCAGTGCGGTTACGCCGTCCGCCCGCGTCGAGCCTATCTGCTCCCACATCTGAGCGGCAACGGCCCCCAGGACGGTCAGCAGGTTGCCCATGAGCACTCCCGAAGCGTGGTACAGAGTCCTGTCCTCTGCTTTGACAAAAACCGCCGTGCCACCGACAGCCAGCGCCACTTCCTGCAGGTAGGTCCGCATCTCCTCGTTTCCATCGATGCCGAAGGTCGTGCCCGGCAGGCTCTTGGCGCCGTCTTCGATCGACGAGAAGGCCTGCAATGGATGAAACGCCCCTGCGATCGCTCCCTGTCTGGCTGCCACCTCCAGCACTTCGAGGGTCGCTGCACCGGAGCAGTGAACGACCCCCTGGCCGCTGCGCCACGACAACGCACCGACGACTGGCGCGATGAGGTCGTCCGGAGTGGTGACGAACACTACCTCGGAGGCATCGGCGACCTCCTGAGCGGACTCATAGGCCCTGCAGCCGGCTATACGCTCGGCGAGGCCTCGAGCGGACGAAACACTGCGACTGGCAACCGCGGTGACGCCGTACCCGCGCTCGGACATGGCGACGGCAAGAGAGCCGCCGACGAAGCCGGCTCCCACGATGCCAACGGTGGAGCCTCTGCTAAGGGCCATTCCGCGAAACCTCCTCGACACTCGGAATGCCGCCTAGACTCGCGGCCTTGCGGACGGCCCGAACGATGGCTTTGCTGACGCAGAGGGTTGCGGCTGCGCACACCCGGTCCAGGCTGGCCGATTGGCCCTGATCCCCGGTGGCCACCGCAAACATGACGTCTCCGTCCCGCATCATGTGGGCCGGCCTGACGGCCATTGCGAGGCCGTCATGGGCCACCGAGGCCAGCTTGTTAGCCTGCTCCTTGCTGAGATGCGCATTAGTGGCAACTACCCCTAGCGTGGTGTTGGACGACGATGTTTCCGAATAGCGGAACTCCGGTGACGTAATCAGCTCCAGCGAGTCGTGCATAGTCGCACCGTCGTCTTTACGCGGGCCTGCCACCACCACCCCTGTGAACGGGTCGTAGACGCCACCGATGGCGTTGACGGCCACCAGTGCGCCGACGACGAGGCCCCGGCCCAGGTCCGCGCTGGCTGTGCCCATCCCGCCCTGTACGGCACGCTCGAGTCCCAGCAGCTTGCCCACTGTCGCGCCGGTGCCGGCGCCGACGCTACCCTCCGCGACCCGCCCCGCCGCCGCTATCTGGCAGGCCATATAGCCCTCTTGCGGGCCCGGTCGGACCTTGTCGGTAACCACTCCCAGGTCGAACAGTATCGCGGCGGGCACGATGGGTATGTTCACTCCGCCGAACTCGGTCCCGATCCCGTTCTCCTCCAGGTAGCGGACCACGCCAGACGCGGCATCCAGCCCGAAGGTGCTGCCACCGCCGAGGAGCACGGCGTGGACCTTGGAGACCAGGTTGGTGGGATGGAGGAGGGCGGTCTCCCTGGTGCCGGGGGCCGAGCCCCGGATGTCGACGCCCCCGACGGCTCCACCCTCGGACAGGACCACCGTACAGCCGGTAGCGCTCTCGCTGTCGGTGTAGTGGCCGACGCGGATGCCGGGGACGTTGGTTATGCCGAAGCTTTTCAAGTCTCTCAAACAGCGAAAGGCCCTCCCGAATAACTCAGGAAGGCCTCGCGACAAATCGATCTACGCTTGCCGTCTTAGGCGGCCCGGCCGGTGCCCCGGTAGCCGACGCAACATGACGCATGATATAGGCTCACCGTTCCCTGACGGATTGGCTGCGCCCACATCTTAGCAGGCCTGGTTAGGCTGCTCAAGGCGGACTTCTCAAGGCTGCTACGAGCTGGCGCGCGAGCTCATAGACAGGCCTCTAGCTATCGTCGGAGTCGCGAGTGGGGGCCTGGGTAGAGTCGGCAACGCCGGTCCCCTCGAGGCGCTGTCGCATTACTCCGGCAAGGAGCTCGCTGAAACGTGTCGACTCGGCCAACGAGCTGAAGTCGGCGCCGCTCATGATCAGCACGTCCACGGGGGTCTGGGCTCGGACCGAGGCAGTGTGCAGTTTGTGCAGTTCCCCGCTCAAGAGGGACATCTCGCCGAAGTACTCCCCCGCTCCGAGCGTTGCTACCGCAACCTCCTGGTCGCCCTCACCGCGGAACACCTCGACGGTCCCGGTCAGCATGATGTAGAAGCTGCGGGCCAGGTCTCCCTGCCGAAAGATGACCTCACCGGCCTCGTAGTGGGCCCTGGCGATCCCCTCGCTCCTGCTGAGGTCGATGCGAGCGATGTCCCGCCGGAAGATAAGCTCCAGAGTCCAGTCGATCAAGACCCGGAGCTTCCGTTCGAAGCGGGGTAACTGGGAGAGATAGTAAGTGCGATAGAGCCACCAGGCCGGGAAACCCGAGACCTTCAGACCCATGACCTGGGCGGCGCCCGAGAACCGCCCCAGGGGTACGAAAACGCCCAGGCTTCGGTACGTGAACCGACGCGGCGCGTCGCCCCGTACCGAAGCGAGAACGTTCCTGGCGACGCGCTTGGCCTCCCTCACGGCGTACTGTGCCGTGGGGGGGAAGGTGCCGCCGGCAAGCGTATCGGGGATGGCGGCGCAATCGCCGACGGCCCATAGCCCCGCGTAGCCGGGTACCGCCAGGGTCTCGTCTACGACGATGCGCCCCCGATCGTCGTGCTCGCATGGTAGGCCGTCCAGCAGCCGCGTGGGCGCCGTTCCAACCGCGGCCACCAGCGTCGCAGTCCGAATCGCCTCGCCATCGCTTGGGATGGCGCTCTGAGCGGTGGCGCCGATGATTCGCGTGTTGAGCCGAATCTCGACGCCGCGCTGTTCCATGATCCGATGGCTGAATGCCGCCAGATCCTCGGTGAGCTCCGGCAGGATGCGCTCATGCGACTGAAGCACCACGACTCGAATGTCGCTTTTGCCCAGCCGCGAGTAGCTCCCAACGGCCTCGCGCATGAAGGCGTTGATCTCGGCCGCCACCTCTATGCCAGTGTATCCGGCCCCCGCTACAACGAACGTAAGAAGATCGCGCCGCCGCTCAGCGTCATCTTCCACCTCTGCCCGCTCCAGGATGTCGATCAGGTGATCGCGCAGCCGCAGCGCGTCCCCCATGGTCTTGAACGGAAAGGCGTGCTCCGCGAGACCGGGGAGAGCCGAGAGGTCTGTACCCATACCGACGGCGATGATGAGGTGGTCGTACGGCAGGTGGGTGTAACGGGAACGGCCGCGGTAGGAGACGATCACCTGGCGGGCCTCTAAGTCGATGGCCTGTATCTCGGCCTGGTGGAAGCTGGCATGAGGGCAGAGCCTGCGGATGGGGTTGAGGATGTGGGTGGGCTCGATGCTCCCGGAGACCACCTCCGCCAGCATCGGCTGGTATAGGAAGAAGTTGTTGCGGCTTACCAGCGATAGCTCGATCTGGCCCCGTCGCGCCGCCTTCTGGAGCTCCAGCGCCGCATAGATGCCCCCGTAGCCTCCGCCCAATACCACGACGCGGGGTGGGGCGCTGATATCAGCCATGTGGATGCACCTCGTCCGGGAACGCGGTCGCGTGTCGGGCCATATGCTAGCAGACCGCGCGCCGCCGGTATCTCTGATGCAATGTAGTAAACTTGGTGCGATCCGGAATCCAGGAGGACGCCATGGCAGAGGCCCGCACCCAGCCGTCAACCCTTGAGCGCTTCGTCGAAGACGTACAGGCCATCATGAGCTCCGGTGGGGAGCGAAGCCGCATAATCGAGCAGGTCGAGCCGCTGCTGAAGCGGTTGATGGAGGACGACGACCTGCTCAAGGAGGAGTACAGGATCGACCTGGAGGACGGCCGCCACCGGTACGAGTTCTTCAGGTCAGACGACGAGTCGCTGACCATCACGGCGCCCGCCTTTCTTCCTGGCCGACCGACCCCGGTGCACGACCATCTCACCTGGGGCGTGATCGGCGTGTACTCGGGGCGGCAGCGCACAACCCGTTACCGACGCCGCGACGACGGCTCGCGTGTCGGGAAAGCCGACCTCGATGTGGTCGAGGACGAGGTGCTGACCCGGGGTGCGACCTACCCCCTGCTGCCGCCGGACGACATACATCGCATCGAAGCCCTCGGGGACGAGCCCGGCGTCTCCATTCATGTGCTCGGCGCCGATCTACGACATCAGCGACGCCACATCTTTCATCCGGAGAAGAGCACTGTGGAAGACTGGGACGGCGGCAGCATGATGCGGTAGCGCCGCCCTGCCCGGGCGTGGGCTGACGTGCGCTCGTGCTTCGGGTGGCAGAGGGGCGAGGCCCTATGCCGGGGCTGTGCACCAAAGTCCTTTTAAGGCGAGGGTTTGCTTGCCCTCCCACCCGCCCTGGGGGTGTTTTGTATCTGGGGACACCCCAGACCCCGGCTGGAAACCTCCGGTTTCCGGCACCTTCCTGTGGTTTTGGTGCAAACCCCTATGCCGGGAGTTTGACGGAGTCCCTCAGATCAGTAGGCCTTCCGGCCGTGTGGACGGGAGACGTCAGTCGTCGGCGACGCCGGCCGTGCCGACCCTGCTCTTGAAGGCGGGCATCACCTCTTTGCCGAACCACTCGAGCTGGTCGAGCATAAGGCTTCTGGGCGCTCCCATGTAGTTCCCTATGTTCACCTGCTCCAGTCCCGGATAGGCCTCCTCGACTGCCTGGAGCCTCTCGATGACGTGCTCCGGCGGCCCGCATATCCATGACCCCGACTCGATCGCCGTCTCGACGGTTGGCAACCCTGAGACGGACGCACGCCTGCGGTCGCTGAGGGCCTCGATCTCATCGTCCGTCATGCCGGGCGCGAAGCCCAGGGGCGCGAACATTTTGAGGTACTCCTCGAAAAGCTCTTTGGCCTCTCGCCTGGCCTTCTCCTGAGTCTCGGCTATATGCACGGAGATGCCCAGGATAAGGTTGCCGCCCAGCTCCGTATCGATCCCGTGCCGCGCCTGGGTCTCTCTCCACGCGGACATGGCATTGTTGTTGCTGCCGAAGGGGTTGGCGCCGCCGGAGATGTACCCCTTGATGCCGTGTTTGGCCATGAACTCGAGTCCCCGCTTGCCGGAGCTGACCATGGGTTGCCAGCATTCGACCGGCTGGTTGACCGGCCTGGGCACCAGGGTGATCTCCTCCAGCTCGTAGCCCCGATATGGAACCTTGGGTGGAATGTCGTAGTGTTGCCCGTGGTAGGAGAAGGACTCCTCCCTGAACGACTTGAGGATGATCTCCACCTGCTCTTCGAAGAGGCCACGGTTCGCGTCGGCATCCAGCATCGGCGCGCCAAAGACCTCGACCTCGCGGGTGTGGTATCCGCGGCCTACGCCGAAGATCACGCGTCCGCCCGTCAGGATGTCGGCCATGGCGAAGTCCTCGGCTAGCCGTAGCGGATGCCACATGGGCGAGATGTTGAACCCGCAACCGAACTTGATCTGCTCCGTCTTGTGGGCCATATGTAGGCTGAGCTGAAGCAGGTTCGGGATACACTCGTACCCCTCTGTCTGAAAATGGTGCTCCGCCATCCACAGGTCGTGGTAGCCCAGCCGGTCCATGTGCTGGGCCAATGCAAGGCTCGTGTCTAGCGCGGTCGCGAGATGCTCGTTGGAGTAACGCCTATCGTTGACCGCCGGTGCCGCATACCCGATGTCGTCCATGTCCACGTGGCCCGCGTACAGGCAGCCGAATCTCTTTATCATCTGATGCCTCCTATCGGATCTTGTTATTTAACCGTTCGCGTCCGTAGCTGCGCCTTGGTCAACGGCCGCTGCCGCCGCTGGTGGCCGGCCGGCGCCCCTTACGATGGGTTGGCTGGCCAGCGGAGTAAGAGCCAGCACCGGGATGAGCAAAAGAAGCCCCACGCCTGCGTTTATAGCAATGGCCGTCGGCGCCCCAACTGCCTCGGCGACGGCGCCCACTATCAGGCTGCCTACAATGACCGCCCCGATGGCCGTTCCCAGCACCCCTATTACCCTACCCTGCATCTGCGGCCCAGCAACGGTCAGGATGATGGTCCTCTGCAGAGGCGTATAGACGCCCATGGCGAGTCCGGACACCATCAGTATCAGGAAGGATAACGAATACCAGGGAGAGAGAGCGAAGATCAAGATGCAGACCAGCCAGACGGCGCAGGCCATGCCGAAAGCGCGTCCCTGATACCGAATCGCTTTCAGGACTGCCAGGACGACCATGAACCCCAGAGTGCCCACCATCATGCCGATGCCCTGGGATGACGCCAGCAGTCCGGTGAGGCCGTAGCTCACCTCGAGGTGCTCCCGGCCGACCACCGGAAACAGGCCGACCGCGCTGAAGGCCAGCAGGTCCATGATAACCGTGGCTGCCAGCAGGCCGAGTATCACCCGATTGCGGAGCGACTCTCGAAGCCCAATTCTGAGGCTCGTGGCCACCGATTCGCGCGATGTCTGCGATGGCCTTACCCTGCTCTTGACGGCGCTGATCATTATAAGCGTGGCCGAGTATATTATGAGCAACAGGACGAAGGGCCCCTCGAACCCCACGGTCTGTACGAGGAGTCCACCGATGGCCGGGCCAATCAGCAGACCTGAGGCCAGGCCGACCGAGTCGACGGACATGGCCTTGTCTATGTTCTCGGCGCCGGCGAGATCGCACATGAACCCGTTGCGGGCCGGCCAATCCAACGCCATGCCGAGGCCCAATACCAGGGCGGCGATGAATACGTGCCAGGGCTGAATCTGTCCGGCGAGGATCAGCGCCAGCAAAACGGCCGCAACCACAAGTACGGTCGCGTGAGCGATGACCAGCAGGCGCCACCGCTCGAGCCGGTCGGCGATGGCCCCCGAAAGGACCGAAAGTACCGGCATGGGTGCCCAGTAGAACACCATCACCAGAGACACCTTGAAGGGCGAGCCGGTCAGGTCGTGCACGAGCAGGGCCAGCACGGTCCACTCTAGGGATCGCCCAATCCAGAGTCCGCTTTCCGAGCTCCAGGTAAGTGCGAAGTCACGATCCTTGAGGAGCCCGAGGGCGGGGACTCGCTGAAGCAGGCGAGAGGCTGTGCTGGCTGTCGGACTCATCTGGGGCTGTTTATAGCTCGCGATCTCCGTGTCGGGTATTAGGGCACGTGCGCTACTATAACCCAGCAGGGCTCGATCGAACAGCCGTGGCTACCCCGGCGGTGGCTCCCGAACGGCCCGACAGCGGGTAGGCGATTCAGTACTCATTGTCTGTGCGAAGAGTGCGGTAACGCTACCGCCCCTGGCGTATGAAATCTGCCATGCGCTCGCCGACCATCATCGTGGAGAGGTTGGTGTTAGCGCGGATGCAGTCGGGCATGACGGATGCGTCTGCGACCCGAAGCCCCTCCAAACCGTGAACTCGTCCATACTGGTCCACGACGGCCATAGGGTCAGACGACGGGCCCATTTTGCACGTGCCGACGATATGTATTCCGGTGTTAACCTCCCGAAGCAGCCACCGGTCCAGTGCGTCGTCGGACTCCAGATCAGCGTCGGTCGGCGCGATTCGCGACTCGATGATGTCCTTGAACGCCTCGTGCTCGCCCAGGCGCAGACAGATGTGAACCGCCTCCCGTAGCCGCTGGCGATCGAATGGGTCCTCCAGGAAGCGGTGATCGAGCGATGGCTGGACGTTCGGGTCGGTCGAGGTAAGGCACACCTCTCCATGGCTCTTAGACAGGTTCAGCAGCCCCCACATGGTGATGCCGATGGGCTTGGTGAGATCGCCACCGCGTCTTAGCTGCTCGGTGGCGAAGGTGACTATCATAATCTGCATGTCGTTACGCAGGTCGGAGCCTGCGGCACTATACCTCAGCACGATCTGAAACCTGGAGGCATCTGGGTCCATGTAGTGGTCTTTCCTGGTCCTCCAGGCAACGTAGACGGTGGGATGGTCTCGCAGATTCTGACCGACGCCGGGCAGGTCGTGGACCACCGGCACGCCCACGCTGTTCAGGTTGCCGGCAGGCCCCACTCCGGACAGCATGAGTATGTGCGGTGATCCGATCGCACCTGCGCTAACTATGACCTCCTCGGCCTCGACCGTGAAGGTCTCGCTTCCGCTTTCCACAACCACACCAGTGGCGCGGCTGCCCTCGAATAGGATCCTATGCACGGTGCAGTCGGGCCTGATTGTCAGGTTGAGGCGGTGTCGAGCCTGGCTAAGGTAGCCCAGGGTGGTGCTCCAGCGGATGCCGTTGGGCGCGTTGAACGGGATCGGACCCACGCCGGATGCGTCCGGGTCGTTGAGGTCTGGGGCGTCCGCGTATCCCTCCGCAAGGCACGCCTGGTAGAACGCCTCCTGAGATGGGACCCACTCGTGTGGCTTGTAGCGCCTGACTATCATGGGCCCGTCGGTGCCGTGGAAGTCGTCGTGAAAGTCGGTGTCTGTCTCGAGCCGCCGGAAGTAGGGGAGGAGCGCTTCGAAGCTCCACTGGTCGTTGCCCATCGACGCCCAGCCATCGTAGTCCTCGGGCACGCCCCTCAGGAACATTGTGCCGTTGACGGAGCTGGAGCCCCCGACGACCTTCCCCCTGGCGACGTTCATGGGTGGGGACACGTCCGTACCCTTCCCGACGGACTTCCAGTCGTGGTCGCTGGGCGAGAAGTTCGCCGCTGAGTCGATGTCGGCTCGGTACTTCAGCTTATCGGGCAGGTCGTCCAGCGTCGGGTAGTCTGGTCCCGCCTCCAGCAGAAGCACTGATCTTTCCGGGTCCTCACTGAGCCTGGTTGCCACGACCGCACCCCCCGACCCAGCACCGATGATCACCGCGTCGTACTTCACAGCTAACCTCCCGGACTAACTCTTGAGCTCCGGTAGCGTCTCGTTTCCGAAGTCTAGGCGCGTTGGCCGGTCCCGTCAACGCAGCCGTGTTGGGCCGGGCTACTTGAGATACGGAACACGGAACAGGTTGACTGGCAATCAAGACCGGTGCCATAATTCCTTGACGGCGGCGGTATAGGGTGATGGGGCGCTCGCCCTACGGTGTGACGCGGCCCCACGGCCTCGTAGACCTTCCGATCGCGTGAGGGAGTGCTTTCGTGCAGACTGCACAGCACACCAGGCGAAATCCGTTGGCCGTGCCGGCGCTCGTACCCCCCGCGTGGTGGGCGGTCATTGCGCTCGTCGCGATCCTCTACTACCTGGGCGCCAACGTCGCGGTCCACGTAATCCGTGCCGACCTTGATCCCACGGTCAAGACGGCCAGCCAATACGCCAATGGTCCCCATAGCTATCTGATGAGCAGCGCTTTCATTGCCTCCGGGTGCGGCGTCCTGGCGTTGGCCGTGGGCCTGTACTGGGCGGTAAAGCCGCGGCCGCGAATCCCTGTGCTTTTGCTTGGGGTAGGGGCGGTGGCCGCCGGGCTCATCGCAGCTTTTCCCACCGTCGAAGGCGTAGATCGCCTGGTGACGGCCGAGGCGATTCACGACGGAGTGTCGGTATTGAGCTTCGTGGCGGGCAACGCCGCTATGTACGCCTTCTGGTTCAGTTTCAGGCGCGACCCCCGATGGCGTCCGGCAGCTCGCCGCACCCTCGTCCTGTCCCTCTGCGGCACCGCTTCTTTCATCGCCTTCGCCGCGACGTCCGAAGGGACGATGATCGGGGTCGCTCAGAGGCTGGCGATGCTTGCAGTCTACGTGTGGCTGCTGTCGACTGCGATCCGCCTGCTGTTTGCGCCTAGACGCTCGGCCTAGTGGCCTGGGCGCTTGGCCTGAGCATCGGAGTGGCTGCTGCAACTACCCGCCGTAGCGTCTCGCGCTCCCTCGCCAGCACCGATATGCCGATAATCACCGGCGGCAGGAAAAGCACCGCGTGGATCACCAGTGCGAACGTCAGGGCCGCCGATGGATCCACGGCGAATAGCCCGAGAGTGGAGACCGCGCCGAACTCGTAGACGCCTATCGCGCCCGGCGGCGAAGGTACCACGCCCGAGAAGAGCGTCACCGCCACAATCACCACGGACATGAGCCAGAAGGGAAGATCGATCCCGGCGGCGCTTGCGACGAGCCAGGCGGCGGACCCGATGGACAGCCACGCCATGGCCGTGAGTATGAAGCACGCCAACACCACCCGCCGGCGGACGGCAACGGAGCCCAGGCTGCGCGCAACCCCTGCAACCGCCCCCAAGCGTCCCGTTACGGCGATGTTGCGCATTCGCCCGCCGAGTCCCAAGAAGGCTATCAAGGCGAGCAGCGTAAGCGCCCATACAGGCACCACTATCGGCCTGAGGCCAACGAGCTGAGGCACGGCGAGCAACCCCACGCCCATCAGGCTCAGCGTTACCACCAGGTCGAAGAGCCGGGCCGCCAGGATGCTCGAGACGACCTTGTCCGTCCCGATGCCGTTGCCGAACTTGAGCATCGCGGTCTGGGCGAGCTCGGCGACGATCCTGACCGGGCTCACGTTGTTCAGGCCGCTACCCGTGCTCTTGACCAGAAATAGCCTGGTCATCGTAACCTTTTCGTCGGGCAGGAGCAGCTTGAGACGGACGGCGTCGAGGAGGGTGGCGAATAGCACGGCTCCGACGGCGGCCACCAGAACTCGCCAGTCGAACCCGGCTATGGCCGGCGCGACCAGATCCCACCTCGCGCTATTAAGAGCAGACCAACCGAGGGCACCGCCTGCCATTAGCCCTAATATCGTTAATGCAACTGTCTTCAATGCGTACGGCCTCCAGCGTCACGGTCGCTGGGTGACATGCGGCTCGAACTGCGGTGAATCGAGCTAAACGCGGGTACCCGAGGCTACGGTATGGAAACCACAGGTCCCATTCCGTGCGCTTGGTCGAAGGCTGGGGAAAGGCCCGCTACTACCCTAATATGCGTACGTGGGATCCGGATAGGGCTTCCAGTTCAGGACCCACTTACTGATTCAAGGGTAGCGGGCACCGAGGAGGCGCCGTCAGGGGGGCAGCACACGATTCGTAGCAGGGGTTCCCCGTCTCTGGCGGAGGGGTGCCGGGAGGCCTAGCGCCGGATCGGCACGGGCGCGGCCGCGCGAGGGAGCCTGAGGCTACCTCGCCTTAGAGTAGACCTGGATGCGGTGCCGGCAACTCTCGACGACAAAGACCCTGCTGTCGTCAACCGTGACTGACACAGGACCCCAGAAGAGCTTCTCAACGCTGGCTGACTCGTCCCTTAGGTCGGTGTCGGGGGACAGGGCCGGCTCCAGGTCGGCGTTCTGGCGCTCCTCAAGCTCGTCCGGGTTGGCGACGAAGTACTCGTCGGACCACTTGGACGGCTCGCCCTCCCCGCGGAACTTGGCGACGAAGCCACCGTCTGGGGCGAACACCTGCATCCGCTCGTTCCCCCAGTCGGCGACGTACGTGTACCCCTCGTCGTCGACGGCCACTCCGGAAGGACGGTTAAGCTGGCCGTCGTCGTTGCCGGGAGTGCCGAAGGTCGCCAGGTGAGTCCCATCGGCGTCGAACTTCTGGACGCGGTCGTTTCGCCAATCGGCGACGTAGACGCTACCCTCGCGGTCCACGGTGATGCCCCAAGGGATGTTGAACTCGCCATCGCCTGTGCCGCCTCGGCCCCAGGCTCCCAGGCACCGCCCATCCTTCGTGTAGCGCTGGACACGGTTGTTGATGCCGTCCACCACGAGCAGGTTGTCGTCCTGGTCGAAGGCGATGCCGGCGGGGCGGTCGAACTGACCATCCCCCTTGCCCTGAACGCCCCAGTGTTCTAGAGGCTGGCCGTCGGCGTCGAACACGGTTATCCGGTGAAGGCCCTCGTCGGAAACGTAGACGTTCCCGTCCTTATCGGTGGCGATCGACGCGGGCCACATGAACTGTCCCTGTGCCGTTCCACCGGTCCCGAAGGTGCCCAGGAAGTCCTCGTCGACCGTGCACATCGTGACGCGCTTGTAGGGCATTCGGACCTCGGTCTCTGAGCCGGCCCTGCTCAGCACATACACGACCCCGTTGGGCCCGACGGCCGCATCGACGGGATTATTGAAGCCCCGGCCCACCTGAGCGTAGAAGCCCATCGAGTGGCTGTATCGATAGGACGGCGGGTTACCCATGGCGTGCCCTCCTAGGCTCGGGGCTCACTGCTCCTGATGCGCTCGACCGGACGGCCCGCATCTAGGCAAACTGGTACTCGCGGGTCGAGACGATCAGCTGAAGTATGTCCTTGATACGCTCGCCCGAGTTACGGTTCTCCTCGTCGGTGCCGAACCGCAGCTCGCCGCCGATCTTTGCGTGGCCCACGAGCTCCTGCCGCGAGCTGTCGGAGATCGTCATGGGCCCGATCAGATCGAGGCAGGAATCGATCAGCTCCTCGGGCGACAGGTCCCTTCCCTGGGCCCTGATCCTACCGATGATGGAGCTGACGCCCGGGTTGTCCACGTCCGAGAACTGCTGCACGGCGAAATTCACTCGCTGCACGAGAGCGGCGGTGTTGATCCACTCTTTGCCGGTGTGCCAGCCCTCGACGCTGGGCGGGTCCACCAGTTGCTGGCCCATGTAGCCGGCGACCAGCCCCAGGCGGATGTCTTCCGGTGCGGGGAACCTGTAGGTGCCGGCAAGGTGGGTCGATCCCGCCACCAGCTCGGCGGGGCTCTTGACCCTGGCGAAGGCGGCGTTCTTGAAAAAGTCGGAGTTGAAGAGCACTCGCAGCACAGGCCGGATCTCGTACTTCGACTCTACGAAGGCGTCCATCAGCGTTTGGATGGCCGCCGGGTCGCGAGGCGGCTCCGTCTGCCAGGCCGGCACTTGAGGCTCGTCGGCCACGAAGAAGTTGTAGAGGTGCCGCGAGATGAACCCGGCAGTCGCCGGCTCCTCGCATATGATGTCTATGACCTCCTCGCCTTGGAAGTGCCCCGCGTGTCCCAGGAACGTCTTTTCGCCGTCGTCGTGGTCGTCCTCCCTGTACTCGAACTGCCAGTCCAGGCGGCCGTAGGGCCAAACCGAGTCCCTCGACACCCGAGCGGTGTGCAGGCTGGCCTCGCGGATCGTCCAGCCGGTAAACGCGTGGGAGCACTGCCGGACGTCCGTCTCCGTGTAGTTGCCGACCCCCATCGAGAACAGCTCCAGGATCTCCCGGCCGAAGTTCTCGTTGACCGCGTCCTTGTGGTTGTCCTTGTTGTCGAGCCAGAAGATCATGGCCGGGTCGCGGGACACGTTGACCAGGAGCTCGCGGAAGCTGCCCAGCCCGCATCGGCGGAACATCTCGATCTGGTTGAGGACGGCCTTGGGATGGTTGAGCTTGGTGTACCCGGTGGCGAAGAGGCCGTGCCAGAAGAGGGCGAGCTTCTCCTCCAGGGGCCGCCTGGTATTGGCCATGCGGTAGACCCAGTAGGTTTGGCAGCTCTCCAGGAGCATGAGGCTGTTCTCATCGACGTGGTATCGCCTGATGAGGTCCTCGTCCTCCAGCGCGGGCGGTGCGTTCTCGGGATGCAGGAGCTCCTCCACCGTGGCCTCGTACCCCTGAGCGGCGTACTGCTCCAGCTCGTCCCGCGTTGCGCCGAACCCAGCGCGACGCAGCAGGTGGGCCATCAGCGCGATGTCTTCTTGGGGCATTTGTGGGCCTCCTTCGCTGGGGACGTGTCCCTCGTTGGAGCTTCGAAAGTCGCGTACGTGCGACGGCCGCCCGGCGACCCGTATTATAGGCGGTGTGGGGGACCGTTTCAAGCATCGTAATCGTGACGCGCGGCACAATGGCCTGGACTGATGTACAATCCGCCCGGTCATTTCAGTGAACGGAGTGAGGCATGATTTCCGCCTTGAGTCTTGAAGGGCGCACGGCGATCGTAACGGGGGCCAGTCGGGGCATCGGCAAGGCTATCGCCGTCGTCCTCGCGGAGGCAGGCGCCGACGTCGCCGTAGCGGCCAGAACGGTCCCTGACCTGGAGGCAACGGCGGACGAAATCAGAGCGCTGGGCAGAAGAGCGCTAGTCGTTCCCACCGACGTGTCGGACTCGGCGCAGGTCGACACGTTGGTCGAACGGACAATCGAGCATTTCGGCAAGGTAGACATACTGGTGAACAACGCGGGACAGGCCATACGTGTCCCCGTCGTCCCTTTCCCCGACCGAACCCCGACGCTACCGGAGGTAACCAGGGAAGGCGCCTCGCGCTTGAGCGACCAGGAGTGGCAGGGGATCATCGACACTAACCTCAACAGCGTCTTCTACGGCTGCAGAGCCGTCGGGCCTCATATGCTGGAGCGAAGGTACGGCAAGATAATCAACATAGGCTCACAGAACGGGAAGCAAGCCTTCCCTCTGTACGCTCCCTACAACGCTACCAAAGCGGGCGTGAACATGCTCACCAGGGTGCTAGCGCTGGAGTGGGCTGATTACAACGTCTGCGTCAACGCCATCGGCCCGGGGGACTATCAGACCAACATCCTTCAGCCAGAGATGGATTTGTGGGATTCGGACCCCGAGCTGCTCCAGCCCCTGCTGGACAGCATCCCGTTTCACCGGCTGGGGGACGCCAGGGAGCTGGGGATACTTGCCGTATACCTGGCCAGTGAAGCATCCGACTACATGACCGGCCAGATCGTCTACATGGACGGCGGCCACACGGCGAGATGAGTCACGCCGGACGAGGTTCGACAAGGCTATCCCGGGTCTAGTCGGCAGGCCCACCACCAACCGGACAAGCGTAGACCCCGGTCGCGCTGAGCCTACCGGCGCCCCGCGCGCCTCTGCTGCTTGACCTGGACCCGGATGTTGCCGAGCTGGTCGACGGTCGCAGTACAACCTCCCAGGATGAACAGTGTGGAGTCGTCCTCTTCGATGATGCACGGCTCTCTGATCGTCATTCCGTAGGCCAGGTCGCCCCGGTAGTAGACTGGGATCTCGTCGTTGTAAACGGAGACCTTCCGGTGGCTCCCGGCGACCGGCTTCTTAGTGGTGCGCCTGCCGGCCCCGGCAGGCAGGTCCAGGGGGCTGACCGACCCGGTCGCCGTCACCCTTGCGTTCACGATCTCGGCCGGGTCGCCCAACTGCGTACCGTTGAGCACTTTGTGAACGCGCTCGAACTCTTCGTAGATGGCCCCCTTGCTTGGTGCCGCCGCTCCGTCCACCGTGACGGCGACCTCGTTGTTTTGTCCGACGTACCGGATGTCAAGTATGTACTCGACCTGACTCCCGGTGATGTTGCGCTCCTCGCCTTTGAGAAACTGCCGCGCCTCCATCTCGAGGCCCTTGAAGACGCTGCGTAGTCCTCGGATGGCACGGCTCTCCAGCGGCAGCATGACGGTCTGCGAGGCGGTGTTCTTCAGGTCGGCGGTCAGCAGACCGAAAGCCGAGAATGTGCTGGGATGCGGAGGAACGAGGATCGAGGGAATCCCCGCCTCTCGGGCGACCTCCACCGCGTGTTGGCACCCGGCGCCGCCGAAAGGCACCAGGGTGAAGTCCCGCGGGTCGATCCCCTTCTTGACGGTGGCCTCGGATATCAGCTGGGCCATGCTGGCGTTGACGATGCGATAGATCCCCAGCGCCGCCTCTTCCACCGAGATGCTGAAGCGGTCCGCGATGGGCTGTATGGCGTTCCTGGCGTTCTGCTCCGACAGCTTGAGCCTTCCGCCGAGGAAGTTGCCCGTGCTCAGTATGCCCAGGACCAGGTTAGCGTCGGTGACGGTGGGCTCCGTTCCGCCCCGGTCGTAGCAGGCCGGTCCGGGCATGGCGCCCGCGCTTTGCGGGCCGACTCTAAGCGCTCCCCCCTCGTCGATCCAGGCGATGGAGCCGCCGCCGGCGCCAATGGAGTTCACGTCGACGCTCTGTACGCGGGCCGGGACGGCCCACGCCACCTCTACCTCGTCCTTGACGTCCGGCTCGCCGTTCCTGATTACCGCTACGTCGAAGCTGGTGCCGCCGACGTCGGCGGTTATGATCTCGCCAAGGCCGACCTTGGCGCCTATGAACTTGCCCGCCAGCACTCCAGCCGTCGGACCCGACGCCACGAGCGTTATCGGAAACCTTCTGGCGACCTCCGACGGGATGATGCCGCCGCCGGAGTGCATGTACTTCACCTCGGTGTTTAGCGCGCGGCCTAGCCTCTCGATGTACCCCTCGGTTCGGGGCATGGCGTAGGCGTTGAGGACCGTGGTGCTTACCCGCTGGTACTCGCGAATGCGCGGGTCTACCTCCGACGCCAGGGAGATGGGGAGATTCGGCGCCACCTCCGCGATGACCTCCTTGATGACCTGCTCGTGGGTGGGGTTTGCGTAGCAGTTGAACAGCGAGACGGCGATGGCCTCGATGTCGTGGGCCAGCAGCCGTTGCAGGACCTCGGCAACCTCCTCGCGATCTATCGGGGCGAGCACATTGCCTTTGTGGTCGATGCGCTCGGTGACCTCGAAGACGAGGTAGCGCGGCACGAACGGCTTCGTCTTGTCCCACTGGAGGTCGTAGAGGTCGTCGCGATAGCTCCGGCCGATCTCGAGGACGTCACGGAACCCTTTGGTCGTGATCAGGCCGACCTTGGCGCCGCCGCGGGTGAGGATAAGGTTGGTCACCAGGGTCGTGCCGTGCATGAAGTAGGTCAGGTTCTTGGTGGCGACGCCGGCCTGATCGAACGCCTGGAGGACTCCCTCCTCGGGCGCGTTGGGTGTCGTCGGGGCCTTCGTCGTCGAAATCTCGCCGGTGTCCTCGTCGTACAGGACAAGGTCCGTAAAGGTGCCCCCTATGTCTACGCCAACTCGCTGTCTGCTCATGCGCGCTCCCAATGCGGCCGCGGGTGGGCCATCTGTTCATGAAGTCGGTTGAAGGGCCGGCGAGGTAACTGGTCAGTCCTGCAGGTCTGTCGCAGATCGGCGCACGCCGTTGTCAACCGCCCGGGCGGATTGGTCTGATGAGGGTTCCATCCCGGTACGTCGGGATGAGGTGTTCTGGGCGGGTGGGTGGGAACGAACAGTTACTCTCGCGGCCACGCACTAGAAGTCGTCTTCCCGTAGGCCCGACTCGTATTCCGCCGTCCTGGCGTCGAGCTCCTCGGGAGAGACCAGCCCCTTAGCGATGGCCAGCTTCTCGAGGGATGTCAGCCAACGCTCGTAGTATGTCGTGGCTGCGCCAGCCTCCTCGGCGGCCCCGATCTCAGCTGCCAGCAGGTCTTGAAACTCCCGCCATTGGTAGCCGTAGGCTTCCTTCAAGGCGACCGCCAGACCGAACGCCCGTCCCTCCCACGGCGTCTCGAACACGAGCTCGCCGTTGTCCCGAGGCAGCGCCGCGGCTCCGCCCATGTTGGCTATTTGTCGCTCGGCTGACGAGGTCATGGTGCCCTCCGGCTACGCTACCTGGGCCGGCTCCCTGGCCTTGGTCACGCCGATCATCGAGTCGCGGGTCACGAGCGCGACCAGCTCCTCCTCGCTCATGTCGTCGGTGCCCTCTGGCCGCTGAGGCAACACCATGTAGCGCACCTCGGCGTTGCTGTCCCAGACCCGGACCTCCACCGACTCATTGAGCTCCAGCCCGAACTCTCGCAGAACCGCTCGCGGTTCGATCACGGTGCGGGACCGGTATGCGGCAGACTTGTACCACATCGGAGGCAGGCCAAGGACCGGCCACGGGTAGCAGGAGCACAGCGTGCATACCACGACGTTATGGACCGTGTCGGTGTTCTCCAGGACAACGATCTCGGCTCCCTCGATACCCTGGTAGCCAACCTCCGCGATGGCCTCGGTGCCGTGCTCGAGCAACCGTGCCCTGTATCGCGGGTCGAGCCAGGCGCGGGCCACCACCCTTGCGCCGTTGAGGGGGCCTATGTCCTGCTCGTAGGCCTGCACGACGGCGTCGATCGCGTCGCTGGCTACGATGCCCTTCTCGACCAGCAGCGACTCCAGCGCCCTGGTGCGCAGCGCCGCATGAGGCTCCGGCTCGGGATGATGGCCGCCTTCGTGGTCTTTGCTCACAGCGTTCCTCCTGGCCGTCGCTTCACGCCGGCTCCAGGTAGCTCTCCCACATGTCGATGTGCAGGCTCGTGTTGGGCTCCGCCGACTCTCCCCAGAGCTCCTCGGCGTCGAAGCGAACGTTGTAGACGGGCTGAGGGTTTTCGCCGGCGCCCATGGCCACCGTGTCGTCGAAGTCGTGGATGCCGTGGAGCTTCATGACGACGCCATGCTTGCCGCGCACGTACCTTGGGAGGCGGGTGTGCCCCGGCGGATTGATGTTGCGGGTCACTACGGCATCACCGGCCTTGAACCGCGGTGCCACGTCCACGTCCCTGACAGGCGGGCGTCGTGTGCGGACGAGCTTTCGGATGCGTTCTGCCGCCCCGGGCTCCTCTCGCCGCGGGACGGCGGCGCCGGGGTTGCTGCGGAAGTGCTGCGTCCTGGCCTCAACCTCTTCGGCGGTTACCACACGCTCCTCTATCAGCAGCCTCTCCTTGACAGGGATCCAGCGCTCATAGTAGCCCGACCCCAGGTAGACGACAGGGTCGAGGCACTCCAGGGCGAAGCGGAAGGCGGGAACGCTGTCGATGGTCAGCAGGTTGATGCCGAACATCCGCGCCTCCCACTCAGCGTGGAAGACGGGCTCGTTCTCCTCGCGCGGGATCGGGCCGAAGCCGTGCATTCCGCCCATGTCGTGAACGCTGTTCATGCCATGCTCCTGCCGGAAGAGGAACCGCGGTTCATGCCTTGGCATCGGTGTCGCCGTGGCCACACTGCGATCGGCCGCAGAATAGCATAGCCCTTTTAGGGCCGTCAATCGAGGCGTTCCAGATTAGGGGGTGGTTCCGAACGCGTGAATTGTTCGGGTTGTAGGGCTCAACTGCCCGTCGGAGATTGCTGTTCCATGAATCCTGTACTCGGAGGCTCCGTGGCAGGCGACCCCAGTCGCTCAAACACCAATTGGCATAGCCGGTCGTTCGGGGCCAACCGGAACACAAAGGGGCCATGATTGACAAGCTCGAGCGTTATTCGCCCATTCCATCCGGCATGGATCGTAGGCGCTGTCAAATGGACCTGCAATCCCCAACGCGCCAAAGAACTGCGACCTTCGACACGAGCGGCAAGGGCTGACGCTAGTGGTAACTCCACTCTCTCGAGGGTGATTGCTAGGATGAAATTCTTTGGCTCGAGCCGTATGCTGCCGTCAAGTTGTTTCGGTACTGGACGAGCATAATTAGGTGCCATGCGCATATAGTCGGCTTGTCCCGGGGAAATTTCGATTCGGACACCGGCACCACCTGTTTTCTCAGGGTCCCATACGAAGAACTCATCTCCGAGTCGCAGATCCAATGATGAGGATGAGTACTGCTTGTTTTCGGGAGGGGGGTCGATAATAATTTCCCCCTTCCGAATCGCCTCGCGTATCTCTTCAGCACTCAGAATCATGTCACATATTCCACATGCTCTCGATCAACTAGCAACACCTTTTCTCCGGTTCCTGCCTCTTGACGCAGGAGAACAAGGACGTTGGTGCCTTGGTCTTCGACAACGAACACCCTGAGCTTACCAGGTCTTTCATTTGATAAAGACGTTGTTGAGGCCCCTTCGCCTTCCAGGATGTCCAGTTTATTCGCGTACACTCCAATCGACCGGTCACCAGTCGAAAAGATAAACCCCGACTCACCGTCAAATACCCCAGGAATAACCATCCCTTTCAAGTAGGCTTCGCGCGGTTCACTTATAGGCATCCTTTGCCTCCTATGCGAATGCTGTGCTTCCAATCGCCGCGAACGCTATCATGCGACGCGACAGATTTTCAATCGATCCTAACTCAGTCTTTTGATGGGAATTCAGGTATCAGAACATATGTGCTTTCCAAAAGCAATACCCTCTACAAGGCAACAGTGGAACCTGGAGGATTGATTATGCAGGCGATGCTGCTCCGGAAGCCCGCGCCCATCGCCGAGGCCCCCCTCGAGCCGGCCAACGTCCCGGAGCCCATGCCCGGCGGAGGCGAGGTCCTGATCGACGTGCGGGTGTGCGGGATGTGCCACACGGACCTGCACACAGTAGAGGGGGACTTGACTCTCCCCAAGCTGCCCGTGGTTCCAGGCCATCAGATCGTCGGCGTGGTGCGCGAGGCCGGCGCCAGCGTAAGCCGGCTGAAGCCCGGCGACCGGGTCGGCATCGGATGGCTGAGCTCTACATGCGGGCGGTGCTCGTACTGCGTTTCAGGCAGAGAGAACCTGTGGGACGATGGCCGCTTCACGGGCTACCATGTGGACGGAGGTTACGCGGAGGCTACGGTTGTAGGCGAGGAGTTCGCCTATCCGATTCCCGAGGGGTTCACCGACGAGCAGGCGGCGCCCCTGCTATGCGGCGGCGTTATCGGCTATCGGGCGCTCCGTCTCTCCGAGGTTCAGCCTGAGCAGGTGCTGGGTTTATATGGCTTTGGCGCGTCGGCCCACATCGTCATCCAGGTGGCGCTCCAGTGGGGATGCAGGGTTCAGGTGTTCACCAGGGGCACGGCACACCAGGAGCTGGCGAGCCGGCTTGGAGCAGAGTGGGTGGGCCGTGCGGAGGACACGCCGCCGGAGAAGCTGGACGGCGCCATCATATTCGCCCCGGCGGGCAGGGTGGGACGCTGGCGCTGGCCCACCTGAAGAAGGGTGGGACGCTGGCGCTGGCCGGCATCACGATGACGCCTCTTCCTCAGATGCCCTACGAGCTGGTCTACGGCGAGCGGACGGTGCGGAGCGTCGCCAACGCTACGCGCCAGGACGCCCGCGAGCTCCTGGCCCTGGCCGCCGAGGTTCCCATCCGCACCGAGGTCGAGATATTCCCCCTGAGCGACCTGAACCGGGCGCTACGGCGTCTGAAGGAGGGTGCGATCAACGGCGCCGGCGTAGTCAGGGTTTAGCAGGCGTAGCCAAAGGCAACGTTGCCACCGCTAGCGCGCTTCCAGGATTGGCTCGCCATCCTCGAGTAGCATCGCTATCACTTCGCGAAGGTTCTTGTTCAGCTCGTCAAGGGTCTTCGCCTGCGAGTGGGCACCTGGGAACCCTGGAACGTAGCCGACGTAGAGCCCGGTTTCAGGGTCCCGTTCTACGACCGCTGTGTACTCTCTCATAGATCGTTTCCTTTCCCCCAACGACGATGATTCGCACACATGGCTTGAACCGAGGAGGGTCTTGTTGTGCGCAGGCTTCTCACTTCCTACAGTGTACAGCGAGAAACATACATGCCTCCACAGTTCCGACGTCAGAATGCAAGGTTATAGCGGTTGCCAGAAGAGTCCCACGGGAACTCCATTACACGAGGAAACCCGCCTTGATGTGCCTCGGAACGTAGAGCGTGGGCGCGCGGGATGAAGCCTACTCCTCGCCTGTGAGGGCGCGACGCGGGTTGTCGACGGTAAGCTGCCAGAACTGCTCGTCGGTCACGCCCATGCCCCGCAGCTCCTCGCGCAGCCCAGTCGGCACGAAGGCGTAGCCATTGCCGCCGTAGGCCACGTAGTCTGTGCGGAAGCAGACGTCCTGGGACAGCAGCAGGTGCCTGATAAGGCCAGCGTCCAGCATCTGTTTGATCAGCCGTAGCTGAAGCTGGTGGTCGTACTCGTCGGCGGGCCCCATCCTGTCGAACGAGACGAAGGCGCCTCTTCGGGCGATCTCCGCGTGGTACTCGTGGTACGGGTGAGAGTGGCTGTGGCCGATGATTACACGCCGGGGGTCCACGCCCTCCTCCTGGAGGATGTCGAGCTGGTCCAGGCCGACGGACCAGTACAGCGCGTGGGTCGCGATGGACAGGCCCGTTTTCTTGTGCGCCCGCGCCACGGCCCTGAACACGCGCTCCTCCACGGGCGACACCCAGGTGAAGTGCGCCCCGATCTCGCCGAGCAGGCCTGCGCGGACGTCGGTCCCATCGATCCCCTCGGTAACGTCGCGCACCAGCTCCTCGGCGATCTCGTCCGTCCTCATGCGGTACAACCGCTGCTCGTAGTAGAGCTCGCGATACCACCCAGCGCCCAGTATGACGTTGAGGCCCGTGCGCTCGGCCATCTCCCTTACCGCGATGGCGTGTTTGACCGGCAACAGGTCGTGATCATGGCTGCGAAGACCACCTGTGGTCTGGTCGACCAGCGTGACCCCGCCGGCCTCCTTGTAGTGCATCAGCTCCTGGTAAGCGAGCTCGGAGTCGTTGAGCAAACAGTTGCTGCCCGGGTAGTCCCGGGTCAGGTCCAGGTAAACGTGCTCGTGGGGCAACGTGATTCCCAGCTGGTCGGAAGAGACCGGGCCGGTTACGGTCATGACTGTACCCATGTGGCGCCTCTCGAGGTGGACGAGTTTTGGCCGGCAGTGTAACACCCGAGCGCATGGCACCGCACCAACGGCTGGCTGGTGATATCCCGGCACAACCACGTTGGGCCCGCGCATACGTCGTCATGTGCTTCCCGACGCGTCGGAGTGGCGGTGGGTGGGAGGGTAGAGTAGCGTTCCGTCTCCAACTTGACACTGGCTTCGCAGGGGCGATAGCCCGTTGCGCCGACGCTCCGTCGTGCTATCCTATGGGCCACCGTGGCAACTGCAGGAGCGCTGACATGAACTGTCCCGGCTGTCAGACCGCGAATCCCGAGGGCGCCAGGTTCTGTATGAGCTGCGGCTCGCCCCTCGCCTCCCCCAAGTGTCCCCAGTGCGGCGCCGAGCTGCCATCTGCGGCGAGTTTCTGCCCAAGCTGCGGCCACCAGGTAGCCGTGGCGGAGACGCCGACTGCCCCGTCCAGGCTTCAGCAGTACATACCCAAGGAGCTGCTGGCCAAACTGGAGCATGCAAAGTCCGCCGACGGGATGCAGGGCGAGCGGCGCGTCGTTACTATGCTGTTCTGCGATATCCAGGGCTCGACGGCCGCCGCCCAGAGGCTGGACCCTGAAGAGTGGGCCGAGATCATGAACGGCGCCTTCGAGCACCTCATCGCGCCGGTCTATCGCTACGAGGGTACGCTGGCCCGGCTCATGGGCGACGCTATCCTGGCGTTCTTCGGCGCGCCAATCGCCCACGAGGACGATGCGGAGAGAGCCGTCAGGGCTGGCCTCGACATCGTCGAAGGCATAGGGCCTTACCGTGAGGAGGTGCGGGCCAGGTGGGGGATCGACTTCGACGTAAGAGTCGGCATCAATACCGGCCTCGTCGTAGTAGGAGAGGTGGGCTCCGACCTCCGCGTTGAGTACACCGCCCTGGGCGACGCCATAAACATGGCGGCACGCATGGAGCAGACCGCTCAGGCGGGTACGATTCAGGTCTCGGCCGATACGCACCGGCTGGTGGCTCCGCTGTTTGAGTTCGAGGACCTTGGTGAGATCGAGGTCAAGGGCAGAGACGAGCCGGTGCCGGCGTACCGTGCCCTCCACCCCAAGGCCGAGCGGGGCAGGCTGCGTGGCATCGAGGGGCTGGACGCACCCCTGATCGGTCGCGATAGCGAGGTCAAAACGCTCATGGACGCCGTTGCCGCCCTGCGTCAGGGGCGGGGACAGATCGTCTCACTTATGGGAGAGGCGGGCCTTGGCAAATCGAGACTCATCGCGGACCTCCGTCAAGCGCTGGTCGCCGAGAGCCGAGCTGGCACGGGCTCGAGCAATGGCTCGGAGATCGCGTGGCACGAGGGCCGCTGCCTGTCTTACGAAGCGACCGCCCCCTACACGCCCTTCTCTGATCTGCTCAGCGGATACTTTGGGTTGCGGGACGGTCAGCAGGGAGCCAACGGGACCGACAGCTACGAGACGCTGAAAGCCGCGGTCGGCAGCCTCATGCCGGACAGGGTGGACGACGTGGCGCCGTATCTTGCCACGATGCTTGGCATGAGTCCGGCGGGCCCGGACGCCGAGCTGGTTCGCTACCTACAGCCGCCTCAAGTCCGCGATCGGGCCTTTCGCGCTACGAGGGAGCTCTTCGAGCGTATGGCCGCAGATCGGCCCGTGGTCCTCGTCTTCGAGGACCTGCACTGGAGCGACCCGACGTCCCTTGATCTCGTGGCCCAGCTGATGGAGATGACCGAACGCGCTCCGGTGATGATGATCATGATCTTCCGCCCCAGCCGCCAGGAGCCCTCCTGGCGGCTGCACGAGACAGGCGCCAGAGACTACGCTGGCCGCTACTCGGCGGTGACACTGGAGCCGCTCGACGCTGAGAGCTCGCGACACCTGGTGGGGAGCCTCCTGCACGTCGAGGACCTGCCCGAAAACGTACGACGCTGATTCTCAAAAAGGCGGAGGGCAACCCCTTCTTCGTGGAGGAGGTGGTCCGGTCGCTGATCGACTCCGGACTCGTCGTGCGGGAGGACGACCACTGGCGCGCCACCAGCGAGATCGCAGACATAGCGGTGCCCGATACCGTGGCGGGCGTCATCACCTCCCGTATCGATAGGCTCAACGAGAGATCGAGGAGGGCGGCACAGACGGCCTCTGTAATCGGCCGCGAGTTCGCTTTCGACATCCTCCAGGACATCCACGACGCAGGCCAGGACCTCGGGCACCTGGTCACGGACCTGCAGCAGCGTGAGCTTATCTACGAGAAAGGCGTGGACCCCCGCCTGGTGTACATGTTCAAGCACGCGCTGACGCAGGAGACCGTTTACTCCACCCTGCTGCTCAGCAACCGTCGCGAGATGCACAGGCGCGTAGCGGAGTGTCTGGAGCAGATCGACAAGGAGAACGTCGGCGACATAGCAAGGCACTACATGGAGTCGCGTGAGCAAGGCCGCGCGCTCCCATACCTGGCGGAGGCTGGGGATCGGGCGGCCCGTGCTTATTCGACGAACGAGGCGATAGGTTACTACACGCAAGCCCTCCAGGTGCTGAGCGGCGATGGCGTCCAGGACCTGGGCCTGGCAAGGCGTGTCTACGAGGGGCTGGGCGGAGCGCTTACCTTCGGCCAGCGCGTGAGCGAGGCGGTGGAGAACTACCACACCATGCTACACCTGGCCCAGGAGCATAGCGACCTGCCGATGCAGGTCTCGGCGCTCAACAAGCTCGGCTGGGTGACGGCACTCATGCAGGGCCAGTTTCCCGAGGCCGAGAATCATCTGGTCGACGCAGAGCGTCTTGCGTTGGAGTGCGACGACCTGCCTGGGCTGGCCGAGCTCCACATGACCTACTGCTTCCTCCGCATCCCCTTCGGCGACTTCGAAGACGCCGTGGACCACCTGACCGAGTCGGACAGGATCGGACGCGAGCTGGACCTCGAGGAACCCAGGCTCTTCGGGTTGACGCACAAGGCCCATACACTGACGTACATGACCCGGTTCGCAGACGCCTGGGAGGTAACACAGGAGGCTGTGCACCTGGCGAAGGAGCTGGGAAACCGCAAATGGCTGTCCGAGCTGACGGGATTCACCACGGCGTTTCACCACCTGCGAAACGGGGACCTCGACGCGACGAGCGAAGCGGCGGAGCAGGGTTTGAACATCGCCACTCAGATCGGAGCCGTCGAGCAGCAGTGTTACGGCTCCTTCATGGCCGGGCTGACTTCGTGGCTGAGGGGCGATTACGAGCGAGCTATCAGCTTCCAGGAGCGAACGGCACAGGCGGGACGTGCGTGCGGCTTCCCTCACCTCGAAGCGATGGGGTTGTGTGCCCTGGGCACGGCCTACCTGGATGTCAGCACAGACCTCCTCGACAAGACGGCCGAGCTCCACGGCCAGGCGATGAAGCTGCTGGAGACACCCATGGGTGCGGCGATGGGCGGTCTGGTCTGGTCCGATCTGGGATTCTGCGCCCTTGCACTTGGCGACGTTGAGGCTGCCGGCGACCTTTTCGATAAGGGCTTGAGCGCCTCCAACGCCTCCAAGCTCCTGGCCAGGCCCCAGCTGCTGGTTGGGTCCGCCTTTGTCGCACTGATGCAGGGCAACGCAGACGGGGCGAAGACCCTGGTCCGGGAGTCGCGGGAGTTCGCCGAAGAACGAGAAATGCGGTTTATCTACCCGGCGGTGGCATTTGCGGAGGCCCAGGTTAGCGCCGCCGCCGGCGAGCCCGAGCGGGCGCTGGACAGCTTCGCCCGCGGCGAGCGACTGGCCCTGGACATGGGTATGCGACCGATGGTGCTGAATACCCGCGCCGCCGCCGCCCAGGTGATGGCCGGCCTGGGGCGCAACGGCGAGGCTGCGGCCAAGCTCGATGGCGCTAGGGAGATGGCTCGAGAGATCGGAGCCCTGTTTCAGGCCGACGAGATGAGAAGCATGTACCTCGACGCGGCCATGAAGAAGCTGTCCTAGCACGGCGGCGCTACGCACTATCAAGACGAGGGGCTGCCTTTCCAGGCAGCCCCTCGTCTATTGGTTGGAGCGTTTCGTTGCGATGGAGACTCATTCCCAAAGAGCCGCCGCCGGCTAGATCAGTTCCTGAGAACTAGGGCTCTGCTCTCGGCGTTAGCCCTTCAACACAGCCGAGGATCTGGTCCATGTGCAGCGGCTTCATCAAAACGTCGTGTGCGCCGAGCTTCTGAAGCTCCTCCAGCAACTGCGGCTCGTGATGACCACTGAGCACGACCACCCTCGGCGCCCAGGCCTGGCTTTGCCTCCGGCTCTCCAGCGTTCTGAGGACCTCGAACCCATCCATCTTCGGCATCCACAGATCGAGCAGCACCAGGTCGGGCCCATGCTCGTCGATGATCTCCAAGGCCTCGCGGCCGTCACCAGCCTCCAGCACCTCGAAGCCGTCGAGGGTCTGTAGGACCTGCGTAAGCACCCGCCGCATCGCCGGCTGGTCTTCTGCAATCAGAATCTTCTTTGTTAACGCCATGCACCCGGCCTTACGTGCCCATGCCTTCGTGCTGTTCGTCACGGTCGGCCGGCGCCGCCCGTGTTGAGGACTCTATGCCCAGAAGCCTTTAGACCGTCTGGCTGATTATGCCAGCGGTGAAGGGCTTCGCTACCCGCTCGACTCTATGGATGCCCGCGAGTCGTTCCGCGTTTTTCGCGAAGGAATGCCCGGTAGCCATGATTACAGGGCGTTCGGGATCGAGCCGCTTCGACTCCAGAATCACATCCACTCCGCTTAAGCCCGGCATGTAATTGTCGGAGATAACCAGATCGAAGCGCTCCTGCCTAAGGAGGTTTACGGCCTCGAGGCCGTTGGCGGCGGTGGTTACGGCGTATCCCTCCTCAGCCAGTATCCGGGCCAGGACCTTTCGAATCGCCTCTCGTCGTCAACCACCAGAATGCGGCGCGGTCAGATCACGCGCATTTGCCGGCGATGCTACAATGGGCCCCAAGGAAGCGAAGTGGGTTTCATTCGTTCAGCCGACAAGCATCGGGTGGTGGTGGCCGATAACTCGGTAGAGTTCCGCACTTGGCTTCGGGAGCTGCTCAAGGACGTAGAAGACCTACAGATAGTGGCTGAAGCCGATACGGCAGGCGAGGTCCTCCGGCTGGTCTCCGACCTGTCTCCGGACTTGGTAATCGTTGATCTTTACTTGCCAGATCGTGATGGCTTCCAGCTCGCCCGCACGATCTGGCGTCGCCAGTCTGGTGTCAGAGTGATAGTAGTCGGCGTCGACCCGGGCCCGCCATACGCGAAGATGGAAGCGGCGGAGGGGACGGCGGTCTTCCTAGCTAAGAGTCGAATTTCTGTGGACACTCTCCGTCAAGCAGTGTCGGGAGCTTAGCTACGACTTCCGTTCCTTGTGGGGTACTCTGGATAGTTGCCTTGCCACCGACGGAACCGGCATAGTCGGTCATCGCTGCCAGGCCGAGCCCTGCGGCTGCATGATCCAGTTCGAACCCGAGGCCATCGTCTCGAACGTCGAGGCGTAACTCCCCGTCACGGCTCAGTCCGGCACTTATGGCAACCCGTTCAGCGCTCGCATGCCTCACTATATTGTTCAAAGCCTCCTCAACTATCCGGTACGCTGACAGTCTGGCTCGTTCGTGGATGAGGTCGTGATCTTCTCTTTCTCGGCGGATGAGTTCGTCGTCGACGTGCAGCTCAATGCCGATGGCCCCATCGTACAAGTCGATAAGAGATTGAAGTGCAGCGACCAATCCAAAGCGGAGAATGGGAGGGTACAGCCGGTGGCCGATCTGGTGTACCTCTTCCTGTAGGGGCTCGCCGAGCTCCGTCACGAGGCGGCTGAGCTCACTCGCCACCTCCTCATTCGAGGCGCTCTGCTCCAGCTGTTTCAGCCGCAACGTGAGGATGATAAGCCTGTTTTGCACCGTACTGTGGAGCCGCTGAGCGAGCTCCTTGCGAACCGACTCCTGGACCGCGACAATCCGCTTCTGCACGACCTGCGAATCATTACCGGAGTCAGTTGTGCCACCGGACATCAAAGGGCCAGTGCTATGCGCGTCGGAATGGGCCGTGAGTTTCGAGTCCGATGTCAACGTATCCTCCACAGATTGCCTAGGTACCCCGCTGATGTTACGTATACGCCTGGCGGGGAGCGTCGGATCACAAAAATCGGTGAGAGACCAGCCGGTCTCGGTGTGTATTTCCCCTTGATGTAGGTTCCGTTAAGTTAGTATAGGTAAACGGAAGCAATTTGAGGTCGAGGAAGGGTGTGACCGCCGGTGTCATGTGGTGGAAAACGCCGGCAGGGAATGGGCATCTGGTACCAAGGTCGGGCCGCGATGCGCAGGGGAAGAAGAGGCTTAACCACGCGTCGGCAATCGACTACTTGGCGATGGATGCCGACAGAAGAGCAGCCCCGGTGGGGACGGGGCTTCCGGCGACCGGCTCCTGGGTGACGAAGATCCTGTCGAAGCTGCCGACCGGCTCTGGGAACTTGGTGTACAGCTCGCCGTAACCTGACTCCGGCTCCACCGTTTCGATCACGCCTGCGCTGGTGGCCGCCCCATCCCGCTCGAGCCAGATCTGATACGCCATGCCACTCTCCAGCGGCTCCAGCCCCAGCAGGATGGCGACGCCCCACGAGTTTGCGACGTTTGTGACTAGCATGCCCCACGGACCTGGCGCGGCGGGCGTGGCCTTCAGCACATACTTGTTTGTGACGGGGAGTGCCTGAAGATAGGTGAATACTCGCTGGGTGTCTACCTTGGCGGTGAGCGCCTCGCTCTGCTGCTGCAGCTCCGTCAGGGTCTCGCTGGACCTGGCCAGCTCCCGGCCTTGATCGTCCAGCTTTTCGGCGAGGACCTCATTCTCCTCGCTCAACCTCGACAAGTCTTTCAACGAGGTCTCGAGGATCTCGCTCTGGTCGTCGCTCCTGACCGCCAAGAGCCGGTTCTCCTGCTGTAGGTCCGACAGGTCGTTCTGAGAGATCACAACAAAGACTACGGCGACAATTAGAAGGGCCAGGGCCGCGACCGCAGCCATCCCCATGAAGACGGGTTGGGGCGACGGTGACCACACCCGTCGGAGCCAGGAGACCTCGGCGGGTTCCCGGACCGACAGCTCGGCGATCGAGTCCGCGACCTGCGCCCGCAAACCCTCCGGCGCCTGCACGTCGGAGATCGCGTTCGAGAGTAACGCGGAGACCTCGACATACTGACGAGCCTGGGCGTGGCAGGAGTTGCAGGCCTGAATGTGGCCAAGCAACGCCTCCTGCTCGTGCTCCTCGAGAGCGCCGAGAGCGAAGGCGGGCAGCAGGTCTAGGACTGCTTCGTGGTTCATCGGCTACCTATAGGGTCCAAGCTCCTCGCGGAGCTTGCCCATCGCCAAGCGCATACGCCCCTTGACCGTGCCGAGAGGCAGCTCCAGCCTGTCGGCGATCTGAGATCCGCTGAACCCGTGGTAATAGGACAGCGTTACCACTTCATGCTGTTCCGGAGGGAGGACCTCCAAGGCTCGCCTGACTCGCTGTGCCGCCTCGCCCTGCTCGGTGGCGGCTTGCGGATCGTCTGTCCCGCTTTCGGCGACCGAGGTGGGATCAAGGGCTACCACCCTGTACGCCTCCGCCATCCGGCGCTTCCTTCTTAACCTGTCGATGATCTGGTTGTGAGCGATAGCCAACAGCCAGCTGCTGACATTACCTCGGTCGGGGCGGAAGGTCGATGACTTCTGCCATAGGCTGACGAACACGTCGTGGGTCGCGTCTTCCGCTTCGGCGGGTTCGGCCAGCTTTTGCATCGCCATGCCGTACACGCGGCTAGAGTACCGCTCGTACAGAGCGTTCATGGCGGATTGATGGCCCCGCTGAACCTGGGCCATCAGCTGTTCGTCTGTGTGTTCTTCGGAGAGGAGCACCATAACGGCACGAGGTGGTGGGTGAACTGGTGTGTTGATTAACGGACATACCTAAGCTATCTATGTAGGGTGACATCGTCAATTAACGGATGTTACCTGATCCTACATTCTCCTAACGGGATCATCTCAGGCGTTTCTACCTGCTGTCTATGAGGTTTACGTCTATGAGGGCCAATCAGATCAGTGAGGGCATTACGTCTTGGCGACAACCCGATCGGTTGGGTCGCTCGAGGGGCCTGTCCTTTGACTCAGGCGGTACCGTTCTTGTCGGGGTTGCCAACGCTCATGAACAGGAAGCGCAGCCTATGTGTATAATCGCCTCCACCTTTAGGTGGAAGAGGAGCCGTGACAGGCAGGTTGACCCTTGCGCTGGCGCTGTTGGCCGTCGTTTCCTTACTCCTGGGTGCCTGTTTGGGAGTCCCGAGCGAGCTCCCTCCGCAGAGTACCGTGGTACCGGCTAATGGACCGTCGGTTTCCCGTGCACTCACAGTCAACATGACAGACGGGGGCGGGCGGGGTCCATTCAGGTTCCAACCGGCTGTCCTAAGGTTTAGCCTGGGCGAGACGGTGGAGTTCACGTTCGTGTCGGAGTCGCAGTCCCATACCTTCACTGTCGACGGCCTCGGCATCAACGTAGAGGTCGGGGGTGCCGCAGTGGCTGACTTCAAGTTCACCTTCACACAGTCAGGGGCCTACAGGGTCAACTGCATCCCACACCAAAGTCTGGGGATGGTGGGCCTTATAACTGTCCAGTAGTGAACGGAATTCCCCCCGACCACATAGGCGCCTGCACCGCCCAGCGGGCTAGGGCCTCGTCCGTCGGTTACGTGTGGAGCTGGCGACATAGGGTGACTGGCCGTTAGAATCTTGCTATGGCTACGCTAGACCTGCTGGGCATGATCGGTAGAACGCCGCTTATCGAGCTGCGGCATATGTCGCCGAATCCGGGCGTGCGCGTCTTCGCCAAGCTGGAGGGGCAGAACCCCTCGGGCAGTATCAAGGACCGCATCGTGCTCGCCATGGTCGAGGAGGCTGAACGCAGGGGGGACTTGAAGCCCGGCGACACAATCGTGGAAGCCAGCAGCGGGAACACAGCCATAGCGCTGGCGCTGGTGGCAAAGCAAAAAGGATACACGGCGAGGACGGTCATACCGCGGGACGTGGCGCCGAGTATCGGCGACATTCTGCCCGTATTCGGTGTAGAGATTACGTGGTGCGAGTCCAGAGGAGGCATGAAGGGCGCGATAGAGGCGGCGAGGACAATCGCCGAAGATAGTGGCGGCTATTACCTGAGGCAATTCAGCGACGTGGTAAACGTAGAGACTCATTACAGGACGACCGGCAGCGAGATCGCAGAGGAGCTTCCCGAGGTCGACGTGTTCGTCGCGGGCATCGGCACCGGTGGGACCATCATGGGCGTGGCGCGCCGCCTCAGAGAGACGAGCCCGGACGTCAAAATTATCGGCGTAGAGCCCCGTATGGGCGAGCGACTTCAGGGCCTCCGGAGCATGTCCGAGGGGTTTACGCCACCGTTGATGGATCTGAGTATGCTCGACGGCCGATTTCTCGTTGACAGCGCCAGCGCCATCGAGTCGGCCCGGCGAGTCATCGAGACCGAAGGCATCCTGGCCGGGGTATCCTCGGGCGCGACGCTGCACGTGGCTCTCAGGATGGCCCAGCGCATCGAGCGAGGCAACGTTGTGGTGATGTTCTCCGACGGCGCGTGGAAATACCTGCCGGCGAGACCCTGGGGCGCGGCGGGCGTGCGCGCAGAGGCCCTGGACGAAACGTACTGGTGGTAGGCGGCCACTGCCTCGTCGGATTAAGTGTCGGCTGTTACACCTCGACAGAATCCGGCAGACGGAGCCCCGCGGCAGAAAGACGAGATGCGGTCGCCCTTCACCGACACACCCGGCCGGGGTCTGGTCAGCTCCGTCCAGCGTCCGCGTCAGCGAAGTAGAGCCACACTCCTTCGGTCCAAGAGCCCTGGAAGGACCCAGAGCTCAACACGGGTACTACGTTTACCAAACGCAGTCCCTGTTGCGACCTGTTAGCACACACCTCTTCCTGCTCTTCTGCAAGCCGTTGGCGCCGGCGGTGCTCGTTTTCCATCGTTGGCCACCACCATTTGCCTGGCCGTCGCGTGCCCACGTACACCACCTGATATGTTGCCGACGCGCCCGCTTCTTCCGTCATCGCTTGACCTCCTTTGTGTTCACCTCTGACCGTGAGACGTTGCTGGTGGCGGATTCTATTGGCAAAGACGTCGTGGCTCGCTGCCAGCTGGGGAGGACTCTGTGGCCCCCCCTGCCCAGGCTGCTTCACCCCACGGCCCAGATACTTGGGCGTGATTGGTCCTTCGGCCCCAAGTTGCCTCTACACGTCCCCTAGCAGACCCACCGCCCGTTCCCAAGACCCTTGCTCGTCATCGCCCACCGTTATCACATGCACAATCACCTCACCCACGCCCCAATCGAACAGCTCCCGGAGGCGCCTACTGACCTCCTCTTCGTCGCCAGACAGTACAACCGCGTCTATCATGCGGTCGCTCCAAGCCGACGACTCCTCAGCTTCCGGAAAGCCTGCCTCGGCAAACATCCTGGCATAAAAGGGGAGTCTGGGGTACACGCTCAACTGCTTTCGGGCCTCTGCTCGTACCTGGTCCCGGTCGTCGTGAACGCTTACCGGCACGTGGGCTACTATGGGAGGAACCTCGCGCCCCTTCTGCGCCGCACCGGCCTTCATCGCCGGAAGTGCGACATCTCGCAGGTACGAGTAAGGGGACACCCAGCTAATGGCCCCATCAGCTTCCGCGCCACAAAACTCGTAGGAGCCCGGACGTAACGCCGACGCCATAACCGGCACGTCCCGAATTGGCTCTTCGATCCCGGCATGGGCGTGGTAATGTTCGCCATCAAAGTCTACGGAACCCTCTCGCAGCAAAGTCTTGACGATGTGGACGTACTCACGGAGGTTTTTGAGTGGGGTCTTGAAATCGACGCCGAACATCTCCTGCATGGTCGGCCTGTGACTCGGGCCAAGCCCTAGACGAAACCGACCGGGCGCGATGTTCGCAATCACCTGGACCTGCTGCGCGGTGACTATAGGGTGCCGGGGCCAGGTGGGAGTGATGCACGTCCCCAGCAGAATGTGGTCGGTCGTTGCCGCGGCTGCTGCAAACAGGGATAGAGCGTCTAGGCCCGCTCCTCCAGTAGTTAGCCATACCGCCGGTACCTTCCGGTTGTCCAAGTCCTGTATGCGGGCGAGGACCGTGGTGGCATTCCCGCCCATCGCCGCTACTCCGATTGTCCCAGTGGCCATAATCGTCTCTCCATTTCGCTAATCGTATTCCGGTGGGTTGCTTTCGCGCTGGTTGTCTGCATTTGTCGTTGATCGACAGAAAGCGGCGGCAATTGAAGCACTACTGCTCGTCGGCAGTCTCTTCGTCCGGCTCCGCCTGTTCTAAGTAGAGGGCCAAGTTCCGGGGTTTGTATCGCACTTGATCGGAACGGAACCTCTGTAGCGCAGTGGGGTGAACATCCTGCGTACCGCCTGAAGCGATGATCCGACGCAACAACGGAATGGGTCTGCGCCACCAAACGGGGTGGAGGCTCGCGAGAGGCTCCGGCTTCAGGTCCGATTCCATATACTCCTCATCGAAGACCAGTCCGCAGGCATGGGCCTTGTCCTTCATCCACTGAAAGGAGACGTCACCAAGTCCGTGCGGAGCCGAACCCCCGCCAACATCGCTGTGCCACCCGGCGAACCATAGCTGCTCAACGACCTGACCAGGCTTCGACTCAGCCTTCCACACACCCGGACTGTATGGCCATCGGCGTTCGTCAATCGCGAGCGCTTGGTAGCCGTGGCGCACTTGTCGGCTCAGCTCCAGGTCGTGAAACCGATATTTCCTCTGTGTTAGAAACCGCAAGCCCAGCAAAGGTATGCCGAGTTGACCTACAGTATCCCAGACGCCGATGAACTTCACTTCGATCACTCGTGAGTAGGAGTTGCGGAACGTGACGGCCGCGCTACTTTTAGGACCGGCGTCCCTTCTCCGGTACAGCTCATATGCCTTGTCGACCTCGTCGCTGTGCCTCTTGTGGAGGAGTCCGCAGTTACGGATGAATCCTGCGGTGCTTCTAGCCGTGTAAGCGCCGCGGCTAAAGCCGAAAAGGAATACTTCGTCTCCCTCCTCGTAGTTGTGCATGAGGAAGCGGTAGGCATCCTGAATGTTCTTGCTCAGTCCTTTGCCAGTGATGCCTCCAATCCACCTGTCTACCCAGTTCCCGGTGCCCACGCCCGCGTCGTAGAACACGACTTGCGGAGTGCCATCCAGCGCCGACGGAGTGATCATCCGTGCCATTTTCAACACGTTGGTGGGATGCTTCTGTTCAGGGCTGTTCCAAGTCCCGTCGGAGCAGACGACTAACCTTTTCATAACGTGTAACCCTCGGTCGTGTACTTCTCGGGTCCGCTGTTACGCTTAGTGGGCAAGGTTACCGGAGTTGGGCGTATCGCCGGGGCCGATGTCAGGCCGTCTGTCAGTCACCCAGTGGCACGATGATGGTGATGCGAGTCTCGTTGCCAACAGCCCGAGTCGTATGGCCCTGGCCGGTGAGGTCTTCGGCCAGCAGCAAGGTGCCGGGTCCCAGCCGCCGTACCGTTCCATCGCCAACGCCGATCTCGACCTCGCCGGCGATCGTGATCGCGTACTGGCGCCGCGGTGCACAGTGCCAGTCGAGGAAATAGCCCGGCGGGCTGCGCCGGATGGTGATGCCAGTGGCGGCCTCCATAGGAGTTCCATCCCCGTGAGCGCCCTCGACATCAACGAACGGCTCGAAATCGGGCTCGAACTCCTCCATGTGGGATTGCCCATCGTCCCCGGTGTAAACTCTGACAAAGGTTGTCATGTAATCTCCTCCTGCTATCCGCTCCGGGCTCGAACCGTCCCGAGGTAACCCACCCACGGTGGTTTTCTCAGCCGTTGTGACAGTAGAGTGGGAACACGACACGGTCATTAATCTCAGACCTACTTCAGCGCCAGCCGAGCTATCCTCTCCAGCTCTTCCAGCGCCTCCTCCTCAGGGACGCTGGGTATTCCAAGGACTACCTCGTCGGCGCCTGCTGCCTCGTGTGCTTCGATCAACTCCAGATCGCCGTCCATACCGTAGACGGTGATGGAGATGGACTCGGGGTCTCTACCCGCGGCTTCGGCGAGCTCGTCCAGCTTGGTCCGGGCGGCCTTCACCTGGGCCGGAGGTACGTATTCACGGGCCGGAAAGCCGCAGGGTAGCCAGCCGTCGCCCCAGGCTACAATCCGTTTGAACACGTTCGGCGAGCCGCTGCCTATGAGCACGGGCGGATAAGGCTAAGGGTGGGACTTCTGAGCCGGGAACTTCCTCCTGCGTCCACAGGGTGCGGACCGACGCTCGAGGGGTGGGAAGTCGTAGTAAGTTCCGTGGAACTCGGCCTCCTCCTGCGTCCACAGCTCCTTCATGGCCGCGACCGCCTCGCGTGTCTGACCCCAACGACGCTCGAAGTCGACCCCCATGACCTCGGCCTCTTCCCTGATCCAGGTTGCGCCGATGCCGAAGACAAATCGCCCGCCGGAGTAGTAGTCGAGAGTAGCAACCTCTTTGGCCAGTACGATCGGGTTCCTCAGCGGCACCTGGCAGACTCCTGTCCCCAGCTTGATCGTCTTAGTAGTGGCAGCCACCCGGGCCAGGCTGACAAAAGGGTCCATCATCCCTAAGAAGTTGTCCGGTAGAGGTTGCCCGGGGATATGCAGCCAGCCGGTCTCCAGGTTCACTGGAACAGCAACCTCCTCTGGGGCCCAGAAGGAGTGGAAGCCCAGCTCTTCGGCCCTCCGGGCCAGGATCACCGGGTCAATCGTGAAGTCTGTCGCAACTATCCAGACTCCGATTTTCATCGTTGCCTCCTCGTCTCGACGCGGTTGGCCCTCGCTGGATCGACCGCGAGGTTTCTACCGGGCAAGCTCGAGCCCTACGCATCTACAACCCGCCGAGATCAGTAATAATACTAAAGCAATGCAAGGCCTATGAGCAGCGGCGGCGCAATAAGCAGGTTGCCGCCCTCGACAAGGCGGTGGTTCATCTTCAACGCTCGTTGTGATTAAGTTAGGCTAGACCGCGGCTCGGCTCCATAGCGAAAATCTGGGACCCGGAAAAATGTAGGTGGTTTATATGGCGGATAACCAGCACGACCTGTTGATAATCTACACGTCCAAAAACGGCCGCACCGGCAGCATGGTGGAACCCATCCGGCAGGGGATTCTCGATGGCGGGGCCAGCGCCACAGTCCGAGCAGTCCACGAGGTGCAGTGGGATGAGATGCTGGCCGCCAAGGGGATCATCGTGGGGACGCCCACCCGGTTTGGCGACGTCGACTGGCAGATCAAGCAGTTGTTCGACATCACGACCATACAGGACTATCCGGGCCCGTTGTCGGGCAAGGTAGGCGGGGCCTTCGCCGGCGGAGGCAGGCCCGGCGGCGGTGCGGAGCTGGCTCTGCTCAGCATGATTCACATACTGCTGAACCACGGCATGGTCATCCAGGGAAACGCTTATTCGTCCCACTACGGACCGGTTATGTTGAGTGAGTCGTCCCAGGACGAAGTCGTGTCAATCTGCAACGCCTGGGGACGCCACTGGGCAGACCTGGTGCAGCGGCTGTACGGGGGATCCTAGAACCTGCCTCCCGAGAACTTGTCCAGGGACGCCATCGCAGACACCCTCAGCCGTCGCGTTCGTTCCTGGGGTCCTTCGCGCTAAGTACGGCTCGTGGGGTTAGGATCGCGAAGGCCCGCCTCGGGGCGAGCTCGCAGGCCCAGGCTGGACGCGGTGGCCAGCACAGCCGCGACGACAACAACCAGGAAGACCAGACCGGTGCCACCCGCGTCACCGTCGCCGGTTCCCAAAAGACCCGCCATTATGGCGGACCCCACTATACTTCCGAGATAGCGGCTGGTCGAATATACACCGGAAGCAGCACCGGCCTGCGTTCGGTCCGCAGCTTCGACCGCTGTAGTCTGAAGGCCTGGAGTTGCCAGGGCTAATCCGCTCCCGACCACTGCCAGGCCGACTACAAGACTGGCGAGGCCTATTTCGGCGCCCCCCACGGCTATCAACAGCGTGCCTGCAGTTAGAATAGCGAGTCCCGCCGTGGTCGGTAACCGACGGCCCAATCTGTCGGCAAGCCGGCCCCCAACTGGAGCCAGAATTATCATTGAGGCGGACATCGCAGCGAGCACGGTGCCCGTCTGCAGGCTTGAAGACCCGCTTCTGTCCGCCAGGACCAGAGGAACGGACAGCAGGAGAGTGTACATGGCGAGATTGCTAAAGCCGATTGCTCCATTCGCGGCGGCGAAAGCACGGCGGCCGAAGAGGCGAGGTTGGAAGACAGGGTCGGGGTGCCGGAGCTCCTGCCGGGCGAAGGCGACCATGGCGACTGCGATGATGGGCCCTCCCACAAGTACGACTACGGTAGATTGCCGGCCGATGGACATTAGCAGTGCAGCGCCGACAGCAAGGATTACAGGCAACATGATTGCCCCGGACAGATCGAACTGACCGTCCGACCGGGATTCGGCAGTACGGGGGAGCCAATACCAGCCGAGGGCAAGGGCGGGTAGCACCAGGACGAGATTGACGAAGAAGATGGCGCGCCAGCCTGCGACTTCGACTAAAACACCCCCGATAAGAGGGCCTAGGCCGGCTGCCAACGCGATGCCTACTCCGAGCAGTCCGAAGCTCCTCCCGCGACGCGTTTCAGGCACAGCCTCCCGTAGTAGCGCAGCGCAGTTGGGCACGATCAAGGCCGCCGCTACCGCCTGCAGGACTCGAAACAGTAGGAGTATCCACAGGTTAGGTGCAACTGCCGCGGCCAGAGAAGCGACGCCGAACGATGCTAGGCCTATCAGCACGAAACGACGACGGCCAAACCTGTCGCCGATCTTCCCCGCCACCGGTAGCAGGGAGGCCATTGCAAGTAGATAAGCGGTCACCAGCCATCCGGCGGTCGCTATTCCCACACCGAAACGTTGCATGATATCGGGCATCGCTACCGCGATCATCGTGGAGTTCAGCGGCGCCAGCATCGTGCTCAGCGTCACGATGATAATGACGATTGGCTCTGCGGGCGAGCGACGCCCGGCTGCTGTCGAGCCGCCGTCTGGACGGGCCTTAGACTCGCGACTCACCGCGCACAATCTCTTCTGAGCTCGACCCTCGGCCACACACGATCTCTCATGACAGTGTTCGACCCCGGCGCTGATTACACGCGACAGCTCATAGCTCTAGGGCTTCGTCCTCTGCACACCCAGGGTTCCAAACCCGACGTGTCGGGATGGCGGGGGCCCGGGGGCGTCCCCCGATAACCTTTACTGGCAGGTGGGTGGGATTTGACAGGTATTAGCTGGACGAAGCACTTGGGCGACCACATGTGTCAGCTACAAGGTGAGAGGATGAGCGTCCATGGCGGCATCATCTCACCTCCCGCGATGGCGCCTCTGGCGCCTCTGGCGCCACTGCTGCCGGTTTCCCGGTGCGCGACGGCTCTGCTTGTCAGTTCCGCACGATTCGGACTGCCCCAGCGTCCCCGTCCACTTCTACTGTCTGGCCGTCCTGAATCGCGGATGTTGCGTTACCGGTGCCTAAGACGGCCGGGATATTGTATTCCCGCGCTACGATGGCCGCGTGACTCAGCACGCCGCCCGCGTCGGTCACAACGGCGGCGATGGAGGCAAACAAAGGCGTCCACGCAGGCATCGTAGATGGAGCGACCATGATGTCTCCGGGCTGGAGCTTTCCGGCCTCGGCCAACGACAGCACCACCTTGGCGGTGCCGCTGACCTTACCGGGCGAGCTGGCGTGCCCCAGCAGGACGTCGGGATCGCCGGACTCCGCCGGTGGCGCCCCGAAAAGCTTGCCGAGGGCTCGCCCCATCGGATCATCGGGAGGTGGTCCGGGATGCGGAGTGCCAAGGGCCGGCGGCGGCTGAACCGTGCGGAAGTGGTCCATCTCCGCCTTACGCTCGGCCACCAGCTGGCGCCGGTCTCCCTCTGGCAACGCCGAGGCCGTCTCCTGTAGCTCCTCCGGGATGAGGTAGAACACGTCGTCGCGGCTGTCGATCACGCCGGCCTCGGCGAGGCGACCGCCGAGCTCCAGCAGCACCCGTCGTACCTTGTACGTACTCCGCTGGTCGATCCAGTGATTGTGGTCCTCCTGAAGGATCGTCCCCGCCTGCGCCGCCTTGAGCAGAAATTCGAACTGCTCAACCACGGGTCCCGGGTACCCCTCGAGGCGCTCACGCGCCTCAGCTATGAGCCGCTCTCGCTGGGCGGCAAGGGCCTTCAGCTCGGCGCCGAGGTCCCGATTGGGCTCGGTGAGGAAGTCCTTCAGGTTCTTTATCGGCGTGACCGGATTTTCAATCCAGTTGGGGTTGCCGAGCTCCACGAAGACATCACTCCGCTGGCCGTACTCCTCAAGATAAGCGTGGAAGTCCGCCAGAAAGGCACGGCCTTCGGCGAATCCCTCCAGGGCGGTCGGCACGTTAGCCGGGTCGTTTTCTTCAAGGGTACTGCGCACCTGTGGTGAGGCTAGCGCCTTTCGGCTCAACTCCCACAGGGCGTGGCCTCCTTCGACGGTCTTGTTACCAAAGCCCTGGGACAGCCGGTAGGCGTCAAGGGCGCCCTCCTTACCGAATAGGTCGTGGTAAAGCTCGTCGAACAAACTTGGACCGAGAAGGAAAGGGAAGGCGACGAGAAAGTGGATGTCCCACAGGCGCGTAAGCCGCGCCCAGGTCTCCTCCAGGTGGTCTAGGAGGGCCGGCATAGGGGCGCCGCGGAGGTCGAAGGCCTCCCAAAAGGCCAGGTGCTCGCGGACTTCCGGAAGCCACTCTGTTTCCCAACGCCCCCACATCTCGCCGATCCCGGCCCCTAGCTTCTCCTCGGCCAGCTTGCCCTGGGCCTCCATCTCCTCGGGCGGCACCATCGGGACGGTGGTACTGTAGTTGTAGGTGTTAATACGACGATAATAAAACCGGACGGGAAGTGCGTACGCCTGCGCGGCCCGTGTGATCCCGTCCTCGGAGCGCTGGTTGAATCCAGCCATCATCGGCATGATCGGCTCGGGGAAATGCATACGGTCCGTAGTCCAGAACATGTGCGCCTGATCCGGGTGCTCCCAGGTGACGGGAAAATCGGCAGGCACGGGGATGGGAGATGGGGCCTCATGGCTTGTCGCGTCGGCGTTTGACACTGGTCCCTCCTTCAATTTGTAAGGCTCCACCACCGGCTAAGGGGAGCTAAGCGTCGTAACGGGCCGGCACTGGAGCAGGTATAGCTTCCCGGCATGATAGGCGCATTCAACGTCGACGGGCCAGCCCATCGTACTCTCGAGCTCGACGGCAAGGCCTGCCATCTCGACTGCCTGATCGTCGTTGATCGCCGGCCGTGTTTGCAGGAGTCTTGGGACGTCAACCTCCCGGGTTCCTCCAGGTACCTGCACCGTCATGCGACTTTTCTGGGCGACCTGACAAGACGTCACCGTCAGGTCTTCCTTGCGTACGACATAGGAGTCAGGTGTCACAGTTCCGCCCACGACACTCTCCCCCAGGCCCCAGCTGGCGTTGATCGTCACCTCGTCGCGACTGCCGCTTACCGGGTTGGCGCCGAAAACGACGGCCGAGACGTCTGCCGGGACCAGTTGCTGGACCAGCACCGCAATTCTCATATTGTCCGCGGAAAGGCCCTGCTGTCGCCGGTACTCCAGGGCGTGCGGGTTGCTGACGGAGGCCCAGCAGCGTGCAACGGCAACTGCGACGGCCTCCTCGCCCACCACGTTCAGGTAGGTGTCGTGCTGTCCGGCGAAGGATGCCGCGCCGCTGTCCTCATCCAGGGCAGAGGAGCGCACTGCAACGCTGAGCTCAGACGTTTGGGCCAGGTCGGCAAGCCTTCGGTAGGCATCGCTCAGCTGATCGTAGAGCGCTGGAGGGAACGAGCTTTCCGAGCCAGAGGCGGCGTCCGGAACGGCTCCTGTCCGCATAGCCTCCTCAAAGGCTGCCGTCGTTAGGGCAAATCCAGGAGGAACACGATGATTGGCTGCAAGCCGGCTGAGGTTAGCAACCTTTCCCCCGACGGTCGCGATGTCATGGCAATCAGGCTGCCCGAGCCAGACGATTTCCATGTTTCCCTCGTTGGTGGGTCTTCGGCTCGCCAAAGGCTTAACCCGAATCCACCGAAGGACACCGATGGACGGCGTGAGGGCAGCGGAAGGGGGTGGGTGAGGGAGCTACAGGGGAGATGGCCTGGGGTCTTGGGGTAGATGGGAGGCCGGCGGACGGTCTTCAGTCGCCGCACAGGGCCCCTAAGGCCCTATGCGGGAGTTGCGATGCGCGGGATGGCGAGAGGATACGCAGCAGGGGACTCTCGCGACCGGGGTGGCGCGAGATTGCGGGGACGTTGGGTCAGTTGCAGGCTGGCCGTCAGGCCGGGAACGGAATGGCTTGCAGCCGGGCCAAGGCGCGACTGAACTGGGTTTCCCAAGGCCAGCGCCGGGGGAGATGCAAAGTGAGGCGGCGCGCCGAGCGGGTGATCCGTCCCACCAGAGCGAAGACCCGCCGCCTGAGGGTCTTGGTGATCACGGTCCGCTCGCCCAGACCAATCCGCGCCGTCCAGCGGGCCAGGTTATGCGCCATCACCTGGCCCGCCAGCCAGGCGCCGTTGGCGGCGAAGCGCGCCGACGGCATGTGGTTCAGCCCGACGCCGTACTTGAGGTCGCGTATGGCGTTCTCGACCTCGGCGTGGCGGCGATGATCGGCCTCCAGTTCCAGCGTCTCCCCATCGCGGTCAGTGATGAAGGCGTGATAGCTGTATCTGGCGAAGAGGGCGAGCTGGGAACCGGGCGTCGGCTTCACCCGCCGGACAATGAGCCGCACCGGCGCGGCGTCCGGCTTGGTCTGGAACGGGGTGTAAGTCGTCTCGGCGACATCGGCGGCGCCGTCCATCCAGTAGGGAATGGGAGTCCAGTCCTCCTCTGGTATCGCCTCGATCAGGTCCCGCAGGCTGGCGCGCTGGCGGATGGTGATAGAGAAGCGGACATCCATTTCCCGGCAGGCGGCAACGACAGTGTGGGCGTAGAAGCCGCTGTCGGCCCGCACCGTGAGTTGTCCCCTGGCCCCGCCGTAGCGCACCCGCCCCACCGTCTCACGCAGGAAGTGGGCGGCGCCACGGGCGGTGTTGGCCCGGCCCTCGCGCAGCCGGGACATCAGCACCTCGCCGGTGCCGGCGGCAATGGCCAGCAGCGGGTGATAGCCGCGGGCGCCGGTATAGCCGTGGTGGCGCGCTCCCTCCTTGGCCAGTCCATAGGTCTCGCAGATGGTCGAGTCCAGGTCGATGGTCAGGGGCGAGTCGCCGGGTCCGGCCCCAGCGGCCCAGGCCCGGGCCAACAACTGGCGGCTCACGCGGTCGAGTTGACGGACATGCCCCCACCGGAAGCTGCGCAGGAAGGTCCCCAGGGTGGATGGCGCCTTGACCACGCAGCCTAGAACACCGACCGCCCCACCAGCGCGCAGCGCATCGGCGTCGTCGATGCAGTCGCCGCCTGCCAGCGCGGAAGCGACCAGCGTCAGCATCTTGTCCCCAGTGTTCGCCCGTCCCGGCGCTCCGCCGAGGTCAAGGTGATGGTCGACGAGTTCCCGCAGGCCCAGGTGCCGGGCTAGGGTGGCCGGCAGGAGCAGGCCGGCATTGGCCACCAGGCGATGGTCGTCAAAGAGGATGCGGATACGGTCGGGTTTGTTCTGTGGCAGCATCTATTGGGTGCTCCTTGTTTCCGGGCGGGTTTCTGTTCCAAAACCATTATCCCAGATTCAGAGGGGCACCCGCTGGCTTCTTCAAGGGCTGTCCCCAAGGACGTCCTTCGGTGGATTCGGGCTTAAGCCTAGCTAGTTTCGAGAATCAAACCAGTTGCTTACGGAGGCATGCTAACCGATATTTCCCATTTCAATCTACTAGGGTCCAAAGAACACCCGCGCCCGCCGTTGACGATTGTACTCCCCGGAAACGCAGTCAATCAGGCCAGACCCTAGGCCATGCGCCAATGATCGGCGAGATCGCCGACGCTACGGGCCTCTGGATCACGAGGGCGGCGAGTACGCGCAGCGGACAAAACGATACTCTCCTCGCCCTAGCTGCCCTCTTCGGGGCTTTGCACCAAAAGTCCTTTCAAGGCGAGGGTTTGCTTGCCCTCCCACCCGCCCTGGGGGGTATTTTGTATCTGGGGACACCCAGACCCGGCTGGAAACCTCCGGTTTCCGGCACCTTCCTGTGGTTTTGGTGCAAAGCCCCTCTTTGGCAATAGCTGTAGCGGCTATGCACCTCGCGATCACTCCGCTCGGTGCCTCGTGCCGATGGCCGCGTCCGTTGCCATTTTCGAGGTGTTGCCGGCCTTCTAGCTCTGTGCATGGTGGGGAGCAGGCCGGGTGAGGAACTTTCCGGGGGGCGCTGTCCACAAGCCGGCCGCTCACGTCGCCGGCTTCGGATTTCCACCTACGTGTTGGGGTGCTAGCCCCGTCCTGTTCTCGAGGCCATTTCGGGTAATGTGGTAATGACGAAACGAAAGGACAGCACCATGCTAGAGTTCGACGTTTTCGTGATTGGCACCGGTCCTGCTGGACAGCGCGCCGCTATCCAGGCGGCTAAGCTCGGGAAGAAAGTCGGCATCTGTGAGCGGCAGGTTGAGGTCGGCGGTCTTTGCACCCACGCTGGCGTTATTGCTTCCAAAACCTTCCGTGAAGCTATTCTCTACCTGACCGGTTTCCAGGAGCGCCTTCAGTACGGCCAGGCGTTTTCGGTCAAACAAGAGATCACAATGGATGATCTATTGCTTCGGTGCCGAAACGTGGTCAAGCATGAGATGGATGTCATGCGTCACCAGCTAAACAGGAACGGACTCCACGTCGTCTCTGGCGAAGCCTCCTTCTTGGATCCTAAATCCCTGGTCGTGCGAGGCGATCCTGGACCCGTCTGGGTAAAGGCGGACCATATTGTCATCGCAACCGGAACTGCGCCGGGTAAGCCAGAAGGCGTGGAGGTGGACGGGAGCACAATCATCACGCCTGATGATGTATTGGGGTTGGAACAGATCCCACGTTCGATGACGGTCGTCGGTGCCGGTGTCAGTGGCATGGAGTACGCATGCATGTTCGCTGCTCTGGGCGTAGAAGTGACCGTAGTGGACAAGCGTCAAGAGGTCCTGGAGTTCATAGATCGGGAAATAGTTCAAACGCTGATGTACCACATGCGGGACTTGAACACCATCTTTCGCTTAGGCGAAGAGGTCTCGTCGGTAGAGGCGACACCGGCCAATCGTGCGGTCGCCCGTCTGGAGTCTGGCAAGAGAATAACCTCGGATGTCCTGCTGTATTCAGTCGGCCGGCAAGGGGCCACTGCCGAGCTGAATCTGGAAGCAGCGGGACTCAGAGCGGACGATCGGGGTCGCCTCACGGTCAACGACCGGTTTCAGACATCACAGCGACATATCCTGGCCGTGGGCGACGTCATAGGCTTTCCATCGCTCGCTTCCACCTCCATGGAACAGGGCCGCACTGCTATATGCAATGCATTTGGTGTCAAGCACAGCCCGCTTCAATCCCTACCATTTGGGCTTTATACGGTGCCTGAGATCTCAATGGTAGGCGAGACCGAGGAGACCCTAACCGAGTCGGGGATGCCGTATGAGGTGGGCCTGGCGCGCTTCAAAGAGATCGCTCGTGGCTCCATTGTTGGAGACAACTCGGGACTCCTCAAAATTATATTCCACATCGAAACGCGCAGAATCCTGGGTGTCCACATCCTCGGGACCGGGGCGGCCGAACTGATTCACATCGGCCAGGCTGTCATGGCTCTGGGCGGCAACTTGGACTACTTTGTAGACGGTGTGTTTAACTACCCCACCCTGGCCGAGTGCTACAAGGTCGCTGCCCTCGATGGCTTCAACAAGGTGGTGACACTAGAGGGTGAGCGCTCGCAACCGGTGCTTGACGGGGTCCCCGCCGGCGTGCCGTAGGCGACGCGCCGCTCGGTGCCGTTCGCTTGAATGGGTTTGCCCGCACCTGACAAGCGGTCAGACTTTACGCTCACGTAGACGAGGGTCCAGTACATCCCGTAACCCGTCGCCTATGAGGTTCCATGCAAGCACGAACAGCACGATTGCTCCTCCTGGAAACGCCATTACGTACCAGTACCTTGACAGCGTTGGTATCCAGTTCCGGGCAAGAGCGATCATCTGTCCCCAGTCCGCATAGCCCGCCTCCGTGCCGAGCCCGAGGAAGCTGAGAGCCGAGAACGCGAGCACGACGGATCCGATCTCCAGGGTGGCCACAACGAGGGTGGCCTGTATGGAGTTCGGCAGGACGTGCCGCGTCAGGATCCGCATCTCGCCTGCGCCGATCGCCCGAGCGGCCGTCACATAGTCGTTCCCCTTGGTGGCCAGCACGTCGCCTCGAATGACGCGTGCAAAGCCCATCCACGTGAAGGACACGATCGCAATGATCCCGATATATAGCCCGTCCATCTGCGGCGATTTCGACTTGATCACGGCGGCGAGTGTTATCGCCGCGAGCAGGAACGGGAAGGCCATGAACACCTCTGTAATTCTCATCAGAATCTCGTCGACCCAACCCCCGAAATACCCCGCCACGCTGCCCAGGCTGAGCCCGATCAGTAGCGCGCCCCCGGTCACGATGAGTCCCACCTTGAAGGCGGTACGAGTTCCCCAGATGACGCCGTGGTAGATATCGTACTGACCTTGAGTGGTGCCGAACCTATGCTCTGCGTCCGGGGGCTGAGGCTCTGCTTTGAATCCGTCACGGGGGATCCTGTAAGCGCTCGACTGGCCCTCCACGGGAGCCAGGACCGGAGCGGCGATGGCAACAGCGGCGAAGGCCACCAAGAGCAAAAGGCCGGCTAGCGAGAGCGGGTTCGACAAGAGGACCTTGACCAGCGCCGGAACGCGGGGTCGCCCGAGCACGATCCGTCGGCCGGCCAGGCCACTCATCGCGGTCTCACTCGCGGATTCAAGAACGCGTAAGAGACGTCCACCGCCAGGTTCACCAGGACAACGACGAAGCCGTTGAACAGCGCGAACCCGAGCACGGAGACGACGTCTAGCTGTAGAGCAGCGTTCACGAACAGCCAGCCGATGCCCCTGTAATTGAACACCGTTTCCGTGATGACCACGCCGTTGAGCAACCCGATGACCAGCAAGCCTCCCACTGTCGATACCGGAATCAGCGCGTTGCGTAGCGCGTGCGTGTAAATGACCGTCCTCTCCCTGAGGCCCTTGGCGCGCGCGGTTCTGACGTAATCCTGGCCCAGTACCTCGAGCATCGCCGAGCGGGTGACTCTCAGCAGCAGCGCCCAGCTAATGTAAGCGAGTGACACGACCGGCAGCACGAGATGCCTCAGCGCGTCCGTAAAGATGTCGAGGCGCAGGTTGAGAATGGCGTCGAGGGTAGTGATACGGGTGTACTGAGCGAAATCCTCGGACAACACCTCCTGAAGCGCCCATTCGCTCAGCCTTCCCGCCGGAAACCATTGCAGCTTGGCGTGGAAGACCATGAGGGCCACGAGCCCGAATACGAAAACGGGGAGGGACCAGCCTACGATCGTGCTCAGCCGTAAGAGGTGGTCGACGGCCCGATTGTGGTGGATTGCGGAAACGACTCCCAGCCAGATGCCGACCGCGATGACCGGGAGGCTCCAGAGCGCGAGCTCTATCGTCGCCGGGAGGAAGTGAAATATGGCCCCCGTTACGGGCCGTTGAGCCGTCCTGGACCAGCCCAGGTCTCCTCGAACGGCCCTGCCCATCCAGCGATAGAACTGGATGTGGACGGGCGCGTCCAGATCGTAGCGTTCAATGAGCTCCTCCAGCTCTCCCCTGGGGACGGGCCGGTCCACGTACAAGGAGGCTCGCTCTGCGGGGTGGATCAGCATCAACAGGGCAAAGATGACGAGCGTGATTCCGAGCAGGACGACGGGCAGAAGGAGCAGCCTGCGGGCTATGTAAGCAGCCATGCCTGCCTCCGAACCCTTGGCCGCAGCCTGGCGGAGGAAACGGTGGAGCCAGAAGGGGAGTGTCCCTTCCTAACGAGCACCCCATTCTACTTAGATAAAGCGTAGAACCATATGTAAGGTTCCGGGTAGGCGGGGTTGAAGTACCAGCCATCGACCCACAGCTGCTCATAGTGGCGTCCCGTCTCCTGGACCAGGAAGAGGTCGATAGCCGCCTCCGATGCTTGCCGCTGCAGGTCCTCATAGCAGGTCCTCGCCTCATCCCCCAGGAGGGTCAGGCACGCCTCGACCTGGGCATCGAATTCCGCGCTCAGCTCCGGAGGGAACGATTGCAGAGATGCGATCGCGCCGCTACTGTGCATGTAGGGCTGTACCCAGCTGTTAGGGTGGTGGTAGTCCTCCTGCCAGCCGGCGAAGAAGAATGGCAGTCGGGAGCTGACCATCTGATTTAGGTAAGTCGGCCAAGGGACGTCCTGTATGGCGACCTTGAAATTGCCGGGGCTGATGGATTCAACGCCGAGCTCCAGGATCTCGGCCGCCGCCCTCGCCTGGTCGTTGCCCGTGTTATACAGCACGACCAGGAAGAAGCCGGCTTCCCACAGCTCGCCGTCGAGAGCCAGTCCGAACTCCTCTTCGGCCTTCTCGAGGTCGTATGGGTAGGCCTCTTGGTTCGAGTCGTAGCCGATGTGTCCGGCGATCGTTGGCCCAGTGCGCCGAACGGCTTCGTTCAGGTAGACGTCTTCTAGGAAGGTTTCGTAGTCAAAGGCGTAGCTGAAGGCTCTGCGGACGTGCTCGTCGGAGAAGAAGTCGGGCGGAACGCCGAGTCCGTCCAGCTTTCCGCTGCCGACGAATGGGTTGCCCCCCTCAGTGTTTACCTGGAAGTTGAAGAAGGCGTCCATCGAGCCGACAAGGGGCAGGTTCCTGTAGAGGCGGGCTGTGCCATGAGGGTTCTCGGCGGTCGGCATCGACGGCTCCGAGGTCGCGTCGTAGGCTTCTCGCACCATCGGGTCGATTTGAGAGATGAACTGGGTGGGCACGTAGATTGAGTCGGCATCGCCGGCCTGGAACATCGCCAGCCTCGTACCCCACTCCGGGACAAGCTTCACGACCGCTCGCTCCAGGGCCGCGGGTCCGCTCGGGCCACCGTCCCACAGCGGCTCGCTAAGCCAGTAGTCCTCGTTCCGGACGATGCTCCACTCTTCGCCCGGTAGCCACCGCTCGAATTTGAACGGCCCGGTGCCGTTCATCTTGTCGAAAAGAATCGAGTCCTGTGCCACCGGATCGTGCCAGCGGGTCCAGCCTTCGCAGCCGCCGTCCCAATCGCCCTGGCTGCTCATCCAGTCCATGTCCACGACCGAGCCCCAACCGCTGGCCAGGACCTGTAGGAACGGGCCGAATGGCTTAGCGAGGTTGAAGGTCACCGTGCCTTCGTTGTCGTCGAAGGTAACGGCCTGTTTGACCTGCTCGCACGTTGCTACGAGAGACGAAGGGTCGACCTCGGCAAAATCCTCGACTCCGGCGATCTGCGAGGCCATCTGCTCGATGCTGAACACGCCTAGAAGGGCATCCAGCAGGATCCACTGTGGCCCCGCGCTCCGGTCCTGCAGGAGGCCCCGTTGTACCGAGTAGGCCACGTCGTGCGGCTCCAGCGTGCCTCCTTCGTGGAACCTGACGCCGGGCCGGATGGAGAAGGTGTAGGTCGCGCGGTCCTCCGACACCGCCCAGCCGGTGGACAGTACCGGCACGAACCTATCGATGCGCTCCCGTTCGAAGAAGATGAGCGGCTCATACACATTGAAGATGATGTGGTGGCTGGCGGTGTCGTAGTAAAACGCCGGGTCGAGGGTGGCTGGCTCTGCGGCGTCGGCTCGGATAAAGGTACCCGGGTTCTTCAGCGCGAGGGGTCGGGGGGTCGGCGTCGGCTCCGGCGGCTGAGGTGTAGGCGCCGGGGTCGGCGTCACGAGTACCTGCACCTCTTTCACGACCTCTCGCTCCACGACGACCTCTTTAGGTACTTCCCTGACAACCTCCCGCTCCACGATGACCTCTTTAGGTACTTCCCTGACAACCTCCCGCTCTACCACGACCTCTTTGGGCACCTCCCTGACCACCTCCGTGGTGCACGCCAGCGCGAGCACCAGTGCCGCAGCGGCGGCCAGCCCAATCACCCGGGCCGCTCTGACCTCACACCTCATGACATCCTCCCAGACGACGAGCCTGACGAGCGTACTACGTTGAGCATATCGTCATGTTTCATGCACGGCTAGGCGAACGACGTTCACGTTGAAAAGCCGTGCTATCGATCGCCCCTCTGCTCGCCGGACGAATCTGACGCCGCGGGTATCACGAATCTCTGACCTCTTAAGCTACTACGAGCATGACGGCAGGGATAGCTTCTTACAACTAACTGAAGTTAACGGAACTTACAGCCCCTTATGGTCTCTATAACCGTCATTGCAGGGATTCCAACCGAATTCAAACCTATCTCAACCTACAATCAAAGGGTGCTGGCCCTATACTTGCAGGAAATGGTGTCCAATAGGCAAAGGAGGACGGTATGCGGCGCTTTCGACTTTTAATAATAGCGGGCTTGGCGTTGGCCGTGTTGCTCATTGGGGTTACCGTAGCTTATGCCGGCTGGAAGTGGAACGCGGCCCTTGACGTTGAGGGCGCGGAGGTGCGTACGGCGTGGGAGATCGTGTCCGACGGCGACGAAGACCCCGGCATCTATTCGGCCGAGATCGAAGTCATGCTGCCCGAGGGCGCGTCCGCTGAGGTTATCGAACAAGCGGACAACGAGGAAGTCTCCCTCGACGACGACGACGATCTCGAATGCCTCGCGAACGGGATAGAGGCTGAGGTTCAGTACGAGGTTGAAGCCACTGGGAACCCACAAGTAAACGGCGTAAGCGTTTCGGTCACGGCTAACGGACAAGAGCTAGGCAGCGCGGTCGGGGACCTTGGGGAAAAGATAAGGGTAGACGTGGTCATCCCCGGTACCTGCTCCAGCAACGACGACGACGATTGATGAAGAGCAGCTAGCTAGTCCAAGTGGTTCATCGCCGTGTTCGCCTGAGTCGACGTGGCCTCAAGGCTCCCGTCGGCGAAGGCTCGACGCTGGGCGACAGTCCATCCGGGGGGCTGCTCGGCAGATGGGGGCTCCGGTGATGTGTCCCGAGGAACGACGCCGGGTTAGAGATGCTTGATGGCAGGAAGTGACGTGAACTACGAAGCCGACCGGCTGGGTCCGCCGCAAACAGGATGGAACGTGAGCTACCCAGCTCTTACCCGGTCCGCGGTGGCGGCGCCTTCGGACGCGGATACCTCGGACCGGGTAAGCACAGGGCTTGGACAGCTGGACGCCCTCCTCGGAGGGGGGCTGCCGGCCGAGTCCCTGGTTACGATCGCCGGAGTGCCGGGAGCGGGTAAGTCCATCATGGTCCTCCACGGGCTGGCTCACGCGCTTCGCCAGGGGCACCATGCCCTTTATGTAACTACGACGCACCACCCGCACGATAAACTTCGCCGGCAATACAGCAGCCTCAGTTTCCTGGAGGCCGAGGGGCTGATCGACAACCTGGACTTCTTCGAGCTAGGACCCCAGCTCAGAAGCGGCGAGTTGGTCGAGTTCCTCAACGCCGTGGTGCGGAGACTGCAGGAGTGCGAAACCAAGGTCCTGGCTATCGACAGCTTCCGCGTCATATCTGACATGGCCCGGTCTCGGGGCGAGATCTGGCGTCTACTTGGCGAGCTGTGCAGACAGCTTGTCCTGGTAGGCTGTGTTGGTATTCTCGTGGGCGAATACACGCTCCCCAGAGACCTCGACCTCCCCGAATTCGCCATGGCCGACGTGGTGATAGGCCTCGACGTCGAACGAAAGCTCACCTCAGACCTGAGGACGTTGAGGCTGTACAAGCTAAGGGGCGGGGCCTATGACCAGGGGCAGCTGGCTTTCGACATCGGCCGCGACGGTATTCGGTTCCTGGGCTAAAGGGGCCTTGCCGGCCTACTTATATTCTTTGGATGTGTAGGGATTCCCGGAGGCCATGAAACTTGGTAGCGGACCAAATATCGCGGAGCCTACCCCCTTCGCTCCGAGTCTACGTAGCCTTGACGGCTGCCGGCGGGGCAGCCCTGTTCGGCTACCTGCAGACGGGAGTCGACTGGAGCCCCGTCGTTATTGGGGAGGTGATTTTCTTCGTCTTCCTGACCCTGGTCGCCGGCATCTTCCCGCTGCCCGTCGGACAGGAGGTAGATGCCGACGCGTCGACCAGTGTGCTCTTCGGAGCCGCGCTCCTGATGGAGCCTGGCGCCGCCGTCCTGATAGCCGTGGCTGGTACGCTTGGGCACACGCTGGTTCCCCGGGCCTGGATGAAGGGTTCCGCTCCCCCGTGGTATAAGCACCCCTTCAACGCAGGGGCGGCGGCGATTTTCGTCGGCCTGGCGTCGGTGGCAGCCCACTCGCTGAGCCCGCAAACCGGCTTGATAACCGTGGCCGTGGCGGTAGCTGCGGCAGTCATGTACATGGCCAATACGGCACTGGTTGCCGGGGCCGCGAGCCTCCAGATCAGGATCAACCCCCTACGATTCTGGTGGATAGGGACCAGGGAGAACGGGGCCGCGGAGCTGGGGCTGCTCGCCTTCGGGTTCCTGGGAGCGGTCGTATACAGGGAAAGCCCCTGGACCCTCCTGGCCGTGCTCGTCCCGGTCGCCGTGATCTACCTCGCTTTCTCCAAATTGGCCCGCGCCAACACTCAGCTCGAAGATGCCATGCACAAACTTGAAGCGCTCCAGGGACGGATAGCGAGCTCGGCCAAGCTTGCTTCCGTCGGGGCTATCTCAATGGACATGGCTCACCAGATCAAGAACCCCCTTGCCATACTGCTGGGCCGGCTGGAAACCGCCAGTGAGACCGTCGCAAAGGGAGACCCGACGAGGCGCCAAATAGACAGAGCAATGGATGCGGGCTTGCGCATAAAGGAGCTCACGGAGACGTTCACCTCGATCGGGAACCGCAAACAGGTGTACGTCGATGTCGTTGACGCGCTTAACGAAGCGCACGGGATGGCAAAAATGCGACACCCAACGAAAGCCGAGACGCGTTGGGACTATCTGGACGGTCTGCCCAACGTGTTGGGGAACCCCGTGCTCCTCCGGGAGGCCCTGTCGAACCTGTTCTCCAACGCCATGGAGGCCGTGCCGGATGACGGGTTAATCTCAGCGAGGGCGTCTCAGGACAATGGGTCCGTGATCATTCATATCTCAGATAACGGCGCGGGGATCCCCGACGAGATGACAGGACACCTGTTCGAGCCGTTCCACTCTACGAAACGCCAAGGGTCGGGATTGGGCCTGTTCGCCGCTCGACATATCCTGGAACTGCACGACGGCACGATCGACATATCGAGCGATGAGGAGCTCGGGGGCACCAGGGTCACCGTAACGCTCCCGCCCTGTCCGCCTCCTGTCGAAAACGTTAACGGAGGTGGTCGGCCGCGGGACGGTAGCGGTACCCCATCCCCGGGACAGTAACGATGAGCTCGGGATTTCGCGGATCTTCTTCCACCTTTCCCCTGAGCGAGTGGACGTACCACTTGAGGCTGGCAGAGGACCCGTACGAGCGGCCCCAGGCTCGGTCCAGCAGCTCCTGGTGGCCGACGACGCGACCGCTGTTCTGGCAAAGATAGGCCAGCAGCCGAAACTCGGTCGGCCCGAACTTCACGGGCTGCCCGCGGATGAGCGCCTCATGAGTGAGAAAATTCAAGCTTACAAGGGAATCCGAATAACCAGACGGCGCGGCCTCGGTGGGACCGGCGCGCCGAAGCAAAGCGCTCACCCGGGCGAGCAAGACCCTTCGAGAGACCGGTTTGACCAGATGGTCGTCCGCGCCCAGGCCAAGCCCACGGATCATGTGCTCGTCGCTTTCCAACGCGGTGAGGACCAGCACCTGGGCATCGGACACCTCTCGGATTCGGGTGATGAACTGGAACCCGTCCATACCGGGCATAAGGAGGTCCGTGATGGTTAGAGCTGGATGGTGCTCGAAGAAGAGGCGAAGCGCCTCCTGTGGGTCTGTAGCCACATGGACCTCATACCCGTCGTCTTCAAGCCACTCCTGTAGGAGGAGAACCAGCTCGGGCTCATCGTCGACGACCAGTACCTTTGAACGAGACATAGCCATCGCCTGGACGGATAAGGGGGTCCCCCCCGAGTTTATGCGCTGTGAGCTCCCATGACAACTCCTGCCGTCATAAAGCGGAGGTGCACCAGAGTTGATCAGGTAGCCGAATGGAATGTTTCCGGATCATCGGGGAGGTCGTAAGTTGGAGCCCGCGAATGCGAACATTCTGATCGTGGACGACGAAGTCGGAATAACAGAGTTATACGGCGAAGTCTTGGAGCAATCCGGGTACATCTGTCACACTGCTTCGGGCGGCGAAGCGGCACTTGAGATCCTGGCTGCAAATAGAATCGAGCTTGCGCTCCTAGATATAGCAATGCCCGGGATGGACGGTTTGACGCTGTTCAACCACATGCTCGAGCGTCACTCCGATTCGGCTGTCATCTTCATCACGGCGATGGATGTGCTGAACGTTGCGGTCGGCAATCTCAAACAGGGCGCCTACGACTACCTCGTGAAGCCGGTGTCACTCGAACGTTTACGGCAATGTGTCTCAGAGGTGCTGGGTAGACGCAAGACCATGCTCGAACAGAAACAGAAACTTGGGCTGTTCGATCAGAAAGGGCGGGAGCTCACGGCCCTGAACGGCCTGTTCCAGAGGCATCTCGACGAGCGGTTCGCGGTAGTTGACGCCTACGAGGCGGTCATGGAAGGGCTCAGCCGAATCGGGCAGGAGATTGACTCGCTGCACGAGTTCGCAAAGTCGCTGCCGCTCCGCGAGGGACGCCTCGGCGATGAGGTCGAGGCTGATGTACGAGAAGCTCCACGTTAGACGGGTTTTTCACCGGACCCGACGTCGGAGCATCTGTGGGTCGCCGGCGCGGCGGAGTCAGCCCGCTTGGTGGACGACGGGAGCGAGATCTTGAGTCGGGGATCAGACAGAAGTCCTGCCGAGCGCCCAGTCTGCAGAGTGCAATTGGATAACGGGGAGTACATGCGGTCATGACACGGAACATCGCCGAGCGAAGGGCGGCCGGCAAGGCGCCCAAAAGCACCAATCGAAGAGGGGGATACAAACCCGGCGGGCTCTACGACTCGTATGACCAGATCATGCAGCAGGAACGACTGCGAGTGTTGGGCGCGATGGCCAGCGGCGTCGCCCACGATTTCAACAACATTCTAATGCCGATTCTGGGCTACACGGACCTGCTCCTCAACCACCCAGAAATGCTGGACAACCGGGAAGAACTGATTCGGTTCATCGCAGAGATGAACACGGCAGCCAGAGATGGTGTGGAAGTAGTCAGAAGAATGGGCGAGCTGTACCGCCATAGTGAAGATGTTCGCGTGATGAAGGCCGTTGACCTGAACAAGGTAATCGAGGCGGCCATCGCCGTAACTCGACTCAAATGGAGGGACATGGCCCAGTCCAATGGAATTGACATACGCATCGAGACAGAGCTTTCGTCAAACCTCCCGGTCGTGGCCGGCGAGGAGTCCAGCTTGCGTACAGCGCTGGTCAACCTGATCCTCAACAGCGTGGACGCGATGCCGCGCGGCGGCACGCTGGCGATGTCGACCGCCCCCCGGGGCACAATGGTGGAAGTCAGGGTAGCCGATACAGGCACGGGGATGACCGAGGATGTCTGCCAGCGTGCGACGGAACTGTTTTTCACGACGAAAGCCGAAGGCGGCAATGGCTTGGGCCTCGCGATGGTGCAGGCCATCATCGAACAGCATCGTGGAGAGATGGACATCAAAACGGAGCTGGGGAAAGGGACGACCATTTTCGTTCTGCTGCCGGTAGTGAAGCCAGGCGATGAGGCCGTCAAGTCGGCGGCGGGTAATGGATGGGTCAAAGGATGCCACGTGCTTGTCGTAGACGACGACCAGTTGGTGTGCAATCTGATAGCAGCGTACCTAACGATCTCTGGGAACGACGTTGAAACCGCAAAAGACGGAAAGAACGCCCTGGAGAAGTTTGAGGCAGGGGACTTCGACGTCGTCGTCACGGACAAACGCTTGCCCGACATGAACGGCGACCAGTTGGCGGCGGCCATCAAGGGACAGGCGCCTGACGTTCCCATCGTCATGATGACGGGACTCGGTGAGGCGATGGACCTCGGCAGCAAGCGTCCCCGCCACATCGATGTGGTCGTGAACAAGCCGCTTACTGAACACGACCTACAAAGGGCAATGTCGCAGGCTTTGCATTTGGAGTCCCGGGATCGCGCGGGATCGCCCTAAACTGCGAGTTCATGTGGTCTTGGACGGCGGTCGCACCGCCTTGAGGGTGACCACCAGTTATCGGGCACCTAGCTGCGGGTAGGGGGCCGCGCCGTAGACTCTGTAGCGAACGCTCCGGTTCGTATGCTCGTGGCGTACGGGGCGGCTATGCTTCAGCGGTCCCAGCACCGATCCGTTCCTGGAGGCCGGGAACGATCTCTCCCATAATGGTCTCGAGGTGTCGTGCTCGGTCCTCTCGCCTGCATGAAAGGCTGAAGATGAAATACCGGGCTCCAGCATCAAAGTACTCGGTTAGCCGTTCCACGCACCGGTCAACGGGCCCCAGGATACAGTACTTGCGGACGATGTCGACAAAGTTACCTCCGTAGAGATACTGTCCTCCAAGCTCCTCTGCGGCGACCGAAGCCGCCTCCTCCTCGGTCGCATATATCGACACGTACGGGAAGATTGCCCACTGAAACTCCGATAGGCTGCGCTGTGACTCTGCGGCAAAGCCCGTGATCTTGTCGACGCTATCTCTGTATCGTTCCGGGCTGTAGAAGTAGGGCAGCCAGCCGTCCCCTAACCGGGCCGCTCGACGCATGGCCGAGCTCCTTCTGCCGGCCACCCATATAGGGGGGTGGGGCGTTTGCGCTGGCTTGGGGCTCAGCGTAACGTCATTCAGGCGAAAGTGGCGCCCTTTGTACGTCACGTGGTCCTCCATCCATAGGCGGCGCACCAGTTCCAGGCATTCGTCGGTCCGGCGGCCGCGCTGCTTGACATCGAGGCCGGCAGCATCGAACTCCACTGGGAATTCCCCTCCAACGCCGACCCCGAGAGTCAGCCGGCCGCCTGACGCTATGTCCAGGCTGGTGGCAAGCTTGGTAAGGACTGTCGGATGATAGAACGGCGCGAGCAGCACGGACGATAACACCCGCATTCGCTCGGTTGCGCCAGCGGCCACACCCAGGAGTGGGAGAACTGCGTGGCTCGGCGCCGGAGGGTTGCCGCGCATATAGTGTTCGCCGGCGGCTATGTACTCGAATCCAAGCTCCTCTACCCTTCGCGCCTGCGAGGCGACGCCACCGTCCTCGAAAGACAGGCTGATGCCGAAGTGGAGGCGGTCCTTTCCTATCATGTAGCGTCCTGCCTACAACCTTGGAGGTGTTCAATAGGGCGGTGGTTACTAGAAATATACATTAGGCGCGGCGAGCGTATCAACCGGCTTGCTATGACTGGCAGCTCCGCTGAACTGGTCAAGAGACCGGGGAGACAGTGAACATGAGAGACCGTTGGGCCGATTAAGGGCAGAGGGTACTCTATTTCTGCGTAGAGGGCCCCGCAGGCCATGCCTTGCCCTGAACCCGGTCAACGAGCCCCCTGGTTACCCTCGACGGGGCTTTGCACCAAAAGCCCTTTCAAGGCGAGGGTTTGCTTGCCCCCCCAACCGCCCTGGGGGGTATCTTGTATCTGGGGACACCCCAGACCCCGGCTGGAAACCTCCGGTTTCCGGCACCTTCCTATGGAGTTGGTGCAAACCCCTCGACGGGCCTGATATGCGGCTCCTCAAGCCAGAGAAGCACGGAGCGCTGTCCTGACTTATTATGCGGCTTGAATAGTATCTGATTGGTGGAACTCATTACAGAAAGAGGATAATGAGTGGGTCACATCGGGAATGCCGCAACACATTAAGGCCAGCGTCACGTAATTAGGGGGACCCCATGGCCAGAGACCAGGCATCTAAAATGATCGGCGCCGCGATAAAGAGGAAAGAAGACCCGCGTTTCATCACCGGCGGGGGGAAATATACGGCCGACGTGCAGCTCATGGGCATGGCCTACATGATGGTGCTCCGTAGCCCTCACGCCCACGCCCGTATCCAGCGGATAGATGCCTCTAGAGCTCTACAGCGGCCAGACGTGCTGAAGGTGCTGACCGGTCCGGAGGTAATCCAACACTGTAAGGCGCAGTTTCTGACAATCGGCGAAGCGGGAGGGACCAAACCCAAGAGCAGCTGGCCTATGGCCGCCGAGTTAGCGACGTATGTGGGAGAGCCTGTCGCGGCGGTGCTGGCTACGAGCATCGATGCGGCCACCGATGCCGTGGAAATGATAGATGTAGATTATGAGCCGCTGCCTGCGGTGGTAGACATGGAGAAGGCAGCCGAAGAGGGCTCGCCCCTGGTCCATGAAGACCTCAACACCAACGTATGCATCGACGCATCGAGGACAGTGGGTGATCCCGACCGGGCCTTCCGTGAGGCTGACGGTGTGGTATCGCTGCGCCTCGAGCAGCCCCGCCTCGTCCCTAATCCAATGGAGCCCAGGGCCGTCGTAGCAAGCTACGAACCAGGCACGGGGAACCTGACGTTGTGGCTGTCCACCCAGGCCCCACACTTGGAACGCAGCTCTGTGTCGGAGATCCTCGGCTTCCCAGAGAATAAGCTGAGGATCATCGCCGCGGACGTAGGCGGCGGCTTCGGCTGCAAAATGGACACCTATCCAGAGACCATCGTCGCGGCGATCCTGTCGACGCAGCTAGCCCGGCCCGTGAAGTGGGTAGAAAGCCGCCAAGAGCACTTCATCGCCACCGTCCAGGGGCACGGAGAGCTACAGTACGTTGAAGCCGGCTACAAAAAGGACGGCACCCTGCTTGGCATGCGCTTGCGCTACTACAACGACATGGGGGCTTACTGCTGGGGAAGCGCCCCGAATGTAGTGGAGAGCTTTGCGACCTCCGGGGCCCAGGGAGCATACAAAGTCCAAAACTTGGCCTGGACTACCTATGGTCTTTATACCAACAAGGTGCCCGTTGGACCCTACCGTGGCTACGGCCAGCATGCAACTGCCTACTTCGTCGAACGCGTGATGGACCTTATCGCCCGGGAGCTGAAGATGGACCCGGTGGAGGTGAGGCTGAAGAACTTCATCTCGCGGGATGAATTCCCCTATCAGACCCCGACTGGGGGCGTGTACGACAGCGGCGACTACGAGGCTGTTCTTAGTAAGGCCCTCCAGCTTGCCGACTACGACGCCCTCAGGGAAGAGCAGAGCCGGCTGCGGGAGCAGGGGACCTTAATGGGTATAGGCATGGCCATCACTGTCGATGCTACCGGCCTTGGCCCCTCCGATGGCATGAGCCGACGGGCGGGCTACGAAAGCGCCTTAGTTCGGGTGAACCCCGACGGTAAGGTCACCGTTTTCACAGGTTCTTCACCCCATGGCCAGGGGATGGAGACCACCTTTGCCCAGATTGCAGCTGACCAGTTGGACATCCCTTTCGATGATATACAGATTATCTATGGCGATACGGCCGTCACACCCCGCGGCGCCGGCACCTTTGCCAGCCGTTCTCTCGTGGTGGGTGGAAGCGCTATCGTCAAGGCCAGCGAGCAGGTACGAGGGAGGGCAACCGAAATCGCCGCTGTCCTCCTCAACATAGACCCCCAGCACGTGGTTCTCGAGGGGGGAATGTTCTTCGCCGAGGACATACGCGACCGGCACGTCACCTGGGCCGACGTGAGCATGGAGGCTTACGCCCCACTCAGCCTGCCAAGGGAGCTAGAGCGGGGCCTGGAAGCCATCGCCTACTGGGAGCCACCCGACTACACATTCGTCTGCAGCGCAAATATAGCGGTGGTACAAATAGATGAAGACACGGGCGTGATCAAGCTCACCGGGTACATCTCGGTGAACGATTGCGGCACCGTGGTCAATCCCATGGTGGTTGAAGGACAGGTTCACGGTGGGCTGGCCCAAGGTATCGGCGCAGCTCTGCTGGAGGAGGCCCTTTGGGACGACAGTGGCCAGCTAGTCACCGGTAGCTTCATGGACTACGCCCTGCCCTCCGCCGAGGAGCTCCCGATGTTCACTCTGGGTAGGTTGTCGACGCCAAGTCCCCACAACCCGCTGGGTGCCAAGGGCATGGGAGAGTCCCCTATCATAACCGCTACTCCAACTATCGTTAACGCAGTGGTGGATGCCCTGGCACACCTGGGTGTGAGCCACATAGACATACCTATCACGTCGGAGAAGGTGTGGCGCATCCTCAGGGAAAAGGGCGTAGCAGTAACAATCCAGTAAGGAGTATAAATGGTTACATATGACCTAATTGGCGATGCCTATGACCTCGTATACCCGGACACGGCTGAGAGGGTTCCATTTGTCAAACATATCCTGGAAAAATTTGGCAAGCAAACTGTCCTTGAATTGGGGATTGGAACGGGTCTATTCGCCATCCCCCTGCATGAGGCCGGCTTTGACATTGAGGGACTAGAGATCAGCGAGGTGATGATCGGCGTTGTTGGCCAGAGAGCGCCTGGGCTCAAGGTTCATAAAGGAGACATGCGAGACTATACGATCAACAGGCGATATGATGCTATTCTTGCCTTGAGCTCGGTCCTTGTTTTTGTTGCCAATGAACAAGAGATTAAACAATGCCTGCAACGTTGTTACGATCATTTGGAGTCGAAAGGGATTCTCTTGCTGGAGTTACCCAATCACCCAGTTGAGATTGACCAGGGTAACAATAGCCAGGAAGTACATCACAGCGAAGATCAAAGCACCATTGTCGTGATCCAAAGCGCGGTTGAGGGTCAAGATTGGAACGAGACCTGGCACGTTTTCAGACGCAATCGAACAGGATTAAGCCATGAGAAAGTGGTCTGCCAGGAATTCCTCTATTCGCCCACCACGTTAGCCGCTCAGCTCCAGGAAGTCGGCTTTGGTGTCATCGAGGAGCATGGCGACCTGTTGGGCGCCCCTTTTGATGAATCAAGCTCCTGGAGACGAGTTCTCCTAGTGTCAAAAAATTGATTGACCACCCCTTTTGAGATGGATTCTAAGTCGTGTCATGCCTTAGTACCCCCGTAAGTCCGTCTTAGGAAAATGCGGCGATCCGGCTGAACTTGGATACAGGAGGGAAGAATGGTTTCCGAAAGAGGCGCAGATGAGGCCGCGCTGTTCTGGTCGTACGCAAACCTTCAGCACATAAACCCGGAACTTGCGAAACAGATGCTGAAGGAGGCCAAGGAGATCATGGATCTGCTTGGGATCCCTTTTTTCCTTCGACAGGGTACGTGTCTTGGCGCGGTCAGAGATCAGGCCTTCATCCCCTGGGACGATGACATCGATCTGGGCTGCGTGATCGGACTCAACGGGCTCACCGAAGATATGATAGACCCTGTCTTCGATGCCTTCAGAGACCAGGGCTATTTTGTCAACGCAGAAAGCAATGACCACTGGATTGCCGCAGGGATGATAAAGTCGTCGTTACGTATAGACCTGACCTTTTTCCGCATCATCGACGACAGCATATTCCATTTTCCAATGATCTGGATGCCTGCCCGATTGTTCGCCAACCTCAAAGAGATCGAGTTCATGGGCGGTAATTATCTTGTACCGAACCCGCCTGAGGAATACCTGAGAACAAAGTACGGTCCGAACTGGATAACACCAAAACAAGAAGCCTACGAAAAGGATGTCTTGGACCAGGTTGCAAAGTCTCCGATTGCCAAAGTCGCATCCAGCCATGGGCAGCCCCCGACGAAGGTTCGGGTTCTCGACCAACGAGATGAGTTGGTCCGAGGCGCAAAGGTTTCCGTTGTTGGACTGGCTGAGGCCTCTACCAACGACGATGGCTACGTTGAGTTCGGCCTACCTTACAAAGACTTCTACGCGCTTGTCATCAAGTTCGACGACCATGAGGAAATTCTTTACCAGGAGTTGATGAGCCCGGGCGCATCGTATGTTTACACTCCCGATCCCTCGACAAGTACCGGACGGCTCATGGTGCTATCCGAAGAGCGTGAGGTGGACCCCTAAGGTGGACCCCATCAGTTGGGCAGGATCGGGGCTAAATTAAGCGAGGGTTGCATGAAATGGTGACTGGTCGCCCGCCGCTTCTGGGCGACGACTCGGTGGCCATCATCGGCCAGCATATCAACACGCCGCCGGAACGGGAGAGGCGGTGGTCCAGACGACATCGGGCATATCACAGGCCACTGTTCAAGCTGGTGGCCCCGTCCCTTCATTAATACGTAAGCTTATGTGCCCCGAGCCGGTTCACTGGCGTTGATCTCCAACCTCCTTTGAAAGGACTTTTGGTGCAAAGCCGGTTCACTGGCGTTGATCTCCAACCTCCTAACCCATAGCTCATCACTAGGCCCGTAGGGGGTGGCGCCTAGGTGATAAGATGCCTACCTCACAACGGATAGCGAGCGAGGAGCCATATGGCTGAGAAGCTGGACCCCGTTACTTTCGCGACCCTGGCCAACAGGCTTGACGGCATCGTTCGAGAGTCCATGCAGGTGTGCGTGCAGAGCGCGCGTTCGTCGACGATTCAAGTTCGAGACCTGTCGGCCTCCATCTCCGACAGCAAGGTCCGCCTCGTCAGCATCGCTCAGGGCCTCCCGGTACATGTCCTGACCTCCAACATGTCGATCGCCCCTATACTCGAGCTGTTCGATGACATCGCCCCTGGCGACTGTTTCGTGAACAACACCCCTTTCCTCGGGTGCGCCCATCACGCCGACTACTGCTTCTGCACGCCCGTCTTCTACGGCGACAAGCTGATGTTCTGGGTGATGCTGAGGGCGCATCAGGCGGACACAGGAGCCCCGGAGCCGACCGTATACCTGCCCTTCGCCAAGGATGTCTACGAGGAGGGGCTGCACTGGCCCTGCGTGCGAGTGCAGCGCGACTACAAGGACATCGCGGACGTTGTTAGAATCGCGACGGCCAACATTCGGGTGCCCGAGCAGTTCTACGGTGACTTCTCCGCCACCGTTGGGGCCACCAGGATCGCAGAGCGCAGACTCGTAACGCTGATCGACAAGTACGGCCCCGAGACCGTTGAGCGGTTTGTCGAGGAGTGGATCGACTATGGCAGCCGCAGAATGGTCCAGGAGATAAAGAGCCTCCCCCAAGGTACCTGGGAGAACGAGACCGCGTTGGACCCTTTACCCTTCGCCCCCGAGGGTGTGCCGCTCAAGATCAAGCTTACTATCGACCACAAGGAAGAGGCGATAGTCGCAGACCTGAGGGACAACCCCGACCAGTTCGACGCTGGGATAAACCTGACCGAAGCTACGTCGAAGGCTTCAGTGATGCAGGGGTTGTTCTGGTGTCTCGATCCCACACTGCCCCACAATCAGGGAGCATTTGATCACGTCAAGTTCAAGCTGAGAGAGGGATGTGTGGTCGGCATTCCGAACTTCCCCGTGGGGACGTCGGTTGCGACCACCTTCACCTCGGACCGGATGGTGAGCTGCGCCATAGCACTGATGTCCAAGCTGGCTCCTGAGAGAGGAGGCGGCGAAGCAGGATACGTCAGCTGGGGCATAGGCGTATTCTCCGGGGACGACTTCCGACACGATAACGCCCCCTATGTCAACGAGATGCTGATCTCGGGCGCCTACGCTGGCGGGGGGCCTGGCGTGAAGGGCTACGACGGGTGGTTGACGTTGATGAATGGCGGCAGCCTTGCGAACGCCTGGACTGGCGCCGTCGAGCTGTGGGAGAAGGCTCAACCTCACCTGATCGAATGCGGCGCGAAGGTCATTGCAGACTCGGAGGGAGCCGGCGAGTACTGCGGTAGCCCGGCCACGAGAGTCGTAGTGAAAGCCAGAGGGAACTCAACGGTGGCCGCGGGCTTTGGAGATGGCAAGATATTCCCGCCGAAAGGTGTCCTCGGAGGCGAAAGTGGGGGGCCCAGCCTCGGGTTCATCCTCGATCAAAAGGGAGAGCGAATTCAAGAGCTTCCCTTGATCGGGCTTTTCGAGATCAAGACCGGGCATGCACTGGAGGCTATTACGACGGGTGGCGGCGGCTATGGTAACCCTCTTGATCGCGATCCGGAACGAGTGAGACATGATGTCCGCCGGGGGTGGGTGTCGGCGGCGAAGGCCCGAGAGACGTACGGGGTGGTTTTGGATCTGGAGCCGGAGCCATTCGCCGTGGACTATCTGGCAACCGAAACGCTCCGAAGCGACGCGAGGCCGCGCCGCCGGATTTGAGCTCGACCGCACCCTCGATGAGGCCCGCGTAGTCACTCGTGGCTGGTGCTCTGTGAACCTGGGCCTCGGGGCGCTGACACCAAGCCATCAACCGTCAAAGCAAAGGAGCAGGGGCTATGGACGAGCACATTTTTTCCCCGGCGAAGAGCCTGGCGCAGGCCATTCGAGAAAAGAAGGTCTCATCCGCCGAGGTTGAGCCCTCCACGAGCAGCTTCGACCTGGGCTTCCCCAGGAACGACTGAGCGGGTCATCGAGGGAGAGACCGGGGGCAGATGATGGACTTCGGAGTGGTGCTACAGACCGATCCGCCGGCTTCCAGGGTCGTGGACCTGACCAGGCGTGCCGAGGCCCTCGGCTTCACGTACGCTTACACCTTCGACAGCCACATGCTCTGGCAGGAGCCGTACGTGATCCACAGCCAGATGCTGGCCGCCACGAACCATATGACGGTCGGCCCGATGGTCACCAACCCGGGTACGCGTGACTGGACGGTAACGGCGTCGGTGTTCGCCACCCTCAACGACATGTACGGGGAGCGAACCGTCTGCGGAATCGGGCGCGGCGACTCGGCCATGCGGGTGCTCGGCCACCCACCGAGCAGCCTGGCCACCCTCGAGGAGGCCATGGGTGTCATCAAGGGTCTCGCCGAGGGTGGCCAGGTCGACTACAACGGCACCCGCCAGACGTTCCCCTGGCGCACCGGCGGCTCGCTGCCAATCTGGATGGCCGGCTACGGGCCAAAGGCGCTGGCACTCTGCGGTCGGGTTGCCGACGGGTTCATTCTCCAGTTGGCCGATCCGCAGATCGCAGCGTGGACGATAGGGGCGGTGCGTGCGGCGGCCGAAGAGGCCGGGCGCGATCCCGATGGGCTCTACATCTGCGTGGCCGCCCCGGCATACGTGGGTGACGACATCGCCCACCAGCGCGACCAGGTCAGGTGGTTCGGTGGCATGGTCGGCAACCACGTGGCTGATCTGGTCACCCGCTACGGCACCGACGGCATCTCCGTGCCCACAGCCCTCACCGACTACATCGAGGGCCGTAGGGGATACGACTACAGCGACCACGGACGCGCCGGCGCCGAGCACACCGACTTCGTGCCCGACGAGATCGTCGACAGGTTCTGCATCCTTGGCCCCGAGTCGGCCCACATAGAACGCCTCGAGGAGTTGCGTGCCCTCGGTGTCGACCAGTTCGCCATCTACCTGATGCACGACCAGAAGGATGAGACGCTCGACGCCTATGGACAGCGGGTCATCCCCGCGCTCGGCTGATCACCGACCCGTTGAGGCGGTGCAGTCAGCAAAGATCAGGGCGACGGGGGCAGCAAAGCTGGGTTGCAGGGCGAAGGCCGCATCGCCGGCGATTCACTTCAGAAAAGGCCCTGTACGCTAGTGCAGCTTCGGCATGTTGCCCATGCGGAGAGTCAAAGATCATGAGCAATGGTGAACCTGTTGGGCCGGCCCCCATCGACGAGTTACCCATTCAATCCACCTCATGTATATTGTGTACCGTTACCAACATTGGCGGCAGCACAAGTGGTCAGAAACCGCGGAGCATGGGCTGAAAACGCAGGTTCAGTATCGAAGTCGCCTTGGGGACTCGATGCAGTCGAGTCGATGAGAACGGAAAATGCCAGACCCATCGCATGAGAAACAATCGACGGAAGGGGCAGAAGAGGCCGCCCTTGCGGCCCTGACCCGGGGATTCGAACTGGACCAGTTAGAAGATCTAGAAGGCGCCGTTCGTGCCTACCGGGAGGCCGCGGAGCTAGGCCACGGGAGCCAGACAGGGCCGGGGCGGGAGGCGGGTGCCCAGGCGGCCTTCAACTTGGGCTCGGTGCTGGAGAGGACCGAGGACGCCTCGGGAGCTCTCCGGGCCTACCGAGACGGCGTGGAGATGGGACGCTTGAGCGAGAGAACCGTTGGCCGGGAAGCCGGGGCAGCGGCGGCCTTTAACCTGGGGCTGATACGGGAGGAAGCGCAGGACGCAGAGGGAGCCCTCCAGGCCTACCGGGATAGCGTGGAGTTGGGACGTCTGAGCGAAACAGGTGCGGGCCGGGAGGCTGGGACCAAGGCGGCATTCGGCCTGGCTCTAATGCTCGGTGAGGCCGAGGACGTCGAGGGAGCCCTCCAGGCCTACCGGGACAGTGTGGAGCTGGGGGGTCTGAGTGAGACGGCAGAGGGTTTTGAAACGAGATCGAAGGCATCCTACAATCTGAACCTGTTGCAGAAGCAGGCCGAAGGCACCGGCTAGGCTAGCCGGTGGTTTCTACGCAGCCGGCGGTGCCGTTAGCTGTTGTTCCCAGGTTCTCCAGGATGGTCTTGGGGGCGCCTGGCTTCATCGCTCCCCGTCCCCACCAACTACTTTTAGAGCAACACAACCGGATCCCGTTCCTAAGGGTTCACAGCCCTCCAGAGGCTTATCGTCCCGGCCTGACTGCGCTTAGTGGATCTGGACAGCCCACTGAAGCCGGAGGAGCCGTGTTGTCGTCGAGATAGCAAGGAGGAAATGAAATGGCAGCCGATCGAACTGCAGATCTAGCCCTAAAGCTGGACGAGCTTGGGAAAAGGGTCCGCGCTCTTGAGGACGCGGACGCTATTCGGAACCTGAAAGCAAGGTACGCTGCGTACTGCGACGATAGTTATAACCCGGACAAAATAGCGGCCCTGTTCATAGAGGACGCCGTTTGGGAGAGTGGCTTCCTGGGACGATTCGAAGGCCGGGAAGCAATACGGGAATTCTTCAAGGGCGCGTCCAAGATCTTCACATTTGCTTTGCACTATGGATTGAACCCTCACATAGAGGTCACAGGCGACACGGCCAGAGCCAGGTGGTACCTGTTCATGCCCTGCACGGTTGGTGATGGGAACAAGGCCAGGTGGCTGGCGGGAATAGACGATGAAGAGTACGTACGCGTTAACGGAGAATGGATGTTCAAGAGCAAGACATCTACAGCCGTGTTCAACACGCCTTTTGAAGAAGGTTGGGCCAATGTACGGTTTGCTTAATCTCCCGGAGCAGGCAGGGCCGTGGGCAGGTCCCTGCTGGACGAATCACTAACCATTCCCCATGAGCTGGGCCGAATCGGTGAGCGGTTAGAGAGTATGGCCGAGGCGTTCCGGTAATAGACCGTGCACCTCTGCTTGGCGTAAGGTTTTCTCGGCGCTCCAGTTTTAGCGGCGATCCCATCAGGAGTGATTTGAGCGTTAGTCAATAGCCCCGCTCCTTCCTCACAAAGCGCTGCGGCCTGGTTGCAGCCCCTCGTCATGGCTTTGCACCAAAGTCCCTTCAAGGCGAGGGTTTGCTTGCCCTCCCACCCGCCCTGGGGAGTATTTTGTATCTGGGGACACCCCAGACCCCGGCCGGAAACCTCCGGTTTCCGGCACCTTCCTGCGGTTTTGGTGCAAAGCCCCTCGTCACCGCCTCGTACTCCATGCGGAGGATGCTGGCTCGACTCCTTACTGGCCGAAACGCGCTGCACAAGCTCATCCGGATCCCCTTCCTCCTTTGATGTGTGGTGGTCCCAAGGTTTTGCCGCTCTCCTCATTTGATGCGCGTTGTGTTCTCATGGTTACGTCATACGGACGAGGGAGACTGCTGCCATGAAAGCTGCCCGGTTGTATGAGTACGACAAGGAAACGAATGTCGGGCTAGTAATTGAAACCGTGTCCGAGCCGACCATCAACTCCCCCGACGACGTGATCGTTCGTGTGGGCGCGGCAGGTCTGTGCCGGACTGACCTGCACATCATCGAAGGGGTCTGGCAACCTGTAGTAGACCCGGACGGGTCTTTGCTGCCCTATATTATGGGCCATGAAAATGCTGGCTGGGTCGAGGCCGTTGGCACCGGTGTTGAATACGTCAAGCCCGGTGATGCCGTGATCTGCCATCCCTTGCGATCGTGCGGTGTTTGCCTTGGCTGCCGCCGGGGTGAAGACATGTACTGCGACAATGGTGCGTTTCCAGGTCTTGGCAGTGATGGGGGGTTCGCCGAGTACGTTCTCACCAACGAGCGTGCGCTGATCAAACTCAAGGAGGACGTGTTGCCGGTGGATGTGGCGCCTATGGCAGATGCCGGTGTCACCGCCTACCGGGTAGCGAAGCGGGCCGCCAAAATGCTAAGCCCGGGCAGCTATTGCGTTGTCCTGGGTGTTGGAGGGCTGGGACACATTGCACTGCAGTGTTTGCACGAGCTGTGCAGTACCCGCACGATCGCAATCGACCAGAACGCGGCCGCCCGGGACCTGGCAAAAGAACTGGGGGCACGGCATGTCATTGACAGTGGCCCAGATGTTGTCCAGGAGGTGAAGGAGTTGACGGGCGGAGGCGCCGACGCCGTAATCGATTTCGTGGGCGAGCTGGGAGCTGAGCAACTCTGCTGGCAGATGCTGCGCCGCGGCGGGACCCACTTCATCGTTGGTTATGGCGGCAAAATCGAGGTACCCACCCTCGAGATCATCCTTAACGAGATCGCGATCGCCGGTAGCCTAGTCGGTAACTACGTGGATCTGGTCGAGCTAATGGAACTCAATGCGGAAGGCCGTGTGCGAATGAGCGCCCAAGAATACCCGCTTGATGACATTAACTCTGCCATCACCGACCTCAAGAACCGTGAGATTATCGGTCGGGGAGTCATCGTCCCCTAGTCGCCGCAGCCATGCTGCGTTTGCATCGGTACACCTCAACGAAGATTTGTGAAGGCAACGATGTACAGCAACGTACGGTTATCACTGCCAGACACCCTCGATCGAGAAATCGTTTTCAAACGGCTGGATTCAGTACTTGACCCTGAGCTCGATGAGTCGATCCTCAAGCTAGGTTTCGTCGAATCCCTCGAGGCCGAAGCCGGTCATCTTACGATTCAGCTTCGGCTTCCGACCTACTGGTGTGCTCCTAATTTCTCCTACTTGATGGCCTTTGATGTCCGACGTGAGCTTCTCACCGTCGAGAGCGTCAAAGATGTCCGTGTTCGTTTGACCGATCATTTCGCCTCGGAGGCAATCGAGGCGGGGGTGAATGCCGGCAAGTCTTTCCCTGAAGCTTTTCCAGATGAGGCAGTCGAGGACCTGAGTCAACTCCGGGACCTGTTTCTCCGTAAGGGGTATACCAAGCGTCAAGTGCGCCTTTTGCGGCGCTTGAGAGGTGCGGGTCTGTCATTTGAGGAGATCGCTGCCCTACGGATAGAGCATGTCTGTCTTGACGATGACTCCTGCTGGGTGAGACGCGAAGCGGGCCAGGTTTCTCATGTCGGGCCGGCCGAGGTGGCCCACCGATACCTTGAGCGGCGAGCAGAGATCGGGCTTGATTGCTCACCAGCTGGGCACTTAATGACCGATCTGCGTGACGACCCCATACCTGCGGACCGGTTTGACAGGTATCTTACAGACGCGCGTCTCGTGAGCCTCTCGCTAGAGGCGAACGGGGCCCTCTGTTCTGCCCTGCTGGAGTCACGGAAGGCAGAACAGCATTGAGTTCACGAGAGTAGGCCAGTACTGGAAAGGGGGTCACAATGTATAGCGAGGGCGGAAACGAGATCTTTGTCATCGACGGACATATGCACCTTTGGGATGCCAGCCCTGAGAACTGGCGCAACGAGTACGGCGAAGGATGGATCAAATGTTTCTACGACTATCATAAGGGCCTCAGTCCGGCCGAATATATCTGGCCCTTCGAGAAGTACTGCAAATACGGTGAAGAGACGCTGATCACCGATCTATTTCTCGAGGGATACGTGGACATTGGCATCCTCAACTCAACTTACCTCTACGAGTTTTACAAGAACGGGTTTAACACCCACGAACAAAACAACGAGCTGAAAAAGAAACATCCCAACCGTTTTATCCTTTGCGGTAGCTTCGACCCCAGGGAGGAGGAGGCCGGACTCGACAAGTTTCGGCGCACGTTGGAAGAGTATCCGATACAGGGCCTCAAGCTCTACACGGCCGAGTGGCGGAACGGCTCAAAGGGCTGGCGCCTGAACGATCCCTGGGCCTACAAGTATCTTGAGCTCTGCGAGGAACTTGGGATCAGGAACATACATGTTCATAAGGGGCCAACGATTTATCCGCTCAATCTCGACGCCTTTGACGTTCGCGATGTGGATTACGCCGCGACCGACTTCCCCGGTCTCAACTTTATCGTCGAGCACGTCGGTCTGCCAAGGTTGGAAGATTTCTGCTGGATCGCCACGCAGGAGCACAACGTTTATGCCGGGATGTCGGTGGCCATGGCCTTTATCCACCCACGACCGAGGTATTTCGCTGAGATAATGGCTAATCTGCTCTTCTGGTTAGGCGAGGACAGGATACTCTTCGGCAGCGACTATGCGATCTGGAGCCCTAAGTGGCTCATCGAGAAGTTCATGGCTTTCGATTTGCCCGACGATATTCGGCAAGAATACGGGGTTGAGCTTACGACAGAGGTCAAGCGCAAGATCTTGGGCGAAAACGCAGCCCGCTTGTACGAAGTCGATATCGCGGCCCACAGGCCAAAACTCCTTCGCGATGACATAGGCGTAAGACTGGCAAGCTATAGCTCTACGTCATAGCGCTCGAACGGGGAGTCGGCCGGGTCGTCTCGACTTCCCAGGCCCTCGCTCACCGTTGGACGCGGGGGTTGGCCCCCAGCTACTCGGAGCGAGTTTTGCCTTTCAACATCCTGGTGCCGGGTATAATGCGCTGATATGTTAGAACCGCAAAACCGGAGGAGTCAGGCCCATGCCGTACATAGAGACGCCCGACGGAGTGCCGATATTCTACCTGGACGAGGGACCGCGTACAGAGACGGCTTTATTCCTCCTCCACGCCGAACCCTTCAACTCCATCTTCTGGCAGCGGAACGTGCCTGAACTGTCCACCAAGACAAGGGTCGTCGCGATGGACGTGCGGGGCCGGGGCCAGTCTGGCAAGACCGACGACGGACACAACTTCGCTCAGTACTCTAGGGACTTCAGCCACGTTTTGGACGTCCTGGGTCTGGCGAGAATAGTCCCGGCCGGATGGTCTTTCGGGGCTTCCATCGTATGGGAATACATCCAGCAGTTCGGTGAGGACCGGCTGGCGGGCTACGTCAATGTGGACCAGCAACCGTACCGTTACGTGTCGGAGGAGGACTTCAAGCGCTTACTCGGCGAGCTGACGAGTCGTCGGATTCGCTACCACAAGCGGCGTATTCTGAGCTATCTAGGGCCCGAGTCACGAGAGACCTCGGAGGTCGTCGACTGGATGGCCTACGAGTGCCTGAAAACCCCCACCGCGGCCCATATCTCTCTCATGACGGACTCCTACTATGCCGACTACCGGCCCTTCCTGGGCGATACGACGGTACCCACCTGCACTTTCTGGGCCAAGTACGGGTTAATCGACGCCCAGATGGTTCAGGAGATCGACCGGGCCACACCCAACTCCCGCCTGGTCTTCTTCGAGCACAGCGGACACCTGCTCCCCTGGACCGAGGCCGAGAAGTTCAATCGTGAGCTGGAAGCATTCGTGCTGGAAGTGCTTCCCTCCTAGGATTGCCGCGCCCGAGAGGAAGCCCCCGCTAGCAGGCCGGCCGGTTGAGTATGTCCCGGTCGATCTTCCTCGGGATGAGCTTGCCCGATCCGAGGGTGCCGGAGAACTGGCCGTTCTCGACGACGACCTTGCCACGCAGGATAGTGGTCACGGGCCACCCCTTGATGGGCCACCCCTCCCAGATGCTGTAGTCGCTTATGTGGAGGTCGCTCAAATCCAGGTTTTTTTGGACGCTGGGGTCGATGAGGACTATGTCGGCGTCGCTCCCAGGGGCTATGGCGCCCTTTCGTGGATAGTAGCCCATGATCTTGGCGGCGCCGGCTGAGGTCACCTCTACGAATCGCTGGAGAGACATACCCAGGTCGCCAACCCCTACGCTGTAGGTGATTCCCATCCGGGCTTCCGTGCCGTTGTGCCCGCCGGTGATGTCGTTAATGGTCCTGCCCTCGGTCTTGACGGAGTAGCTGGAGCAGACCTCATCGGTGGCCATGGTGTTGATGCCACCCCGGATCAGGCCGTCCCACAGGGCCTTGCGATCCTCTTCGGACTTCAGCGACGGGTAGGTGTGGTACTTCATGCCGTCGGGCTTCTTGTAGTCTTCGGCGTTGAAGCAGGCGTAGTTGTGAAGGGTTTCACCGTACACTGGCATGCCCTTGCCCCTGGCCTCCCTGATGGCGTTGACTCCCTCCCTGGCGCTGACGTGGACGAAGTAGAGAGCGGCGCCGGTCCACTCGGCCACGCGGAGGACGCGCCGGAAGGAGACGTCCTCCACCATGTTGGTGTGGACTTCATGGATGTTGAACCACTCCGTCCGCTCCTCGCGGTCCAGCTTACTGTAGTTGTACTGGACCATGTCGTCGTCCTCGGAGTGGACCATCATGAGACCGTCGTTCGCCACCGTCTGCTCCATCAGCGCCGCTATGTGACCCATCCGCATCTGCCAGCCCATACCTGGAGGAATACGAGAGAAAGGGAGTATGTCGGTGGTGAAGACCTTGAAGGTGGGGAAGCCGGCCTGAATGGTCTCCGGCACCTGCTCTATGATATTGGGCGGCAGGTCCCCAAGCATCATGCAGTGGTAGGAGTAGTCGCAATAAGAGTTCCCTCCCCAGCGGGAGTTTCTCTCGTCGATGGCCTCCGTGATATTGTGGCCCGCTACCACAGGGGCGAAGTCTGTAATGGTGGTAGTACCTCCAAAGAGGGCCGATCGGCTGGCTTCTTCGGGAGGCGCCGTCTCCAGCGGGGGGGGCGTCGGTTCCTTAGGCCCAATATGGGGGTGCCCGGTCACCGACGTCCAGATGGGCGACGCGACGTGGGCGTGGGGCTCGATGCCCCCGGGCACCACGATCTTGCCGGTGGCGTCGATCATCCTCCCAACGTCGCCGGCCATTGTACCGGGCGCAGCCACCGCCACGATCTTCTCCCCTTCCACCGCCACGTCCCAATCGCCCACTCCCCAGGGCGTGACCACCTGTCCACCCTTAACTAGCAGATCTATCATCTCTCTCTCCCGCGTCGCACAGGATTGGGGCTTGATTGTAGCAGGCATCGGCGGGACGGGCACTGCGGGCAATTATGCCAGGGAGCGCCTGGTCCTCGGTGATTTCTGTCGTCTGTGAGCCGTGGCAATGTCCGGCAGAACGATCCTCTGGCATCAGCCGGTAGATCAGCATATCAAGTCCCACCTAGTTGACGGCGCTCTAACCCGTTGCTACGCTTCTTGCACACCGGAGGGGGGCCCTCGGGATGCGGTGCCCTGGCTGCGGCCATGCAAACAGAGGCGGAAGCCGGCGCATAATCCCGGCACCGGCTTTCGGCGTTGACTCCGTCAAACTCCTCGCAGGCCGACCAGATATCCTGAAGCAGATCCGAATGTTGAAATTCGCGACGGGGCCGAAGGGTGGGGATAAGCAGGTAGGATGCCAACCTTTCTCGGGGCATCTGGGGATCGAAACTAACGACGTGGGAAGTAAGAATATGGATGATAAAGACAATTTTGATCGCACGACCGTGGATGGACCCGCGAGGGACGTGGTCGGTTATGGGACGAACCAGCCCAAAGTTACCTGGCCTGATGACGCTAACGTTGCGGTGAATATCGTCGTCAATTACGAGGAGGGGTCAGAGTACTCTCATGCAGCTGGTGATGGGCGCAATGATGTGCTCGGAGAGATGGACTCTCCAATACCGTCGAATCAGCGTGATCTCGCCATGGAATCGATGTACGAGTACGGGAGTCGTGCTGGAATATGGCGACTGCTCGGGCTATTTGAAGAATACGGGATCAACGTCACGATTTTTGGTTGCGCGGTGGCGTTTGAACGCAACCCGGCGGTTGCAAGGCACGCGCGCCAGGCCGGCCATGATCTGCTATCACATGGTTACAGGTGGGAGGAGCATTGGCGCTTGTCCCGCGAAGAGGAGCGCGAGCATATTCGCCTGGCCATTGAATCCTTTGAGCGTACCTGGGGAGAGCGGCCGCAGGGTTGGTACTGCCGGTACGGCCCGTCAGTCAACACCCGTGATCTGGTGGTGGCAGAGGGCGGTTTTCTATACGATTCAGATGCTTACAACGATGATTACCCTTACTTCACGAATGTGAACGGGAAGCGTCACCTGGTTATCCCCTATTCGCTGACCTATAACGATGTTCAAGGCACTCGAACTCCTGGAGATTTTCTGGAGTATTGTCGGCGAGGATTTGATGAGTTGTGGCTTGAAGGCGAGCGGGGATACCCAAAAATGATGTCTATAGGACTTCATCCCAGGCTTATGGGTCAAGCAGGGCGGACATCGGCGCTACGCGAATTCATTGGCCACGCCCAGGAGAAAGGGAAGGTGTGGTTCGGCCGGCGTATTGACATCGCAAACTGGTGGTTAGAGCATTACCACGAGTTTGAATAGACTCTCGTCTGGCCAGGCCAGACTGATCGCGACGGATGGGCCGCTAGCCGGCGTGGCTACAGTATATTGAGGCGTCACCGGGTAATTGGCCGCAGTGGAGGTCAGTTAAGTGAGCCAAATAGACCCAATTACCCTCGAAGTGGTGAGAGGCCATCTGGTGTCCACAGTCCACCAGATGCGAGCCACATTGCTGAGGACGGCGTACTCGCCCATCCTCTATGAGGGCATGGACTTCTCCTGTGGGCTGATGAACGGATCAGGTGAGGTCATCGGCATGTCCGACGACTTCTCCGGCCATGTGTTCGCCATGAACCTGGGCCTCAGGGCAACGCTGGAGAAGTTCGAAGGTCGAATCTATCCAGCAGATGTCTTTGCGGTCAACGACCCCTATACGGGCGGCACTCATCTCAACGACATCGCCTTCTACACACCCTTTTTCGTCGGCGACAGGACGCCGGTATTCATCGGGGTGCGCGCCCACTTCGCGGACGTCGGCGGCGCTACACCCGGCAGCTTCTCGGGCCAGGACACCGAGATATACCAGGAGGGCGTGCGCCTAGTCCCGGTGAAGATCATCGAGCGGGGCAGAGTTAACCAGGCTCTGTGGGACGTTATGTTCGCCAACATGCGCCAGCAAGAAGAACGAGAAGGCGATGCCCTGGCCATGCTGGACACGTCCCGGGTGGCCGAAATGCTGGTGACTCAGCTGTTCGAGAAGTACGGGGCACCTGTAGTCGAGGAGTGCGTTGCCCGGCTACTGGATAACGCCGAAAGCACGATTCGCGAAGAGGCGAGACGCTTGCCGCAGGGCGAATACTACTATGAGCACTACCTCGACAACGATGGCCTGTCGGCGACGCCTGTGCCGATCAAGGTTAGGTTGGCCATCGACGGCGATACGATGACCTTTGACTTCACCGGCACTTCAGAGCAGGTAGCGGGGCCGATGAACTGCGGGGTACCGATCACGATGGGGGGAGTCTTCGTCATCGTCAAGTCGTGGCTGGACCCCAACACCCCGGTCAACGGCGGCACTTTCCGGCCCCTCAGCTTCGTCATACCCGAGGGAACCATCCTGAGTGCCCAGCTACCTGCGGCAGTGGGAGGCTGCTGGGAGGTCTACCGTCAAGTCCAGGCGGCCACGATGGGACTGTTCTCACAGGTGATGCCCGATGCACTGGGAGGGGAGAACCTCGGAACCACCAATCACGTTTACATTACGGGTTATGACCCGGGCAGAGCGAGGCACTACATCCTCTACGAATATCCGCATGGGGGCAACCCGGCCACCAGCGACACGGACGGCTCGACCGCCACCAAGCTGTACGATGTTGGCGACTCTCCCGGTGTGTGGGCGGCTGAGGTTGCGGAGCAGCGGGAGCCAATGCTGATCGAGAGCCTGGAGGTGCTGGACAACGGCGAGGGGCCTGGGCTTCGCAGAAGTGGCTTCGGCGTGAACAGACGGATTCGAATGATGTCCGGGACCAGCCAGCTAAGCGTTATGGCGGATAGGGCCGTGATCCCGCCGTGGGGTGCGGCCGGAGCCGATCCAGGCATGCGCAACGCCTTTATCGTGATACGCGCCGGACGGGAAATCCAGCCATCTCCGATACCCGGCAAGGTGAAAGCGTTTCCCCTGGAGATCGGAGACGTGGTGCAGATGCAGGCTACCGCCGGTGGCGGTGTAGGAGACCCCCTGGAACGGGAGCCCACTCTCGTGATCAGAGACGTGCACGAAGGCTACCTGACCGCGCCACGAGCTCGGGACGTATATGGGGTAGTAATAGAAGCGGATCAGGTGGACCTGGAGGAGACTCGCCAACGACGCGAGGCCCTACGAAAGCAGCGGAGCTACTTCGAGGTAATTGACAGCGAGGACGACGAATTCGACCATCGGGGCTGCCGCGTATGCCCCCTGGGTCCACAGGCCGCAGCCAAGGTCGGCGTCCGCGATGGTGACATGGTGGAGTACGTTAGCAAGACCACCGCGCCGCTGAGAGCCTGGGCACGGGTTGTGGACGATGTTCGAGGCGAAGGAGTCCCCTTGGGTCCCGTCGGCCGCAGTATTCTGCGGGTGGAGCCCGGTGACCTGATGTGGATCAGGAGCCTGGGAATCGAGGCTCCATCGGGTCCGAAGTGACGGTCCCGGCTCCGCCATTGGCAATACACCCAAGCCCCACTTCACGGCTTTGCAACAAAATCACAGGAAGATGCCGGAAACCGGAGGTTTCCAGCCGGGGTCTGGGGTGTCCCCAGATACAAAATACCCCCCAGGGCGGGTGGGAGGGCAAGCAAACCCTCGCCTTGAAAGGACTTTTGGTGCAAAGCCCCACTTCACGTAGGGGCCGCTGCGATGCGGACGCTCCTTTAACGGGACTCCTTTAACGGGACTCCTTGCGCTGTAGTCACCGAAGCCATAAAATCTGCCGCACAAAAAGGACCTACGCCTCATTACAACCGGAACCGTTAGAGACCCAGAGGCAGAACGATATGGGAAATCCCTTACAGCAAACGCCGGCAGCCGTCACGGGGCAGGTCGAGGAGGCCGCGCAGTTTGACGTGATCATCATCGGCGCCGGGGTTACCGGGCTGTATCAGTTGTACCGTATCCGTCAGCTCGGGCTCTCGGTGCGAGTCTACGAGGATGGTGGCGGAGTGGGCGGCACCTGGTACTGGAATCGCTACCCGGGCGCCCGCTTTGACTCGGAGAGTTACACGTACGGATATTCGTTCTCGGAGGAGCTCCTGCAGGAATGGGATTGGAAGGAGTATTACTCCGGCCAACCTGAGAACGAGCGCTACCTCAATTATGTAGCGGACAAGTTTGACCTGCGCCGGGACATTCAGCTCAATGCGCGCGTCGCCTCGGCCGTCTACGACGAGCGAGAGAATCGCTGGCGGGTTCAAACTGAAGATGGCCGGCGGGCGGAGGCGCAGTTTTTAATCGCGGCGGTTGGTGTTTTTTCCGCCCATTATGTACCCGACTTCGTAGGCCTCGAGAGCTTCGAGGGAGACTGGTGTCACACCGGCAGGTGGCCTGAGGAGGGCATGGATCTGGCCGGCAAGCGTGTGGGGGTCATAGGCACAGGGGCCACCGCGGTCCAGCTTATCCCGGAAATCGCCAGGGAAGTCGCTCACCTGACCGTCTTCCAGCGGACGGCGAACTACTGTGCGCCGCTCCGGAACGGCCCGATCGACCCTGATACGCAGCGCGAGATCAAGGCTAGCTACCCGGAAATCTTCAAGAAGTGTAGCGAAACCGCAGGCTCATTTATTCACCAGTTCGACCCGCGGTCGGCCCTGGAAGTCTCGCCCGAAGAACGGCTGGCACAGTACGAGAGGCTGTGGGCGAAGCCCAGTTTCGGGAAATGGCTGGCCAATTTCCATGACGTAATGATCCCCGGGGAGGTCAACGAGGATTACGCTGAGTTCGTCCGTAACAAGATTCGCGAGCGCGTCAAGGATCCGGTGGTGGCGGAGAAGCTCGTGCCCAAGGACCATATGTTCGGTTCCAAGCGCCTCCCATGCGAGAGCGGGTATTATGAGGTCTACAATCAGGATAATGTCTTGCTTGTTGACGCGCGCCGTGCTCCGATCGAGCGCATCACGCCCAGAGGTGTCAAGACTGCTGACGCCGAGTACGAACACGACGTTATCATCTTTGCCACGGGGTATGACACCGTGACGGGGTCGTTGACCAGGATGGATATCCGCGGCGAAGGCGGACAGACGATGAAGGACAAATTTGCTGAGGGTCCGCGCACCTATATGGGCCTCCAGAGCGCCGGATTCCCGAATCTCTTCACCATCAATGTAAACTGGATCGCCAACTATGTCAGAGCCACAGAACCGCTCGTGGAGTGGGTGAGCGACTGCATATGCTATGTCCGTGAGCATCGATTTACTCGCATCTCAGCGACCCCCCAGGCGGAAGAGGCATGGACCAAGCACGTCGCCGACGTGGGCGCCAAAGTTCTCCTGACGAAGGCCGACTCCTCCTATATGGGGGCGAACATTCCCGGTAAAGCACGCGCCTTGCTCTACACTCCGGAGAGCGCCCCAGTCATGCGGGCCAAGCTTGCGGAGGTGGCGGCCAATGGCTACGAAGGGTTCTTGCTTCAATAGCTACTCGCTAATCTCCACTTCGGCATTTCTCACCAAAGTTAAGACATGCTACTAGGTGTCGCAACCGCGAATTAGACGACGAAACTCGGTGCGTGGGTGCGCTTAACCGACTCTGCCGAGAGACCTCTCGTGCGACTACCCGTACGGGGGAGACATCTTGGTTAGGGTCGCCTTGGGCGCCTGAACAAGACACCCAGAGATGTCGTGTAATCGCCGGGGGTCGAGCGGCGTTGACACCTTTGCTACTCGCTCCACATCGGTGCCGGGTTCGTTCAGAGGAACCGTCCGTTTACCGAATCTCAGATGCACCGAGAGAGCATCTGCATGTGGAGACCCTATTCGACTGTCTCGACTGTGGCGTCCGTCCGAGTGTGCTCGATATGGGACGTTATCTCATCACGTTGTTAGGGAACGGCACGACTTTCCGAAATTGGCCGTGGGTGATTAAGTTACCAGGGACAACCGCCCTGGACCGGGCGAGACATAGGACTAGAACCCAGCCGACGATGGCGATGGGCTCTGGCGTAAAGCCCGAAGATTTAGCGCCGGCTTTTCGCCAGAGCCTCCTGGACTGCCCCGGGCGACATGGGTAGCTCGTTCAGCCGCACCCCCACCGCGCGATATACGGCATTGGCGACGGGCGGCCAAGACGGGGATGATGGGTGTCTCGCCCACCCCTCGGACGCCATAGGGATGCCCGGCGTTGGGGACCTCCACGATCACCGTATCAATCATCGGCAGATCCAGGGCGGTGGGCATCCGGTAGTCCAGGAAGCTGGAGTTCATCATCCGGCCTTCCTCATCTAGGCGGTACTCCTCATTCAGCGCCCAGCCGATGCCCTGCACGATCCCGCCCTGGATCTGACCTTCAACGTAGCTGGGGTGGATGGCCTTGCCCGCATCCTGGAGGGCGGTGTAGCGCAGAATGGTCACCTTGCCCGTCTCCGGGTCCACCTCCACGTCCACGATGTGGAGGGCGAAGGCGCTGCCCACTCCGGAGGGGTTGACCGTGGCGTGGCCCACGATGGGCCCACCGGTGGCGTTCAGCTGGGCCGCCAGCTCTTTGAAGGTCATGTTTAGCTCTGTGTCCCGCGTGTGTCGCAGCGCGCCGTCCCTGTACTCCACGTCCTTCGAGCCGACCTCCCAGGTGCGAGCGGCCCGGTCTACCATCTGGAGCACTATATCTTGGGCCGCCTCGTAGCAGGCCCAGCCCGTCTTGAAGGTCACGTCGCTTCCGCCCGCTCCGGAGCTGTAGCCTATGGAATCGGTGTCGCCTATGGCCGGCTTCACCTCCTCGGGGGCGACGCCCAGCACCTCGGCCACGTGCATTGCCATCGCGGCTCGACTGCCGCCGATGTCGGGGGAGCCCTCCACCAGACTCACCGTGCCGTCGGCGTTGACGCTGGCCACGGCGCTGGCCGGCCCGGTCCCATTGAACCAGCCCCCACCGGCTACGCCCCGGCCTCTATGCAGGCAACTCTTCACCGTGGCGGGCCCGTCGGGAACGGTTGGGCAGGCCACGGTGGAAATACCGGGGACTCTCCTATCACCACCTTTCACGGTCACCCGGGACGGAGAGCCTCTAGCCTTCGATTATGGGTTCAATCTCGAGGCACCGGAAGATATGGAATACGTGGCAGAGGCTCTCGAAACCGGGCGATACGGCGGGGTGGCAGAGATTGAGTTTCAACATGGAGGGTTTGATATTAGTTATGACCCGGAGGCCCAGAATATCCGGAGGATTCATGAGGTTTACAGGAGCGAGGGTTGGTGTTGCATTTCCAGGCTGCGTTGCGCCGGGACTTGTCTGGCATGTTGGGCGACAAACTGTATCGCATCATCAGTGGCAGACCCGACCTCGACTTCGTCGGGTTCGGCTTGGAGTACCATGAACCCCTCTCAACCCTGGGGAATCTCTATTGGGGGCATTTCGTCCATTCAGAAAGTCTGCCAATTAACGATGGCAGACTCGCGCAGGGGGTTATCGGCTCGGACTCCGGGCCAGCCGGGTTCTGGTCAGGAGACCAGGGATTGTTGCCCTTTGAGAATTTTGGCGAGGCGATGGCCCAGGCCCGCCTGCGGCTCGCCGAGTTGCCCGTGGATGTCGCCGACGCCCTTGCCCACGAGAATTTTGATTCCCTCTGGCCGAAAAGTCCCTAACACCTCGCCCGCAGTCTTTGACATCGCTCGTTAGCGTCGATTCCAATCGGCCCAGTCCCAAAACTAGGTCGGCAGAACTAAACCACCAAGACCGTCCCTGGTTAGCCAGCAAGGGCATCTTGACTTCCTCGAAGATCGTGGCCGCATCAGCGTGAAGAGGCGCTAGCAACCGGCACGCGCGCACCGTGGTGCAGTCCTTACAGGGTTCTCTGCGGAAAGCCAATGCCTCAGTAGAGAAGTTGCTAGCCTCAGCTGCCTCGAAGGTGTGGAAACTCTCCATGATCAGCTTGTCGTCGAATTGATCCGGTTTCCCTACTTGACGACTACTGACAAATAGCCTCCCAACTGGCCGACTGGGACTCACTGGCCGGCGTCGATGTCGACTTCTTCCATGATACGCTGCTGGATCACGACGCCCTTGTCGAGCGGCTTCTTCCGTACGCGATCCTGGTCACAGTATCGTGCGACCGCGTTCCAGATAGAATAAGTCATGTTGACAACATGGTTAAACCCGGGTCAGTCGGCCCCGGTCTATCAAGAGGAGGATTGAATGGCGCTCCAGCGGTGTCTTTTGGAATTGGGATCTGGGGTGGACCTACACGGCAAGGACTCCACTAAGGCCGCACGGCGGGCCGTTTTCGATGCCCTACGTCACAGCAGCGTGGCCTTCCCACGGGTCTTCGGATATGGTCCAGAGATGATGGTCGTGGAGGTGAATATCGCTGTTCCGCATCACGAAACGGTGAATCCCAACGAGGTCCTTCTGGAGGTGCCTTACGGCCGCAAGAGCATCAATGTGGTGGAAGGTGGGATGGAGGTGCCCGGCGGCGAGCAAAGCAGCGACTCCACTATCTTGGCCAACGCTGCAATCATCGTCAGCCTGGACGTTCCAGACTAGGATGGCCACGGGCGAACCTCCGGGACGCTCCCGGTCGTGACCCGGGGAGCAGCACGACCCGACGGCCGTGGGCACCCGCCCCACCGGGGAGCGAGGAGTGTCGGATGCGGCCCGTGAAATCTACCTGCGCCAGGCCAGGATGACGAGATGAACCGCCCCGCCCCGTACACTGGATCTCCGGTCGTCGTCATCGGCAACGGCCCAGTGGGTGAAACCGCCTCCCTCCTGCTGGCTCGCTGGGGCATTCCCGTCATCGTCCTCGATCGCCGACCCCAACGGGACCTGACCGGCTCGAAGGCCATCTGTCAGCATCGGGAAGTCCTGGACGTCTGGGAGGCGGTAGGGGCCGGTCGTCAGTTGGCCGACGAAGGGGTGACCTGGTCAACCGCCCGGACCTATTACAAGGACCGTGAGCTGTTCAGCGTTACCCTCGCCGATGCCGGGCACTCGGTGTTCCCGCCCTTCGTCAACATCTCCCAGTCCCGCACCGAGGAGGTTCTCGCCGAAAAGATGACGGTGAACCCCTCTATCGAGCAGCGGTGGGGGCACGAGGTCATCGCCATCAGCCAGGACGAGTCGGGCGTGCGCCTCACCTGCAGCACTATCAACGGCCCGGTGGAGGTAGAAGGCCCTTACGCCGTCATGGCAGCGGGGCCCCACGCCGGTAACCTGCGTCGACAGCTCGGCATCGGGTTCCCCGGCCACAGCTATAGCGACCGGTTCATCATCTGCGACATACGGGCCCACCTCCCGAGCTGGCAGACCGAGCGCCGCTTTTACTTCGACCCGTCGTGGAACCCGGGGCGACAGGTGCTGATCCACCCCACCCCGGGCTCGGTCTTTCGCATCGACTGGCAGGTGCCCGAGGACGTCGATCTGGATCAAGAGGAGCGCTCGGGCCGGCTTGACCAACGGATCCGAGCCATTATCGGGCCGGATACCAGCTACACCATCGTCTGGAGGTCGATTTACACCTTTCAAGACCGCCGGGCCGAGCGCATGAAGGCGGGGCGGGTATTGCTGGCCGGCGATTGTGCCCACCTCATGGCGCCCTTCGGTGCCAGAGGCCTGAACTCCGGCGTTCACGACGCTGAGAACGCGGCCTGGAAGCTGGCCTTCGTTCTGCGAGGGTGGGCTCCCGAGGAACTACTCCAGACCTACGACACAGAGCGCCTGGCCGCGGCCAGCGAGAACCTTCAGGTCAACGAGACCACGATGCGCTTCCTCGTCCCACAGAACGAGGCGCAACTGGCCCGTCGCCTGGCCGTGCTGGAGCGGGCCCTCAGCGATCCCGAGGCCCGGAACCAGATCGACTCGGGGCGAATGTACGAACCCTTCTGGTACGTCGATTCTCCGCTGACAACCCCCAGCCCGGACCGTCCGTTCCCCGGCCGACCGGCTCGGGGACAGATCCCCGCACCACTGCCCGGTGTAATCGTGCCGGACACGCCAATCACCGACCCGGAGCGCCCAGCAGCCTCTCGCCTACGCGACATCGCCCGAGACGGCCTGCTGTTGCTGGTTTCCGACGACGTCGCCCAGGGGAACGTTCAGGCGTTCGTTGCCGGGCTAATCCTTGCGCCGGTGCGGGCCGTCCAGGTGGGAACCCTGACGCCCAGTAGCAGCCTGGCCGGCCTCCTCAAGACCAAGCCAGGTGAAGTATGGGTGGTCCGCCCCGACTGCCACATCGCCGCTGTCGTGCCGGCCACCGATCGAGCCGCCCTCGCAGGCGCCCTCCGACGGGCTCTGGCCTGGCCCCCGTCGACCGGCACCCTCTGAGTCAACAAAGGAGAACCGGCAGCTGGATCCGGTTGCCCTTCCTGGCAAGGGGGCTCGTCGGTATTGGCCTGACTCGTAGTTGCGGCGGTTGGAGTATCGGCACCGATGAACCGCCGGTCCCTGCGGAATTCTCACGACTAGCGTACTCGTGAGGCATGGCATCATTGCAGCCCTTTCGGATCTTCTGTCAAAGGGTTAACTACAGTGCTGGTGTACTTGACCGTAACTACGACGTGCTAAGCTTTCCCCAATCACGTGTGGAGTCACTCATGACTAGCGAGCGTATCCAGCACCAGATCGACCGACTACCCGACGCCGCCGACGAAGCGGTGGCGTATCGCGAATGGGCTATCGGAACCTGGGCACCACCGTATCTTGTCTTTGATCGGATGAGGTTATGAGCAGCAAAGGACTGAATATCTCTCATGTCTATTCGGCCAATCCACTGGATAGAGGTGACCGCGAGCGCCGTGATGAGAAATGGATAGCCGATAGAGCTAAGGACTCCAGCAGTAAATTCCTGCCGATGTCGGACCTAAATGTTCTTATCGCTAATGGATCACATCACGGTCTTGGCTGGCTCGGCTTCGATGACCTGGCGCGGCTGGGAATCAACACAGGCGCTATATTTCTCGGCCTGCGGGAGCAGGAGACCTATTTCGTTATCGACATAACGGATGACCGTCAGGCTGTACAAGAAGTACAAAAGAGCGGGGACTGGAGATTCGAAGACGCACGGACGGCTACTGAGTCCCTCAGTGGGTCGGATTCTGGGATAGTTGCCCAAGCCCGAGCGCAGGTCAATTGGCACAACCGCAATGGCTTCTGCTCCATATGCGGTCACCAGACATTTGTAAAGCGCGGCGGGCAGGTGCGCCAATGTTCCAAATGCGATACCGAGCACTACCCACGCACTGATCCTGTAGTAATCACCGTCGTGTCAGATCGGGATCGATGCCTGCTAGGTCAGTCCCGTGGCCGTCTCTCAAAGATGAAAATGTATTCGGCGCTGGCCGGATTCGTCGATCAAGGGGAATCGATTGAGGAGGCCGTAGCCGGAGAAGTCATGGAGGAGGCGGGCATCAGCGTAGAAAATATTCGTTACCACTCGTCCCAGCCCTGGCCCTTCCCATCGTCTCTGATGATGGGTTGTCATGCCGACGCGGTGACGACCGACATCCGAATCGATGATGAGGAAATGGCGGACGTGCGTTGGTTCCGCCAGGACGAGGTCCTACTAGCCCTGGAAGGCAAGAGTGACAATCTGGCTGTGCCCGGCTCGATTGCTATCGCTCATCACTTGATCAAGGCATGGGCAACCGAGGACAGGCCAAAAAGGGGGTAGGCACGATGGCAACTCAAACTCCTACTATCGACTCACAAGTACATGCCTACGAGCGAAACCGCGCTGAGCGTCCCTGGAGCGGAACCTTGGTGGGTCCGGATGAGGTCACCGGGGACGACATGGTGGCGGCGATGGACGCGGTCGGCGTCGACGGGGCTTTGTTGATCTCGCCGTTCAGTATGTATCGCTACGATGCCAGCTATGCGCTGGAGGTATACGCGAGACATCCGGGCCGGTTCGGCCTCATCAAGCCTTTTGATCCGCGGTCGGAATCGGTCTCTGACGAGATCGCCGATTGGGCTAGAACAAAGGGTGTGGTCGGAGCCCGCGTGATGCTCACGGCCCAGCCATTCGAAGCCGACGACCCGGGCCTCGATCGCATATTCGCCGCCGGTGGCCACGCTGGTATTCCGGTGAACGTTATGTGTTCGGGCAAGCTGGCACTCCTACGTGAGCTGGCCCGCCGCCATCCAGAAACCCAGGTGGTGGTCGATCATGTAGGGCTGGTCCAGCCATTCGAGCCGCCAACGCCGCCAGAACCGTTCGCAGATTTGGCCAACGTGCTTTCGCTAGCGGAACTTGACAACGTAGCCATCAAGATTTCCGGGGCCTGTACTCTGTCCCATCAGCCATTCCCGTACCCGGACATCTGGGAGCCTCTGGGCAAGGTATTCGATGCGTTCGGCTTCGACCGGTGCTTGTGGGGTACCGACTGGACCCGGGCAATAAGGCTGTTGACCTACGAGCAGGGCGTTGAGACGTTCCGGGTCACGCACCATCTCTCGGATTCAGAGCGCTCCGCACTCATGGGCGGCACCCTTGCGAAGATTTACAGCTGGTCGCCTGATTTGGGCGGGTAGAATGGCAATCGCTGTCGTTCACTGGATACCCCTTTTTGAAGCGTCCAGACCGTTGCAAGAATCTGGCGGTTGACGTAACACAGACCTTACCGATAGCCAGCTCGTTGATCTGCCAAGCCCAACCGTTAACTGGCAGCACCATTGAGCGCCGCGCTCTGAAAGGGTTTCCTTTTGACTACCAACGGGCAGCGATAGCTACCTCTGTACCGCAGCTTCCGAGGGTCCGTAACACACCGGTAATGGTTTTGCCCGTACCATGTGGACTGCATGTCACTCCACGTTGGGCACTGCTAGAGTAACTCGCCAGCGTTTTGGGACATGAACCCGAGCGGAGAGCAAGCGATGGCGATGCATCTCATAGGCCGGTTAATTGTGATGCTATTGGTTGGATTCAGCGTTCTACTGGCAGCTTGCGGTGGCGAAGCACCAGGTCCGACTCCGGCGCCGGTAGCCACGTCGACTCCCCGCTCTATGGCGACGGCGACGTAAATACCTACCTCCGGTCCGTTACCTCCCGCAACCCCTGCGGCTATCCCAACCGTAGCCTCTATCCCTACGACCACTCCTACGCCCACCGCGATATCTTTGCCGACTGAAACGCCGGTCCCCGCCGCTACACCTACGGCCACGTCGACTCCGACACCAACGCCTATCGCTACGCCTGAGGCCACAGGCGAGTTTTTCATGCAAATCGAAGAGCCGGAATCCGTAGAGTCGATCGTCGCCGAACCCACTTTCACGGTCACAGGCAGAACGCGCATTGATGCGGTGGTTAGCGTCGGGTTCGAGTTCGCTGAACGTCGACGAAGAAGCTAGGTTCAGCGTGCCTGTGCTACTAGAAGAAGGCCCCAACATCATCCAGGTCGTGGCCAGCCTGGAGTCGAGCGAAGAACTGGTAGAGATCCTGGTGGTCGTCAGAGCGCTGACAAGATCTCGTAGCGCCGGTTTGGAGACCTCGTCCAGAAGCGCCAGGAAAAACTGGAGGCCAGGCTTGAGAGGATAGCCGATAAATCTCCGAACAGGTTCAAATCCAAGGCGGCGCAGTGGGAGCTATCGTCCTAGTCACCCCACGTCATTAGCACCTGGGGTTCTCCCTCTGGAGGAACCTCCTAGGCCATCGGCAACCTCTTCCAATTTCCTACCAGAGCCCTTGGGGCACACCAGCCCTCTTAGGAAGGGCCCTTTTGCCCTTCGCCGGCTTACCGCCTCCTACATGGTCCTCAAGTCCTCGGTGGTCCTGACGTCGTGGGGCATCGAGATGGCCGCTTTTTCGAGACGGTACACCCCCGGTGGTAGATCGGCCACCAGCCGCTTAATCCCTCCGTTCTCCAGCTTGAGCTGTTGTACCTCTTGCTGAGTGGCGCCCCGCACCGCATCACGGGCAAGCCTCTCCTTGCCGGCCTTCATGAACTCTTTGGTCCAGGAGTAGTAGGAGTGAGTATGTCGTTACACAAGATCTCTGTGGCCACTGACAACTCCCTCAACTCCTCAGCGTGTATACAGATCAGATCCGGCGTGTATACACGGGGGGAGGATCCCTGCGCATGTATACACACGGTGAGCGCACGATCGGCGGTATGTCTCAGTCCTTCGGAGGCCTGCGGCCGCGGTTTCCGAACAGAAAGTCCTCCATCTCTCGATCGTCGACCGATGTGTGGCCATAGACTCGCGATCGCGAGGCCGGCGTCATGCCGAACTCGATTAGAAACGCCTTCAGGTGCTTCATCGCGTTAGACGCGATGGCCACGAAGGGACTCGGCCGGTCGTAGCCTGTCGGGGTCTTAACGAGCCTTCCCGCGCGAGCCAGCACCGCCTCCGCCTTCAGCCACTGGTCCCACGCCTGGCAATAGGCCGCCAGTGCTGAGCGGTCCAATGCCGTGTACAGGCCCAGGTCGAGAAGCTCCCTGATTACGCGACGCCACTCGGCTTTGGCCTCTGTGCCCAGAAACGCCGGGGGTGGCGGGGCCCTTCTTGGTACCCGCGGCTTCGGCTCGTTTTCGTTGATGGGCCGGCGGCCAGGGTTGCCCTGAAGAAGGCGAAAGTGTGTGGGCTCCGGTCTGTTGCTGACTGTGTCCACCGAGGCATGTGCACCTTGACCTAGAGTAGGCCATCTACGTCCTGCATGGCGAGTGTGAATTCGAGATAGACGGAAAGACCTCCAGAAGTGGCCCCACTACCCCCCGGGTGTGCATGACACAATTACAAAAGTCGCAAGACTTAGAATGATTTTCCTTTCAGAACACCCGTGACAGAGGGTGTTTCAGTAGTGGCGCCGCGATCCCCCTTTTTGGAACGTTACGGGTACTTCACACCTTACCGCTTACCTGGGCTGCTGGTCGCAAGTGGGGCCTTTAGACCCGGCATGACCAGCGTCAAGGCGTCGATCTCTGACCCACCTTGTTTGCGGCATTACGTTCCTCGGAGTCTGTTGAGTGATCCGTGACCAAAGTGGCCCGACTGACGTTGGCTAGGCCATGAGACGGGGGCTGGTCTCCACTATCCCGGCCCGCTGATTGCTGAAAACACGAGAGTCGAACGCTGTTCTCGCCAGGCCCTGCCGCTGAAGTTCAATCTGCGGCTGGGCCTGTAAGCTTATACCGATACCCGAATTCACGTACGGTTTCTATGAGTTCAGGCTGTTTGGGATCAGCCTCAATCTTCCGGCGCAATGCTGCAATGCACATGCGCACGTTGGTAGGGCCTGCGATCCTATCCATCCAGCATAGCTCCAACAACCTCGACTGCGATAAAACTGCATCGGCATTCTGAATCAAGGCCGCGAGCACTCGGAACTCGAGTGGGGAAAGATCAACAGGGGAGCCCCTAACGTGAACCCGGTGGCGCTCGAGGTCCAAGCTGAGCACCGAGTCTTGGAAGACTGCTTCCGATTCGTCCGGTTTCTGGGCCCTTCGAAGCACTGCTTCTACTCGAGCCAAAAGCTCGTGCTTCCCAAAAGGCTTTGCGACGTAGTCATCGGCTCCGCTTCGCAACCCTCGGACCTTTTCCTGCTCTTGGCTTAGTGCTGAGAGCAGGATAACGGGGGTGGTGGTTAGCTGGCGGATGCGTTGGAGTACTTGCCAACCGCTCATCTTGGGCATCGCGATATCTAGGACCACCAAGTCTGGCCGCCAGTTGAATAAGATCGCGAGGGCCTCCGGGCCATCCGCTGCGACACGCACCTCGTAGTCTGCTGATTCCAGAATGCGGCACATCAACACTCGAGCATTCTCTTCATCGTCCACCACCAGGACTTTGGTCCCAACGTAACTCGATTTCATTCCTATAGCCGCGGTTCCCCTAACGTGCACGACCCCCTTTTCGTAGGCAGCTACGCTCGTTCAAAGCACGACGTATAACCTCTAGCGATCTACGAGGGTGGGTCCTATTCCCGTCGCCAATCGGATCGCCTTCCGTCTAATGGTCAAGTTGAGGCGCGCGGCCCCGCTGCCGTAAATCGAAAGCGCTGTCCGTTTTCCCCGTAGTCCTCGGTCCTCCTCGACTCCTCGCAACTGGCCCAAGCCTCTGCTCTTGCGTCCTCCCAGGATCCGTCCTACGCCGGATTTCCGCCACCCTACACTTTACACGATTCTTACAAGAATCCAGCTATGCCCCTGACATTCGAAGTGTATCGTGAAGGTTCACCAATGAATCCGGAGAGGAGGGGCGCAAAGGCCGGGCCTTCTTATCGGAACCACTTAGGGATTTGAGAGCCGATTCGGCTTGGTTCTTTTCGGCGAGCTTCCAGGGTGAATAAATTGCAGCAACGGGAGACGAATATACAAGCGCCCATGTACGAGCATCCAGACCTAGACATGTTCAAGGACATCCTTGAAAAGATACCAATGGGCGTAATCATCTACAGGCGTGAAGACCTCACAGACCCTCGTGCGTTCCGCCTAATTTTCGCCAATCCTGCTGCAAATTTGGCGAGTGGGACCGCAGTAGAGGCGCTCGTGGGGAGGTCGATGGACGACGCGTTTCCCGGGAACCCACCGGATTTCGTGCGCGCTTTGGGGGATGTGGTTCGAACGGGCCGACCCCAGGATTACGGCAGGCTGAGATACGAAGACGCGCGAGTTTCGGACAGGATTTTCTCGATGAATCTGGTACCAATCAAAGGGAACTGTGTAGGCCTCCTCTACGAGAACATCACAGCGCTCGAACGCGCAGAAGCCGAACGCGAACTGGCACAGACCGAGCTCGCACGTTCTAATGCTGAGCTGGAGCGGTTTGGTTATGCGGCATCCCACGACTTGCAGGAGCCATTTCGCAAGATCCAGACGTTCGGGGACCGGTTGAAGTCTAGACACTACGAAGCGCTTGACGACAAGGGCCGTGACTATCTCGATCGTATGCAACACGCCGCTGAAAGGGGTATGAAACTGATCGAGGATCTGCTGAGCGTTGCAAGAGTCACTACCAAGGCGCATCCCTTTGTAGCGGTGGACATTAACCAGGTTGCTCAAGAGGTGGTTTCCGACCTGGAGATCATGGTCGAACGTGAGCAGGGACAGGTGTCGGTGGAGGGCGTGTCCCTTCTTGTCGAAGCTGAACCCACCCAAATGCGCCAGCTGCTACAGAACCTCATCGAAAACGGACTGAAGTTCCATCGCGACGGTGAGCCCCCAGTGGTGGAAGTCGCCACCGAACAGGTCGACGGTCCCGCCGACGGCTCGGTCGCTTCGGCCGCTGAAAAGTTCTGCCAGATAAGGGTACAGGACAACGGAATCGGGTTCGATGAGAAACACGCCGATCGCATCTTTGGCATATTCCAGAGACTGCACGATCGCTCATCGTATTCGGGCACGGGCATAGGGCTCGCACTTTGCGAGAAGATCGTCCAGCGCCATCATGGAACCATTACCGCACGAAGCAGCCCGGGGAGAGGGGCGACCTTTATAGCCACGTTACCAGTTAGACAGCGTGAGGAGAGTGAAGCTCGATGAACAAGTCTAGCCAGACGGTCACTGTCTTGATGGCCGAGGACGATGAGGAAGATCGCATGCTGACGAGGGAGGCCTGGGATGAGTCGCGAATCGCTAACGACTTGCGTTTCGTTGTCGATGGCGAGGAGCTAATGGACTACCTCTACCGGCGCGGCAGGTTTGGAGATCCGAGCGATTCACCAAGGCCGGGACTCATTCTGCTCGATCTAAACATGCCGAAGAAGGATGGGCGGGAAGCGCTGCACGAGATCAAGACCGATCCTGACCTTCGAAGGATCCCAGTCGTGATCCTTACGACTTCCAAAGCAGAAGAGGACGTCTTCCGCAGCTACGACCTGGGTGCGAGCGGCTATATCAGCAAGCGGCTCACGCTCCGGTCGCTGATCGAAGTGGTCGAGGCATTGGGAACGTATTGGGTCGAGATCGTTGAGCTACCCACCGAACGACTTGGGGCGTGAGCTGGCAAACTCTGCCCTGGGAGTCCCGTTGGTCAGCGACGAAGACGACCACTTGAGCGGACCGGCGGATAGACCCGGACATCAGGGCAGAAGCATCAGATCAAGCCGCATGCTAAGACGAAGCGCAGAAACCTCAATTTCGGTGCTGGTGATTGAGGACGACCCCGAGGAGGTCTTGATCCTCAAGGAGCTACTCTCTGAAGCGAGAGCCAGCCGCTTTGACGTGCGGCGTGCCGATCGTCTGGAGGCAGGCCTTGAGCACCTGACCGATGGGGCTTTTGAAGTGATCCTGCTGGACCTCGGTCTCCCGGATAGTCAGGGAGCCGATACGTTCCTGGAAACTTACGGCCATGCTCCAACCGTCCCGATCATCGTCTTGACGGGCCTGCAGGACGAAGACCTGGGCTCCAGACTAGTTGAGAGCGGAGCCCAAGACTATCTGGTGAAAGGACAACTCACGACAGCTCTACTAGAGCGCTCCATTCGCTTTTCGATCGAACGCCACCGATTGACCGCTCGCCTGAATCACCAGTTGGAGCAGCTAAAGTCCGCTGAACTTCGATTCCGTCGGATCTTTGAGGAGAACGGCGATGGCATCGTAATCGTGGACGCAGAAGGTGCCGTCCGTTTTGTGAATCCGGCGGCGGAGGCTGTCCTTGCCAGGAAAGCCGAAGACCTAGTCGGGGAGGCTTTCGGCTTCCCGTTAGTGCCTGGTAACGTAACTGAACTCGACATTCGCCGGCCGGGACCAGCGGCGATCGTAGAAATGAGGGTCGTGGAGGCTGAGTGGGACCAGGATCGAGCGTATTTGGCGTCACTAAGGGATGTCACCGAGCAGCGACATCAACAGCAGGCTTTACAACGGGCCTCCCGCCTCGCTTCCATCGGAGAGCTGGCCGCTGGTGTGGCCCACGAGATCAACAACCCTCTTAACAACATACTCGGCTTCGCGCAGCTGCTGTTGTTCAGGGATCTGCCGCAGGACGTAAGGGACGACGTCCAGAAGATATATGAAGACGGGCAGCGGGCAGCGCGCGTGGTGCAGAACATGCTCTCACTTGCCCGAGAGCGGGAATTCGACGTACGACCTGTTAATTTATGCGAGGTGGTCAATCGCGTACTTGAACTGAAGTCGTACGACCTCAGCACTAGCCAGATTGAAGTATGCACGCAACTACCCCGAGACCTTCCCCTTGTCCTAGGAGACAATGATCAGCTGGTGGAGGTGCTCTTGAACATTGTGAGCAATGCCGGGGAGGCACTTGTGGCTACCCAAGGGAGTGGCCATATCAACATCGAGGGGACAAGCTCCGGTAACACAGTGAGAGTCTCAATCACCGACGATGGGCCAGGCATTCCGAGAGACATTTTGGATAAGGTGTTCGAACCGTTCTTCACTACGAGAGAGGTGGGCATGGGGACGGGATTGGGACTAAGCATATCCTACGACATCGTTCGGAAGTATCACGGGCGGCTATGGGCCGAGAGCATCGAGGGTCACGGCTCGGTCTTCCACATTGAACTACCCTCTACGAAATCGTGAGGCTACCTGGTGGGCGCCAACGGGCTCCTCGATACGAAGGTGAGAAAGGGATCATGGTGAAAGGAACACTTCGCGTACTCTCAGTAGGTGCCCTGGTTGCTGCCGCCATAGAGCGGCTTAAGGACCTGAAAGTCGGGGTGAGGGCGGCGGCCGCCGAGAGCACGAAAACCCGGGAGGCATTAAGGGAGAGCGAGGAACGCTACAGGATGCTCGTTGAGAACGCGGACGATCCAATAGGTCTGAAGGATCGCGAAGGCCGGTTCACCATGGTGAACTCGCAGATGGAGTTCCTGTTGGGTGGGTCCAAGGAAGAGATCTACGGTAAGACTTCTGCTGAGTTATTCCCCGGTCAGGCGGGGATCGACATTCACAAGGCCGACCAGCGGGTCTTGACATCAGGCACGGTGATCGAAACGGAGCAGGAAATACCAACTAGTCTCGGTCTTCGAATATACGTCACTCGAAAGCTGCCTATTCGAGACCAGTCCGGCGAAGTAGTAGGTCTACAAAGTATTTCGAGAGACATCACTGAGCGTAGGAAAGCGGAAGAGGAGCTTCGCAAGAGTGAGGAGCTATACAGGGTGGTAGTCGATAACGCTGGCGACTCAATATATACGAAGGATGCTGCCGGCCGATACGTGATGGTGAACTCAGAATTTGAACGTCGCGTGCGTATCTTGAACTCGGACACGTCGTTGAGTAGGGAAGGGATCTGTGGCAGGACTACTCCAGAACTATTCCCGGCACCGGTGGCAGCCCGAATCATGGATGCTGACGAGAAGGTACTAAGTACCGGGATGCCGGTAGAAACGGAACTCCGCGTGCCGACTGACAGCGTCACCTGGACCCACTTCTCGCGGAAGGTCCCCCTCAGGGACGAGGATGGCCACGTGACTGGCTTAGTGGGTGTCTCTAGGGACATAACCGAGCGCAAGCTGGCTGAGGCGGCTCTAACGCAAAGTCAGGAGAGATTCAACGCGTTCCTGAACCACCTACCAGGGTCGGCGTTCCTTAAGGATTCCGACGGCACTTACCTATATGTGAATGCGGGTGCAGCTGCGTTCGGATGGGAGAAAGCTCGCTGCGAAGGTCTGACAGATGAGCAACTGTTCTCACCGGAAATCGCCGAACAGTACAAGAGAAATGACAGGATCGTTTTGGAAACGGGACACAGTCTTCAAACCCTGGAACCGATAGAAGGGTTAGATGGTGGCGTGGCGTTGGTCACAAAGTTCCCCATCGCTGGCGAGGATGGGGTTACGCGTTTGGTCGGGGGGATCTCGATAGATGTTACCGACTCCGAGGCGGCGAAGCAGGAGCTCCGCAAGAGTGAGGAGCTATACAGGGGGTCACGTCCCGTCAAGTGGTGTAAGAGTACGTCATCCTGTTGATCGCGGTCTATGTCACTGCCTTCGCTAGATCCGCCTCGGGTAGAGCTTCGTCGATGCTGTAGACCGCGGGTGTCGTGTATAGACGGCCGACGGCCCATTCGTCGTGCTGTTCAGCGAGGACGGCGCCAACCAGGCGACGCACGGCTGGTCGGTTAGGGAAGATGCCCACGACATCGGTGCGACGCCGTATCTCCTTGTTGAGGCGCTCCAGGGGGTTGTTGGACCAGATCTTCTTCCAGTGGGGGACAGGGAAGCTGGAGAAGGCCAGGACGTCCGCACCAGCCTCGTCCAGTAGAGAGGCCACCTGAGGGAACGGGTCCTGTAGCTGGGCGATCACCCGCTCGAGCTGTGCGTGGACCTCCTGAGGGGACGGCTGCTGGTAGATGGTGCGGACCATGTTGGCCACCCAGGGCTGAGCGCGCCTGGGGACCCGAGTGAGCAGGTTGGTCATGAAGTGGGTGCGGCACCGTTGCCAGCTGGCCCCACCGAAGACAGTCGCGATGGCATCCCTGAGTCCCTGATGCGCATCCGATACCACCAGATCCACCCCGCTCAGACCCCTGGCGGACAGTGAGCGCAGAAAGGCCAGCCAGAAGGCGCCGTCTTCGCTGGTACCCACGTCCATCCCAATGATCTCCCGCTTGCCCTCGCCATTGACCGCCGTTGCCACCACCACGCTGACGTTGACGATCCTGCCGTCCTCTCTGACCTTCTGGGTTAGTCCGTCCAGCCACAGGTAGGGATATGGTCCGCCGTCCAGCGGACGGCCCAGGAAGCCATCCACCACCACGTCCAGCTCCTGACAGATACGCGACACCTGGCTCTTGGAGATACCCTCGCACCCCAGGGCCTTGACCAGGTCGTCCACCCGCCTTGTCGATACACCTTCCACATAGGCCTGCTGGATCACCGCCAGCAGAGCTCGCTCGCTGCGACGCCGTGGCTCCAGCAGGCTCGGGAAGTAGCTCCCCTCTCGAACGCCCGGGACCGATACCCGTTGCGCTGGGTCACCCGCTCAGGGCTGCGTTCTCCATACTCAGCACCGGTCCTCGCAGACACCTCCGCATCCATGATCCCCTCTACCAGCACTCTCAGAGCCTCCCGTAGGAAGTCCACGTCACCGTCCATTCCCCCCTTGCGCAACAACTCCAGCAGGTCCATCCTTTCCTTGACCACCGTTGTCCTCCTTTCTCGAGCTTCTGTTTTGCCCGCTAAGGATGACGCGGTGGTCTCTCTTACTCCAGACCCCCTCCTCTTCTTACACCACTTCCTGGGACTCTACTTTGCACGGCCGACCACACTGAATACCTTGAGGAGCGTGTAGGGGAATTGCTGCGCACCGGAGTAGATATGCTATTCCCCAGGCGGTTCAGTGAGGCACACAAGTCTCTACTCCAAGGAGATAGGGTAGCGCTGCACTTCGGCGGTACCGCCGGAAGTTACCACAACGCCCAACACCTGGTGGCCGCTGGCCGTGTCGAAGAAGTAGCGAGGCCTCTCGAACTAGAGGATATTGATCGATACGCAACAATGTGGGAATTGACGACAAAGGCGTTCGAGAAACGAATCGAGGCGAGCGACAAGCACGCAAAGAGACCAACAGGGATTATCAGATTCAATCTCGAAGAATGTCAAAAGCGCGGTATCGATCCCCTGCCTCGGCGTACGACTGAAGGTATAGAGCTGTACCGACCGAGGCTTGGAAACAACTTCGTTCAACTTCAACAGGATACCTCGGCCTACAGCATCGTGGCCGATTGGTGGAGGCGAGTCGTGGGCTAACTTAACGAGGTAGCACTATCGGCGTCGGCGATCGCCAACCGCCAGGCTGACGAGACTTCTGAAGCTAGTATTCCCTTGTTGCCCGCAATGTTTCTTGCCCCCTTGTCCGGGCGATCCATGCGGAGAGTCTACTGTACTGACAAGGAGTCGCATAGTTTTGCTCCGGCTCGGATACTTGGGATCCAGGGATGGAACGCATCAACCTACACAGGCCTAGCCAGACAGTGACTTCGTTGCGTCGAATGCTCAGAACAGGGTTCGGCCCTGTTGATGACGCTGTGTTTGTGGTGGGCATAATGTGGATACTGGGAAGTTCAGCATTCGCATGGCCGCTCCACTTCATCACATCCCCAAATGCTTGGATTACGCTAAGTCCACTCGTACCCATACTTGTTGCTCAGATCGTAGCCTGGTGTCTCGTCGTCGTTGGGTTGCCGCTGATCTTAGCAGTCGAGATTCACAGCAAACAGAGGGGCAAAATGCTGCTCGGGAATGGGGCTTTGGACCGCGGTACCCGCTCTTTTGGTATGGGCCCTGCTGTCCGTACCTATTGTCCTTGCTGGAGCGGAGTCATTGAGACTCGCCTTCAGTTTGATGTACCTCGGCGGCTCCTTTGGTGCACGTAGCGCCATCTTGTACTACGAGCAGACGCCAGTTAGTCAACGCCAGCTAGAAATGGCTCACCGTAGGTATCTGGAATACCTACGCAGTTATATTTGGATAGCCACATTCCTAGGCATCTCGTACCTCGCTTGGGAGCTCCAGCTGATTATTAGAACGGAGCCCTTGCCTCATCAAGCCTTACAGGTAGCGGGGCTGTTACAGCTGCTCGGGACGGTGGCCGTCGGAGTCGTTGGGGTCGTTCACGCGTTCCACGTAAGGATAGTTGGCATCGAGGCCGCGCAAGAAGAGTAGAACACAAAAGTTGGTACGGCATTACCCATCCAATCTAAGATAGAGAGCTCGCGTACCGCTTGGCATGCTCCTCAATCTGTAGGAGCCTGAACATCTGATGCGGGACATCACGGCGGCGCTTCGCGGCGAGCCCCCTTAACTCATCCATTTTGTCGACATACGCCTGATTGATGACCAATTCGAGCCTGAGCCTACGGGCTTCCCAGAGCCCGCTCTGGACTGCTTTCAACGCAGCCATCTGATCCCCGCGCCTGACTACCGGGGCCCAGAACATGTAGGTGACTGGCATGCCCCAGAGCGCAGTGTTGGCATAGTCGTTTGCGCGAATGAACTTGTTGAGGATCGTCTGCTCGACGTTCTTGTATCCCAGGCCGTGAATATGGGTGGCGACCTCGCACACGTAGGCCTCTTTCTCCACGAGGTTGATGCCAATCACGTCGATTTCGCCCTGGCCATCCCGAACGCCAACGTTGTAGTCCACGAAGTCGCAGCCGCGGCAGTAGCGGAGCCAGGTTCCTACGATCTCTTCACCCACTTCAGACATGAGTCAAGTCCCATATGATGAATATATTCCGTAGACTGTGACTCTACTGCGCCGTAGCTTTCCGGTCAAATGGCACGACTGGAGAGCAAAGAGTTCAAAGCGGCCAGGGGCGTGATCGCAGCTCGGATACGGGAGTTGCGGAAGGCTAGGGGCTTGTCACAGGAGGCATTGGCGGACCAGGCTGGGGTGGACCGGACCTACGTGGGGATGTTGGAGCGACGACAAGGTAATCCTAGCCTTCAAGTCTTGGTCGCCGTTGCTGAGGCTCTAGATGTTTCGGTCGCTGAACTCTTCGGCAGACGGCCCTAGTTGCGCGCAACGACCTTGGTCGCCGGGTGGATGTTCAAACCGACACTCCCCATCGAATAGCTTCCACCGTTCGCCGCAGGCTGATCCGCGCTCGCTCGGATGCATCGATGGCCGCTGAGTACGCTGCCTCCATCTTTTCACCCCGTGCCTTGCCTCTCGCAAATTGCAGGTACTTGAGGCATGCGTCTAACCAAAGCGAAAGGGCCGTCTTGAGATCTTGGCTTTGAGGCAGCTCGAGTAAGCGCTCCAGCAATGCGTGCTCCTTCAGAGTCAGATTCAGTGTTACTTCAACCTCGCCGTCCGATCTCCACCACGGCGTCTGGTTGCTTGTCATGAACAGGCGCAAGTAGCTACTTCCTCTACCTCTCTCCAAGTCGCTGGCGATCTCCGCCTCCTCCTGTCTGGCACTTTCTTTTTCGTAGCTCAGCAATGGCGTGTCGGGCTTCGGTACCTCAAGGTGCCGGTGGATGGTATCAGCCAGGTTATCAATGTCTCGTAGGATATCCCGGGGTACTTCCGTCGGGGACTTTATACCAACAGATGACCGCCTACCTCTGCTCAGCACCCAGTCTAACTCGCCTTCGGCGGTGAAGCGCTGAACCTTCTTTGCAAGCTCTTTAGATACGTGTGGCTCACGTCGGCCTTCGGTCACCCCCCAAACGGTGCCAGACGCACGGAAGTGCGATACGAGGTGCGTTAGCTTCTCGGGCGAGCTCTTACTCGGGTCAATTGTCTGCCGCCGAAGCTGCTGCTTCTCCTGTTCAGTCCAAGGTCTCAAGGTCAGAAGTCCTTTGACCAGGTTCGTCTGGGTTCATCGGTCTAGCAACGACCCGGTCTGCCTATGTTACTTGTGAATGGTCGTCAGGAAAACTACACCACACATGAAGAGAAGGAGGTGCGCTTTGAAGTAGGGAATTCAGCTTGGAGCACGAAGATTCTTCGTTGGTCGCCAACATGCCCTCAAAGGAGGCAGACAAGAATACACGGCCCGAAGGAGGTCGGTGATGCCACGTAAGTCAAGACGCAAAGGCGGATGGGAACTTGAAGATGACAAAAGACCGGGAGGTGGTTGGGCCCTCGCTGATCGTGATGAGGTCAAGCACACCAAGACGTTGGCCGACATAGCCCCTAGATTCCGGCCGGGGGTGCTAGCCGCCATGGACGCTTTAGAGGAGCTACTTGGTTCCGGACCCGTACCGACACCCACTATCCGTCAGATGGCGCTCTCAGAAGGGATTAGCGGTGCAGCCCTTGGCCGTGCTGCAAAGTTTCTTGGAGTGCGCAAGTCGAAGATCGGTAAGGACACGGTTTGGGAGCTGCCAAGTAGGGACTAACTTTCGCTCGGCATCTTTTCGGGAGGTGAACGGATGAAGACCAAGACCACGGAGAGCTGGTGGATCAAGTTACACGAGAGCTCATTACCGCCGCCCGGTTCTATAGACGAATCGTTGGGTTCGGTAGACCCAGGGGTATCAATACACCGAGTTGATAAGGAGCTGCAGCAGGGCATTCGACGGACCCCGATGTTCAGTGGTCTATCGCTCGAAGGGTAGATAGTTCAAGGGGACACAGAAGATGCTGAGTCGGCAAGGGAACAGGGCCATCCGCTCTTTCTGGACGACCTCACCCTCGACGCTGTTTGCGCCCCCATTGTCAACGGCTTGGAGGCAGTAAGGAGCTTTGGCGGACTTAAAACCAACGAAGATGCGTGCGCTTACGTGTCCAGAGCAGGCGTCAAGGTGCTGGCTAGGCTGATTCCGTTGGCAGACTGCTCGCCCCTGTCGATGATCATGCCTGGTATGAGTCCGCTGGATGAGTACCAGGTCTTTCAAGAAAAGTTCGGGGGCTTTCGTACGGTCGATGGGGTTCAGATCAGGAACTATTACTGGGTCGGGTCGATGCTGCAGGCCCTCCATTACGGGTTGGAAGTCCCGTGCCGGACTATCCAGGTCGCAGCTGTAATGGCAGGCCTGGCACAGTCGACTCGGTGCGTTCCCCACTACTACCGAAGGTTCTTTGCCGAAGTGGTAATCCGGTTCCAACAATATCTTGAACACGCCGCAAAGGTCGCAAGAAGCGAGGTCCCCGCAGGGCCCATGAAGCCATTCAAACGCGAATACTGCTGCCGGCTAGGGCACTAAGTAGGGGCCTAGGAGCGAAGGAGTAACAGATGAGCAGGAATGAAAAAAAACGACCTGGCATTCCGCCGGACGGCGAGGATGGCTGGGCTCTAGACGAGGATACTTTGGCAGATCTCGGACTGGAAGCGGTCCTTGGGAACTCGGAGTTCGCGAGAGACGAAACCAAGGATCCGGGCCAGGTCGGGATCAGAACAGCTCCGTCGGGCTTTCGGGCCATTCTCCGGGACATAGCGAGGGGGTACAGCAAGTCATTCTCGGAACTGGCCCGACGGTCTTCGACGCACGGCGCTGCCATATTGGCCGCTGACCTTGAGATGAGAAAGCTCACTGAAGCCCACGCAGAGGCCTGGGAACGGGCCATGAACCGGGGGGAGCAGCGGGCACTGAACAAGCTCGATCAGGTGCATCCGTACGATTTCAGGTACTCAGAGACGTGCCGGACGACCCTGGCTATTGATCTAAGCGTTCGGGGGCAGCTGGCCGAGATCGCCGATATCTGTGGCCTTCCTCTCGGGCGGGTGGCGGTAATCGCGATATTGGCCTCACTACTGACTTTGCCTAACGAAAGGGGCTATCGCAGGATTCTTCTAGAGGAAATGGACGGATTTTGGGCTGAGGTCCGCGAGCGCCGTCAGTTCCTGAAGCTGGGGTAGGGGGGAGCAGGCTCCGGTCTCGCGGTGACCCATAGCCCCATGACCTCACAACAAATTGCCTTATGCCACCAAAACACTGTCATTGTATAGGGCCTAATAACAGTAGCACTGTTATTGCGCAACGGCGTCATAGGCCACTGGAACGGAGTCTACTTGACCCGTCAAACGTGTCGGCGACGAATGAGTCAGATAGGCAAGAACCTTCGCGCCTTCCCGACGACGTCCGGCAGGCGGCCGAGACGCTGCTCCGGCTTTGGCGGATCGCCCAGCGAATGGCACTCAAGGGCGACGAGGATCAATCTTGTGTAAAGGGTCAGCGCGGGTGAAACGACGACCTACGATCGCCCGACCTAGCCGAAGGGACGTGAGTCACAGGTTTAAATGGCTATCCAAGCTGCCATATACGTTCGGGTCTCCACCGAGGAGCAGGGGCATAAGGACTTGTCCATACCCTTTCAACTCGACACATGCCGCTCTTATGTGGCTCAAGCGGGATGGGTGACCTGTGAGGAATACATTGATGTCGCGAGCGGAAAGTCGGACAAGCGGGAAAAGTTCCAAAGCCTAATTCTGGATGCCCGCTCCAAGCTGTTCGACCGCGTCATTGTCTACAAGTACTCGCGGTTTGCTAGGAATGACGTCGATGCCGTTTGGTATGAACGTGAGCTCAACAAGAAGGGCATTGACCTCGTATCCGCTACCGAGCCCATCGACGCGACAACCTCTACGGGCTGGTTGAACAAGCGGATCCTCCAGACGTTCGCCGAGTTTGAGAATAGGCAGCGGGCCGAGTTCGTGAAGGCGGCGATGAAGCAGAAGCTCCTGCAAGGGGAGTGGCCGTGGAAGGCTCCGCTTGGGTATGTCAACAGGAAGGCCACTGAGAACGAGAAGAAGGTGAGGACCTGGGTTGACCCGGACCCTGAGACTGCTCCGTTGGTCGTCAGGCTGTTCGAGGAGGCAGCTACTGGACGGCAATCGATGCCTGAGCTGTCTGACTTGGCCGAGGAGATGGGCTTGCTGACCCGGACGGGCAAGCAGTTTACGGGACAGCGGATGCTCGATCTGCTTCGGAACCCTTTCTACAAAGGACAGGTCGAGAGCGCGGGCTTCGACGTCCAGACCAAAGGCGTTCATGAGCCGCTTGTCGATGAGGACACCTGGGAGCGGGTACAGCTGCATTTGGCGACCCGAGGCAAGGCATCGTACCGGACTCAGCGCCACAGGCACCTGTTGCGAGGAATGGTGAAGTGTGCCTGTGGACTGGCGATGACGGCCGAGTTTCATGATGGTGGGAGGAACGCCTATTTGAGGTGTATGTCGAGCGCGAACAAGAAGTACGAGGGGTGCGGGCAGATGGGTCCTCGATTGGATGCTGTGATCGCGGAGATCGAGAAGGAAATCCTCCCGAGTATGTGGGTGAGCGACGAAGACCTCACGTTAGTCCGGGACGAGCTCCGAGCGTTGCTCCAGAAAGACCGTCATGTGCTTGTGGCAGAGGTACACGTACTCCAAACACGCATCGCCCACGTGAAGGCCAAGGCCGATGCACTCCTGGACGTGAGGCTGGATGGGGAGATCACCAAGGAAGAATTCCTGGGGAAGCGGGCCAGTCTTGATGTTGAGCTGGCGAAGATCGTGAAGCGGCTCGAGCAGGTGAATACGCTGGTTGAGAGGGGGGAGGATGACCTCGAGGAGGCTCTACAGGTGGCTAACCAGCTACCCGAGCTTTGGGCGAAGGCTGCAGAAGAGGACCGGAGAGCGATACTCGAGGCCGTCTTCGTCAGGTTCGTGATCAGCAAGAAGAAGGTCGTGGATGTGGAGGTTCGGCCTCCGTACAACTGGTTGGTGCGGTGGAAGCCCGAAGTCGAGGCTACTACCGAGTTGGGGTTAGCGATGAGCCCTTCTCTCGCCGCCGACTGATCATCTACTATTCTTCTTCCCAGCACTCGGTATAGGCTCTGTGTCCACCCCGATATTTACGTATTGCGTACTACGCTCTATGATTACCGCTGAATTCTTTAAGGAGGCTACAATCGAAGGCGAACGGAGACTAAGGGAAGACCAGGCGATAGGACTGGACCCAGGAAAGAGCCCAAGGAACCGAGCGGGAGTGGACAGGAGGGGGAGGAGGCGCAATCGTCTCCGGAAGTTGATAGCGGGAAGGGGGCAGAGGAGCACGAACCTCGTGCTATGGCAGCGGCTGAACAGAGAGCCGACACCGACAAGCCCAAAGGTAGGTTCGGAGGGAGACAAGGAACCGTCAAGGTGAAGGACAAGCAGACGGGAGAGTTTTACGGCTCTAAGTCGAAGGCAGGGAAGGCTGTCGCGGCCGAGTTCGGACTGGACCCAGACAACAACTTCGTGTGGTACCAAATCGTGAAACAGGCGCCGGAGAGGTTTGAGGAAATCCGGTAGTGATTGTGCTCTGTCCAGCGTCTACGTGGCGGATCGCTCCCCAGGGGAGGCCATAGGATCAAACCCCTCTACGCTGAGTTAGAATATCGATGACAAAGTTGGGAGGTTGAGCCGTGGTCGATAGCTTAGTGGGCGGTGCTCTTGGTGGAGTGATCGCGGCGGTGACGCTTGCAGCCATTGCTTGGGCATACCGTAAGTTCATCCAAAGCGGTACAGCGTGTATTGAACTCAACCACCGTGAGATCTTCGATCATCCTGGCATTCAGCTGGGGTTGCTGCACGCCTGGAACGACGATGGACAGCCCGTAAACCGGGTTTACCGCCCTAAACATCGGGACGGGACAGTATGGGCTGCGCGGGTGTCTCACCCAAAGCACCTGGGCTTTCAGTACAAGTGGTTCGTCGACTACGGAGAGGGCTGGAGCGGCGACCAGGTGAAAGCATCTCTAAATGATGCCGGCTTTGAGAACGTAGGGAAGGGTGGGGGCAGGCCGCGCAGAATTTGGTTCGAGGACGAGTCGCGACCTAAGGTGAACGATCCGAGAAAACCTAGCATTACGAACAACATCTTCTACCCCGAATAGTCTTTGCGGAGTAGGCTTCAGATATATGTCTGAGAAGTCATCGTCCTAGTTACGATTCTATTGAACGCGGTGCCTAGCTCGACAACTGACTCGCGTCCAATTTGCCGCGCCAGCAGATCGCTGATGTCGCAAAGGCCGTAGTGCCTTCTTAGCCGAGAGGCGAGATCTTCAGCCTCTTCTCCACCGAAGGTGAGTCACAAGCTCCTCGGCAATCTGGCGGATATGCTCATTTGATGGCCGACTTTTCCCACCGAGCTAGCTGTCCAACGTGTTATCCGAGACACCCAAACCCTGGGCCAACCTCTCCTGCGGGAGTTTCTTCTCTAGATTCCTGAGCACGCCCTAGAGTACGAGGCCTTTGCCGCCCCCCAGAGCCCAGCCGGGGGGCAGAGTTTCACGCCTCGCGATTGGCGCCTCAGGGGCGGTAGCGAAATCTCTATAAAGAGGATGCTGCAAGGTCAGGAGGAGGAATCACTGACGGACGGGTGAAGCACGAGGCCCCAACCCGTGAAGAGATGGGCTTTCGTGAAACGGTGCTTTGGCGACCCCGACCGGATTCGAATCGGCGACCTACCTCCTCTCTCCGTCCATCAAGTATCGGTGTGATAGACACCTTTCGGAGGAGTCTTGGTGGTAAGAAATGGAATGCGATGTAATAGATCAGTCTACCGAGTGGAACATCAAGAAAGGTGGTCGGGGTGACTGGACTCGAACCAGCGGCCTCCACGTCCCGAACGTGGCGCGCTACCAACTGCGCTACACCCCGACATTATGCTGTAATGCCACGCTCAGTGTCCCGAACGTGGCGCGCTACCAACTGCGCTACACCCCGCAGCACCCATTGTAGAACCAGAAAGGGAGGCGGGCAAGGCCGCCAACGGCGTTACCCTGGTGGACTGCCCAGGTCTCGACCTCCGCGTACTCCACCAGCTCGTTGAGCCTCCGGAAAAGCTCATGGGCTGCATCAGAGGCCTCAGGATACACTCCTATCTCCTGCTCGACGGCGGAAAGCTCCGCCAGGGTCGCGGCCTCCCACTCCATCGCCACCCGATCGGTGCGCCCGCTATTGTGATCGGTCAGTAGGCGCGGCCTGATGGCGACGCCAAGGCCGCGTGCCAAGATCTGTCCCTCTTGGAGAAGCTCGACGAGCTCATCCATCCTGCCGGCGGTGCAGTGAAAAACCCTCCGCATGACGAAAGGCATGACGATCGCCTCCGAGGCCGATAAGCCCAGGTCACTTTGCTATAATTGTGGCCTCGCAGTCAAATCAACCCGAGCGAGTCGAGGAAGCCGTGGCCGAGAGCGTCGCACTGGTGGACCTGGAGAAGATCGTGTCTCTCTGCAAGCGCAGAGGGTTCGTGTTTCAGAGCAGCGAGATATACGGCGGCCTGGCCAGCACATGGGACTACGGCCCCCTGGGCGTGGAGCTCAAGCGGAATGTCAAGGAAGCCTGGTGGAGGTCAATGGTCTGGGGCCGCGACGATATCGTGGGCCTCGACGCCGCCATTCTGATGCACCCTGAGGCGTGGCGTGCCAGCGGCCACGTGGACAGCTTCACCGACCCGCTGGTCGAGTGCAAGGCGTGCCACCAGCGGTGGCGCGAGGATCAGCTCGAAGGCCGGGAGTGCCCTGCCTGCGGCGGAGAACTCACGCCCTCTCGCATGTTCAATCTGATGTTCAAGACCTTCATGGGGCCGGTGGAAGAGGACGCCAGCGTCGTGTACCTGCGGCCCGAGACGGCCCAGGGCATCTTCGTCAACTTCAACAATGTGCTCAACGCAACCCGCAAAAAGCTGCCCTTCGGCATAGCTCAGATCGGCAAGGCCTTCCGCAACGAGATCACCACCGGGAACTTCATCTTTCGGACCCGCGAGTTCGAGATGATGGAGATCGAGTATTTTGTTCAGCCGGGGCAGGACGAGGAGTGGCACGAGCGGTGGGTCCGGGACTGCCTCAAGTGGTACGCCGACCTGGGAGTCAGCCCGAGCCGGCTCAGGGTGCGGGTCCACGAGTCCGAGGAGCTGTCCCACTACTCCAAGGCGACACACGACATCGAGTACCATTTTCCATGGGGCTGGGGCGAGATCCAGGGCATCGCCAACCGCACCGACTACGACCTGCGCGCCCACGCCGAAAAGAGCGGCGAGTCCCTGACCTACTTCGACGACGAGTCAGGCCAGCGGTTCACACCCTACGTTGTCGAGCCGTCGGCCGGCGTCGACCGGGCGGTGATGACCTTCCTCGTGGACGCCTACACCGAGGAGGAGGCTCCCACGGCTGAGGGGAAGACGGAGAAGCGGGTCGTGATGAGACTTCACCCATCACTGGCGCCGGTGAAGGTGGCGATCCTTCCGCTCAGCCGTAACGAGAGGCTGGTCCCGCGGGCGAGAGAGGTGTACGACCTCGTTCGAGGCTCGGGGGCCGTCGACGGCGTTGTCCAGTACGACGATGCCCAGAGCATCGGCAGGCGCTACCGCCGTCAGGACGAGGTGGGTACTCCCGTCTGCGTCACCGTCGACTTCGACTCACTGGACGATAGAGCCGTAACCATCCGCGACAGGGACTCCATGGCCCAGGTTCGGGTACCCATCGAGAGGCTCGTGGAGGAGCTAAAGCAGAGGCTGGGAGGGTAAAGGAAACCATGGGCCAAACGTTAGTCAGGATACGAGTCTACGGTCCTCTGGACAGCGGCGATGTCGAGGCATTGGCGGACACAGGCGCGACCTTTACGAAGCTCTCGCGATCGGTGATCGAGAAGATCGGGGTCGATACCTCGTACGAGACAGAGGTGGAGCTAGGGGACGGCCGGAAGGTAACGAGGAGTCTGGCGCTGGCCGACGTCGAGATCGACGGCGTGCGGAGGCCTGTGCTGGTTTCCGTGGGTGAGGACGGCGAGCGGGCCTTGATCGGCTACACCACCCTCGAGGCGCTTGGCTTCAAGGTCAATCCTGTCACTCACTCCCTCGAGCCTACTCCTGCGATCGAGTATTGACCTCAAGCGTACCCCTGGTCCACTCGGCTTCGGCTCAAACACTTGGCTCTCGCCTACACCGCATGAGGCCAACTCTGGTAATGTGGCCTCATGCGGATACTCCACTTCGCCGACCTGCACATCGGCGTCGAGAACTACGGCAAGCCTGACCCCGAGACCGGCCTTTCGACCCGGCTGAAGGACTTCCTTGCTGCCTACGACAGGGTAGTCCAGTATGCCCTCGACACCCGGGTCGACCTCGTGCTCTTCAGCGGCGACGCGTACAAGAGCCGCGATCCCAGCCAGACGCATCAGCGGGAGTTCGCCAGGCGCATCGCCAGGCTGTCGTCCGAGGGCATACCCGTGTTCCTGCTGGTGGGTAACCACGACCTGCCCCACGTCTTGGGGAGGGCCACGGCCCTCGAAATCTTTCAAACACTCGACGTGGCCAACGTACACATCGGCGACGCCCTGAAGACGTATGTCATCGAAACCGCCTCAGGGCCGCTGCAGGTGATCGCCGTGCCCTGGGTGACGCGCAGCTCCTTCCTGGCTAAAGAGGAGACCCGCCGGCTCACTCCCGACCAGGTGAACGAGGCGATACAGGAGCGGCTCGCGCGGCTGATCAGGGCCCAGGCGGAGAGCCTCAACCCTGACCTGCCGGCGGTGCTGGCCGGCCATCTGTCCGTCGGCGACGCTAGGGCCGGCTCGGAGCAGTGGATGACGCTGGGAAGGGACTACGTGCTGCTCAAGAGCGACGTGGCTTTGCCCCAGCTGGACTACGTGGCTTTGGGCCACGTCCACCGGCATCAAATCCTGGCCACCGATCCTTACGTAGTCTATAGCGGGAGCATCGAGCGGGTAGACTTCGGGGAAGAGGACGACGAAAAGGGATTCTGTATGGTGGACCTGGACGCTGACAGGCCGGCCGGCTCCAGGGTGCGAGACTTCGAGTTCCGAACGATGGAGGCGCGGCGCTTCCTCACCATCGAGGCCAGCATCCGGGCAGACGAGCTCGATCCAACGGCGGCCGTGCTGCGGGCGGTATCCAAGCACGACGTTCGAGACGCCATCGTCAGATTGCACATCGCGTTGCCCGCCGAGCTCGAGGGTCAGCTCCGCGACGGCGCGATAAGGTCCGCGTTGGAGGGGGCACACTACGTGTCGTCGATATCGAGGGAGGTTACCGACCAGCCGAGGACGAGGCTGGGGGCGATGGGTTCCTCCGGCAGCCTGGATCCCAGGACGATGCTCAAGCTCTACATGGATTCCAAAGGGGTTCCCGAGGACCGGGCCTCGGTGCTGATGCGTCGGGCCCAGGAGCTAATGGAGGAGCCTCTGCCTTGAACCGAAGCAGACCGAGGCGACATCCAATGGTCATGGGCTGCACTTTACGGGACGGAGGCGGGACGTGGGTTTCGTGAGCGCACTTAAGAAGCGAGCTTTCGGGCTCAGGAGTGGTAAGGCCAGGCCGGTCTGGCTGGTAGCCGGCGTGCTGGGGGTGTTCCTCGTCGCCGCCTGTGGCGGGAGCACAGCGACCGAGGCCCCGGTCGCCACCGGCTCCGAGCCTGACGGCCAAGCGGCCGCCGAGCCGGCCGACGCCGCGCCCGACTTCGAGCTGGTGCTCTTCGGGAACGACAACCACACGAAGGGCGAGGTACTGAAGCTCTCGGACCTTAGAGGGCGTCCCGTCGTCGTCAACTTCTGGTTCCCGTCGTGCCCGCCTTGCCGGGTCGAGATGCCCGACTTCGAGGAGTCCTTCCAGAAGCACGGAGCCGACGTGGAGTATATTGGAGTGCAGCAGCTGGGGCTCAACTCCGCCGAGGAGGGACAGGACTTCATACTCAACGAGGTACCGGTCAACTATGCCGTGGGTCCAGACGCGGGGGGCATTATTCGCGACTATAAGGTGACCGGGTTCCCTACGACGGTGTTCATCGACAAGGACCAACGCGTGGTTCGCTCGTGGACCGGCGCGCTAAACGCCAAAAAGCTGGAAGAGCTCGTACAGGAACTGATAGACTAGCCAGCCGAGACTCGAGCGCAAACCTGGAATCGGGGGCCGAGCGCCAAGGTCATCCACAGCCTGCGAGAGCGGCGCAAATCGGCTCCCGGCGGTGCGAATGTCGGCCGGCGACATATTTCTCCTCGTAGTCAGATGGCTGCACCTGGTTTCGGCTGCCGCCTGGATAGGTGGCAGCCTGTTTTATCTCGTGGTTCTGCGGCCGGCCGTCCGCAGGTCTCCCGAGTCGGCGCGAGCCGTGAACGCCGCGGCATCGTCCGAGTTTCGGGCGTTAGTCGACACCTGCATCTTCGTGCTGCTTGCCACTGGGGTGATCCTGACGGTCAACCGGCTCACGCCTGGGGTCGTCGGAGTGCCGTATGCGGTGGCCGTTGCGATAAAGATCGCTCTCGCCGTCTGGATGTTCGCACTGGCGCGCGGCCGCCACCGCCGGCTGACGCTACTGGACTCCCAGGTGGAGGAGCCGGTGGTGCTGTCAAGGCTTGGCAGGGTGGCCCGGGCCGTCTCAGGCTACAACGCCATCGTAATCTTGGGTATCATCGTATTCTTGGTGTCCGATCTGTTGAAGGTTCTGTTCGAGGCGGCCCTTGCCGGATGAGCCGGCGTGTCGGCTGGGAAAGGAGCTAGAATGAAGCGCGACCTGATGGACATCCTCGTGTGCCCCCTCTGCAAGGGGGCGCTCGACCTCACCATCACCGGTGAGGAGGATGAGGAGATCGTAGAGGGGAGCCTGCGGTGCGGAGCATGCAACGAGGTATACCCTATCGAAGAGTCTATCCCAAATATGCTCCCGCCCTCTCTGCGTGATTAGAGGCCGGTTGCCGCATCGGCTGGGTTAGCTTCGTTAGCAGGCTCCCCTTAGGTTTCAGTGCTGGTGAGCGCTCAGAAAGCTGCCCATCCCCCTTTAGGGGGTTCCAAGGGAGTAACATCCCCGTGGCGGGGCTTCTCACAAAAACTACAGGAAGGTGCCGGAAACCGGAGGTTCCCGGCCGGGGTCTGGGGTGTCCCCAGATACAAAAATACCCTCGGGGTGGGTGGGAGGGAAATCAAAGCTTCGCCCTGAAAGGACTTTTGGTGCAAGGCCCCTTGGCGGGGTCCGGGGGCACCCCGGAAAACCTTCGAGGGCAGGCTGGTGGAATGTAACGGATTGCTGCAACTTGGCCCTAGAGGCGGCCGACCTTCGTTACAGCGCCGGCCTCTGTCGGCAGCCCCCCCAGCAGGCTGGCGACCGTTTCCTTCAGAACGGGGTGCGTGAGGCCCGGTGCGAGCTCAGCGAGAGGCGTCAGCACGAAAGCCCGCTCGGCCATTCTCGGATGCGGCAGCGTGAGTACCGTCGTGGCGATGACCTGCCTAGCGTATAACAGCATGTCGAGGTCCAGTGTCCGGGGCGCATTGGCGAAGGGTCGCTGTCGTCCCACAATGATCTCGAACTCTTTAAGCCTCGCCATGAGCTCAAAGGGGTCGAGCCGAGTCCACACCCGGCACGCCGCGTTGAGGAACCGAGGCTGGCTGCCGAATCCCACGGGCGTCGTCTCGTAGAGGGAAGATGCCACCACATAGCTGGACACCTGCGACACCAGCCGTAGGCCCTGGCGGATGTTTTGCCCCCGGTCCCCCAGGTTCGAGCCTAGGCCGACGTACGCCTCGGCTATCACCGGGTTGGCCTCCAGCCGCGGACGATTGCGTCACTCATACGGGCCACCCTTGTCATCTGCTTCACGTCGTGGACCCTGACGACGTCGGCGCCCCTGGCGATGGAGAGCGCGACGGTGGCCGCAGTGCCCTCGACTCGATCCTCCGCGGGCAGGTCCAGGACGTACCCTATGGTGGACTTCCGCGAGGTGCCGACCAGCAGGGGACGGTTCAGCGCCCGGAGCTCATCCAGCCGGCGCAGGAGCTCGAGGTTCTGCTCAACGCTCTTCCCGAAGCCCACCCCAGGGTCCACGATGATGTTCTTGAAGTCGACGCCGGCTTCAACCGCCTTCTCGATGAGGAGCCGCAGCGCGCCGATCACGTCGGGGATCAGGTCCCGATAGCGAGTGTGCTCCTGGTTGTGCATCAGCACTACCGGCACCCCGGCCTCGGCGGCGAGCTCACGCATGTCGGAGTCCCGGCTGAGTCCCCAGACGTCGTTGATCATTGAGGCCCCGGCCGCCAGGGCGGCGGCCGCCACCTTTGCCCTGTACGTGTCGACGCTGATGGGCAGCGACACCTCTAAGCGCAGCGCCTCTATCACGGGAACGACGCGGGCCAGCTCCTCATCGACGGGTGTGGGCTCCGAGCTGCCGTACACCGAGGCCGGGCGCGTAGACGCGCCGCCCACGTCTATGATGTCGGCTCCGCCTTTCTGGATCTGCACGCCGACGTGTACCGCGGCATCCACGTCATCGCCCACGCCGTCGCCGGAAAAGGAGTCGGGCGTCACGTTGATGATGCCCATAACGTAGGTCCGCTCTCCCCAGGCGAAGGGCGTTTCGCCGATTGGCGTCGTACCTAGAGTGGGTGTCTCGGATGTCATGACTTGAGGGGCCGGCGGTGGCGTGTAGGCTGCTCTCCGTCGCGAGCCCATCGTCTTGTGACTCGGACGATTATCTGCTACCTTGAGGCCGATTATGTCACGGTCATCGAAGGCGAATCAATGACGGTTGCGGACCGTACCCAGGGTAGCAGGCGGGAGGAGCTTCGTCGCAAGCGGGAAGAGTCGAAGCTGGGCGGTGGCCCCAAGCGTATCGAGGCGCAGCACAAACGGGGCAAGCTGACCGCCCGCGAGCGCATCGAGCTGCTGCTGGACGATGGCACCTTCGAGGAGCTGGATCCCTTCGTACTCCACCGCGCAACCGAGTTTGGACTGGCCGATCAGAAGATCACCGGCGACGCGGTGGTCACGGGCTACGGCAAGGTCAACGGTAGGCTGGTCTTCCTGTTCTCCCAGGACTTCACCGTCCTCGGCGGCTCGCTCTCCGAGGCCGTCGCTCAGAAGATATGCAAGGTCATGGACCTGGCGCTGAGCAGCGGCGCGCCGATGGTGGGTCTGATCGACTCCGGCGGTGCGCGAATACAGGAAGGCGTCGACAGCCTGGCCGGCTATAGCAGCATCTTCCATCGCAACACCAGGTCGTCGGGAGTGATACCTCAGCTCTCGGTCATACTGGGTCCGGCGGCCGGCGGGGCCACCTACTCGCCCGCGCTGACGGATTTCGTCTTCATGGTCGAAGGCATCGGGCAGATGTACATCACCGGGCCCGACGTGATCAGGGCAGTGACCGGTGAGGACGTGTCCCACGAGGAGCTGGGCGGCGCGTCCAGCCACGCGGTCAGGAGTGGTGTGGCTCACTTCGCGATCGAGTCGGAGGAGGCCTGCTTCGCCCAGGTCCGTAGGCTGCTGGAATTCCTTCCCGCCAACAACACGGAGGATCCACCACGCCGGGAAACCTTCGACGATCCCGGACGAGTCGACGAGCAGCTGGCGCATGTTGTCCCAGATAATCCGAATCAGCCTTACGACATGTTGGACGTGATAGGCCGCATCGTCGACGACGGCGACTTCATGCAGGTGCACGAGCGTTTCGCCCTTAACGTGGTCGTGGGCTTTGCAAGAATGGACGGCGGAACGATTGGGATAATCGGTAATCAGCCGGACCAGCTGGCGGGTGTCATGGACATAGACGCCTCTGCCAAGGCCGCCAGGTTCGTGCGCTTCTGCGACGCGTTCAACATCCCGCTGCTGACGCTGATCGACGTGCCGGGGTTCATGCCCGGGACCGCCCAGGAGTACGGGGGCATAATCCGGCACGGCGCCAAGCTCATCTACGCCTATGCCGAGGCCACCGTTCCCAAGATCAGTGTGTTGACGCGGAAGGCTTATGGCGGCGCGTACATCGTCATGAGCAGCAAGAACCTCCGCGGTGACGTCAACTACGCCTGGCCCACCGGAGAGGTTGCCGTTATGGGCGCTGACGGAGCCGTGAACATCATCTACAGGTCTGAGCTACAGGCCTCGGACCGGCCGGAAGAGCTCCGCGCCGAGCTGGTGGAGGATTACCGGGACCGCCTGATGAACCCCTATATCGCGGCCAGCCGCGGCCTGATCGACGATGTGATCGACCCAGTCGAGACGAGACCGAAGGTCATCAGGGCTCTGGAGATGCTGGCCAACAAGCGAGAGGTCCTGCCGCCTAAGAAGCACGGGAGCATTCCCCTGTGACGAACCTGGATAGGGACGGTGACGAGGGGCGCCGGGCCAAGATGATGGCGGCCGCGATGGCCGCCGTCGATGCGTTTCTGGCTGAAGAGGCCAGAGGCAAGACGCGGAGGCCCGCGAGCGCCTGGAGGCTGGCTCCCTGGCGGCCGATGCGGGGCAGTGAGCCTGTTGTGGGGTCTACATGGCGGGGCAAGGACTAGGGGCCAGCGGCCCGGGCGAAGCCCTTGCGAGCTCTGTCGTCGGTCATACTCGATGTGAGGCCGCTCTTGTTACAGCCGGGTTCTTGTTTATTCAACGACCATAGGTCGCCCGTATGTTTGAGATAGTCGGTGTCCCAACCGCAAAGCCCATACCCGAGGCGCTGGAGCCTGAGATTGGATTTTCTCTAAATGCGTCGTTAGACTCATTTGAAGCCCTTGTAGGTGTAGATGGTGACGTTCTCACCGACGATCGGAAGCGCGTTGCTTCACTGCGGGAATTCCATGAAGGGCCAGGACAGCGTGGTCAGGAAATCAGCGCGTCGCTGCACTGGCGCGGTAGCCAAGGGAGGGACAAACAGAACTTGTCCCTGTCCTTGCTTGCTGGTCTGTCACAGCGTGCGATAGATCATATCGAGACCAGGCGGGATAAGAATCCGAAAAAAGATGTTCTACTGAAACTGCGAATACGTGCGAATGTAATCCGGTCGCGTGCAACAATCTTTCCTGTATCGCGAGTGCCTATGGGACAATCAGCACCCGATAAGCTAGTTCCGGTAGGGACCCCAAACGATGCGTCCAGATGGCAAGCGCAACGCAACGACGAATGGCTTCTGTCGGGGAGCGAATCTCCTGTGTTCCTCAAAATTGAAACCTCCGTCGAAGAGACCGAATTTAGAATTCCCGCGGAAGACTGGCGGCACGACTTCGCGCCTGCGTTGGGGATAGGCCGGTTCATCGTGGCTGAACTGCCAGTGGCCGAGAGCGTTACAGGGTCAGTGGAACTATCTGAGAGAATCAACGAGGCCGTTCAGGCGATTAAGGAAATGCAGAAAGCTCTTCATGAAGGTGAGTGGGACGAAGTTGTGAAGGCTTCGAGGCCGGTTGCCGAATTGCTTAGGAGCGAGGAGATTTGGTCAGCGTTGGGAACCAGGCTTGGCTTTCCCGATGATGCAATAGACGAATTCCGGCGAAGTATCAACGGGACCTTTCAGTTTGCGTCGAAATTCATGCATCGCACGGACAGAGAAGGCGGCTTGCGCGTACCTATACACGCCGCTAAGGAAGATGCCTATTTGATCTACAGTTTGTCTGTCGGCTGGGTTAATCTTCTGGCCCGGAAGATGTCCAAGCTCGCTTGAGCAGCCACCTGCCAGCGGGCAACTCACGAGTGTCGTCCTTAACCACGAGTTGAAATGGCAAGCAACAACCCGATCAAGATAACCGACACCACCTTCAGGGACGCTCACCAGAGCCTGCTTGCGACGCGGCTGCGGACTGCGGACATGGAGCCCGTCGCCGCCAAGATGGACTCGGTCGGCTTTCACTCAATAGAGGTTTGGGGAGGCGCTACCTTCGATGTCGCCACACGGTTTCTGGCCGAGGACCCTTGGGAGCGGCTGCGAGTATTCAAGGGGCTGATGCCCAGGACCCCGCTGACCATGCTATTGCGGGGCCAGACACTGGTGGGGTACCGAAACTACGCCGACGACGTTGTGGATGCCTTTGTCGAGGCTGCCGCCGAGGCTGGGATCGACATCTTCCGAGTCTTCGATGCGCTCAACGACCAGCGGAACCTGGCCCGAGCCGCCCAAGCCATAAAGGGGAACGGCAAGCACCTTCAGCTGGCGATATGCTATTCGATAACCGAGGGCGGGCGGCTGGGTGGACCCATCTACAGTCTCGACTACTTCGTAGAGAAGGCCAAGGTCATGCAGGGGATGGGCGCGGACAGCATCTGCCTGAAAGACATGGGCGGGCTGATGGCGCCCTACGACGCCTACGAGATCGTGGCCGAGCTCAAGTCGATCTTGGACGTCCCGATTCAGCTGCACACCCACTACACGAGCGGCATGGCCTCGATGACGGTCCTCAAGGCCATAGAGGCTGGCGTTGACATGGTCGACGCGTGCCTGGCCCCCCTCGCGCTGCGCACCTCGCAGCCCGCGGTAGAGCCGCTCATCGTAGCGTTGAAGGGGACAGACCGAGACAGCGGCCTCGAGCTGGACGGGATTCTCGGCATCGCCGACTACCTGGAGACCATCCTGCCCAAATACTCAGAGCATATGGACAACTCCAAGTCCGCGACTATAGACGCCAGGGTGCTGAGCCACCAGATCCCGGGCGGCATGGCCAGCAATCTGGTTTCGCAGCTCCGCGAGGCGGGCGCCCTGGACAGGCTCGAAGAGGTGCTGCAAGAGATACCCAGGACCCGCAAGGAGCTGGGGTATCCGCCTCTGGTCACCCCAATGAGCCAGATGCTGGGGACTCAGGCGGTGAGCAATGTGTTGCTGGGGCGTTACAAGATGGTGTCGGACCAGGTCAAGGACTATGCGTACGGCCTGTACGGACAGCCAGCCGCCCCGCTCGACGAGGAGGTTGTCGCCCTGGCGCTCCGGGACTACGAGCGCGGCTCGGAGCCGATCTCTCAGCGGCCGGCCGACCTGATCGAGCCCGAAATGGACAGCGCGAGAGAAGCGGTGAAGGACATCTCGACCGACATAGAGGATGTGTTGACCTACGCCCTGTATCCCGCCACCGGCCTGAGATTCCTTCGTATCAAGCACGGCCTGGAGCCTGTGCCCGACGAGATGAAGGCCAAGGCTGTCGAGGACCTGGAGGCGTCTGTGCCTCGCGGGGTGCAGCAGGCCCCACCCAAGAGCGCCCGAGTAAGGTCGTTCAACGTCTACGTTGGCGACGAGTTCTTCGAGGTCAGCGTCGACCCGCTGACCTCGAAGCCTGCCGGGCCTCGCGACAGCGATACAGTGGGGGTCGAGGCGGCGCGGGCTCAGGCAACCGCCGAGCCCAAGGCTTCGCCGACGGCGGGAGCCGACGAGGTCGCTATAAAGGCGCCCATACCCGGAGTCGTCTTGAAGTACCTGGTCGAGGTGGGACAGAGCGTACAGGAGGGCGATCCCGTCGTGGTGCTCGAGGCTATGAAGATGGAGAACACTTTGCCGTCGCCGGCGTCGGGCAAGGTCAAGTCTCTTCCGTGGCAGAGCGGGGAAACGGTTGCCAAGGACGATGTGCTCGCTACGATTGCACCGTGACCGGCGTGGCGGCGGATGCATGACAGTGGTGCACCTGAGGATGAAAGGAGCGCACATTGAACAACGCACAGGCGATTGAGGCTGCAAAGGAACAGTTCGGCGTGGTGCTGCAGCAGCAGCTGGATCGAATCGACCAGCTGAAGCAGGAGGGGGACTGGGCCGACTACAGCGCGATTAGTCCCATCGTTGTGGGCATGCTGGGAGGAGACGGCATAGGCCCCTCCATCAGCAACGAAACCCAGCGGGTGCTCGAATACATGGTTAGAGACGAGGTCAAGTCCGGAAGGATGGAGTTCAGGGTGATCGAAGGCCTGACCATCGAGAACCGAGCGGCCAAGATGCAGTCGATACCCGATGACGTGATGGCCGAGATAAAGGATTGCCACGTCACCCTCAAGGGTCCTACGCACACGCCCGAGCGGGGCGACGAGTGGCCCAACCTGGAGAGCGCCAACGTCGGGATGCGTAAGGCGTTGGACCTCTTCGCCAACGTCCGGCCGGTGCGCATCCCCCGTCAGGGCATCGACTGGACCTTCTTCCGCGAGAACACGGAAGATCTGTACGCGGTCGGCAGCCAGGGCATCAACGTGACTGAGGACCTGGGCATCGACTTCAGGGTGATTACGTCACCCGGCTCCGAGCGCATCATCGAGGCAGCCTTCGCCCACGCGAAACGCACCGGCAAGACCAAAGTGACGATCGTCACCAAGGCCAACATCGTCAAGACGACGGACGGCAAATTCCTCGACATCGCCAGGCAAGTCTCCGATCGCTACCCAGACATTGAGTGGGATGGGTGGTACATCGACATAATGACGGCTGCCCTCATCAACCCCGCTCGTCAAAAGCAGTTCCAGGTGCTGGCGCTGCCCAACCTCTACGGCGACATCCTCACCGACGAGGCTGCCCAGATCCAGGGCGGCGTGGGGACGGCCGGCAGCGCCAACGTGGGCAAGCGCTACGCCATGTTCGAGGCCATCCACGGCAGCGCGCCGCGGATGGTGAAGGAGGGGCGGGACAAGTATGCGGACCCGAGCTCGCTCCTGCGCGCCGGCGCCATGCTGCTTGAGCACATCGGCTTCGAGCAGCTCGGCGGCAAGCTTCACAAGGCCATCGACATCTGCGGTCAGTACGAGCGCAAGATCGTAATGACGGGGCGCGACACCGGCGCCACCAGCCGCGAGTTCGGCGACTACTTGATGTCGGCGGTCGAGGACCCGAAGATCGAGGAGCGCTGGGAAGAGTACGCGAAGGCTTCCTGATAGGGAATCCTCCCGCCTTCGAAAGGCTCAGACCGAACGGAAGCGGGCCGTTTTCCCATTCGTGGTGAGCTTGTCTAACTACGAACACATCTTTACGAGCGGGGGACGATAACTGATGCGGAGCAAGGTGACGGTAGTCGGAGCAGGCAACGTCGGGGCGACGACAGCGCAGCGCATCTTCGATCGGGGATACGCCGACGTGGTGCTGGTGGACATCATCGAGGGGCTGCCCCAGGGTAAGGCCCTCGACATGCTGGAGTCGGGACCGGTCCTTGGTTCAGACTCCTCTATTTTGGGCACCAACGGCTACGACGAGACCGCGGACTCTGACATCGTGGTCATAACTTCGGGCATAGCCCGCAAGCCGGGCATGAGCCGCGACGACCTGCTGCTGACGAACATGAAGATCGTATCCGGTGTGGTCGAGGAGACGGTGAAGCGCTCCCCCAACTGCATCCTGCTGATCGTCACCAATCCTCTTGACGCCATGGTGCAGAGGGCCTTCCAGGTCAGCAGCTTCCCGAAGAACCGGGTCGTCGGCATGGCCGGGATACTGGACACGGCGCGGTTCCGAGCTTTCCTTGCCGAGGAGCTGAACGTCTCGGTCGACGCCGTATCGGCCTTCGTTCTCGGGGGACACGGCGACAGCATGGTCCCGGTCGTCGGCACGACCACCGTCGGGGGAAGCCCGATCACCAGACTGCTGTCCAAGACGCGGCTGGACGAGATCGTGAAACGTACCCAGGACGGCGGCGCCGAGATCGTGAGCCTGCTGAAGACGGGCAGCGCCTACTACGCACCATCGGCGGCCATCGTGCAGATGGTCGAGGCCATTCTACTGGACAAGAAGCAGATTCTTCCGTGCACCGCCTACCTGGAGGGCGAGTACGGGATAAACGGCATCTACGTCGGCGTGCCCATCAAGCTGGGGGCCGGTGGCGTCGAGGAGATCATCGAGTTCGATCTGACCGACGAAGAGTCGAAGGCCCTAAAGAAGTCGGCCGACGCCGTCCGGGAGCTGATCGACGTCATGGCGTCGGCCGCCTGACTCAGAGAGACACTTCCAGGCTAGAGCCAGCGCCGGACCTTGGCCCTGTACGGCAGGTACTCCTGGCCAAACTTTCGCTCCAGATAGCGCTCCTCGCGGTTGATGACCCCCAGGCTGATCGCGACAAGGGCTATGGGGACCAGGACCAGGATCCACACGGCGTTTACCGCCAGGGCTAGTCCCACGTAGGCGATTGTCAGCGCAACGTAAGAGGGGTTGCGAGAGAACCTGTATGGTCCCCGCGTCACAAGCGCCGTCGTAGGCGTGTGGGCGCTGAAAGAGGTCTCGGCCCGCTTCATTACCAAGACCGCCGACAGCACCAGCGCGAGGGCGGCTCCCATAAGCGGCAGGCCGACCGCCAGCTGGACCCAGCCAAGCGGCAGAACGCGTATCGGCACCAGCAGGTGAATCACCAGGCCCACCACGAGCGGCACCAGGTACATGAGGGGCCGCGGTGCAATGACCCCAGCCTTGTCTTGCCCATCGTGGTCCGTGTTTCCTTTGGTGGTGCTCATGTGTACATCTCTCCCCGGTGCCAGTTTGCCCCGGCATCGCTGTAAAGCCTGATCGCTCATAGCGTACGGCCACGGACCCCGTTCGACATCGGCAACACAACCGATCTTGCCGGAGACAACGTGGTTGACGACGTGACAGGCCTATTTATCGACCTGGCCCTGGCCCAACTGGCGCGCGCAGTATGATGAAAACATTCTCTCGACGCCACCGTTGGTGCGGGTGTGCCTTCCGCTTTCGGGCAGAGCCCGGGGAGGGCAGGGAGGGAACGGACCCGGTGTGGACTAGCGCCGCCTCCGATCTATTCCGATCGGAGCGACGCTACGAAACCTGAATCCGCGCGGCGCTACGGGGTAACGGCCAGCTCGGACAGCACCCGCCTGGTGCTGACGATGTGCCGGTTGAGCCGCATGGCCTTCGGGTCGATGCCGAGGGCCAGACCCAGCATCTGGGGCAGGTGGAGAATCGGCAGCCCGATGGGGGTTTGTCGCGCGGCGGCGGCGTTGGGCTGATAGCCGTCCAGGTTGAGGTGGCACAGCGGGCACGGCGTCACCATGGCTGCTGCCCCCTTCTGCTTGGCGTCAAGTGTGTGGTTAGCCACCATGTTCAGGGACGCGGCCTCGTTGGTGGTGAGGATAGGGAACCCGCAGCACAGCGTCTTGCCCGGAAAGTCGACGACCTCGGCTCCCACGGCCTCGATCACCTGATCGAGCGAGTCCTTCCGGTCTGGATTCTCGTCGAAGTCCAGGGCACTGGACGGTCGCACTATGTAGCAGCCGTAGAAGGGCGCCAGCCGTAGTCCACTGAGTTGGCGCACTACTTTGGCCTTGAGGTTGTCGAGGCCGATGTCTTCGACGAGGACCCATAGAAGGTGCTTGGGCTCGACGGTGCCCTCGTACTTCAGGCCCTCCTCGGCGAGGTCGGCGTTGACCTCGGCCAGGTAATCGGCGTCCCCCTGGAGCCGCTTGTTCGCCTGGGCCATGACGCCCTGGCAGGTGCTGCAGATCGTCATGAGCGGGAGGCCGGTCCGCTCGGCCATGGCGAAAGTCCGGGCGTTAAGGGTGTCGCCCAGGCGCTGGTTTTTCTCCTGGAGCACCCCCGCGCCCGTGCACGAGGCGCCCAGCATCGTGTCGGTGTCCAGCTCGATGTCGAGCCGTTTGCAGACCTCGATGGTGGCGGCGTAGAGCTCGGGACAGGCGCCGCGAGATACGCAGCCGGGATAAAGGACGTACTTCATTATCTCCTCGTTTCCAGCTTTGCGAAGATACGCCGGACGTTCTCTACCCCGGGGATGCTCTTGTGGAAGATGGGAGGCCGCTTGCCGGCCAGCTGCGCTCGAATACCGACAGGCACCAGCTTCAGCATCTCCTTGATGTTAAACATGCCGAAGGTCTTTAGCGGCAAACGGAGCTCGTCCAGCCGGCCACTGTGTCCGACCAGGTCGGTAAACGCCACGGCATGCCTGGCGCCGGTGGTGTTCGTGTACCCTGCTTCGATGGCCTTGTCCCTGAGGGCCATAATACGGTCCATGGGGGCTACGTCCTTGGGGCACACCTCTACGCACTGCATGCAGCGCGTGCAGTCCCAGACGCCGCCGTACTCATCGAGCTTGCCGAGCCGGGGCAGGTCGGCCGCGTCGCGGGGATCGCCCACAAAGCGATAGGCCTTCGCCAGGGCGGCGGGCCCCAGAAAGTTCGAGTCCACCTCCAGCACGGTGCAGTCTGACACACAGGCGCCACACATGATGCAGCCCATGACCTCTGCCAGGTGCAGCATCGCCTCGCCAGGGACGACGTACTCGTCGGCCGGCTCGGGGCCTTCGGGCTGGAGCCAGGGCTCCACTGCCCTTACCTTGTCCCAGAAGGGCGCGAAGTCTACCACGAGGTCCTTGATCACCTCGAGGTTGCCGGCCGGCTCCACGAGGATAGGCGCTCCGTTCGATGGGAGGGCCCGGGTCACCAAGGTGTTGCAGGCCAGGCCGGCCTGTCCGTTGACGCGCATCGCGCAGGACCCGCAGATGGCGCTACGGCAGGAGCAGCGCAGCGTCAACGTACCGTCCATCTCCTCCCGAATCTTGATGAGGCCGTCCAGCACCGTCGAGGAGTCGTCGAGCTCAAGCTCGTACTCCTGGTAGTAAGCCGCCGGCCTGTCCGAGTCCGGGTCGAACCTCTTAACGTTGAATGTTACGTTCATCCGCTGATGCCTCCGGTTAGGTCGGCGGACTCAGAATGACAGTGGTGGTTTTTGGCCACGTGGCTCCTTATCATGCAAGCCTTGATTGACGCAGCAGGCAACGGCCCGACCACGCCGCCTAGTAAGCCCTTACCTGAGGCTCCCATTCGGTGATCACCACCGCCAGCTCCTCGAGCTGAGGGCCGTCGGGCGTGTCCTTGACCAGGATGTGCTTCAGCCAGTTCTCGTCGTCTCGGTCGGGCAGGTCCGTGCGGGTGTGAGCTCCTCTGCTCTCCTTACGCTCCAGGGCAGAGAGCGCTATGGTCTCAGCGCAGTCGAGCATGAAACCCAGCTCGAGAGTGAAAATCAGGTTGGTGTTGAAGGTCTTTCCCTTGTCCGGGACCGTGACGCGATTGAAGCGTTCCTTCAGCTCCCGTATCTTCTGCAGCGAGGTCTCCATGCCCGCCTGGTCGCGGAATACAGCCAGGTGGTCGTCCATGGTCCGGCCCAGCTCCAGGCGCAGCTTGCCGAACATGTCGCCGTTGCTGTCGTTGTCCAGCAGCCGTTGGATGAAACGTATGTCCCCTTCGGCGGCTGCGTCGGTTACGGGGACGTGGGACCTGTTTTTCGCCAGCCCCGATGCATGCTCGCCTGAGCGTCGCCCGAAGACCAGGGTGTCGAGGAGGGAGTTGGCGCCCAGCCGGTTGCCGCCGTGGACGCTGACGCAGGCGCCTTCTCCAGCGGCGTAGAGGCCGGCCACCGCCGTTTGGCCGTCGACGTCGGTCTTGGTTCCCCCCATCTGGTAGTGCATACCCGGACGGATGGGGATGGGTTCTTTCAGCATGTCTACGTTGGCGAAGTCCTTGGCGATGTCCATTATCTGGGACAGCCTCTCGCGGATCACCTGCTCACCGAGGTGGCGGCAGTCCAACAGGACACAACCATCGATGCCACGGCCTTCGTTGATCTCCGTCTGCTCGGACCGCGACACAACGTCCCTGGATGCCAGCTCCATCATATTCGGGGCATAGCGCTCCATGAAGCGGTCGCCCTCGGAGTTGAGGAGGTAAGCTCCTTCCCCCCTGGCGCCCTCGGTGATCAGCACCCCGCTCCCCTTAAGGGTCGTCGGATGGTACTGGACCATCTCCATGTCCATCAGCGGTGCACCGGCGCGATACGCGATGGCCATGCCGTCGCCCGTGCAGATGAGGGCGTTGGTGCTGGGCTCGAACACTCTGCCCAGTCCGCCCGTCGCCATGATAACGGCCTTGGACCGGATCACGTGGACCTCGCCGGACCGTATCTCCATCACCACCGCGCCACAGCACTGGCCTTCCTCGACAATCAGGGACAGGACGAACCACTCCTCGTAGACCCTTACGCCAGCCTTCATGATCTGCTCGTAGAGGACGTGCAGCAGGGCCTGGCCGGTGAAGTCGGAGACGAAGAAGGTCCGGGCCTGCCGTTGGCCCCCGAAGGCGCGGGTGCCCAGGCGGCCCTCCTCGTCTCGGTTGAAGATCACCCCCATGTGCTCCATGGAGATGACCTCCTGGCCGGCCTCGCGGCACATGATCTCTATGGCGTCCTGGTCGCCGAGGTAGTCGCTGCCCTTGATGGTGTCGTAGGCGTGGTCCCTCCAGTCGTCGCCCCGGTCGGTGAGCGCCGCGTTGATGCCGCCCTGAGCGGCGTTGGAGTGGCTGCGTACCGGGTGCACCTTGGTGATGACGGCCACGTCGGCGCCGCTGCCTCGCGCGGCGAGCGCGGCGCGCATCCCGGCCAGCCCGGCTCCTATTATGAGAACGTCATGGTCGAACATACGGTATTCCTCGCGGGTGCGACCTGCGAGATGAGACGATAGCACATGGGAACGCGGGGACACAAGCCGTAACACAGTCTGCGCCACCCTTTGGACGCGAGGCGGCGCTGTTGACCGCCTCCGTGGCTCGCAACTATAATCGGGCCAGCCCGAAGGCGTCGTTCCCAGGTCGCCACAGGGCTAAACGGACCTTTGGGGAGGCAGTGACGACATGACTGGCGAACGCACCGATCTGCTCGTGAAGAACGGCCTGCTGGTCACAGGAGAAGGCATCTCGCGAGCCGACGTCGCCATTGGAGACGGCAAAGTCGTGCAGGTCGGCGCCGACCTGTCTCACGTGCAGGCCGGCCGAGAGATCGACGCCACCGGCAAGTACGTGCTTCCTGGAGCCATCGACGCCCACTGCCATCCTGTGTACATGGACAAGATGGACACGATGTCGGTGTGCGCGGCCTTCGGCGGCATCACGACGTTGATCCCCTTCATCGGCAACGTCAGCGCCTGGGGATACGGTGGGATCCCCACGCTGGACTCGGTCAAGCGATTCATAGAGGACGCCGAGCGCGAGTCGATGTTGGACTTCGCGGTCCACGGCGTGTTCACACCGGCCGACATCGAGGCCATTCCCAAAGCGGTCCCTGCCCTTATCCGCATGGGAGTGACCTCCTTCAAGATGTTCATGGCCTACAGCCGGCGCGGGATGATGATGCCCGACGAGGCGATTCTTCAGGTCATGGACCTCGCGGCCAGCGATGGCGGCCTGGTCCAGATTCACGCAGAGACCGGCTGCTGTATCGACTATCTCATCGATCAGTACACGGCAGCAGGCGATACCGGGCCCGCGGCCTTCCTCCCGTCGCAGCCCAACATCCTGGAGGTCGAGGCCCTGAATCGCGCCGCGACCTTCGCCGCCGTAACCGGGTGCCCGCTGTACCCGGTGCATCTCAGTGCCGCGGAGGTGTCGCCAGTCCTGCGCTACTTCCGGGAGATGGATAAGGCGCCGCTGTTCGGCGAGACCTGCCCCCAGTACCTGGCACTGACCAACGACCTGGTGCTCGAGAAGGCCTACCTGGGCAAGTGCGGGCCCCCGCTGAGGACGGAGGCAGACAACGACGCCATGTGGCGGGCGGTGGCCGACGGCACGATAAACACGATCGCGTCGGACTCGTCGGGGCTCTCAAGGTCGATGAAGGCGTCTGGAGGCATGACCCGTGAGGCACCCGGGTCCACCACGCAAGACGAGGACGCGCCGATCAACATATTCCAGGGGTCCTATGGCCTGAATACCATCGAGTTCATGGTGCCGGTGGTGTGGAGCCGGGGAGTGAACGCCGGACGGATCACCCTGCCTCGACTGGTGCAGGTTCTGTGCGAGAACCCAGCGAAGATATTCGGGATCTACCCACAGAAGGGGGCGCTTCAGGTAGGGTCGGACGCAGACCTGGTGCTGTGGGATCCGGCGAAGAAGCACACCGTCACGGAGCAGCACGGCAACGCGGACTTCACCAGCTTCGAGGGATTCGAGCTCCTTGGGATGCCAGTCCTCGTCATGCAGCGCGGCGAGATGGTCATCGAGGATGGGAAGGTGGCTCGTCAGCGGGGCCGAGCTCGCTTTCTTGCTTCGGACGTCAACAGCGCCGCATACGCATCCAACGGACACGAAGTCGGCTAGTCCCGGCTTGCCCGAATGCAGGTAAGCGATCCACGGAGGCGGCAATGCCCACGTATATCCAGCTCTTGACGCTAACGGCCGAGGGACGCAGCTCGATGCTCGAAGACCCCGAAACGGTCCTGAGGTCGCAGGCCAGCACCAGGATTCCCGGGGTACTAGTGCTTGGGATGTATGGCGTCCTGGGCGCTTACGACTTCGTGAACATCGTCGAGGCCCCTGACAACGACGCCGTGGCGCGGTTTTCGCTAGAGCTGGGTGTGCGCGTGGGTGCGCACGTGACGACCCTGCCGGCCATCCCCATCTCTCGTCTCGAGGGGGGCAGCGGCTCTGACCCCCTCAACCTGGAGCGAGGAGAGACGCTCACGCCCCCCGAGGGGTACCAGCCGGTCGAAGACGGGGACGGCGCCTACGACTGAGTGCCTCGCTGGAGGAATCTGCCGTCGCCGGGGCTGCCCAGGTACTCGCCGTTCTCGATGATGACCTTCCCTCGGGCGATGACCGCCTGGGGCACCCCTTTGACCCGCAACCCTTCGAACATGCTGTAGTCGATGTTCATGTGATGGGTCTTGGAGCTGATGGTGGTCTCCTCGTCCGGGTCGAAGACGACGATGTCGGCGTCACTGCCGGCGGCGATCGTCCCCTTGCGCGGATACAGGCCGAACCGTTTGGCCGCGGCGGTGGAGAACACCTCGACGAAACGATTCATGCTGAGTAGCCCTGTCTTGACGCCTGCCGTGTAGAGCAGGCTGAATCTGTTCTCGATGCCTGGGCCGCCGTTGGGGATCTTGGAGAAGTCGTTGCGGCCAAGGGACTTCTGGTCCGCGAACCTGAAAGCACAATGGTCGGTGGACACGATCTGGAGATCGTCGCGTCTGAGGCCGTTCCACAGGTCCTCCTGGTGGCCCTTGTCCCTCAGCGGCGGCGTAAGGACGTACTTGGCGGCTTCGAAGCCCTCCTTATCGTACATGCTGCTATCGAGGGTCAGGTAGTGGGGACAGGTCTCCGCGTAGACGTAGTCGCGCTTGGCGCGCGCCGTCTGGACCTCCTCCAGGGCCTCGGAGCAGCTCAGGTGGACGAAGTAAACCGGTGCGCCGGCGACCTCGGCCATGCGTATGGTGCGGTGGGTGGCCTCGGCCTCGGTGACCGGGGGCCGCGTGAGGCCGTGGTACTTGGGCTCAGTGTGCCCCTCGGCCAGGGCCTGCTTGACGAGCACGTCGATCATGTGGCCGTGCTCGGCATGGAGGCAGACCAGAGCGCCGTTCTCGGAGGATCGCCGCAGCGTCTTGAAGATGGTGGCGTCGTCCGCCATGACGGCTCCGGGGTAGGCCATGAACAGCTTGAAGCTGGTCACGCCCTCGCGGACCATGTCGTCGAGCTCAGGCAGACGTTCGTCGGGCATGTCGATGATGATCATGTGGAAGCCGTAGTCGATGGCGGCCTTGTCGGTCGCCTTCGTGTGCCAGGTATCCAGCGTCTCGGAGAGGGCCTGGTTGCGCTGCTGGACGGCGAAGTCGACGATCGTGGTGGTGGCGCCAAAAGCCGCTGCGATGGTGCCCGTCCGGAAGTCGTCGCTTGTCACCGTTCCCCCGAAGGGCAGGTCCAGGTGGGTATGCGGGTCCACGCCGCCGGGGATCACGTACTTGCCTGTGGCGTCGATGGTCTTGTCCGCATCGGCGGCCAGGTCTATGCCGATGGTGCGGATCGTCTCTCCGTCGACAAAGATGTCGGCCGTGTAGCTGTCGCTGGCGGTGACGATGTTCCCGTTCTTGATCAAGATGCTCATGGGGACCTCCCGATGCGAACGTCTGTCTGGGAGTGCACATTGTAACCGCTCGCCGGGAGCGATGTACACTGCGTCCTCCCTGCGGCCGTTGACTGCCAATCATAGCCGTCGAGCGGGGCTGCAATCCCCACCGGTATCGACGGGACGACCCGACCTACGCTGCCACACAGAGGTACTACGAGCTGTAGGGCCCGGCGTTAGGCTGAATCAATTCATTTATCCCACCCACCCGCCCTGGAAGGTTTTCTGGGGATTCCCCAGACCCCTCCCAGGGGTGCTACCCCCTTGGGACCCCCGCACGGGGGCGTCTCGTCTCTGCTCACAGGTGAGCGCTAGAAAGTAAAGGCGACTGACGCAACCAAGCCTTATCTGAGGGTGGCGGCTGTTTTGACGCGACCTCTGTTGTTTTCGAGGAATCTGGGGTAGTGCCGCCCGTATGGTTTATGGCTCATGCCAGGCCTCAGGATAGCCACCCCGCGGATTCCTCGCTTTGCCAGCAGCGACGCCGTCCCAAGTCGAGTTGGCCGACTCCATCCGAGTCCCCGCTCGCTACAGCGCCGGCACGACCTCGCTCAGGAAGAGGTCCAGCTGCCGCTCCTCGTCCGCTGAGGCGAAGCGCACGATGAGGGTGCCCGCGCCGGCCTCGAGGTAACGCCGCATGCGCTCGGCGACGCGCTCGGGCTCGCCGTAGGGTCCCCAGCGGTCGCCCCAGATGTTCATGCCGTAGTACAGCTGCAGGTAACGGTCGGCCTCCTCCGCGGCCTTGCGCTCGTCCCGGTCCAGGTTGACCGTCATGTAGAAGGCGGCTTCCATCTTGTGAAAATCCCTGCCTGCCTCTTCGGCATAGCCGCCAAGCTTGTCGGCCAGGAGCGCGTACTCGTCGGGCGTGTCCGAGATAGAGATGTAGCCGTCCCCCAGCGTGGCGGCTCGCCTGAACTGGGCCTCGCGTCCCGCATTCCAGTGGCACGCTACCAGGACCGGTACCCCGTCGGGCTGCGGAGACTTTGGCTCCAGACGCACCGAGTCCAGGTCGAAGTGCTTCCCCTTGAAGGACACCTCTTCTCCTCGAGTCAGCGGCTTGATGACCTGGATCATCTCCTCCAGGCGGCTGGCGCGCCGGGCCGGATCGACGCCGGCGTTGCGCCACTCCTGGCGCTGGTCGTCGTTGAAGGCGCCGCCGACGCCTACGGCCAGGACAGTGCGCCCTTCGGCCACGAGGTCAACGGTTGCCACGGCGTGGGCCAGCAGTACCGGGTGTCGCAGGGCCGCGAGGAGCACGGCGGTGCCGAGTCGGACCCGCCGAGTTCGTGCGGCGAGTGCGGCCAGCGCCGTCACCGGCTCGGGCCTCGGCTTCGCCGTCAGGCTGTCGCCGAGCCACACCGAGTCAAGGCCCGCCTGCTCCGCCGTCTCGGCCATCGACAGGGTCAGGTCCATGTTCCGGGGGCGCTCGCTCCCCATCACGAGGCTTCGGGTCGGAAGGAGTATGCCTATCCTGGGTTTTTCGTCCTGCATGTTCAAGCTCCCGCGGAAGGCTGGGGGTCGATGCCTCCGGTTGGCGCCGTTGTCTCAAACCTACGGACGATGTTGCTTACGAAGTCCGTGAGGCGGTCGAGTGTCGGCAGGAGGGCCCGTCTTTCTGAGAAAGTTAGGCTGGGTGTGATATACCCGGCGTTTTGGACCTCGTTTTCGAGCCTGCGGTCAGGGACGTGTGCCCGGACGACCACGGCGCCTAAGTTCATTGGTTCGGCCTCTGTTTCCGTGACGCGGTGTCCTCCGAAAAACCCTTGGAGGCGCGCTTCCAATATGAGGCTCGCGATATTTCCCGCGATGTCTGCCCGCGTGGGAAAGGCGACTACGGGGTTCAACATTCGATGTTTGTCGGTATTGGACAGTTTTTGGAGAAGGCGGAGTTGATGGATGTATGGCCCAGACCAACCATCTGGCCTGCCGTCGAGGCCTCGGTATGGCTGAAATTGTTCGATAAGCGCTCGGCGCGTGGAGGCGATACTCTGAAGACGACGGTTACATTCCTTACGGAACGTTTCAGCCGTATCAGCTATCGGGAACTGCAAGTCCCTTTCTTCTTTGGGAGTAAGTGTGCCACCCCGATGCTGAAGAGCGAGTTTGTACACCAGATGGTCTAGGGCGGAGCGCAGATTGTGGACAATGTCGCCTATAGTTAGGGCAACATCATCAAAGAAGGAACCGTGGTTAGGTATGGTGTTCACGTAGATGACATGCTCACGGGTCTCTGGCTCAAACCTGACTTCGAGTTGTGGTCTATTGCTGCGTACCGCGAACGTTTCTTGGATTTGCCTCTCAAGAGCATCTCGGTGCTGTTTTGCGCGATTAATCTTGGCCCAGCAGCTTCCGAACGACATCTGACTTTCAGTGGACATTAGATCCCTTCATCTAGCAACTAGACAGCGGGCGCCTTGATCGCCACTGGCCGGACCCACACCCGGTCCCGCGGGGCCACTCCCAGCCTGCGCCAGCCTCCAGCGCGACGGCTCGTCCACGTTACCCGTCGCGCCGACGCCGGGTCAACATTTTGCTCATCCGCGGACGGCCGCCGCCGGACAGATGTCTGGTAGACTTGTTCCCAGTCCCAGCTCTTGGGCAGAAGGAGGTCGAGAAATGAAATTCGGCTTTATGATCCCGGGCTACGGCTCGCTGAGCAGTCCCGACAACCTGATCGCCCTGGCCCGCGGCGGCGAGGAGATGGGCTTCGAGATATTTTCCTTCAGCGACCACATAGTCATTCCAAAGTCGATCGAGCCGGTGTACCCGTACAGCGTGTCGGGTGACTACTACGGCGGCTCCAATCGCGACTACATGGAGATGCTGATAACGCTAAGCTTCCTTATCAGCCAGACGTCGACGGCGCGCCTCCTGACCTCGGTGATGATCATGCCCCATCGGCCGCCGATGCTCACGGCCAAGATGCTGACCACCATTGACGTGCTCTCCAAGGGGCGCCTGGAGTTCGGATACGGCATCGGCTGGATGCGGGAGGAGTTCGTGGCCACGGGTGCGCCGCCCTTCGAGGAGCGAGGCGCCGTCAGCGACGAGTACGTCATGGCCATGAAGGAGCTGTGGACCAGCGACAACCCGACGTTCGACGGGGAGTACTGTCGCTTCTCCGACGTCGATTTCCTGCCTCGCACTGTGCAACGGCCGCACCCGCCCATCTGGATCGGTGGCGAGAGCCCCCCGGCGCTACGTCGGGCCGCGCGGCTGGCCGACGTCTGGTATCCGCTCGGGGTCAACCCTCGCTTTCCGATGTCAACGCCCGAGCAGATGGCCGCCGGTATCTCCCGGCTGCGGCAGAACGCTGAGGAGATCGGCCGAGACCCGTCGGAGATCGGGCTGGCCTACTTCGTCTACCAGTACCAGCAGCCCGAGCCCAAGATGCTCAACGGCGGGCGGGAGAGGTTCACCGGGTCGCCCGAGCAGATCGCGGGGGACATAAAGGCGTGGGAGGACCTCGGCATGGAGCAGATGACGCTGAACCTCGTAACCGACTGGAACGAGCCCCTGGAGCGGAGCCTGGGCCGGATGGAGAGCTTTGCCACCAAGGTGAGGCCGCTGGTAGGGGGGTAGGGGCGGTTCGCGAACCGCCCCTACTAGTAGCTCAGCAGATCAGGGTACCGGCCGGCTGGTCTACAGTCGGTCGATGGGGTCGTCGGCGGTGTTGATCTTCATCGGCCTGAGCAAGACCTGGTCTGGTGCTGAAACTCCCAGGATGCTCTGGCCGATTGGTCCCATCGAGACCCCGTCGCCGTCCGCGCCATCGTCTATCTTCGCCCAGGCCCTCAGTGGCGCGGCGTTCCGGCCTATGTACTCGACCATGTCGCCGTCCGTCACCCCGATTTTCACCGCCACGATGCTACTGATCAGGCAGATGCGGCAACCTCGTTCGTCGAACTCGTCCGTCGCAGCCTCGATGACTTTGAAGTAGTGGCGTTCCTTCCTCTTCTGACCTCGCAGCGCGTCGGTCTTGGCCCGGTCCACGTGGCCATCTTGGATGGCCACGCCGTAGACCTCGGCGGCGCGTCGAGGCGTTATGTAGCCGGCGATGACGTCCTTCATCACCAACCAGACCTCTCGGTCCAGCGGATCGCCCACGCCGCCGCCTGCGGTCGCCCGCATCAGCAGGACGTCGCCCTGCTTCATGGGAAACCCCTTCACCTTGCCCGGCAGGGAGGACGGCTGAATCTCCTTCCCGTCGCGGATCACTGTGGAGGTGTTGGGATACCCTGGTGGCGCCCCCGCCGCACCGTAGGGTGGGATAGTGGCGCGGTCCGTCATGACGCTGAGCTGCGCTGTCTCTGAAAGGACACGGACCTTCCGGCCTACCGTGAAGCCACTTCTTCGGTAGCCGGCGCCCTCGCGGTCGGTGAGCACCTCCAGGCTCTCGACGAGAAGCGGCTGGCGCTGCTCGATGCTCTCGGCGGGCTGAGCCATGGGCATGTCGCCGGCGTCGTAGGGATTGGTCCCGGTCGAGCCATCGGTATCAGCACTGGCCGGAGCACCGCCTCCAGGGTAGTCGTAAAGTATGTAAGGCCGGTCCCTCAGAGTGTCGTAGCCGGCGAGGTATCTGTGCATGCCCGTGCCGAGGTTCTCGCCGCCGGGCTCGTCGGGCATGACCTGGCTAAAGAGACCGACAACGGCGCTCTGAAGCTGGCGGAATATCTCCCAGCAGCCACCGACGGCCGCCGGTAGCTGCGCGGCCAGGCAGCTCCCCTCGGGAATGACGAACCTCAGCGGCCGGAATGTGCCGCCGTTGACCGGCGTCTTGGGGTCCAACCACGACTTCACGACGACGAACGCGCCGCCCTGGGTAACCGGGATGCCGCAGTTCATGGGGCCGTACACTTGAGGCTCCGAACCGGTGAAGTCGAACGTGATGGCGTCGCCCTCGACAGCCATCTTGACCTTGATGGGCAGAGGCTCGGGCGCCAGGCCGCTGTTGTCCATGTAGTGCTCGTAGTAGTACTCACCGTCGGGCAGCTCGCTTATGCGCTGGCGCATGGTCTGCTCGGCGGTGTCGAGCTGAGTGTTGATGCACGCGTTGACTGTGTCCGGCCCGTACTTGTCACAGAGCTCGGCGATGCCGGCCTCGGCGACGCGGGCCGTGTCGAGCATGGCCAGGGCGTCGCCCGCCCTCTCCTCGGCAAGGCGCATGTTGGCGAACAGGACGTCCCAGAGGGCCTGGTTGAGTACCCCGCGCTCGATCAGCTTCACGGGAACGATGCGGACCCCTTCCTGGTATATCTCGGTGTCCTGCCCCGAAAAGCTGCCGGGCGTCGCGCCGCCCACGTCCGCGTGGTGGGCCCGGACCCCTATGTACAGCAGGACCTTGCCATCGGCGAAGTAAGGTGTGTAGAAGGCTATGTCGTTGAGGTGCGTTCCTCCGGTGTAGGGGTCGTTGGAGGCCAGCACGTCCCCGGGGTGTATGTCGTCGCCGAACTTGGCCCGCGCCGCGTTCAAGCCGAGCGCCATGGCGAAGACATGCCCCGAAAAATCCTCGGACATGGCGCCCAGCTCTCCCTGAGACGTCATGAGACCGCAGGAGAAGTCTCTGGTCTCGTAGAGGATGGGCGCGTAGGCCGTTCTGACCAGCGTGGCCCTCATTTGCAGCACGGTCGAAACCAGTGCTCCGCGCACGACTTCCAGGGTGATCGGGTCTAGCTGCTCCACTGGACTGGCCTCCTCAGCGCAGGTGACTCTACTTTGGAGAGCTCTAATCATACCACCGGCACCGAGCACCCGGAGCGAGCAGCCTTCGGGCGACGTGATATGATTGGCCCGCCAAATACCGCGATGGAGGCGCCACCATGCCATTCGGAAGCAATGACTGGCTCGCGTTGACAACGGAGCCCACCCTGGAGCCGGAGATCCCGATCTGCGATCCTCATCACCACTTCTGGGACTTTCGAACCGCGCGCATTCCCTACCAGCGCTATCTTCTTCACGAGCTGGCCGATGACACCAACAGCGGTCACAACGTGCGCTCCACCGTGTTCGTCGAAGCGAGGGCGATGTACCGCTCCGACGGTCCGGAGGAGATGCGTCCCGTTGGTGAAGTCGAGTTCGTCCAGGGGCTGGCCGCCGCCAGCGCAAGCGGCCTGTACGGCCCAACCCGCGCTGCGGCAGCTATCGTCGGCCACGCCAACCTGAACCTGGGCGAACAAGTTGAGCCGGTGCTGGAGGCGCTGCAGGCGGCAAGCCCGAACCGGTTTCGCGGCATCCGCCACTCCGTCACGTGGGACCCCTATCCAGAGATCGAGAACACCGCGGCCCACAAGATGGAGGGCCAGCTCGCCAGCGACAAGTTCCGGGCGGGTGCGCGGGTCCTGGCAAGTATGGGGTTCTCACTGGAGGGCTGGTTGTTCCACCCGCAGATGCCGGAGCTGGCGGATTTCGCCAGGGCGGTACCCGACCTGACCATCATCCTGAACCACGTTGGGGGCCTGCAGAGGATCGGCCCTTATGCCAACCGGGACGACGAGGTGCTGGCCAACTGGCGGAGCGGGATCGCGGCGGTAGCGAAATGCCCGAACGTCTACATCAAGCTGGGCGGCATAGGAATGCCTCGCACCGGCTTCGACTGGCATGAACGGGAAGAGCCTATCGGCTCGGAGGAATTGGCCGAGTCTATGGCCCCGTTTATGACCTACTGCATCGAGCAGTTCGGCCCCGACCACAGCATGTTCGAAAGCAACTTTCCGGTTGACAAGGTGTCGTTCTCGTACAACGTCATGTATAACGCCTTCAAACGGTTGTCCAAGGGATACTCGGTTGCCGAGCGCGCCGCTATGTTCCATGACACCGCGGCTCGAGTATACCGGATAGACGTATAGGGCCCCGACGACCCGCCACCGCGAAGGGCCCGATCGAGCGCGTCTCTCGTACCCCAATCGGAAAAGGTGGGGGAGTCAGTGTCTAGGAGGGTGTGACGATGAGCGACGGGCTCGACCCGGTTATCATCGCGACGCTGGCTCACAGGCTTGACAGCATTGTGCGGGAGGCCATGCAGGCCTGCGTTCAGTCTGCCCGGTCTTCTACGCTTCAGTCCCGAGACCTCTCCGCCTCGATCTCCGACAGCAGGGTCCGCCTGGTCAGTATCGCCCAGGGTCTGCCCATCCACGTTCTGACCTCCAACATGTCGATAGCGCCTATTCCGGAGCTTTTCGACGACGTCGCACCGGGCGACTGCTTCCTCAACAACTCGCCGTTTCTCGGGTGCGCCCACCACGCCGACTACTGCTTCTGCACGCCGGTGTTCCACGGCGACAAGCTGATGTTCTGGGTGATGCTGAGGGCGCACCAGGCGGACACGGGCGCATCGGAGCCCAGTGTGTACCTGCCTTTTGCCAAGGACGTGTACGAGGAGGGCATCCACTGGCCGTGCGTGCGGGTTCAGCGGGGCTACGAGGACGTTGCAGACGTGGTGAGGATAGGCAGGGCGAACATACGTGTGCCGGAGCAGTTCTACGGGGACTTTGCTGCGGCGGTGGGCGCGACCAGGGTGGCGGAGCGGCGGCTGACGGCGCTCATCGAGAAGTACGGTTCCGAGACGATCGAGGAGTTCGTGGACGAGTGGATCGACTACGGCAGTCGGAGGATGGTGGATGAGATCAGGAGCTTGCCCCAGGGGACGTGGGAGAACGAGACGAGGCTTGACCCGCTGCCGTTTGCGCCGGAGGGTGTGAGCATCAAGATCAAGCTGACGGTGGATCATGCGGGGGAGGCGCTGATCGTCGACCTGAGGGAGAATCCCGACCAGTTCGAGGCTGGGATCAATCTGACGGAGGCGACGGCGAAGGCGGGGGTAATGGAGGGGATCTTCTGGTGTCTGGACCCGACATTGCCACACAACCAGGGATCGTTCGACCATGTGAGGTTCGAGTTGCGAGAGGGGTGCGTGGTAGGGATACCGAGGTTTCCGGTGGGCACGTCGGTTGCGACCACGTTCACCGCGGACCGGCTGGCAAGCTGCGCGATAGCGTTGATGGCAAAGGTTGACCCGGACAGGGGTGGAGGAGAGGGCGGATACATCAACTGGGGCGTGGGTGTTTTCTCCGGTGAGGACCATCGCAGGAACAACGCTCCCTATGTGGACCAGCTGATAATCCCGGGGGCCCATGCCGGCGGCGGCCCTGCCACAAAGGGCTACGACGGCTGGCTGACGTGGATGTGCGGTGCAGGCCAGGGCTCCAGCTGGACGACCGCGGTCGAGCTGTGGGAGAAGGCGCACCCTCACCTGATCGAGTGTGGCGCTCGGGTCGTGCCGGACTCAGGGGGAGCGGGTGAGTTCCGTGGTAGCCCGGCCTTGAGGATCGTCGTGAGAGCGCGAGTCAACCCGATGGTCGCCGCCGGATTCGGCGATGGTATGGCGTTCCCTCCAAAGGGTGTCCTTGGGGGCCAAAGCGGCGGCCCCAGCCTTGGGTTCATAGTCGACGAGAACGGAGACAGGGTCCGGGAGCTGCCGCTCGTCGGCATCTTTGAGGTCCTGGGCGGAGATGCGCTGGAAGCCGTCACAACCGGGGGCGGCGGTCTCGGTGACCCGCTGGACCGAGACCCGGAAAGGGTAAGACTGGATGTTCGTGCGGGGTGGGTCTCCATAAAGGCGGCTCGCGAGACCTACGGGGTCGCGCTAGACGAGGGGCCGGAGCTATTTGCAGTGGACCTTGCCCGGACCCAGGAGCTGCGACGCGACATCAGAAAGCTCGGGCGCAGTGTCGGAAGCGGATCCCTGCCGGGATGAGGGTTCGTCGTTGTCGTTTACGAACGTGTAGCAGATCGGGGCTTGGGCTAGGCCGGGACGAACAGCGGGAGAACCACCTCGGGGTCGTCTGCCGCCGGCATGAAGGCGACCGCGACAGGCATGTCGATGCGGATGTCCTCAGGGGCCGTGCTCAGCACGTTGCTGACGATCCGCAGTCCCTCCTGGTCCTCCAGCTCGATCAGGCAGATGTTGTAGGGGGTCTGTCCCTTCTCGCGGATGGCCGGGTGGGCGCCGGCGCGGACGATCAGGAACGAGTAGACCTTACCGCGTCCGCTGGTCTTGGCCCACTCGTAGTCCAGCGAGTGGCATGCGGGGCACATCGGCGTCGGCGGGTGCCGGAACCGCTTGCACTCGACGCACTGCTGAATCCGTAGCTCCTGGTTGCGTGGCCCCTCCCAGAACCCGCGCTCGTAGTCCGGCAGGTACTCGAGGTCAGGTAGTGGCAGACCTTCGAGCGGTCCGTTCATAATGCCCGACGGGGGCTCTTCCTTCTTCTCGGTCATCGCGTCTTCCTATTCATTTGGCTGTTCTCGCGAAGCGCTTTGCACCGCAATTTCCTTGAAGGGCTTGGGGCAAGCGCCTGGCTTTTAGAGGCTCCGTCCCGGTGTGTCGGGGACGGCGAGGTCAAGGCGTGTGGCCCCCAGACCCTGGTAGGGTAGCGAAAACCTCTTCGACCATCCCCCTCGCCCCCTTCCTGGCCAGGAAGGGGGAAGAAAATACTGACTCCCAGCAGAGGGGCGTCGCCCCTCTACACGCTCCGTGCTTGATGACTCTAGCCGCGACGGATTATGACGGCGGCGCTGAGCTGCGCCACCGAGCTGCAGGAGAGCACCCGGTTGATCTCCTTATGCGGTGGCTGAGACGTGGAGGTGCCGCGAATCAGCCGTACCGCCTCCTGCGGGTGGGTAAGCCCGTGGATGTAGGCCTCGGAGTGGTTGCCGCCATGGGTGTTGGTGGGCAGGGCGCCGTCGTAGCGGATGTTGGCGCCGCCTCGGACAAAATCCTTGGCCTCGCCGAATGGTACGAAGCCGTAGGCCTCAAGACCTAACAGACCAAAGGGCGTAAAATGGTCGTAAAACATGAAGGCGTCCATGTCCTTGGCCGTGAGGCCGGACCGGGCCCACAGGTCGCGGGCGGTGTGAACCGACTCGGCCACGGCCAGGTCCGGCCGGAAGAAGATGCCTTCGTTGCTTGGGCCGGATCCCTGAGCTGCGGCCTCGACCAGGGCGAGCGTCTTGGAGTGGCGCATGTCCTTGGCCCGCTCCGCCGTCGTCATGATCAGGGCGACGGCGCCGTCGTTCTCCTGGCAGAAGTCCAGCAGGTGCAGTGGCTCGGCGATTATCCGCGAGTTCTGGTGGTCGTCGATGGTGATGGGGTCCTTTCGGAGCGCCCGAGGGTTCCGGCTGGCGTGGTGCCGGAGCGTCACGGCTACCCAGCCGAAGTCGCGGCTGGTGGCGCCGTACTCGTGCATGTACCGAGAGGCGAACATGCCGAAATAATGGACCGGGGCCAGGGCTCCCCATGGCGCCTGAAAGGCCACCTGCCCACCGGGGATCCTTCCGCTGACGCGGTCGCGCCCCAATCGTATGCCGGATCGCAGGTTGGCGGCCCGAAAGCAGACGGCGTAGTTGCAGTAGCCCGCTGCGATCGCGGCGGCGGCGTGGGCCACGGTGGCGTTGGCAGCACCGCCGCCATAGTGGATAGCCTCCCAGTGACGCAGGTTCTTGATGCCGAGGGCCTGTGTCAACAGGGTCTCGTGGGTGCTGTCCATGGTGAATCGGAACGAGCCGTCGATGTCGTGGGGAGAGATGCCGGCGTCGTCGCAGGCGGCCTTGATCGCCTCACAGGCGAGCTGAAGCTCCGAGCGGCCTGACTCCCAGGAGAACTCCGTCTCGCCGAGGCCGACGATAGCCGCCTTGTCTCGGATGCCGTTCAGGTCTGCGGGCGTTACGTCTTCTACCATCGTGTCGTCCTACGGCCTCGTGCCCTCTCTGTCATGCTGAGTGCACCGACCTGTCGGGGCCGAAGTATCTGGTGGTGGGGACGTTCCCCATCCCCATCCCCATCCCCAGACCCTTCGGTCGCCTTTGGCGCTCTCAGGGTGACAAAGAGTGCATCCACGTGCTCGGCTGGCTGCGCCCTTAGCGCCGCCTTTTCCTGGACGGCAGCGCCACGGTGGCCGTGCCGGTGGCGGTCACGCCGGCGCGCTCGTTCTGGTTCTGCAGCTCCAGCTCGATCAGGTTCTCGCCGTCCTTCGTGTACTTCCTGACGACCTTGCCTGAGGTTTCTACCGTGTCTCCAACGATGTCCAGACCGCGATACTGCGCCGCGAGTCTTCTTAGCTGGCCACGCACGCCCATCCAGTCAGTGACGATGCGCGACATAAGGGCGATCTTGCCCTGGCCGTGGAGGATGATGTCGGGGAGTCCCGCCACGTTCTTGGCATACTCGCGGTCGTGGTGGATGAGGGCGTAGTCGCCGCTGGCGCCGGCAAACCTGACCAGGTCCGTAACCGTCAAAGGGGCTTTGTCTTCAGAGGGCAACTCCATGCCTTCGGCTACGTCTTCGAAGTAGACCTGGGCTGGCTTCTCCATTCGGCCCTCCTCGTCCTAGCCTTTGGCTTCGTACCGGATGAACGTCGAGCGCTGCGTAGCGACGTGCTCGCCCTTCTGGTTCGTGAATATCGTCTCCATGATCCATATGAGCATCGGCCCAAGGCTCTTGGACTCGCGCCCCCACAGGTCGAGGACCCTGGCCCTTCCCGAGACGATGTCTCCGGGCCGAAGGGGCTTGAAGAACTCGAACTCGTTGCCTCCGTTCAGGCCGGTGACCTTCTTCCAGGGAAGCTCCGGGTCGATCCGCGCGTATCCCACGGTCTGCAAGCAGTGGTAGAAGGTCGGCGGCGCTATGACTCCCCTGTACGATGTCTTGCGAGCGTACTCCTTGTCGCGCCACAGCGGATTCGGATCGGAGCAGGCGTCGGCGAACTTCCGGATGGCGCCCGCCTCGACCTCGTCGGAGCCCAGATCGAACTCGTGCCCGATCAGCTCCTTCAACCCCTTTGGAACGGCCCAGGTATCGGGTTGTCCTGCCATGCTGCCCCCGTCTCCTGCCTGTCGTGCCATGCGCAGGCCAGACCGATGTTAGCTACCGGCCTCGTGAGTGTCAAGGCCGGCCTTGGGAACCGCCTCCCGGTTTGACAGCCCTATACCGCCGTGCTACACTCCCCCGCGCTTGGACGCGGTGGTAGACGGGCGGAAGGGAACGCATCGACCGCATAGGAGCTCGCGAATGAGCTACGAAACCATGATCTTCGAGAACCGGGATGGCGTGGGTCTTCTGACCATGAACAGGCCAGAGAGGATGAACGCCGTGAACGGACTCATGTTCCGGGAGTTCAGGACGGCCCTCGACGAGGTGTCGGCGGACGAGAGCGTGAAGGTCCTGGTGCTGACGGGCGCCGGCCGGGCCTTCTGCGCGGCCGCCGACATGAAGGAGCATCGCGAGACCCGCATCGGCGTCGACCATCCCCCGACGCTGGAGGAGATGCGACAGTTCATCAGGGCCTACCCGCAGACGATAACCAGGAAGCTGCGCGACATGGAGAAGCCGACTATCGCGATGGTCAACGGCGCCGCGGTCGCCGACGGGGTGGACTGGGCCCTGGTGTGCGACATTCGGGTCGGCTCCGAGAACACCAGGTTCATGAACGCCTTCGTGCGCATGGCGGCCTTCCCCAACACGGGCGGCACTTGGCTCTATCCCAGGTTCATGGGCATGGGCAGAGCGATGGAGTTCCTGTATACGGGCGATTGGATGGAGGCTGACGAGGCCCACAGATTGGGCATCCTGAACAAGCTGGTGCCGGCTGACTCTCTCGAGGAAGAGACGATGGCGCTGGCCCGCAAGATCGCGGATGGGCCGCCCATCGCCATTAAGCTCATCAAGATGCAGACGTACCAGGGACTGGGGATGAGCTTCGAGGCCGCGCTGGAGATGGCGGCCGATGGCGAGGCCATGACGCTGGTCACCGAGGATCACCTCGAAGCCGTGACCGCGTTCCTCGAGAAACGTAAGCCGGTATTCCGAGGCCGCTAGCTCACGCCAGCGTGTCATTGCGATAGGAGTGCCCGGCAGGCGGTGCTACCCCCCCGAAGTCCGCTCCCTACCTGTCCTCCCCGGGCTCCGCCAGAATGAGGAAGGCCCCATCCCCAGAAGTCTTGCCGAGCTGGGCCTTCAGGGTATAGGACGCAGTCCCCCTGCGGCCTCCGAAGCCTGAGCAATCTCGGCGATGTGCGGCTGTGGTCCTCGAACGTGGACTACCGCGCCGGACATCTGCTACCCGAAGTGAGCCCCGTCGACGACGAGCACCGCCCCGCTGACGTAGGATGCCTCGTCCGACGCCAGGAACAGGATCACGTTCGCCAGCTCCTCGGGACGCCCGACGCGCCCCATCGGATGCCGGCTCACGGAGCGCTCGAAGGCGTCGGTGCTGCCCATGCTGCCTCGCATCTGGGGGGTATCGACGCCTCCGGGAGCTATGGCGTTGATCCGTATGCCCTGGCCCGCGTACTGCACCCCCGCCACTCTGCTCAGGTGCGCTACACCGGCCTTGCTGACGGCGTAGGGGAGCGACTCGGGGTAGAGCTGTAGCCCTGATTGCGACGACATGTTGATGATGGAGCCGCCTCCGCTCTCGAGCATCGCTGGGATGGCGTACTTGCAGCAGGACCAGAGGCCTTTCACATTGACGTCCATCATCATGTCCCAGTGGCGCTCGTCCACCTCGTGCAGGGGCGGCGTTATTATCAGGATGGCGGCTGCGTTCACCAGCACGTCCAGCCGGCCAAAGCGGTCAACCGCCGTGTCCACCATTGCCTGGACCTGCTCGGTGCTGGTCACGTCCACGCCCGAGACGACGACGTCGGGGCTGACCTCCCGGGCCATGCGAGCGGTCTCCTCGGCCATGGCGACGTTCCGGTCGGCGACTACGACCCTGGCTCCCTCCTCAACGAATCGAAGTACGGTCTCGCGCCCGATGCCCGAAGCGCCCCCGGTCACGATCGCTACCTTGTCCTGCAGTCTGCCTGCCATGGGCTCCTACCTCACTCAAGTTACCGCCACGAAGCGTGATAAAGGGCCGTCCGATCTTGCCTCAACCTGTCTCTGCTCTCATCGTGCCTGGTTTCGGAGACGGTCGACCTCCCCCAGAAAGTCCAGCACGTGCCTGTTGAAAGCTGGGGGATCGTCGAGGTTCGCGAGATGTCCCGCGCCGTCCATCACCACCAGGCGGGAGTCGGGGATCTTGTCTGCGGTGATACGCGCCAGTGGCAGCGCGGGATCGTGCTCTGCCGTCAGCACCAGGGTGGGCACGCGTATCTCCTTGAGACGATCGGTTGTGTGCTCGTTGTCCATGATTGACAGCACGCTGTAGGCGTAGCCCACCGGATCCAGGGCCAGGTACGCGGCTTTCATGCCCCTGATCCCCACCGGATCGAGCTTCGCCGTGACCCATACGTCCGGGTGCGAGACAACCTCTTCGACGACAGGCTCCATGCCCACTGTGAGCGCCAGCTCGATCTGCCGCTCCCAGGCGAGCTTCAGCTCAGGCCTCACCGGGCGCCCGGACGCCGTCGCCGAGTTCATGATCAGCAGCGCCTCCACCCGTTCCGGATGCTCGAGCGTGAAGACGGTCGCGACTCCTGCGCCGAGCGAGTGTCCCCCAACGTAAGCCTTCTCCACACCCAGGTGGTCCATAAGGCCGAGGAGGTCGTCCGCGGAGATGGGTATGCCGTACTGGTCCCTTTGCCGTGGCGTGTCCGACTTCCCGTGGCCGCGGGCGTCCCACAGTATAAGGCGGTAGTCCACGGACAGGTCCGTGACCTGGTCCTGCCAGAGGTCGGAGTTGCCGCCGACCCCCCAGCTCAGGATCAGAGGGAACCCCTCGCCGTGGACCTCGTAGTAGATCTGTATTCCGTTTATGAGTGCTTTGGGCATCTTCTCAGCGGTCGAGTCGCCGGGCCATTTCCTCGTGTGGAGCGCGACCGGCCGCCCCCGACGGGCTTGGGATAGGGCGTTGATCCGGAGGTGCCGGGATGTAGCCAACGGAGAGGTTCGAACTCTCGTGCGGTTTACGAATTGTCTACTCGTTGTCCCACGCTGTCAAACCACACAGGAGGAGGAATGTTCCGGAACCATGAGGCTGCGCAGCGGTAGGGGAACGTGCTTAGGCAGTGATGAACGGCAAATGTCGAACAAAGTAGCGTCTAGCAAAAAGAAGGAAAATGAGAAAAGGAATGTTTGGACGCAAACCCATCTAGGGCAAGGTCGTACCGGTTCAGAGCGAACACGATTCGAACCCGCGGCCGGCTCGGCATCCCCGTTGTTCTTCCATGCGCCCTAGCCCCAGCTATTGGCGCAAAAAGGGTTACCTATCGGGCCTGCAGGGGAACGTGAGTTCGGCCAAAGCGGGACTGGTACCAGCGGAGTGGGTGGATCGGCTCGACCGACCAACTTACCCGATGGCCACCCACAAAGCCCCCGGTAACCCGCAACATGCCCACGACGATCCAGTACACAGCATAGTCGAGTGTGTTAGTCATCGCTGACCTCCGGGCCGGACGGCCCCAAGTAACCGGGAAGGCTTTCAGTTACGGTTACCAAAGTAGCTCGCTCCTAGTAGAGGGAGGCTGTGACAGAGTCGCTTGAGTAACCCACCTCGGCTAGGAACTCCGACATCTCCGCCTCTGCGTATTCGGTAACTCTGGAGGCCTCTACCAGCAGGCTGAGAGCTCTCGCGGGATCCCCGTCGCCGAAGACCACATGGTCCGCCCACGCCGCGAGCCACGCCGCATCGAAGCCCACGGCTGCTGAATAGGCGTGAGCGATCAGCTCCATCCTCTTGTCGCTTTGCGATAGACGTAACACCTGACCCCGGAGCTCAGCATAGTCAACGAGTAGGCCGTCGACGGAAACCTGGAACTCCCGGGCCTTCCTGATTTTGCTGAGAAGACCCCCGTTAGATAGGTCGTCCGTAGCCACTAAGGTCCTGAGGACGCCTCGTTCTGTGTAGTCTCCGAAAATCGGAGGGTCCTGTTTGACATCCTCAGCCAAGCCCTTAACCCTTGCCTGTAGTGCGATCCAGTCGAGCTGGAATGATTCAACAGCTTGCGCGAACGCGAATACTTCGGATTGGGGCAGACTCCCCGCAGTCTGACTGACTTCAACCTGAGAGGCCTCAGCGGACACGTTCGCTGCCGAGACACTGGCGATTTCAAGACCCCCACATGCCGTCGTTAGAGCCAGGACGATCAGCGAGAACCCCGCCAAGCTCCAGCCAAGCCGTTGCCAAGCTGGCCTCGGACTCGATGTGTCGGTCGGACTGGACGGGTCTTTGGTGAAGGTGGCGGTCATGGCGGACCTCCTGACGGGGGCACTGTTGAGCTCCTGTCGATTCTCGCGGCCTTCTACCCTCGGACGTTACTTCCGATTTCGCCAGGGATCAATTGAAAAACGGTTAAGTACGGATAAGTTACGGATAGGGTTCCGTTAGAAAACGCCATTTGCAATCTTACGACTCGGTCGACGCTAACCAGGCGCTAAGGCCACATCCGCGTCTCTAATCGTGGCCAGTGTCGAAATTTCATGGGCGTCCAAGGTTGAACACCACCCGGTCGAGGATTTCCCGAGCTTTCATGTAGCGAAATCCCGGGGATCCAGAATCGCCGACGCCGCCACAGCATCCAAGTAGGCAACTCTACACGGGAGGCGGAGAGATGGTAGCGCAAGCACACGGCTCACACGTCAGCATTGCGGCGAAGGACATCCCGTTATGCCAGCGCTTCCCCGAGAAACACCTGCCTTGTTTGCTGGATGCCGGTGACGAGCTTGACTACGCAGCCGGCCAGCCGATTAGCATGGCGGGCGATGGAGCTGTGGTCCTCTTTGTAGTCACCGACGGGGCTGCGCGAGCTATCCTGAGCGCGCCGGAGAAGGCGGGCTCACCTTCAGCCGTCGTACAGCTGCTGCGGCCGGGCGACCTGTACGGGTTGGTGCCGGCGCTCCACAACAAACCTAGCCTCACTGGGCTGGAAGCGGTGACGGCATCCCGAGTGCTGGTCGTGAAGAAGGCGGACTTCCTCCGCGAGCTGGAGCAGCATCCGGAGACCGCTGCCGCGCTGCTGAAGCAGCTGGCTGAACAGGTTCGGACGCATCAGGAGTGGCTGGTGTCGGCGCTCTAGCCATGTAGGCGCATCGTTACTTCTTCAGCCACATCGAAGCAGTTAAAGGGCGCGAGAACGGAGAAGGGAGAAGTCAGAGGGATTCAGAACTCGATATCGTCCCCGGTCGTCCAAGCCGCGGCTGCAACACAGCAAAGCTGTTGGTTCTGCGGCGGCCATCACCTGAAGGTTTGGCCTTCGGCCAAAGCTAGAGGCAAGCTGAAGTCAGGGTTAGTCCTCTTCATCTGGGTCTGGACCGTTGCTACGCTCGCCGTCCTAGTTGGGTTGGGTGTGCAAAGCGCCAGTGTAGCGAGTCTTCTGAGTGCTATGGGGTTTGCGTCTATACCGCTGGCGGCCCTGTTAGGGGGGCTATATGCCTCACGGTTCAGCTACTTCAAGTGCCGCGAGTGCGGCAGGCAGGGATTAATGCGATAGGGCCTAGGTCTTCGCGTCAGCGAAGGATAGCGTACTCGCCCGGTGCCGGACTTAGACGCGAGCGAAGTTGAAGCAGTGGCGTCGTTGGTGTAAGGTAACGGTATGGAATTAGCCGCAGTGTGCGCCTGTAGTTGCCTAATGGGAGGGACCGCCGTCTAGGTCATCTCTAGTCAGACTGTGGACGTAGCGCCCTCATTCGCTTGGCTTGAATGAGGGCTTTTTTTGTTCCAAGACAGGCTGCTGAGCGCCCCCACAGCCTAAGGAGGAAAACTACGCCGATGATTACGCAAACGACCATCGGGAGGCTGCCGAGTCGGCTCGCGGAGGTGTTTCGCTTCCCTCACCCCGTGAACGAGATAGCGGCGCGCATGGTCGGTGGCATGGTGGTCGCGCTATCGCTGGCGGTCATAACTACGGACGTGCGGTGGCTGCTGTTCTTGCTAGCCTACGGGTTCCTAGCCCGAGTGCTAACCGGGCCGACTCTCAGCCCAATGGGGCTCCTAGCTACCAAGGTCCTGGCACCATTAGTTGGGCGCTACAAGCCAACAGCCGGGCCGCCGAAGCGGTTTGCTCAGACGGTTGGCCTCGGGTTCGCCACTACTGCTCTGGTGTTACAGTACGGCTTTGGCATGGCTACGGCCAGCAAAGCAGTTGTCGGGGTGCTGGCCCTCTTCGCCGCCCTGGAGGCCTTCGCGGGGTTCTGCATGGGTTGCTTTGTGTTCGGCTATCTGATGCGCTGGGGCCTCGTTCCGCAGGAGGTGTGCGAGAGGTGCAATACCCTGGACCTATCGGCATTCGAGGCTCGGGGCGCGTAACCTACGGCCCACCAATCGCCACCCGATGCTGGTTCTGGACAGATACAGTACTCGCACTAATAGACCTTGTCCGGAATCGCTGACACGGCGTTGCGATTAAGTTTGAGCTAGAGCGCATGGGCGCTGACCGCCCGCAGTCGGGCCCCGACCTAGCGACGGCACCTCGGGTCCGCTATAATTCCGCCCATCCAGGACGAAAAGGTAGGCCATGAAATATCTGATACAGATCGACCTGAGTCCCGAGGTTGGCGCGCAGCTGGAACAGAACCCTGAAGAGATTCAAGAGTTTGTGGGGATGTGGCAAGCCCATAATCCCGACGCTATGTATTTCGCCATGACCCGACGGCGCGCGACTATTATCGTTGATGCGCCCAATGAGGACTCTTTCTTCGAGGCACTGCACCGCACTTGGGTTCTGACGCAAAGTTACCCGCAAGTGGACCCCGTTGCAACGATGGACGAGTTCGGAAAAATCATGGAACGGTTGGGCATGCGTTAGCTAGACCCCTTACGCCTCCTCACGTGGGCCAGGCTTTTTCTGGGGGCAGCACCCTGTCACCTACTCGGGGCCGCTCGTTACACTGCTGCTGAGCCCTGCTCGGACTTGTGCCGGCGGCGCAATGAGGGAAGGTCCTCCCTGATGGTTCGAGCGGGGCTCGCCAGGCGGCTACGCTGCGGCAGGAGCCCTGCCAGCGTCTCGCGTTCATCCACTCTTCTTAGCGTTCGCAGGCGTGCGTTCGAGTGTCACCTCGCGCCGGCGGGGCGCTCTGCTGTACGGTGGGGAGGTCGAGGCTTCGTTGTGGACGCAGGCGTTATACCGCTTACCTCACGGTCCACGTCGCGCGCAGCCAAAAGCCTCGCTGGTGGAGCGCGTACCACACAGTCAGGCGCGGAGCCGGGTGACTCACTGGCTGTGGCTGACCGGGTTGGAAGCTATGGTGGAGGGACCGCTGGGGGATCTACCGCACGACTGGTCGTCTAACCCGCCGCCACTCGAATGCGATCTTGGTACCATCTGGGGACGACCGCGCCTACTCGTCCCGAGAGCGGTTGGACCCGTAGCCGGTGATCAGCTTGTCGACCCAGGGACCCTGCCGAGAAACGGTGGGCTTACCAGCCACGTTGACACCAGGGTACTCGGACTCCTCATGCTCTACTGTCGCCGGGCGCGACACTGCGCGGGCCGAGCTCCACTGGAAGGTGACAGCCTTGATGGTCGCCATCACAACGACGAGCGCGGCTAAGCCCCCTCCCACCTGGATGAGGGTCACTACGATCAGTGTTAGGTCCATGTCTAGCTCCCCTCCATCAGGTTTATCTTGGCCACGGCGTACCTGGGCGGGTTGTTCATGAAGATCGCCGCCCACCAGCGGTTTTCGGCAGGCTGTACCTGCTCCTGAGGGATCAGGAAAAGCTCCACCTTCTTGCCCGTCTCCTCATAGAAGCGGTTCACGATCCTGCTGTGGGCCTCCGAACCGGCCTGGGAGCAGAGGTCGCCAAGGGGCATTGTCCCCACCACCACCATGAAGGCGGTCTCATTGAAGTCGGTCATGGGCACGGCGGCATGCCTGAGAATCTCCTGCGCGCTGGGCACCTCCTGTATTGGCCTGAAGGGCACTGTCAGGCATACCCACTTCCCAGCCATTAGCCGGAGCATGTTGGCGGGGTCGGGCCGCCGCGGCAAAACGCTGGACCAGGGGTCGCCCTGAAAGCCCTGATGGAATAACTCCAACAGCGGCCAGCGTGCCCTATCGATCATGCTGCCGATGTCGCTAGGGTGAGCGACGGAAGCGCCAGCGGTGGCCAGTGCCTCGTAGCCGCCCTCCCGAACGTAGCCGATGGCCTCCGAAGCCCCCAGTCTCTCGATGGCAGCCATCCAGTCGGTGTCCACCAGCACCGCGCAGCCGCGGCCCTGGGAGACCCACTTGCCGACGATGTCGATTCTCTCTGTGAGGGACGGGATGGGTGTCAACGGAGAATGCCTTGCCTGGAGAGGTGGCAGGCCGAACACCCACCAGTCGGGCCCGTGATCCATCAGGTCCACGCTCCCCATATAGACTGCAAATCCCGTTCCGCCATCAAACGACGAGGTACCGTAGACCACGTCGCTTCGGACGGATCCGAGGACCTCTTCTCCTTTGGGAGAGCTGAGGAGGCTGTCGCGCGCCTTGATGGCGTTTCTGCCGAATCCAGGCTGGCCGTCCACGGTCAGGCCGTTCATAGAGCCCATAACCGCCTGCTTGATGAAGTCTTCGAACGCGGAGCGTTCGGGTGTTTGTGCGTCGCACGGGATCACCGTCAGGCAGCGCTGCCAGGTGTCCGTGGAGGCGTCCCAAACAATACCGTTGCGAGGGTCAGAGGCTCCGTTGTGAGAGTTAGCGAGACGCGTAAGGCAAGGGCATTCGGCCATCAGACCAATGCCTCCCGCGGGTATCGATACCATGTTGCTCATGTCACATCCCCGATTTTGGTCTCGCGGATACCTTTGCAGCTTCTGTGTAACTCGCGCTTAACCAGAAAATATCACCCACTTACTCAACTCATCTACCTGTGCGCGAGACTCCCAATTCTCAGCGGGCGTCGGATTTGACCGAAGCACCATTCTCAGTATGGGTCACAAGGGCCGCATTCTAAACCAGTCGGCAGCAAGACCTCGGAAGAGGGAACCATTCAGAGGGTAGGAAGATCCGAGAGTTTGGAGGTAGTGTGAGCTCCTGACGTGAGGGAAGAGTTACCCCAAGCCCGCCCATGGGCTCAACCTATGTGAGGCATTACCTCCTGGCCGAAGCGCCTGATGATGTCCTCCGGCCGGGGGCCCATGGACGTTATCAGCAGCGTGTCTATCCCCGCCTGCCGTATAGCGCGAGTCTTCTCGCGGCACTCCTCCGGCGTTCCAATGACCGCGAATCGCTCGGCCAGGTAATCGGTCAGGCCCAGCTCGTCGCTCAGCGTTGCATTACGCGTTTGGCCTAGCTGCTCGTGCTGGGCGGGCACGTATTCCCGTAGCAAAACGGCGATGGGTTCTCTGAGCTCTTCGGGGACGTGTTTCCCCTCCAGGGTGAAGCGGAAGGCGTGGTGTGCGCTGGCCGCCAGGGCCATCTTGATCTCGCCGACGGCCTCCTCCCGGCGGTTGGCGATGTTGCACTTGGCGAAGGCCCATACAGCGGTAGACCCCTCTCGTTTCCCGGCGGACCGCTCTCCCTGCCGGATGAGGGAAATAGACTCGCTCAGCACTTCGGGGGTCAGGCCGGTGTGCACCAGCACGATGTCGGCGATAGCCCCAGCCATAGCCAGAGTCCGGGGCCCTTCAGCCGTAACCATGATGGGCACTGCCGTTTGGGAGCGGCGGATGTGGATTTGGTGGCCCCGGTAGTCGTGAGTCTGCCCGGACAGCACAGCACGCACCGCTTCAACATATTCTCTCAGTTCATCGAGCCGGGCAGGGCGAAGGCCCAGGTTTAGCACCGCGCTATCCCCGGTACCGATGCCCAGGAACGCCCGGCCTCCGGACATTTCGTTGATGGAAGCGATGGCCGAAGCGGTCACGGCAGGATGGCGGGTTAGGGGATTGGTGACGGCCGGTCCGATTTGGACCCTGGCAGTAGCCCGTGCCACAGCGCCCAAGCTAACGTACAGCTCGTGGACCAGCGACTGGGAGTCAGGGACTCCGATGTAATCGAATCCCAGTTCCTCGGCCGACTTTGCCAACTGGGTCAGCTTTGCCAGGTTGTAAGGCATAATGCCAACGCCGAATTTCATGCTTTCACCAGTCTCAGAATCTCCGTGACTCTCCGCCGCGCTCGAACCTGATCGCGCAGGTTGCCGCTGGCACCACGGAGAATGGACACGGTTCGACTCCAGTGGAACCAGGCGCTTAGGTGCCGATTATCCCAGCAGGCTACTATCGCTACCGTACTGGTCCGTTCGCCTGATGGGTCCTTGCTTCCTCGCGTACCTTCCGGGTCGCCTCATAGTCTACGGCGAATAGCTCAGGCTCCAGGTCGAGCATCACCCTGTAGGTGGCACTGGCCTTCCCCGCCGAGACCCATCCCCTGCGAACGTCGTGTCTGACCTTCTCAGGGTCCCTGTCTAGAGGTGTGCCATAGCCGCCGCCACCCGTCGTAAAGGCCTCCAGCGCATGCCCGCCCTTGATCTCGAAGAGTCCGATCAAGGGTAGCTCTCGAATTCGCTCTCCCTTCTCGTCGAGGACGAACCCCAGGCTAGGGCCTCCACTCTCGCCGCCCAGGATCCCTTTGGGAGGAAATACCTTGCCATCCCCAAAGCCTGCGGCCACCGTTGGATTCCCTCTGGCTCTCACTACGACTCTCGTGGCCGGGCTACCACAGTACTCACCCGCCCCCTCCGAGTCAGCCACGACCTGCGCCCCAAACTCGATCAGGTGTGGGTGGGCTTTCTCCCACAGCTCCACACCGGTGGACCAACCGTTCCCCATCACTGCGCCAGTCAGCCAGGTCAGCCAGCATCGTAGCCCTTTACTGCCGGGCCCCCGGCAGCGTACGCGCCTGAGATCAGCATCTCGTCGACGTAAGGGGCGTCAGCGTGGCGAAAGTCCTTTCCGGAAAAGACTGCTAGCCCCCAGCTGAAACAGCCTCCCTCTCCTCCGCCCTTGTCCGGGTCCACTTTGGCCATCAAGGAGATAGCGCAGCTCGCCAGCCGGTCAGCGGTGAACGTCGTGGCAACCGAGGTCCCAACCGGAAACCTCGGGATCCCAACCACACATCCCTCTCGTAGCTCGAAGCGGACATGGTCGAAGACGCCCTGGTTGTGAGGCAGGGTGGGGTCCAAACACCAGAAGATGCCCTCCATTGCGCCTGCCATGGACGCGGCCTCGGTCAGGTTGATACCGGCATCGTACTGGTCGGGATTGTCCCTCAGGTCCACCACCAACGCCTCTTTCGCATGGTCGATCGTGAGCTTGATTTTGACCGTTACGCCCTCCGGGGCAAACGAGAGCGGGTCCAGCGTTGTCTCATTCTCCCAAGTGCCTTCTGGGAGGCTCCTTATCTCTTCGGCCATCCTGCGGCTACCATAGTCGAGCCACTCCTCGACGAACCGACCGACGGTGCCGTAGCCGAACTTTTCGATGAGAGTCGAGAGCCGCCGCTCGGCCACTCTGGTCGCTCCGACTGCCGCCGCGAAGTCGCTGTAGAACTGCTCGGGAACCCGGATGTTGGCCGTCGCGATCCTGATGACGTCATCCACGTCCTTGTAGTCACGCTGCACCCGGACACAAGGCCAGTGGATACCCTCTTCGTACACGTCCTTACCGTAAGGAAGGTACACCGTTGGCACTGAGGCGCCGGTGTCTGCCTGGTGGGCCCTGAGCATCACCCAGAAAACCAGCCGGTCGCCAGAGAACACCGGCGTACAGAAAGAGTAGTCGGCGTGATGGGAGCACCCAAGAAAAGGCGTGTTGTTGAGGAAGCAGTCGCCGGGCGCTATGTCGTCGAAGAGCTCCGGTATCGGGGCAATGGCCATGTTGGACGTGAGCACGTGGGCGGGCTGGCCCTGGGCAATGCTGACCAGGCGAATCTGGCTGTCGGATATCGAAACCGAAAGGTCTCTGGCCTGAATTACCGAGGAGCGGGCGCTCTGGACGCAGACCTGCATGGCCTCTCGAACGATGCTGTCCAGCCTGTTGGCCAGGGTCGCGAACGTAAGGGGGTCCAGATTCATCGTCATAGGTTTGCCGCACTCCCATCGTTGAGGTGCCGGCATCTTACCACTTCGCCCACGATCGACGATCACGTGGACTGGGGCTCCAGGGAGCCCAAAAGAAATAAGGGCAGCCCTGGTGGCTGCCCTTATTTCCGCGTCAGGGAACTGGTTGTTCTACTAGCCTACGTTGGTGAGGTCGGTCTCCAGGGCTTCGGTCTCGCCGCTGATCGTGTACCAGCCGGGGAGCACCTGAGGCAGGACCTCTACCTCTATGAACATGGAGGCCGTGTCGTCGTCGGTGATGGTGAACACGAAATTGCTCGGGTCTTCCTGGGTCAGCGTCATCCCGGAGTCCTGGTCAAGAGCGACACGGGAGAAGCGGAAGCCGTCAGGGTAGACAAGCGACAGGCGATGGGTCTGGTTGACGTTCGTGCGGTTGGTGACTCTGATTTCAAGGTCGTAGGTCTCGCCGGGGTAGGTCTCGGCCGTGACCTCGAAGCTGAGGGCGTCATTGAAGGTCACGCCTTCGGCATTGGCGGCGAACACAGAGTCCACGATTATGGGGTCCTGGACCTTGACCAGGTTGTCACCCATGATTCCGGAGCCCGCAACGGCGGCGGCGATGCCCGCTGCCAGAGCGATTATCGGTACGACTTTGCCCCACAGGGGTATGCGTCCAAACATTCCTTTTCTCATTGTCCTTCTTTCCTCCTTTAGGTACTTTGCGTTTAGTTGTTGTTTAAGAGCTTTGCCGGTGTTCCTGCACCGGTGCCCCAGACTCTGCGGCGGGGCTCCCGCGTTTGTGGCTAGTCCCTGACGATTGTCTTATAGGCCGTTTCCTCCTCTTGTTCGGTCTGCTTCGGGTTAAGAAATTAACCTCAAATAGACCGTAACAAGAGGTGAGCCCGGTGACAATTATCGAGAGCTATCTGTAGTTACATGGTGCATATACCCATCCATGACTTAGGCCTCAGTAGGCTTTAGTTGTGTCTACCTCCATATATTGACGAAAAGCGACACCAATAGAGGCTAGGCCTCGCCACCTGGATGCAGTGCAGCGGAGTGATGCCTGGCCGAGCGGTCGCCGGGCTCCTCGGACTACGTTGCTGCAGTGGTGGACAGGACCGGGCGCAAGTCCTGGCTCTTAGCAGCGCTAAGCTGCGACCGCGGCGGCGGTGGCCAGCACTGGTGCAGCAGCCCTGGCAAGGAGATGCGCAGGTGTGGCCCGGTGCCTCAGCGGTTCTTAGCCGCCGTGAGCTGTGACTGCGGCGGTGGCCAGCTCAAGGCGCCAGAGCACCTTGGCTTTGTACCAGGCGGCGGGATCTCCACAAGGGTCCGCGGGGATGGGCAGGAGCGCCCAGCACAGGGTTTGGAGACACTATAGGGCGGTTGTCTCTGGGGGATAAGAAATAAGGGCAGCCCTGGTGGCTGCCCTTATTTCCGCGTCAGGGAACTGGTTGTTCTACTAGCCTACGTTGGAGAGGTCGGTCTCCAGGGCTTCGGTCTCGCCGCTGATCGTGTACCAGCCGGGGAGCACCTGAGGCAGGACCTCTACATCTATTTCCATCGAGGCCGTGGTGAGCGCGTCGACGGTGAACACGAAGTTGCTCGGGTCTTCCTGGGTCAGAATCATCCCAGAGTCTTGGTCAAGAGCGACACGGGAGAAGCGGAAGCCGTCAGGGTAGACAAGCGACAGGCGATGGGTCTGGTTGACGCTGGTGAGGTTAGTGACGCCGATCGTCAGGTTGTAGGTCTCGCCGGGGTAGGTCTCGGCCGTGACCTCGAAGCTGAGGGCGTCATTGAAGGTCACGCCTGTGGAACCGGCGGCGACCACAGAGGCAACGATTATGGGGTCCTGGACCTTGACCAGGTTGTCACCCATGATTCCGGAGCCCGCAACGGCGGCGGTGATGCCCGCTGCCAGCGCGATTATCGGTACGACTTTGCCCCACAGGGGTATGCGTCCAAACATTCCTTTTCTCATTGTCCTTCTTTCCTCCTTTAGGTACTTTGGTTTAATCGTTGCTTAAGAGCTTTGCCGGTGTTCCTGCACCGGTGCCCCAGACTCTGCGGCGGGGCTCCCGCATTTGTGGCTAGTCCCTGACGATTGTCCTATAGGCCGTTTCCTCCTCTTGTTCAGTCTGCTTCGGGTTAAGAAATTAACCTCGAATAAACCGTAACAAGAGGTGAGCCCGGTGACAATTATCGAGAGCTATCTGTAGTTACATGGTGCATATACCCATCCATGACTTAGGCCTCAGTAGGCTTTAGTTGTGTCTACCTCCATATATTGACGAAAAGCGACACCAATAGAGGCTAGGCCTCGCCACCTGGATGCAGTGCAGCGGAGTGATGCCTGGCCGAGCGGTCGCCGGGCCCCTCGGACTACGTTGCTGCAGTGGTGGACAGGACCAGGCGCATGTCTTGGCTCTTAGCAGCGCTAAGTTGCGACCGCGGCGGTGGCCGGCGCTGGTGCAGCAGCCCCGGCAAGGAGATGTGCAGGCGTCCCCAGGGGAACGCCCAACTCTATTGCAGCAAAGGTTGTCAGCAAAGCCGGACAGCTGCGTCCTTCACCGACGCTGTGGCATCCGCAGCAGCAAGAAGAGGCCCATGCTCGCCAGACATACCGGGATGGCCGCCTTAAACACCAGCTCATAGGATCCCAGCACGTCGTGGGCGACTCCTGCCCCTAAAACGCCCAGGGAGCCTGCCCATCCTATCCCCGCGAAGATCACTCCAAACACCGCCCCCACATGGGCCCGGCCGAAGAGGTCCCCGGCGATGGCGGGCATCAGGACCAGGCTGGCGCCGTAGTAGCAGCCAAAGATGAAAACAAAGGGGTGGACCAGTCCCGGCACTAACAACAAGCCCAGGTAGGCCACTGCCTCCAGCGCCACCATCAGCACTGCGGCACTGCGCCGCCCCGTCCGGTCCGAGAGTGGCCCCGCCAGCAGCACACCCACGATGGCTCCAGCTCCAATTAGGCTCGACGCCAGGGCTCCCTGGGCAGGGCTACCACCCCGGTCTAAGATCACTATGGACGGCAGGTGGACAAAGGGGATGACCCCGACGGATGCGGCGACGATGATGCCCGAGGCAAACAACCAGAAGTTGCGCGTTCGGACCGCCTGCCCGAGACGAAGGGATGGGACGTCGGCCGGCTGCTCCCCGGCGGCGACCCGCTGGCCCAACCCCACGCTTCGCGGGTCTCGGAGCAGCAGGGGGGACACCACGAAGACCACCACGAATAACGCAACCCCCACGATGATGTACGCGGGTCGCCATCCCCACGCCCCCACCAGGCTCCCTACGATCAGCGGGACCAGGAAAATGCCCACGCTGGACCCCAGAGTTGTGAGACTCAACGCCAGACCCCGTCGGCTGATGAACCACCGCACCACTGTAGTAGTGCAGGGGACGAAGACAGTGCTCATCCCCACACCGGCGATCAGGCTATAAAACAGGTAGAACTGCCACCGGGCGTGCACCTGGCTCAGCAGGCTCAGGCCCAGGGCCAGCAGGAGCCCCCCTCCCAGCACTACCCGCTGAGGACCCCATCGGTCTGTGAGGCGCCCACTGACGGTGCTCATAGTGGTGTAGGTAAGGGCGTAGAGGGTGAAGGCCAGGGAGAGTTGGGCCCGGGTCCAGCCCAGGTCCCGCTCAATGGCCACTAGGAAGATACCCACGCTGTACTGGATGCCGTAGGCGGTGAACAGCACCATGGCCGCCGCTCCCACAACGATCCAGCCGTAGTAGAAGGGCAGTCGCGCCGCCAGGTTGGCCAGAACTCCCACCGTGCTCCCTACCCGCGAATTATATTGCGGCATGCACTTTGGGTTGGAGGACGCTGATGCGCATACCGCTTATCTGGCGATTATCCCATACTGTCACGCCGGCTCAACTTCATCCTCAGGCAGTGCTATAATCGCGGCCACCACGGTGCGGCGCCGTGCCAAAGGCAGGCCGGACACAATCCCAAGGAGGGCAGACTATGAGACTGGAAGGCAAAGTTGCATTCATCAGCGGTGGCGCCCGCGGGATGGGCGCAGCTGAAGCTAAGCTGTTCGCCAGAGAGGGAGCCAGGGTAGCTATTGGAGACATGCTGGAGAAAGAGGGCCGTCAGGTGGAGGCCGAGATCGGCGAGACGGGCGGCGACGCTGTTTTCGTGCGACTGGACGTGACCAGCGAATCGGACTGGGAACAGGCCATCGCCGCCACGGTGTCCCGCTTTGGCAAGCTCGACATCCTCGTGAACAATGCCGGTATCGTGCACGAGTTCAAGCCCGTAGATCAAACACCGGTTGAGGAGTGGAACCAGGTTATGGACGTGAACGGCAAGGGGGTGTTCTTGGGCATGAAGCACGCCATCTCCGAGATGCGCAGGGCCGGTGGCGGCTCTATCATCAACATCTCATCGGTATCGGGCATGGTCGGACAGGCGATGGTTCCAGCGGGTTACAACGCGTCCAAGGGTGCTGTGAGACTCCTCACCAAGTCGGCCGCTATCCAGTATGCCAAGGAGGGTATAAGGGTAAACTCTATTCATCCCGGAGCCATAGCAACACCAATGACGGAGGCTCAGCGAGCCGACCCCGAGGGCGATAAGATCATCCCCCTCGTTCCCATCGGGCGCTATGCCCAACCCGAGGAGGTGGCCTACGGCGTGCTCTACCTCGCCTCTGACGAGTCGTCATACGTCACCGGCAGCGAGCTTGTGATAGATGGCGGATGGACCGCGCAGTGACTCACCGTCATGTAGTCCTTAGCCATCATATCCTTAGGAGGTACAAGACATGGAGCCCCGAATTCTGCTGGCCCGCCTTATCATGCTCTTGGCCACGGCCTGTGGTGTGATCGGACTTGTAGTCGGAATCGTCAGCCGGGAGTGGAAACTCGGCGTCACCGGCTGGTTCACGGGAGGGATTCTTCTCGCGATCCTGGCCATCGTCGTGCTTGCTGACGAGTATTTCGAGCGGCGGCGAGCGAACAGCTGACGTGCCCCAGCCTGCATCTCGTCAGCGCTCGCACCGCACCTCGTCTGTGGCGCCGTCGAACCTGCGCGGGTCTGGCGGCAGCGCCGAGAATCCGCGGTAGGGCACATAAGCACAGCTCAGGTGGTGGTCATGGGACGCAGACCCTGGGGTGGTCAGAGAATCCAGAATCCGAGCCTCGTCCCTGAACATCTCTCCGTGGTTCACCACGAAGCCTCTCGCCGCAGCATAGCCAGCCCCCTACGAAATTCGTCACACGGGCCACAGAACACATAGGCTTGAAACAACATCTGGCACTTCATATAATATAGGTCGTCGGCTGCCTCGGCTATTGATTGGCAAGTCGAAAAAGATGAGCGTCTTACCAAGGCCCGCTGATCGGCGACCGGACACAGCTTGAGGAGGCTCCGCCATGTCGCAAGACGAAATCGCCCTGATGGCCCACCTTATGCGCCGTGCCGGGTTCGGGGCGACGCGAAGCGAGCTGGAGGCATACGTCGCCAAAGGATACGAGGCGACGGTCGAGGAGTTGCTTCATCCTGAGGATGCTCCCCCCGCGTTGTCAGACGAGCTCCTCATCAGACGTTACCATGTGGATGAGAACAGCCTGCTGGCGCTCGAAAGCTGCCAGACGTATTGGCTGTATCGCATGATCAACACCATGCGGCCCCTCGAGGAGAAGCTGGCCCTCTTCTGGCACGAGATTTTCGCCACGGGCTACACCAAACTCAATCAGCCAAAGGCCATCCTCAATCAGATCGACATGTTCCGGCGTCACGGACTCGGAAGTTTTCGCGAGCTGCTGATCCAGGTATCCCGCGACCCGGCGATGATCTATTGGCTCGACAACAAGGACAATCACAAGGGCGCCGTGAACGAGAACTACGGACGGGAGATTCTCGAGCTGTTCTCGATGGGGGTCGGCAACTACACCGAGGTCGACGTCAGACAGTGCTCACATGCCTTCACCGGCTGGACCATCCGCAACGATACCATGCATACGGCGCGCCAGGCGCGGGACTCAGTATGGCCCTATGGCCGCCTCGACTGGCAGTTCGAGTACAGAGACGACGACCACGATGACAACGAGAAGCAGTTCCTGGGGGAGTCCGGCGCCTTCAACGGTGAGGAGGTCATAGATATCATCTGCGGCCAGCCGGCGACGGCCAAGTTCGTTGCCCGTCACCTCTACAATTTCTTCGTCGCCGACGAGCCCCAGGTGCCCGCCTGGCAAACCGTTCCGCCCGGCGATCCCGACGCGGTTCAGACTCTCATCGATGCATTCGTCTCCTCAGGGTACGAGCTGCGCTCGGTGCTACGGGTCCTGTTCAACTCGGACTTCTTCAAGAACGCCCGCTTTGCCAGGGTCAAGAACCCTGCCGAGCTGGTGGCCGGCACCGCACGCATGGCTGGGACGCATCGCTTCCCGGCATTGGAGGATGTAGACCTGGCGCTTGCGGCCGGCTACATGGGCCAGCAGCTCCTGGACCCGCCCAGCGTCGAGGGATGGCATACGGGCAAGGAGTGGATCAACACGGCGGCGCTGGTACAGCGGGTGAACTTCGCCGTACAGCAGTTCGGCGACGCAGACGCGCCAGGGGTCGGCGCCATCATCGATGGGGTACGGGCCCTTGGTCCGCGGATGTCGCCGGAGGAGCTGGTAGACGCCTGCCTGGACCTTATAGGCCCCCTGACCTTGTCGGACAGCGCCCGGCGGGAGCTCGTGGACCACGCGGTCGCGGGCGGCGAGCTGCGATTCGGCTCCGGGGAGGACGATCGGTCCTCCGAGGACAGAGTCAGGCAGATGCTGCAGCTAATCGCGTCCACACGGGAGTACCAGTTCGCTTAGGCACAGGTAAGCAGTTCCGACGGGTAACAGAGAGCGAGCGGGCTCGGAGATCACGACCGGCCAGTGACCCTGAGGCTCGGGTCCTTGATTTCCGGCTAAGGCCGGCTGAATCGACTAAACGCATGCCAGAGGAGGCGCCGTCTTGATCGGCCAAGCTACATTCCGGTATAGCCACTCGCTGGGCCACTATGCCGATATGGTCGGCCGGGGCTTCAACAATCCTGTCGACATTGCCTTCGGCCGTAATGGGGTGCTTTATGTGCTGAACCGGGCCGGGTCCGAAATCGAGGATCGAATATCCTGGAAGCGGATTACCATGTGCACCATCGACCAGGAGTATCTGGGCAGCTTCGCCACCGGCGGCACCGAGTGCGGGAACATCATGTGGCCGGCTGGGGTCGCCACCGACGAGGAGGGCAACGTCTACGTGTCCGACGAGGCCCTTCACCGCATCACCATATTCGACGGCGACGGGCAGCCCATGAGCCAGTGGGGAGTGAAGGGGAGCGGTGACGGCGAGTTCGACAGGCCTGCCGGCATCGGCTTCGACAAGGACCATAACCTGCTGGTAGTCGACGGCCTGAACAATCGCGTCCAGAAGTACACCAAGGACGGGCAGTTCCTGAGCGCCTGGGGGCGTGGGGGTAGCGGCGACGGCGAGCTCAACATGCCATGGGGCATCCATATCGATGGCGAGGGGAGCGTGTGTGTCGCCGACTGGGGTAATCACCGCATCCAGAGATTCGATGCCCAGGGAAACTACCTGTCAACCTGGGGTACCCAGGGCGAGGGCGACGGGCAGTTCAACGGTCCCGCGGGGGTTGCCGTCGACGACGATGGCATCTTGTACGTTGCCGATTGGGGCAACGAGCGCCTTCAGATTCTTGCGCCGGATGGCAGTTTCATCGCCAAGTTCCGGGGGGAAGGAGAGCCGTCCAAGTGGGCCGAGGAGTACTTCCTCGCTAACCCGGACGAGTTCGAGGAGAGACAGAAAGCCGACATGGAGCCCGAGCTGGACCTGCATCCAGGGGCCGACCCACGAGAGGAATCAGCCGCTATAGAGAAGCTCTTCTGGGGACCCACGTCGGTGAAGCTAGACGGCGAGGGCAGCGTGTACGTTGTGGATAGCTGCCGGCACCGCATTCAGGTTTACCGCAAGGAGGCGTAACGCGACCTACGTCGCCGTTATGCCTCCTATCCCGCGGGTGAGGCCTCCGCTTTAGCCCCGCTGGTGACCTGACCCACGATGTCCACCCCTACCATCTCGCTCCACGCGGCCAGCAGCTGATTTGTGATCGGGCCGGGTACCTTCTTCCCAATCGACCTGTTGTCGACTCGTCCCACCGGGAAGATGCAGTGATCACTGTTGGTCAGAAAGGCCTCATCTGCGGTGTACAGGTCGTAGGGTTGGAGGTCCTCCTCAGAAGTGGGTATTCCGAGCTGCTTCGCCAGCTCCAAGGCAGTCATTCGCGAAACACCCTGGAGTATGTTCGTGTCACTCGGTGTCCTCAGTACGCCATTAGTCACAACGAACACGTTGCCGCTGTTGACCGCTTCGGCGATGTTACCATCGCGATCTAGAAGGAGGCCGAAGGCGTCGGGGTCCACGTCGGTTGCCTCAAGCTCAGCGAGCACGAAGTTGAGGCGGTTGAAGTGCTTGATCTTGGGGTCCACCTGGCCGGGCGAGTAGGCTCCAGCCTTGGAGATGATCAGGTGGGCGCCGGACTCGTACAGGGGAGCGAAGAGGGACCAGCTGATGGGATCGATCCATATAGCTACTGTCGGTTCCTTGGCGTCTGTGACCCTGCGGCCCTGACCGCGCGTAATAATCTGGGTAATGAAGTAGTCCTCACCCGGTGGTCTGATCGGCTCATTGCGTTTGACCACATCGAGAGTGAGCTCCTCGATCTCCTCCATGCTCATCCCGGGGTCGATGCGCATGTACTGAAGCGATCGGGAGAGGCGATCCATGTGGTCGCTTAACCGGAAAACGGTTCCGTTGAACGTGCGCTCCGTATCGAAGATCACGTCGGACACCCGGAACCCCCGGTCCAAGAAGCTAAGCTTGGCCTCACTTCGAGGCATGTACTCACCATTAAGCCAGATTTGGTATTCCATGGCAGGCATCCTCACTCAAAATAAGCTCTTTATCCCCTAGTAGACCCAACTATACGGTTCGGTAGAAAGCGGCGTCAAGGCCGGCCTGTGGCTGGTGTGGGGAGCCGAGCTTTTACGCGTGCGCCCTCGTGGGCAGTGGCTAACCCTCATGGTCGCTGACGACGGCTAAGGGGGGCTGGCCCGCCCATACCCGCTCGATGTTTTGGTAAGCGAACTCGGCACGGCGGAACCAGGTGTTCCAGGTGGTGCCCGCGCTGTGGGGTGTCACCACCACATTATCCATACCGAGCAGAGGGTTTCCGGGATCAACAGGCTCCTCCTCGAAGACATCCAGTCCGGCGCCCGCAATTCGACCTTCCTGCAATGCCTCGATAAGCGCAGCCTCGTCCACTACGGGGCCCCGGCTCGTGTTAATTAGCACCGCCGTGGACTTCATCAAAGCAATCCGCTCCCTGTTAACGAGGTGATAGGTCTCGGGAGTCAGCGGCGTGTGACAGGAGACGATATCTGAGGTCTGGAATAGCTCGTCCAGCGGCACCCCGGTGATATTCAGGTCCTGCTCGCGGTCCGGTGGCAGTGGGTACTTGTCGTAGTACTGGGCTGTGGCATCGAAGCCCTGAACCCGTCTCGCAACCTGTCTGCCTATGTTTCCTATGCCGATGAGCCCCACCAGCTTGTTGGCCATTTCGAAGGTGTTGAACCCGTCAATGGGTGCGTTCCAGGTGCCGGCCCGCGTGGACGTGTCGAGGAGGACGAGGCGTCTATAGAGAGACAGGATCAGCAGCACGGCGTGGTCGGCCACGGCCCAGGAGTTGGCGCCGCCATTATTGGCGCAAGGTATCCCCAGCTCCCGCAGAAGCCCGAGGTCCACGGTGTCGTACCCGGCTGCCAGAAGCTGGACCAGTCGGGCCTTCGTTGCCGACCGAAATACGTGCTCTGCCAGCTGCGTACCGTAGAGGATGATGAAGTCAGCGTCTTGCACTGCCACGACCTGATCTTCCTCGGGCAGGTTGCCGTCGATTACAAAGGTAGTGAATCCCTCGGGTGTGTACGGAGTTATCACGTCTACGATCTTTTCAGGGAGTCCGTGAATGAATGCTACTTTCGGGCCTGCCATCTGACGCTCTGCTAAGTCCTATGTGAAAAGGAGGATCTTGTTGTCGGCAAAAAAGGGCGTTTAGAAGGCTTTGTCACCGAGGTGGGTGCCGCCGGTGTAGGGGTCGTTATCCAAGACGTCTCCCGAGTATACATGGTCGCCGTACGAGGTCCGTCGGTGGGTTGTGATGGTATCATAGCCACCGAACTGCTGGGTCTCCCCTTTAGGTGCGGCGGGTAATTCGATATAATTCCGGCGACGTGAGTCCGGCCCGCCTGGTCGGATCGGACGGGGCTCAGAATGTATATCAGAGAGCTTCTGATGGTGCTGGGCGCGTACGCACTGGGCAGCTTCTCGACGGGCTACTATCTGGTCCGGCTTCGTACCGGGCGGGACATAAGACTCCTCGGAAGCGGCTCCGCCGGCAGCCGCAACGTGGCCAGGAGCGTTGGGCTGACGGCCTCCGCGACAACGCTGGCCGCCGATGTCGCGAAGGGCGCGTTGGCAGTGGGCACCGCGGTGCTTCTCGGCCTGGAGACGTGGGCCGTGATGCTGGTCGTCGGCGCCGTCGTCGCCGGGCACATATGGCCCCCGCAGCTTCAGTTCCGGGGCGGCAAGGGGCTCGCGACGTTCATGGGAACCGCGCTGGTCTTCGACTACGTCCTGGTGCTTATCGCCTTTGCCGTGGCGGCCGTCACCCTAGCGCTCACCAGGAGGGTCACGCTCAGCGGGCTCGTTGCCGTGGTCCTGACGCCTCTGGCCGCAGTCCTGATGGGACGGACCCAGGTGGAGGTGGTCGGGCTGTCAGCCCTGGCGGCCATCATACTGTTCTCCCATCGGGACAACATCCAGTCCCTAGTTAAGGGCTCGCGCAGCCCTTCCGGCGAGGGCGGATGATCAAGCAGTCCGGGCTGGCCGACGAGAGGAGCACGGGGACCCTCGCGCCCCTAACCTTCAAGGTCGCCGCCGAGGAGAGGGAGTTCGAGCAGATCCACAGGTTGAACTACGAGACCTTCGTGCAGGAGATTCCTCAGCACGAGTCGAACCCGGACAGGCTTTTGGTCGACCAGTTCCACCACGAGAACACGTACTTCATCTGTGTAAGGGACGGGCAGCTGATTGGAATGGTGGCGGCCCGAGGCCGACACCCCTTCTCGCTGGACCAGAAGCTTCAACATCTCGACTCCTATCTGCCGCCCGGCAGGTCCGTCTGCGAGATACGGCTGTTGTCGATACGGAAGGAGCACCGCCACGGCCGGGTTCTCGAGGGGTTGCTGACCACGCTGGCACGGCACTGTCTGGACCGCGGATACGACATCGCCATAATCTCGGGCAATGTAATGCAGGAGCGGATGTACAGGCGGCTGGGGTTCGTTCCCTTTGGACCGCAAGTAGGAACGGACGAGGCTCTGTACCAGCCGATGTACCGCGAGCTCGCCACCCTGAAGGATGACTTCTCGGCGCACCTCGGTCCCGGGCCGGTGCCTTCCGCGGCGCGAGACCCCGTAAATCTGCTGCCGGGACCCGTCAGCATCCGTCCCGAGGTCCGGAAGGCGTTCGCGAGAGAGCCCGTCTCGCATCGCGCCCCGGGGTTCGTCGCCGACATCGAGCGAGTAAAGGGCCGCCTCTCCCGGCTGGTCGGCTCCACGTATACGGAGATACTCCTGGGTTCAGGCACAATGGCCAACGACACGATAGCGGGCCAGCTCTCGTTGCTCCCCGGTGGCGGACTGGTCGTCAGCAGCGGCGAGTTTGGGGACAGGCTTGTGGACCACGCGCGGCGGATGCTGCTGAGGTTCGAGGTCCTGCGGGTCGACTGGGGACTCCCCGTGGGACGGGACCTGATTGAAGCAGCGCTGGACCGGGCCGTGGGGGCAGAGTGGCTTTGGGCCGTCCACTGCGAGACATCGACCGGCGTGCTTAACGACCTGGAAATGCTGAAGGATCTCTGCTCGGCCAGGGACATCAGGCTGGCCGTGGACTGCATCAGCTCGATCGGCACCGTGCCCGTGGACCTCGATGGGGTGTACCTGGGCTCGTGCGTCAGCGGCAAGGGACTGGGCGCGTACCCAGGGCTGTCGATGGTCTTCCACGACCACGAGGTCCACCCGGCGCCCCACGCGCTGCCACGGTACCTGGACCTGGGCCTCCATGCCGTGAAGGCCGGCGTTCCCTTCACCATGTCGTCCAACCTGGTCTATGCGCTGGACGCCGCGCTGGTCCGGTTCGAGGCGGGCGATGTCTTCGAAAAGATCGCGGACGTATCCACCTGGCTCCGTCGAGGGCTGGGGAAGCTCGGCTACCGCATCGTGGCCCCGGAGGACCACTCGTCGCCCGCGGTGATCACAATCGAGCTTCCCGAGGAAGCGCCCACCAGTGAAGTTGGGCGTCGGCTGGAGGATGCGGGCTACCTCCTCAGCTACAACAGCGCCTATCTCCTCGAGCGCAACTGGATACAGGTATGCCTGATGAGCGAGGTCAGGAAGGAAATCCTCGCGCCGCTACTGGGTGCGATGCGAGGGGTCGTCGGGTCCTCTAACGGTCGCGGCGTCTAAGAGGACGGGCGCCCTTCAGAGTGACAACCTGATTCGCCGCTCCCAGTACCTCTATTAAGGCCGGTACCGCGGTTAATTCTGCTCATTTTGGCCTCTATTCGTAGCGAAGGGCCTCGGCCGGGTAAACCCTGGAGGCCTGCCGAGCAGGGAGGAAGGTCGCCAGCAGCGAGGCCGCGTAGGTCAGAGCCAAGATGACGCCGATTTGGATCCAGGGAATGCCGAACCGTATGGTGTCGATACCCTCGTCCTGCTTGATGTCGTTGTATGCCTGCCAGCCCAGGACGATCCCCAAGGTCGTTCCGATGAGGATACCCAGCAGGGAGATGAAAGAGGACTCCAGCAGGAAGCTCAGCTGGATCATCCGCCGGCGGTAGCCTATGGCCCGCAGTACGCCTATCTGCTGGCGTCGTTCCACCACCGCCCTGGTGGTGATCACACCGAGACCGGCGACGCCCACCAACAGGCCAAGGCCCATGAACCCTATGAAGAGGCGGAAGAAGGTCTTTGCGCCGGCCGCCTCCTTCTCCAGCTCCTCTTCGAGGACCTTCGTATCAACGCCGTGCTCCAGGAACAATGCTTCCATGCTCATGGCTGCCTCTTTCGCGTCGACACCATCCGCTAGCCTGAAACGGTAGTTGGTGATGGGCACCACGAATGGGACGGCATTGTCCAGGATGGATTTGGACACGATCATCGACCCGGAGTTCTCGTGGATCCTGTCCAGCACCCCGATAACCTTGAGCTGGACTATGGCGCCGGTACGCGGCTCTCGGACCTCTACGTCTACGGCGGACATCTTGTCGTCCTTGTAAAACGGCTTTTCCAGCCAGGGGTCGAACTCGTCCGAATCGGAGTTCTCTGTGGTAGACACCAGCCAGCCTCCGGCCACCGCGAGGCTGGAGTCGCTTATCAGGGCCTGCCACACCTCTTCACCGGTAGTCCCGTAGCCTTCGGCGATCAGCTTGAACTTGTATTCAGAAGCCTTCAGGAACTCGTTGTCGGCGGCCCGTACGCCGGTCTCTTCCCATTTCTGGCTTTTTCCGTCGAGCTGGCGCGCCTGTACTCCTACCCAGGTGTAGCCGCCGATGGCCTCGAAGTCATCGATGCGCAGGTCCGGCTCCTCATCGATGCCGCGCCGCATGTCCTCGATGGGTGATCTGGGGTTCACGCGGGCCTCGATGTCCCACCCTCCCGTGACGGTGTCCGCATCGGCGAACTGGCTGCCGAAAGTCTCCGAAAGAACGGACATCACCGTGAGGGAGAAGATGACCAGGGAAAACATGGCGAGGGTCAAGCCGGTGCGGAACTTGTTGCTCATGGGATAGGCCACGGCGGTCACGATGACCGGACGGAGCTGGCCGAAGCGCGCCGTGACGAAGGTCAAGGCCCTGAGCAGCAGGTCGGCGTTGTACATCACCGTCCAAACCGCCGCCGCCACCATGAATATCCCGGAGACGAACATCATGTCGAAGTCTCCCTGTAGATCTTTGATGACTTCAGGTTCGACCTCTGTGGGCAGTGACCAGAAGACGAGCATCACCACCCCGATGAAGGTGTAGGCCAGTCGCTCCATCACGTCGGGGCGACGTTCGACCCTCCCCAATACGAACGGCGCCACCATGGACAGCCCGATGAGTACCGATACTACGGCTACTATTATGGTTAGCACGCTGGTCTGCCCGATTCCGAGCGCTACCAGCGCGACTCCACCCAGCAGAATCAACACGCCGAATACCTCGGGCGCTATTCGCCGGCGCAGCGCGAGCACGCGCAGCATCAGGCCAAACCCCAGGATCATCAGAGAGACCCCGGCGGTGTAGACCGACAACCGCTCCGGGCCCGAGATGCCCCAGTAAGTCACCAGAGCACCCAGGAGCAGGAGAAGCCACCCGCGAAGAACGTAGGGCCAGGAGAACCGGACCAGGGCAACGGCGATACCCAAGGCCCAGACCGGCGGGACGGCCCACAGAGCCGCGAGGCCCAGGTTGTGAAGGAAGCGTCTAATCCTCAGTCGGGCCAAGGACCGGAGCGCCCGCCATAGGAAAACGAGAGGATGAAACACGGCTTTGGGCACCAGGAGCAGACGCTGCGAAAAGGGCGCCTCGCTCCTTAACACGATGGCCTCAGGCAGGCCTCGAATCGCTGTGACGATGTTGAGACGGCTGACTCGATAGGAGGACAATGCCACGGTGGCGAACGTAATGAGCATCCCCACGCAGTAAGCCACGACGATCGTACGCGGCTCGAAGTGGATGCTCATCTGAAAATCCTCATCGAAGCTGGCGAACAGCCGATTCAGGATCAACACCATACCGGCGCTTACCGCCAGCCCCAGCACGACCCCGACGGCGGCGGACACCAGCGAGTAGGCCGTGCCCTCGAAGGTGAACATTTGTACCAGGTGCCGGCGTTTCGCTCCCACGGCCCGCGCCATGCCCATCTCCGACCTTCGAGCCGACGCCAGCATGACGAATATAAGGAAAATGAGCAGGATCCCAACCGCGATTGAGAATAGGCTGAAGACCATGAAGAACGTTGTCGTGAAGCTTCCTGCGGCATCGGCGAGCTCCAGGCCGCGGCGCTTGAACTCAAAGACGCGGAACTCCGCCAGCTCATCGAACAGCGTTCTCGCCTCGCGGTCGACCTCTCTGAGCTCGTTCTCCTCCAGCACATCGAAGACCACGTCGACGATATCGCCGTCGGCCAAGAGGCTTACGAGGTCGTCGGTCAGCTCAGGTTGCTCTAGCTCATTGCGAAGCTGGGAGACGTCATTCTGCAGGTGTTCGGCCAGAGATTTCTCCCTTTCCTCCAGCGCCTTGAGCACGCTATCCCGGTAGAGGAGTTCCTTGAGCTGGGAGGCAACCTCCCTGTCGGTATAGAAGACTCTCAGCCTGCGTGCCACCGACTTGCTGAGGTCTGCACCGTCGAGCTCGCCCCCACGGTTGGAGACAACGATACTGTTTATCTGCCCGTCTCTCGCAAATATGCCCTGCGCCCGCTCCAGGGAGATGATGAGAGTGGGATCCCTTCCAGCCAGTCCCCCCCGCTCCACTATGCCCTTCACCTTGAACGTCGGGAGCGCGCCATCGATAAACAACCGCAGCTCGTCGCCCTCCACAGCGTCCAGCTCATCGGCAGCGTTGTCGTTGATGTAGGCTTCGTCATCGGCCAGGTCGGCGAGACGCACGGTCTCGCCAGCGGTCGACGTGAACATGCCGAAGCCGTCCAGATGCGCGGGGTCAGCGCCCACCACCCTCATGAACCCCTCGCTCTGGGAGGTCCTGAGATTAGCGGCGGGGACCGCCTCAGCGATCTGGGGTGCGAGGCCGTCGATCTCTTCAAAGTCCGCCACCTCGGCCTGCAACTCGTCAAATCGCTCGTAGGGAACATAGGAGGCGCTGCCGAAGCTGTCGTCGGCCTCGGCTCGGGCTGGAATAATAAGCTCGTCTATCGTCTTCAGCGAGTCCACCACCTCTTTCCGAATGGAGAAGCTGATGGTATCGCCGGTGCCGAAGGCAGCGGCGATGATGAGTGTGCTGAGCATGACGCCGATTATGATGAGTGCGGTCTGGCCCAGCCTGCGGGGTATTGGGCGCAGCCCCATCTTTAGCATGATGCGGTTGCGCGAGGCCACCACCGTGAGCACAGCCATAGCGGCCAGGAAGATGGCCAGGACGACCACCATGAGTACGTTCATGGAGAGGCCGAACAGCTCTTCCATTATTCGGCTTGCCCTTGGGTGTTGAGCTCTCCATTTCCTGAGCCGTTGCCGTCGTCCAGGATCAGCCCATCGCGCATTCTCACGATCCGGTGGGCCCGTTCCCCTACCTCCCGCGCGTGGGTCACAAGGACAAAGGTCTGCCCGTTGGCACGGTTCAGCTCGACCATCAGGTCGACGATCTCGCCGGCGGTCTCACTATCCAGGTCGCCGGTGGGCTCGTCGGCCCATACGATGGAGGGCTGGTTCACCAGCGCCCGGCCGATGGTAACCCGCTGGCGTTGCCCTCCCGAGAGCTGTCCTGGAATGTGGTGGGCGCGGTCGGCGAGCCCCACCAGGTCCAGCACAGCCATGGACCGGCGTCGGGCCTCGGCGGCTCTAACCCCGGACAGCAGGAGTGGCATTTCGACGTTTTCCACGGTGCTGAGCACCGGAAGGAGATTGTAGAGCTGGAAAACGAAGCCCATTCTGCGGGCCCTGTAGTCGCTTCGCTCGTCGTCGGGCATCTCATGCAGGACCACACCGTCGATCAACACCCGGCCGGAATCGATCTGGTCGAGGCCCGAGAGGCAGTTGAGCAGGGTTGTCTTGCCGCAGCCGCTGGGTCCCATGATCGCGACCATCTCTCCTCGTTTAACGTCGAGGTCCACGCCTCTGAGGGCTTGGACCTTGACGTCGCCGGTGTCGTAGGTCTTGTGGATTCCAGAGGCTGCCACCATCAGGTCTTCCAATCCATACTCCTATTGCGGCGGCGGGGGCTGCCACTCAAACCCCTGCTTCTGCCGAAGTTTCCCAGCTGGATAACGGGTCACGAACACGCGTGACGCGCCTAGAAATGGTCCCACGGCGTTGCGACCCGAATGGCCGCGCACCTCCGAGGTGCGTGACCGTGTTGATCAGTCTGCCTAGCATTCTGTCTTTCCTGGGCCCGCCGCTTCTAGATCGGCAGGCTGTGTCTGACCGCGCATAGCATACAGGCATGGACCCCGTTCGACATCGGCAATACAACCGATCTTGCGGAAGACAAAGTGATGACGACGCGATGGACCTATTTATCGACCTGGCCCTCGCCCAATGGGGAGCGCGTAGTATGGCGCGCGCCTGTGAAATCGGCGCGAAGAGTCTATCGAGATAGTGATCCGTCTCTCAGTACGTGAGAGCGGATGCCCTGTTTAGTAGGAATGATCCTGCCGCACAGAGCAGTCTGGGGGTCTTTCGGAATGCAGGAGGGCCCTTTCGAGGTTTAGAAGAGCGTCCCAGAGGAGCCGGGCATACTGCTCTGGCCGCAGGGAGGCTATCGCAGCCTTCGTCAGCTACTACAACTACCGGCGCTACCACAAAGCACTGGGCAACGTGACACCATCAGACGTGCCCAAGAGGAGGCGGCAGGAGATCAACCAACGCGTGAAGGAGAGGTGCAGGCTCAAACGATCTTATGCCGGTTGCTAACAGTTGGGAGACTGGCAGCTACACAAACATCTCAATCGCTGCACTTAGGTCAAAGGAGAGAGGGACTGGCCGAAGCCAGCCCCTCTCTCCTACTGAGCGGTTGTTCGCTTACGTCGTCGCGGTTAGCAGGGGCCCTCCGTATCTCCGTGCGCCAAGTGAGCGTTAAGGGCGTTTCTGGAGATCTCAATTGTCTTTTGCGGATTCTTCTTACTGCCGGTCTGGTGGCAGACGACAACCTTCTTGCTAACTTCGTGGACATGGGTGTCTATGTGCTCTTGCACGAGTCTATCGTAAATGGGAGGGAAAGACTCACCCGTATGGGCGGCGATGTCGGCAAGATCTTGGACGAGCGCGGGGTCACAAATAATCGCCCACAGGAACGGGGGATAGAGGGCGGTGCAGTCGTCGTAGTCGGTCTGGGCTACTTGCTCCGCTTCAGCGGTCGCCGCCACGAGGAGGTCGTCGCAATCTTGCTCCGTGTGGGGAAGCGGGGGGCACTCGTGGTCGGCACTGGCAGTGCCGGCCATGGAAAACGCTATGATGGAGCTTACGAGTGCGCCGACAATAGCCAACAGTAGTAACCGCTTCCCGCCAACCTTGCCGACTATCGTTGCCATTGCCATGGCTCTTTTCTCCTTAACTCATCCGTTCAGGCTAGTGACAATGTTAGACCCGCAGGCCGGGATCGGTCAATGAATCTGACCTGCCTGAACTTGACGCAACCTCCATCACCCGCGCGATATTGTTGGGCTCTACCTCAACCCCTCCACGAGTCCCGCACGAAACGAACACATTTGGGGCTATGGAGGGAGTCAACATCTCTGATGATAGTGTCAGGACCAGATGGGACGGGGAAGTAGACCTGCAAGCTACGACTGCACGACGTAAATAGCCACCACCGAGTAGAACACGGCGGTTCCCGCCACCTGCAGCGTGTGAAACATCTCGTGGTACCCGAAGACCTGCGGGAAAGGGTCCGGTCGGCGAGTCGCGTACATCGCTCCACCCCCAGAGAACAGCAAGCCCCCGAGGAGGAGGTACAGGACCAGCAGGGCCAGCGCCTCGCCCGGAAGCGCCCCCACCAGCTCGGTTATGCCCACGATACCGATCCAGCCGAGGAGGAGGTACAGGCCCACCCTGACCCAGCGCGGCGCCGCCGGGGCCGCCAACGTCGTGATGAAACCCACCAGCGCCAGTCCGCCGACCACCGACAGGATGGGTATCCCCCAAGCGTTACTCATTAGATTTAGAGCGAAAGGGGCGTAGGCCCCCGCGATGAAGATAAAGATGACCGAGCGGTCCAGCCGTCGCATCAAGCCCCGAAGGCGTCGACCCGACAGCACGTGATAGCTGGCGCTGGTCCAGTACAAGACCACGAGGCTCGCGCCGAAGATCGCCGCGCCGACTATCCCCCTGGGCGAGTCTGCTAAGAGCACCAGGAGCACCAGAGCGAACGGGGAAACGATGGCACTCGCCAGATGCAGGTAGCCTCTCAGGACGGGCTTGGCGACATCGGCCGTTTGGGATCCCATAACTAGCACTATATTACAGCACGCTGACGCCTGGGGCTCATGCGTCCCTTTATCATGCGGTGGATGGTGGAGCCAACGGACGGATTCGAACCGTCGACCTGCGGTTTACGAAACCGCTGCTCTACCACTGAGCTACGTTGGCTAACCGGGAACCGACGTGGCAATTTTATCACGCGCCGCACGTCCGTGAGCAACGGCGCCGCGAGCCGTCACGCCGGTAGCGCTGCTGCGGCGGCTACCGGCAGTAGGTCTCGAACTCGTCGGGCAGCCCCCGGGACAGGCGCCCTAGCCGAAGCTGACGGGCGGGTCGGCGCCGCTAGTCCGCCAGGGGAACGATGGCGATGATCGCAGGCTCGTCGCTGACGACACGAGTTGTATGGCCCTGGCCTGTCGTGTCCTCCACAAGGCGCGCGTCGCCCGGCCCGTAGCGGTGCGTGGCGCCGTCGCCGAGGCCGATCTCGATGTGGCCGGACAGCGTGATGATGTACTGCCGGCGCGGTGCGGGGTGCCAGTCGATGAAGTGCCCGGGCGGCCACTGGGTAAACACGATGCCGGTGGTCGGGGTCGGAGTGTTCAGCTCGGGGTGGGACTCCAGGGTTCGCTCCTCCAGGTGCGACTGGCCGTCGTCGCCCGTGTACAGTCGGTAGATCGCCATTTCTCTGCCTCCTCGGCTAGGGTTGCGCTTGGTTCAGATGAGATGGCGCGTAGAGCCATCCCTCGAGACGTGCGGTAGGGTCGTCGCTGTCGGGGAGCCTGAACAGGCTCGGGTCCGCTGTCCACAGGGCCGCGGCTATTGCAGCCACGATGGCGTCTAGCGCGTCGTGGCCGCCGGCGCACAGCTCCTGGAACTCGTCGAGATTAGGGACAGGGAACGGACCTTCGTCGGCAAGGCGCGCCAGAATGCGCTGCCTCAGGGCCAAGGCGTTGGCGCCGTTCTTGTAGCCCCTGTAGGGGAGTCCCAGCGCCCTGAGGACCGCTCCAGGCATGACCTCTAGAAGTAGCGTAGGAGCCCCCGACTGCGGCTTCAGTGGCGGAACCTCGCAGCCTGCCGACCAGAGCCCGTGCAGCATGCGCATGCCATGGAAGGTCATCGGTACCAGGTTTGGGTTGGCTTTGTGAAGGCACGAGTAGCTCTCAGGGTACAGCGTGTCACACAACCGCTTGGTCTCACCCCTTTGGTCGACGTATTCGTCTCTCAGGGACACGAACTCAGCGGCCTCCATCGCGGATGCAGCGGCCCAGACATCCGGCATCTCGCGGGCCTCGGGGACCCACCATGTGGCGAACTCAACCGGCACCGAGAACGGGAAGTCGAGAGCGGCCACCGTCGGCTTCTCCAGCCCCCTGAGCACCTCTGTCAGCTGAGCACGGCTCGTCGGGCCGCAGGATTCCAGGACCAACGCCTCTCCTGCGATATGGCCTCGGGCCACCCAGGTACGGTCGTCGGATCTTGCGCCGCTGAAGTCGACTCCCAGAATCTCCATCCAGGTACGTACCTGGCACCCCGTGATGCCTGCGGTGGTCAAGGGTCTCAGGCGGTTGTGTTAGAATGGGCCGCCAAGTCTCGAACGCGCTCCGCTGCAGTATACCCCACGTTCGTAGATGCTGCGGAGCGGGCCGCTCTAGCTAAGAAAAGAAGTCTGGAGGTGTTGTATGTCTGAAGCTCAGGAAGCAGTCGTGCTACAGCCAGGCGAAGGGAACTCTTCTTGGCTCCATGATAACTTGGTGACGCTTAAGGCGACTAGCGAAGATACCGCTGGCTCCTACTCGCTAACAGAGATGGTAGTGCCCTCTGGCGGTGGACCTCCTCTCCACACGCACTCTGAGGAGGAATCGCTTTATATCCTGGAAGGTGAGATGATCGTCAAGATAGGGGAGCGTACCTTCAAGGTAGGGACAGGCTCATTTATACTGGTGCCCAAACATACTCCTCATACTTTCCTGGTTGAGGGAGACGGACCAGCCAAGTTGTTGTTGGTATTCTCCCCACCCGGATTTGAGAACTTCTTTTTCGAGGCGGGTCGGCCTGCTGAAGACAAAACCCTTCCGCCTCCTCCAGGGGGTCCGCCTAGTCCAGAGGAGATGGAGAAGATGATAGCGATCTCAGAAAAGTACGGCTCACGCGTAGTAGGCCCCCCATTGGGTCAGTAGCGTAGGAGATACCACTTCTGACAACGGGCCGACAGCGAAGGCTTAGACAGAAAGCCTGCAAGACCGCGAACCCACTCGATCCTAGGCTGGGCTACCCGGTGAAGCCCGGAGAGGGTCTTGCCGGTCCAGGTTGTAATCAAGCGATATGAACCTTACAGATCGACGCCAGCGATTGAGGGCCGTACTTGACGGAGGACGGTGCGTGCGTCCAGCCTCCGTCTTCGACCCGGTATCGGCGAGGATCGCGGAGGACCTTGGCTACGAGGTGGGGATGCTCGCCGGGTCCATCGCGTCGGCTGCGGTGCTGGGCGCGCCCGACCTGCTGGTGCTGACCCTGACGGAGTTCGCCGACCTGATCCACCGTATCTGTCGGGCCGGCGAGCTGAGCCTTCTCGTCGACGCCGATCACGGCTACGGCAACGCGCTCAACGTCAAGCGGACGGTCGAGGAGCTGGAGACGGCCGGAGTGTCGGCCCTGACCATCGAAGACACGCTGCTGCCGCAGCCCTTCGGCTCGGCAGGCGAGCAGCTCGTTCCCCTGGACGAGGGCGTCGGCAAGATGAAGGCGGCCCTGGCGGGACGCCAGGACCCAAACCTGGTGGTGGTCGGCCGCACCAGCGCCCTGCGGATCGCGGGCATCGAGGAGGCCGTGCGAAGGGCCGTCGCCTACGAGAAGGCGGGCGTTGACGCGATCTTCCTGGTGTTCCCGCAAACCAGGGCCGACCTCGAAGCGATAAGCTCCGCCGTCCACATTCCGCTGATACTCGGTGGCGCCGGCCCCGAGCTGGAGGACATGCAGTTCCTGGCGGCCCATAACGTCCGAATATCCCTCCAGCGGCACCTGCCCTTCCAGGCGGCCGTCAAGGCCGTGTATGACACGATGAAGGCCCTGCGCGACGGCGCGTCGTACGAAGACCTACGGTCCAATGTGGCCTCTCCGGAGCTCCTGTCTCAGGTCACCCGGAAGACGGCATACGATGGCTGGGTCGTTGAGTTTCTCGGATGAGGCTCAGCCTTTTCCTAGACTCGAAGAGCGATCTACGGAGGTGGCGGTGAGCACAGACGAGATTAAGGCATACCTGAGAGAGACCCACAAGCAGCGGGGCTACTCCCTCGACATGCACGGGATCATGGCCACGGCCGACCTGGAATGGGCCAAGAAGTGGGCCGACTTCATCGACGCGACGTATACCGGGCAGCGTCTGCTGGACCGCAAGACCAAAGAGCTTTTGCAGATCGTCGTCGAGGCCGCGCTTCGAGCCGAAGTCGGACACATCCAGGCCCACGTTCGCGTCGCGCTGAGAGAGGGAGCCACGCCGCAGGAGATACTCGAGGCGCTGCAGACGGTCATAGCCCCGATGGGAGCCCTGGCCTTCCGCCGCGGCGTCCAAGCATGGGCCGCTGAGACCGGCTTCGAGGCGATCCAGGTCGAAGAAGAGTAGTCCCGGCCGGTACAATAATCGGTCGTCGAGGTAAGTCATGAGGGATTTGCCCCCCAACATGCAGGACTACGAGGACGCCTACCGCAGCTACCGGCTGGAGGTTCCCGAGTACTTCAATTTCGGCTTTGACGTCGTAGACAGGTGGGCCGAAGACCGGACCAAACTGGCGCTGATCTCCCTGGACCCTGAGGGGAACCTCGCAGCCTCCCATAGCTTCTGGGACCTGAAAATGGAGTCCAACAGGTTCGCCAACGTCCTGAGGGGGATGGGCGTCTCCAAGGGCGATCGGGTGTTCATAATGGTGCCGCGGATCTCGCAGTGGTACGCGGCCATGCTCGGGATGATGAAGCTCGGCGTGATCCCCATGCCGGCGACCACTCTGTGTACGCCCAAGGACGTCGAGTATCGCGTGAACGCGGCCGAGGCCTCCCTCGCTATTACGGACCTTGAGAACGCCCCGACGGTAGAGGAGGCTGCGGCCGGATGCCCGTCGCTGAGGTATCTGTGTGTCGTTGGCGGGACCAAGCAGGGATGGGTTTCGTACGATGAGGAGGTCTCCAACGCGTCGCCCCATCTGGAGGACGCAGAGCCCACCCGCAGCGACGACCCTCTGCTCATCTACTTCACCTCGGGGACCGTTGGCTTTCCAAAGATGGTGCTGCATAGCCAGGCCTCTTACGGCATCGCCCATACGCTGACTGCCGAGCTCTGGCACGACCTGAAGCCGACCGATCTCCAGTGGACCCTCTCCGACACAGGATGGGCCAAGACGGCCTACGGCAAGCTATTCGGTCAGTGGACCGTCGGGGCGGCGGTGCTGCAGCACAACGCCAAAGGTCGCTTCGACGCAGAGCTGACGCTGGGCATCCTGGAGAGGTACGGAGTCACCGCCTTCTGCGCGCCGCCTACCGCTTACCGAATGCTGGTCCTCGAGGACCTGCACAAGTACGACTTGCGCCATCTACGCCACTGCACAGGTGCCGGGGAGCCGCTGAATCCAGAGGTGATGAAGGAGTGGGAGGAGGGCACCGGACTCAAGATCTACGACGGCTATGGACAGACGGAGACCGTCATTCTGGTGGCCAACTACCGCTGCATGCCGGTGCGTCCCGGCTCGATGGGCAAGCCTATACCGGGCTTTCACGTGGGCCTGGTCGACGAGGCTGGCAACGAGGTCCCGCCCGGCGAGGAGGGACAGATCGCGGTGAAGGTCAAGCCGGAGCGGCCGGTCGGGCTGTTCGGCGAGTACTGGCGGGCGCCCGAGGCCACGGAGCGCTCGTTTCAGGGAGACTGGTACCTGACGGGCGACAAGGCCTATCGGGATGAGGACGGGTACTTCTGGTTCGTCGGTCGCGCCGACGACGTGATCATATCGGCGGGGTATCGAATCGGGCCATTCGAGGTGGAGAGCGCCCTGTTGGAGCATCCCGCCGTCGCGGAGTCCGCGGTGGTGGCAAGTCCCGATCCGGTCCGGGGCGAGATCGTCAAGGCCTTTGTCGTGCTGGCGCCGGGCCACGTAGCCTCGGAGGAGCTCGTGCTCAGCCTTCAGGAGCACGTGCGGAACACCACGGCGCCATATAAGTACCCCAGGGCCATCGATTTCGCGACCGACCTGCCGAAGACCATCAGCGGCAAGATCCGCCGGGTGGAGCTAAGGGCAAGAGAGCTGGAGAAGGCCGAGCGGGCGCGAGTCGGCCCCTGACGCCGTCGGCCCCAGGTTTGCTGGCAAATTCGGTCCGCGCGCGGAGGTGGTTTGCGAACCGCCCCCAACGCGCCGCAGACCGGTAAGGTGATGGAGGACCCATGGCGCAGACGCCCCTACCCCTGCTGCCCACGGCGGTCGTGGGAAGCTACGCCTACCCCGGCTGGTTCCTGACTGCGCGCGACGAGATAGACAGCGGCAATTACGGCGAGACCGACGTCCGCGAGACGCTGGACGACGCGGTGAACGTCGCCATCATGGACCAGGAGCGCGCCGGCGTCGACATCATCTCCGACGGCGAGATGCGACGCTGGCTGTTCGTCCAGAGTTTTCCCCGCCGGATGACGGGTCTCGTTTCCGATCCGCCGTTGCGGACGACCGGCGTCTACGGGTACGACTCGCCGCCCCGGTACCACACGGCCGAAAGGATTCAAGTGCCCGAAGGCCTGGGCATCGTGGAGGAGTTCACGTACGCCCGCTCCCGCACCACCAGGCCCATCAAGAGCACATGTCCGGGACCGCTCACCATGACGATCCACATCCGGCCTCAGAACGCGTACAAGGACCGGCTCGAGTTGGCCTCGGAGTTCACGAGCGTCATCAACGCGGAGCTGAAGGCCCTCGTACAGGCGGGAGCCGACTTCATACAGCTTGACGAGCCGTCGTTTGCCATCATCCCCGGGGCGGTGAAGGACTGGGTGGACCTCTACAACGCCTGCGTCGACGGCGTAGACGCCAAGCTCGCGTTGCACGTCTGCTTCGGCAACATGGGTAGCAGGCCTCGCGGCAAGCGCAGGTACCGCTGGATGTTCCCCGACATCCTGGACGTCAACGCCGACCAGCTGGTGTTCGAGTTCGCCAACCGCGAGATGGTCGAAAGCGGGCTGTGGAAGGAGCTGGGCATCGAGAAGGAGCTGGGCGCAGGCGTCGTGGACATCAAGTCGTTCTACCTCGAGACGCCCGAGGACGTGGCCGAGCGCATCCGTGAGCTCCTCGAGTACGTCCCGGCGGAAAAGCTGTACGTCAACCCCGACTGCGGCTTCTTCCAGCTTCCCCGCTGGCTCTCCTACCTCAAGCTGGAGGCTCTCGTGGCCGGCACGAAGATCGTCCGAAAGGAGCTGGGGGCCGGGGGCTGAGCACCGAGCTATCGAGCCGGATTATGGTAGGATTCTGGTTAACTGGCCCGTACGCTGAACGGTTGCCGTGGTATTCCCACAAAAGTGAGACCGTGTAGGGGCGGTTCGCGAACCGCCCCTACGATAGCTAATGAAGCTTGGCGATTCGAAGGTTGAAGCAGTGACCAAACGGCGGCAATCTAGAGCCCAGCAGCCGGAAGTAGACGGCCAGACGGGCATGCAGGAGCGCAGGTCCCATTTCAGCACCGTCTCCGGCATACCCGTGGAACGGGTCTACACCCCTCGGCACGTCGCTGCGAGCGATGCAGAGGACGGCGCTATGCCCGGGGAGTACCCGTTCCTGAGGGGGGTCCACCCCACGGGCTACAGGGGCCGGCTTTGGACCATGCGGATGTTCGCCGGCTTCGGCACGGCCGAGCAAACGAACGAGCGTTTCAAATACCTCTTGGAGCAGGGCCAGACCGGTCTGAGCGTGGCCTTCGACATGCCTACCCTATACGGGTACGACACCGACCACCCGATGGCGATAGGCGAGTTCGGCAGGTGCGGAGTGGCCGTGTCATCTCTGGCCGACATGGAGGTGCTGTTCGACGGCATCCCGCTTGACCAGATCACCACCTCGATGACCATCAACGCCCCGGCGGCCATCATCTGGGCCATGTACATAGCCGTGGCGGAGAAGCAGGGCGTCGCTGCGGACGTTCTCGGGGGCACGATCCAAAACGACATCCTCAAGGAGTACACCGCCCAGAACGAGTACATCTTCCCAATCGAGCCGTCGATGCGCCTGGTGATCGACACGATCGAGTACGCGACGCGGCACATGCCGCGATGGAACCCCATAAGCATCAGCGGGTATCACATCCGCGAGGCCGGCTCCAACGCCGTGCAGGAGCTGGCCTTCACGCTGGCCGACGGCTTCGAGTACGTGAAGGCCTGCCTCGAACGAGGTCTGGCCGTCGACGAGTTCGCACCCCGGCTCAGCTTCTTCTTCAACGTGCACCAGGACTTCTTCGAAGAGATCGCCAAGTTCCGGGCAGCGCGGCGCATCTGGGCCCGAGAGATGCGGGAGCGGTTCGGCGCTCGAATGGAGCGCTCCTGGTGGCTGCGGACCCACGCTCAGACGGCGGGGGTAACGCTCACGGCCCAACAGCCGGAGAACAACATCACAAGGGTGGCCATCCAGGCCCTGGCTGCTGCCCTCAGCGGGGTCCAGTCCCTGCACACCAACGCCAAGGACGAAGCCTGGGCCCTGCCAAGCGAGGAGTCGGCTCGAGTCGCCCTGCGCACCCAGCAGGTGATCGCACACGAGAGCGGAGTGACCGACACCGTGGACCCCCTCGGCGGCAGCTATTACCTTGAGTCGCTGACCGATCGGCTGGAAGAGGGCGCCTACGACTACTTCCGGCAAATCGACGAGCGGGGTGGAGTCAAAAGCGCCATCGAGGACGGCTTCCTTGTGAGAGAGATCGGCGACGCCGCCGACGTCTACCAGCGAGAGGTGGAGCAAGGCGAGCGCCTTATCATCGGCGTGAACGAGCAGGTGAGCGCGGACGATCTCAAGATCCCGCTGCTCCAGATCGACGCCGAGGCCGAGGCTCACCACATTGGGCGGCTGGAGCGGGTCAGGACGGAGCGCGACGGCAACCGGACGCAGGAGGCGCTGGCGCAGCTCCGGGAGGCTGCCGGGACCTCCGAGAACCTGATGCCTTACATCCTCGACGCCGTCAGAGCGTACGCGACGCTGGGTGAGATGATGCAGGTGCTAAGGGAGGAGTGGGGGGAGTACGAAGCGTCCTGGTTCTAGACCTTTCCCGTCCTCTCGCCCGCGAAATGGCTTTGTACCAAAAGTCCTTCCAACACGAAGGTTTTGCTTACCCTCCCACCCGCCCTGGGTGTATTTTGTATCTGGGGATACCCCGGACCCCAGCCGTCCCGATGTGTCGGGACAGCACCTTCTCGTGGTTTTTGTGCAAAGCTCCGCGAACCCCCCCAGGGGTGAACGGACCCAAAGCGACCCCGTCCTGCTGACCGTAGGGCGCCGCAGTTGATAGCGTGTCAGTCTTAGGAGCGAGGCTGGCGGCGCGTCCTGGTGAGCGCCATGAGCTCGGCGACCTCGGGTACGTCCTCAAGATTCCAGAGCATCTCCAGCAGACGCTCCGCGCGCCTCCTCGGAAGGGCATGGCCGGCCAGCGTGCGAAACTTCTCCTCCAGCTGGGCGTCCGTCACGGGGTTCTCCGGCGCGCCCGTGGCATGGCTCACGGACTCCGTGTAGACGCGGCCGTCCTTCAAGGTTAGCTTCACCACGGCCGCGTCTTCGGCAAGCGAGGGATCGATCGCGGCAGTCGTGCGGTCGCGTATCGAGGAGATGACCGGGTTCGAGGTGCGCTCGTCGGTGAACTGGGCGGGGAAGGCCGCTCCGTCCACAAAGGCGACGGCCATAGAGTGCTGGAAGGAGAATTTCCCCTCGAGGCCGACCTTGGGGTGCCGGCGGTCGACCAGCTCAAGGACCAGCGGATGAACGCCGGCCTCGATCTTCTCAACGGAGTCTGGGGCGACGCCATCGCGCGATCTTAGCGCCACCATAGCGTCGATCAGCGGGTGGCTCACGACGCCGCAGGCATAGGGCTTCACCTCGTTCATGGTCAGCTCCCAGCGTTCCCCAAGCCCATCGGTGGCCTTCGACAGGTCGTGCTCGGCCGAGAGCACCGCCGCGAATCCTCGGCGGCCTTCCATGATGGCCGTCGTGGAGGTAAAGCCGCGCTGGGCCAGCAGGGCCGCCAGGACGCCGCTCTGTGCAGAGCGTCCCGGATGGAACGGCTTCGTCATCGAGCCGAACACCTCTCGCACCCCCGACGCCTGCGTGCCCGCCACACCCATGGCGTGCACCATCCGGCCGACATCCAGGCCGAGGAGCCTTCCCGCGGCGGCCACGGAGCCGAACACGCCGCATGTGCCTGTTATGTGCCAACCGGCGTCGTAGTGGGCGGGATGGACCGCCAGGCCGATCCGGCAGCATACCTCCATCGCAAGGATCGAGGCCACCAGAACGGAGCGGCCGTCGGCGCCCAGCTTCTCGCCGAGGGCCAGGGCCGCGGGCAGCGTGGGCGCTGACGGGTGGATGACGGTGGGGAAGTGGGTGTCGTCGTAGTCTTCGAGATGACCGAGGTAGCCGTTGGCCAGCGCAGCATTCTGCGTCGTGGTACGCACCCTCGTGCCCAGCACCGTAGCGTCTCGGTGGCCTCCGTCGGCGCGGAACAGGTCCAGGAGGATCTGTAGCGAGGGGTCGCGCGACGAGTACAGGGCCACGGCCATCAGGTTGATGATGCAACGCTTTCCCTCGTGAAGCACCTCAGACGGCACCGACGAAGTGTCGGACTCGACGACGAAGCGTGCCAGCTCCTGTGTCGTGCTCATGGATTCTCCCTCCCCCTCAACGGTTGCGGGCCGCATTATAGCAGCCCACAACCGTGGGAGGCTTTGCCTCCCATCGAGCCTGCCGCTATAGTTGCTACCACACAATACGCCGGAGGTTGAGGATGTTAGTTCGCATTTACACCGGAGAAGACGGCCAGTCCCACTTCGAGGAGATGGAGCTGCCCACGGGGTCGGTGGAGGACTCACCGGTCCTGCCCGCGACCAGCATTACCTTTCGCCACTCGGAGCCCGGCGAGTTCATCGACTGGCACCCGGCGCCGCGACGGCAGTACATCATAACGCTGTCCGGGCAGGTCGAGATAGGACTGGGCGACGGAACGCTGAGACGGTTCGGTCCCGGCGAGGTTTTGCTGGCCGACGACCTCACCGGCCGCGGCCATACGACTCGCTCGGTGGGCGACAAGCCTCGCGTATCGGCTGCGATCCCGCTGGCCTGACCAGGGCTAAGCCCGCTCGCCCCTAAACTACTCTCTAGGACACCCGAGTCCCGGCGTCCCGACGTATCTGGTCTACACGCCTAAGGGACTAGGGAGACTATTGTCCTGAGTCAGAAGCATATCAAGAAAGGGAAGGGCCTTCGACGAGCTCTCGCCGAATGGAAAGTGCCGTCCCCTAGTCCCCGCCGTCGCCTGCCGCCTCGGCGGCGACGATGGGCGACCGCCGGCGTTTCTCCGTAATCAGGAACGGTAAGCCCGCGCCAACGAGGGCCATACCGGCGCCGACGCTGAATGCGATGTTGTAGCTGCCTGTGCTGTCGAAGACGTACCCGGCGAGGATGGGCCCGCTAACGCCGCCTATGCCGACGCCCAGGATGATGGCGCCGAATATCGCGCCCAGATGCCTGGAGCCGTAGATGCGGGAGGCTAGGGCGGGAATCTGCGGCGACCAGCCGCCGTTGCCCAGCCCGAAGGCCATCGCGAAGATGTAGAGCATCCAAAGCCTGGAGGAGCCCATGAGCCAGATCATCGACGCAGCTAAAAGCAGCAGCGATAGCGAGTAGACGATCCGGTGCCCGTACCGGTCCCCGAGCCCGCCGCCGCCCGCCAGGCCGGCCATTTTGGAGACGCCGGTGACGGTTAAGAGGGTGGCTGCGGCCTCGGACCCAATCCCCACGTCGGTAGCCCGGGCCACCAGGTGCACCAGGACCATGAATAGGACCATGTCGCCTATCACCATCATGCCCAGCATCACCCAGAAGGGCCTCGTGCGAAGGGCAGTCGACAGCGGCGTTGCGGGCTCCGCGGCCTGAGGGCCATAGGTCCGCTTCGAGACGCCGGGCGTCCGTTCTACGCCGCCCCTTGCAGTGTCCAGCTCCTCGGATCGAGGCTCTCGCAGCACCAGGACTCCGACTAAAAAGGCGCCCCACATGACGTAGCTCAATCCCTGGAAGCCGAACCGCCAGCCGCTCGCCGAGATGAGGTACTCCGCCAGCAGTGGGAGCACTGCCGTTCCCACTCCGATCCCGGCAAAGCTGATTCCGATCGCCAGCCCTGTCCTGGGCCCAAACCATCGGGAGGCGAGCCCCGTGAGAGGGCCCACGAGGCCTCCCAGGCTGACGCCGAAGATCACACCGTAGTACAGGTATAGCTGCCAGAGCGCCTCGGTCGTGCCGCTGAGGAAGATCCCCAGGCCGGCGAGAGACGCGGTGATAGCAACCACACCCTTGACGCTCCACCGATCCGACAGCCAGCCCCAGAAGATGCCGAACAGTGAGAAGGTCAGGACGTTGATGGAGAACGCTGCTGAGACCTTGGTCCGGGACCATCCCATCTCCTCGGCCAGTACAGGTACGAAGACCCCGAATGTACCCTGGGCTACGCCCCAGGCCGCGCAGGCGATGATGAAGAAGGCTGCGACGATCACCCAGCCGTAGAATAGCCGCCTTCTCCGTTCTTGGAGCTGCAACGTCCTCTGCCTTCTCGCTCTCTTCGATCCGTCTCTGTGTTCCGGTGGACGGCTGCGACCGCACGATTATAGCGGCAACCTAATAGGTCCGCCGTAGGTCTTCCGCGAGCCAACTGGAGCAGAAGCTGGGATCCGGGATGACTCACGGCTGCGGGACGTGGTCAGGGAGGGACGGGTAAGCATCGAAGCGGAGGAGTGGAGAGGAGGAACACCGCCGCGGGAGAAAGAGGCTGGCAAAGACCGGAGGAGAAGTGACGGACTCCCACGGCGGCGTTGTGAGGAGGAGTAGGACCAATGAGCTTTCGCCCACTAACCAGGCCCTTACTCACCGAATTTATACACTATGTTGTGGATGGCTGTCAAGCGTTTTGCAACATAGTGTGTCCATTTTTCAGCGGTCGGGTTTTGCGCGAGGCCAAATGAAGGTGTCCGAAACCTCGTCGTGCGGGCGGGAGAGAGGGCAAACCTTCGCCTGGGAGACCTCTTGTGCCAAGCCTGCCGCCGCTACCGGTTCGACGGGTCGTCGACAATAGATATGGGGCGCACCTGCTAGCAGGTGCGCCCCACATGCGATGAGCGCTGTCTTGGCGGCGAGACGACTTTTCGCGGAGCGTATCGCCTACAGCTTCGCCACCCCGGTGGAGGCGCACTCCTCGTCCTCCTCGCCCGTTCCGCCGCCGACGCCGCAGGCTCCTATGACTTCGCCGCCTCGCAAGATGGGCACGGCACCCAGGCTTGCAATCATGTGCCCGCCCTCGGCGGCGACGATGCCGCTTATGATCGGCGAGGCCGCCCGCTCCTGCAGGTCGCCACTGGGTCTGCCGAAGCCGGCGGAAGCGACCGCCTTACCCTGGCTGCCGTAGGCGCCGCCCCATATGGCGCCGTCCATGCGGCCAAAGGCCTTGAGCCGGCCCCCAGCGTCGCAGACCGAGACGTTGACCTTGATTCCCAGGTCTTCGGCCTTCGCTATGGCCCCCGCGACGATCCGATTGGCTTCAGCCAGAGTCAGTCCCATGCTTCTCCTCCTTGGTGTGTCCTCGGAATGTGTCCTCGCTCCCTGTAGCGGCTGACGCCGGTTCAAGAGCGGCCTCTTTGGCGGGTGTAGGATACGCCCACTACGTGACGGTTTCAAGCCCTGGCTCGCGTTGACTGGGTATAGGGCCGCGATTACACTACCGGAGGCTTTCGGGGAGGGCACCACTGGTGGCTTGGCAATCCCATAACGAAACAGGTCGGTCAAGCATTGGCTTCTGCTGAAGCGAGCCAAGAGGTGGCGTCGTCTGGAGACAACATCCTTCGCAACGGCGAGTTTATGCTGGTGTGGGGGGCCGGGAGCCTCCTCTGGCTGGCGCGAGTGCTCGAGTGGTTCGTTCTGGCCCTGCTGGTCAGGGAGTTCACCGACTCCTCATTCCTGATCGCCCTCGTCAGCGCCCTTTACTGGCTTCCTATGCTCCCTATGTCTATATTCGCGGGAGTAATCACCGACCGGCTGGAGCGGTGGCGGCTGCTGATCCTGGTCCACGTGGTGACGATCCTCGTCACGATTGTTCTGTTGATGCTGATCGTCGGGGACCAGATTCAACCATGGCACATCTACGTGGGTGTCCTAGTCCTGGGAGGAAGCCTGACCATGGACTGGACCGCCCGCGGGGCCTTCATGTTCGACCTGGTGGGCTCGCGAAACGTGGTGCGGGCCATGTCCATGCAGTCCGTGAGCTTCGCGGTGGGCGCTCTCATCGCGCCGGTGGTCAGCGGCTACCTGCTCGAGCTGGCCGGGTTCAAGGGACCCTACCTCTTTCTGCTCGGAGTCTACATCCTTGCGCTCGTGCTGATGCTGGTCGTCAGGAGCCGCAGCCGGGGAGTCGCTACATCCTCCGAGTCGCCGTTGCAAGGCGCCCTCGCCGGGGTGAGATACGGTTTGGGCAATCGCTTGCTGCTGGGCGCAGTGTCCTGCATGCTCATCACCAACTTCATGGGAACGAGCGCCTTCGCGCTGTATCCCATTATCGGCAGAGACTATCTGGGAGTAGGGCCGGGGCTCACGGGGCTCCTGTTGTCGGTACAGGGCATCGGCAGCCTTATAGGGGCCATAAGCCTGGCCATAATCGGCTGGTTTGCCTACATGGGCCGCGTGTTCGTCATCGCATGCGCCTCGTGGATGGCCGCGCTGGTGGGGTTCGCGCTGTCGCCCTGGTATCCGATGTCCCTGGTGCTGTTGCTGATCTGGGCGTGGCTGCATCTGGGAGTCCCTGGGCGCCTACTTCGCGCTGCAGATAAGCCTGGTGCTGCTGGCCGCGGAGCCGGAGATGCGCGGAAGGGCCCTGGGGCTCACCGGCATCGCCGTGGGAATGACGCCGCTCGGGACGTTTATGATAGGGGGCGTCGCCAATGCGCTGGGCACGCCCACGGCTATGGCCATAAACGGCGGGGCGGGCCTGCTGCTATTCATCCCCATTGTGCTTCTGACGCCGCTGGCGCGGAGGGCGCCGGTAGTGGCTTCGCGGCCCAATAAAGAAACAGGTCAGTCAAGAATTGGCGTCTGCTGAAGCGAGCCAGGAGCTGGCGTCGTCCGGAGACAGCATCCTTCGGAATCGCGAGTTCATGCTGGTGTGGGGGGCGGGGAGCTTACTCTGGCTGGCGCGCGTGGTCGAGTGGTTCGTTCTGGCCCTGCTGGTCAGGGACTTCACCGACTCCTCATTCCTGGTCGCCCTCGTCAGCGCCCTGTATTGGCTTCCTATGCTCCCCATGTCTATATTCTCGGGAGTAATCACCGATCGGCTGGAGCGGTGGCGCCTGCTGATCCTGGCCCACGTGGTGACGATCCTCGTTACGGTCGTTCTGCTGATGCTGATCGGTGGCGACCAGATTCAACCGTGGCACATCTACGTGGGTGTCCTAGTCCTGGGAGGAAGCCTGACCATGGACTGGACCGCCCGCGGGGCCTTCATGTTCGACCTGGTGGGCTCGCGAAACGTGGTGCGGGCCATGTCCATGCAGTCCGTGGGCTTCGCGGCGGGCTCTCTCATCGGGCCGGTCGTCAGCGGCTACCTGCTCGAGGTGGCCGGGTTCAGCGGACCCTACTTCTTTCTGCTTGGAGTCTACATCCTTGCGCTCGCGCTGATGCTGGTCGTCAGAAGCCGCAGCCGGGGAGTCGCTACATCCTCCGAGTCGCCGTTGCAAGGCGCCCTCGCCGGGGTGAGATACGGTTTGGGCAATCCCCTGCTGCTGGGCGCAGTGTCCTGCATGCTCATCATCAACTTCATGGGAACGAGCGCCTTCGCGCTGTATCCCATTATCGGCAGAGACTATCTGGGAGTAGGGCCGGGGCTCACAGGGCTCCTGTTGTCGGTACAGGGCATCGGCAGCCTTATAGGGGCCATAAGCCTGGCGATAATCGGCTGGTTCGCCTACATGGGCCGCGTGTTCGTCCTCGCGTGCGCCTCGTGGATGGCCGCGCTGGTGGGGTTCGCGCTGTCGCCGTGGTATCCGATGTCCTTGGTGCTGATGCTGATCGTGGGCGTGTGCCTGGGCGCCTACTTCGCGCTGCAGATAAGCCTGGTGCTGCTGGCCTCGGAACCGGAGATGCGCGGAAGGGCCCTGGGGCTGGCCGGCATGACCCTGGGAATAACGCCCCTCGGAACGTTTATGATAGGGGGCGTCGCCAATGCGCTGGGCACGCCCACGGCCATGGCCATAAACGGCGGGGCGGGCCTGCTGCTCTTCATCCCCATTGTGCTTCTGACTCCGCTGGCGCGGAGGACGCTGACGAGAGGGGGCACGAGCACCGCGGTCGCTATCGCGGGTGATAGCTAGGGTTCCGGTCTTCGTTCCAGAATTTCAGGCTTGTGTCCCACCCGCCCGCCCGAGAGGTTAAATTAATTTGAGGGACTCCCTCAAACCGCCGGCATAGGAGCTTCGCCCCTCTGCGCACCCGTGAAAACGAATCCCTCCAGGGAGAGGGCGGGACATAACCGGTAGGTTTCTTAGGAGACCAACTCTAGTGATAGCTAAGGAGGAGACATGAACGACGGCGAGGGCATAACTCGAACGCTGGCGGACTACTCCGCAGATCTGACCTACGAGGACCTGCCGCCCGAGGTGGTGGATAGGGTCAAGTACTTCTGCCTCGATGCAGCCGGGGTGACATTGAACGGCTCGACGACTCCCTCGGCCCAGGCGGTGGTGCGGGCCATCGAGCGTGCCGGCAGGCCGGGCCCCTCGGTTGTCGTCGGCACCTCGAGCCGCGCGCTGCCCGAGTACGCGGCGATGGCCAACGGCACGGCATTTCACAGCCTCGAGCTCGACGACCTGAACAACGAGTCGTCGCTGCACCCCGGCGTCGTCGTCTATCCCACGGCCCTGGCCATGTCAGACGTCGCCGCCGTCGACGGCAAGACGTTTATAGCCGCGGCGGCCGTGGGCTACGAGGTCATGGTCAGGCTGGGCCGAGCCCTCAAGCCGGCCGAGCACTATAGCAGGGGCTTTCACCCCACCGGGACCTGCGGCGCGTTCGGCGCGGCGGCGATGTCCGCGCGCCTCCTGGGCCTCAGGGGCGAGTCCTTCGCCCACGCCCTCGGCATCGCCGGCAGCCAGACGGCTGGCAGCATGGAGTTCCTGGCCCAGGGATCGTGGACCAAGCGCTTCCACCCAGGCTGGGCCGCCCACAGCGGTATCTGGGCGGGGCTTCTGGCGAGCGCGGGGTTCATCGGCCCCACCACCATACTCGAGGGCAGGGACGGCTTCCTGGGGAGCTATTCGGGCGACCCGGACCCGAGCCTCGTGTTGAGCGACCTAGGCGAGGTGTTCCACATCACCCGGACCAGCGTGAAGCCCCACTCCTGCTGTCGCTATAACCAGGGGCCCATCGACTGTGTGCTGGACCTCGCCAGCGAGCACGAGATCAAGGCGAGCGACGTACAGGAGATAAGGGTTGGCATTCTAAGCGCGGGCTGGAACACGGTGGCCGCCCCCGAGGAGGAGAAGCGCAACCCCCAGTCGGTCGTCGACATGCAGTTCAGCATGCCCTTTGCCGCGGCCGTGGCCCTGCTCTACGGCAGGGCGTCGTTGTCGGAGTACGCGCCCGAGGTGGCTACTCGCCCCGAAGTCAAGGACATGATGGCCCGGGTCACCTGCGTCAAGGACCCCGCGCTGGACGCCCAGTTCCCGCGCCACTGGCCGGCCTGGGCCGAGGTCAGCACCAGCGACGGACGGACTCTTCGCTCCGAGACGGTGTACCCCAAGGGCGACCCGGAGAACCCGCTGAGCTGGGAAGAGATGCGGCAGAAGTTCGCCGACCTGTCAGCGCCGGTGATCTCCACTAGCCGCCAGGAGCGGATCATGGACGCCGTCGACAACCTGGAGGAGATGCGCGACGTCCGTGAGCTGGCGGAGCTGCTGGCCGCGGAGTAAGCGCGGGAGACTCGGAGTCGGCTCGGCCTGAGCTTGCCGAAAGGCGCGTCGCCCGCTAGCGCGGCGCGCAGGCCCGCATGACGTCCATGGCCCGGTCCCGGGCGTCGGGGCCCGAGACCCTGGGAGACACGATTGGCAGCGTTATGCCGGCCTGACGGTACTCGTCGAGGCGCGCTCTGCACTCAGCGGCGCTTCCGGCAATCGCCATCTTCTCGATAAGGCCAACTGGGACCAGTCGCAAGGCCTCAACGGTGTTCCCGGCCAGCCAGGCCTCGCGTACCTCGTCGACCTCGCGCCCGAATCCCGCCTGCGCCATCAGCTTCCTGTATCGCGGCAGTCGCGCGGCGTAGCTGGCGATGGCGCCTCTCATCGAGTCCTCGGCCTCCTGCCGGTCGTCGCCCACGGCGCACGATACCATCGTCGCGATCTCGACTTGCGACGGGTCTTTGCCAGCTCGCCGGGCGCCGGCGGCGACGTGCTCCGCGGCCAGCCGCGCGTGATCGAGTGTGCACCAGGTCAGCAGAGCGCCGTCGGAGAGCTCTCCGCATAGCTCCAGCATCCTTGGGAAAACCCCGGCCAGATATATCGGCAGCTCCCGTCTCAGGGGCTCGAACCACAGGTCGAAGCGCTCGATGTCTATGACGTCGCCGCGGTACGACACCTCGCCGTCGTGGAGCAGGCCGCGCACGATGTCGATGCACTCTCGCAGTCGCTGAACCGGCCGGTCGAACTCCAGGCCGTGCTCGGGTCCGACCTGCTCCCGGTGACTCGTGCCGAGTCCCAGGACGAAGCGTCCGTTGGAGAAGTGGTCGACGCACGCCGCGGCCATGGCGATGGTTGGCGCGGTGCGTACGAAGACGCTGGTGATGCTGGTGCCGAGCAGTATCCGCTCTGTGGCTACCGCGCAGGCGGTGAGGATCGAGAACTGGTCGCCGCCGTGGCCCTCGGCCATCCACGCCGACTCGTAACCCAGCTCCTCGGCCAGCCGCACGCACTCGACGATGTCTGTTGGTGCCATGCCGCCCGTAAAGGCGACGCCCAGGCGCTCCATCGGCCGCTCGCCGTCAGAGCGGCTGCCAGATGCGGCGGCCGTTCCGGCGCGAGATCTTGCCGAAGCCGGGGGCCGGCAGATGGCCGGCGGCGGTCAGCGTCCCTTCGGCCTCCAGACGCTCCATCAGGGAGCGGCGGGTGGACCGCGTCATCTCGACGTAGGTGTCGGCCCGCGATACCCAGTCCGTTTCGTGGACCTGCGCCTCATTGTGGAGTATGTCGCCGAGGATTATCGCCCTCTCGCCCTGGGAGCTGATCTCGATGCTGACGTGGCCCGGCGTGTGGCCTGGAGTCGGGACCACCGTCAGCTCGTCGGTAAGGGCGTGTTCGCCGGGCATGAGCTCCAGTAAGCCAAGCTCTTCTAGAGGCCAGACGCGCTCCGGGGCGTTGGGGAATCGCTCTCGCATATCTTCGCGATGACACGCCTCCCAGTCGGTGCTGCTTACGTAGTGGAGAGCGTTCGGGAAGGTGGGCTTGTGGGTTCCGCCGTTGGTGGTTGTGTTCCATCCGACGTGGTCGCGGTGTGCATGGGTCATCACCACCGTGTCGACGTCTCCGGGCTGCACGCCGAGTGCTTGCAGGTTTCGTACCAGCTCGCCCCACGGCGCGTCGGGCATGTCGTCAGGGGGAGGACCCATGCCCGTGTCGACCAGGATCGTGCGTCCATCCGACCGGACCAGATACGACGCCAGCTCAAGGTGCACCCGGTGGTCCGCGGTGAGGTACTCGTGGTACGGCTTCCAGTCCTCCTCGGGCAGTGATGGGTAGAAATTGCACAAGTCAAACTCGAGAGACCCGTCGGACAGCGAGGTGACCTCGACCTTTCCCACGGTGATGCTGTTTGCCATTGCGCGCTCCTTGGCCGGATTCGCCTGGGGCATCTGTCCTTAGCCGCACGGGCCCGCCATTGGCCCTCTGTTGAGGGTCGACGGCGGGCCCGCGGTACCGTCGGGTGCTGAGTTGAGACCTAGTCTTTGAACTCGGGCAGGATCTCGTTGGCGAAGGTCTCCAGCTGCCACTGGGCCTCGTCCCAGGTCATGAGCCCCTGCTGGAAGGCCCAGCCGAACCACTCTGCCTGGCCTTCGCCGTAGATGGTGGAAATCTTCTCCATCTGGCGCTTGATGTCGTCCGGGGTCCCGCACAGGGAGAAGTCGTGCTCGACCATCCGTTCGTGGACCGCGTTCTCGTCGGGCATCATAAGAGGGACGGGGGCGTCCTCGCCCGGATTGCGGAAGGCCTCGAGGAAGCCGAACCCTGAGAAGTAGGCATGGAACCCCCGGCCGACGGTCCTTGCGCCCATCGCCAGGGCCTCCTCGCGGGTCTTGCCAATGGTGATCGACCGGAAGGCGCCGATGCTCTCGCCCAATGCGAGCTCCCGTCCGGCCGTAGCGGCCTCTTCCTGGTAGTCTCTGCAGAGCTTGGTGAACTCCGAAGGGTAGGACGACAGTATCCAGGGCAGGATGGTCTCCCTGGCGCACCAGCGGATCGTCTTCTCGCTGACGGAGAAGGGCTGCCAGATGGGTGGATGGGGGTCCTGGTAGGGCTTGGGGACCACGCAGACGCGCCGGATGACACCCTCCTCGTCCATCTCGTCGGGGGCGCCGTACTTGCGGGTCCAGTCCCTGGCGGGCCAGCGGCGGATGCCTTCCTCGTAGGGCTGAGGGATGGAGTAGTACTCGGAGTCGTACTCGATGGTCTCCTGGGTCCAGGCCATCTTGATGATCTTGAAGACCTCTTCGAAGACCTTTCGGTTATGGTCATCGGTCTCGGAGCCGTCCATTGGAGCGCCGGTGACGTTGTAGTGCTGACCGAGGACGTTGGTCCAGCGGTCCTGGTAGCCGCGGGCGAAGCCTGCGATAACGCGGCCCTTGGTCAAGTGGTCGAGGATTGCGATCTGCTCGGCGCATTTGAGGGGGTCCCAGGAGGGGAGGACGAGGCCCAGGGGCGCGAACTTGATGTTCTTCGTCCTGGCGGCCAGGTCGGCGTAGAACAGCAGAGGCGCGACTGAGGCCTCGTAGCCCTCCGAGTGGAAGTGGTGCTCGGTTGTCGAGAATGCGTCGATGCCCATCTCGTCGGCCATGATGGCGACATTGCGCATCTCGTCGATCATCTGCTGGAAGCGCTCGTTGTTGCGTCCGATGGGCCTGAGCTCCGCACGGTCCTCGAGGGTTCCGGGCACGGTCGGCAGGACCATGATGTCAAATTTCAATGTATCGATCCTCCTTGTCGGTTCTCAGTTAACATCGTCTTGAGTGGGAGCGTGTCCCCCCAGTCGGCAAGGCACAAGACTACTCCTTGAACTCCGGCAGGATCTCGTTGCCGAAGGTCTCCAGCTGGTATTCTGCCTCGTCCCAGGTCAGGAAACCCTGGGGGAACCCCCATCCGAACCACTCCAGCTCACCCTCACCGTAGCACGTGGCTATTTTCTCCATCTTGCGCTTGATGTCGTCAACCGTGCCGCAGAGCGCGTAGTCGTGATCCACCATACGCTGGAATACCGTTCTGGGGTCAGGCAGCTGAAGGGGAGCCGGGGCTTCCTCGCCGGGGTCCCGGAAGGCCTCGAGGAAGCCGAAGCCGGCGAAGTACGCTTGCCAGCCGATCGCCGTCGAGTTGATACCGCGCTCGAAGGCCTCCTCGTAGGTCTTGCCGATATGGATTGATCTGGCTGCTCCGATGCCCTGGCCGAGCCCTAGCTCTCGGCCGGCCGCCGCAGCTGACTCCTGGTAGTCTCTGCAGAGCTTCACGAACCCCTCGGCGTAAGAGGTCAATATCCAGGGCAGAATGTCCTGACTGGCGCACCAGCGGATGGTCTTCTCGCTGATCGAAAAGGGTTGCCATATGGGTGGATGCGGGTCCTGGTATGGCTTCGGAATCACGCACACACGTCTAATCACTCCGTCTTCATCCATCTCGTCGGGGGCTCCGTACTTTCGGGTCCACTCCCTGGCAGGCCAGCGGCGGATGCCCTCCTCGTAGGGTTGAGGGATGGAGTAGAACTCGGAGTTGTACTCGATGGTCTCCTGGGTCCAGGCCATCTTGATGATCTTGAAGACCTCTTCGAAGACCCTGCGGTTGTGGTCGTCGGTCTCGGAGCCGTCCATGGGCGTGCCGGTGACGTTGTAGTGCTGTCCGAGGACGTTGGTCCAGCGGTCCTGGTATCCGCGGGCGAAACCGGCGATGACGCGGCCCTTGGTCAAATGGTCGAGGATTGCGATCTCCTCGGCGCAGCGTAGTGGGTCCCACCCGGGCAGGACCAGGCCCACGGGCGCGAACTTGATGTTCTTCGTCCTGGCGGCAAGGTCGGCATAGAAGAGCAGCGGTGCAATGGAGGCCTCGTAGCCCTCCGAGTGGAAGTGGTGTTCCGTCGTCGAGAACGCGTCGATCCCCATCTGGTCGGCCATGACGGCGAGCTTGCGCATCTCGTCGATCATCTGCTGGAAGCGCTCGTTATTGCGCCCGATGGGCCGTAGGCGCTCGCGGTCCTCCATCGTCCCCGGTACCGATGGCAGGACGAACAGATCGAATTTCATACGTCTCCTCCTCGGGGGCGGCATCCAAAGGTCGCCCCGCTCCGCGGTCCTTCGGGCTCGGATACCGGCGCATTATACAGTCTGCGCCACGCGAGTAACAAGGAGTGCGCGCCGGGCAGCAGCGCCGTGTGTAGACGGCGTCACGAGCATGGCGAGTGTAGTCGGCAGATGCATCAATGCCAAAGGGCTGGGTCGAAGTTTACCGGCTACTTAGAACACTCGAGCGCGAGTGTATCAGGGGCCGGTCGGACAGCAGCAGGCCAAGCACGACGGCGAAGCCGGCGATGACCGAGGACAGGGCGAAGGCTACCCGATACGAGCCCGAAAGGTCGAAGAAAAGGCCGGCCATGATCGGGCCGATCACGGCGCCGATGCCGGCTCCCAGCAGTGCGGCGCCATAGATCGCGCCCATGTGCCTGATCCCGAACACTTTCGCGATTATGGCTGCCATCTGCGGCGACCACGAGCCGTGCGAGGCCCCGAATACTACAGCGAATACGTAGAACATCCACAGGCTGGACGAGTATGTGAGCCATACGAACGCCGCTGTCTCGATGAGCATCGCTCCGATGTACACCCGTCTGGCTCCCAAGCGGTCTACGAGTACACCCCCGACTACCGCGCCCACCATGCTCAGTATGCCAACAGTGGTCAGTAGCGTTGCGGCCGTGGAGGACGAGACACCGGTGTCTTCAGCCCGCGGGACGAGGTGGACCACCACCATCATGACCAGGACGAAGCCCGCCAGCAGCATTGTGAAGAGAGACCAGAAGGGCGCCGTGCGAGAGGCTGCGGCAAGCGAAAGGTCCCTCTGGACGGAGTCGCCGTCTGCGGCTGGTGCGAGCGCGATGGTGTCGGATGCGCCTCCCGGGACGGCCGGTTTTCTTCTGGGAGACCTGGCCAGGATCGCCCCGACGAGCAGCGCCCCCCAGATGATGTAGCTAAGGACCTGGAAAGCGGTGCGCCAGTCCTGGTGCGAGATCACATACTGGCTGAGTAGGGGTAGCACGGCAACCCCGGCGTGGATGCCGGCCGTGCCGAGTCCGAGAGCTAGCCCCATTCCGGGCCTATCTTCGAACCACCTCGCAATCAGCGCCGAGACGGGCCCCGCAATGCCGCCCAGACCCGTGCCTGCAACAACGCCGTAGAAAAGGTAGAAGTACCAGAGGCTGTTGGCAGTGCTGCCCAGGAACACGCCGAGGCCCAGCAACCCGCCGGTCAGGCCAAGGACGACGTGCATACTCCACCGGTCTGCGAGCCAGCCCCAGAGAGCTCCGAACAGGAATCCCACAGCTATGTTTATCGAAAAGGCGGCGGATACCGCGGTCCGAGACCAGCCCATTTCGTCGCCCAGCGGGTTTACGAAGACACCGAAGGTGCCCTGGGCTGTCCCCCACCCGGCGAACGCCGTGATGAAGAATAGGCCGGCCACGATCCAACCGTAGTAGATTCCTCTGATTCGCAAAGGCGTCGGGCCTCCAAGCGTCGGAAGGGTGCATTATACGCTGCGCGGGCACGTGTGCGGCTGCCGTCCCAGCAACGAAGGAGCCTCCGGTTGGTGCACAACCCGGGGTGTAGTAACATGGGCCTCCGTATAATCGAACCGAACCGGAATGGGCGGAAGGGATTCTGGTCCGGTCACGCGAGGTGACGTCCATGCCCGAAGTAGACCCGATCACTCTCGAGGTCGTCAGAGGTTCACTGGTCTCCACTGTGCTGCAGATGCGGGCCACCATCATAAGGACGGCCTATGCACCGATTCTTTACGAGACCCTCGACTTCTCGTGCGGGCTGCTGACCGCCGAGGGTGAGCTGGCGGCGATGTCCGAAGACTTCTCCGGGCACGTGTTCGCGATGGCCTTGGGCCTGAACGACGCCCGCACCAAGTTCGCGGGGGACATACACCCGGGCGATGTCCTGGCGGTGAACGACCCCTACACCGGTGGCACCCACATGAACGACATCGCGTTCTACACGCCTTTCTTCTCCGACGGCGAGATCATCCTGTACATAGCCGTCCGCGCCCACTTCGCGGACGTCGGCGGCGCCACGCCCGGTAGCTTCTCGGGCCAGGATACCGAGATCTACCAGGAGGGGATGCGCATCGTCCCGGTGAAGCTCGCCAACGAGGGTCGGATAAATCAGGGTCTTTGGGATGTGCTGTTCGCCAACATGCGGGTCCAGGAGGAGCGGGAGGGCGACGCCATGGCCATGCTCGACACGGGCCGAGTGGCGGAAATGGCGGTGGGGGATCTGTGCGCCAAGTACGGGGCTCCAACGGTCAAGGCCTGCCTGGAGATAATGCTGGACTCCGCCGAGGAGAACATGCGGCAGCGGATATCGGAGCTGCCCGACGGCGACTACCATTACGAGCAGTACATGGACAACGGCGGCCTGTCTCCTGAGCCGTTGCCCCTCAAGACGAAGCTGACGATCAAAGGCGACTCGATGACCTTCGACTTCACCGGCAGCGCCAAGATGGACCCGGGACCGATGAACTGTGGGCTCCCGGTGACCCAGGGCGGCGTGTTTGTGATAATCAAGTCCTGGCTCGACCCGAAGACGCCTATCAACGGAGGCGACTTCCGGCCGGTCGAGTTCATCATACCGGAGGGGAGCTGCCTCGCGGCGACGCTGCCGACGGCCGTCGGAGGGTGCTGGCAGATATACTGGCAGCTGGAGAGCTCCGTGATCGGCCTGTTCGCCCAGGTGATGCCCCACGAGCCTGCCGGTGAGCATTACGTCGGCGCCGACCACGTCTACATCGGCGGCTACGACGGCTTCCGTGGCAGGCCCTTTATCCTCTACGAGTACCCGCAGGGCGGCACGCCGGCCACCATCGACACCGACGGCGTGACCGGAACCTTCGGCTACGACGGCGGGGACATGTCCAGTGTCTACCCGGCCGAGAGCGTCGAGCAGCGCCAGCCGCTGTTCGTCGGCGGCGTCGAAGCGCAGCCGGGCGGCGAGAGCCCGGGCTTCCGGCGAAGCGGCTTCGGGGTGACCCGCCGCGTCCAGGTGCTGACCGACGACAGCCAGCTAAACGTAATGGCTGATAGGTCCGTCATTCCGCCCTGGGGCGCCTCCGGCGCATACCCCGGCGGCGTCAACTCCGTTACGGTGATGCGGGACGGGGTCGAGATCGAGCCCTCCCCTCTCCCCGGCAAGGTGAAGTCCTTCCCGTTGAAGGCGGGAGACATGGTGGTCATGAAGGGCACCGCGGGCGGTGGTGTCGGCGACCCACTCGACAGGGAGCTGGAGCGGGTGACCAAGGACGTGGTCGAGGGCTACGTAACTACCGATCGGGCGAGGGACGTGTACGGGGTGGTGTTCGAGAACGGTAATGCGGACCCGGCGAGGACCGAGGCGCTGCGACAGAAGATCAGGGCCGAGCGTACATACCTCAAGCTGTCCGTCGCCGCCGAGGACGTATTCGACGACAACGGATGTCGCGTCTGTACGCTGAGCCGAGACGCCGCAGGCCGCATCGGGGTGCATGACAGCGACATGGTGGAGCTGATAGGGGTGACGCCCGCGCCGATGCGGGCGTGGGTCCGGATCAGCGACGACGTGAAGAAGGACGACCTGCCAGTGGGTCCCATCGGCCGGTCCATCCTGGGAACGGCGCCCGGCGGCGACGTCTGGGTGCGGAAGCTCAAGCTGCGGACCGTCGTGCCCGCCGCTTCGTAGCATGCGGTAAGACAGATACCGTCATACCCCACGCAGGTTAGCATTTGGCCTGCTTCTAGTCTCTGTGTTACAGAGACCAGGAATGGTTCAGAAGTATTGCCAAACCCCAGCCAATTAGCGCTGCTCCCAGCGGGGCGCTTAGCTTCCGGCCCCACGGCATGTTCTTTTCTATGGCCATGACCGATCCCAGCACCAGCATCCAGCCAACACTTCCGGCGCCCACGCTAAACATCAGAAGCATTAATGACCAGCAGCAGCCAAGGCAGAAAATACCGTGGTCCAGACCTATTCGAAAAGATTGAACTAGTTCGTTCCCGCCGCTCCAACGCCCGGCTATGAAGCTGAAAGGCGACCGGCACTTGTCCAGGCACTGGTACTTCAACGGTGTGAACTGGTAGACCCCGGCCAGCATCAGGGTGCCCGCCCCAATGACCCAATCATTGGACTCGAGCCACCTGATTCGCTCTGACCCTTCGTGTACGCCCAGATCAGCTACATGCACCAACACGCCAAACACCATCCAGACCACTAAATATCCGATTGCGAGGAGACCTACCAGAGCTATGTGGTTGGGACGGTCACCGGTCATGGTGCGAAACAGGGCCATGAGGGGTAGTGTGCTGGGCAGCATCATGGCGAAGATCATGAGCGTCCAGCCTGCCGCGAAGAACACCAGCAGGCGAACGTCCTAGCTGGTAACGTCGGTTAGCGCCTCATGATCTAAGAAGCGGCCGTAAGGAGATTGCCCCCACACCCACAAACTTAACCACGCCAGAGCAATCAAGGCCACCAGGAGAACCAGGAAGAGCCTATCGTTGCGTACGGTCTGCCACATGAAAATGCCTAAATGAGTTGGCGGGCCATGATGGGCAATGCCCTCGGCCCGCCAACGACTAACAACCGAATGGGTAGGGGCCTATTTCTAAGCTAGCCTTGGAAGCGGAATGGACCTGAAATCGCATTATGGTCTTTCAGGTTGATGTTGATGTTCAGAGCGGGGACATTTGCCCGGTAATTCGAAGCCTTTCCCACATACGCCGGCGCGCCCGGCACGGTGCTGAAAATGGTGTCGTAAAGGGCCGAGTCTTTACCCGAGGCTCCCTTGTATGCTACTAGCTCGGCTTCCGCCGCGTCCCCAAGCTTGACCGTCCCTGAGACCCCATCCAAATCGAAGGTGATGGGGACCCGCTCGACGCCTACGACTTCCCCGATCAACTTGACCAGGTCGGCTACCGGGCCGCCCAGCTTACCGGTCCACACGTTCAGAAGAGCTTCCTCTTGTTGTGGAGTGCTCTTGTCATCCACGTACACCACGGCGCGCCAGTTGCCTTTAAGGACATTGCCGGGGATATCCATCACTCCAGCCAGCGTCAGACCCGACACGTCTACTCCGTCGACGGTACCCTTATCGATATGCCACGCCATTATGGATTGACAGGTTCCATTATCTGGGTCCTCGCCCACCCAGCACGGGCAGAGGATGTCACAGGTACAGACTTCCAAGAGTGCTCCATTTAGATCGTAAGCCATTTGCCCACCTCCTTGTATTCTAATGCCCCAAGGTACACCGATCCCTGGAGGCGGTGCGAATTCTACTACAAGCCTTATCGATTCGCATCACCAAACCGTTGTAACTGGCGTTCTCGCAGGTAATGCCCGAGAACATAGGCGCCGCAGGCCGCCAGCCCTTTACTGAAGCGTTCGCCGGGCGAGCCTCTCCAGCTCGGTGAGGGCCTCGTCCTCTCCGACGCTCGGGACACAGAGCACGACCTCGTCGGCCCCCGCCTTCTCGTGCTCCTCGACCACGTCCAGCTCGGTCTCCATCCCGAACACGGTGATGGAGACCGACTTCGGGTCGCGGCTGGCCGCCTCGGCCAGCTCGTCGAGCTTTGCCCGGCCGGCCCTTATCTCCGTCGGGGACGAGTAGGTCCTGGCGGGCCAGCCGCAGGGGAGCCAGCCGTCGGCCCAGGCCACGATCTTCTTGAAAACGTTCGGAGAGTTGCTGCCGATGAGGATGGGAGGATGCGGCTTCTGCGCCGGCATGGGATGAGGCCGGACCGCGGGAAAGTCGTAGTACGTGCCGTGGAACTCGGCCTCGTCCTTGGTCCACAGCTCCTTCATCGCCAGGACGGACTCCCTGGTCCAGCCCCAGCGCCGGTCGAAGTCGACGCCTACCAGCTCGGACTCCTCCCGAAGCCAGGCGGCGCCGATGCCGAAGATCACCCGGCCGCCCGACCAGAAGTCCAAGGTCGCGACCTCCTTACCCAGCAGCAGCGGGTGCCGGTGCGGAACCTGGCATACGCCTGTCCCCAGTCTGATCGTCTTGGTGGCCGAGGACACCCTGGAGAGTATGATGAAGGGGTCCATTATCTTGTGGTACTCGTCGGGGAACGGCTCTCCCGGGATGCGCCGCCAACCGGTTTCCATATGGACGGGAACGGCCAGTTGCTCAGGGGCCCAGAACGAATGGAAGCCCAGCTCCTCGGCTCGCTGGGCCAGGACCACAGGGTCGATGGTGGAGTCCGTCGCGATCATCCAAACGCCGATTTTCAAGACACCCCTCCGTCCGAACGCCTGTGGTACCTCATCCAGCCTGAATGGCTTCCCACAAGGTGGGCACGAGTGTATTGGCCCCTCTCGAGAGTGTCAATCCCGGCGATGGACTGTCAAAAACCGCCTTCAGACGACCCGGGCGGACCGCCGTGAGCGGACGGCCTCCGCCAGCTCGGCGAGGACCTCGGCGGTCACATCCCAGCTCATACAGGCGTCCGTTATGCTCTGCCCGTACACGAGGTCCGAGCCTTCGCCAAGCTTCTGGCGACCCTCGACCAGGAAGCTCTCCATCATGACGCCCATTATGCCGGTCTGACCCTGGGCAACCTGCGAGGCTATGTCGCTCACCACTGAGGGCTGGCGCCTGTGGTCCTTGTTGCTGTTGCCGTGGCTTGCGTCCACCATTATGCGGGGCGGCAGGCCCGACTCCTGCAACGCGGCGATCGTCTCCTTGACACTGCCGGCGTCGTAGTTGGGAGCACCCTCGCCTCCCCTCAGTATTACGTGGCAATCGGGGTTCCCCTGAGTCTGAATGATGGCGGCGAGTCCCTGCTCGGTGACGCCCAGGAAGCTATGGGGATAGTTGGCCGCGCGCACCGCGTCGATGGCAATCTGTAGCCGCCCGTCGGTGCCATTCTTGAATCCCACCGGCATGGATAGCCCGGACGCGAGCTCACGGTGCACCTGGCTCTCGGTCGTTCGCGCTCCGATGGCGGCCCAGGCCACGATGTCCGAGGTGAACTGGGGCGAGATAGGGTCCAGGTACTCGCAGCCTACGGGCAGTCCCAGCTCGAGAATATCCACGAGCAGCCTTCGTGCGATGCGCAGCCCCTCGTTTATCGCGAAGCTGCCGTCGAGGTGGGGGTCGTTGATCAGCCCCTTCCAGCCCACGGTCGTTCGCGGCTTCTCGAAGTAGGTCCGCATGACGATGGAGAGCTCGTTTTCCAGATTGTCGGCTGCGGCCTTCAGCCGCTGAGCGTACTCCAGGGCGGCGGCTGGGTCGTGGACCGAGCAGGGGCCCACGATCACCATGACGCGGTCGTCCTGCCCGTCCAGGATGCGCCTGATATCCTCGCGGGCACGGTTAACCTTTATCGCCCCCTCCCCGCTGAGGGGCTGCTCCTCGATCAAGATCGCTGGTGGGAGCAGCGGCCGGATGCTCTCTACGCGTACGTTGGAAGTTCTCATCAAGGGCAGTTCCTCTGAAGCGAGTGCTCGTCCGCCTGACCGTTTGGCAGCTCAGCGCTGCGACCGGGGGGCCGGTGAGGCGGCTGGCGCTTAAAGTATACCAACGTTGATGCCCAGCGAACGAGTGCTTGGCTGCCCGCGCCTATGGCCGGTGATATGATAGGACCCGCGCGAGTTAGAGTTCTACCCGGAGAGGTGAAAGCATGACCAGCAGGATAGACCCGATCACGCTGGAGGTCGTGCGAGGATCCCTCGTCTCGACCGTACACCAGATGCGAGCCACCCTGATGAAGACGGCGTACGCGCCCATACTCTACGAGACCAGGGACTTCTCGTGCGGGCTCATGACCGTCGGCGGTGAGCTTGCGGCGATGTCGGAGGATTTTTCGGGGCACGTCTTCGCCATGGCGCTGGGCTTGAACGTGTCGCGCGAGAAGTTCGGCGACGACATCCACCCGGGAGACGTGCTTGCGGTCAACGATCCGTATACGGGTGGAACCCACATGAACGACGTGGCGTTCTACTCGCCCTTCTTTGTCGACGGCGAGCTGCTGCTGTTCATAGCGGTGAGGGCTCACTTCGCCGACGTTGGCGGTGCCACCCCGGGTAGCTTCTCCGGCCAGGACACGGAGATCTACCAGGAGGGCATGCGGATCGTCCCCGTGAAGCTAATAGACAGGGGAAAGCTGAACCAGGGACTCTGGGACGTCCTGTTCGCCAATATGCGTTTGACCGAGGAGAGGCAGGGCGACGCTTTGGCTATGCTGGACACCGCCCGCGTCGCCGAGATGAGCGTGGTCGAGCTGTGCGCGAAGTACGGCGGCGGTACGATACGCGACTGCATCGACGTGCTGCTGGACAGCGCCGAGGAGACGATGAGGCGGGCCGTCTCGCGGCTGCCCGACGGCGAGTACCACTACGAGCATTACATGGATAACGGCGGTCTGTCCGTTGAGCCGCTGCCCATCAAGCTCAGGCTGAGCATCGATGGGGACGTAATGTCCTTCGACTTTACAGGCACGGCGTCCGCGGTTCACGGCCCAATGAACTGCGGTATCCCGGTGACCCAGGGGGGCGTCTTCGTTGTCGTCAAGTCGTGGCTCGACCCGAAGACGCCGGTCAACGGAGGCACCTTCCGCCCGATGAGCTTCGTCGTCCCGGAGGGAAGCTGTCTCGCGGCGACGCTGCCGGCGGCCGTTGGCGGGTGCTGGGACCTGTACAGGCAGATACAGACTTCGGTGGTAGGCGCTTTCTCGCAGGTCATACCCGACGACCAGGGTGGGGAGAACCTGGGGGCGGCCAACCACTGCTACGTTGCGGGCTATGACCCGGTTCGTAACAAGCCGTACATACTCTACGAGTACCCGGAGGGCGGGAGCCCAGCTACGAGCGACACCGACGGAATCCTGGGCACCCGGTTCTACGACAGCGGGGACCTAGCCGGGGCTTACCCTGCCGAGAGCACCGAGCAGCGTCAGCCGCTCCTGATCGAGAGCCTGACGGCGGGCACCGATGCGGAGAGCGCCGGCTACCGCCGCAGCGGCGCCGGGGTGGTCAGGCGCATCAGGGTCCTGTCGGACACCAGTCAGCTCAACGTGATGACCGATCGGGCCATCATCCCCCCGTGGGGCGCCAGCGGCGCGACGCCCGGCAGCACCAACTCGTTCACCGTGATACGGGACGGCCACGAGATCCAGCCGTCGTCGATTCCGGGTAAGGTCAAGGGGTTCCCACTGAAGGTGGGCGACGTAGTCTTGATGCGAGCGACCGCGGGTGGGGGAGTGGGCGACCCGCTCGATCGTGAGCCCGAGATGGTGCTGAAGGATGTCGCCGAGGGTTACGTGAGCTCCGAGCGAGCGCGCGACGTCTATGGCGTAGCGCTCCGGAACGGCGAGGTGGACTTGGCGCGGACCGAGGAGATACGACAGGAGGTCAGACGCCGGCGTCTGTACCTCAAGGTCGTGGCGGCGGACGAGGATGAGTTCGACGAGCGAGGCTGTCGGGTCTCGCGCCTCGCGCCTGACGTGGCCTCGCTTGTAGGGGTTCGCGATGGCGACATGATAGACCACGTGGCCGCGGTGGGCGCTCCCCTGCGCGCCTGGGTGGTCGTCTCGGGCGACGCCTCGTCAGAGGGGATTCCCATAGGCCCGGTCGGCAGGAAGATCCTTGGTGTCGAGCCCGGTGACGACCTGTGGGTGCGTGCCCTGGAAATCCGCGCGACCGCGACCGTGTAGGCCTTTTGCCTAAGCGTCCAGCGGTGGCGTACGGGTGTGCCAGTCGGTACGCTGCTGGTAGGCGTAGGCGACTCGAAGCAGCGACTCCTCGTCGAAAGGCCTGCCGGCAAGCTGCACCGCCAGCGGAAGGCCGGCGCCGGAGAAGCCGCAGGGCACCGACATCGCCGGCACCGCGGCCAGGTTGAATGGGCCGGTGGGACCGCGGAACCCATAGAACTTTCGGAGCACGTCCGCCTTGCTGTCGAGCCCCGTTGCAGTCTCGATCTTCGGGGCAGGGCCGTGGGAGCCGGGGGCGATGAGGACGTCGGCATGCTCCAGCGCAGCCATCGTCTGACGCCGCACCAGCACCCGGAATCGTTGAGCCTTCTGGTAGAGCTGCGCGGGCACGAGAGAGGCGGCCTGCAGGCGCCTGCGGGAGGCAACGTCGTACTCGTCGGCGTGCTTCCGGATCAGGTCGCGGTGAACGTAGGCGCCCTCCGCGTCGGTGATCGCCGCCGAGATCACTCCGCAGTCGGGGAACAGTGGCATCGACGCCTCGGAGATGTCGGCGCCCGCCGCCTCCATTATCGTTACCGATCGCTCCACGGCGTCCTTGACCTCGGGGTCCAACGGTCCGCCCTGCATCGCCTCCCGAATGACGCCGACCCGAACGCCCTTGAGCGAGTCGTCGGGGCTGAACTCCGGCACCGGCTCCCGCGAGGTGTTAGGGTCCTTCGGGTCGTGCCCCGCGATGGCCTGGAACACGAGGGCGCAGTCCTCGGCCGTCTTCGTCATCGGGCCGGCCTGGTCCATGGACCAGGAAAGGCCCAGCATGCCGTAGCGACTCACGCGGCTCCAGGTCGGCCGGAGCCCGGTGATGCCGCACCAGGCTGCCGGTATGCGCACCGAGCCGCCGGTGTCCTCGCCGATGGCGGCGGCGCATAGCGACAGAGCCACGGCGATGCCGGAGCCACTGCTCGAGACCCCCGGCTGATGGTCAAGGTTCCAAGGGTTTCTCGGCGTTCCGAAGGGGTGGACGAGGGTCCCGCCCAGGGCGAACTCGCTGAGATTCAGCTTCCCCAGCAGTATCGCGCCGGCCTCCCGCAGCCTGGCGACGACCGTCGAGTCCTCGGCGGCGACCTCCTTCAGGATCGTCGAGCCGCCGGTGGTGACTACGCCGCGCGCGTTAAGCTGGTCCTTGACGGCCATCGGAATGCCATGGAGTTTTCCGACGGGCTCGCCGCGACTCAGCGCCTCCTCGGCCCGTCGGGCCTGCTCCAGCGCCTCCTCTTCCATCACCGTGATATAGGCGTTGACCTGACCATTCAGGCTGCTGATTCGTGCCAGGTAGGCGTTCACCAGCTCGACCGGTGACAGCTCCCCGGAGAGGATCAGCCTTGAAAGCTCGGTTACCGGCAGGGTCGTTGGGTCGCTGGCCATATCAACCCTCGCGCCCCAGGCCGAATACCGACAGCGGCTCGACCGAATCCAGGTCCGGATGCTCCAGGCTGCCCAGGGCGTCCTGGAGGGCGTTGTGCCTGTGAGTGATCTCCTGGAGGTCCTCGTCTGCGATCTCGATGCCCAGCGACCCGGCCAGGCTCCGCACCTCGTCTGTGGTTAGGTCCACGATACGCCCCCTCGGTGTCGTTACTTTATCGGGCAACGGCCAGTGTAGTCGGGGTCTTTTGGCCCTGTCAACGGTGGGAGACGGCGGGGTTCATGAAGAGGATGATGAACCGTCCGTGCGGTTGAAACCTCAATAGCTCACATAGGTGATAATGAGCCGCGAATAATCCAATTCAGGAGGAGTACGTATGCTTACAAGGCTCACCAACTTCACAGTCGCAGTGAACGACATTCAGGGCGCAGTCGACCAGTACGGCAAGATGTTCGGCCTGGAGCTGATGCGACCCATCACGCCGCCCTTCGAGTGGGGCTTCCGCACCGCCTACGTGGGCAACGGACGCGATGCCTTCATCGAGCTATTGGAGCCCACCGACCCCGACAGCGCCTCGGCGCGCTTCCTGAAGTCTCGGGGCGAGGGCGTCTACCTGGTCTCCTTCGACGTCGACGACCTGGCAGCGGCGGTCAGGCACGTGCGGGCCAACGGAGGCCGGGTCACCGGCATACCCGAGGGCGAGGACCCAGGCCCTGACACCGACGTTGTGTGGGTACACCCGGCCACGACTCGGGGCGTCTACATCGAGCTGAAGCGCCCCGGCGCCGCTTCGTGAGTCCGCCGCAGGTGGCTGCTGCCAATGGCCATTCCTGAGCAAATCATCGAGGGCGGGAATGTGCATGATGCAATTAATGTCGCGCTGGTCTCTCGTCTTAACCTTAGCCCTGCTGACGCTGGCCCTGGCCTGCGGAAGGGCCGATAACGGTGTGCCTGAACCTGGCACGCCTGGTGTAGAACCTACGGAGGAGGCACTTGAGCCAGCGCAGACCGCGAGAACCAGCCCCGGCCCTACTGCTACTAGCGAACCGGGAGAGTGTGAGCCGGTGACCTACGAGAAACCCAAATACGCCCGTGATAATCGGTCGTGGCGTGAAGCAGACCCTGAAAGAAGGAAGCTCCTTGAGCTGAGCGCGAAATATGTGGAGTACCTGTTCAGTTTCCCGGGCGTGTTTGCAGTTGGCCCCGGGGCCGGTAGGATCGTAGTGCGTGTCGACAAAGACCGGCCAGCCGATCAGCTCGATGTGGTCGACGAGATACCGCGTGCGTTGGAAGGGTGCGAAGTACACGTTAAAGAAGAGGGGCGCCCGAGAGAAGTTGGTTATCGACAGACACGCCATAGGCCCCTTCAAGGCGGTGTCGAGGTTGCTCGCTACCTAGGTAAGCCTCCTCCAGCAGAGGTGCCTAAGTGGGGCGCAGGTACGTTGACCGGGATATGTCAAGGTGTCCATGAAGGGCGGCTGAGGACATATCTCGTAACCACGCTGCAGGTGGCTGCTCCCGGCTCCTATTCGTCGACTACCTCCGCCTGCGCGATATAGGCCTTCATGTGGTCGATCTTGCCGTCGGAGACGTGCTCCACGGAAGCCACCCAGAAGTCGACCTTTGTGCCTGGCTTGCCTCTCTGCTGCAACTTAGCGCTACTTAGGTCGTGGCTCGCCGGCGACGGGGTTCGCGAGCACGCCGATACCCTCGACTTCGACCTCGACCAGGTCGCCGGGATTCATGTTCTCGGGATCGCCCGTCGTGCCCGACCAGATTATGTCGCCGGGCAGCAGCGTGACCCACTGGCTTATGTAGCTCACCAGTGTGCCGAAGTCGTAGTACATGTCGCGCGTGCCTGCCCGCTGGACCTCACGACCGTTCAGGCGAACGATCATGTCCCCGCCGCTTCGTGGGTCGAAGTCGGTCTCGATCCACGGACCTATGGGGGCGAAGGTGTCCGCGGCTTTCGCGCGCCAGAAGGACCGGTCGCTCTTCTGCCACGTGCGCTCGCTCACGTCGTTGCCGCAGGTGTAACCGAGGATGCGTCCCCAGCCCTCTTCCGCTGTAACTCGCTTCGTTTGGCGTCCGATCACCGCGAGGCACTCGCCTTCGTGCTCGACGCCCGTCTCCGAGTCGTACGGGATCACGATGGGGTCGCCCGGCCCGATCACGCCGTTGACGCCCTTGTGCCAGGGCCGCGGTGTGTCGGCCATCTCGGTCTGGCCGGTGACGCCCGAGGCGTGGGCCAGATGGTCGGCGAAGTTTAGGCCGGGCCCGAACATCTGCGAGGGCGCGACCGGCGCCAGAAGCCTCACCTCGCCGATCGGCCGCCTGGTGTCGGTCGCCGTGTACCGGCCAAAGATACTGCCTCGCACCTCCACGATCTCGTCGTTCTCGACGACTCCGTATCTAGTACGCCCCTGATGCCGAAAGCGGGCCAGTCGCATGTGACACCTCCTGGGTGTGTGGACGGCGAGATACGCGCGCCCGTGTGGCCGCATTGTAGCATCGGCCTCAGGTCGTCTGAGCAACGCCGTCGCGGACCGCCCACCGCCGCCGGTTGGTGACCTTCCAGTTGTGTAGTAGTATTGTGCCTGGCCTTTTCCGACGGACCTTGGCCAGACTCACGAGGAGCGAAGTATGTCCACGATAGCAGTCGACGTTGGCGGAACCTTTACCGACCTGATTGTCTCGGACGACGAGGGCAAGATATCACTGTTCAAAGCCCCCACGGTGCCCGAATCGCCGACAGAGGGGGTCTTCGCGGCCCTCGCATTGGCGGCCGACCACCACGGCGTGCCGCTCCGGGAGCTCCTCAAGGGCACGGAAGCCCTGTCCCATGGGACCACTGTGGCTACCAACGCCGTCCTCACCGGCGACTGCGCCAAGACGGGCCTCATGATCAACCACGGCTACGAGGACCTGTTGACGATAGGTCTCGGCTCGAAGGGCAAGCCTGCGGAGGACATGTTCAGGTCCCACATGGCATACCCGGAGCCCTTCATACCCAGGTACCTGACCATGGGGATCAAGGGACGGATCAATGCTGAGGGCGGTGTCGAGACGCCCTTGAACGAGGACGACGTCCGGGAAGGCGCACGCCAGCTCATGAAGTGGAACGTCGAGGCAGTCGCGGTCAGCGTCCTATGGTCGCCCGCCAACGCAAGCCACGAGCAGCGAATCGCGGAGATCCTCGAGGAGGAGATGCCTGGGGTCCCTTATTCTCTGGGTAGCGACGTCAATCCAGTGATCCGCGAGTACGAGCGCACGTCCACGACCGCCCTGGACGCTGCCATCAAGCCCTTCCTTTCCAAGTACGCGCTCGACCTCGAATCCCGGCTCAAAGAGAGCGGCTACGAGGGCGAGCTGCTGATGGTTAACTCCAACGGTGGCGTGATGAGGGCCGACGAGCTGGCCCGCCTGCCGATTTACTCCATAAAAAGTGGGCCCAGCATGGGGCCGGCGGCCGGGCTGGCACTCTCCCAGCGTGAGGGGCAGGGCGATAACGTGCTCGTCTGCGACATGGGCGGCACCAGCTTCGACGCGTCGCTCGTCACCGAGGGCAGAATCGCGTCGACGACCGTTAACCAGGTTGGCCCCTTCCACTACAACCTCCCGTGCGTTGAGGTCAACAGCATCGGTGCCGGTGGAGGCAGCATCGCCCGGGTCGATTCGGGAGGGCTAGTCCACGTTGGCCCCTCCAGCGCGGGTGCGAGCCCTGGTCCGGCTTGCTACGGCCTCGGTGGCGACGAGCCGACAGTGACCGACGCAAACGTCGTTCTCGGCTACCTTAATCCGGACTACTTCCTCGCCGGCGCTATGAAGATCGACCCGACCCAGTCGGAGCGGGTTATCAAAGAGAAGGTAGCCGATCCAATGGGAACGGACGTGATCCAGGGGGCCAGCCTCGTCTACGCCGTGGTCAATCAGAACATGGTAAAGGGGCTTGAGGAGGTGAGCATAAGGCGCGGTATCGATCCACGAGAGTACATCCTCGTCGCCGGCGGCGGCGCCGGCGCCGCTCATATCGTGCCGATCGCCCAGGAGCTCGGCATTGAGAAGGTGCTGGTGCCCCATATGGCGGCAGGCCTGTGCGCCTTCGGCACTCTATTCGGCGAGGTGATGTTCCAGAGGGCACGCGGCCTGATCACCGAGACGAGCGCATTCGACTTCGATGGCGTAAACAGCATCCTCGAGAGCCTAGAGCAGGAGGGACAGGATTTCCTGTCACGGGCCAGCATCCCACCCGAGATGAGGAGACTCGAGTTCAGCATCGCGGCTCGCTACACCTACCAGGTCTTCGAGATAGAGGTGCTGCTGCCCTGGAACAGAGTCACCCCCGAGCGGCTGCCCGAGCTGATCGAGCTGTTCCACCAGACTCATAACAGCAGGTACGGGTTCGACGTCGACAACCCCGTGGAGTGCGTGAACTGGGTTGTCAAAGCCGTCGGCACGAGACCGCAGATACGACTCGAAGAGCGGCAGCCGGCGACAGGCGGTGTGGACTCGGCGGTCAAGGGGCGACGACCGGTCTACTTCATCGAGGACCGGGACTTCGTCGATACCACCATATACGCCGGCGAAAAGCTGGGCCCAGGCCACACGGTGTCCGGCCCCGCCGTGGTCGAAGAGCCCCAGACCACCATCGTTTTGCCGAAGGGCCACAAGGCCACCGTTACCAGCCTGAAGAACTACCTGCTCGAGCCTCAGTAACGACAAATGAGTGTCCGTGCCGTGAGGACGGGCAAGCTGGACCCCGTCCTCCTCGCGACGCTGGCCAACAGGCTTGACAGTATCGCGCGTGAGTCCATGCAGGCCTGCGTGCAGAGCGCTCGGTCTTCAGTGCTGCAGGCAAGGGACCTCTCCGCGTCGATCTCCGACAGCAGGATCCGCCTGGTCAGTATCGCCCAGGGTCTGCCCATCCACGTTCTGACCTCCAACATGTCGATAGCGCCTATTCCGGAGCTTTTCGACGACATCGCGCCGGGCGACTGCTTCCTCAACAACTCGCCGTTTCTCGGGTGCGCCCACCACGCCGACTACTGCTTCTGCACGCCGGTGTTCCACGGCGACAGGCTGATGTTCTGGGTGATGCTGAGGGCCCACCAGGCGGACACGGGCGCATCGGAGCCTAGTGTCTACCTACCTTTTGCCAAGGATGTGTACGAGGAGGGCATCCACTGGCCGTGCGTGCGGGTTCAGCGGGGCTACGAGGACGTTGCGGACGTGGTGAGGATAGGGAGGGCGAACATACGTGTGCCGGAGCAGTTCTACGGGGACTTTGCTGCGGCGGTGGGCGCGACCAGGGTGGCGGAGCGGCGGCTGACGGCGCTCATCGAGAGGTATGGTTCCGAGACGATTGAGGAGTTCGTGGACGAGTGGATCGACTACGGCAGTCGGAGGATGGTGGATGAGATCAGGAGCTTGCCCCAGGGGACGTGGGAGAACGAGACGAGGCTTGACCCGCTGCCGTTTGCGCCGGAGGGTGTGAGCATCAAGATCAAGCTGACGGTGGATCATGCGGGGGAGGCGCTGATCGTCGACCTGAGGGAGAATCCCGACCAGTTCGAGGCTGGGATCAATCTGACGGAGGCGACGGCGAAGGCGGGGGTCATGGAGGGGATCTTCTGGTGTCTGGACCCGACATTGCCACACAACCAGGGGGCCTTCGACCATGTGAGGTTCGAGTTGCGAGAGGGGTGCGTGGTAGGGATACCGAGGTTTCCGGTGGGCACGTCGGTTGCGACCACGTTCACCGCGGACCGGCTGGCAAGCTGCGCGATAGCGTTGATGGCAAAGGTTGACCCGGACAGGGGTGGAGGAGAGGGCGGATACATCAACCTTGGAGTCTCGGCCTTCTCCGGCAAGGACTATCGCCGTGGCAACGCTCCCTACATAGACGAGCTGATCATATCGGGCACCGAGATCGGCGGGGGGCCCGGTGTGAACGGCTACGATGGGTGGCTCACATGGACGGTCGGGGCCGTGATGGGAGGCGCGTGGACGACCGCAGTCGAGCTGTGGGAGAAGGCGCACCCTCACCTGATCGAGTGTGGTGCTCAGGTCGTGCCGGACTCGGGAGGGGCCGGTACATACTGCGGAGGTCCCGGGACGCGAGTCGTGGTCCGGGCGCGAGGGAACCCGAGCGTTGCGGCCGGGTGGGGTGACGGCAAGGTCTTTCCTCCCAGGGGCGTTCTCGGTGGCGAAAGCGGCGGCCCGAACCGTGGGTACATCGTCGACGGCGACGGACGCAGGATTCGGGAGCTGCCCATGATCGGCCTGTTCGAGATCGATCGAGGCCATGCGCTGGAGGCCTTTACCAATGGGGGCGGCGGTTTCGGCGACCCGTTGGAGCGAGACCCGGAGCGGGTCAGGCGAGACGTGCGCCGAGGGTGGGTCACGATGGACAAGGCTCGCGACACCTTTGGCGTGGCGCTACAGGATTCGCCCGAGCTGCTCGCCGTCGACTACGAAGCGACCGAGGAGCTGCGGAAGGAGCTGAGAAGGCGTCGAGCCGGCTCAGGCTCCTGATACTTACGCTTCTGGTCTCTTAACATGCACCGCGGCCAAGGGAGATCAACCATGAACATCAAGATGTACGCGCTCAACCTGGGCTACTTCGACACCGACATGGAGATGATCCTGACTGGACATCCCGACCTGGTGCTACAGCCGGAGCATCGGGAGCGGAAGAAGGTCCGCTACAAGTGTCCATCCCTCGGGTTCATCGTCGAGCATCCGGAAGGGCGCATCCTCTTCGAGACGGGGACCAGTCCCTACTGGCGGGATGAGTGGCCCGAGGAGTACAAGAAGCCGACCGACTGGGGTCAGCTACAGCCGGAGGATTTCCTACAGCACAAGCTCGAGCTCATGGGCCTCGGGCCCGAGGACTTTCGATACGTCGTGGTCGGCCACCTGCACTGCGACCACGCCGGCGGCCTGCGCCTCTTCGAGAAGGCCGGCGCCGAGATCCTGATCCACGAGGACGAGTACAAAGGCGCCCTGAGCCTGGAAGAGGACGAAAACTTCATGGCCCGCGCCGACTTCGAGTTCCTGCCGCGCAAGAAGCCGACGCTGATCTACGGCGAGCAGGAGATCATGACCGGCGTGCGCCTGACCAGCGTCCCCGGCCACACCTGGGGCACGATGGGGATGCTGACGAGGCTGGAGCATACGGGCTGGGTGTTCTTCCCCACCGACGCGCTTCACCACCACAAGACCTACGGTCCTCCCGTCGTCGGCAGCTTCCTGCTGACCATGTTCCTGGACAAGTGGGCGAGCTCGGTCGAGAAGATCCGCCGGCTGTCGAAGAAGTACGAGGCGCTGATCGTGCCGGGCCACGACGAGACCGGGATTCGGCAGCACGCCGACGGCGCTACCGACCTCGTGCAGCTCGAGTTTTATCCGGACCACGTCTACGAGTAGGGGGCTGGCTGCCCGCTACTCGTCCCAGACCCGCTCGAAGAGGCGCAGCCAGTTGCCGCCCAGTATCTTGGCCACGTCCTCGGCCCCGTAGCCGCGGCCCAACAGCTCCCGGGCCACGTTGGACAGCGTGTCGGGTGTCTCCATGCCCGCTGGATGGACCAACGGGTAAGGGTAGGACACCGGTCTCTCTTTGTATTTCGTGCCCTGTTGGGAGAAGAGCCAGTTGTACCAGTCCTTCGGCTGGTCCTGGGTGTAGTCGGTGCCTATGCCCACGTGGTCTACTCCAACCCGTTCGACGAGGTCGTCGATGGCGTCCGCGTAGTCCCGCAGGGTCGACTGGAAGCCGTTCCGCAGGAAGGGCGGGAAGGCGTTCGCCCCGATGACACCGCCGTTGTCTACGATCAGCTTCAGGGCCTCGTCGGTCTTGTTGCGCGGGTGGTCGAAGAAGGAGCGGGCGTTGGCGTGGGTGCAGGCCACCGGCTGCTCGGACAGCTCGGCCGTCTCCAGCGTGGTGCGGTCGCCCACGTGGGACAGGTCTATGAGTATGCCCAGGCGGTTCATTTCCTTGACGGCGTCGACGCCGAAGTTGCTGAGGCCCTCGTCGGTCCGCTCGTAGCAGCCGTTGCCCAGCAGATTCCGCTCGTTGTAGGTGACCTGGATGATCCGCACGCCGAGGTCGTGGAAAAGGGCCAGGCGGTCCAGGTCATTTTCGATGGGGGTGGCGTTTTGCCAGCCGAGGATGACGCCGGACCTGCCCTCCGCCTTGGCCCGTTGGATGTCGCTGACCGTCCTGACCTGGGCCAGCGTATCCTGGTAGGTCCTGAACCTGCCCACCCAGGCCGCCACGTGGTCTAGCGTCTGGCGATAGTTCTCCCAGACGGCGATAGTGGCGTTGATGGCAGTAACGCCGCCCGAGTGGATGCTGTCGAACACCGCGGGGCTACTCCAGTTGCTGACGTTGAGCGCGTCGATGACAACGGACTCATCGTAAACGGTCGCTCGCTCGCTCTTTTCTGCCACCTTCTATATCTCCCTTCCAGTAGGAGTTACACCCAAAAGTCCCTTCAACGCGAAGGTTTGCTTACCCGTCACCCGCCCTAGGGGTATTTTTGTATCTGGGGATACCCCAGACCCCAGCCGTCCCGATGTGTCGGGACAGCACCTTCCCGTGGTTTTGGTGCAAGATCCCTTCTGGTGTTTGGTCCGGGCAATACGAGATTGTTCCCACCCACCCGCCCAGTAAGGTCTTTCCCGGGGGATACCCCCGGAGCCCCCGCCAAGTCCCGACGCGTCGGGGATTGGAACCCCCTGAGTGAGTTGGAGCATGCTGGTCAAGCGACGGGGCTGTGGCTGTGCCGTAGCTGTAAAGGTGTGCGCGAAGAGGCTGTTGGGATTAGGTCGTGGTCCTACGAAATCGAGCCCGCGCCGTAGGCGCCGCGCAGCGCATGGCCCTCGCTGAAGCGGCGCATGGAGTACAGGTCGATGGGCACCCTCGGCTCCAGGCCGAGGACGGTCTGGGCCAGGGCCTCGCCTATGGTGGGAGCCAGCTTGAAACCGTGGCCGCTGAAGCCCACCGCCACGTACACCCCATCGATGCCCGGCACCGGCCCGACGATAGGGTTCCAGTCGGGCGGGATGTCGTAGAGTCCGGTCCATCCGCCGGTATACTCCGCATCTGCGAAGTCTGGCATAACCCTCGATACGAGGTCACCCATCCTGTCGAGGTGCGCCACGTCCACCTCCTCGGTAGCGGCGTCAGGGTCATCGATGGGCTTGCCGTGGTCCCCCGTGCCCGCGAGGAGCTGCCCGTCGGCGGTGGGACGCAGGTAGATCTTGGCCGGCGTGTTAAGGTCCTTCACGATGGGCCACGTTGCCTCGTAGGGCCGGCCCGTCCTCAGGGTGATCACGTTGTGCTGGCTCATCGCGTAGGGGAACTCCGCGCCGATCATCGCGCCGATCGTCCGAGTCCACGGCCCGGCGGCGATGATGACCACCTCCGTCTCTATCGTTCCGGAGGGCGTTCGCACGACCTTCGTAGTGCCCTCGAACTCAACCCCGATCACAGGTGTCTCGGTGCTCACGCTTACGCCGAGGTCCTTCGCCCGGTTGGCATAAGAGGTCGTCGCCAGGTAGGGGTCACAGTATCCGGCCAGCGTGTCGTAGCCGATGACGTCGACGTCTTCGCAGTCGACCAGTGGGTGAATCCGGCGCGCCTCGCTGGCGTTGAGCACCGCCGTGTCGATGCCGTACTCGTTCTGTGCCTTGAACACAGTCTGCATCGGCTCTCGGTGCTCCTTTGGACCGAGGACCAGGTACCCCGTTCGCCTGAATCCCGCCTCGCCCCCCACGACCTGGGCAAAACTCTCGAAGATCCTGAGGCTCTCAACGGCGTGGGCCATATTGCCGAGGATCGAGTAGTGGGTCCGCACGATGGCGCACGACCTACCCGTACCGCCGGACGCAATAGCTCCGGCTTCCAATAGCGACACGCTGGAGGCGCCGTGCAGGGCGAGGTTGTAGGCGACGCTGCAGCCCACGATACCGCCGCCTATTACCACTATGTCGGAGGTTCTTCGATCAGTCAAAGCGTTCAGCTAAGCGGGTCGCGACGCGGCGGCCGGTCGTGGCGTCATAGTGGACTACCGGATGGGTGAAGGGTGCCCGGCCGCGGCTCGGCACTAGCGCCTATGCCGCCAGCCGGCGCTATGCTTCGACGCGCTTCAGCTCGGCCCAGTCTGCTACGGAATCGGCGTAGTCCGTGTCCGCGCTCGTTTTCTCAAGGGCCACCCATCGCAGCCCGGCGCCGAACATCTTCTTTCGACTGTCCAGGAAGGCCCCAAGCCCGTCGAGGCCCTCCTGATCCGAGCTCAACCCGAAATCCCAGAGGGTCGTCTTCTCTCCCGCGGTAACCTGCTCGGCCCCCGGGGGAATGTCGCTTTTCACGTGCGCCACATACCGATACGTAGCCATGGCAGCCTCCTACGAGCAGAGTAGCGAGTCGACGGCGGGTCAGAGGGTGGCGTTCGCTGCTCTTGAACGGCCCCTCCTCTGGTAGCCCCGATTGACAAGATTAAACTCGGGCTGTTCGAAGCCTGCCGTTCGGGGTACGCGGGACCCTATGAAGCTCCGGTCGACTTCCTATTATGCGTCAGTCGGCCACGGCAGGCAAACCCCCTTGAACGGACTCCATCAAGAGATTGCTCGCTAATGTGCTGTCCACCCGCCGTCGATCACAAGCTCGGTCCCGGTGACGAAGGCCGACTCGTCGGAGGCGAGGTAGACGGCTCCGTAGGCGACGTCCTCCGGCGTGCCCAGCCTGCCCACGACCGTCCTGCGAATGACGGCGTCGCGGGTACGCTCGTCGGGCCAGACCTCGTCCCCCATGTCCGTGTCGATGGGCCCGGGGTGAATCGAGTTGGCGCGGATGCCCTCTCTGCCGTACTGGACCGCCGTGGCCTTGGTGAGCAGCCGTACCGCGCCCTTGGCCGCTCCATAGGCGGCGGCGTTGCCGCTGGCCACGAGACCGGTGGTCGTAGAGGTGTTGATGATTGAGCCGCCACCAGCGCGGCGCATCTCGGGGATTGCCTCCCTCGTCCCCAGGAAGATGCTGCTGGCGTTGGTCTCTATCATGGCGTCCCACAACTCCTCGGACGTCTCCTCCACCATGCCTTTACACCACACGCCGGCGTTGTTGACGAGTACGTTGAGCCGGCCGAAGGAGGAGACCGTCATCCGTACTGCGGTACGCCAGTCGTCCTCGTTGGTTACGTCCAGGTAAACGAACAAGGCCTCGCCTCCCGACTCGCGAATCTCCCTTACCGTCGCGGCCCCCGCTTCATCGCTGCGGGCGCCGACCGCGACGTGGGCCCCCTCCGCGGCGAAGAGTCGTGCGATCGCGGCACCCTGACCCCGCGACGCGCCGGTAATCAGCGCTACCTTCCCTTTTAGCCTCATTCGGCCCTCAGCCGCCACTAAATCCTGATGGTCCCGGTCCCATACCTGAGTCTGCTCGCCCAGGCCATAGGGCTGGCCAGAGGCGCCCACGATTATAGCATGGGCCAGGCCAACACCGTGACGACAGTCCTACGAGCACGGCCTGTACGCTCATGGCCCGCAGATGGTACGCAGAGACGTTCCGGACCTGAGGATCGAGGTCCAGGAGATGGTGCAAAGCCCCTCCCCCGGTCAGGGGCGTTGCACCCAAAAGTCCCTTCAACGCGAAGGTTTGCTTACCCTCCCACCCGCCCTGAGGGCATTTTTGTATCTGGGGATACCCCAGACCCCAGTCCCGATACATCGGGACACCTTCCCGTGGTTTTGGTGCAAGGCCCCGGTCAGGGGTAGTGACGCCCCTGCTACCCCGCGTGTGCGCCCTCGCCAGTCCGCGCCTTACACGCTTCGATGAGTCCGTTTATAATCAGTAGCGCAAACTGATGCCGGATGTGCCACCTTGACTCCTGAAGAGAAAGCAGAAAGACTCAGAGAGGGCTTCGACGCCTTCGCCCGCCAGGACGTAGACGAGCTGTCAAATTACCTCGCCGATGACGTGACGTGGCACGAGCCGTCCGGGTCGAGGATAGGGGGGGATTACTCAGGCCGGAAAGACGTGGCCGAGCGCCTTTTTGCAACCGTGCCCAAGGACTGGGAGGAGTTCTCCTTCGACATCCACGACGTGCTCTACAGCGCCGACCATACGATGGTGTTGGCCAACTGGCAAGGCCGGTCCAAGCACACAGGCAACAGCTATCACGACCACCTGATATTCATGGCGCACGTCGGCGATGACGGGCTGATACGCGACGTATGGGCCACCTGGAGCACAGCCGATACGCCGGGTCCGCAAGACTAGACTACTCGGCTGTGACCCCTACCACCGTGCCTTGGCCACGGCTGTAGCGAAGTCGGGGACCGGCCCGGAAAGCCTTCGTTGACAGCGGACGTGACGCTGTTTACACTCCCTGGTACGCTGCGGACGCCGAACCGGCTGCACGCGGCAAACACCGCCTCCAGCGAGGTCTGACATGGATCTGAAGTACGACCTGCTACTGAAGGGCGGCAACGTAGTCGACCCGAGTCAGAGCGTCATCGGTGTGCGCGACGTCGCCTTTCGCGACGGAAAGATTGCCGCGATGGCGGCGGAGATCGCCGGCGATGAGGCCAGGCGCGTGGTGGACGTTTCGGGCAAGTACGTGGCGCCGGGCCTCGTGGACGTCCACGGCCACTACTACCAGCTTGTACACCCCCACTCGATCCGTGCCGACGAGGCCTGTCTGCCCAACGGCGTGACCACTACGGTGGACGCGGGCAGCTCCGGCTGGACCCACTTCGACGGATTGCGCGAGTATGTCATCGAGCGGCAGGACACCCGCATGATGGCGCTGGTCAATCTCTCGGCCCTGGGCATGATGCACGCCTACCGCGAGGGAGGCTTCGGGCCGACACTGGGCCCCTCGATTAGCGTTAGCGGCGGCCCCGAGGCCGCGCTTCCCGAAGACGCCGCCGGCGAGCTGATGGACCTTCGCTTCGCCCAGGTGGAGGAGGCGGTCCAGTGCATCAAGGATAACCCCAACATCTGTCTCGGCGTAAAGATCCGCCTGGACGCGCACATCAGCGGCGACCGCAACACGATACCGGCGCTTGAGAGGGCCAGGCAGGTAGCCGAGGCGACGGACTCGTTCATCATGGTGCATGTGGCGCGCGTTCCCATACCCCTGGCCCGGGTGTTCGAGTACCTGCGTCCCGGCGACATAGTCACTCACATCTTCCACAACGCTGAGAACAACGTGCTGGACGGGTCGGGCAAGGTCCGGCCCGAGGCGTGGGATGCGAAGTCCAAGGGCATCGTCATGGACATCGGCGGGGACAAAGGCAACATCGGTATCGACCTCTCGCGAAAGGCCATCGACCAGGGCTTCCTCCCTGACACCATCAGCAGCGACGTCACGAGGAAGATGCCCGGACGATCGCCCTACGTCCTGCCCGAGGTGATGTCGCTTTATATGGCCCTGGGCATGTCCCTGGAGGACGTAATCGCCGCGACGACCTGGCACGGTGCAAAAGCCATCGGCCAGGAGGGGGTGCTGGGTACGCTGCGACAGGGCGCCGCCGGTGACGCCGTAGTGTTCGAGCTGGAGAGCGGGGATTTCGCATACGAGGACGGCGACGGCCTCGTGGCCCGGACCGACAAGCGCTTCCTGCCTGTGATGACGGTCCTCGGAGGCGAGGTGTGGAGGCCTCGCGGCGCGTAACCTGGGTGGAGGGACGGCTCCAGCAAGCCGCTACGGACTACTACAGGAGGCCATCATGAGGCTAGAAGGCAAGGTTGCCCTGATCAGCGGCGGCGCTCGGGGGATGGGGGCGGCGGAGGCCCGCCTGTTCGCCGGAGAAGGCGCCAAGGTGACAGTAGCCGACCTCCTGGAGGACGAAGGCAAGAAGGTCGAGGCGGAGATCAACGAGACCGGGAGCGAGGCGCTGTTCGTTCGGCTGGACGTGACCAGTGAGGAGGATTGGCGGAAGGCCGTTTCCGCGACCGTCAGCCGCTTCGGCAAGCTAGACGTTCTGGTGAACAATGCCGGAATACTGCCGGTGTACAGGCCCATCGACGAGCTGCCCGTTGAGGAGTGGGACCAGGTCATGGACATCAATGCCAAGGGCGTGTTCCTGGGCACCAAGTTCGCGATCCCCGAGATGCGGAAGGCTGGTGGAGGCTCCATCGTCAACATATCGTCGATATCCGGTATGGGGGGGCAAAACGGAATCCAGGCCGGCTATAACTCGTCGAAAGGCGCCGTCAGGATACTGACCAAGGCCACCGCTATCCAGTACGCCAAAGAGGGCATACGCGTTAACTCCGTTCACCCCGGGGCCATCGAGACACTCATGACCGAGACTCAGCGAAACGACCCCGAGGGCGACAAAACCATGTCGATAGTTCCGATCGGGCGCTACGCCAAACCGGAAGAGGTAGCTTACGGTGTGCTGTACCTGGCCTCGGACGAGGCGTCTTACGTCACCGGCAGCGAGCTGGTTATCGACGGCGGCTGGATGGCGCAATAGGGGGAGCAATCAGCCGTCAGCGGTCAGCTTAGTGACTGTCGGCGGATACTCGAAGAGTTCTCATGGCTCCAAAAGACTTCAGACAGCTGCACGTATGGAAGAAGGCTCATTGTCTGACTACGGAACTCTACAAGGCGACGACTACGTTTCCGAAAGAGGAGATGTACGGCTTGACAAGCCAGATCCGAAGATCTTGCGCCTCGATCCCTGCCAATATCGCGGAAGGCTGTGGCAGGGGAAGCGACGCCGAGCTCGCTCGATTCCTTCAGATTGCCATGGGCTCGGCCAGTGAGCTTGAATATCACGTTCTTTTGGCCCATGATTTGGTTCTGCTTCCGGCCCCAGATTACGACCGGTTCTCGACAGACGTGATAGAGATCAAGCGGATGCTCACATCTTTCATCCAGAGGCTAAAGGCTGATAGCTGATTGCTGAAAGCTGAGGGCTGAGAGCCGAGGGATAGCTGAGATAGTGATACCCGAAAACGAGTTAAGACTGGTGGCGGCGGAGTCCGCGCGGTTGTTGCAGTACCTGGAAGCCCTGCCGGCAGAGGGCTGGACACGGCAGAGCGCGTGCGAGCGGTGGCAGGTCCGGGACGTGGTGGCGCACCTCGCGGGCGGCGCAGAGATGTACACGACCTGGGTCGGCCGAGGTCTCCAGGGCGACCCGTCGCCGACTGAGGGCTTCTCCGCCCCCGGATCGGGGGACTCGGCCGATATGGGGGAGGCGATCGCGCAGCGGTCGATAAAGCTGCGCGAGCAGCTGGGCGAGGACGTTCTCTCGCCCTTTGGCGCCAGAGATGCCGAGCTGAACCGGCTGCTTTCAGGGATCAGCGGCGAGGACTGGGAGAAGCCATGCTACCATCCGGCGAAGGCCTTCCCGGCAAGGGACTTTCTCGGCCTGCGACTGTTCGAGCTGGCGCTCCACGCGTGGGACATCCGGTGGGCCGCCGAGCCTAGGCCCCACCTCCACCCCCAAAGCCAGCCGCAGCTCGTTAGGTTCTCCGGAGGTGCGGCTGGGCGCTTGATGAAAGTCGATCCGGCTCCGTCGTCGCCAGCCCGGTTCCGGTTCGCGATGACGACGACCCCGTGGATCGGGATCGACCTTGTGGTCGATGACAGGGGCGTCCATACGGAGACAGAGCCCTCGCTCAGCGCGGACGTAACGTTCGGGTGTACCTCCGAAGACTTCATCCTCCTAATGGCCGGCCGGCTGTCCTACGAAGATGGAGTGGCCAGCGGCCGGCTAACGGTGCAGGGAGACGCCACCCTCGCGGAGAGCTTTGGGGGCTGGCTCCAAGGGCTGCTCCCACCTCCCCGATGACCTGATCCGAAGGGGCTTTCGCGAGCGGGTCGGGACGAACCTCCTAGGTGTATGGCCCTGGTTGAGCGCGGCGGGCACTGCCCCGCAGCGCTCCAGGTGAAGAGAGCACTGGAAATCGGAGCGGAAGCGATGAGACTCGATGGAAAGGTAGCGCTGTTCAGCGGCGCGGCAGCCGGCGTCAAAGGCGAGTTGATGGGGTTCGGCGGTGCGACGGCTTGGCTCTTCGTTCGCGAAGGCGCGAAGGTGGTGTTGGGCGACATCAACGAGGAGCAGGGGGAGAAGACCGCTGCACAGATTCGTGAGAGCGGTGGAGAGGCGCTCTTCGTCAGGCTCGACGTGACCCGCGAAGAGGACTGGGTCGACGCGGTCCGGACGACCGTTTCCACCTTTGGCGGCCTCGACGTGCTGCTGAATAACGCGGGCAGCACGGCCCCTGGGCTCGTTGAGGACACGACCCTCGAGATGTGGCAGGGCCAGCTAGACGTCCATGCCAAAGGCACCTTCCTGGGGATTAAGCACGCCATCCCCGAGATGCGCAAGCGAGGTGGCGGCTCCATCATCAACATATCCTCGATCATGGGGCTCGTCGGCAGCCCCAACTCCCCAGCCTACTCCGCCGGCAAGGGCGCTATCCGTATTCTCAGCAAGTCGGCTGCCGTTCAGCATGCCAAAGAGAACATCCGGGTCAACTCCATACACCCCGGCTATTGTGAGACGCCATTGCTGCGGAGATTCGAGCAGCTGGGGACTCAGGAGTCCGTGGTCGAGCGGACCCCTATGGGCCGCCTTGGTACGGCTGACGAGATCGCCTACGGAATCCTGTACCTGGCCTCCGATGAGTCGTCCTACGTCACGGGTAGCGAGCTTGTGATCGACGGGGGCTGGGCGGCGCAGTAGTCCTCAGCTCCCAAGGAGGCTTCCAGATCATTCCTACCCGCCCGCCCGCAGGTATCCTCGGGGACACCCCTTCGACCCGGCTTTGCACCAAAAGTCCTTTCACCGCGAAGGTTTGCTTGCCCTCCCACCCGCCCTGGGGGTATTTTTGTATCTGGGGATACCCCAGACCCCAGCCGGAAACCTCCGGTTTCCAGCACCTTCCCGTGGTTTTTGTGCAAGGCCATTCGACCCGGCTCAGGGCGGGCTCGAACCCCGGCGACCCGACACGTCGGGCCTGCACCCCGTGGTCCTTCCCACGGAAGGACTGGGTGGGAATAGTCCACCTCAGGCTGACCGCCCTTGGGGGAGCCCGGCGTCTGCGAACTCCCAAAGATGGCTCCGGAACCAAGCACCAGGCGGAACAGTCAGGTCAGCCAGCTGATGTCAGGTACGGATAACTGATCGCTGAGTGCTGATGCCTACGAGCAAAGTAGACCCGATAACCCTGGAGGTCGTCCGGGGCTCCCTCGTCTCGACGGTGCTCCAGATGCGCGCAACCCTGATCAGGACGGCTTACGCGCCGATCCTGTACGAGACCAGGGACTTCTCCTGCGGCCTGCTGACCCCGGAAGGGGAGCTGGCAGCCATGTCGGAAGACTTCTCAGGGCATGTGTTCGCCATGACCTTGGGGCTGAAGGCAACGCTGAAGAAGTTCGGCGACCAGATCCACCCCGGAGACGTGCTGGCCGTGAACGACCCATACACGGGCGGCACTCACATGAACGACATCGCCTTCTACACGCCGTACTTCGCCAACGGCAAGCTACTGCTGTTCGTCGCGGTGCGGGCTCACTTCGCGGACGTCGGCGGCGCGACCCCTGGAAGCTTCTCGGGTCAGGACACAGAGATCTACCAGGAGGGCATGCGAATCGTCCCGGTCAAGATCATAGAGGACGGCGAGATTAACCAGGCACTGTGGGACGTTCTCTTCGCCAACATGCGCCTGCCCGACGAGCGTGAGGGCGACGCCCTAGCGATGCTGGACACGGCCCACGTGGCGCAGGCGAGCATTGCGCAGCTATCCGATAAATATGGACCGGGCACGGTGGGCGACGGCATCGAGGCTCTGCTCGACGGCGCCGAAGAGGTGATGCGGCGAAAGATCGGCGAGCTGCCCGATGGAAAGTACTTCTATGAGCACTACATGGACAATGATGGCCTCTCCCCGGAGCCGCTGCCAATCAAGGTGAAGCTAACCATCAGCGGCGACGTTCTGACGTTCGACTTCACCGGCACTGCGGCCCAGGTCAACGGGCCGATGAACTGCGGGATACCGGTGAGCCAGGGAGGCGCCTTCGTCGTGATCAAGTCCTGGCTCGACCCCGGGACGCCGGTGAACGGTGGAACGTTCCGGCCACTCAAGTTCCTGATCCCCGAGGGAAGCTGCCTGGCGGCACAGCTACCGGCGCCAGTGGGCGGCTGCTGGGAGGTTTACCGGCAGCTCCAGTCCTCTGTCGTCGGCCTCATCTCCCAGGTCATACCGGGGCAACCCGGCGGGGAGACGATAGGGTCGGCGAACCACACCTACATAGCCGGATACGACCAGCTCAGGGGCAAGTACTACATCCTGTACGAGTATCCGAAGGGGGGAACGCCGGCGACGATCGACACAGATGGGTCGACCGGCCACCAGGGCTACGACGCGGGAGACATTCCTTCTGTCTATCCCGCGGAGAGCGCCGAGCAGCGCCAGCCCCTACTCATGGAGGGCCTGTCGGCGCGAATCGACGGGGAGAGCCCGGGATACCGCAGGAGCGGGTTCGGCGTCGTGAGACGGGTGAAGGTCCTGGCTGACGGCAGCCAGCTCAGCGTGATGACAGACAGGGCCATCATTCCGCCCTGGGGAGCGGGAGGAGCGTATCCGGGAAGCCTCAACTCGTACACGGTCGTGCGGGACGGGGAGGAGATACAGCTATCGAATCTCCCCGGCAAGGTCAAGGGGTTTCCCCTCAAGGCCGGCGACGTGGTACTGACCCTGGCGACCGCCGGCGGCGGTGTCGGCGATCCCCTGGACAGAGAGTTGGACCTGGTGCGTAAGGACGTGATCGAGGGCTACGTTACGCCGCAGCGGGCGCGGGACGCGTACGGGGTGGTGATCGACGACGGGCAGGTGGACGTCGCCGAGACGAGTGCGCTGCGGGAGTCCATGAAGCGAGCGCGGACCTACCTGGAGGTCACTGCCAGTACTGATGACGAGCTCGACGAGCGAGGTCTACGGCTCTGCGCCCTGAGCGGCGAAGACGCGGCCAGGGTCGGGGTCGGCGACGGTGATATGGTCGAGTACATCGGCAAGAGCGCGGCGCCTCTCAGGGCCTGGGCCAAGGTGGAGGACGGCCTGCCGCCGGGGAGGCTGCCGCTGGGCCCGATCGGCTGCGATATCCTGAAGGTGGCTGAGGGGGACAGACTGTGGCTGCGCAAGCTCGAGATCGCCAGGCCTGCGGTGACGTCGACCGCCTAGGGTGGGCCCGCACGCCCGGGCAAGCCAAGGGAGCGTTGCCCGAAAACCGGGAAGGTGCCGGAAACCGGAGGTTCCCGGCCGGGGTCTGGGGTGTCCCCAGATACAAGAATACCCCCAGGGCGGGTGGGAGGGAAAGCAAACCTTCGACTTGAAAGAACTTTTGTTGCAAAGCCAGTCAAGGGGGGAGTCCGGATGAAGGCTTCGGTGCTACATGGAGAAGCTCAGCCGCTCCGTGTCGAAGAGGTGCAGATCGATCAGCCGGGCGCCCGCGAGGTGCTGATCCGAACGGGTGCGTCGGGTGTTTGCCATAGCGACCTGCACTTTGTGAACGGCCATTACGGACTGCCGTTGCCCGGCGTGCCCGGCCACGAGGCCGCGGGCACCGTCGAAGCAGTGGGCGACCGGGTGACCTACGTTCAGCCCGGCGACCACGTGATCACCTGTACATCCGTGTTCTGCGGTCACTGCGAACGGTGCCTTAGCGGTCAGCCTGTCCATTGCGCGAACCCCGACCTGAACCGCGCTCCTTCCGAGCCGCCACGGCTCCGCCTGGGCGATACACCGCTGTTCCAGTTCGCGAGGCTTGCTACGTTTGCCGAGCAGATGCTGGTCCACGAGAACGCCGTGGTGAAGGTTCGCCAGGACGTGCCGTTTGAGCAACTAGCGCTGGTCGGGTGCGCGGTCATGACAGGCGTCGGCGCGGTCCTGAACACGGCGAAAGTTGAGCCGGGCGCCACGGTAGCCGTCATAGGCTGCGGTGGAGTCGGCCTGAACTGTGTACAGGGGGCTGCGCTAGCCGGTGCGCTGCGCATCATTGCTGTGGATACGGTCGAGACCAAGCTGGCTATGGCGCGGGAGTTCGGCGCCACCGACGTCATCGATGCCTCGGGCGGCGGCGTCGTCGAGAAGGTGCGAGAGCTGATCGGCGGCGTCGAATACTCGTTCGAGGCCATCGGGACCAAAGAGACAGTCGAGCAGGCGTACCAGATGCTCGCGCCGGGTGGGACTGCCACGATCGTTGGGGTCGTTCGCGAGGGTACCAAGGTCGAGTGGGACGCGGGCGCCTTCCTGCGATGGGGCGAGCGCAAGATACAGGGTAGCCGCATGGGCTCTAATCGGTTCCGCATAGACATGCCCCGCTACGTCGAGCTCTACCTTCAGGGGCGCCTCAAGCTCGACGAGCTCGTGTCGCAGCGAATAGGGCTCGACCAGGTCGACGACGCCTTCAGGGACATGGAAGGGGGCCACGTGGCCCGTAGCGTAATCACCTTCGACTAATCGACGGACTGGCCCAGGCTCTGAGCGGGTCCCTACATACCCCCGAGGCTGAAGTGAACCAGGCCCCGGCACGTTCGGTGCCTGCCGACCGGGAGAGCGAAATGGACCAACGACTGGACCCCGTCATATTTGCTGCGCTCGCCAATAGGCTGGACAGCATCGTCCGGGAGTCTATGCAGGCGTGTCTCCAGAGCGCCCGCTCCTCGGTGCTCCAGGCTCGTGACCTGTCCGCGTCGGTCTCCGACAGCAAGATTCGCCTGGTCAGCGTCGCCCAGGGAGTACCCGTGCACGTCCTTACCTCCAACATGGCCATTGCCCCTATCCCGGGGCTCTTCGACGACATCGCCCCCGGCGACTGCTTCCTGAACAACACTCCCTTCCTAGGCTGCGCCCACCACGCCGACTACTCCTTCTGCACCCCGGTCTTTCACGGGGACAAGATCATGTTCTGGGTGATGCTCAGGGCCCACCAGGCCGACACGGGCGCCCCGGTGCCCACGGTGTACCTGCCCTTCGCCAAGGATGTCTACGAGGAGGGTATCCACTGGCCCTGCGTACGGGTGCAGCGGGACTACAAGGACGTGGCCGACGTGGTCAGGATCGCCACGGCCAACATTCGGGTGCCCGAGCAGTTCTACGGCGACTTCGCTGCCGCCGTCGGTGCTACCCGTATCGCCGAGCGAAGGCTTCTGGACCTCATCGAAAAGTATGGACCAGAGACGGTCGAGCGGTTCGTCGACGAGTGGATCGAATACGGCAGTCGCCGGATGGTCGACGAGATCAGGAGTTTACCCCAGGGCACCTGGGAGAACGAGACAACCCTCGATCCGCTTCGGTTCGCGCCAGAGGGAGTAACCGTCAAAATCAGACTCACGATCGATCACGGTGAGGAGGCGCTGATCGTAGACCTGACGGACAACCCCGACCAGTTCGATGCCGGCATAAACCTGACTGAAGCCACGTCCAAGGCCGGCGTGATGGAGGGAATGTTCTCCTGTCTGGACCCCACGCTGCCGCACAACCAGGGCGTGTTCGACCACGTGAAGTTCAAGCTGAGGGAGGGGTGCGTGGCTGGGATACCGAAGTTCCCGGTGGGTACCTCGGTGGCCACCACCTTCACTGCCGACCGGCTGGCCAGCTGCGCAATAGCGCTGATGGCAAAGGTAGACCCCAACAGGGGTGGAGGAGAGGGTGGCTACGTCAGCTGGGCTGTCGGGGTATTCTCCGGCGAGGATTACCGAGACAACAATGCCCCCTACGTCGATGAGCTGTTCATAACGGCGGCGGTATCCGGCGGCGGGCCCGGGGTGAAAGGGTACGATGGCTGGCTGACCTGGTTCTGTGGCTCTGGGTCAGGGGCGAACTGGACTACCGGCGCGGAGCTGTGGGAGAGGGCCCATCCGCACCTGATCGAGCGCGGGGCGGAAATCGTCCCCGACTCCGAGGGAGCGGGCGAGTTCTGCGGCAGCCCGGCGACGAGGGTCGTGGTGAAGGCCAGGGGCAATCCAATGACGGTCGCGGGGTTTGGCGATGGCAAGGTGTTTCCGCCCAGAGGGGTCCTGGGAGGCGAGAGTGGAGGCCCAAGCCTCGGCTTCGTCCTCGACGAGTGGGGTGAGACGATCCAGGAGCTGCCGTTGATCGGGCTCTTCGAGATCGAAGCCGGACATGCGCTGGAGGCGCACACCACCGGCGGTGGGGGCTTTGGCAACCCTTTGGACCGGGACCCGGAGAGAGTAAGGGACGATGTGCGCGACGGCTGGGTCTCGGTGGAGAAGGCTCGAGAAACCTACGGCGTCGTGCTCGACCTGGAGCCGGAGCTGTTCGCCGTGGACTACGCCGCCACCGATAGGCTGCGCCGCGAGGTTAGAAAAGGCCGAGCGGAGAGCGCCACGGCCACGGGCGCGTGACCAGCCTGGCCTGTCCGGGTCGTCCTCGACGGCCAAGGAGATAGGGCGGCCACCGCGGCCGCCCTATCTCCTCAAGGTGTATGTGGTTCGACGTTAGCCGACGTTGCCGAGGTCGGTAGCCAGTGCCTCGGTCTCGCCGCTGACGGTGTACCAGCCCGGCAGCACCTGCGGTAGAACCTCGACATGGATAATCATCTTGGCGGTGGTATCGTCGTCTACGGTGAAGACGAACGCGCTAGGGGACTCCTGCGTCAGAACCATCCCAGACTCCTGGACGTCTGCGTCCCGGGAGAAGCGGAAGCCGTCCGGGTAGACGAGGGTGAGGCGGTGGGTCTGGTCGACCTCCGTGAGGTTCGTGAGCTCGATCTCCAGGTCGTACGAATCGCCCGGGTAGGACTCGGCGGTGACCTCGAAACTGAGGGAGTCGTTGTACGTCACGCCTGCCAACGTGCCGGCGGTCGAGCTGGCCGCCACAGAGGCGACGATGATGGGGTCCTGGACCTTGACGAGGTTGTCGCCCATGATCCCGGAGCCGGCCACGGCGGCAGCAATGCCTGCTGCCAACGCGATTAGGGACGCTGCCTTACCCCATAGGGGTACGCGCCTGAATGCACTCCTTGGTCTCATGTCCTTCTTTCCTCCCTACTTTTCGTAGCTGCTTTTTCCATTCGACGCTTGGTTCTCACCGCGGTCTATGCACGCACGCTATACCCAATGAGCTTCCCTGCACAGCGTCAGGATTCCAGAACATACCTCCTGCTGGCCAAAACCTCGTGGCTGGCCGGGCAGGCGCGCGTCCGCGGTCCGCGAGGTAGCACTGCGGACGGGAGGCAATAGAGCCCCTAATCGAGTCGAGGTCTCCGGGTGGTCTCGGACCGCGGAACTGTGGTAGGAGTGGGCCGGCTGGACACCAACGGGTAGGTGGCGTCCGCCCGATCCTTGACAGCGCCGAAGGACGCCAATAGAGTGTCGCTCATTGAAGACGGACTCCCACGGTAAAATGGATGCCCGTCGGCGTGGCAATACCGGGTCACAGGGGGAGCAGGCATGGCGAACTCCGGGACCAGCGGCAGCATTCTGGGAATCGACATCGGCGGTACTTTCACCGACTGTGTACTCTTCGACGCCGAGGGGGAGATGCGTGTTGCCAAAGTCCCGTCCTCACGCACCGAGCAGGCCAGGTGTGTAATGGACGGCTGGAGAAAGCTCGGGGTTGACGGCGCTGAGCTGGGTGCGTTCCTGCACGGCTCCACCGCGGGCACGAATGCCTTGATAGAGCGCAGGGTCGGCCGCGGCGTTCTGGTGACGACCAAGGGCATGCGAGACATTCTCACTGTGGGACGGGGTGGCAGAGGGGATATGTATAACCTGCAGTGGGACCCTCCTGTGCCCCTCATCGAAAGGAAGGACGTCTTCGAGGTAACCGAAAGGGTCCTGGTAGACGGGTCCGTAGAGCGGCCACTGGACGAAGACGAGGCGAGGATCGTAGCGGAGGTGATCAAGGCAAAGGGTTACGAAGCAGTCGGGATCGTGTTCCTCCACTCTTATCGAAACAGCACCCACGAGGAGCGGATGAGGGAGATAGTCCTCGAAGTCTGCCCGGAGATTATGGTATGTACTTCGTCCGAGATTTTGCCACAGTACCGCGAGTTCGAACGAACGAATACTACGGTCGTCAACGCCGTCCTGATGCCTATCATCACAGGATACGTCGAGGAGCTCGTGGCCAGGGTAAGCGAGGCAGGGTTCACCCACGAGCCGCTTCTCATGCAAGGCTCCGGTGGGCTCATGACACCCAAGGTGTTGAGCAGATGGCCCGCACGGCTCGTGGGATCGGGTCCGGCCGGCGGCGTCATTGGGTGCGCTCGATTGGCCAGCCTGGCTGGCTTCAAGGACGTGATCACCCTGGACATGGGAGGGACCAGCACCGACGTCTCTCTCATCATCAATGGGGAGCCCAAGTGGAACAACGAGCTGGAGGTTGAGTTCGGTATGCCGGTGCGCTTCCCGGCGGTCGACATCAGGTCGGTCGGCGCGGGCGGAGGCAGCATCGGCTGGATTGACGTCGACGGCTCATTCAAGGTCGGGCCTGCGAGCGCAGGCGCCGAGCCGGGCCCTGCCTGCTACGGACAGGGAGGGACTAACCCGACGATTACGGACGCCCAGATCCTGCTGGGCAGGCTTGACCCCGAGAGGTTCCTTGGCGGGGAGATGGTCTTGAGGCCCGAGCTGTCGCACAAGGCGGTCGAGGAGACGCTAGCCGTTCCGCTGGGTTCGACCGTCGAGGATGCGGCGCGGGGGATGCTCCAGATCAATACTAACAACATCATAAATGCGGTAAGGGTTGCCACCGTGGAGAGAGGCTATGACCCTCGTGAGTTCGCCCTGATGGTATACGGCGGGGGAGGGCCGATGTTCGGGGCCGAGGTGGCGAAGCAGCTTGGCATCTCACGGGTAATCGTGCCGCCCAATCCCGGGCTGATGTGCGCTTTGGGAATCGCCCTCGCGGACCATAAGTACGAGCTGTCAACGACCCTACTTCTCGCCAGCGATGATCCCGACTACCCGAAGGTGGAGGATGCCTTCCTGAAGCTGGAGCAGCGCGTCGACGGAATGCTCGAAGACGTCGGGGTGCCGGCCGAGCGCCGGAGTTTGCAGCGCTGGCTCGACCTGCGGTATGAGGGGCAGGCATACGAGATATCGGTCCCTGTCTCAAGCGACGAGCTCAATCGAGACTCCTTCGAGGAGGCATTAGAGCGGTTCCATACTGAACACCTTCGCGAATACGGCTATTTGGATAGGGATCTGGTCGTGGAGATAGTCTATAACCGAGTTTTCGGCGAGGGTAAAATCGATAAGCCTGAGATCAGAAAGTACCGTGTCGAAGGGGAAGACCCGGCAGCTGCCATGGTGGGGACGAGGAGCATTTACCTGGCTGACTACGCCGACCGCACGGAGGCTGCCATTTACAGCAGAGACCTCCTCAGGGTCGGTAACCGTGTGGTCGGGCCGGCGGTGCTGGAGCAGATGGATTCAACCACGATCGTGCCGCCCGATATGGTCGCCGAAGTCGACGAATATATGAACCTGATCATCCATACCAATGTGGGAGCCGAGCAGGCAAAGGTAGTAGATGGGACGCAGAGTGAGCACCTTTGGCAGGTAGGCACCATATCGGCCGACGCCAAAGACCCTGTCCTGGCCGAGGTAATGAGGAACGCGTTTCTCGCCGTAGTCGACGAGATGAACATAGTTATGGAGAAATCGTGCTACTCCCCAGCTAACAAGGAGGGGAAGGACCTGAGCGGCGTGCTTTCCGACCGGGACGGGCATATCGTTGGCCAGGGTTGGAGAAACATCCCCATACATTGCGGGTCGATGGAGGGCACGGTTACGGGACTGATAGCCAGAATCGGCATAGAGAAGTTCCGGGAGGGAGATGCTTACATAATAAACTGCCCCTTCATTGGAGGCACCCACATCCAGGACGTGCGGATAGTCATGCCGTCCTTCTATCAGGGCGAGCTGCTGGGCTTCCTCACTAGCTGCGGCCACTGGCAGGACATGGGAGGAGCCGTCCCCGGGAGCTACGTCTTAAGCCTGTCCGAAGCCTACGCCGAGGGACTTCGTTTCGTGGGGACGCTTGCCTACTCGAACGGCGAAGTCAGCCAGGGCGTCCTGGACGACATCGACGCGAATACCCGCATCCCCAGGATGAACAAGGGAGATATGTTGGCGCAGATAGCGGCCGCGAAAAGGGGTTCCGAGAGGCTCGCGGCGCTCGCCGAGAAGTACGGGTCGGACACGGTCATAGCTCACATGGCCCAGTGGCAGGAAGACTCCACGGAGATGCTGCGTCGCGTCGTTTCGGACCTGCCGGACGGACGGTACGGCTGGGAAGAGTTCATAGACCAGGACCCTGGCTCTGAAGATAAACACCCCGTGAGGATAAACCTGACTACCATCATAGATGGAGACCGGCTCACCTTTGATTTCACGGGTACCGACCCAACGTCTCAGGGATGCATGAATGCTAGTTTCGCAGTCACCCAGGGAGCAGCCATGGTCGGATTGAAGTGTCTGTTTCCTTTGCCATTCAACTACGGGACTATGAGGGCAATAAATATAATAGCCCCCGAAAACACGGTGGTTAACGCGCTGATGCCCGCAAACGTCCAGGGACACGCGTTATGCGTCTTCGAAAAGATTCTTAACTGCATCCTGGGCGCGTTCTCTCACGTTACCCCTGAAAGGACTATCGCAGGTTGCGGCAACGAGGCCGTCATGGTCTGGGGAACGCCGGACACGAGGCGTAAGGACAACCGCTACTGCGTCGGATACTTTTGGCAGGAGGTAGGCTACGGCGCCGCCGCCACGAAGGATGGTATTACGCCACGGGTGCCGTTGCTGGGTGGCTGGGCCTACACCATCCCAGTCGAGGTGCTGGAGAAGGAGACTCCGCTAATCATCGACAGAGTGGCTATGCGGCAGGACTCGGGGGGGCCGGGGAAATACAGAGGCTCCAACGGAATGGAGCGAGTCTTTCGCTTCCTGTCCGGCGGGACCATAACGATTCTGGGAGACCGGGCCAAGTTCCCTCCTAAAGGCCTCTTCGGCGGGATGGGAAGCGGCACCCAGTCAGCCATTCTCAACGCTGGTGCTCCTGATGAGAGGAATCTTGGCATGCTCCAGGAGGGGATGCGCTATAAGGCGGAGGACCGGATCAGCCTGATCACGGCAGGGGGAGGCGGACGAGGACTACCGTGGGAGCGTGATCCCGAGGCTGTGCTCCGAGACGTTGTTTACGGATACGTGAGCCTGGAGAAGGCGAGGGGTGACTACGGCGTCGTACTGGACGAGAGCCATCAGACGGCGTTAACGAGCGATTACGCCATCGACTGGGAAGCGACGGCGCTGCTAAGGGCAGAGCAAAAGAGGGGCTAAGGCACAGAACCTGCCTCAGTGCGGCGCTAGCAACTCTGAATGTTGACAGCCCGGGTCTGCAACGCTCACAATCGAATGGGTCGTCCAGCCCGACCGTCCCAGTGGACCTGGCGAAGGCTGAGCGCCAAAACCGAGAAGAGCTTATCCCGGCCATCCTCACTGATCCCGAGCGATATGGCGAGACCGGCAAAGCGACGCTGATCTCGGCTACTATGCCCTAAGAGGAGGTGTTCAAATGGCGGTGTACAAACCGGAGGAACTGCACCCGGCAACGCTTGAGGCGTTGAACGCTGGGGACATCGACACGGTGATAAGCCTGTACGAGCCAGGGGCCAGCATGACCCTACAGCCCGACAAATTCGTCGAGGGCCTCGATGGCATACGCGATATCTGGAACGGCTTTCTGGCCGTCAACGGTAAGATGACCGTCGAAGTGACAAAGCTTGTCCAGACGGGGGATCTCGCGCTCTCGCAGAGCAACTGGTCTGTTGTGGGGACGGGACCCGATGGCAGCGCCGTCGAGATGGGTGGTAAGGCCACGGAGGTGTCGCGGCGCCAGCCCGACGGGTCTTGGCTCTGGGTGATCGATCTGGCGTAGACTAACGGTAGTCCTTGCCCGAGGCGCCCGTAGCCATCACCCATCCCGCGAGTCGATGGAGAGCCTCGCCTTCTCGCGGGAACGTGGGGTTCCCAGGTCGAGGGTCGGCGGCTTGTCCCCTCGCCGCGATCGGAGCTCTCCACGCAATTCGTGGGTCGCCCACTCATCGACAGCAAGGGCGTCACCGTCGAGAACGACGCCGCAGCTTTTGTGCGCCTTCTCTAGCGTTACGAACCCACGCATGACCTCTTTCCACACAGCCTGGATGCCGCGCGCCTTGGCTAAGCCACGCGGCAGCGTCTCCACAAGGGCCGCAAGGATGGGCAGGACCGGCCCATGCATGGTTGGATGCAACAGAAGGCGGGGTTGTCGCTGAGGACAAAGAAGTAGGGACGGCCTTATGGCCGCCCCTACTCCACGTCGGACGGGTATCTGTTGTACTAGCCTACGTTGGTGAGGTCGGTGGCCAGGGCCTCGGTCGAACCGCTGATGGTGTACCAGCCAGGGATCACCTGCGGCAGGACCTCTACTGCTATAACCATTGTGGCGGTTTCGCCGTCTTCTACCGTGAACACGAACGCGTTCGGGTTCTCCTGGGTCAGCACTATGAGGCCGACCTGATCGCCCGCGTCCCGGGAGAAGCGGAAGCCGTCCGGGTAGACGAGTGTCAGACGGTGGGTCTGGTCGACGTCCGTGAGGTTTTCGACTTCGATTTCAAGGTCGTAATCTTCGCCGGGGTAGGTCTCGGCCGTGGCCTCGAAGCTGAGATCGTCGTTGTAGGTCACACCTTCGGCATCGTTGGCGAACACAGACACCACGATGATGGGGTCCTGGACCTTGACCAGGTTGTCGCCCATGATTCCAGAGCCCACAAGGGCGGCGGCGATGCCCGCGGCCAGCGCGATTATCGGTACGACCTTGCCCCAGAGGGGTAGGCGTCCAAACGTTCCTTTTCGCATTGTCCTTCTTTTCCTCCTTCTTGCTAGGTGCTGTTTTGTCCGACATTTGCCGTCCATCACAGCCTACGCACGTTACCCTACTGCTGCACAGCGGTAGGATTCCAGAACATTTTTCCATCCGAGCCAAACCTGCAGGTTAGCCGACTTCGCCGCAGACCAGGTCAAACGAGCCAGTTTGCGTACAGCTGGACCTGCGTCGGCCACGGCGTACTTTGCCGTAACAATGCCGACGAGGACATCCGGAAGGGGCAGCCGGCCAATCGGTGATGTGCGGCTGCTCGCCAGCAGCCCCGACCGTCAGGAGCAGCCCGCGTCGGTGGCGCCAGTTGCGGTCCACATTGACGCTACCTCAGTGAAGGGATCCTGGCAGCGGAGCGGCTGAGGACAAAGGAATAGGGGCAGCCACTAGGGCCGCCCCTATCTCCGGGCAAGGAACAGTCTGGTCTGCTAGCCTACGTTAGAGAGGTCGGTCTCCAGGGCTTCGGTTACGCTGCTGATGGTGTACCAGCCTGGCAGCACCTCAACGTCGATCGCCATGGCGTCCGTGGAGCCCGCATCTACGGTGAACACGAACGCGCTCGGCGACTCCTGCGTCAGCTTATCCCGTAGTCGGTGCCTTCAGAGAGGCGGAAGCCGTCCGGGTATGTGAACGTCATGCGATGAGTCTGGTCGACGTCCGTGAGGTTATCGATTTCGATAAAGAACTCGTAGGTCTCGCGCACGTTACGCTTGCGCTGCACAGCCGCAAGGTTCTAGAACATTTCTCCCCCTGGGCCAAACCTGGTGGCGGACCAGCTAGGAGTGCGTGGACGGGCCGTAGGGCGGTTCGCTCTAGGCGGAAGGCAATAGAGAGCCCAACCGAGGTTCCGGGGTGTTTTCGGACCGCGAAGCTGTGGCGTGAGTGGGCCGGCTGGGATTCGAACCCAGGACACTCGGATTAAAAGTCCGATGCTCTGACCAGACTGAGCTACCGGCCCCGGCTCGGTGGGCATGCGGTGAAGGTACGTCCGACGTGGTTAAATTGTGACCACTGGCTGAGTTGTAACCACTGTCGGAGTAACCACTACCAGCCGCGAGGGCATGATAGCGTGCTTGGCGCCCCGGTGACAATGCCCGCGCTTGCCGCGCAAGGGATCGGCAATTGGGCGACCAACCCCTAGCTCTCCGGCCTGCAAAACGACAGTTGACAGCCCTATCTCGCCGCCGTAGCATCAACGCGGGTCTGAAGGCATAGGGAACGCCTCGAGTCAATATGGGCAGCCCCGGTCCTACACGGAAGCGGGGGTTTTGCCGACCAGAAAGGGGTGCAACATGGCGGATACGGCAGACGTAGCCATCATTGGAGGCGGCGCCATCGGCTTCTCCACCGCCTACCACCTCGCCAAACAGGGGATCCCTTCACGGGTGATTGAGATGGATGGGATCGCCGCCAAGGCCTCGGGGAGGGCAATGGGGTACATGGGGGCGGCCGGCCTGCTGACCTTCACGACTATGAACGACTGGCGGGCCGAGTCCGAAGCGGCGCAGGCAAACCCCCAACCGACTCTGCGGCCCTGCCTGGGGTTGGGTTGGGAAAGCCTGCAGCTCATACCCCGGCTGGCGGAGGAGCTGAAAGAGGAGGGGGGAGTAGACCCGGAGTACGGTGAGATCTCCCTTGCCTTTGCCGCCTTCACTGAGGAGGAGGAGGCGGGCCTGAAGCGGAGCATGGCGGAGCTGTCCGACGAGGGCTTCGACCTGAGCTGGGTGGGGCCGGATGAGTTGAGAGCCCGTGGCCTGGGACTTAACCCCGACGTCAGAGGGGCTGTGCTGGAGCCCAACGACGGCCAGGTGGAGGCCTATCGGTACGTGCTTGCCCTGGCCCAGGCGGCGGAGCGACGCGGGGCCAGCATCAAGTACGGCGAGGCGGTGGGGCTCGGCCAACTGGGACAGCGGGTGACGTCGGTGAAGCTGGCCAGCGGAGAGGATGTCGCGGCCGGCGCGGTGGTGATCGCGATGGGGCCGTGGAGTGCCCGGGGAGCTTCGTGGCTGGGCAGCGACATGCCTCTGCAGGCGGTGCGAGGCTCCTGCGTCAGGGTGGAGATGGCCGAGAGCTACCCGCCCTACTGGCCGACCCACGGCATATCGTTGGTGGCCCCCAAGGTGGACGGCACGGTTCTGGTGGGCTACGTCGAGGACTGGGGCGTAGGGCTGGAGGACGACCACATAACGGAGGAGGCCATCAACAAGATGGTGGCCGATGGGGTAAACCTGGTGCCCGGGCTCAGCGAGGCCCGCATGGTAGAGGTCCGGGCCGGGATTCTGGGCTACACACCCGACGCCCAGCCCGTGCTGGGCCGCCTCTCAGGCTGGGACAACGTGTATATAGCGGCGGGGCTCGGCACCTTCGGCATCTGCCTCAGCCCGGCGGTCGGTCGATACATGGCCGACCTCATCGCCACCGACCGCTCCGTCGAGGCGATGGAGTCCCTGAGCCCGGTCCGCTTCGGCCTATAGACGTGCCGGGCGCCCTCAGCCTCCGGGAGGGCGGTAGGGCACGCTCTTTTTGACAGCCTCGTCCACCTCCTCGGGAGTGATGAGCACGGTCGTCTTCAGGTTGACGGCGCCGCTGGCATTGATAGCCAGCGACGCGGCGGTGGCGGTAGCGCTGTCGGGCAAGTCGACGATAAGGTAGACATCGCTGTCGCCGTAGCCGTAGTAGAAGGCCTCAAGCGATCCGCCTAGACCCTTCACCAGCTCATCGACCACGGCGCGCCGCTTGGTGCCGCCGTCCTTGAGCAGCCCTCTTACACCCTCCAGCGTATATGAGCCGTGCAGCAGGTACTTTGGCATCGTTCTACCTCCTCAAAATAGCTAATGGCCGATTGTCGTGGCCGCTCCGCTTCCTGTCAACGCCGGCGAAAAGTCTCTCGCGCCGGCGAAAAGCCTCTCGGGTCGGTGTTGGCCAGCCGCACGATAGAACCCGCCGCATCCGGCACGCGACCTCGAAACAAGTTGGAGGCCCTGGTATAATCGACGCCACCAACTTGGCCCGCTGTGGGCCTAGATTCCACCGAACCCAGAAGGGCTACAGAGGAGGTCGAAGATGGCTGACCTGCCCGTTATCTACACCGTTCGCCTGGACGTGAGGGAAGAGGTCGAGGACGAGTTCAACGACTGGGCCAGCGGAAAACACATCTCGGACCTTATGGGAGCCGGATTCCTGAGCGCCGTGCGCTTCAGGTCCGTCAAGGGCGAGCCGAAATACCTTCACCTGTACGAGCTGGGCAGCGTGGACGTGCTGAGCTCACCGAAGTACGTCAGCGTCATGCCAAACGACAAGGCGGGCGCGGACCTCCAGGAGGCCGTCTTCAACCACTCGGCGGCCATCTTCCGCCAGGAGGTCGCCCTGAACGTGCCGGATGCCGTCAGCGCGAGCGAAGGTTCGGTTGGAGGTGTTAGGGCCAGGCACATGATCACGGTAAGCATGGAGGTGGCCCCCGACTCCGCGGACGAGCTAATCCGCTGGCACCGAGAGGAGCATATCCCGACGCTGCTCGAGGCCCAGGGCATGCTGTCGGGTCGCCTGTGTCGCCGGAGCGGGCTGCATCCCGATGCGCCGTGCCACGACCCCGAGTGGCTTTCGATCTACGAGATGCAGAGCCCGGACACGCTCAAGGATCCCAAGGTGAAGGCGGCCAACGAAACGGAGTGGGCCCAACGTATGCACTCGGTCACTACCGACGCCAAGCTCGGCATCCTGGAGCGGATCGCTCCGGCCTGAGCCTTGTCGGGACCCGTTCACTCACGAGCGCCAGGAGGAAGATATGCGTATCTTGGTGATCAACCCCAACACCAGTCAGGCGATGACCGAGGACATCGCGGAGACGGCCAGGAGATACGCCCGGCCCGATACCGAGATCGTCGCTAAGAGCCCTTCATTCGGCCCCAGGTCCATCGAGGGACACTTCGAGGAGAGCATCGCAGCGATGGCCACTGTCGAAGAGGTGGCCAAGAATCGCGACGACTACGACGCGTTCGTGGTGGCCTGCTTTGGCGACCCGGGCGTTTACGCCTGCCGCGAGGTGACCGACAAGCCGGTGATCGGCATCGCCGAGGCTGCGATGCGGATGTCCGGCTTTCTCGGCCACAGCTTCTCCATCGTTACCGTGCTGGACCGAACGAAGCCGCTCATGGAGGACCTGGTGCGAACGGTGGGAATGGAGTCGCGCTGCGCATCCGTGCGCTGCTCCGGCGTGTCGGTCCTCAGTCTCGAGGAGAACCCGGAGGGCGCTCTGGACGACCTGGTGGCCGAGGCCCAGAAGGCCGTCGAAGAGGACGGTGCCGAGTCGATCCTGCTGGGCTGCGCCGGCATGGGTCCGTTGGAAGAGCGCATCATGGCAGAGGTGGACGTCCCGGTGCTGGACGGCACGGTATGCGCAGTCAAGATCGCGGAGGCGCTGTACGACTACGGCAAGCTCACGAGCAAGAAAGCCGCCTTCGCCTGGCCCGAGGAGAAAGAGCTCGTCGCCTGCTCCGAGGCGATGCAGGCCGTGGCGCGCGGCCGCATCCCCGCCAGGGTGTAGCGGCGGCTACGCTGCCACTAGCGCCACCACGGGATCTGAAGGGTGGTCCACTGATCGAGGGGCCAGTAGCTGACCCACGCTCTGCCCACGAGCTTGTCGTTAGGCACCGGGCCCCAGTCGCGGGAGTCGTTGCTGGCGCGCCGGTTGTCGCCCATGACGAAGTAGGAGTCCTCTGGCACCTCGACCGCCGACATACTCTGCCGGTCGGGGTGGGTCACGTAAGGCTCCTCCAGCTTCACGCCGTTCACGTACACTCGGCCCCGGCGAATCTCCACCTCGTCGCCCGGCACGCCGATCACCCGCTTGACGAAGTCGCGGGACTCGTCCCTGGGAAAGTGAAATATCAGCACCTCGCCGCGACGTGGAGGGTGGAAGGGAAATAGGCTCTGGCCCTTTTCCTCGTCACGGAAGGGTAGGAGCCTTTCCAAGATCGCGGCCTCCACCTGGAAGTAGACGATCTTGTTGACAAGCAGGTACTGGCCTTCCTCGAGAGTGGGTTGCATGCTCGAGCCTTCGACGCGGAAGTTCTGCACGGTGAACTGGAGAATCAGGAAGATCAGCAGCGCCAGTACTACTGTCTCTATCAGCTCTCTGAGTAGGGCTCTCACTGCAACTCGTAGCCAGGCAATTTCTCTATGCCAGTATATCAGCCCACCTGACATTCGAGACGTGGCCCGTGAGCCTGAGCCGCAAATCATGGAGGTAGACGGAGGTCGGCGGCTCGGCGGCGCCAGGAGCTCAGTGAGGCGATGACGGATACAGAGCTGGACGACGGCGTGCTGGCAAAGCGCAGCCAGGAGGGTGACCTCAACGCCTTCAACCGCATCGTCGCGCGTTACGAGCGGCAGGTCTTCAATACTGCGGCCCGCATACTGGGCAACCACGCGTCGGCGGAGGACGCGACGCAGGAGACCTTCATCTCCGCACACCGTGCGATTAAGGGTTTCCGGGGCGGTAGTCTCAGAGCCTGGCTTCTCCGCATCGCGACCAACGTGAGCCTCGACGCCATTCGCGCCTCCCGGCGTCGGCCCGCGGAATCCCTGGACGAGCACATGGAGAACCCGAGCTTCCAGGTAGCGTCGTCGGCCGATTCGCCAGAGCAGGCGGCTATACGTGGAGAGCTGGCCGCGGAGATCCAGAGGGGCATTCAGTCGCTTCCCGAGGATCAGCGGGTGCTCCTCGTCCTGATCGATGTTCAGGGGCTCAGCTACGAGGAGGCGGCGGAGGCCACAGGCGTTTCCACCGGCACCGTCAAGTCTCGACTCAGCAGGGCTCGGGCCAAGACGCGCGACTACCTGCTGCAGCACCCGGAACTTTTGCCGGACCGGTTTCGTCAGGTATAGGAGCGGGGATACGTGGTGATCGGATTTCTGAGGGACAGACGACACGGTAGGCTTCGGACCCTGCTGTCGGTTTACATCGATGGGCAGGTCTCCGAGGCCGAGGCCAGCCGGCTCGAGGCGCACCTCGTCGGCTGCCAGGAGTGTCGCTGGGAGCTCGAAAGCCTGCGGTCGACGGTAGACCTGTTGAAGGGGCTGCCCGAGCTTGCTTTGCCACGCTCGTTCGCGCTCGCGGCGACACCGGAGCCGGCTCGCTCTATGGCACCGGGGCTTTGGCCGGCGTTGGCTGCCACCTCAGCGGCGGCGCTGCTCGTCATAGCCCTGCTTGTGGGAGACGCCCTGGGTTCCTTCAGGCAGGCCACATCCGTCGATGGCCAGTTTGTGACGGCACCGGAAGCCGCGAAGATGGAGGCTGCCGCCCCAGCAGAAGCGCTTGCAGAAGCCCCTGAGGGTGCCCCCGTCGCCGAGATCGAGGCAGAGAGCGAGCGCGCCGTGGCTGCCGCCCCCGCTCCAGCCATAGCCCAGGCTTCTCCCGAGACGGAGATTGCGGCAGTAGCCGCTATGGCCGTCGAGGAAACGGAAGTGGCTCCGCCGGACGAGGCGGATTTGCCCGCCGAGCTACGCGAGGAGGAGCCCCTGGCGGCGCCTCAGCCGGAGGCGGTCGCCGAGCCCGAGATGGCAGAGGCCGAGATTCAGGAGCGGATGCCTCCCGCCGATGCTGCGACGGCCGATGCATCGGTCACGAGGGCCGACCCGCCCGGCGTCGAGATACCGCTGTGGCAGCTCGAGGTGGCGGCCGGAGGCCTATTGGCGGCGCTGGCGGCGGCGACGGCCTGGTTGCTGCGCCGGGGACGCCGGTTCCGGTAGGCGCTGCCGAGCGCGATCCTGCCGCTGTCGCTATCGACTGAAACGCTTCGAGCTCCCTCGGTCGGCTTTACGACGGGACCCCTTTTCCCACCTTTCGCTGGCACATCCCTTAAAGGGGATGGAACCTCCCGGGTGCTCGCGTCGTCTATATATGTGAGACAAGTGGGCGAAGGCCCTCAAGAGTCATCGACACATCGGCAACTAAAGCATAGGAGGTAGCGAAAATGATCAGGTTTACGAAGACGGGAGGTCTGTTGGTCGTTGCAGCCGTGGCTACTGCGCTGGTGGTGGGCGTTGCATGCAGCAGCGGAGAGGCGGCGGTGACGCCAGCACCCGCCGGGTCCGGGGCTCCGGCGGGTGAAGCCGTCGAGCTCGCGCCGGCCTCCGCGGTCGCCGGCAGCGAGCTGTATGCGGCGCTGCAGCGGGCGCAGTCCGGCATATCCCAGTCGGGGATCTGGGTCACGGGAGAAGGTACGATCACCCTGGAACCCGACCTGGCGCTGCTAAACGTTGGCGTCGAGGCCACCGCCGGCACGGTTGCGGAGGCTCGCGCTGAGGCTGCCTCCGCGATGGACGCGATAGTGGCGGCGCTGAAGGCTCAGGGCGTGGAGGATCGGGATATACAGACGCGCTTCTTCAACATATCGCCCAGGTACGAGTACCAGGAGGTGCTCGAGGAGGGGTTCAGGAGGGGCAAGCAGGTGCTGGTCGGGTACGTTGTCAACAACTCGGCCAGCGTCAAGATCAGGGACCTCGACTCCGTCGGTCGGGTCATCGACGAGGTAGCTGACGCTGGCGGCGACGTAACCAGGATCAACGGCATAAGCTTTACTGTGGATGACACCGAGCCCTTCATGGTGACGCTTCGTGAGCAGGCGGTCGGCGATGCGCTGGCCAGGGCTCAGCAGTTCGCCGATCTGACCGGCGTGACCCTCGGCGAGTTGCTGTTCATCACGGAGGCCACCGGTGGCGCCCCGGTGATATCCGACTTCGCTGAGGAGGCCTTCGCGGTCCGTGCTCTTGCCGCGCCGACGACACGGATCAGCGGTGGAGAGCTGGAGCTGCGCGTGTCGGTGCGGGCGGTGTTCGGCATCGAATAAGAACGGTAACGGACGGCATTGGGGTAAGGGACGGGCTGCCCGGAGGCGGCGGCCCGTCCCTTACGCTACGGCTATGCATCGTTGCCACCATGCAGGCCGGTTGCTAAAATGCCTGTGCCCGCCGGTACAAGTCTGTGGCGGTGCTCAGAGGTGCCGTGGTACTCAGCGATCGTACTATCAAAGAAGAGATGGCCAAGGGACGCATAGTCGTTGAGCCTCTGGGCGAGGGTTGTGTCCAGCCGGCCAGCGTAGACGTACACCTGGACCGACGGTTGCTGGTCTTCCGGAACTCGCGCCGTCCCTACATCGACGTGCATGAGGACACCAGCGACCTTACGGAGATGGTCGAGATCGAGGGCGACACACCCTTCATCCTCCATCCCGGCGAGTTCGTGCTCGCCAGCACCCTCGAACACATAGAGCTTCCAGACGACCTCGTCGCCCGGCTGGAGGGAAAAAGCTCCCTGGGCCGCATCGGGCTCCTCATCCACTCCACGGCCGGCTACGTAGACCCGGGCTGGAAGGGGCACTTGACGCTAGAGTTGAGCAACGTCGCCAATCTCCCGGTAACCCTGTACTACGCCATGAAGATCGGCCAGCTCTCGTACCTGCGGCTCTCCACCGCGGCAGAAAACCTCTATGGCTCTCCTGCTCTGGGCAGCAAGTATCAGGGCCAGACCGAACCCACGGCGAGCCGAATGCACCAGGACTTCGCCGACGGTCGGCGGTAGCACTTCGCCATGACCCATATGCAGCAGGCGCTGGCGCTGGCCAGGCGGGCGCTCGGCTCGGTCAGCCCCAACCCGGCGGTGGGTGCGGTCGTCGTCAAGGATGGGGCGGTCGTCGGCGAGGGATGGACGCAGCCCCCGGGCCAGGCCCACGCGGAGATCGTGGCCCTGAGTCAGGCGGGCTCCGTCGCCAACGGCGCCACCCTCTACTCGACCCTCGAGCCGTGCAACCATCAGGGCAGGACCGGGCCCTGCACCGAGGCCCTCATCGAGGCGGGCATCGCCGAGGTCCGCTCCGCGACCCTCGACCCCAACCCGATCGTCGGCGGCGCCGGCATGAGGCGTCTCGACGAGGCCGGGATAAGAACATACGTGGGCGAGGAAGCGGAGGCGGCGGGTAAGATCATCGAGGGCTATGCCAGGTTCATCACAACCGGCCTGCCTCTCGTGACCGCGAAGTTCGCGATGACCCTCGACGGAAAGATCGCGACTCGCAGCGGCGACTCCAGGTGGATCAGCGGAGAGGAGTCCAGGCACTACGCCCATGGGCTACGGGCCACAATCGATGCTATCGCGGTTGGAGTCAACACCGTGCTGGCCGACGACCCCCGGCTTACGGCCCGCGATGCCGATGGCGAGCCCCGGGAGCGACAGCCGCTCCGGGTCGTCGTCGACAGCCGCGGCAGGACGCCGCCCGAGGCGGCGTTGCTCCGGGAACCCGGTGAAACCCTCATTGCGACCGGTCCTATCGATGGCGCCGTCGGGCGCCGCCTCGAGGCCGCTGGAGCGTCGGTGGCTACGTTGCCCGTCACTGAGGCCGGGATCGATCTGGCAGCATTGGTCAGCTTGCTGGGCGAGCGCTCCGTCACCAGCCTGATGGTGGAGGGGGGCGGCACGCTACTGGGCTCGTTATTCGACGCTGGGCTGGTGGACAAGGTGGTTGCCTTCGTTGCCCCGGTGATCGTCGGGGGAGAAGACGCCCGCCCGCCAGTGGGCGGCCGGGGGGTCGCGAAGATGTCCGACGCTCTCAGGCTGAGCTGCGTGCGAGTCGAGCGATTGGGGACGGATGTCGTGATTCTCGGTTATTGCGAGGTCGAAGATGTTCACAGGGATAGTTGAGGAGATAGGCGCCGTAAAGGCAGTGGACCCGGGTAAGATCGACGTTTCGGCCTCCCTCGTGATGGACGACCTCAAGGTCAGCGATAGCATCTGCGTCAACGGCGCATGCCTTACTGTGACCGCCAGGAATGAGAAGTCGTTCTCGGTCGACGTCGTTCCGGAAACCCTTCGCCGTACCAACCTCGGCTCTCTCGGCGTCGGAGACCCGGTGAACCTGGAGAGGCCGCTCCGCGTAGACGGTCGATTCGGCGGGCACATCGTGCAGGGGCACGTAGATGCGACAGCTACCGTCGCATCCATCGCCCAGGAGAGCGACGCCTTGCTCGTCACCTTCACAGCGGCCCCGTCTATAATGCGCTACGTGGTTGAGAAAGGGTTCGTGACGGTGGACGGGACGAGCCTAACGGTAGTAAACTGTGACAACCGCAGTTTCGTCGTAACCATCATTCCCTATACCAGAGACAACACGATTTTCGGTACCCTGGAAGTTGGGGATGCGGTAAACGTCGAGGCCGACGTCCTCGCGAAATACGTCGAGCGGCTTTCCTCGGCGCCGCGGCTGCCCGTCGATCCGGGAGACGAGCTGTAGCAGGGAAGGACCTGGATGCCGACATCCACGGTTGAAGAGGCGATTGCGGACATAAGTGCAGGCCGCATGGTCATCATCGTGGACGATGAGGACCGGGAGAACGAGGGCGACCTCGCCATGGCGGCGGAGAAGGTCACGCCCGAAGCCATCAACTTCATGGCCACTCGTGGCAAGGGCCTGATCTGCGTGCCTGTGATGGGCCAGCGCCTGGAGCAGCTAAGGCTGCCTATGATGGTCCAGGACAACACGGCTCGCCTCTCCACCGCATTTACCGTGTCCGTGGACGCACTGAACGGCACCACCACCGGCATCTCGGCCCAGGACAGGTCCGCGACGGTAAAGGCGCTGATCGATCCGAGTACGAAGCCCGAGGACCTGGCCCGACCTGGCCACGTATTCCCCCTGCGATACATGGAGGGTGGAGTGCTGGTTCGAGCCGGCCAGACCGAGGCTGTGGTCGATCTCTCTCGGCTGGCAGGCCTGTACCCGGCCGGCATCATCTGCGAGATCATGGACGAAGACGGCACCATGGCCCGGATGCCGCAGCTGGAGGCGCTCGGCGAGGAGTACGATCTCAACATTGTGACCGTCGCCGATATCATCGCCTACCGGCGAGCCCACGAGAAGCTGATCGAGCGGACCGGTGAGGCCCGCATCCCGACCACCTACGGCGACTTCAACGTCGCTTGCTACTGGAGCATCGTCGACAAGGACGAGCACGTGGCCCTGGTCAAAGGAAGCATCAATCCCGACGAGCCGACCCTCGTCCGCGTACACAGCGAATGTGTTACCGGCGACGTGTTCAGCAGCACCCGGTGCGACTGCGGGGATCAGATGCACCTCGCCCTGGAGGCCATCGAGCGCGAGGGTAAAGGGGTGTTCCTGTACATACGGCAGGAGGGCCGCGGCATTGGACTCCACAACAAGCTGAAGGCCTACTCGCTGCAGGATCGCGGACTCGACACGGTGGACGCCAACTTACACCTTGGATTCGGTCCCGACCTGCGCCACTACGGCGTGGGGGCGCAGATCCTGGTCGACCTCGGCGTGAAGAAAATGAGACTGCTGACCAATAACCCCCGGAAGGTTGTCGGTCTCGAGAGCTTTGGACTCGAGCTGGTGGAGCGGGTCCCCGTCATAGCGCCTAGCACCGAGGAGAACAGACGCTACCTGGAAACCAAGCGACGCAGGCTGGGGCATCTCCTGGACCCACAGGTAACCGACGTCCTGGCCGATGGAGGCGAGTGATCCAAGAGCTGCAAGGGGACCTCAAAGGCGATGGCCTGAAGGTAGGCGTGGTGGTGGCCCGCTTCAACGAGTTCATCACGTCGAAGCTGCTGGAGGGGGCAAAAGCCGGATTGGCCAGGCACGGCGTACGGGACGAGGATGTGACGGTGGCCTCGGTCCCCGGGTCCTTCGAAATCCCTTTGATAGCGAAGAAGATGGCTGAGTCCGGCCGTTACGACGCGGTCGTTTGTCTGGGTGCCGTGATTCGGGGCGAAACCGATCACTACGAGCACGTGGCCGGCGAGGCCTCGAAGGGGGTCGCCAGCGCCTCTCTTGCAAGCGGTACGCCGGTCATCTTCGGCGTGCTCACCACCGACACGGTGGAGCAGGCTATCAACCGCGCTGGCGGCAAGTCTGGGAACAACGGCTACAGCGCCGCCGTGTCGGCCATTGAGATGGCCAACCTTGTCCGTGCCCTGGACTCGAAATAGGAGCGCGGGCGGCCACCCCACCTCAGGCCCCGAAACCCTTCAGGCTCACAACCGCGCAACCGCCTCGCAGCGGGGTCCGCGGCCCGACATCCGGTCGTGATCACAGCGGTGCATCCTTGGTATCCGATCTAACAGAGAGAATGCTCGCCGGAGACCGGCGCGCCCTTGCCCGGCTGTTTACGATCCTGGAGCGCGGGGGTGCAGAGGCCTCCACGCTGATGAGCGCCCTGCGGCGTCCCGCAGGTAAGGCCTACTGCGTTGGCGTCACCGGTCCGCCCGGTGCCGGCAAGAGCACGATCGTCGACTGGCTCGTCCGCGCCTGGAGGGAGGATGGGGCCTCGGTAGGGGTGCTCGCGGTCGACCCCACCAGCCCGTTGACCGGCGGAGCCGTCCTCGGCGACCGCATCAGAATGCAGCGCCACTACCTGGACGATGGCGTGTTCATTCGTAGCCTGGCGACCAGAGGCGCCTACGGTGGCTTGTCGAAGGTCGCGAGGGCCTCGGTGCGGCTGCTCGACGCCTTCGGCAAGGACGTGGTCGTCGTCGAGACCGTCGGCGTCGGCCAGACCGAGCTGGATATCATGGGCGTGGCGGACACGGTGGTCGTCGCCCTCGTGCCGGAGTCCGGCGACCCGATCCAGGCCATGAAGGCCGGGCTGACGGAGATCGCAGACCTGTTCGTGGTGAACAAGGCCGATCGGCAAGGCGCCGACCGGCTGGCGACCGCCCTGAAGGCGATGCTTCGCCTGGGAGACCGCGAGGCCTGGTGGCGTCCGCCGGTGCTCCTCACCCGAGCGGACAAGGGCGAGGGCGTGCAGGAGCTCTACGAGAGTATCGCCGATCACCGGCGCGCGATGGAGGATGGGCAACGCCTGCACGAGCGTCGCCGGCTTCGCCAGCGGCAGGAGTTTACTCAGATGCTAGGGGAGGCCCTTGAATCAGCGCTGGCCGGACTCGTGTCCGGCGACGGGCCGGTCGGCTCGATCGTGAAGCGGGTCGAGGAGGGAGAGCTGGACCCCGAATCGGCGGCGGCCGAGGTGCTTGGCGATGGCTGGCTGTTCGACCAGCTGGCGACCGCTTTTGAGACCAAGGCGGCGCAGGGGCGGGTCGAGGGCGACGGTGAGACGGGTTAGGTGCCCGTGGCCTTGCGTCCCATTACGGCGGCATCCCAGCCCAGATCGACTTGAGTTATCGAGAATCGCTTGCTACAATGCGGTGACCGTTGGGGATTCGTCTAGCGGTAGGACGACAGACTCTGGATCTGTAAGCCGAGGTTCGAATCCTCGATCCCCAGCCAGAGTATTGGCCCTGCGTGGCGCATTCGTCTAGCGGCCAAGGACACCGCCCTCTCAAGGCGGAGATCACGGGTTCGAATCCCGTATGCGCTACCAGCCCTCTTCTCGTCAGCCTGAGTGCCGCTGCGCTCACCCGCGATTGCTGTCGTTCTGAGCCCCCGCGATCTGTCGAGGCGAAGAATCCGGGGAGCCGGTAGCTCCTCCGCCCCGCAGCCCCGCTACCCCAGGCCTTCCTTTCAGTCAGGGTGACAGTTCGGTCCGGCCCGTCGTCGGTCGGCTAATCGCCGTTCTGGCCGAGGTACCAGCTCACGATCTCGTCGCCGGTGGCCGCCCAGACGCCACCGAGCGCCATGATGCTCCGCAGCGCATTGTCGAGGTGCTTGATGCGGAAGGGCTGCCCTATGATGTAGGGGTGCAGGTTAAGCACCAATAAACGGCCGCCGTCCTGGTGCATGCGCTCTGCGGCCTCGATGACCATCTGGCCCCAGCGCCCGATCGGAACGGTCCGCATCCGGTGGGTGAAAACCTCGTCGAGCTCCAGCATGACGGGTAGGGACACCATCTGTCCGCTGGGGACCTTCATCGGGTAGGGCTGCTCGTCGTTGACCCAGTCGCAGACGTAGCGCACGCCCATCTCGGCCAGGAGCCGTACAGTCCGAGTGGACTCGCCGTAGGATCTCGCCTGCCTCCTGAGTAACCCGCCCACGGATCGTCGGCGAGGAGCACAACGCTGGCGCCCCGGTCCCGGGCGTCTCATCAACGGCGCGGGTGTCGCTTGGTAAAATCGTCGGCGATCTCGTCGAACGTACAGAATCGCACGCCCGTGTGGCCCTTTATGTACGTTGCAAGCCGCTCCAGCATGAGGAGCACCTGCGGGCGGCCGCTGACGTCCGGGTGGATCGTGATCGGGAACACGGCGTCGTCGTACTCGCGGTACACCCAGTCGAACTGATCCCTCCACAGCTGCTCCACGTCGCGGGGGTTCACGAACCCGTGGCTGTTGGGCGCGGCCTTGATGAACATCATCGGGGGCAGGTCGTCCAGGTACCAGTTGGCCGGTATCTCGACCAGGTCCGTCTCGGTGCCTCGCTCCAGCGGCCTCATCCACTCGTCGGCGCTCTTGGAGAAGTCGATCTTGGTCCACTGGTCCCCCGAGCGCACGTAGTAGCACTCGAAGTCCCGGTGCATGAGGCTGTGGTCGTACTTGATGCCATGCTTGAATAGCAACTCGGTCGTGACGTTGCTGAACTCCCACCAGGGCGCCACGTAGCCGGTGGGGCGGCGTCCCGACACCTCGGTTATCAGGCTGATGCACTTAACGAGCACGTTCTCTTCCTGCTCGGGAGTCATGGCGATGGGGTTCTCGTGAGAGTAGCCGTGCAGGCCGATCTCATGGCCCTCGTCGACGATCGCCTTGGTCTGTTCCCAGAACGTCTCTATCGAGTGGCCAGGGACGAACCACGTCGTCTTCACATCCAGCTTTCGGAATAGCTTGAGCAGTCGCGGGGTGCCCACCTCGCCGGCGAAGACGCCCCGGGAGATGTCGTCCGGCGAGTCTTCTCCGCCGTAGGAGCCCAACCATCCGGCGACGGCGTCTACGTCGACGCCGAAGGCGCAAAGGATCTGCTTGTCGGCCATGGGATTGCCTCCTGCTTTGGATTCCGCAGCGAGATTATATGAGATGAGACAAGCGCTGACAAAGAGTACTGGGGCCAGGTTGCAGGAGCAGCGCTAAATATAGCGCCCACCGGCCCTCGAATGTTTTCCGGGGACCCCGCCAAGGGGCCGTGCACCCAAAAGTCCCTTCAACGCGAAGGTTTGCTCACGCTCCCAACCGCCCTGTGGGTATTTTTATATCTGGGGGTACCCCAGACTCCAGCCGTCCCGATGTGTCGGGACAGCACCTTCCCGCGGTCTTGGTGCAAAGCCCCGTGAAGGGAGTGTCTGCCCCTAAGGGCGGTGGACTGCTTTCTGAGCGCTCGCCAGCTCTGAAGCGCAGAGGGCGCCACGCCTGCGCGTCGCGCTAGTCGGATACGAGCTGCTCGAAGAGTTGACGCCAACCCTCGGCGTTACCCTGCCCGTATCCCTCGCGGTAGACGATGGTACCGTCGGCGTCGAAGGCCACCTTGGTGGAACGCTGGAAGATGCGCAGCGACGGGAGCATGGTCGAGCCGGGCAGCGCCACGGGCCACGGGTAGCCCTGCACCTCACGGAACTCCTCCAGCATCGGCATGGTCTCGAAGCCATCGACGCCGACGGCGTACAGTGCGACTCTGTCCGCGTAGTCGGGGTAGACGTGCTGGAGCGCCGTGAACTCGGCGCGGCATGTCGGTCACCAGGATGCGAAGAACATGAGGAAGACGGGCTTGTTCGCCGCCAGCAGGTCGGATGTGGTCACGGTGCTGCCGTCGGCCAGGAGCATGTCGAAGTCGGGAACACGGTTGCCGACCTTGCTGCCTATCTCCACATCCCCCGGTGGCTCGTCTTCAGCAAGGGCCGCCGCCGTAGGCGCCTCGTTGGCTGGCACGGGAACCGAAGTCGGCGACTCTGGAGCGCGGGTAGCCGGTTGCGAAGCGGGGTCCGCCTGACTGGGCGATGGTCCCTGCTGCGACCCGCACGCGGACAGCAGCAGTGCAGCCAACATGGTGGCCACTATGCCGGCGAACGTGGCTTTTCGGTTCCGTCTCATCAGCGGTGATCCTACGTGTGTCGAACCTTCAGCAATGGTACCCTGGCTATAGGTACGTTGCGTCGACCTGACCAGTTTCATTGGGACGTGGACCATGAGTTCCAGAGGTGACGAGCAGCCGGTCATCACCGGAATAAGCGCGATTACTCTGTGGGTCACCGATATGCCTCGCTCCGTCGCGTTCTATCGAGGACTAGGCTTCAACCTCCTCTACGGCGGAGCGGAGGCTTCGTTCACCAGCTTCTCGGCAGGCTCCGGGTATCTCAACCTGACGGCAGAGCAGCCGGCCGGCCAGTCGAGGCCCGCGTGGTGGGGACGCGCCATATTCTACGTCTCCGACGTCGACGCGATGTATCGACGCGCGCTCACCCGCGGACTCACACCCGACTTTGAGCCGCGGGATGCTCAATGGGGAGAGCGCTACTTTCACGTCGCGGACCCGGACGGCCACGAGCTGAGCTTCGCCAAGCCCCTGCAGTGAGCTAGGGCCGCACCGTTTCCCTATCGGCCCGGGCGACCGCTTGCCGCAAGAAACCGCGCACTCGCTCTGACGCCGGCTCGCCGTCGTACTGGTTGAAAAGCATCCTGGCCAGCGTCGAGTATTCGCCCGCAAAGAATCTCTCGTAGAGCACCTGGCGTGACCCGAAGGCGCTGCACGCCACGTCCCAGGCCAGCCGAAAGATCTGCGCCCGCTCACGGCCCGTTGCCGAGTCGGTCGACAGGTAGTAATCCAGCGAGGGGCCCACCGGCGAGTCGAAGTCCGACTCCGACGGAATGGCCATGATGCTACTGGCGCCCAGGAGCTGGAGTATCTCGATCATTCGTGGGTACATCTTTGGAAACAGGTTCCGGGCCACGAATAGCGGGGTCACGTCCGGACACACTACTCCCCACTCGTCTATCGATGCGTCGCTCTCGGCGGCCCGGAGGCATGCCCTCGTGACCTCCAGGTCGGTGATCAGCTCCGCGACCCGCTCCTGGACCTGAGGCAGCTCCCTCGAGCCGAGGGCCTCGGTCATCAGATAGGCGGTGCCCAGAACGAACTCGGACTTGGCCAGGTTCTTGGTGGCCATGTGGTGCATCATGTGCGCCGAGGCGTGGGTTGCCGTCATGACACGGTTGCACAGGTCCGGGTCGCGCAGGATGAAGACGCGCTCCCATGGGACCACCACCTCGTCCATGATCACGATAGCGTCCATCTCGTCGAAGCGTGAGCCCAATGGATGGTCGAACCGAGACCGCTCCAGGTCCAGGCTCTCTCGGCAAACGAACTTCAGACCGGGTGTGTCGCAGGGTATCGCGAAGGCCAGGGAGATGCTTTCGGCGTCGCCCGCGAATTGGCGTGTCGACGACGGGAAGACCAGGAGCTCGTCGGCTATAGGGCCCAGGGTCGCGAGGATCCTGGCGCCCTGCAGCACGACTCCGGCGTCCGTCTCCTTTTTGACCCGGAGGGCCACCTCCTGGTCCGGGTCGCTGACGGCCGACGGCGATCTGCTGCGCTGGAGATTCACCAGCGTGTGAGTCAGGGTGAGATCGTTGTCTCGAACGTACTGGGAGTATCGTCTTATGTTGTCTGCGAACTCGGAACGGCCCTGTGCGAAGAAGTCGGCCGCCGCACCCAGGGCGGTGACGATCACGTTGAGCACGTCGGGCGAGCGGCCCATCATTCCCGCCGAGGACCGCGCCCAGCGCAGCATCATGGTGCGTCTGCGCTCCAGGTCCTCCACCGATGACGGTCTCAGGAACGAGAGACCGACTCTGCCGGCTCCGTCCGGCGACTCGAAAGTCATCTCGTCGCGCAAGGCGGGATCGTGCTGCATGTCGTACAGGGCGGCGACCGAGCGGACTGCGTTGCGGAACCCCGGGTGCTCCGTTACGTCCTCGACCCGCTCGCCCAGATGCCACACCTCCGGCGGGCGATTCCGGAGCCCAGCTATGTACTCGTCGCCGGTGCGGGCTGGCATCGCGCCCTCCTGGTACGCTGCGTTTACATCGCATTCAAGCCGGGGCGTGTAGTATAGCACCCCGTCGCGCGGGCCTGTTCATCTGATTCGCCTTGTAGTGTATAATCGGGGCCGTCCCGCAAGGGGCATTCTCTCGCCATAGGCAGGATCGCATCGTGAGGATTGGGGCTTTCGTCTTCCAGACCGAGCACTGTGTCGACACAGCTATCGTCGCCAAGCGCTTGGAGGAGGTCGGCTTCGACTCCTTCTGGGTCCCGGAGCATCCGCTGATACCCGTCAACTCGGTTACACCGTTCCCGGGCGCGGCCGACGGCATTATCCCGGACCAGTATCTGCGTCTGCTGGACCCCTTTGTGGCGCTGGCGCGTGCCTCCGCCGTCACGGAGCGGATCGAGCTGGGGACGGGCATATGCCTCGTGCCGGAGAGGAACCCACTCCTCCTGGCCAAGGAGGTTGCCACCCTGGACTTCGTTTCCGGCGGCCGCTTCGTGTTCGGCATAGGGGCCGGTTGGCTGAAAGAGGAGACCGAGCTCCTGGGTGGGGACTTCGAGCACCGCTGGACCCAGACTCGCGACGCCATCATGGCCATGAAGAAGCTGTGGACCGAAGACGAGGCCGAGTACCAGGGCGAATACTACGATTTCCCCGCGGTCTGGTCCTATCCGAAGCCGGCTCGCAAGCCTCATCCGCCGATCTACCTCGGGGGTGGGGCGAAGAACGTGCTCAAGAGGGTGGTGGACTACGGCGACGGCTGGATGCCCATCCGCACTCCCTGGGTCGGGCCGGGCGATGTCGAAGGAGATCGGCGTTACATGGACGAGCTCAAGGCAGGTCGGGCAACACTGGACGAGCTCGCGGAGAGCGCCGGCAGGGACCCGGCCACGATCGAGATACTGGCCTTTGGCCTGGCCGGCCAGTTCAGGGACCGGGAGTCGATAGACAACCTGGAAGAAGCGGGTGTGGATCGCGCGACCGTCTGGCTAACGAAATCCGAGCAAGGTGAAGAGGCGGTCCTGGCAGAGATAGAGGAGCTGGCCGAACGCGTTCTGTAGCGGCGGCTCGGGCTGGACGCGGTCGAACACTGGACGCCGGTCGAACGAAGGAGGAGACACGTGGCGATAAAGCTATATGGATTGCAGCTGGGGACCTTTGGCATGGACCTGGACGGCATGCTGCCTGGCCACCCCTCACTGTCTTTGGCGCCGGGCGACAGCGAGAAGGTGAAGAGGTGGTACCAGTGCCCTTCCCTCGCCTACGTCGTTGAGCATCCCGAGGGGCGCATACTATTCGATACCGGAATCAGCCCTCACTGGGCCGAGGAGTGGCCTGCGGAGTTCATGGGTCCGCGGTTCTCCGACGTCAAGACCGAGGACCTGCTCGAGGCCAAGCTGAAATCCATCGGAATGGGCCCCGAGGACTTCGATATCGTGGTGCAGGGGCACCTCCACATGGATCACGCCGGGGGGCTGCGCCTCTTCGAGCACGCGGGCGCCGAGATCATCGTTCACGAGGATGAGTACAGGGGGGTCCTCAACCTGGAGGAGGATTCCCACTTCATGTCGCGAGCCGACTTCGAGTTCCTCCCGAGGAAGAAGCCCACCCTGGTGTACGGTGAGCAGCAGCTCCTCAAGGGAGTCCACCTCACCAGCATTCCGGGGCATACGTGGGGCACCATGGGCATGCTGGTGCACCTCGAGCACACGGGCTCGGTTCTGCTCACCGGCGACGCCATGCACCACCACGAGACCTATGGTCCTCCCACCTACGGCAACATGGTCAGCGTCTCGCAGGAGAAGTGGAACAGCTCGCTCGAGAAGATAAGGCGCATGGCCACCAAGCACGAGGCCCTCATAGCACCGGGACACAGCACGACCGGGGTGAAGCAGCACGCGGACGGACGTACGGAGTTCGTGCCGCTGGAGTACTACCCGGGCCAGGTCTACGAGTAGGCCGTCCCTCCGCGGGAGGCGCCTCGCGGGCTGGCCAGACCTGCCGGACCGGCCGGTGCCGATAGGGGCACGTGCCGGTCCGGAGCGTCGAGTGCAGAGACTCCCATGGGGTTCCGGCATTCCGGAGGGTGCCTGCCGTGAGCCGAAAACCGCCAAGAGGTGAGAGATGGCTGGGAGACTACAGGACAAGGTAGCCATCGTGACGGGAGGCGCGTCCGGGATCGGCCGCAAGACCGTGCTGCGGTTTGTCGAGGAAGGCGCCAGGGTAGTTGTCGCGGACCGGAACGTGGCCATGGCCGAGGAGACCGCCGGTATGGCCAAGGAGATTAGCTCCGACGTAGCCGCGTTTGGCGTGGATGTGACCAGCGTCGATCAGATCCAGGCGATGGTGAGTACCGCGGTCGAGCGGTTCGGTAGGCTGGACGTTCTCGTGAACGCTGCGGCTATCCTGATCCTGACCCCCCCTCTGCACGAGATAGACGAAGGCGACTGGGACATGGTGATGAACGCGAACCTGAAAGGGTTGTGGCTCTGCTCCAAGTACGCAATCCCCGAAATGCTAAAGAGCGGAGGCGGCTCGATCATAAACATCTCGTCCCAAGCGGGCCTGGCGGCTTATCCTATTTCGCTCCCTTACGCCATCAGCAAGGCCGGCGTGGCTCACCTGTCGCGGGTGGCCGGCGTGCAGTACGCTGGCCAGGGCATACGGATCAACGCCATCGCCCCGGGCTTCGTGGATACTCCACAGATGCGAGGCAGCACGGAGAGCACGGAGAGCTTCCAGTCCTTCGTAGACGCGCACCCCATGGGCCGCGTAGGGCGGCCGGAGGAGATAACCAACGTTATCCTTTTCCTGGCCTCCGATGAGGCCTCGTACGTCAGCGGGAGTGTCCTCGTCGTGGACGGCGGCTACTTCTAGTGCCGAGTTGCAGCAATCCCAATAAGTCCCACCCTCCCACCCTAGAAGGTTCTCCGGGGGTGCCCCCGGACCCCCGCCAAAGGGGTGTTGCCCCTTTGAACCCCCTGAGGCCGATGGGCTGCTTTCTGGGGGCTCAGCAGCGCTGAAACGTAACAGGAACCTACCTAACTGAGGCACCTGGTCAGAGGTGACTATCAGCACGCACGGCGGTTTCCGCCGGACAGGAGGCGGGCATGGTCAAGTTCTATAGAATTCACCTCAAGGCCAGGGACGTCGTCGAGACGGCCCGGTGGTACGTCGAACACCTTGGCGCGAAGGAGCTGCAGGACTATCGGGACAAGGGAAACCACCACATCCTGCTGGATATCGGCAACGTCGAGGTCATCGTCACCCAGCCGCCGGACGCGGAGAGCCTGCCCGGCGCCCCCCTCGACCCCTACATAGGCCTCGAGCATTTCGGCGTCGCTACCGACGACCTGGACGGCGTGCTGGCCGGCATGGAGGGGAAGGGTGTCGAGATCATCTCGAGAACGCCTCCCGAGTCGGAGAGCCAGTACGCTTTCGTCCGCGCGCCGGACGGGGTGCGTTTCGAGCTGGTGCAGGAGTAGCCCCTGACTCTCGAAGTACCCCAAGGGTTAGCGTCCCCGGATGGAGAGCGAGACCCCGGCCAACAAAGGCAGCGTCGCGGGCCGGGTCAGGAGTGTATGGCCCGCCCCAGGCGGATTGCGATGAGTGTCCTCGGCCAGTGCCCATTAGCTGATGGATTCGCCGCGTGAACCAGCACGCATCAGACTCTCGAACGTGGACTCGGTGAGATGTGTAGAAGCATAAAGACACTTAGGCGCCGGGACGAGCCGGCCACCGACGAGGAGATCAGAGCGGCCGCGCTGCAGTTCGTCCGCAAGATAAGCGGGTTCAGAGAGCCCTCGCGCGCAAACGAAGAGCCGTTCAACCTCGCGATAGGCGAAGTGACTGCCGCCTCCAGCCGGCTCTTGACGGCCCTGAAGACCCCCCGGTCGGGACGCCCCAGCTAGCTGGGGCTTTGCACAAAAAGTCCAGATACGGTCGGTGGTTCGACAAGCTCACCACGAACGCAGGTTGATAATTCCGTTCGCCCTGAGCCTGTCGAGGTGTGATCAGGGGTAGCTGTTCTCTTTCTGGTGCAAACCCGCGACTGGGGGCGTTGCATCCAAAAGTCCGTTCAACGTGAAGGTTTGCTTACCCTCCCACCCGCCCTGTGGGTATTTTGTATTCTGGGGATACCCCAGACCCCAGCCGGAAACCTCGGGTTTCCAGCACCTTCCCGTGGTTTTGGTGCAAAGCCGCTAGCTCCTCGCATCTGGGACGGTCGGTTCCCTATTCCGAAGGCTGCCCTGTGCAGGGCTACTACCTGCGTCACCCTTTTTTCACTCTGAACGTCACCCGACAGGAGGATGTGTTCAGGGAGTCGGCAAGGGTACGCTGGTTGCTCGAACAGACCCGTCGCAGCTGCGCGAGAGGGAGCAACTGCTGTGCAGGCACCTGGCGGCTGCCACCCAAGTGGTGGCCCGGTTAGCGCCGGGTGCCCACACCCTTGTCGAGGAGAGACCTCGTTGATAGGGTGGCCAGTAGGATGCCGCTCAGATATGAGATCGGGCGCACTATCGCAAAGCGGAGCTCGGGTACTCTTGCGGGAGACTGTGTCTAAATGGGCCAAGGTCTGAAGCTTCTAGGCGGTGGCGCCAACTCCCAACGGCTGGTCCCCTATCTGATGCGCGGTCTGTTGCTCGCGATCGCGGCCGTCACCCTGCTTGTCATCGGCGGCGGCTCCCTGAGTGCGCAGACCACTGGCTCGATCACGGGCACCGTGCTACTGGATGATGGCACCACCGCTGTCAATGGTGCCGTCGTCTTCGTGAACGAGTACCGGACGGGTGCCGCCGCCGGCACAGCGGTCACGGGCGCAGACGGCACCTACACCGTCTCCGGATTGGAAGGTGGAAGGTACTTTGTCTTCGTAAACGCCGTTCGCCAGGGGTATCCCGTCCAGTTCTACGATGGCGCTTCGGACGTGAGGAGTGCCACCACGGTCCTGGTAGCGGCGGGGGACACTACGGCGGGGATCAACTTCGCGCTGGACTCAGGCGGCTCCATCTCAGGCACGGTGCTGAAGGCCAGTGACGGCACTGCGGTCTCGGGGGCAGAGGTCTGGGCAGAACTTGCCGGCGGCGGAGGCGACGGCGTACGCACGGCCTCCGATGGCACCTACACCATCACGGGCTTGGCGGCCGGGCAGTATCGGGTTGAGGCCTCGGCCATCAGCCAGGGGCTCGTCCGCGAGTACTACAACGAGACGGCGGATCGTACTAACACCGACGCCGTGACGGTCTCGTCGAGCGCCGATGCAACGGGCATCAACTTCACGCTGGCGGCGGGAAGCACTATCTCGGGCACGGTCACCAAAGCCGACGGCACGGCCGTAGAGAACGCGGACGTGCGAGCCGAGCTTTACGACTCGGGCGGAGGCGGCGCAGTCACAACCACCGCCGACGACGGGACCTACAGCATCTCCGGCCTCGACGCCGACGACTACCGTGTAAGCGCCAGCGCCGACGATCAGAGCCTCGTAGCCGAGTTTTACAACGACACGACAGACCGAGAACAGGCGTCCCGCGTCACCGTGACCGCCACGTCCGGCACCTCCAACGTCGACTTCGCCCTCGATACGGCCGGCGGCATATCCGGGACCGTGGTAACCGATGGTGACAGCACGCCGATAGCCAACGCAGACGTCCAAGCGGAGAGGTTCTCCTGCTGCGGACCGGGTGGCTCAGCAATCACGGCTTCCGACGGCTCGTATTCCATTACGGGCCTCGCGCCGGCAAGCTACCGGGTGCACGTAGAGGTGCCGCAGGAAGACCTGGCGGGCGAGTTCTACAACGATACCACCGACTGGTCCGAGGCCGATGAAGTTGCGGTTACGGCCGGCCAGACGACCACCGGCGTCGACTTCTCCCTGGCAACGGGCGGGACCATATCGGGCAGCGTCACCAAGTCCGACGGTACGTCGCCGGCCGGCGACGTATTCGTCCATGCCAGCGAATACGACACCGGCGAGTACATCGCCGGCGCCAACGTGGCAGCCGACGGCACGTATGCGATCGAGGGTCTGCCCTCGGGAGACTATCGAGTCGGCACCTGGTCCGCAGCGGAGCTGGGGTTTGCCCAGAAGTTCTACAACAACAGGACGGATTGGGACGACGCCGACCGGGTGACCGTCGCCGCCGGCGTCGAAACCGCCGACATTGACTTCACGCTGGACGACGGCGGGTCCATAACTGGTGTCGTGCAAACCGAGTCGGGCACGCCGGTCGAGGACGCCGAGGTGTGGGCTGAGACGTACGACTGCTGCGGCGGCGGCAATGGAGCACGCACGGCGTCGGACGGCACCTACACCATAACGGGCCTGGGCACAGGGGACTACCGCGTCCAGGTTCACGCGCCCGATCAGGGCCTGGTGACCGAGTTCTACAACAACACCTCCTCATGGGAAGACGCTGACAGAGTCCCCGTCACCGCGGGGGCGACGACGGCCGACATCGACTTCTCGGTGGGCGCCGGCGGGTCGATATCGGGCACGGTCTTGACGGACAGCGACGGCGAGCCGGTTGCAAATGCCGAGGTGTGGGCCGAGACCTACGACTGCTGCGGCGGGGGCAACGGCGCACGAACTGCAAAGGACGGCACCTACACTCTCAACGGCCTTGCATCCGGCGACTACCGGGTCCAGGTCTTTGTGCCTGAAGAGGGCCTGGCAGGCGAGTTCTACGACGACACAGGCGACTGGTCCAAGGCGGCGAGGGTCGAGGTCAGCTCGGGCGCTACCACGCAGAACATCGACTTCTCCCTCGGCACCGGCGGCTCGATCTCCGGCACGGTGTACCAGGAGAATGGGACAACGCCACTGGCCAATACCGACGTCTGGGCGAATACCTACGAGTGCTGCGGCGGTGGCAACGGTACCCAGACCGACTCTGACGGCACCTACACTATCGACGGTCTCGCCTCCGGAGACTACCGGGTCGAGGCCTTCGCCGGCGGACAGGGGTACGCCCACGAGTTCTTCGACGAAACCACCGACTGGAACGAGGCCTCCAGGGTCGAGGTGACCGGGGGAGATACGACCTCCGGCATCGACTTCACCCTTGACGCCGGCGGCACCATCTCGGGCACCGTCTACGAAGCGGACGGCGTGACGGCGGTGGCTGACGCGGACGTCTGGGCCGACTCCTACGAGTGCTGCGGCGGCGGCAACGGAGCCCGCACGGCCACGGACGGCACGTACACCATCTCTGGCCTGGCCGCCGGGGAGTATCGCGTCCAGACCCACGCGCGGGAAGGCGGACTTGTCGGTGAGTTCTACGATGACACCACCGACTGGGGACTGGCTGACTCGGTCACGGTCACACCAGGGCAGGATACGTCCGGCATCGACTTCAGTCTCGCGTCGGGAGGCTCCATCTCGGGCACCGTGGTCCGGGACAGCGATGGCTCCGGAGTAGCCGACGTCGATGTGTGGGCCAACAGCTACGACTGCTGCGGGGGCAGCGGCACCCGAACGGACGAGGACGGTAGCTACACGATCACCGGCCTGGCCTCCGGCGAGTTCCGCGTCGAGGTCTACGCCGCAGGTCACGGTCTGGCCGGCGAGTTCTACGACGACGAGGGCAACTGGGACGATGCAGATTCGGTCACCGTTACCGTAGGCCAGACCACCACAGGGATCAACTTCTCTCTTGCATCCGGCGGGACCATCTCTGCCACGGTGTATGCGGCGGATGGGACGACCCCGGTCTCCGGGGCCAACCTTTGGGCCAACGGCTACGACGACGAGGGGGGCCACGGCTGGACCAACAGCGAGTCCGACGGTACCTACACGATCTCCGGGCTGTCAGAGGGCGAGTACCGGGTCGAGGTAGAGGCCGACGACCTGGTCCACAAGATCTACGACGATACGACGCAGTGGCACCTCGCCACCCCGGTAAGCGTCTCCGAGGGCCAGGACACCTCAGGAATCGACTTCACGCTGGAGACCGGCGGTATCATCAGCGGCACGGTCTATGAAGGGAACGGGACGACGCCGGTGCCGGGAGTCCATGTCAGCGCCAGCAGCTACGACGGAGATGGTGGTTGGGGCTGGGCCGAAACCGCTCAAGACGGCACCTACGTCATGAATGGCCTGGCCACCGGCGACTATCTTGTTCAGGTCGACGCCGGCCACAAGGGCTACGCCCGACAGTACTTCAACGTCACGACAGACCGGCAACTGGCCACCAGGGTCTCGGTCACGTCAGGCTCCACCACGCCCAACGTCAACTTCTCCCTGTCCGCCGGGGGCTCCATTTCGGGCACTGTGGTCCGGGACAGCGACAGCTCTCCGGTAGACGATGCCGACGTATGGGCCGACAGCTACGAATGCTGCGGCGAGGGCAACGGTACCAGGACGGCAAGCGACGGCACCTTCACGATAAGCGGCCTTGGGGCCGGCGACTACCGCGTTCAGGTTCGCGCCGAGGACGAGGACCTGGCTGGCGAGTTCTACAACGACACCAGCGAGTGGTCGGACGCCGAGCGGGTGACGGTCGTGGCCGACCAGACGACGTCGAACATCGACTTCTCGCTGGCGACCGGCGGCTCGATCACCGGCACGGTAGTCAGCGCTGCCGGTGACACGCCGATCGCCGATGCCGACGTCTGGGCCGAGACGTATGACTGCTGCGCGGGCGGCAACTGGGCCAGGACGGATAAAGACGGCACGTACACGATATCCGGTCTCGCGGAGGGCGACTATCGCGTGCAGGTCGACGCTCGTGGCGAGGGTGTCATCAGAGAGTACTACGACGACACACAGGACTGGGGCCAGGCGGACCCGGTAACCGTTGTCGCCGGCCAGGCCACGTCCGGCATCGACTTCTCGCTCGACGCCGGGGGCTCGATATCCGGCACCGTATACGAAGCGGATGGTGCGACGCCGGTCGCGGACGCGGACGTTTGGGCCGATACGTACGACTGCTGCGGCGGTGGCGCCTGGGCTCGCACTGAGTCCGACGGCACCTATGAGCTGTCCGGACTGGCCGCGGACGATTATCGCGTGCAGGTCCAGGTGCCCGAGGAGGGGTTGGTAGGCGAGTTCTACGACAACGTCACCTCGTGGGACGAGGCGGATAGGGTCTCTGTGGTGGCCGGCGAGACGACGCCAGATATCGACTTCAGCCTTGGCTCGGGTGGCTCGATTTTCGGCACCGTCTACGAGTCCGACGGCACCACGCCAGTGTCCGGCGCCGACGTGTCCGCCGAGGGGCAGACCGGGGGTTGGGGGCACTCCAGGAGTGCCGCCGACGGCACGTATACCATCCAAGGCCTGCCCAGCGGCGACTACGTCGTGCGGGCCGAAGCCCTGGATCAGAGCCTGGCTAACGAGTTCTACGACGGCGAGTCCGACTGGGGGCTTGCAACACTGGTCTCAGTTACCGTCGGCGAGGTGGTTCCGCTTATCGACTTCCAGCTCAACACGGGCGGCTCCATATCGGGCACTGTGTACGAGTCGTATGGAACAACGCCTATCGAACACGCGCACATCTGGGCCAACCGCACCATCGGCGGTGGGGGATGGGCCGAGACGAGCTCCGACGGCACGTACACCATCCTGGGGCTGGCCGCCGGCGACTATCGAGTCGAGGCCTCCGCCAGAGAGCAGGGCTTTGCCGGCGAGTTCTATGACAATGAGACGAATTGGGACTCGGCCACGCTCGTGGCCGTGACCTCGGGCTCCGAGGCGCCCGGCATCGACTTCACACTTGACGCCGGGGGCACCATATCCGGCACCGTCTACCTTGCCGATGGAGTGACGGCGGTGTCCCACGCCGACGTGTGGGCGGATACCTATGAGTGCTGCGCCGGGGGCAACGGAACACGCACCGACAAGGAAGGCACCTACACGATCGAGGGGCTGGGAGCCGGTGACTATCGCGTTCAGGCGCGCGCGCCGGAGCAGGGCCTGGTTGGAAAGTTCTACGAGGACACTGCCGACTGGTCCCTGGCCACAGCAGTGACCGTCGCGTCCGGCCAGGACACCCCTGACATCGACTTCACCCTCGGCGCGGGCGGCTCGATAACGGGTACCGTCTACGAGGCCGACGGCACCACGCCGGTGTCCGGCGCGGACGTTTGGGCAAACACATACGAGTGCTGTGCCGGCGGCAACGGCGCACGCACGGCGGCAGACGGTACCTACGAGATCAGCGGCCTTGCCTCCGGCGAATACCGCGTGGAGGTGAGTGCCCACGATCAGGGGCTGGTCCGCGAGTACTACGACGACACCACCGATTGGAGTGGGGCCGATCGGGTCACCGTGGTATCGGGCCAGGCCACGGCGGACATCGATTTCACCCTCAGCGGAGGCGGCGCCGTCTCGGGCGTGGTCACCAGCGCCGCCGATGGCACGGCAATAGCTGGCGCCGACGTGTGGGCCAACACCTACGAGTGCTGCGGCTCTGGCGGCTACGCGCGAACGGCCTCCGACGGCTCGTACCTGGTCCAGGGTCTGCCGGACGGCGAGTATCGGGTCGAGGTCGGGGCTACCAGCCAGGGCTTCGCCCGTGAGTACTACGACGACACCTCCGACTACCAGCTCGCAACCCCCGTAGGGGTTTCGACGGGGCAGACTATTGAGGGCATCGACGTTGCCCTCGATGCCGGCGCGACTATCTCCGGCACTGTGGTCAAGGATAGCGACGGCACCCCTGCCGCCAACGTCGACGTATGGGCGGACGCTTACGAGTGTTGCGGCTCGGGTAATGGGACGCGGACGGGTAGCGACGGCACGTACACCCTCGAGGGGCTGGCGCCGGGCGATTATCGCGTCAAGGCCGAGGGCCAGGACGAGGGCCTGGTGGGCGAGTACTACGACAACACGACCAACTGGGACCAGGCCGACAGGGTGGCGGTCGCAGCCGGCCAGGATACGCCCAACATCGACTTCTCGCTGGGCTCGGGAGGATCCATCTCGGGCACCGTATACGAGGAGGACGGCGTTACCGCCGTCGCAGACGCAGACGTTCGGGCCGACCCCTACGAATGCTGTGGCGGCGGCTACGGCGATCGGACGGCCTCCGATGGCACGTACACCATCGAAGGCCTGGCGCCCGGTGAATACCGGGTCGAAGCCTCCGCGACAGACCAGGGTCTGGTCCGGCTGTACTACGACAACGAGACCGACTACCAGCTCGCGGCGACGGTCGTGGTAACGGCTGAGGCCGATACGGCGAACGTCGACTTCGCGCTGCCGTCAGGGAGCAGCATCTCGGGCACCGTATACCTTGACGACGGGGTTACGCCCGTCGCCAACGTAAACGTGCATGCCGACACCTACGAGTGCTGCGGTGGCGGCAACGGGACCCGGACCGATGACGACGGCCGCTACACGATCAGCGGTCTGGCGGAAGGCGACTACCGTGTCCGCGCCGACGGGCAGGATCAGGGACTTGTCAGCAAGTACTACGACGACACGACCGACTGGTCGCTTGCGGATAGGGTCGCCGTGGCCGCCGGCCAGGATACGACCGGCATCGACTTCCGCCTGGGCGCCGGCGGGTCCATCGCGGGGACGGTCACCGACGACAGCGGGGACCCGATCTCGGGCGCCGACGTGTGGGCCGGCTCCTATGAGTGCTGCGGAGGCGGCGGATATGACCGGACGGCGTCTGACGGCTCGTACCTGATCCAGGGCCTTGGGCCCGGGGAGTACCGCGTCGAGGCGTCCGCAGGCGAGCTTGGGTTCGCTCGCGAGTACTACGATGACACGAACGACTACCAGCTCGCGACCAGCGTCGAGGTGTCGACGGGCGGCGAGGTAACGGCCATCAACTTCACCCTGAGCGCGGGTGGGTCCATCTCCGGGGTCGTGACCAGAGACAGTGACGGGACGGCTGTTGCCAACGCAGACGTCTGGGCGGACGCCTACGACTGCTGCGGCGGAGGCAACGGAACGCGCACGCAGGAGGACGGCAGCTACACCATAACGGGCCTTGCCGAGGGCGAGTACAGAGTACGAGCCCAGGGCTCGGACACGACTCTGGTCAGCGAGTACTACGACAATACGACCAACTGGGACGAGGCTACCAGCGTGACGGCTGTCAGTGGCCAGGACACGCCAGGCATCGACTTCTCGCTCGGCGGCGGCGGATCTATATCGGGCACCGTGACGACCTCCGCAGGTAGCCCGGTCGGCGGCGCACGAGTCCAGGCCGACACCTTCGACTGCTGCGGCGGCAACGAAGCGACGACTGCCAGCGATGGGACCTACGAGATCACCGGGCTGGCCCCAGGCGACTACCGCGTAGAGGTCAGGGCCGAGGACCAGGGTTTCCCCAGAGAGTACTACAACGACACCAGCAACTGGGACGCGGCGACGCCGGTGGCCGTGGCGTCCGGCGCCGACACTCCCGACATCGACTTCGTCCTCGACGAGGGTGGCTCCATATCGGGCACGGTCCTACGGGACAGCGACGGCACGCCCGTCGGAGGCATGGACGTGCGGGCCGACAGCTACGAGTGCTGCGATGGCGGCAACGATACGCGGACCGAGGACGACGGCACCTACCTGATAACCGGGCTGGCAGCGGGCGAGTACCGCGTTGAGGTCCGCGCGGCGCAGGGTCTGGCTAGTGAGTTCTACGAGGACACCACAAACTGGAACCAGGCCGCGACCGTGGTCGTGGCGGCGGGCGAGACGACGCCCAACATCGACTTCTCCCTGAGCGCCGGCGCGTCGATCTCAGGCACGGTTTACGAGTCGGACGGCGTTACTGTCATAGCCGACGCCGACGTGTGGGCCGGCAGCTACGACTGCTGCGGTGGCGGCTACGCTCGTACGGCCTCGGACGGCACCTACGTCATGGACGGCCTGGCTCCCGGCGACTACCGGGTCGAGTCGTCTGCCACGGATCAGGGGTTTGCCCGGGAGTACTACCAGGAGATCGGCGACTACCAGGATGCGAACAGGGTGACGGTCGTCTCCGGGGCGGACACTCCCGACATAGACTTCACCCTGGATCTCGGGGGCACCATATCCGGCCGGGTCTACGAGCCTGACGGCACCACTGCCGTACCCGACGCACAGGTATGGGCTCAGGGCGTGAATGGCGGCGGAGGCGGCGCGACGACCGAGGACGATGGGACCTATGTGATGGAGGGCCTGACGGCGGGCGACTACCACATCGGGGTCTTCGCGGAAGGGTTTGCAGTAGAGTTCTACGACGGGACCAAGGACTTCGGACAGGCCACTCTGGTGGTCGTGGTCGGAGGGGAAGACACGCCCGGCATCGACTTCGTGCTCGACGTCGGCGCCGGCATCTCCGGCACGGTGTACGACTCCTCGGGCTCGAACCCGCTGCCCGACGTCGACGTGTGGGCCTCGGGCGAAGGCGGCTTCGGCGAGGCACGAACGGACGCCGACGGGCGGTACACCATAGCGGGTCTGGCGTCCGGCAGCTACAAGGTCGAGGCGGAGGCCGAGGGCTACGCCAGGGAGTACTACAACGAGACGGCTAACCACGAGGATGCGACGCTGGTGGACGTGATCGAGGGCCAGGACACGTCCGGCATCGATTTCACGCTGGCGGCCGGCGGCAGCATCTCGGGCCACGTCTACGAGGCCGACGGGGTAACGACCATCGCCGGGGCAGAGGTGTTCGCGCGGTCGGAAGAGAGTGGCGCGGGCGACGGCACGAGCACCGAATCCGACGGGAGCTACGTCATAGAAGGCCTACCCGTTGGAAGCTACGTGGTCGACGCCCAGGCCGACGGGTTCATCCCCGAGCTCTATTCCGATGCTCAAGACGAGGAGTCGGCGACCCTGGTCACCGTTTCGGGAGGCTCGACCGCTTCCGGCATCGACTTCACCCTGGAGCCTGGCGGCAGTATCTCGGGCACGGTCTACGAGTCCGACGGGACGACACCGATCGAGGGAGCCGAGGTGTTTGCCGAGCTCGAGGGCGCGCACGAGTTCGATTTCGATGCGGTGACCGGCTCGGAGGGGGGTTACGTCATCGATGGCCTGCCCGCCGGAAGCTATCTGGTCGAGGCCGAGGCCCCTGGGTTCGCCTTCGAGATCTACTCGGAGACGCAGGTTGAGGATGCGGCCACGCTGGTGGCGGTGACGGTTGGCCAGGACACGCAGGGCATCGACTTCACCCTGGATCTCGGCGGCAGCATCTCGGGCACGGTCTACGAGGCCGGCGGGACGACACCCATCGGAGGCGCCGAGGTGTTTGCCGAGCGCGAGGGCCTGCGCGAGTTCGGCGCCGAGACCGGCGAGAACGGGGGTTACGTGATCGATGGCCTGCCCGCCGGAAGCTATCTGGTCGAGGCCGAGGCCGATGGGTTCGCCTTCGAGATCTATTCGGAGACGCAGGATGACGAAGCGGCCACGCTGGTGGCGGTGACGGTCGGCCAGGAGACGCAAGGCATCGACTTCACGCTGGATCTCGGCGGGTCCATCTCGGGCACGGTTTACGAGTCCGGCGGGACGACACCGATCGAGGGAGCCGTGGTGGTTGCCGATAGCGAGGGCCTGGGCGATTTCGATGCGGTGACCGGCCCGGAGGGAGGTTACGTGATCGATGGCTTGCCAGCCGGAAGCTATCTGGTCGATGCCGCGGCCCTTGGGTTCGCCTTCGAGATCTACTCGGAGACGCAGGATGAGGATGCGGCCACGCTGGTGGCGGTGACGGTCGGCCAGGACACGCAGGGCATCGACTTCACGCTCGAGCCCGGCGGCAGCATCGCGGGCACTGTCTACGAGTCCGGCGGGACGACGCCGATCGAGGACGCCTTTGTGATCGTCCAGGGCTTCGACGAGCCTTGGCCCCTGCTCGACGAGGGATTCTTCGAGGAGACCGATTCGGACGGGACCTACGTCATATACGGGCTCCCGGCCGGCGAGTATCGGGTGTTCGCCGTCGCAGGCGACCAGGGCTTCGCCATCGAGCTGTACGAAGACTCGACGGACCCCGCGACGGCTACGAGCGTCGCCGTAACAGCTGGTAGCGTCGCCGAGGGCGTCGACTTCACACTCGAGCTTGGGGGCAGCATCTCCGGGACCGTTTTCGCCCTCGATGGACAAACGTCCCTCGAGGACATAGTCGTCGTCGCTGAGGATCGGGACACGGGCGTCATCCTGGGAGGGGTCCTGTCCGAGGATGACGGCAGCTATGTCATTAGTGGCCTGCCCGCCCGCCTGTACTATGTGTACGCGTCAGATGAGTCCGGCGAGTATCAGAGAGAGTTCTACCTCAACTCGCCCAGCGCCGAAACCGCGCAGTCCGTCCAGGTGACGGCGTCTGAAGACTCGCCGGACATAAACTTCACCCTCGAACCGACCGAGTAGGGAACGATGAACAGAGTCCGAAGCCTGCCCGTCCTGCGTCCCGCGGTGCTTTTGTTGCTGATCGGCATCGCGTCACTCTCCGTCACCGGCGTCGCCCGAGGCGACAGCCCTCGCCTCGGCCCTAACCCGGTGGCGCCGACCGCCAACGCGGGCGGGCCCTACAACATCGACGAGGGCTCCCAGCTTATCTTCAGCGGAGAGGCCAGCGACCCCGAGGACTCCTCCAGTGCGCTCACGTATGCGTGGGACTTCACATTCGAAGGGTCGTTCACCACGGACGCCTCTGGCACAGACCTCAAGACTCCAAGCCACACGTACGCAGACAACGGCACCTTCACCGTTGCCCTTAGGGTCACGGACACCGACGGGGAGCTGAGCTCGGTGTCCCAGGCGACCGTCAACGTCGCCAACGTGCCTCCCAGCGCCGACGCCAACGGGCCTTACACCGTGGACGAGGGCACTGCTCTCACCTTCAGCGGCTCGGCCACCGACCCCGGCAGCCAGGATACGCTGACCTACGAGTGGGACTATGACTACGACGGCTCCAACTTCACGGTCGATGCGTCGGGCGAGGACCTTACCAGCCCGTCCGAGACCTACGCCAACGACGGGGAACGGACCGTGGCGCTGAGGGTGCGCGATGGGGACGGTGGAGTTAGCGCTGTGCAGACGGCGACGGTCACGGTGTCCAACGTGCCTCCTACCGCGAACCCCGGTAGCTCGTACACCGCCGACGAGGGGTCGGCCGTGACCTTCAACGGCTCGGCGATAGACCCGGGCAACGACACGCATACCTATGAGTGGGACTTCACCTGAGTGGGACTTCACCTACGACGGGACGTTCAATCCGACCCAGATCGACGACGGTCTCACCGCGCCGGAGCATACGTACACCGACGACGGCACGTTCCAGGTAGCCCTGAGGATCAGGGACGACGACTCGGTGAGCGGAATCGAGACCGCCTCGGTCACGGTGTCCAATGTTTTGCCCGTGGCCGACGCGGGAGGCCCGTACGAAGGCACCGCAGAAACAGTGCTCACGTTCGCAGGCTCCACCAACGATCCGGGCGACGACACGCTGACCTACGAGTGGGACTTCGACTACGACGGCACTACCTTCAGCACGACGGGGGCCGATACCGACTCGGGTGTGGACCTGATCGCACCAACCCACACCTACGACACGGACGGTGTCTACTCAGTCGCCCTGCGGGTGAGGGACGACGACGGCGTTGGCGCCGTCGATACGGCCCAGGTGACGATCGAGGCCCAGACCGAGGAGACGCCGACGCCGACCCCTACCCAGGTGCCGACCGAGACGCCGACACCTGTCCCTGTGGTGGAGGACACGCCGATCCCGATACCGGCTGCGGGAACACCAACGCCCACGCTCACGCCCACGCCCACGGCCACGCCCACGAAGACCCCCGTGCCCACAACGTCCTCTTCGAGCCCGCCTCCACCGCCCCCATCGGGCGGGTATGTACCCCCGACGGAGACGCCGACGCCGACCCCGACGCCGACCCCGACTCCCACGCCGACGGCAACGCCGACGCCGCAGCCCATAGCCACGCCGACCCCGACGCCGGAGCCCACGGCCACGCCGGTTCCTACAGCGCTGCCGACGTCGAGCCCGCTGCCCACGCCGAGTCCGGCTCCGGTGCCGCCCACGGCTGTCCCAACGCCGGAGCTGCTGGTCGTGGCGACGGCCCAGCCAGCGCCGAGGGTCGCCCTAGCGCCGCCGACCGCTATCCCGGTGACCACGGCAACGCCTCAGCCCGAGGCTACGCCCGTTCTCGTCTTCGCGAAGCTGGTCTTACAGACCGAGCAGTCGGTCTCCACCGAGGCGACCGGCGTCGACGACCGTGGCCTCGTCGTGAAGGCTACAGGCGAAAAGCTAAAGCTCAAGAAGGAGACCGGCCGAAACAGGATCGAGCTTCCGTTGGAGCTGGCCGAAGGCAGGACGCTCGAGAGCTTCGACGACCCCGGGTCGGGGGTCACGGTCGAAAAGACTGCCGCCGGCAAGACCGTGGTGAACATTTCCGTCAAGGACGAGGCCGGCGAGGTTCAGATGACGCTGAAGGCTACGGTGGACCAGCTTTCGGGCACCGGCACCTCAATTACGGGCAACGTCGAAAAGCTAGAGCTGGAGACCCCGTCGAAGCAGGTGGACCTGAGCGCAGATGATAGCCGTGTCGGCGCGGTCAAGGTGAGCCTGTCGGCCGAGCTCGGCGAGCTACCCGACCAGGCGACCATTCAGGTACAGGTCGCGAAGCAGCCCGACGCCGAAGTGCAGGCCGGCTTCGAGCGCCTGGCTACAGAGGTGGGCACGGAAGTCAGAAACGTGGCATTCGCCGTCGAGGTCACTCATCAGAACCTGGGCCAGGTGGTGGAGACAGCCACCCTGCGGATGACCGTGGGCAGGGCTTGGGTAGACGAGTTCGGCCTCGATACCGTCCGCGGCTTCCGGAGCTCTGACGCCGGAGACACGGAGATCCTGGAGACTCGGTTCATGGGGTTCGAGGGCCAGGACGCGCTGTTCGAGCTGATATCGCCGAACGGCCTCTCGGTGATCGCTCTTATTGCCCTGTCCGAACCGGTCCCGCAGGGCGAACCCGTTGACACACCCGTCGACGCAACCGTCGACACGTCCGAGGCGTCCGCCGAGTCGACCGAGGTGGAGCCGGAGCCGACGACGGTCGCGGCGCTGGCTCCCACGCCGAGTGAGTCGGGGTTCCCCATCGGGGCGATCATCGGCATAATCGTGGCGGCCGTCGCGGTGCTTATCGGCGTCCCGCTCGGGATCATGCGGCTGAGGAGCCGGGGATAGGCAGCACTCGGGCTCCGAGCAGGCGTGGGGCCAAGAACCCACGCTTCGCAAACCGCCCCTTACGTCAGGATACTGCGGTGGATTGCTCCCGGCCGATCAACGGATTTTGATCCCTGCAGCTTCTCGGTCGAAGCAGCCTTCCGTGAGGTCGTCGCGCTCGCGGCGGAGCAGGTCCTTGCGCACCCGCAAACTCGGCGTTCTCGGCAGATCGTCTCGCATCTCGATGTACCGCGGCACCTTGAAGTAGGCCAGGTTCTCGGCGCACCAGTACACGATCCGGTCCGGCGTCAGATCGGAGCCGGCTCGAGGCACGACATAGGCCTTGACCTCATCCTCGGCCAGCTCAGACGGAACCGCAATGACGGCGCAATCCAGGACTTCGGGATGGCGTTTGATTACGCCTTCCACCTCCTGAGACGAGATGTTCTCTCCCCGGCGGCGGATCACGTCCTTCCTCCGGTCCACGAAGTAGATAAAGCCGTCTTCGTCCATCCACCCCAGGTCCCCCGTGTACAGCCACCCGTCCCTCAGGGCAATCCCGGTCTGCTCCTCATTGCGCCAGTAGCCCGGCATCACGGCAGGGTTCCTGATGCTGATCTCCCCTATAGTGTGGGGGTCCACCGCGTCTCCGGCTTCGTCGCGGATACGAATCTCGTTCGTGAAGCGGGGGTCGGGATGCTGCCGAGCATGCCCGGATGAGTTGGGCCGCCGCGGCTCGCGAATACCTTCGATGGTCCCGTAGCAGGTCTCGGTCAGGCCGAACCCTACTATCACGTCGGTGGCGAATCTCTTTTCGAAGGCAAGCAGGAACTCGGGCGAGAAGGAGGGCGACCCGTAGAACAGCCTCACACTGTTCTGGCTGTCCTCAGGGGAGGCGGCCTGCTTGGCAAGTACCTGCATCATCATCCCGATAAAGTTGACGACCGTGGCCCTGGCGTCGCGGACCTCGCCCCAGAAGCGAGACGCGCTGAAGCGCTCGGTGACCACAAGCGTGGCTCCGGCGGCCAGCGTCCCCATCGTGGAGTAGTACTGGGCGTTGGCGTGATAGAAGGGCAGGCATGTGAAGAACCGGTCGTCCGAGCTGGCGCGGGTCCAGTGGGCGAAGCCCTGGCCTGCTGCGACGTACATCTTGTGGGTCATCTGCACGCCCTTGGGGTTGCCAGTCGTCCCGGACGTGTACACCAGCATCGAAACGTCGTCGGGCGTGACTTCGGAGTCACGTGGCGTGGGGCCGTCGCTGTCGAGAAGCCCGGCCATGCCGGTCCACCCGACGGCTTGCGGCGCGGTCTCGCCGACCACGAGCCTGTGCGCGACGCTCGACGCCAGATGGGATGCCTCGTCGGCAACGGCCAGCGTCGACGCGTGAGCCACCAGCGCGGCGGCCTCCGAGTCATTTAGTATGTATGCTGTCTCGTCCCGCTTGTAGCCGGTATTGATGGGCACGGCTATGGCGCCCAGCAGCGACAGCCCGAACCAGCAGTAGAGGACTTCGGGGCAGTTGGGCAGAAACAGGCAGACCCGGTCTCCTCTGCCGATTCCCATCGACTGGAACATGGCGGCGGTGCGGCCCACCATGCGGCGGAACTCGCGGTAGGTCATCTCGTGACCGCAGACCTCGGCAAACACCTTGTCTGGAGGGACCTCTGCGACAGCCTTGTCGAGAAGCTCGCCGAGCGTCATCTCCCACATGGGCCGGTTGGGGTCGTCGGGTCCGAAGATCTTCGTCATCTGGGCACCGTGCACTCAGGGTGTCTCAAGCTATCATCTGCCCCGGATCGGGTCAATAGCGCGGTGCCTCGGTTGACACCCCCTGGAGCCTGCTTTAATCTGAAGGCGTCTACGACCAGCACCAAGGAGAGCTGCGTCGAGAGGACACAGGAGTGATGGGGAGATGGCGACCGAAGCGCCGGTGTCGGTAGATCCGACAAGGCTCCGGCTGACCAACGAGCAAGGGACCGAAGGGGCCCTCGTGGGCGTGCGCTGCCGTGACTGCGGTGCCTATGCCTTTGGATATGCGGTCTTCTGCCAGGCCTGCACTTCTGCGGCGCTGGAGCCGGTCGAGCTCACGCCCCGGGGCACGCTGTACAGCTACACGGTGGTCTGGGTGCCGCCGCCTGGCTGGCCGGGTGAGGTCCCCTACGTGCTCGGCCAAATCGAGCTACCGGAAGGGCCTCACGTCCTCGCGGAAGTAGTGGACTGTCGGCATGAGGAGCTGGCGATCGGCGAGCCGGTGGAGCTGGCGCTGCAGCAGCTGCGACCCGAGGGGTCGGACTCGGACCTCGTGGTGTACAAATGGCGGCCTGCGACGGACGCGGGAGGCGAGACGCAATGACCGGACTGCGCGGCGGCCGTGACGTGATGGTCGCCGGGGTGGGGCTTCACGCCTTCGGCCGCTTTGATGACGAGGACCTGTCCTCGCTGGCCCAGGCTGCGGTGGTGGAGGCGCTCGAGGACGCCGGACTCCGCTGGAGGGATATTCCGATAGCGTACTTCGGCCACGTGTACTACCACGGTATGTCGGTCGGGGAGACTGTCCTATCGAAGCTGGGTATGACTGGGGTTCCGATAGTTAACGTGGAGAACGCCTGCTCCAGCGGGTCGACGGCCTTCTGGCAGGCCTACTGGGGCGTTACGACGGGCCTTTATGACATGGCTCTGGCCTTCGGCTCTGAGAAGGTACCCAGGGGTCCGGTGGCTGTGACCGCAGCAGACAGCCCTGACCGCTACATCGGCGGCGATCACATGATGGCCGGATACGCGCTGCGCATGCGTCGCTACATGGAAGAGACTGGGGCGCCGCTGGCCTCGCTGGCCCAGGTGGCGGTGAAGGCGCGTGATAGCGCGGTGCTGAACCCCTACGCTCATCGGAAGCAGACTTTTACCCTGGACGAGGTGCTGGAGTCACGGCCCATCGCCGAGCCGCTGACCCTGTACCAGTGCTGCCCTACGAGCGAGGGCGCCGCCGCGGCGGTGCTCTGTGCTGCCGACGCGATGGATGAGTACGGCGTGGACGCGGGCCGCGCGGTCCGTGTCGCTGCGGCGGTCCTTCGTTCGGGCACCTATAACGGGCGTGGCAGCGATCACTCAGCCTTTAGCCCGAATCGTACGGAGCCAGCCGCCATCGACGCCTACGAGATGAGCGGACTTGGCCCCGAGGACGTCGACCTGGTGCAGGTCCACGACGCCGCGACCATAGGAGAGCTTCAACAGCTGGAGGCGCTGCAGCTGCTCCCCAGGGGCGAGGCGTGGCGCGCCACCCTTGACGGACGCACCGCGCTCTCGGGCGACCTGCCCACGAACACCGATGGCGGCCTCCTGGCGATGGGACATCCCTTCGGGGCCACCGGCATCCGGATGATTCACGAGACCGTCACCCAGCTCCGAGGCGAGGCCGGGCCGCGGCAGGTGCCCGACGCCCGCGTGGGGCTCGCCCAGTGCTCCGGTGCAGGCGACGTGACCACCGTTCACATCCTGGTCCACTAGCCGATCCCATTCGTCGATAGGCAGGAGCAAACGCACTGTGGTGAAGTGGTTCCTGGTGCGCCACGGCGAGACGACGTGGAATGCGGAGGGACGGGTGCAGGGACACCTGGACTCCCCGCTGACTGAGGCCGGACGGGCCGACGCGGAGCGCATGGCCGGGCGCCTGCGCTCGGTCTCGTTCGACTCGGTCTGCTCCAGCGACCTCGGACGCGCCCAGGCCACGCTGGCCGCGATCACGAACGGCCGCACGCTGCCTGTGCAGGCTCTACCTGGACTCAGAGAGAAGTGCTACGGCACCTGGGAAGGGGTCACCTTTGAAGAGATTCGCGAGCGCCATCCCGAAGAGTTCGACCGCCTGTTCATGGACGACGTAGAGTTTGCCCCGCCGGGCGGCGAGAGCGACTGCGACCTGGTGCGACGGATCGGTGACCTGGTTGAGCAGCTCAAGTTGACTCATGCCGACGACCAGGACATTCTGTTGGTAGGTCACGGCGGCTCGTTGCGCGCTGTGCTGGTCAACCTGCTGGACCTTCCCGTGCGGAGCCTCTGGCACTTTCGCATGGACAACGGTGGCCTGTCGATACTAGGCGCGTCGTCGAATGGCGCGACGGTCCAGCTCTGGAACGACACATCCCATCTGCGCGATGTCGGCGAGGATAAGAGACCTTGAGCGAGCAACTGGTCTTGAGTGTGGTCGATCAGTCGCCGGTCCGCGACGGCGGAACAGGCGGCGAGGCCCTGCAAGCGACCATCGAGCTGGCGGTGGCGACGGAGGCGCTCGGCTACGAGCGATTCTGGGTTGCGGAGCACCACAACCTGGGAAACTTCGCCGGGACCAGCCCCGAGATCATGATCGGACAGATCGCGGCGCGGACCAGCAGGATCCGCGTCGGCAGCGGTGGGGTCATGTTGCCCCACTACTCGTCGTTCAAGGTTGCCGAGCTTTTCGGGATGCTGGAGTCTCTGTTTCCCGGACGGATCGACCTCGGCATAGGTCGGGCACCCGGCAGCGACCAGATGACGGCGGCGGCCCTCTCACACCCCCGACAGCCCATAGACATTCGCCTGTTTCCGCAGCAGGTCCAAGACATGCTGTCATACCTCAACGGCGACATGGACGGGGAGCATCCCTTCGCGTCACTCCACGCCGCTCCCGATCGCGTCTCCGCTCCCGACGTGTGGCTCCTGGGCTCGCGCTACGACAGCGCGGCCATGGCGGCCGAGATGGGCTTGGCCTTCAGCTACGCCCACTTCTTCGGCCTGGCCGTCGAGCAGGGCCCGGCCATCGTGGAGATGTACCGGCTAAAGTTCAAGCCGTCGAAATACCTCCAGGAGCCGAAGGTGAACGTGGGTGTTCACGTGCTGTGCGCCGAGACCGAGGAGGAAGCCCTTAGGCTGGGCCATAGCCGCAACCTATCCAGGGTGCGAAGCGTGCAGGGTATACGCGCCGGCATCCCAACGGTGGAGGACGCCATGCGGTACCAGTACCGGCCGGACGAGTTCGTGTTCCTCCAGCAGCTAAAGCAGAACTACGTTGACGGAGACCCGCAGCAGGTAAAGGAAGGGCTGGAGCGGGTCGCCGAGGCCTACCAGACCAACGACCTTGCAATTGTCACGATTTGCTACGACTACGCCGACCGGCTGCGCTCTTACGAGCTAGTGGCCGACGTGTGTGGCCTCAACAGGGAGTAGGCTCTGGTGTCCTGAGAGTTGCAGCGGTAACGCTAACATATCCCACCCGCCCGCCCTCAGGGGTTTCTGGGGAGTCCCCAGGCCCCGCCAAGGGGGTCTTACCCCCTTGGAATCCCCGCTGTGTGGGGAGGTGAGGGCACCCGCCGAAACCTGACGCCACTGTAGCTGGCGTCAGCCTGAGGGCGCCCGCGCGGCGCCCACCTTGTCGAGCATCACCGGCGGTAGCGGGAAAACCCAGCCCCGATTGCGGATGATCTCCTGGGCCAGCGCCGCGGGGATGGCGACGATCAGCTCCGGCTCGATCGAGAATCGGCCGTCAAAGCCGCCGAGGGCGCTCCTGGCGTGGACGCCTGAAAAGCCACCCGGGTCCACGCCGTTCTGGGCGAATTCACTTTGACCCCCTCCAAAGACGGAGTGCCAACGGAAGGAGAAACCGTTCATAACGGCCGGGGCCGCGCTGGTGGCGCCGCCGGACGGCGACACAACCATGCCAAGGGCCTTGACCGTGTAGAGCAGGTCGTTCAGATCGCCTTCCCCACCACAGCTCAGCGCCCAGTGAAGTCGCCGGATCAGGACGTCGGCGGCCTGCTGTGCCCCCTCGTGGCCGTGCTTGATGCGCTCCTCGTCGTCGTTCATCGGGAGGGTGCCGCCCACAGTGCCTGATAGGTAGACGAGCCCGCTCTCGTGAAACACGACGCCTGCGATCCGCGCTCCGGCCAGCGAGACCACGTCGTCGTCGAAGCTGCCCATGTCGATGCGCAGCTTCTGGATCCGCTCGTACACGTCGAAGTTCCGTCGCATCTCGTCCGGGATCTGTGCCGCGTCATAGTGCTTGCCCATACGTCAACCTCTCATGTTGCTGGCGGGATGGTAGCAGAGTCCCACGGCGGTGCCAAGAGACTCCTTGACACCTCACGAACCCATGAATACACTCGCCTAGCCATTCGGGCACAATCGGTTATTTGACGGGGAAACAGGACCAACGATTTCGTAGCTTCGGGAGGGTCGCATATGTCGCTATCAGACGAGACCGCGTTGCTCGACGGCATTGGACAGGCTGAACTGGTGCGCCGGCGCGAGGTCACGTCCCTGGAGCTTGTCGAGGCCGCCATCGAGCGAATCGAGCGCCTGAATCCCACGCTCAACGCGGTGGTCACCCCCATGTACGACGAAGCCCGCGCCGTGGCGTCCGGCCCCCTGCCCGACGGCCGGCTGGCCGGAGTCCCTTTCTTGCTGAAGGACTTCCTGGCCGAGTACGCCGGCGTACGGTTCACCGAGGGCACCGAGTTCCTCAGCGACTACGTGCCGGCTGAGGACAGCGAGCTGGTCCGGCGGTACAAGGCTGCGGGGCTGGTCTTCGTTGGCAAGACAAACACGCCTGAGTTCGCCATCGGTCCGACTACCGAGCCTCGGTTGTTCGGTCCGACCCGCAACCCGTGGGACACGTCGCGCACCCCGGGCGGGTCCAGTGGAGGGGCGGCCGCGGCGGTGGCGGCGAGGATGGTGGCCATAGCCCATGGGAACGACGCGGGCGGCTCGATCCGCCAGCCGGCGGCCTGCTGCGGCGTCTTCGGACTCAAGCCGACGCGCGGCCGGAATCCTCTAGGGCCCCACTACGGAGATATCTTCAGCGGGCTGGTATCCGAGCATGTGCTGACCCGCTCGGTGAGGGACAGCGCCGCGGTCCTCGACGCCACGAGCGCTCCTGACGTGGGCGACCCCTATCCGGCTCCTCCGCCCGCTCGACCTTTCCTGGACGAAGTGGGGGCCGATCCGGGGAGCCTCCGCATCGCGTTCAGCGGGGAACCGCTTCTGGGAACGGAGGTGCACCGGGACTGCCTGGACGCCCTCAGGGACGCCGCCGACCTATGCTCGGGCCTCGGCCACCGGGTTGAGGAGGCCGCCCCGGTCATCGATGGCCAGGCGCTGTGGCAGGCTTTCACGACGGTGCTGGCGGCCGGGTTCGCGTGGGGTATCAGCGACTGGGCCAGACGGACCGGCCGCACGCCTACCCCGGAGCAGTTCGAGCCATTCGTGTGGTCCTATACCGAGAGGGGACGTAATCTGAGCGCATCGGACTATCTGCTGGCGGTCCAGGACCTGCAGGCGGTGGCCCGACAGGTGGCCCGGTTCTTCGAGAGCTACGACGTTTGGTTGACGCCGACCCTCGGCGAGCCACCCGTGCCCCTCGGTACATTTGCCTTCGATGGCGGTGATCCTTTTGAGGTCCGGAGGCGAATGACCCGGTTCTCGGCCTTCTCCTACCTGAGCAACGTGACGGGCCAGCCGGCCATGTCGGTGCCGCTCTACTGGAATGCCGACGGACTGCCCCTGGGCTCCCACTTCGCCGGGAGGTTTGGAGAGGAGGGCACGCTGTTCCGTCTGGCGGCACAGCTAGAGTCGGCGAGGCCCTGGACCCACCGCAGGCCTCCAGTGTCGGCGTGAGCGAGGGGCGCCTCGCCCTGGCTCGACTGGCTCTTGCGGCGCTTCTTCTCAGCCTGTGGCTGGCCTGCTCCCGGCAGGCTGACGAGGCCGCCCTAACGCAGCCTGTTTTGGAGCCCGTTGCCACGGCGATACAGCCGCCGGTCTCGGTAGAGCCGGAAAATGTCCTGGCGTCTCTCTCCCGCGCGGAGGTGCTGGGAGTAGTGGAGCCCGACCTTCGCGCCGCCCTGGAGGACATGCGCCGCCGGGCCAACGAAGATCTGGGGTCAGTGCTGGTCACGCGTGCCGACCGGGCGACCTGGGGTTCAGCAGCCCTCGGCTGCCCTGAGCCGAACGTCACATACGACCAGGCACTGACCCCAGGCACGTGGCTCGTTCTCGTCCACGGGGGGACGGTGTTCGACTATCGGATCGCGGATGACGGCGCTGTCCGCTGCGTGCGGGAATCGGACGATCGTCCCCTTATGCGGCAGCCAATGGACGGCGTCTGGTCCACCCTGGCGCCCATGCCGACGCCCCGGAGCGAAGTGGCGGCTGCGGATCTGGGAGGCAAGCTCTACGTGATGGGCGGGTTCGGCGTGGGAGCTACGGCCAACGAGGAGTACGATCCAGAGACGAATACCTGGAGTCGGCGAGCTCCCATACCTGAGCAGGTAAACCACGCCGCCGCCGTGGCTCTGGATGGGAAGGTATACCTGATTGGCGGCTTCGACAACGGGTTCAGACCGATCGATAGCGTTTGGTCGTACGAGCCCGCGACGGACGGCTGGACGAGTCTGGCCAGGTTGTCGTCGCCCCGAGGAGCCCTCGCTGCGGCGGTGGTGGACGGCAAGATATACGCGATCGGTGGACGCATGCTGCTTGGAGACGTGGGCACGACGGACGTGTACGACCTGGCCACCGACACGTGGTCACCGCTTTCTCCCATGCCGACGCCTCGAGACCACGTTGCCGTGGCAGTATTGGATGGGGTCATCTACGTAATAGGTGGCAGGCTGGAGACGTTCGTAAGGAACCTGGACGCCAACGAGTCCTATGACCCGTCGACCGACACGTGGACCGGGCTGACGCCGCTTCCCACGGCGAGGAGCGGAATCGCCGCAGCGGTGGCGGCGGGTGGCATCAACGTCTTCGGCGGCGAGGAGGTAGCGGGTACCTTCGACTACAACGAGTGGTACCACCCCGGCACCGACGAATGGGTCTTGATGACACCGATGCCGACGGCTCGGCACGGCCTCGGAGCCGTGGCACTAGGCGGCAGGGTCTACGTGCTGGCCGGCGGAGCGACGCCGGGAGGCTCTGAGAGCACCCTCAACGAGGTCTACGTGCCATTTGCCCGTAGCCCGTGAAGAGCTTAGGCTACGGCTTCGGCCTCGATAGGCGTGTTGGTGGCAGGGTCTACCTCGAAGGGTCCTGGCAGCTCGAGCTCCTTCGCTATCTCGCGTACGGCGGGTAAGACTTCCTGGCCCATGAGCCTGAGGCTCCGCATCTGGTCGTCATGGGTCATGGCGCCGTCGCCGTCCCAGAAGAAGATGGAGCCTGGCCGAACCTGCTCCAGCACCCAGCGAATCTTGGGTATAACGGTGTCGGGCGTGCCCGTTATGATGCTGTATTCGGCGAGTTGCTCTTCGTACGGGGTGCCTCCGAGGCCGCCCCGGGCGAGGGTGGCTACCTTTTGGGTGGGCAGCACCCGGCGGCGCGAGGTTAGCCCCGGCATGCCCCTGAGGGCCGGGTTGTCGAGCCCCTCGTTACCCGCCAGGAAGGGGTTGCTGGGGCCCTGTACGAACTTGCGGCCCACTTCGAAAGCCAGCTCCTCCGTCTCATCGACGTGGACCTTCCACAGGTAGCCGAAGTTCTGCGGGCCGGCTTCGTAGCCGAACTCGGCAGCCGCATCGGCGTACACCTGGAGGGCTTCTTTGGTAGGCCCTATCTCGGTGGCCAGCATGATGTAAGGGATGCGCTTTTCGGCTGCCCACATCAGCGAGTCGCGACTGATGACGCCGGGGAGCCATATTGGCGGATGGGGCTTTTGATAGGGCTTCACCCACGGGTTTACGTAGCGGTAGTTGTAGTGCTTGCCCTCCCAGCGGAAGGGACCAGGCTCGGTCCAGGCCTTCACGATGAAGTCGTGAGCCTCCCGGAAGCGCTCCCAGTTGTCGGGCGGGGCTACGTTATGGGCAACGCTCTCGCGGCCGGTGCCTCGGACCCATCCGGAGACCAGACGGCCGTGGGAGATCATGTCGATCATGGCAAGCTGCTCGACCAGCCACAGGGGATCGTCCCAGATGGGGAGGATGTTTCCCAGCAGGACGATCTTGGCCTTGTTGGTTATGCGCGCAAGGATGGCGGCCTCGACGTTCATGGCGCCGCCCATGCAGAAGGGGGTGCTGTGGTGCTCGTTGAGCATAAGGCCGTCGAAGCCCATCTCCTCTGCGTAGACCTTCTCGTCGAGGTAGCGGTTGTATAGGCCCGCGCCCAGCTCGGCGTCGTAGATGTCGTTGCTGAGGTCCAGATCCTTGATCGATAGGCCGGTCTGGCCGAAGTAGCCGGACTTGGGGTCCTGGTACGGCCGTTCGGTGAAGTGCGCGATGAACATGGCTGTTCCTCCTTGTGCTTGGGGGCCTTGGGGCTTGCGTGCGCCGGAGGTTTTCTGTTAATGGCGTGCCGCGGCAGTTTAGCACTGGTTTCCCATGGATGTAAAGCTGCGTTTTCGCGAAATCGAGGAGGACCTCAGAGAAGTAAGCCTAAAAACAAGACCTCCGCTGCCCTCGAGGGCAGCGGAGGTCTATAGTCGCGAAGAAGCCCGCTACTCGCTGGCTGGCGTGGCTGCGAAGTCGCCCGCGCCCAGGTAGGCCTCTATGACTTCCTGGTTGTCGCTGATCTCTTCCGGCAGGCCCTGGGCGATCTTGCGGCCGAAGGAAAGCACCACGATCCGATCGCAAACGCCCATCACGACCCTGACGTTGTGCTCGACCAGCACCACAGTCGTCTTACGTTCGTCCCTGAGAAGCCGGATGACCCTCATCATGTCCTGCGCTTCCTCGCGGTTCATGCCAGTTACCGGCTCGTCGAGGAAGAGGAGATCGGGGCGGGCCGCCATACCGATGGCCACTCCCAGCAGCCGCTGATGTCCATGGGGAAGGTTCTCGGTCGTCTCGTCCTTGACCTGATCGAGTCCGAGAAACTCCAAGATCTCCATCGCCGAGTTTTCCATCTCGCGGATCTCGCCCCGGCCGCCAATCAGCATACCGAGCCCGCCGCCGGTGTAATGCAGATGGTGCGCCGTCACGACGTTGTCGAGGACGGTCATCTCGTTGAAGAGCACAGTGAGTTGGAAGGTGCGGACCAGCCCCTTGGCAGCGACCTTGTGGAACTTGAGGCCGGTGATGTCCTCGCCCTTGTAGACGACGGTGCCGGCGGTGGGGCTCAGCAGGCCACTGATGACGTTGAAGAACGTGGTCTTCCCGGCGCCGTTGGGCCCTATGAGCCCGAGTATTTCGCCTTCGTTGACCTCAAAGTCTACATCGCTTAGGGCGGCAAGTCCGCCGAATTGCTTGCCGATACCCCGTACCTCGAGCATTGCCATTACATTTCACCTACTGTCACTTGTCCCCTGCCTCCACCCTCCGGCCTCGGAGGGCAAGTGGTATTCGGGAGATCCTTGCCCAGTTCACAGAGCGAACCCCGGACAGAACTACCTCTGGCAGGCTGATAGCCCCTCGGGGCAGGAACATTATCACTATCAACAGCAGCAGAGCGTATGCTATCGACTGATACTCGGCAAACCTCCGGACAAGCTCTACTGCTACTACGAGTACCAGACTCCCCAGCACGGGACCGAACAGGGAGCCGGTGCCACCGATGATAGCATAAGCGACGAAGTATATCGAGTCCCACATACGATAATTCTCGGGGTGGACCAGGAGGTAGTAGTGAGCCGAGAACGCTCCCACAAGGCCCGTGAACATGGACGCGACAACGAAAGCAAGCACCTTGTATCGAGTAATGTCGACGCCGACGCTTTCGGCTAGGGTGTCGCCCTGGCGAATTGCCGCAAAGGTCTTTCCCAGCCGGGACCGTTCCATCAGGTACATGACGCTGATGGTCGCGAGTAAGATGGCGAAGATGAAGTAGTAGTAGGGGACCTTCGAGGCGGCAAAGTCCACGATGAAGAAGCGATGGGGCGGCGGTATGTTGTAGATCCCGACGGCGCCTCCGGTCCAGGGACGCAGCTCATTCAGCATGATCAGCTGTTTTATGACCACCCCGAAGGTTAGCGTCAGTATGGCGAAATAGGCCCCCTTCAGCTTCAGAGCCGGGTAGCCGAGAACATAGGCCACGACCATGGTGCCCAGCCCGGCGATGGGGAACGCCATCCAGAAGTTGAGGTGGGAATGGACCACCAGCATTACGGTGATGTAGGCGCCCACGGCCATCATACCGGCCTGGCCGAAGCTCCACTGGCCGATGGAGATCACCATCCGCACTCCCAGCGCAGCGACCGTGGCGATGCCAACTACGATCAGGATGTGCAGGTGGTAGGCGTTTGTGACGTACAGCGGAGCCAGCACCGCCAGGAGTGTGAGCAGCCCGTAGAATACCGGTTTGAGGCTCGAACTACTGAGTGACACGGCCCATCAACCCACTTGGCCTGAATAGAAGTATCAGCATGACTAACAGGAAGGCGACCAATCTGGCTCCTTCGCCCCAGTACGTGAGGCCGAAGCTTTCGATGGCCGCCAGGAGGAAAGCGCCGGCCACGCTGCCGGGCACGCTTCCTAGACCTCCGAGTATGATGATAACGAAGGCCGTTATCACCATGTTTCCGCCGATGAAGGGGTTCACCTTGCCGAATGTGAGCAGCATACCGCCGGCGATGGCCGCCATGCCGCTGCCGATGGCGAACCCCAGCGTGTTGATGAAGCTGACGTTTATGCCCTGTAGCGATGCGGCGTCGCCGTCCTGTGCAACTGCTCGCATGGCACGCCCCTCTCTCACCCATTTAAGGAATACGAAGAGCAGGACTACCAGCAGAATCGCTACCCCCAGCAGGACGAGGCGTATCTTGGGAAGGGAGACGCCGGCCAGATGCACGACGCCCCTGACCGGGTTAGCGATGTACTGGTCTCGCTCCCCGAACGCGACAAGGGCTACGCCTTCGAGCAGCAACAGCAGTCCGAGGCCGACTATCATGCTGGGCAGGTCCTGCCCCCGCAACCGAGCGAAGAAGGCGCGTTCCAGTACCACGCCAAGCAGCCCTGCAGCCAGGGCAGCCACAATCAGGGCGGCTACAAAATTCACGCCGGCACGCTCGTAGACAAAGTAGACGGTGAAGGCGCCCAGCATGTATACCTGGCCGTGGGCGAACTGGATAATCCGAAGCGTGCTGAATATGAGAGTGAGGCCTACAGCGATAAGGGAGTACAGGGACCCCAGCATTATCGCGTTTACCAACGCCTGGAGGGCTACGTCCATGTTTCCTCTTCGTCGCCCGCTCAGTTATTGAGTGGCTGCCCGGCCGACTGGTGCGGCTACAGGCTCCGTGGCGAGTGGTTTGAGCGACGGGGGGGACGTATAGGTTGGCGTCTGTAGCCCTTTTCCATGACACTGGCCGGGCCCTGGGTGGTGCGGCGGCGCTGCCCGGTATCTAAGGCCGCATGGCCGTCGCATACCCTGAGCCCGCCGACTTTCAGAGACGGGGTTTGAGGACCGGGCTCGTCGAACCGATTGGAGTCGAGTTCGACGAGCCGGATGTGCTGGCGTTCGCTCTCGCGACGCCTTGGGGCGGGTTGCCTTATCCCTTGCGCGTGAGGCTCATGTTGCCGTAGCTGTCGACCTTCGCCCTCCAGTTGGGGAAGAGCACGGTCGAGGCGCCGTACTCCTCGATCAAGGCCGGCCCTTCGACGGTCGCACCGGGAGCCAGCAACGAGCGGTCGTAGACCTTGCATGTGGCGAAGCTGCCGTCGAAGTAGACGTCCCGCTCGTGCTTGACCGCGTCCGACGCCTGTTTCGTCGCCGTGGGCGATGCTTTGACCTGCGGCTTGTCCACCTCGCCAGACGCCACCACCCGGAGGTACACCAGCTCGACTGTCATCTCGGGTCTGCTGTAGCCGTACACTTCCCTGTAGACGTCGTGGAAGTGAGAGACGATCTCGGGCATCTCCATCTGCTCGGTCAATGCCACGTTGAGCTGCCACGACTGACCCAGATACCGCATGTCGCCGGATAAAGCCACGCCGATGCGGGACGGGTCGAGTCCCTCCTTGGACAGGGCGTCGCGGCCCTCCTTCTCCATCTCGGCCCAGAGGGATCTGATCCTCGACACGTCGGCTTCGTCCGTCTCGACCACGTAGGTTCTGGAGTAGTCGTGTTTCAGATCGGTGGCCAGAAGCCCGAAGGCACACGCGTTGCCGGGGTCGGGCGGTACGAGTACGCGGTCTATACCCAGCTCATCGGCCACCGGTATCGCGTGCATGGCGCCCGCGCCACCCATGGGCATCAGGGCGAAGTCTCTGGGGTCGAAGCCACGCTCGATGGACACCGTTCTCACTGCACCGCACATGTTGTTGATGCAGATCCTGACGACGCCTTCGGCCAGCTCGTACATATCGGTCACGCCGACCTTCTGACCCAGCTCGGCCAGTGCCTTTTCGGCCAGACTCTTGTCGATGGTCATGGCGCCGCCGAGCATTGTACCCGCGTCCATCCGGCCGAGCACCAGATTGGCGTCGGTCACGGTTACCTCGGTCCCGCCTCGTCCGTAGCAGACAGGACCTGGAGCAGCACCGGCGCTTTGCGGACCTACGCGCACCCCGCCTTCATCGCTAACCCACGCGATGCTGCCTCCGCCAGCGCCGATGGTGGATATGTCGAGCTGGGGAGTTTTCACGGGAGCGCCCTCGAAGTTTCTCTCGTGGGTGATGATGGGACTGAGGTCCTTGATAAGCGATATGTCGGTGCTCGTCCCACCCATGTCGTAGGTGATGATGTTCCTTTCACCCGTGGCGTCGCCCAGGTATACGCCGCCCTGGACGCCGGCGGCAGGGCCGGACAGGAGGAACCTTATGGGATACTGTGGCGCGGTGCCTTCCGTCAGGACGCCGCCGCCGGAGGTCATGTAGAAGAGGTCGCCCTCGAACCCCTTGCCGCGAAGGGTGTCCGACAGCCGCTCGAGGTACACGCCGATGACCGGCGAGACGTACGCATTGAGGATGGTGGTGGACCACCTCTCGAACTCGCGGTACTCGGGCACCGTCTCGACCGACAGCGACACGTGGGTGTCGGACAAGTGCTCCTCTACGAGCGCGCCCGAGCGCTTTTCATGGTCGGCGTTGACGTAGGAGTTGATGTAGCAGACCGCGACAGACTCGACTTCCTGCTCCTTCAGCTTCTGGATCGCGGCCAGTACGTCCTCGTCCTCCAACTTTTTGAGGACCTCGCCGGTGTAGAGCATGCGCTCGGGGATCTCATGGCGGAGGTGCCGTGCCACGTATGGCTCGGGACGCTGCCAGCGAGTGTCCCAGAGACCGGCCCCAGGCTCGCCGTAGCGCCGCAGCTGACCCATCTCGATGACGTCTCGGTGCCCTTCGGTGACCAGGACGCCGACTTTCGCGCCTTTTCGCTCGATGATGGCGTTGGTGGCGATGGTCATCCCGTGGACGATCTTTCGCACCTGCTTCATATCGATGCCCATCTGGTCCAAGCCCTGCATGAAGGCTATGGTCGGGTCAGATGGGGTCGAGGGTGTCTTTTCGACCCTGACCGTACCCGCGTCCTCGTCGAAGACGATGAAGTCGGTGAAGGTTCCCCCGGTGTCTACGCCAATGCTTAGCATTGCTCCCTCCTCAGCGCGTTTGTCCACATTTCCGGCACCAGGTGCCGAACGCCAACCATCCTAAGGTTCCGACCGTTTGAGATCCGCTACGTGCGTGCCTCGAGGCCACGTGTCGGCTCTCGACGGGGCTGCGTCTGCGACCCTCCCCACGGGATCGGTCAGACGCCAAGATAGGCCGTTTTGACTCCTTCGTCTTCAGCGAGATCTTTGGTCGGTCCGGACATCACGATCTCGCCGGTGGCCAGCACGTAGGCCTTCTCTGCGAGCTGGAAGGCCATCCTGGCGTTTTGTTCGACCAGGATGATGCTGACGCCGAACTCGGTAGTGATGTCGACGACGATCTTGGCGATCTCCCTTACCATGATCGGCGAGAGCCCAATGGACGGCTCGTCCAGGAGGAGTACCTCGGGTTTGCCCATCAGGGCCCTGCCCATAGCGAGCATCTGCTGCTCGCCGCCGCTCAGGCTGCCCCCCAGCTGGTTTCTCCGCTCGCTGAGGATCGGGAAGTGCTCGTAGATCATCTTCACGGTCTCTCGGGCCTCGGAGTCTTTTCGCAGGTAAGCTCCCATCTGGAGGTTCTCGATCACCGTCATCTGAGGGAATAACCGTCTGCCCTCGGGTACGTGGCCGATGCCCAGTTTTACGATCTTATAGGGCGGCATCCCGGTGATCTTCCTGTCTTTGAAGATGACGTTCCCTGACCTTGGCGTCTTGAGACCGGATATCGTCCGCAGGGTAGTCGTCTTACCGGCTCCGTTGGCGCCGATGAGCGCTATCACAGAGCCTTCGTCCAGGCCCAGGGAGACGCCCTTTAGGGCCGGCGTCTCGCCGTAAGCCACGTGTATGTCATCTACCTCGACCAGCATCTCCGCTCCACTCCCTCGTGGCATTCGTCCTGATTGCTACGCCACGGACGGCCGCAAGCGACAGACCCCCGCACGCGTCTCGCTGATGCTTTTTGCGGAGGGCCTCCACTCACGGACCGGCCCTCGTCGTAGCCGGATTTGCTGGCGGCTACGATACCTTGCCCCGGTGAGGATGTCAAGACCTGGGAGCGGCTTGGTGAAGTTGTCGACGGGGCAACGCCGCCGCGTCTTTGTTGTTGACACCTGGGATGCCCGCTGATACACTCCGCGCGGGTAATAGCGGGCCGAGGGGCCGCTGTGTAGGCGAGGCTTCGGTAGGCTGAATGACAGCTCAGCGGAGCCATCCGGCAGCCCCGTCGCCTCTCGATCGTCATCCTCAACCAGGCAACAGCACGGGAGGAATCTGTGTACAAGATTGGCATCGACGTAGGGGGCACGTTCACGGACTTCGTGGTGGCGAAGGACGGTGAAGCGCCGCGGTACTTCAAGACCTCGTCGACCCCGCGTGACCCGTCGGAGGGGGTGAATGTGGGACTCGAGGAGGTGGCGTCGGGGTACGGGCAGACCCTCGAGGAGCTGCTGGGCGAGACCGAGCTGATCATTCACGGGACGACGGTGGCGACGAACACGCTGGTGGAGCGCAAGGGGGCCAAGGTGGGATTGGTGACCACCCAGGGTTTCCGAGACGTGCTGGAGATGCGGGAGGGGTACAAAGAGGACCGCTACAACCTGCGTATGACGCCCGTGGCGCCGCTGGTGCCGCGTCACCTGAGGATGGGGGTTCCGGAGCGGGTACGCTGGAACGGAGCGGTGCATACGGAGCTTGACGAGGGGGCTCTGGACGAGGCGCTGGACTACCTGGAGGGCGAGGGAGTGGAGGCCCTGGCGGTGTGCTTTCTGTTCTCCTACCTGAACCCGGACCACGAGCGACGGGTGGGGGAGAAGATCGAGGCGCGGTTCCCCGGCACCTACACCTCGCTGTCACACCGGGTGCTTCCCCAGATAAGGGAGTTCGACCGTGTGAGCACGACGGTGATCAACTCTTACGTGGGGCCTGTGTTCGGAGACTACCTGATGCGTTTGAAGAAGCGCTTCGCCTCCTTCGAGCAGATGCAAGACATACTGATCATGCAGTCGTCCGGCGGAGTGGCGCCCATAGACGACTCGGTGCGCCTGGCGGTACGGGCGATACTGTCGGGACCTGCCGGAGGAGTGAAGGGGGCGGCGCACTACGGCCAGCTGGTGGGCGAGTCGAAGGTCATCGGGTTCGACATGGGGGGCACCAGCACCGACATCTCGATGATCGAGGAGGGGATGCCCCACCTGACTGGGCAGCGGTTCGAGGGCAGCTGGAAGGTGGCGGTGCCGATGATCGACATTCAGACGCTGGGGGCAGGCGGCGGGAGCATCGCGCGGGTGGATCCCGGGGGCATACTTCACGTGGGGCCCCATAGCGCGGGGGCCGACCCGGGCCCGGTGTGCTACGGGAAGGGGGGCACTGAGCCGACGGTAACCGACGCCAACCTGGTGCTGGGATACCTGGACCCGGAGAACTTCCTTGGCGGCAAGACGGTGCTGAACGTAGAGCTGGCGGAGAGGGCGCTGGCCGAGCACGTGGGCGGGCCTCTGAAGCTATCGACTGCAGAGGCGGCCTACGGGGTTCACCAGGTGGTGTCGACGACGATGGCGGAAGGGATACGTCTGATGTCGGTGAAGCGCGGGGTGGACCCCCGCGGCTTCGCCATCCTGGCGTTCGGGGGGGCCTCGGGCCTGCACGCGAGTAGCGTGGCACGCCAGCTGCAGGTGGAGCGGGTCTACACGCCTGCGGCGGCGGCGGTGCTTTCGGCCTATGGGATGCTCTCCACGGACCTGCAGTACGACTACTCGCGCTCCTACCCATCCAGTCTGGACAGCATCGACCTTGGGATGGTGCGGCGCATCACGGGGGAGCTGGAGGCAGAGGGCAGGGCCAAGCTGCGGGAGCAGGGGATCCCGGACGAGGATGTGGAGATCCGGCTGTCGGCGGACATGCGCTACCTGGACCAGGTCCACGAGGTCAACGTGCCGGTGCCCGACCTGTCCGGGGAGGACGAGGCCATCGTGTCCGAGTGGTCCTCCAACTTCCACCAGCGATACGAGGAGCTGTTCTCCTACCACCAGGTGAACCACGAGGTCCGGATGATCACGCTCCTGGTCTCGGTGGTAGGGGTGCTTCCCAAGGTGGCGCTGCCGGAGGGTGAGCGAGGAAGGGATGTGGCCGAGGCTCGGAAGGGGACGCGCAAAGTATACCTGGGCGAGTGGGAAGAGGTCTCGGTCTACGACATCGACCGGCTGTCGCCGGGGGTGGAGATAGCGGGGCCCGCCGTCCTGGAGTCGGACTTCACGGCCATTCTCGTGGAGGCCGGGGACCGGGCGAGCGTCGATAAGTTCGGGGGCGTGGAGCTGCGGGTTGCGCTGAGCGAGGAGGGGGCGCTTGCCGGGGAGGATGAGAAGCCGGACCCCATCACGCTCGCGGTGGTGGAGAACCGCCTCGAGTCCATCGCCCAGGAGATGATGGAGGTGATGCTTCGGACCTCTATGTCGCAGATCCTCAACTCCAGCCGCGACTTCTCCACCGCGATCCTCGACGCCGACTGCCAGCTGATAGCTCAGGGAGAGGGGATACCGGTCCATATCAGCGCCCTGCCGCCGGCGGGCGACGCGGTCCGGGACTACTTCGGCGACGATATCCACGAGGGTGACATGTTCGCCCTGAACGACCCATACTACGGCGGCAGCCACCTGCCCGACGTCACGGTCATACTGCCAATCTTTCACGAGGGCAGACTGCTCTTCTACGCGGTGAACCGGGCCCACCACTCGGACATCGGCGGCCCAACTCACGGCGGCTACAACCCGGAGGCCAGCGAGATCTTCCAGGAGGGGCTGCGGATGCCGCCCATCAGGCTCTCGGACCGGGGAGTGTCACGCCGGGACATCCTGCACATGCTGGCGGTGAACGTGCGTCACTCGGAGAACTTCCTGGGCGACCTAAACGCCCAGATCGGCTCGGTGGAGATAGCCGCCAGGCGTGTGACGGCGCTGCTGGCGGTCTACGGCCCGACGCGGCTCGCGAGGTGTGTCGACGAGATCCTGAAGGCCACCGAGGTGCAGGTGCGGCAGGTCATCTCCTCGTGGCCCGACGGGGTATTCGATGGCGAGTCCCTGCTCGACGACGACGGCTTCGACGCCAAGATGATCCCCATCCGGGCACGGCTGATCATCGAGGGCGGCTCGATGACCATCGACCTGAGCGAGTCGAGCCCCCAGGTCACCGGGTTCGTCAACAGCGCATACGCCAACACCCGGTCCATCGCTCACGCTGCGATGATGTACCTCGTCCCGGCCGGGATCCCAAAGAACGACGGAGCCATGCGACCGGTGACGATCATCGCTCCGAAGGGGCTGATCGTGAACCCCAATCCGCCGGCGCCGGTGTGCATGAGCACCAACCACTGCGCGGAGGAGATCATGGAGGCGGTGTTCAAGGCGCTTGCCCCGCAGGTTCCTCACGCACCGACCGCCGGCTTCTCCCGACGGCAGCGTTACGCCATCTCGGGCACGGACCCCCGGACCGGCCGCCAGTTCATCTGGCACTTCTTCCTGGCCAGGGGCGGGGGTGGGGCCTCGTACGGGAACGACGGCTGGTCCAACATAGGCGAGATCAACGTGGCCGGCGGCATTCGGAGCCCCAGCATCGAGGTGACGGAGGAGCGCTTCCCCTTCCTTGCGACCTACGACGAGATGCGGCCCGGCTCGGGCGGCGACGGTGAGTGGCGCGGGGGCCTGGGCGGCATCTGCGAGCTCGTGTACGAGGGCGAAGACGGCGCGCGTCTCAATACGGCGGGCGATGGTATGATCGTACCGCCCTTCGGCCTTTTCGGCGGTAACCCAGGTCTGCCCCACATCTACAAGATGGCCAGGGATGGTGAGGAGCGAATCTTTCGCTCGAAGGAGGCTAACGTACCTTTGAAGGCGGGCGACCGTATCATCGTTCTGTCGTCCGGCGGCGGCGGGTACGGCGACCCAAGCGACCGCCCCTCGGAGCTCCGGGAATGGGACCGCAAGAACGGCTACGTCACGACCTAGAACGGCATCGCCGCGCCCGATCTGCGCCGATGCGCTGTTTCCGCGACGACGAGGAACAAGAATATGCGAGCGAACGTTTCCTATGAGCCACTGAACCCACTGTCGCTACTGGACCGAAGCGCCGGCGTCTACCCGAATAAGACGGCCGTTGTCTACGGCGAGCGCAGGTACACGTACGCGGAGTTCAACGAACGGGTCCGGCGGCTCGCAGGGGCTCTCAAGGATGCCGGCGTCGGCAAGGGAGACCGGGTAGCCTTTCTGGTGCCCAACCTGCCCGAAATGCTCGAGGGCCACTACGGTCCGATGCGGCTGGCCGCCATTCTCGTCGCCATAAACATACGCTTGTCTGCCCGCGAGGTAGCACACATCCTGAACCACTCCGGGTCCAACGTCCTGGTCTTCGACTCGGAGCTGGCGCCGACGGTGCGGGCGATCGCTGGCGAGGTCCCCAGGGTCAAGACCTTCGTTCAGGTCGTGGACACAGCCCCGAAGGCCGAGGACATACCCGGACCCGACTACGAGTCTTTCCTGGCCTCGGCCCCCGATGGGGACCACCGCGAAGAGTTTGATTCGGAGCTAGACACGATAGCGATCAACTACACTTCCGGCACGACGGGTTTACCCAAGGGTGTCGAGTGCCACGCGCGTGGAGCGTACCTCGCTGCTATCAGCCAGGCCCTGGAGACCGGAATGAGCTGGCGCACCGTCTATCTGTGGACACTGCCCATGTTCCACTGCAATGGCTGGTGCTTCACCTGGGCAGTGACTGCCGTAGGAGGAGCGCACGTTTGCCTGCGGCGTGTGGACCCCGAGCAGGTCTATCGCGGCATCAAAGAGGATGGCGTGACCCACATGTGCTGTGCGCCGACTATCCTCACCGGCCTGTACTCTTCCCCTCTGGCCGACGAGCAGGATCTCTCGGGGCTGACGATACTGACGGCCGGCGCGCCCCCGGCGCCCCAGGTGATCCGCACGATGGAGTCCATGGGGGCCCATATAGAGCACGGCTACGGGCTAACTGAGACCTACGGTCCCCACACGATCTGCGCCGAGCAACCCGGCTGGGCCGACCTGCCGGCCGATCAGCGAGCCGGACTGAAGGCGCGCCAGGGAGTGCCCTACATCATCACGGAACCAGGGCTGCGGGTGGTCGACGAGAGTATGCAGGACGTGCCCCGCGACGGCGAGACGATGGGCGAGGTGACGATGCGGGGAAACAATGTAATGTCGGGCTACTACAACGACCCGGAGGCTACGGCCAAGGTCTTCGACGGCGGCTGGTTCCACTCGGGAGACCTGGCGGTTTGGCATCCCGATGGCTACATCGAGCTCCGGGACCGGGCCAAGGACATCATCATCTCGGGTGGTGAGAACATCTCCAGCCAGGAGATCGAGAAGGTCATCATGGAGCACCCGGAGGTGCTGGAGGTGTGCGCTGTCGGGGTGCCCGACGAGCGTTGGGGCGAAGTACCCAAGGCCTTCGTGACGAGGCGTTCGGGCGCCGAGGTAACACAAGAGGAGCTCATCGAGTTTTGCCGTGATCGTATCGCACACTTCAAGGCCCCGAAGTACGTCGAGTTCGGCGAGCTGCCCAAGACGGCAACGGGCAAGATTCAGAAGTACATTCTGCGGGAGAAGGAGTGGGAGGGGGAAGAGAAGCGCATCCGCTGAAACCCCTTCTGGATCGCTTGGTCCCGCTGGTCTCCTACGGGTCACCCACCGCTAACGTCACTGCTCCCTCCCGGCCCACACCGGGGCGCCGCCATAGAGAACTCCGTTTTCGTGTGGGCTTGTGCTATCGCTGCCGTTCCGCGGCCGTCGCTAGTATGCGCTTGATGTTCTCCGGCTCGAAGAACTCGTCCCTTGGAACCGAGCCGGTCAGGACTCCAATGTAGCGGTCGGTGTCCGCCTGGTTGGCGCGGAGCGCTGCTCGAAGCTCGAGGGTCCGGGGCGAGTTGGGGCTGTACTCGGCGACACGCAGCGTCAGCTCGTAGAGCGGCTTGGCGACCTCGTTGCGCCGGCGCTCGTATTCGGCGAGCACATCGTCGAGAGGCTCGCGTCCTGAGAAGCCGGTGTCGATTGCGTCGGCCAGCAGCTGGGCGTCGCGGAAGGCGTCGCTGATCCCGTAGGCTGTGATCGCGTCCTTGTGGTAGCCGGCGTCTCCGACGAGGGCCCAGCCTGGTCCATGAGGTGTACGGAAGAAGTTGGGCATATCGGCGGTCCCGTAGAACTGCTCCTCGCGAGCCCCGGCCCTCACCCGCTCCGAGAGGTGGGGCAGTTCGTCGATCGTTCGCATGTAGCTCCCTTCGATGTCCTGACGTACCGTGGCAAACTCGTCTCGGGGCCATCCGATCACGATCAGCACCAGGTTGTCGTTGGTGGGCACCGTGAGGACGAAACGACGGTCGGTCCAGCGGTCCTCGTAGCCGCTTACATCGACGCCGCTCCAGTACGTGTAGTACATGCAGGACCGCGAGGGCTCATCAAGGTATGCCGGGGCACCGACAGCCCGGGCCACCCGCGAGTTCCTGCCGTCGGCCCCAACGACGATCCGCGCCTTCTCGACGACGCTCGAACCGCCGCCCGACCGTCCTCGGATGCCGATCACACGGTCGCCATCTGAGATGACCTCCTGTACCGAGAATCCCTCGCGTAGCTCGGCGCCGGCCTCCACGGCCGCGTCGACCAGAATCTTGTCAAGCACAGTGCGTCGCGGGCTGTAGGAGTCGGAGACCCCGTCCACCGGCGGCCCCCAGCCCGACAGCGGGAAGTCGCCGACGTCCACGGTGAACCTGGTCACGCTCGGGCAGTTAGAGGCCACGACCCTGTCCAGGAGGCCCCATCGGTGGAGCTTGGCTACTCCCGAAGGCCAGATTATAAGAGTCGAGATCGTGTCCCGTGGGAAGCTGGCCCGATCGACCAGCAGCACCCGGTAACCGCGTCGGGATAGTAGCATGGCAGTCGGTGAGCCGGCGCAGCGGGCGCCGACCACGATAGCGTCGTACATCGCTCCCCTCAGGAGTGGTTAAGTGCCTCTTGACAGTGTCCGGCATGAGGGGCAAAGTAGCAACAAGATGCTGGGTTGACCGGGGAGCGGGCATGACTTTCACTGCCGAACATTGGGGGGCGTGACCGAACTGACATGAGCGCTTCACCAGAGGGTCCCCTGCGGGGCCTTTGGAGCTTCCCGCTGCTCGAGGCCCTGTTCGGACGGCGGGCGCGACGCTTCGGGCTTGGGATGGAGCTTCCACCCGGGCCGCTCCAGTTCAAGTCGCGACACGGCCCGGCGCCCTTGACGAAAGAGGAGCAGGCTGTTCTGGTGGCTGCTGGAGCCGGCGTGTCCGGCTGGAACTTCGGCATCCCCTACAGCCCGGCTACCGAAGGGCGCATCTCCACCTACACCCTGCGCTACACTGGCCGCACCTTCCCGACGGGCGCCGGCATCGGCACGCCGGAGCTGATCTACACCGATGACGACGGTGTCTACATGACGCGCTTGCGGGATACGGAGCCGGAGGAGATTCGACCGGTTACCGACGCCCGTGGCCTGGACGGCGCCGTGACCGCCGTTCAACAGGGGGTCGTCAAAATCAAGGACGGCCGCCTCACCGTTCCCAGGGAGCCCCCGCACACCAGCGAGCACAACATCTGGAACGCCAACGTGCCGGGCTCGACGTTGTTTATGCCCGTCGTCGACCTGGGGGAGTACTTCCTGGCATTACTATCCACGAGGATACAGAACCGGGTCGTCGTCTATGACGACCGCGCTGGCCGCCTGGCAGGCGACCTCGAGCCCTTCGTCCGCTCCGGCCTTCTTGATGGCGATAAGAGAGTGTCCTTGTCCCAAGTAGAGCAGTCGGCGCTGGCGGGCAACGCCGCCTCGTTGGGGATCATGGGTCACAACCTGGTGCTTACGATGCAGGCCATGGGACTGGGCGGCTGGATGTACTCCGGGATCAGCTCGCTCTCGCTGATGGGCGCCTTCCAGGAGCGTGGCATTCCTGGACTCGGCTTCAGGTTCCAGCGAGACGCACGCTGGCCGGTGCCCAACCCGATCGGCCTGGACGGCGTATACGAGAGCGTCTGTCCACCCTACCAGCCGGACCTGCGGGCGGCCGCCCGGCTGTTGGCCGAGCGCAAGTTCGGCAGCGGCGGCGCCTACGCCCCAGGCTCTCAGGGGCCGTTCCTGCGGACCGATGACGTAATGAGTAGCGCGGAACCCTACAGCGACGAGATGGTGGAGTGCATCGGAGAGGTCGCGCAGTACATCTACGACACCTACGGCAAGTTCCCCGGGTCGATTCCGACTATGTTCATGCAGATCATCGTCCAGGCGCAGCACATCGACACGGAGTTCTACGATAAGTACTTCAAGGCCGGAGCTTACCTGGAGACGCACGCTGACCACATGCGGCTCTGGCACGACGTTCCCTGACGAGACGGTCCCCCTGGACGGCATGCAAGGAGGCGCATCATGACTACCGAGAGCTGGCGGCTCAAGGGCGACTACTTCGAGAACTGCAACTGCGAGGTGCTCTGCCCCTGCGTGGTGCCCGGCTCGGGCGCCGTGCCCACCGATGGGCACTGTGACGTGGGGTTTGGCTTCCACATCGAAGAGGGCGAGCACAACGGTGTCGCCCTCGGCGGCCTGAGCTTCGTTGTCATCTGCTACACGCCGGGCATAATGGCAGATGGCGACTGGACCAGTGCGACATACATCGACGAGAAGGCCGACGATCAGCAGCGGGCGGCGCTGGCCAGGATTCTGTCGGGCGACGTTGGCGGCCCGGCCGAGCGCTGGATGACGCTAACGTCGGACTTCAGGGGTATCAAGTACTGTCCCATAGATTACCGGACGGAGGGCCGCACCCGCAGCGTGCACATACCCGACGTCATGGACTTCGCCGTGGAAGGCCTCGTCGCGCGCAACCAGACCGACGCGATGGTGCTGAAGAACACGGGGCACCCGGTGAGCCCATCGCTGGCGATGGCCAGGGGCACCGGAAGCACCTATGCCGACCACGGCATGACCTGGGACAACACGGGCAAGAACGGCCACTACTCCGCCTTCGATTGGCGGTGGCCGTAGCTGCTAGCGCTCGCGCGTTGAAGCGATAACGGAGGTTTTGCTATGGAGGTCGGGTACTTCACCATGCCCCTGCATCCGCCGGGTTCGGACGTGACGCAGACACTCGATGACGACCTCGATCAGATCGTGATGCTGGACGAGATGGGGTACCGGGAGGCGTGGATTGGCGAGCACTTCACCACGGCCTGGGAAAACATCCCGTGTCCTGATCTGTTCATAGCCAAGGCCCTGGGCCTGACGAAGAACATCATCCTGGGCACCGGCGTCACCTGCATGCCTAACCACCACCCTTTTGTAGTGGCGCATCGCATCGCCCAGCTCGATCACCTGGCGCACGGGCGCTTTCACTGGGGTGTGGGGACTGGTGGCACGCCTGGCGACATGGAGGCCTTCGGCTTCGACATGGAGAAGGGTGACCACCGCGAGATGACAACTGAGGCAATCGACGTCGTGCTCAAGATATGGCAGGACCCACAGCCCGGCCGCTACGAGAGCAAGTACTGGAGCTTCAACATTCCCGAGCCGGTGCCCTCCGACGGCGGCGGGTTCCATCTCAAGCCGTACCAGAAGCCTCACCCCCCTATCGCAGTTGCCGGCGTGTCGGGCAGCTCCGAGACTCTCAAAATGGCCGGTGAGCGAGGCTGGATTCCCATGAGCATCAACCTGGTCCCGACATCGCTTCTAAAGACCCACTGGGACGCCGTGGAAGAGGGCGCCAGGAGGAGTGGGCGCAAGCCGCAGCGCCCGATGTGGCGCATCGCGCGGGAGGTCTACATATCGGACACGACCGAGAACGCTCGCAGAGAAGCGCTGGACGGGGTGCTGAAGCGCGACTTCGAAGATTACTTCATGCGCCTGCTCCCGCGGATCAACTACATGCACGTGTGCAAGACCGACCCCGACATGCCCGATTCCGAGGTAGACGCGGAGTACCTGCTGGACAACGTCTGGATAGTTGGGAGCCCCGAGGACGTGGCCGACCAGCTGAGGCAGCTATACCAGGACGTGGGCGGGTTCGGCGTTCTGCTGGCTATGGGCCACGAGTGGCAGCCCAGGGACAGGTGGGTCAACTCCATGTCCCTGCTGGCCAAGGAGGTCATACCCAGTCTGTCGGACCTTGTCTAGCGCTTGGTTGTAACGATCCAGTTACTTCCCACCTATCCGCCCCCGAAGGTTTTCGGGGATCTGGCGAGCCTGCAAGGCGTGGCCACTCGCGGGGTCTAGTCTCCGGGGCGGAAGGATGGGTTTGGCATCATGTGTCTGCGGCAGTCCGAGACGAGTGGGTACTATCGGCCGACTGCGGGCCACTCGTGTGGCTGTCACCCTCCCAGGAGCGAAGTAAGCTTGCGCACGTCGTCAAGCTGGTCCAGGCGGTCCACCGTTTCGATCACCCTGTCGGCCCGGCTCGCGCCGATAGCCTCTTCGTTGAGGAAGCGGAACTTGTCCAGCAGCTCCTGGCGGGGAAGGCGGTTGCCGTGATCGCCGGCGACGATCGTGCACGCCCCTTCCAAAGCTCGCCCGTCCGTAAGGTGCACGACGGCCCTGGTGAATGGGCCGTCCTTCTCTGCGAGTCCCAGGCTGGGGTCGACGGTAACCCGCACGCGGGAGGCCAGGTCCCGGATTCGGCTGTCGCTCATGGCCTCGGGCCGAAATGCGGTCACGTCAGCGTTGCCTCTCACCAGGGCAGCGGCCACGGCATACGAGGCGTTGAATTTTGCGCCGAGCATGTTGCTCGGGTACTCGCCGCCGATCATCCCCCCCACCATGTGCCGAGTCGTGACCTCCACCGACTCCACGTCACGGGACGAGAACTGCTCCCGCTCGTGAAGCTGTAGCACCGCCTGCAGCGGCGCGTGGTTCTGCCGGCAGCAGGCGTAGAACTTGAAGTAGTTCTGCTGTATCCGGTACCCGTCTCCCAGGCCTTCGACTGCGACCTCGGGGTCGAAGCGGTCGCCGATGATCGTACCGAACACGTCGGACGGAGCGTCGTCCAGACCGGTGAACCCACACTCGTACAGGTGAGCCGCCAGGACCCCCTGAAGTCCCGAGCGCCCGGGGTAGAGGTTACGGACGGTCGCTCCGTGGAAGGCCGGTGTCCACGAGTTGGCGGGACTCATCGACGCCGCGAGGTTGATCACCGCCCGGACCTGCCCCGCGTTGTAGCCTCGGAGCTTGGCAACAGACGCGGCGGTGCCCACGGTGCCCCAGTGGCCGTGGGAGTGTACGTTGGGTCGCGGTCTTGTTGCGGACCCGACGCGCGACTCGACCTCGTATCCGACCAGGACACTCTCGATGAACCGCCGACCGCTGGCGCCCATCTCCTCTCCGACGGCGAGAGCCCCCGGCAGGGAATGGATAGCCGGGTGTCCGCCGCCGAAGCGGTTCCCCTCGTCCATCTCCAGCGCGACGCCGGCCGTGGCGTTGACCAGGGTGGCCAGCATAGGCTCCGCCTTTAGCTCGTGGCCGAGGATGGTGGCTGCGGGCGTTCCCGACCGCTCGGCCGCCAGGCGCGCCAGCGAGCTGTTCTCCGGCTCGCGACTCCCCGCAACGATTGCGCCCAGCGTATCCAGGGTAACGTCCTTGACGGCCGCAATTGTGTCAGGGCTCAGGTCCTCGAATCCGGTCTCGGACACGAAGTCAGATAGGGTATCCAGGTAGTCGCTCATGGTCTGCCTCCTGGGTTGCCGTTGGGCCAAGTGCCGGCAGTCTAGTTCGTCTCGGCCGGCCTAATCAAGTGATCGCTCTGGGCCGCCAACGAGAAGGGGGCTCCCATCCGTGCGGATGGGAGCCCCCTTTGTGACGTCGTCTTACCCGGCTTTGTGGGCGTTATTCCTCAGGCCAGATAATCGGCAGCTTCTGGGCTACGAACATCATCCCGTCGTCGCCCCGCGCGATGAGTCCACTACTAGGACTCTTCCGCATGCCCCTGCTGTCGAGCTCCAGCGGAACGCCGTCGGGGGTTACGAAGTGGACGTTGTAGAGCGCGTCCTTGATAGCGTCAGAGTCCGTGCTGCCGGCCAGGTCGATGGCCTGGATCATGAGCTTCATCGCCGTGTACGAGTGCTCCGCCAGGAAGGAGATGCTCCCCTTTCCGCTGGAGATCTCCTGGAAGCCGTCGACGAATGCCTGGTTCTCCGGTATCGAGGGGTCCGGCGCCCAGGGCGCCACCCCGAACACATTGTCCGTATATTTCGCCCCCCCGGCATCGAACAGCTGGTCGGACTCGGGCTGGTCGTAGATGGTCACTACCATGGGACCTTCGTATCCCAGGTCCCGGGCCGTCTTCACCGACGATACCACGAGTTCCTTGCCCCACTGGCAGAAGTACAAGGTGTCCGGGTCCTCCGCCACTGCCTTGGTGACCTCTATCCGAGCATCTACCGCGCCGAAGGGGAAGAAGATGGAGTCGATCAGCTCGTCCGCGGGGTCGCCCTCGGCGCCGACCGTCCTCTTTAGCTCCTTCTCGGCGTTGCGGCAGTACTCGGAGTCGTTGCTGACCATCACTATCTTATCACCCACTCCCATGAGGAACCGGGTGTTGTTGGACACCATGTTGTACTCGTTCTGAGCCTCAACCGCAGGCGAGGCCAGGTGGACGGCCCCGTGATAGCCCTCGAGGATAATCTTCTCGGACCCGCAGCTCGTGATGGCCAGTGGGAACTCGCCCTTCTCCTTGAGCTCGAACATCAGCGGAACGCAGGTCGTGGCGTCCATGTCGCCGACTACGGCGACGACACCGTCGGCAAGCGCTTTCTTCGCCGACGCGACCACCGTTTCACCCGAGTAGCCCTGGTCGTAGAACTTGAGGGTGACTTTCCTCCCGCCGAGGATGCCCCCCGCGTCGTTGGCCTCTTTGGCTGCCAGCTTGGCGGCCCAGTTCGCGTCATCGCCCAGGGCCTTTGCCACGCCTGTCATGAAGGTGAAGTGAGCGATCTTGACGGCCGGCAGCGCTTTCATCACTTCCTCAGGCGCCGCCTTGGTCACCGCCGGGGCTGCCGTCGGAGCCGGTGCCGCGGCGGCCGCGGGCGCAGCCGGCTCAGCAGCCGCTGCGGCCGCCGGAGCTGCCTGCTCCGTGTCACCGCCTCCGCAGGCGAAGCCCACCATTGCCAGGGCCATCGCCGCAACCAGGCCAATAAGAAGTCTAGATTTCATGATCCTACTCCCTGTGAAGGTTCGCGTTAGCTACTTCTACGTCCGCGTCCGTTTGAGTGGATGTTGGATTGTGATGCGGCTGTGCCTCTGTAAGCCAACGCGTACGCGCGAGCCGTGGGCTCGCCTGAAACGCGAACATAACGATACAGGCGGCCTGGCTTGTTTGTCAATTACTGCGGGGTGCTAGGGTCGGCAAGATCGCGGTGCCGGTGCGACGTAGAACCGGTGCTGGCGTGCGGATTGCAGCGGTCTAGCTACGGTGCTATGCTTTCGCGTATCGGAGTATGGTGAGCGTCGAAGCCGATGTCGTAGTCGTGGGAGGCGGACCCGCCGGAAGCACTGCGGCCACGATGCTGGCCCGCAAGGGCTGGCGCGTGCTCCTGATGGAGCGAGAGAGGTTCCCCCGGGACCACGTAGGCGAATCCCTGCTGCCCGCCAGCATACCCGTGATGGAGGAGTTGGGCGTCCTCCCCGCCGTGCAGCAGGCGGGCTTCCTGCCGAAGGCCGGAGCCACCATGGTCTGGGGCAGGGACCGCGAGCCCTGGAGCTGGTACTTCCGCGAGACCAACCAGCGCTATCCACACTCCTATCAGGTCTGGCGGCCCCAGTTCGACCAGCTGCTCCTCGAGAACAGCAGGTCCCACGGTGTCGATGTGCGCGAGGGGCTGCACGTGGCGGATGTCCTGTTCGAGGGCGATCGAGCCGTTGGCGTGCGCTGCCTGGACGACGGGGTCGCGACCGAGGTGAGGGCCGGCTTCGTCGTTGACGCAACCGGCCAATCGGGACTGCTGGGCCGCAGGCTGCGGCTGCGCCAATGGGACGCCTTCTTTCAAAACCTGGCAGTCTATGCGTACTTCTCCGGCGCCGACCGGCTTCCTCCTCCGGACGACACCAACATATTCATAGAGTCCTATGGCGGCGGCTGGCTTTGGACCATTCCCCTGCACACAGGCTGGGTCAGCGTGGGGTCGGTGGTTGACAGCCGCGTGGGCCAGGAGGGAATAGCCCGGTTGGGCGCCGAGGGGTTCCTCACAGACCAGATCGGCCATGCGTCCCACACCGCGCGAATGCTCCAAAATGCGGAGCTGGTGTCGGGCCCGTTCACCGTCAAGGACTGGTCCTACGTGTCGGAGCGAGTTGTCGGGGACGGATTTGTCCTGGTCGGTGACGCGGCGTGCTTCGTGGACCCCCTCTTTTCCTCGGGGGTCCACCTTGCGCTCATGTCGGGCGTGCTGGGAGCGGCCTACGTGACCACGGCGCTGAAGGACCCGGAGATGGCCGGCGCGGCAGGGGAGGTCTATAAGGAGCTCTACTACCAGGAGTACGGCCACTTTCGCGAGATGGCAAGGCTCTTTTACTCCAGCAACCGGACGGTGGACTCCTACTTCTGGGAGGCGCGACGCCTTCTGGATGCCGGCGATGATGTTTCGGCGCGACACGCGTTCATAAACGCCGTGGCCGGCCAGCCGCCGCGAGGCTACGAGCGGGCCGTCCTGGATCGGGGCGACGCGCCACGGGGTTTCGTGGCTGAGGTGAAGGCTCTCGAGTCCGCACGTACGGAGCGACGGGCCCACCTCGACAGCCTTCAGGTCACGCCGGATAGCGGAAAAACGCTGAGCTGCCTGGTGCCGCGACTCGCCGAGGGGGTGCGAGTTGTGAGGAAGCCGGTCCTGGCGGAAGGCGAGTTCGTATGGGGCTACGTGCTGTTAACGCAAGGACACCCGGAAGGGACGCCTTGCAGCCCTCTGGTCGCCAACGGGGTCTCTCTCATCGATGGGCGGAGGTCCGTGGCGGACCTCCTGGCCGGGCTGCGCAGCGGCGTGAGTGAAGGCGACGTCGCTCACGTCGAGCGCAGCGCGCTGGCAACGCTCGGGATCCTGTACGTAGACGGCGCTATCGCCGAGCTGAGCACTGCCTGAGGCAGTCGATGGCGACGAGTCCCGGAGCGGCGCTCTACGATAATACTTCGTTGATCTAGGATCTGCGGCTTAATGTTCGTATAGTTCGGTATGTCGCCCATCACCTCTTTGGCGCGGGCGCCGAAGGCCTTGTGAATCTCCTCCTCGGAGTTGAAGAACAAGGCGCAAATGGCCGTGAAAGGGCGCGGGCTCACCCGGTGCCCCGCTGCCGACGCCTTACCCTTGAGAATGGTCTGCGAGCCGAAGCGGGCCGGGCTCAGCGGGCTTATAGCGTGGGGGATACGATCCTAGCGGGTTACGGCGCTACGGAGTGACTCGACCCGTACCGGGAACCCGCAAACAGTCCCAACGCCAGGACAATTAGGACTACAGTCTCTCCCACGTGTCGACCACCGCCATCATCGAAGAGGTGTTGGAGGTGAATCCCACCCCACAGTGCCAACGCCAAGGATAGCAGCCCTAGCCCCAGGCCAGTGCGTCGTAGTGTGCCGATCCAGTTCATCTGCCTCATCCTCTCTTTAGTCTCAAAATCAGCCGATGGCATCGGCAATGGAGCCACATTCCGGCTAGCGACAGTGCTGCCCAATCTTGATCCCCAGGTCACCGGCGTTGGTGGAGGCAACCTTACCCGCACGTGGCCGGGCTGCGCAGCGACGCGAGTTAAGGCGACGCCGCTCAGGTTGAGCGCGGCGCGCTGGCAACGCTCGGGATCCCGTACGTAGACGGCGCTATCGCCGAGCTGAGCACCGTCTGAGGCAGTCGATGGCGGCGAGTCCCGGAGCGGCGCTCTACGATAATACTTCGCTGATCTGGATCTGCGGCTTAATGTTCGTATAGTTCGGTATGTCGCCCATCACCTCTTTGGCGTGGGTGCCGAAGGCCTTGTGAACCTCCTCCTCGGAGTTGAAGAACAGGTGGCAGACGGTCGTGAAGGGCGCGGGCTCGCCCGGTGCCGCGCTGCCGAGGCCCTTCAGCACCTCGTCTCCAATCATGCCCATCGGCCCCAACCTGCTCCTCACGAGCTCCATGTGTGTCGTAAGGTAGTAGTCAAAGTCGAACTTCGCGTCTGGGCTGTTCGGGTAAAGAATCGAGACCTTGATCATTGCTGACCTCCCTGCTAGTAGCTAGCCGATATCCAGCCTACCACCAAAGCTTGGGCTCCCGGAGAAACCGGGAGCCCAACTGTGACCTTGATACTGGAGGCGACGGGCGGATTCGAACCGCCGAATAGGGGTTTTGCAGACCCCCGCCTTAGACCACTTGGCTACGTCGCCTGATTCGGAATGAGCTGGCGCCGAAGAGGAGATCCTTACGGGACGGGTTCGGTCCGCCACCCCCGGCTTGGCCCTGATCGTATCTGACTCCCCGGCCGCCGTGCCTATTATATATCACATGTTAACGCTTCGTAGTGTCAAGTATGTCTGTGAAATGTCGGGAACTCTGTGGCTAAGAGCAGGGTATCCTGGCCGGGAGGGCCATAAGCTGAACGGAAGTCCGGGCTGGGCCCTTAGTCACCAGTGAGGAAGACTTTCAAGGCCTGGCCAGCCTGAGCGGAGAAAACCCTTGATCCCGTGGTCCCGGGGCGTGCCGTACCGCAGCGGACCAGCTATCATAGCTCGCACGAACGAACAATCTGTGTGTCTTCGATGTCGTTCGACCGAACAGAGGAGGTTGGTCCGTGACTGGTGTCGATCCGATTACGCTCGAGGTTGTACGAGGCTGGCTCGTGTCGATAGTGCTTCAGATGCGAGTGACCCTGGCCAGGACCGCCTACGCACCTATCCTGTACGAAACAAAAGACTTCTCCTGCGGGCTGCTTACGCCCGAGGGCGAGCTGGCAGCCATGGCAGACGATTTCTCGGGGCACGTGTTCGCTATGGCCCTTGGCCTCAACGCGGCCCAGGACAAGTTCGGCGACGACATCCACCCGGGAGACGTCCTCGCGGTCAACGACCCCTACACGGGCGGTACTCACCTCAACGACATAGCCTTCTACACTCCGTTCTTCGTCGATGGAAGGATACTGCTGTACATAGGAGTCAGAGCACACCACGCTGACGTAGGCGGTGCGACGCCCGGCAGCTTCTCCGGTCAAGACACCGAGATATACCAGGAGGGAGTTCGCATCGTGCCCGTCAAGCTTATCGAGCGAGGAGTTGTGAACCAGGGCCTCTGGGACGTGATGTTCGCAAACATGCGCTTGCAAGCGGAGAGGGAGGGAGATGCGCTGGCGATGCTCGATACGGCGCGAGTCGCCGAGGCGGGCGTATCCAGCCTTTGTGACAAGTACGGAACCGACACCCTAACCGAGTGTACGAGGCTCCTGATGGACAACGCGCAGGAAATCATTCAGCGACGTATCGCGGAGCTCCCGGACGGCGACTACTACTACGAACACTATCTGGACAACGGTGGACTGTCCCCGGAGCCGCTGCCGATCAGGGTGAAGCTTACGATCGAGGGCGACTCGATGCTCTTCGACTTCACGGGGACAGCGTCCCAGGTGCACGGCCCGATGAACTCTGGAATCCCGGTGACTCGGGGTGCGGTATTCGTCGTAGTCAAGTCCTGGCTCGACAGACACACCCCAGTCAACGGAGGTACCTTCCGCTCCCTCAAGTTCGTCATACCGAAAGGGAGCTGCCTCGCCGCCGAGTTACCAGCCGCCGTGGGAGGATGCTGGGATGTGTGGCGTCAGCTACAGTCGGCCGTAATCGGAGTCTTCTCTCAGATCATCCCGGACGATCTCAGCGCCGAGAACATGGGCGGCATCAATCATATCTATATCTCCGGGTACGATGGGCTGCGCGACAAGCCGTACATCCTGTATGACTATCCCCAGGGCGGCACTCCGGCTACCAGCGATACCGACGGTGCGACTGGCTGCTTCTTCCATGACGTCGGCGATATCATCGCCGTCGGGCCGACCGAGAGCATCGAGCAGCGTCAACCGCTGTTTATCGAGAGCCTCACGGCCAGCACTGACGCTGAAGGGGCAGGCTACCACCGCAGCGGCTTTGGGGTGACCCGCAAAGTGGGTATCCTCTCAGAGGGCGGACAGCTGAACGTGATGACCGATCGGGCCATCATCCCTCCGTGGGGACCTGCCGGCGCCAGCTCGGGCACCTGCAACACTGTCAACGTGATCCGCGACGGGCGCGAGATAGTGCCGTCGGCTCTGCCGGGCAAGGTCAAGTCCTTTCCGCTGCGGCACGGTGACGTGGTCCTGATGAAGGCGACAGCGGGAGGTGGGGTAGGGGACCCGTTGGAACGCGATGTCGAGCGGGTGCGCAAGGACGTATTCGACGGATACATCACGACACGGCACTCCAGAGAGGCTTATGGGGTAGTAATCGAGAATGGTCAGGTCGACGAGACGCGAACTCGCGAGCTCCGCGATCACCTGAGGAGCGAGCGCAGCTACTTCCGCGTTGTCCACAGCGCCAGCGATGAGTTTGACGATCGGGGCCTTCGCATGTGCCCTCTGAGCAACGAGGCTGCTAATGGACTTGGCGTCGCGGACGGTGACATGGTCGAGTACGTGTCCAGAACGAGGGCGCCGGTGCGGGCCTGGACGAGGGTGGCCGACGACGTTGGCGCCGGCGCCGCCCCGATAGGCCCGATAGGAAGGTCCATGTTGAAGCTCTCCGACGGAGACGACGTCTGGATCAGGCCGGTACGGCTGGAGACGGCCGACTAGCGATGGCGTGGGCAAGCCATGAGGCTTGTCATTCCGGCATGAACCTGCCTCTGGGGGCGGTATAGCCGAGAGGTGATGGGGAGGACTTAGCGGACTACAGGGCTAGCGGGTCGGTAGAGAGGACGCTATCGAGGCTTATGGGCGCATTGTGAGGTAGGAGGGAGACGTACTTCACCGGCCTCTATTCCTTGGCAAAATGTCGGCAAGAGAGGCAAGAGGCCAACGCGGCCACAGACCGCGAAATGGGGTGGGTGGTGCCGAGGGGGAGACTCGTGGAGAGATGTGTCAGCTTGTGACCCCGAGTCTCGACTAGTCCCCAATCGTATCTGAGACTTCGGTCACTGCGTCCACCATATACCAACTCGTGACGCCCTGTGTCGGTAAGTATGTCGGCAATATCGGACCCCCTGGGTAGGGGTATGGCTTAGCTTTTTCCTGAGTAAGGCGGTGGCCCACCCCTCTCTCGTGTGGGCAAAAGGGCCCCGCCCTGGTTCAAGGCAGGTTCTCCTCACACTACCAGCGAGCACGAGCGAATTTCAGGCGCTCAATCTCCTGTGGGGCAATCCGCCACGCGTCTCCTTCCCCGTCCCAAATCAGCATGTAGTGGCCTCTTTGGTCGACTACTCCCGAACCAGAATCCTGGATGGACGTCGAACGCAGCTTCCATCCATGCTTTAGGGCCTCGTTGACCACGTCTGTGTTAGTGGTCTCATATACCTGGGACACGTTGGTGAGGTCCGAAGACTCGTCATCCACTATCGATCCCTCCAAACCGGTTGTAGCCCAATCGTAGCCTGCTGGGCCACAGTGGTTCTAGCGGAATCGCAAACGGGGTCAACGAGTTTCCGGGACCCCTACATATTGAGTTGGCCGTGCGCGAAGGTACGTTGCCGTGAGTTCCTCCACGCTTGGCTGGCAGCGGCCCACAGGGTCTATTTGAAGAGTTTCGGGGTCGCGCAGTAACCCAGGTACCGGTGGCCTCCAACAGGACCATCTGATTCAGTGGGGGCGTCGTCCACAGCGCCTGTCGGTGTACCGTGGCGGGGTGGTTCACCCACGGACGGGTCGCATGTTGTTCTACTGCAACAAGGCCGGGCCGGGGCGCGAATGTTGGGGGCCGTCCTCGGTCTTCCTCGTCCGCTGTCTTGCCGAGATGCAGAGTCTGATCTTGGCTTTCCCTTTCATCCATGACCGCACGCCGTTACCGGGCCCAAGCCTGAAGCTCGGTGACCCGGCTCAAGGACAGAGGCGTCGATAGGACAATCTCCAAAGTCGGCCCGGTCAGCGGCTTAATGGTAATGGTAAACGTCCTCGCGGACCCCACTCTCGGAGATATCTGGGACGAGTATATGGTGATCTCGGCCAATTCCTTTGGTTCCAACAGGGCGCCTTCACCTCTTAGCCAATAAATCGACCAAGGAAGCTCACGTAGAAGCTGATCATCGTCACGGTATGAAACGAGGACCGAATCCTGAGCCATATCTACCGGGTGGGATCCACGACTTTCTAACACGAACTTGACGGTGTTCAGGTAGTAGGGTTCTCGTTTCCCGTCGCCTGTCCTAAAGCCCAAAACCATCCCTTTAAGCTTGAGTACGGGTGCCGTCTCGGTGACTGTTTTGGCCTGGACCGCTGGGCCACTTCGACCATGCACGGAACCCGCCTTGATTGCTACGAGGCCGAACAGGCAACTGGTTACTACAAAGGCTAGGACGACCAACGCGGTCTCCAGGCCGCTAAGCCCTGCTTGCTCTCTCATGAATCTCATTGGGCTTCTCATTGAGGATCCACCAGCGGGCTCTCGTATTCATCAACCGGCTACTATCATTTGGTGACCGTCTCCTCTCTGCCCGTATCTGTATCTCCCGCAGCTTCCTACGGCCTTTTCGCAGTGCCAATGAGACGTCACCGACCTCGCCAACAAGACCAACTGGGCACCTGAGACGGATCCCGGTACCAGACGACTGAATCCCGCCTGGTCGCGTCGACTGTTACACTCCGGTCACGCTGCTCCTCCTAGGTCGTTTCGCCAGCTGTGTGGCGGGCTCCTGACCGGCTCATCAGTTTTTAGGATAGGCTTGTTAGGTGCTCCGGAGCAGGGTACGGCCCCCTAAGCCTAAGGGGAGGTACCCCCTGACGCACGCTCAGCTGGGCTCACGACACCACTCCGTCCCAACAACTAAAGCTAGTTAGAAGTCCGTGAGGGTCTTGTTACATACTCCCAGTAACACGCCCTCGGGCGCGGGTATACGCAGGACCCCGCACGTTGGCCCCCGTCAAGCCATATTTGGGAAGCTCACCTATTCGCAGCTAGATCGGCACCCGGACCTCACTGGCATTAACCAGCGGATGGGATGTCGGCAAAATGTCGGCAAGAGACGGGGTGGCAAGAGGCTAACGCGGCCACAGACCGCGAAGTGGGATGGGTGGTGCCGAGGAGGAGACTCGAACTCCTACAGCCTTTCGGCCACAGCGCCCTCAACGCTGCGTGTCTACCAATTCCACCACCTCGGCATCGAATCGCTGCACGGCTACACCCATGCCCTGTGGTGTCGACCATGCGTGGGGTTGATCGCCCGCAGCTCGCAGTCCTGCTCGATTATAGCTACTTCCCCGATTGATTGTCGACCAATGCGGATGAGGCCTGAACGAAGCTTGGACCCAGTGTAGACTGGCTAGTGGTGCGGACGGTCCGCGTAGGGGTGCTCGGGCAGCAGGAGGTCTCCTTCCTCAAAACGGCCTAGCCGGAACAGGCTGATGTCGTGGTCGTGGGCCCGTCCCTCCATGATGAACTCCGCCATTATGCGCCCGACCACCGGCGACAGCTTGAAGCCGTGCCCGCTGAACCCCACGGCGAGGTATAGCCCCTCCACAGTCGGCGAGCGGTCAAGGATGGGGTTGCCGTCCGGCGTCAGGTCGTAGATGGCGCCGTATCCGCCACGGCAGGTGGCCCCCTGGAACGCGGGGAATCGAATCGCCGCTCGACGCCAGAATCGCGTTACCACGTCCTGGTCGGCGCTCAGGCCAAACTGGTTGGGATTGACGGTCTCCTCCACGTCTTCGGGGGCCTCGCCTCCGACCAGAGTGTAGCCCCCAACGTCTTCCCGGAGCCAGGCTCCCGTGACGTGATCGATTACGCTGGTTCTCAGGGTTTCGAGGGCGGGCGGGCGTCGTAGCTGAATCACCTGCACGCGGGTCGGTCGCAGCGGCAGCGTCCCGCCGGGTCCCGAGCCTACGAGGTTGCCCCACGCGCCCGCGGCGTTCAGCGCAACGCCCGTTTCGATGACGCCGTCCACCGTGGACACACCGGTGAGCCGGCCTCCCTCGACTCGAAGCCCCGTCACCGGCGTGTGGGTGAGAATCTCGGCGCCGTGGCGCCGGGCCTCATCGGCGAAAGCCAGGGTCGTAGCGACCGGGTCCGCGTGGCCGGCCTCCGGCTCCCAAACCCCGATGGCGACACCCTCCATGTCCGACTGGGGCAGCATCTGCTGGGCCTGGTCGGGCGTAATGATAGAGATCTCGACGCCGAGCTCTCGGTTCATGGCGACGTTGGCCTCCACGGCCCGCCGGTCCACCTCGCCGAACAGCAGGACCCGTCCCGTTTCGACGAATCCCGCGTCGCCCCCGATCTCCTCCGCGAAGTTGTGGAAAACGCGGCTGGCCTCCCTGGCCATCCGCACGAGCGGGGGGTCGAGGTAGTGCTCGCGAATCATCGCCGCGGACCTGCCGCTGGCGCCTGAGGCCAGCTGGCCCTTCTCGACCAGCACTACCTTGCCCGCGCCCTGCCTGGCCAGGTGCATGGCCGTGCTGGCTCCGGTAACGCCGCCACCGATGACCACCACGTCGGCTGTTCGTCCCGCCATCGATCTCCTCGCTTGCCTCTGGTATAAGGCCGACTTGTGTGCCGTTCTGCCCGGCGCAGGCGGGCTCCTCGGAACGACTCGAATCAAAACTGTGCTCGCCGGACGCGGGGCTACGACGCGATTATAGGTGGTGACCTCGCGTGCGACAACAGGTCCTAGTGTCGCTTCTCACCTTGCCTTTCGCCGCTTTTTAGCAGAAAATGCTCCGGGCTTTCGCTAATCGAAGTCAACGTCAGGAGGAGTCGATGGCAGCCGTACGTCAAGCACACGCGACCTGGAACGGAGACCTTCTCTCCGGCAATGGCGTCGTAAGCGCAGAGAGTAGCAGGTCGTTCAGCCAGCTCCCGGTTACCTGGGCGTCACGCACGGAGTCGCCGGAAGGGCGCACGAGCCCAGAGGAGCTGGTGGCCGCGGCCCATGCCAGCTGCTACTGCATGGCGCTGTCCGCTGGGCTGGCCCGGGCCGGAACGCCGCCCGAAAAGCTTGAGGTGGACGCAGCCGTAACCTTTGACAAGGTCGGCGACGGCTTCAAAGTCGTGTCGAGCCAGCTGACGGTCCGGGGTCGGGTGCCCGGCGCCGATGCCGACGCCTTCGGCAAAGCAGCCGAGGCCGCCAAAGACGGCTGCCCCATCTCTCAGGCGCTGAAGGGCAACGTCGAGCTCAGCGTCGAGGCGACGCTGGAGGGCTAGGACTTCGCCAAGCATCGTGGTGTAGTCATGCCTCCCTCTCTCAGGGCAGCCCAATGACGACTTTAGCGTGAGACGCGGCGATGCGGGAGTCATTTCAACCGGGGTTGCCCACGTCTTGACGTGGGTTGCAGCCCTGTGGCTGATCTTCGGACCCGTATACCAGGGTGTGTCGGTCGCAGCCGTGGCCCCTGGTGGGACCGCCAGCGAGCCAGCGCGTTTCACGGCCACGCTCATCGAGGTCAACGGCCTCAGGATGCTTCCGTTGCTGCTGGCGCCTGTCGCACTGACCGCCCTGGCCTTGATAGCCGTCCTTATGACAGCAGGTATCGGGTTAGCAAAGCGCAGGGTGCTTCTGTGGGTCGCAGCCGGCCTCCTGCTGTTGTTCTGCGCGGTGGGAATCGCCTCCATCGGGCTGTTCTACTTCCCCGCGGCGGTTGCGCTTGTTGTCTCAGCAGTCATTGGCTTACGGCGGAGCGGGCATGCAACTCATCCCAGTTGAATCAAAATCCGCCCAGAGTGTTTGTCGAGCTGCCACTTGTTAGGTGAAGCAGAGTAGCTACTGCAACCTCGCTAGGCTGACTGGCAGAGCGAAGCCGTCTTCGTTGACACAGGCATGACGTTGGAATAAGGTTGGTGAAAGGCGAAGACGGAGACGAGTAGCCGGGGTACGCTCGCCCAGCGAGTCTGGTAGGGTGGGAGCAGACGCGAGACGCCCGGCGAAAATCCCTCCCGAGCCGCGGCCCGAACGGCGCGCCACGCTCTGGCGTCCCCAGTAGGCTCCGCCGGAGTCTCCCACCGTTAGCGGGGCAAGAGAGTCCCGACCCTTCTCGAGAAGGGTCGGGGAACAAGGGTGGTACCGCGGAAACTCCCGTCCCTTCGAGGATGGGAGTTTTGTTTTGTGACACAACCTACGAGGAGCGGGGCAAAAATGTTCCAGCCGGTGAGCTCGAAGGTCGACTTCCCAGCGATGGAGAGTGAGACCTTGGATTGGTGGCGCGAGAATGACATCATGGCCAAGTACCTGCGGCGCAACGAGAAGTCCGAGCGTCGCTTCTCCTTCATCGACGGACCGATAACGGCCAACAACCCGATGGGAGTGCACCACGCGTGGGGCCGCAGCTACAAGGACCTGTTCCTGCGCTATCGGACCATGAAGGGATACCGTCAGCGCTACCAGAACGGGTTTGACGGCCAGGGCCTGTGGATAGAGGTCGAGGTCGAAAAAGAGCTGGGCTTTTCATCCAAGCGCGACATCGAGACTTTCGGCATCGATAAGTTCGTCGAGCTCTGCAAGCAGAGGGTAAGAAAATTCTCGGACAGGATAACGGAGCAGTCCATCCGGCTGGCTCACTGGATGGACTGGGATGACTCGTACCATACGATGGACGACGAGAACAACTACACCATTTGGCACTTTCTGAAGACGTGCCACGAGAAGGGGTGGATATACGAGGGCACCGACGTAATGCCGTGGTGCCCGAGGTGCGGCACCGGACTGTCGGAGCACGAGATCGTCACCGAGGGATACAAGGAGATAGTTCACCCTGGGCTGTTCGTGCGCCTGCCGCTACTGACGGCAGACACATCTCGGGAGTCACTCCTGGTATGGACCACGACCCCCTGGACGCTGACCTCGAACGTCGCCGCGGCGGTCCACCCCGACAGGACCTATGCGAAGGTCAGGCAAGACGACGAGCTCCTGTATCTCGTCGAGGACCGTCTGTCTGTGCTGCAGAGAGACTACGAGGTGGTGGACAGGGTGCCGGGGCGCGACCTGGTGGGAGTCCGCTACCGCGGCCCCTTCGACGAGTTCTCCGCCCAGCAAGGCGTGGAGCACCGGGTCATCGAGTGGGACGATGTGAGCGAGACAGAGGGCACGGGAATCGTGCATATCGCGCCCGGAGCAGGCCGTGAAGACTTCGCGCTCGGCAAGAAGTTCGACTTAGCTACCATCGCGCCGCTTGACGAGCTCGGCGACTTCGTCGATGGGTTCGACTGGCTCACGGGCATGAGCGTATACGACGTCAACGACCTCATCTACGGCAGCCTTCGGGAGAAGGGCGTCCTCTACCACCTGGAGGACTACTCCCATCGATATCCAGTCTGCTGGCGTTGCGACTCCGAGCTGGTGTTCCGCCTCGTGGACGAGTGGTTCATCTCGATGGACGAGCTCCGCCACATGATAGCCGACGTCACCAGGAACATACGCTGGATTCCCGAGTTTGGCCTGCAGCGCGAGCTGGACTGGCTGCACAACATGGACGACTGGATGATCTCCAAGAAGAGGTACTGGGGCCTGGCGCTGCCCATCTACAAGTGCGAGGAGTGCGGAGGCTTCGAGATCATGGGGAGCGAGCAGGAGCTGAAGGAGCGGGCCGTCGAAGGATGGGAGGAGTTCGAGGGCCACTCGCCGCACCGGCCCTGGATCGACGCCGTCAGACTCACGTGTCCTCAGTGCGGCGCCACCGTCTCCAGGATTCGAGACGTAGGGAACCCGTGGCTCGACGCGGGAATTGTGTCCTTCTCGACCCTGAAATACCGCCACGACCGGGACTATTGGCGCCAATGGTTCCCCGCCGACTGGATTTCAGAGAGCTTCCCCGGCCAGTTCCGCAACTGGTTCTATTCGCTGCTAACCATGAGCACCGTGCTTGCAAACTCAGAGCCCTGTCGCGCTGTCTTTAGCTACGCCCTTATGCGTGACGAGAAGGGCGAAGAGATGCACAAGAGCAAGGGTAACGCGATATGGTTCGAGGACGCCGCCGACCGGATGGGAGTCGACGCCATGAGGTGGGTCTTTGCCCGCCACACTCCGGAGGACAACCTCAACTTCGGCTACGGCACCGCGGACGAGGCACGCCGACAGTTCATCATTCCGCTATGGAACGTCTACTCCTTCTTCGTGACCTACGCGAACATCGACCGGTATGATCCTGCAACGCCGGCGCCGCCCCACGAGGCGAGGCCCGAGCTGGACCGCTGGATCCTGTCGGAGCTCGACAGCCTCGTCATGGAGGTCACCGAGGGGCTCGAAAACTACGCGCCACAGACAGCCTCACGCGCCGCCGAGCGGTTCGTCGAGTACCTGTCCAACTGGTACGTGCGTCGCAGCCGGCGCCGCTTCTGGAAGAGCGGCGTCGTGGGTGAGGGCGCCGACGAGGATAAGCTGTCGGCCTACGCCACGCTGTACGAGTGCCTGGTCACCCTGACGAAGCTACTGGCGCCGTTGATGCCGTTCGTCACCGAGGCTATGCATCAGAACCTGGCCCGATCCGTCGATGGGGGCTCCGAGAGCGTCCATCTCGAGTCATACCCCGAGGCCGACGGGTCGCGGGTCGACAGGCCCCTGTCGGAGGCGACGCGTCTGGCGATGCGCATATCCAGCCTCGGCCGAGCCGCCCGGAGCAAAGCCGGCATCAAGGTGCGTCAGCCTCTGGAGGAAGCCGTCGTCAGCGTGCCGACGGACGCGGAGCGACGCTATGTCCCTGATATAGAGGAGCAGCTCAAGGACGAGCTCAACGTCAGGCGGATCAGAGAGGCCAGCGAAACTGGAGCGGTCATCCGTTTCGAGGTGCGACTCAATCTTCCCATCTTGGGTCCCAAGTATGCGGCGAAGGTAGGCGAAATTGGGAACGCTCTCGCGTCAGCGAATGCCAGCGATGTCGCCCGTGCGGTTCAATCAGGCACGCCGGTCGAGCTGGCCGGGGTTTCTGTGCTGCCGGACGAGCTGCTGATTACCCAGACGCCCGTGGAAGGCTACGAGGCGGCCTCGGATGGCGGCTACGCCGTTGCAGTGACCACTGCCGTCAGCAAGGAGCTGGCCTTAGAGGGTACTGCCAGGGAGCTGGTCCACCGCATCCAGAACATGCGCCGCTCCGCCGGCTTCGACATCGCGGACCACATCACGACCTTCTACCAGGGGAGCGCCGAGCTAGACGGGGTGATTGCGGCTCACGGGGACTACATCCGCCAGGAGACTCTGTCCCGTGAGCTGGTCGCGGATGGGCCGCCCGAGGGCGCCTACGCCGAGGAGCACCAGATCGATGGCGTCGGCGTGACCATCGGCGTGGAGCGGTGACCTAGGAGTCCTTCCTGATTCCACAGGCCTGTCCTGAGTCAGTCGAAGGCTCACCGCGAACCGTAGCGGAATACCGTTCGCCCTGAGCTAGTCGATGGGTGAGGCCGCTGAGGGCTAGGTAACCCCGGACTTAAGTCCGGGGTTGCTTTGCCAACCAGAGCGTGCCTCATTCTCGCTCGTGGTTCGACGGGCTCACCACGAACGTAACGCAATTCTCCGAGCTGGGGACTCACCGGGATCACGGTGTCGATTCGGGCAACGCCATTGTCGACTGCGATATTTTCAACTACGAGCCGCAGCAATCGTTGCTTCTCCTCGAAGGCCAGATTGTCAAGTCCTGTGGAGATCTCATCGCAAAACCGCGTCAGATGCTCCAGGGCACCACGGCTCTCTTCTTCGACAACCTGCCGCCGTTCAATCTCTCGCCGGATTCGTTCCAACCCTTCGTGCTCCTGCCGGAGCTTACCCATCTCTGATTTGTAACGGGCCAAATCCATCGCTTCCTTTAAGTAGGCGTCGGTGACCCTGTCTTCTCGCGCTTTGATACGCTTCTGCGCCAGGCCTACTCGCCTTTGCTCCAGCTCCGAATCGTCAGCCGAACCGGTATCCCTCAATCGTCGCTCATACTCCTCGACTAGCAGCTCCGGCCGCTCTAGGGCCTCCTTGACTGCTTCCCATACAGCGTCCTCCACAGGCTGAGCCGGAATGGCGCCAGGAGAGCAGCGCTTTCCTGTTGAAGACGATGCCCAATGCGCCCGGTTACACCTGTAGCCACGATAGCCACCTCGTGAGTGGCCTGTGTAAGCTCCGCTGCATCGCGGGCAGCGAATTAGGCCACGCAGCAGGTATTGGTTGCGCCTGTTGTTCCGTCTGGAGTACTGGCTGTTGAGCTCCAACTGGTGCTGAGCGGAGTCCCATGTTGACTCAGTGACGATTGCTGGAACCGGTATGGAAATGTCCTCCTCCTGGGAGTGACGATAGCGGTATTGGCCCTTGTACGCCGGGTTGGTCACTATGCGAAACACGGCCGTTGGCTGCCACTGCACAGCGCCCCTTGACGTGGGCACACCTGCCTCGGTAAGGCGCCTGGCGATGGCCCGGGTGCTGAGCTTCTCTTCGACTAACCAGCGGTACATCTCTCGCACCACGGCGGCCTGCGGCTCGTAGATCTCAAGCCGTGCCCTGCCCTGGTCGCTGCGCTTTACCCAGCTGTAGCCGTATGGTGCGTGGCCCCCGACGAGAGCGCCTTCCCGCGCACGGTGGAGCTTGCCGCGACGGGTTCGCTCCGTGATCTTGGCGCGCTCGTACTCAGCAAACAACCCCTGCATGCCCAGCATCATCTTCCCCTCGGGGCTGTCGTCCACGGGGTGATTGACAAACTCTACCCGAACCTCGGCCTGCTCCATCTCCTCCAGCACCAGATGCTGGTACAGCGCCTTTCGGGCAAGGCGGTCGGGTGAATGGATCAAGACTACGTCCACCTCACCCGACGAGACTGCGTCCCGCAGGGCGTCCAGCCCAGGCCGGACAAGAACACTCCCGCTATGGCCGTCATCCAGATACTCGGCTGAAACTACGCATCCTCTGGAGGCCGCGTAGTCGCGCAGGACCTCGAGCTGACTCTGGATGGTAGCCTCCTTTTCTTGCCTGTCGCTGGAGACTCTGGCGTAAATTGCCGTGCGCTTCATGAGTTTTCCCTTCTCCCGCGAGGTCCCGGACCCTTGACGTAGTCTCTGGCAAACTCTATCACGGCGTCCCTCGGTATCGCCCAAGTTCGCCCGATGCGTACTCCGGGCAGCCGGCCTTGCCGTATCTTCTGCGACACCGCCTCCTGGCTGATCCCCAGCATTCGGCCAGCCATCGCGGTGGAGATGTAGACGAAGTGTTCTTCGTTCATAAGAACTATTATACACCTTGAGGCATCAGTGGATAAACACGTGATCTCGCCACAACATGGCTGGGTGTCGTGGTCACTTCGATTCACGCCTCTTCTTGATATGACCCTTGGTATGGGGATCCTTACGCGCGGCCGCCAGCAACATGTCGAATACCTGTCTTAGCCGCTCAGTAGAGTCAGGTCGCACGACGGTCGTGAGTTTCACGGCCACCACAGGTGCCGCTGGGGGCTGTTTGCTATGCTTTCGATGGGCCACGTTAAGGTCGGGCTCTAGGCGTTGGGTCGCTGCGCGACACTAGGATTGGTGGATCCGGAGCCATGGCAATGCTTGAGGCAGGCATACCCCTCTTCGCCGTCCTGCATCGGGATCTCACGGCGTCGCTTGCACATCCGGATCTGTTTGTCATCTGATTTGCCGTCCTGCTAGACGTCAGCCGGTCCGGGTTCTTGAGTCCCACGGCCTGGGAGGGAGCGGTCACCCCTGGCTGCAGTGTCACCGCCGCGATCGTGCTCGCACACGGGTCGTGAAGGCGGGCTAGACCCTCTGGCCCGCACCAGGACATCACGGCGCCAGCGCCGCCACTTCTCGGGGCATGCCCCCTCGAAACAAGGCTGCGTCACGACATGCCGAACGTACTGCTGTTTCTCGACCGCTTGGAGTGTCTGGCGTGGCACGTACTCCCACGCGCTGGATCCTAAACGGAAGGCCTTGCGATCGATGGGGTCGTCTTCGAGCCAGAAATGAAGTATCAAGTGGGCGTGGAGCTCTCGGGCCGTCAGCTCCCTCTGTGTCGGGTCAAGCCGGGAGGGCTGTGGACTGAAGACCTCGCCCGCCACCGTGTCACGATGGGGAGGCCCGCAGTACTTGCCGACGACTGGTGACAGATCAGGCAAACCAGGTCGGGATTGCCGGACCTCGATACAAGCTCAAACCGGGGTACACTCATGCACGCGTATAGCCCTGCCTCGTACCACTTGAACAGGGCTGCCTGTGGCTCCGTTTCGTAGATCACGCGATGGACGAGGTTGTAGACGGTCCGCCGGCTTACCCCTGCTCGCACCGCCATCTGGCTTCTCGAGCCGCCGGCCAGCCAAGACAGTAGGACTCGCTCCTCGTCCTCCACCGTCAGTGCCTGGCCTTTTTCGCGGCTCCCCCTCGCGCGCACGGGGGAGATCCTCTCGCCGAACCACGGAAGCCGACCGATCAAGTCCTGCTGGTGGCCGAACCATTCCAGGTACCGGTCTTCCTCCTGCTGTCGGGCGACCAGGAACGGTGACTTCCCCTGGTACGCCGGTTGACCTTTGACGGTATTGGCCTTCGACCTTCGAAACAGACGGAGGAATCCCATAACCGAGTCGCTCCTTACCTCCGGGATTTTTGGCTACGTCCTCAGCATTCCAGATAGCGGATCGAGGGTGTGCAGTAAAAAAGCGCTCATTTCGAGGCGACGCATAGCAGGCCTCGGCTGCGCCGATCGCTGCCGGTCAGCCGGGTCGCAGACCTCGCACCCACTGCGGCGCGGTGCGAGTGACGATAGGCGTTGGGACGTGCAAAAGTGGTGGAAGGTCAAGAGAGTTGTTGCGCGGCAAGGACGTTCGTCCTGATGACGGGGTGAGACGAGGGACTCGCGAGCCGGCGGGCGACCGCGCTGTGGATGGTCAGCCTGACGCCGGCCTAGCCGCCCTCATCGGGGCTCGAAGCCAGATAAGGGCAAGTCAGGGGGCGTGGTCTGTTAAGAAATCTGGAGCTCGGAGGTGAGTAGACCATGGTGCGCTCGGGAAGGGTGCCCGCTTCGCAGGCGTGTCAGAGTCGGGCGCCCATGAACAAGCACCATGTGACGACGAACCCATGTCAACATGGCGGTCTCGAATGGCCGCAACGGGCAGATCCGCCCCATTCTCGGGGACCGGGAACTCGGGGCCAGGAGACTTGCCGGCTCCAGCCTAAAACTGAGGCTGCTCGACCGCTGCGGCCCCGGCGAACAGTGCCGCGGAGTTCGACGTGACTGGACAGGACCTGGACTCGGCGCCTGGCCGTGTCAGCGACCCTTTGGTTCGAGGCCCAGGGCCTGGTCGGTCATCTGGACGCTGCGCTGGATTTCCTGGTAGGTCTTGTTGGCGCCGAAAGCCACTTTCATTAGTCCCACATTACCGATTCGAAGGAGGACCCACCACTGAGCGTCCTGCATCTGGTACTGGCCGACCCGTCCTTGGCCAGGGAGCACGACCTGAGGGCCAGCCGACTCCCCTAGGTCAGGCTCCGTGCCACTGCCCCTGCTTGTAGATGCCGCATAGGCCAGCCCCTGGAGGAGTGAGCCTCCCCCGAGCCCTGGGACAGCAATCAGTCTGGACGGCTTCGCCCTACCATATGTCCGCTGGGCCTCGAATATTCCCCGGGCGACGGCGGCGCCGAAGGACCCGAGGATGGGTGCGGCTCCCGTCGGAGGCGCTAGCTTCCAATGGACCAACACCTCTCGCAGTTCGGACAGACTCCTCTTCAGACTATCTAGGTCAGGGTGTTCCGGCTCGCCCGTCTCTATGACCGCCCACCGTCTGGCGCCCTCGGTGTCACCAACGCGTTCCGTCCACAGGAGCCAGGTATCGGCGTGCTCCACAACGACATCTTCGACGGAGCGCCGGAAATCGATATAACCCGCCATAGCTTCATCTTTAAGCTTTTCGTGGAGCGTCCATCCGCCGAGGACAGCGCGACCTTCGTCGCTCAATTGGTTCTCCGACCAGCGGCCTTGTCGGCCTCGAATGACACGCGCTTCAGCCGCGCCTGGAGGCTCGTAGTCCCCCAAACCGTATGCGAAGGACAACTCCTGCACCAACGCGGCACGTCTCATCGCTGCCCGTTGTCTGGCATTCGGTGTTTGGTTCACCATGGTCCACTCATCATTATCGGGGCAACGTCCTCGTCAGGCGAGCGGTGCCTCTGTAATAGTAATGCTATCGTGAATGGCCCGTCGATCTCGATACGGCCTCGCAGGTCACCAGCGCTGAGGTGACGAATAAGTAGCGCACTTCCGACACCAGCTGAGCCGCAGGCGCGCTGGCCACGGGTATCATCGCGGCCGTGTCGCGACGAAGCGTTCGCAGGATGCCCTTCTGGCCTTTCGCGGCATCGCCATACGTGTCTCGCCGGCGGCCGAGCACCGTCCTCCTTGCATCGGAGATGCATGGCGCTTGCATGGGCTCTGCATTGAGTGTGTACGGTCAGTGCATTGCGGCCATGAGACTGTGCGCAAGGCTGTACCGCGCTGGAGCCCTCATGAAGCCCTTCACGACCAGATGATGCGGCGATCTGCGGTCTTATGTGTTTCAAGTTAAGCCAGGTATGCTCGCAAGTGGACAGATTGGGGCTTTGAGCCAACTCGTGAGTTGGTGAATCGCGTCGTTCTGGGCGAGACCTCGCTGCCACAATGGCCGAATGAAGAACCTTCGCGGGATCCTCATCGCGCTTGAGGGCCTAAGCCTTCCTCAACGCTAGGAAGTCCCGTGCGATAGGCCGGCACCCTCCTCCAATTTTGCCACATCCAGTTGTAGGCCATGCTCCAAAAGGGAGACTGCTTGCTCCCTACCCTGGAGAGCCCCTAGAATGAGGCGCACCAAAAGGACTCCCTTGTGGATGGCCCGGAGTCCGCCGAGAGCTGTGAGAGGCGGAGCGACCATACTCACGAGTACGTTGCCGAAACGCCAAACGCAATGGATCGACGAAGCGAAGGTCAAGACAGTCAGTCAAGACAGTCACCGGAGTTGGAAGGGGTTCTCGATGCAAGCCTACTGCATGAAATGCCGCACCTCCAGGGAGATCAGCGACCCTAAGCAGATCACCATGAAGAACGGGAGACCGGCGACCCAAGGGACGTGCCCGACTTGCGGAACCAAGGTATTCAGGATCGGGAAGGCGTAACCGGATCTGGGACGCTTGGCACCGCCACCGGAGAGGTCGTTGACGTGCCGTTCCCAGGGCCCCGGTAAGCCGATCCCCCGGCGCTCGTTCGGTAACCCGCGGAGCAGCGTCAAGGGTCGTGTAGATGTCCGCCCACGGCGGAAAGAACCCGGCCGACAGCGCCCTCCGCATGTGGACCGCACGTTCCCGGCGACGATCCAGTAATAGGGCACCCCGCCCTCGCTCAGCACTTCGGACGCCCCGACCTAGGTCAACGCCTTGCCGATCCCCACCTGGTGATGGTCCTCGACGACGATGCCGACCTGCGACGCCCGTCCTTACGACTCAAAAGGATTCCTTTTTGGCGCGCTTTGTCTACTTCTACAGCACGCCAGCCCGTGCCGCCTCCTCTCGTCCGCTAGGCTGAAATCCGAGTTGATGTGGCAAGTCCGCTCTGGTAGCCGAACCAGGGACGAAGCCGCTCGACGTCTTGACACCTCGGGAGGCCGTCGTATGCTAACGTCACCTAAGGTCACGAGGCGGACCACGCCTCAGCTTGCGACTTGAGTCTGTTCGAGGCCGTGATGAGCCTCAAATATTCCTCCGGCTATCCCGACCGCCAGCCTTACCCGCCTGAGGAGGCCATCAATGCAGCGTATCACCAGAGACCAGGCCATGAAATACGAGTTCAACTACGGGGACGAGCCTCTGTTGCGAGTCAAACAAGGTGAGTCCTTCGCCATCGAGACAGAAGACGCGGGGTCCGGCCTCATCCGCTCGCCCGACATTGCCCCAATGATTGATGACCTGCCGACTCGAAAGTTCTTTCCACCCCAGGGGAACCCTATTGGGGGCCCCGTTTACGTAGAAGGGGCAGAAAGAGGAGATCTGTTGGAGGTAACCATAGAGCGGATCACCGTGGACGAGCAGGGCTTTACTATCTTTAGACCCGGCGCCGGGCCGTTGGGTGACTCCTATCGCTGGCAATCGCTGCGCGGTCCCGCCGTTCACATAATCAAGCATGTGCCGGGGCCCAGTGGCACCACCCGCGACGGCAAGGGGATCCTGAACGACAAGGTCTCCTGGGACCTGCAACCCCTGATCGGCACCATCGGCGTTGCGCCAGACAGAGAAGTGGAGACAAGCGCGGTCGGACAAGGCCCCTGGGGAGGGAACCTGGACGTCAGGGACATGAAAGAGGGAACCAAATGCTACCTGAACTGCTACCATCAGGGAGCGCTGTTCTACGCCGGTGACGTCCACGCCAGCCAGGGCGACACTGAGTTCTACGGCCCCGCCGACGAGACTAGGGCTGAGTTGGAGTTTAGCTGCCGCGTCATCAAGAACAAGCAGATACCCTTCGTACGTCTGGAGAAGGCCGAGTCCATCGTATCGCTCTACTCATTCAGGCCCCTGGAGGTAGCGGTGGAATCGGCCATCGTGAACCTGATGGAGTGGATGGTCGAGGAGTACGGCGTCTCCGAAAAGGATGCCTATTTGCACACCTGCATCAATCCGGAGTTCCGCGTCAACGTCTACCAGATGTTGCGGCTGGGCAGGCTTCAGTACACCGCGGGAGCCGAGATACCCAAGAAGTATCTGGTTGCCAGTTAGGCACCGCACGGAGCGCGGCTTAATGGTGATCACAGGGGCTACCGATGGCGTGTGCCGCTACGTTGGCCGGTGCGACGGCTCCAAGAACAAGCACAACTCGGACACCACGAGGCCACCGCGCATCCGAGAATAGGACCGGCCCAAGCCGGGTAGCAACTGGGTGTGGTGCCGCGCTGGCCTGACGGAGACAAGGATGAATCAGCCCCCCGACGCGAGAGGAGCCGGCCGCTCCAGGCGCGCCATGCAGGGCGAGCGTCGAACGGTGACTGTGCTTTTCTGCGATGTGGCCGGCTCAACCGCTATGGCCGAGCAACTCGACCCCGAGGAGTGGGCCGAGATCATGAACGATGCCTTCCAGTACCTGACCGGGCCGATCGAACGGTACGAGGGCACCGTGGCACGGCTCATGGGCGACGCGATACTGGCGTTCTTCGGCGCGCCGGTCGCCCACGAGGACGACCCTCAGCGCGCGGTCCTGGCGGGCCTCGATATCGTCGAAGGCGTCGGTACCTTCGGACAACAGATAGCGAGGGAGTACGGCCTCGACTTCAAAGTGCGGGTGGGCATAAACACCGGGCCGGTGGTGGTGGGCGAGGTCGGATCGGAGTTCGCCGGCGAGTACACCGCCATGGGCGACGCCGTCAACTTGGCCTCGCGGATGGAGCAGTCCGCGGAGCCGGGCACCGTCCAGGTGACAGAGAACACTTACGCGCTGATCGAACCCCTCTTCGACTTCGAGCCGCTTCCCCCTATCGAGGTCAAGGGCAAGGCCGAGCCGGTGCCGGCCTTCCGGGTCAGGGGACCGAAGGCGGAGCCCGGCCGAGTCCGAGGCATCGAGGGCCTCAGCGCGCCCCTCATCGGCCGCGATGGCGAGATCGAAACGCTTCGACGGATAGCTTCGGAGCTGCGGGAAGGAAGAGGCCAGATCATCTGCATGATCGGCGAGCCAGGCCTGGGAAAGAGCCGTCTGATAGACGAGCTGCGGGCCGAATGGCAGGGCGCCGCCAACGGCCAGGCGCCATGGATCGAGAGCCGCGGCATCTCCTTCGACACCTCGCGGCCCTACGGGCAGTTCCAGCAGCGGTTGCAGCAACTCTTCGGCCTGCGAGAGGACGACTCCCAGGACGTCGTCATGGAGAAGCTGTCCCGGTCGCCGGAGGGGTATCCACAGGACCTTCACGTCCTGGCCAGGCGAGCCGTCGAGATCCTGCTGGCCATAAGCTCCGAGTCGGAAGGACCCCGGCTCGAAGGCGAGGCACTCAAGCGCGAGCTTTTCGACGCCGTGATCAGCATCTGGCGCCGACTGGCGTCCCACAGGCCGACGGTGATGGTATTCGACGACATGCACTGGGTCGACCCGGCCTCGGCGGAGCTGCTGAAGCACCTGTTCCAGCTCACCGAAGAGGTGCCGATCCTGTTTCTCTGCGCCACCAGGCCAGAGCGCCAGTCGCCCGCGTGGCAAGTCAAACAGCTCGCCGAGACCGATTACCCACACCGCTACACCGAGCTTGCGCTTTCGCCGCTTTCCAGAGACGACAGCGACACCCTAGTGTCCAGTCTTTTCGCCATCTCCGACCTCCCGCCGCGCCTCAGGCGGTTGATCCTGGAGAAGACCGAAGGCAATCCGTTCTTCGTCGAGGAGGTTGTCCGGACCCTGATAGACAGCAGAGCGGTCGTGCGCGACGAGTCCGGAGTGCATTGGCGAGCGGCAACTGAGGTCGACGACATCGCCATCCCGGAAAACTTGCAGGCCCTTGTCACCTCCCACTTCGACCGGCTCGACAGCGAAGTGCGCTCCACTTTGCAGATGGCTTCGGTCATAGGCCGGTCGTTCCATTACAAGGTGCTCAAGCTTGTCTCGGACACGGCCTCTCAGCTGGAGAGGCAGCTCAGCACCTTGCAGCGGGTCGAGCTGATTCGGGAAGCCGCGCGGGTGCCCGAGCTCGAGTACATGTTCCGCCACGAGTTGACCCGCGACGCGGCCTATAACTCCATCCTCAAGCGGCGATGCCGCCAGTTACATCGACGCGTGGGAGAGGCCATCGAGGAGCTGTTCACGGACCGCGTCGAGGAGCAGGCATCGCGCCTGGCGCACCACTTCGACGAGGGCCAGGACTTCGAGAGGGCCCTGAAGTACTACACCCTCGCCGGCGACGCCGCGGCGCGTCTCTACGCCAACGTGGAGGCGAACATCCAGTACACGCGGGCTATCGAGCTAACCCGGCAGACGTGGGCGTCGAACCAACATCTCATTCACCTCTATGCTGGGAACGGCACGGCTCTCCGGCTGCTCGGCAAGCATGACGAGGCCATCGCCAACTACGAGGAGCTTGAGGCACTCGCCCGCGAGCGTGGCGACCGGGCGCTGGAGATCGCGGCACTGTTACCCCAGGCGACCGTGTTCTCGACGTATACCTCCAGGTTCGACCCCGTCAAGGGAGAAGCGGTGTCCAAGCAGACCCTCGCCCTTGCTAGGGAACTGGATGACCACCAGACCGAGGCCACGGCCCTCTGGAACCTGATGCTCGTGAAGACCTTCAGTGATGGTGACCCGGTCGCCGCCATCGATTACGGCGAGCAGTCTCTGGCCCTCGCCCGAGACCACAACCTACGCGAGCAGCTCGCGTTCACCCTGAACGACATCTCCAGGGTCTACTTCGCCTCCGGCCGTAAAGCGGACGCCTGGTCGGCCCTGGAGGAGGCTCGTCACCTGTGGCGGGACCTGAGCAACATGCCCATGCTCGCGGACAACCTCAACACCTCTGCGGACTTCTATTTCACCGGCGGCGAGCTAGACCAAGCAGTGGAGGTGGCGGAAGAGGCCATCAAGGTCAGCCGCTCGGTCGGGGACCCCTGGGGCGAGGCCACGAGCCTGTTCGTCGTGGCCCCGGGACTCCTCGAGCGCGGCGAGGTCTCTAGGTCCATCGGCTACCTAGAGGAGGCCCTCTCCCTGGGAGAGAAGGGGGGGCTGGCGGTGGCGGCAATGATACGGCCCATCGTTGCCTGGACATACGGCGAATTAGGCGATTGGTCCAGGGGGCTCGAGATTACCGCCGATGGACTCGGCAGACTCGACGCCACCGAGCACCAGGTCGACGAAAAGCTGCTCCGCGGACTACTGCTCGGGGCCACCGCCTATCTGCATATGTTGAGTGGTGACCTGACACAGGCGGAGGCTTACCTGGCGGAGGCGGAGAAGCTGAGCCCGGAAATAGCCATGGAATTTCTGGGCATATCGGTCGTTTTCAGAACCCTGATAAAGGGAGGCGTCAGGCTGGCCTGGGGCGACTTCGCCGGAGTGCTCGCCCTCGCAGACGACGACCTGAGCAGGATGCGAGATAGGGAGATGCGCTGCTACCTGCCCGACGTACTGCGGACACGAGGCGAGGCGCTACGGGGCCTGGGTCGCACCGACGAGGCTCTCGCCTCGCTGGCCGAGGCCCGCTCGGAGGCCGAACGGCAGGGCTCCAGGCGGAGCCTGTGGCCGGTCCTTGCCAACCTGGCGGAGCTCGAGGAGGAGCGAGACAACGCAGCCGAGGCCGCGTCCCTTCGTCGCGAAGCCCGCGGCGTTATCGAGTATATCGCGGACCAGGCCGCCGACTCAGGACTGCGAGAGACCTTCACTTCCACGCCCCGGGTCCGCGGCGTCCTCGACGCGACCTAAGGCTGCGATGGGATCAGCACCGACGGTGGTATAAGCGACGTACTAGTCCCTCATAGCGAAGTGTTTGCTGCCGATGACTGCCGGTTGTCATGGCCCCAGAACTGGGTGATTTTACCCTTTCCGGCCTCCAAAAAGATTTCTTTTCGGAGCCACACAAGACTACGCATCCCCGTACCTGGTTAGCGCACTCCCTTTTCGGAGCGCTGCCCAGGTGAGAAGCGTAACCACTCGCCGGAGCGGACCCGGCCTCGGCGACCAAATCGGTTGGGACCAGTTTTGCCGGGCCGCTCAGCTCGCAGCCGTTATGTGGCAACACCAGAGTAACTCGCGCAGTATGTGCTCAATAAATCGGGGTAAGAGCTAAGCGGCGGATGCAGCCCGGGCTTACTAGCATCAGTGGGTGGACCTCGGTCGGAGGGGACTACTTGGGTTTACTCAGAAACTTTTAGTCATCGACGATGAGATCAAAGCTGAATGATCGCTCATCGACCTCCCCGTAGATCTTTCCCGAGATACGGACCTGGCCAAGCACTGAAGTTGCCCCTTCAATGGACCATTCATATCTTCTTATGGTGATTTTAGGAATACCGCCGCCAATGGTCAGGTCTCCCTCGATGATTATCGCCATCTTCTTTTCATCGAAGTCTCCCTCCAAACTGAAAGTCCCATCCATAAACAAGCCGCTGCTGGTCAAGTCACAGTTGTTCCAGGTGTTGTCGAGCTGTGTGGACTGGTCTTCCAGGTTGTGAGTAACCACATTGGTGCCACAGGGGTACTCATGGGTGTGGTCTCCTCTCTGGCTCTCGATAGCTTCGTTAAGGAGAAGCGAAAACAGAAAGGGTGCTTGGCCATAGGCGAGTCGCTTCATATCCGATTCCGTCAGGGCGGACAGTGACTTGGAGGGATTGGGGATCGAATTAATGTCCATGGCAGACGTGTCGAATAGCTGAGAGATCAGGGTCTCATCGTCCACCCTCATCGTTTCTCCTAGCAACGTAACCGTCAGCGAATCCAGCTGCAACCTGTCAGAGGTACTTCCCTCCCCGTGATTGAGCTGCATTTCAACAGAGGCTATTTCAAATTCGTTAATCTGGACTTCTGTCTCACCATCTATGACTGCCATCAGCTCCCCATCCCAGAAACTTCTGGAGATGGTTATCCTCTCTATTCCGTTTTCTGTGGAGCGCTCTAGTCCGACCAGTTTCAGTGCGCCACGCCCGTGGACAATAATTCCATCCCCCAGATCACAGCTACTGAAGGTGGCGCGTCGGCTGTCATCGGTGCTGTAGTAGTTAATCACGCCCCGACGGACGCAGGGGAGAAAGTTATCGAAAAAACCATGCCCTTCTCGAGCCATGGCAACGGCTAACGTCATAACGGAGAGCCTTGAAGCCAGCCGCTGGACTGGGGTGAGTGTGGTCCCAGGTGTCACACCAGGGATAAGGTCCGCTGCCGCACCCGGGGGTGTCATCGTGAGCAGAGGGGCATCCGGCATCTTCAGAACAAAGGTGTCATACGATCCCGAGCTGGTCTTACCGGCGAAGGCGCCCTCGGTGGAGCCCACGACATACAGGCTTCCCGCACCATCCACCACCACACCTGCGACCGCATCCCGTTCCGGGGTGCCTAGCTGGTTTGTCCAGACTTCACTCCCATCGCTATGATATTTGCGTATAAAGACGTCAGACCCGCCCGTGACGGGGTCCATATTGCTCTGGCCGGGGAGGGAGAGTCTTGTCGTGCCCACCACATACACGTTGCTTGCCCCATCTATCGCCACACCATTGGCCATGTCGGAGCCTCGGCTGCCGAACTGTCGTGTCCAGAGCTCATTCCCATCGCCGTCATACTTACGTACGTAGGCGTCACTCTTTCCCAGATGGGTCTGGCCGGGAAGGGAGCCAGAGGCTGAGCCCACCACGTACACGTTGCCTTCAGCATCTACCTCTACACCGCTGGTAGAAGGACGACTCTGGCTGCCGAACTGGCGGGTCCACAACTCGTTCCCATCGCCATCATGCTTACGGAGGTAGGCGTCACTCTCTCCCACGCCGGGCCGACCGGGAATGCCTCCCTGTTCTCCTACTACGTACGCATTGCCTGCCCCATCTATCGCCACACCATTGGCCATATCGAGATCTCGGCTGCCGGACTGTCGTGACCAGAGCTTATTCCCATCACTGTGATACTTGCGCAGGTAGACGTCACCCCCTCCCAAATCGGCCTGGCCAGAAAGAGAGTCATCAAAGGTAAAGCCCACCACGTACACATTGCCTCTACCACCTACAGCCACATCCGAGGCATGATCGGACTGGGGAGTGCCGAACTGTCGTGTCCAGAGCTCATTCCCTCCACTGTCATATTTGCGGAGGTAGGCGTCATAACCAACATCCCCCAAACCGGTGTGACCGGGAAGGGCGCCGCGGGTTAAGCCCACCACGTACAGGTTGCCTGCACCATCTACCCCCACACCGGTCGCATGGTCCTCACTCTGGGTTCCGAACTGTCGTGTCCAGACCTCGTTCCCTTGGCCGTCATACTTCCGCAGGTAGGCGTCAAGATCCCCCAAACCGGTCTGGCCGGGAAGGGCTTCCTCTTGTATCGTTCCTACTACATACACATTGCCTGCCGCATCTATCGCCACACCACTGGCAAAGTCAGAAAGTGGGGTACCGAACTGAATGACCGTGATTGCGGGGGCAGGAGTATGGGTTAAAGTAGCAGCCGTGGGGGTCGGCGTTACCGCGGTCTGGCCGGCTGAGGTGGAGCCTCTCTCCCGGGCGGTGGAACCCTTGACAGTGATCTGGAGACCACTGGCGATGTGGTCCACTCCCTGCCGGTCCAAGAGTTCCACTATGCTTATGCCCTCGGGCTTGCGGGACGCGAACGTTTTGCCGTCTAGGGTCGTGACTTCGAGCTTGTCGCCCGACACCTCTATCGACTGCAGTTCACCCGTTCGGGCCATGGCGATAACCTGGGTGAGAGAGATCTCTGTGGGCGGGGCCAGGGTCGGCACCTCATCGCTGAGGGAAGTCGGTTCAGCTCCATTTCCACACGCCGTTACGACGACCATCAGCACCGCAACGCCAAGGATTGCTGCGAGACCTTTCATCCTGCTCTTTTCGTGTTCCTGCTTATTTTCTTCCTGTGAGTCTGCGTGTGCGCATTGAGGTGCATGTGCCTTTGCGCTTACCCTTTCACTATGTAGACGGTATACGGCTGGGTGCGCGGCCGCATTTTGTTCCATCAACGCAGAGTTCGAAGTGCGTCATCTATGGTTGGATGATCAATTCATAGGGCTCCGTGGCCAAGTCCATTCCACTGAAGAAGGGGCCATCGTCACCAAGGTCATCGACGATTCGAACCGTGCCGCGGACCAGGTAGCGTCCCTCCGGCAGCTCGAACCCATCCTGGTCACGCTGATTCCAGAGTGTCTGCAGCCTGACCGTTTCGCTTGGCTGTAGCCTCGTACTTCCGGCGACGCCGTCCGACGGACCGCGAAGCTTCGTCCAGACCTGGTCTCCATCGGAAGTGAAGATCATCACGTTCTCGTGGAACGGACTGCCGTGTCCGAACTCTACGGCGCCATTACCCTTGTTGGTTAGCACCACCTCTATCGAGACAGATTGCCCCACCTGGACTGTCCGCTCGAACTCCAGTGAAATACTGACGCCGATCGACGTATCGACTCGAACGGGTGGGTCGTCCAGCCTTTTCTTCGGCGCAACTTCGAAGACGACCGCTTCTTCAGGGACGCTGGTCTTGGCCAATGCCTCGCGTGCCTGCTGGGCTACGTAGCTGGTTTGGACGCCGAAGACGATGCGGTTGCGCCTTTCGTCAATATTTGAGGAGTCGACTCCATCGATCGGCCACACCACCTTTTGGGCATCTCTGTACCACTCGGAGAGCTGGCCCGGAGCCGGGGTCGACACCTCATCGCTGAGGGAAGTCGGTTCAGCTCCATTTCCGCATGCCGTTACGACGACCATCAGCACCGCAACGCCAAGGATTGCTGCGAGACCTTCCATCCTGCTCTTTTCGTGTTCCTCCTGATTTCTGTGCTTCATTGTGATTCGCTTCCACGCTGTACAGTTCTTTGCCTCTCATAACTAGAGAGGAGGTGCGTCGCCATTTTGTTCCAAGGACTGGCCTAGGTGTCGCCATCGGCATTGGGCGCGGCGATCAGTTGTTATGTCGGGAACATTTTAGACGGTCGGTGGAGACCTTGAGGGTGATCTGGAGACCGTTGGCGACGCGGTCCACTCCCCCCCTGTCCAAGAGTTCCACTATGCTTTTACCCTCTTCCCTTGCGGGACGCGAACGTCTCACCGCGAAGGGTCGTGACTTCGAGCTTGTCGCCCGAGACCTCTATCGACTTGCAGATCACCCTTCTGGCCATATCGATAACTTGGCTGATAGGTGTCACGAATGCGCGTGACGTGCCTAGAAACGGCCCCACGGCGTTGCGACCCGAATGGCCGCGGCATAGTCCCTTCTCGCCTCATCCCTAGTCGGAGCCGCTGACCTATTTTTGCGGTGAAGATTGATTACATACGAGTCCAGATCGGACGAACCTCCGAGGTGCCTGATCGTGTTGATTAGTCTGCCTAGCATTCTGCCCTCCTCGCTGACTCTAAGTCGGCAGGCTGTGTCTGATCACTCTTAGCGTACGGCCATGGACCCCGTTCGACATCGGCAATACAACCGATCTTGCGAAAGACAGAGTGGTGACGCCGTGATGGACCTATTTATCGACCTGGCCCTCGTCCAATTGGGGGAGCGCGGTATGGCAGGCCCTTCTGAAATCGGCGCGAAGAGCCCACGCGATATTGAATCCCTCGAACCACATCGTCAGAAACCCACGTATGACACTGCCATTGCACCGCCACGCCGACGAACCGAACTGAAGCAAGTCTCTGAGGTGCGTGGAATAGTCTCCCATCTTGTCGCTGAAGAGCCCGTCTCGCAGGCTGTGGTTGAGAGAGCTCGGGACACGGTCTAGGCGTTGCTCCAGCAGGGTGCTGAGAACGGATTGACGCCAGCAGAGATTATCGGGACCGTACTGGCACCGGTTTTCGCAAAGAGGAGGGGCTGCGATTGCCCAACTTGTGAAGCCCGGCGGAACGTTACGTTCGAGAGGCGCGCATCGCAGACATCCGAAGGGCCGTCCTTCACACGTCAAGGACGAGTACCTCGGCTCCAAGCCTTGTGGTTCGTCTGAGGCGCATCTTCCGGCGCTACCATCGAACGCCAGTCCACGACGCCGACAGATGGTTTTGTGTGCTTGATGCGATGGTTGACGGCATCCGTGAGCAATACTACCCTGGCTCTCGTCGAGGATGGTGCATTGCCTGGGTCGAGGCAGCATGATATCGAGAATTCCGGCTAGATCTAGTTTCCCCAGCCAACGATGCGCTACCGGAACCATGAACTGCTGTATGACACGCCTTGGGAATGTAGAAACTGTGGAGGGGATATTTGAAACACAAAGTCTGGCCTGACCGTGCTGACTGGCAAAAGGGAGAGGCAGACTTGGGCGGTCCCTACACCTTCATGGGGATACCAGCCACTCGTGATTTGAGCGACGCAGATGTGGCGGTTGTAGGCCTGCCTTTTGACGCAGCTACTGTATTACGCCCTGGAGCCCGGTTTGGTCCCAGAGATATACGCAACGCTTCTGGCCTGCTGCGAAGCTACCAAGACGACCCCCAAGAACGCCGCCCACCCTATTCCCAGTTGCGGGTCGTTGACTACGGTAATATAGCTCTAGACCGCAATTATGTGGTGGAAGCGCAGGCCCAGACCGAGCAAGCTATTCAAGAGATTCTGGATGCCAATGTATTGCCAATTTGTCTGGGTGGAGATCACTCGTTGAGCCTGGGCGCCGCTCGGGCTTGTGCTCGAAAATTTGGTCCGCTCGCCCTGCTTCTCCTAGATGCCCACCCAGATTTCTGGGATACACCTCCAGGGCGTCCTAACCACACCTCATGGGTACGCATGGCTGTGGAAGAGAGGACTGTAGACCCCAACCGGTGTATCCAGGTTGGGATCCGTGGGGCTGCTTCTTTATCCGTCCTCGACCGAGTACTGGCTCAAAATGTAACCGTGGTCACCGCTGAGGATGCTCAACGGCTTGGCATCGATGAGGTGCTGGATATGATTCGAGGTGTAGCCACCGAGCCCCTTTATATTAGGCTGGACATAGACTGTTTCGACCCTGCCTACGCACCGGCAACCGGAGCCCCTGGCTGTGGAAGAGAGGACTGTAGACCCCAACCGGTGTATCCAGGTTGGGATCCGTGGGGCTGCTTCTTTATCCGTCCTCGACCGAGTACTGGCTCAAAATGTAACCGTGGTCACCGCTGAGGATGCTCAACGGCTTGGCATCGATGAGGTGCTGGATATGATTCGAGGTGTAGCCACCGAGCCCCTTTATATTAGGCTGGACATAGACTGTTTCGACCCTGCCTACGCACCGGCAACCGGAGCCCCTGAAGTGGGGGGATTCACCAGCCAAGAGGTGCTCGCCCTGATGAGGGGGTTAAAAGGACTACCAGTGGTGGGCTTTGACATCATGGAGGTAGCCCCAGCCTATGACCATGCCGAGGTCACAGCTCTCTTGGCCGCAACCTTGGTGTACGAGTTCCTCTTGAGTCGGCTGTAAGATAGTTGGTATCTTTTAGTCGCGTCACCCGCGATGTTGGCTCGGGAATATGTAAGAGCGGATGCCCTCTTTGGTAGGAATGATTTGGAATGGCAGCGGATAGCTCGAACCCCACTGGGTGGACCGACCGGTCGAAGGATCAAGTTCCCATTCGCTCTGATCGCTGACTAGGGCTCAGCGTGCAGGTGTTGGTCTCAGGCAGCAAGCAGCACCGCCGCTCCGTGTTCCAGGTGGAATGCGACGGAGCGGGTCAGCGTTAGTGGGGGGTAAGTGGTGGAGTGACGCCGTGGTGCCTCAGCCGACGCGGCGCGGGGAATTCCTGGCGTCCATAGTCACCGAGTGCTGGGAGTCGCTCGGAAGAGATTTCGTTTTGGAGCGCGCAGTCCGTTCGATGGTTGTTCTCCCCCGAAGAACCACCAGGACTGACGTGCTTCCGGTAACGGACCCTTAATTAGGGGCGTATTTGTTAGGCTCCGCCATGAATTTGGCGTGGCAATCGTGCGAGCAGAAGTGGTACGTCTTCCCATCGTGCTCCGTCTGGGCAGCGGCGTTCTTGGGGTTAACCTCCATCCCACATACGACGTCCTTGACGTTAGCCGTATCTTCGACTGCAGTCATAACTTCCTCCTTCACGGGTTCGTGTTTTGGTACTTCCACTGTTGTCTTGACCGCTCGCCCGAGTGCGCCTGCCTCTGCCAGGGTCGGTCGCTGGTAGGTGCGCAGGCGGTTGGCGTTGATGGTAACTGACAGGGAGCTCAGCGCCATAGCCGCTGCGGCGATCATGGGGCTGAGCGTGATCTCGAAGAAGGGGTACAACAGGCCGGCTGCGATGGGGATGCCTATTATGTTGTAGCCAAAGGCGAAAATCAGGTTCTCCTTGATGTTCCGCATGGTGGACCGGCTCAAGGTTATGGCAGTCACTACTCCCAGAAGCTCCCCAGAGATAAGCGTGATGTCCGAGGACTCGATAGCCACATCGGTGCCGGTGCCGATGGCGATCCCCACGTCCGCCTGGGCCAGGGCCGGAGCGTCGTTGATTCCGTCACCCACCATGCCCACCACCTTGCCCTCACCCTGGAGCCTCTTCACCTCCAGGGCCTTGTCCTGAGGCAGGACCTCGGCGAGGACTCGTCTTATGCCCACCTGTCTGGCAATGGCCTCGGCCGTTCGTGGGTTGTCTCCGGTGATCATCACGACCTCTAGACCCAGTCCCTGGAGGGTAGCCACCGCTGCCGCTGAGCCCTCTTTCACCGTGTCGGCTACCGCTATGATGCCTCCCGGCTTGCCGTCTACGCCGACGAACATCGGCGTCTTGCCCTGCTCCGCCAACTCCTCTGCTCGCTGCTCCATTTCCGTAGTGTCGATACCTGCATCGGCCAGTAGACGCCGGTTCCCCACCAGCACCTGCCGGCCGTCCACGCTCACCTGAATACCCTTTCCCGTCACTGACTCGAAGTCGTCGGTTTCGACCAGCTGAATCCCTCGCTCGGCGGCACCCTCTACGATGGCCTGCCCCAGGGGATGCTCCGACGAACGCTCAGCCGATGCTACCAGTCTTATCAGATCGGCCTCGGGCAGATCCACCATGGGTACCACATCAGTCAGGGCTGGCTTGCCCCGGGTAATGGTCCCGGTCTTGTCCAAAATCAGAGTGTGAAGCCTGTGGGCCGTCTCGAGCGCCTCCGCCGATCGTATCAGGATGCCGTTCTGGGCACCCTTGCCAGTGCTCACCATGATGGACAAGGGCGTAGCCAGACCCAGCGCGCAGGGGCAGGCGATGATGAGCACTGACACGGCGCTGACCAGCGCAAAGGTGAAAGCCGGGTCCGGGCCGAACTGGAACCAGACTATGAAGGTGGCGATAGCGATGAACATCACCGCAGGCACGAAGTAGCTGGCCACCACGTCGGCCAACCGCTGAATAGGCGCCTTGGAACCCTGGGCCTGCTCCACCAGCTGGATGATCTGGGCAAGCATAGTGTCCTTGCCCACCTTGGTAGCGCGAAAGCGAAAGGAGCCTGTCTGGTTGATAGTAGCGCCGATGACTGTGTCTCCAGCCCCCTTTGTTGCGGGAATGCTCTCACCGGTGACCATCGACTCGTCCAGGGAGGAGCGTCCCTCGATAATCTCCCCATCCACCGGCACCTTCTCCCCGGGCCGGACTACAACGATGTCTCCGATTTGAACCGCCTCTATCGGAACATCCATTTCCTGGCCATCCCGCATCACCCTGGCTGTCTTTGCCTGAAGCCCGATGAGCTTGCGGATGGCCTCGCTGGTGCCGCCCTTGGCGATGGCCTCCAGCAACCTTCCCAACATGATCAAAGTGATGATGATACCCACCGACTCGTAGTAGACCTCTTGCAGGTCGTCAGGGAATATCCCCGGCGATATCGTAACTATGAGGCTGTAGAGGAATGCGGCCAGCGTGCCTATAGTGATCAGGCTGTTCATGTCGGCCGCGCGTTTCGCTAGAATCAGCCAGCCGGTATGGTGGATCGGCCAGCCGGCATAGACCATCACCGGGGTGATCAACCCCAGCTGGAACCAGTTGTTGTCCATCAGGGCAGGCACCAGGTCCTGGCTGATAAAGCCCCCCACCATTCCGGCGTAGAGTACTGGGAGCGTTAATATGGCTCCTACGGTTACCCGCAAAGTCAGGTTCCGGCGCTCCGCTTTACGAACGGCGGCCTCCCGGTCCTCGGTCTCCTGGCTTCCGGGCTCCTCCCGGGACTGGATCCGGTACCCGGCATCCTGGATGATCTGTTGCATCTGCTCGGTGGTTGCCTGGGCCGGGTCGTACTGGACTGTCACCCGCTCGGCAGCGAAGTTGACGTGGACCTCGTCGACCCCTGGCAGGTCCCAGAGGAATGACTCGATATTGACAACGCAAGTGGGGCAGGTGACGCCCCCGCCGATGATGGCGAATTCAGCCTGTGCAAGACTGCTGACCTCCAGCTGAGGGCCCACTCCTACGGCCTCAGCAAACGTCACGTGGGTCTTATGGCCCTCGGAAGGCTCGTCCGTACCCTCTGAGCCCACCCCATCCTGCTCCACAATGAGAGTGCCGTGGAGCATGTTCATGCCGCAGGCGAAACCGAAGGAGCCCGACTTGTTGGGTGTGAACTCCAGGGTAGTCGTGGCGAACGGGACCAGGGATTTGCTGGCCTGGAAGTCGGGAAACGCCACCCGATCGCTGCAGTCGCTGGCCTCCTGGCGGTCGAACACCAACCGCAAGGGGACCCCCTCCTTGACGCGGATCACGTCGGGGGAGTAACCGCCTTTGACGGTGATCCGTACCTCCTGGACTCCCCCCTTTACCTCTGCTTCTTGGGCCTTCTTGGGCCCGAAGAAGAACCAGGCTAGGAGCAATATGGCAGCGAAACCACTTACAATGACACCTATCTCTATAGTCGACATGCTCTAATCTCTCTCTGCTTAACCTAGACTCGTTTCACTCTGCGGTCCCCAACTAACCTGACTGACGCTCAGTCACTAAGATGCAAAAAACCCCCTAATCGGTTCTTCGTCTTAGCGCATTCAGAAGCATTGTGGAAACACCCTGCTCAAGCCGGTCCGACTCTTCGCCCTCACCAAAGACAAACGCCTCGATCATGGCATGCTGAAGCAGGCCGGTTGCCAGCCGAGCCGCGATCTCCGGATCCATCGCCTCCATCTCCCCCGCGTCGACCGCATCCCTGAAGAGATCCGTAATAGCTCTCAAGAACGAAGCGTGCTCCTGGGACTCGCTGTGCATCTCCGGGTGTGTTTCGTCGGCTCCTATGAACGCCAACCTGAAGAGGTCCGCGTTTTTTCGAGCTACCTTGAAGCATGCTGCAATCAGCGATTCGAGCCGGTCCTCAAAGGACGTACTCGATTCCACAGCGGTTGCCACTACCTTGGCCATGGTCTCCATCAGCCCGTCACGCAGGGACACGGCGGCGCCCCTCTTCGACGGGAAGTAGAGATAGAAAGTCCCCTGGGCCACCCCTGCCGCACGCACTATCTCAGAGACACTCGCTCTGTCGTATCCTTTGGTACGAAACACCTTTCGAGCCGCTTTGAGCAGCTGTGCCCTTCGCACTGGTTCGCTTTCGGTCCTTCTTGCCCTGGTCGCAGTCACCGCGTTTTCCTCTCAATAGTAGATGCTCCCTACAGTATGACTGAGCGTCAGTCAGTTGTCAAGGGGTCTGACCAAAGTGTAGAAGACAGCGGCAACTCAGTGGGCCACGCATCACGTACGTCGCGCCTACCGCCCAGCTTGCGCCCACGGCGCTGCCTCCGTCACCGATGGATTGTGCTGCCTAGCACAATACGACAGAGGAGTCAGTGTCAGTGGGTAAGTCGGTGAGTGAAGCTGTGGTGCCGTAGCCGACGCGGCGCGCTCCGAAAGAGGCATACCTGGCGTCCAGCATTTTCACTGGACCAAGTTTAGGTCTGCGGCATGCGACGGTCAAGGACACGCTTGTCTGACAGCGGCAGGCTCGGCTTTGACCTGCTGAAGCCGCCTGTGGGCAGCATCCTCTTTCCTGACACATGGTGAGCGGCCCTGGCATATAATTCGCCTATGGTTGATTCGCCAGGACAGACGGTCGCTCCAAGCCCACTACTTGAGACCAAACTCTATGTCCCCAAGTGGCGTCCCGGTCTGGTATCGCGTCCGAGACTGATCGAACGCCTGGACCAGGGGATCGAGCGCAAGCTGACTCTCGTCTCCGCACCAGCCGGTTTCGGCAAGACTACGCTGCTGGCGGAATGGGTCGCGGCTAGCTCGGCCAGCGAACGGCCTGCAGCATGGGTCTCACTTGATCAGAGCGACAATGACCCCGCGCGTTTCTGGGCCTACTTCATCACCGCACTGCAGACGGTGCGGTCCGGGGTTGGCGAGAGCGCCCTCTCGTTATTGTATTCGCCTCAGCCTCCGCCGACAGAGGCGCTGCAGACGACTCTGATCAACGAGATCACCACCATCCCGCACGACTTCGTGCTAGTGCTCGACGACTACCATGTTATCGACGCCCAGCCTGTCCATAGTGGCATCACCTTTCTGCTCGACCATCTACCGTCTCAAATGAATCTTGTCATAGCAACCCGAGCCGACCCACCCTTGCCCCTGGCCCGCCTGCGTGGCCGCAGCGAGTTGACAGAGCTGAGGGCCGCCGACCTGCGTTTCGCGGCTGACGAGATGACGGCTTTCCTCAACAAAGTGATGGATCTGAACCTCTCGCTCGAAGATGTCGCCACTCTGGAAGCCCGCACGGAGGGTTGGATCGCCGGCCTGCAGCTCGCTGCCCTCTCCCTGCAGAGCGAGCAGGACGTCTCTGGCTTTATAGCGGCCTTCAGCGGCAGCGACCGCTACGTCATTGACTACCTGGCAGAGGAGGTCCTGAACCGGCAGTCTCATTGCACCAGGACCTTCTTGCTGGAGACCTCGGTCCTCGACCGCCTGGCCGGTCCCCTGTGTGATGCCGTCACCGGTCGAGGCGACGGCCAGGCCACACTGGAGATGCTGGAGGACTCAAACCTCTTCCTCGTTCCGCTGGACAACGAGCGGCGCTGGTATCGCTACCACCACCTCTTTGGGAATTCACTTCGAAATCGCTTACACCGGGGACAACCCGACCAGGTGCCCGAGCTGCACGACCGGGCCTCCCGGTGGTACGAGGACAACGGGCTGATTGCGGAAGCGATAGGTCATGCTCTGCAAGCGAAGGACTTCGAGCGGGCAGCGGACCTGGTCGAGCAGACCGCCCAAGCATTGGTGGCCCGCGGCGAGGCGACCACCCTACTTGCTTGGCTGGAAGCGTTGCCTGGCGAACTGATTCGCTCCCGGCCGCAGCTCTGTCTCGCTCACTCCTGGGTACTGTTCCTCCTCGTCAAACTGGACGAGGCCGAGCTACTCTTGCGGGATGTCGAAGCTGGCTGCGCGGTCGCCTCCTCACGTCACGATCGAGCGGAGCTCGAAGCCATCCTTGGCGAAGTAGCCGCCGTACGGGCCCTCATAGCCCTCGTTCAGGAGGACATGCCCCGCGCCATCGAGCTTTCTCATCAGGCGCTCGAGCACCTGCCCGGGGACAACCTATACTTGCGCGGCCTTATCACTATGAACCTAGGCTTGGTCTATCACTGGAACGGAGACATAGCGGCAGCTCGCCGGGCGTACAGCGAGGCCGTTACCATCAGCCAGAAAACCGGCCATGCTCTCACGGCTATGTTTTCTCTTACCGGGTTGGCCCAACTCCAAATGTTGCAGGGTCATCTCGGTCGGTCGGTGGGGCTCTATGAGCAGGCCCGGCAATTCCTGGTCGACCTGATGGGGCAAGCAGGGCTGCGACTACCAGTTGCCAGTCTGTACCATAGAGGATTGGGCGAGGTGCTGCGCGAGCGAAATGACCTGGAGGCGGCGACACGGCATCTGCTGGAGGGTATAGAGCTAGGCAAGCAATTGGGACTCCCCGGGATTCTGACGGATGGCTATGTAGCCCTGGCGCGCGTGAGACAGTCGCAGGGAGATGCCGATGGCGCTCAAGAGATGCTCCGGCACGCAGATGAGCTGGCACGAGCCAGCAAAGCAGCCCGGGTTGTCGCTCCGGTGGCAGCGTGCCGTGTGTGGCTATGGCTGTCTTCTGCGGGGAGGAATCTGGCAGCGGCAGCTCGATGGGCACAGGAATATGGCATAGATGACAAGCTTATCTACTTTCATGAGGTCGAGCACATCGCGGTGGCGCGTGTACTCATCGCCCAGGGAAAACCCGAGGAAGCGGTTGGATGGTTAGCCCGACTGCGGGAGGCGGCCGAAGCCGGTGGTCGGACGGGACGCGTGATCGAGATTCTGTCGCTTCAGGCATTGGCTTATCAGGCCCGGGGTGACAGGACTCAAACGATGGCCGCCCTTGAACGGGCTCTGTTGCTGGCCGAGCCGGAAGGCTATGTGCGCACCTTCGTGGACGAAGGCGCGCCCATGGCGGCGCTGCTACGCCGGGCGGCCTCGCGAGGCGTAGCGCCGGCGTATGTGAGCAAGCTGCTGGACGCACTTGACGCGGAGGCCCCGATGCGTCGGGGTCCCACCGGTCCCGCGTCTCCCTTGGCCCAACCGCTCGAGGATCACTTGAGCGAGCGCGAGCTTGAGGTGCTTCGCCTAATCGCCGCCGGCCTCTCCAACCGGGACATCGCGCAAGAGCTCGTCCTCACCACAGGCACGGTCAAAAAGCACATCAACAACATCTTCACCAAGCTCAACGTGCGCAGCCGCACCCAGGCTGTGTCGCAAGCCAGCGAGATCAATCTTCTGTAGGTTCCACCCCCGCTTTTTCCAACCACCACCTCCGGTCCCTTCCGAAAATCAACCCCCGTCAACCCCCCAAGATACCCCTTTTGATGGCTGACGCAGTGCCCGGTTTACCGGGACACTGGGAATGCGATCAGCGTTAGTCACCGGCGTGACCTAGACGCGGCCAAAACCAGATCCATGTCCGAGGGAGGAGTCACTTGCGCCAGCACAGGTTCTATGAGATTCGGGTGACGGGTCACCTCGATGACAGCTGGTCGGAGTGGTTCGAGGACCTGCGCCTAACCCGTGAGGCGAATGGTGAGACGGTGCTCTCCGGCCCCATCGCCGACCAGGCCGCCCTGCACGGCCTGCTTGTCAAAGTTCGCGACCTAGGCCTGCTGCTGCTCGCGGTCAATCGCGTCGAGCCCGGACTGGAACAAGGCTCATAGGGCTGGCGGAACAAGAAAGAAGGGATGGATCGCGCAGGAAACAGAAAGAGCAGAACCTCAGACCCGACAGGAACACATTGTCAGCAAGGAGGGAGCGATGAGCATTCCAAAAGTACAGTCAACGGCGCAGTCGCGCGAATACCGGATGCGCTGGTGGACGCTCGCGGTAGTTTCAGTCACTGTCGTGTTAGCAACCATCGACGAAACAATTCTCAACGTGGCTATCCCGTCGCTGCAGCGAGACCTGGGAGCGTCGGCCTCGTCGCTGCTGTGGATGGTCAACTCGTACATGCTGGTCTTCGGTGGCTTGCTCTTGACGATGGGCGGTTTCGGTGACCGGTTCGGACGGGCCCGGATGCTGCGTTATGGGCTCGCGGTGTTCGCCCTGTCTTCTCTTGGCGCGGCGCTGGCGCAATCTCCGGCGCAGCTAATCGGGGCCCGGGCGATTATGGGCATTGGCGGAGCGATGATGATGCCGGCGACCCTCGCCATCATCGTGAACGTGTTCGAAGAAAAGGAGAAGGCGAAAGCGATCGCGATATGGGCGATGATGGCAGGGATAGGCATAGCGCTTGGACCAGTCCTTGGAGGGGCGCTGCTCAAGTACTTTTACTGGGGATCGGTGTTCCTGGTGAATGTACCGATTGCCGGGATCGCGATTGCAGCAAGCCTATTCCTTGTGCCGGATAGCCGGGACCCCGAGAGCAGGCCATTCGACATTCCAGGCGCACTTCTATCGATGGGAGCGGTCTCTGCTCTGCTGCTCGCCATCATCGAGGGTCCAGGTTGGGGGGCCGCGTCTCCGTGGCTCGCGATCACGATAGCGACGGCGGTCATCTTGGGCTTGGGCTTCGTCCTGCGAGAGAGGCAAGCCGCATACCCGTTGCTGGACTTCGCGCTGTTCCGGCTGCCGCGGTTTTGGACCGGAGCAGCTGCCGTAAGTCTGGCGTTCTTCGCGATGGTCGGCTTCATTTTCGGCTTCACGCAGTACCTCCAGTTCGTTCAGGGATACACTCCGCTAGCCGCGGGAATTCGATTCCTGCCGGCGGCGGGAGGCGTCATGTTCGGAGCCATAGCCAGTGAGGAGTTGGTGCGCCGCTTTGGCACCACCAGAGTCGTGGCAGCTGGACTCGTTATCATGACAGCTATGATGCCGCTCGTACTCCTCTGGGAGATCGACACTTCCTACCTCGTGGTCGGGTCAATCGTGGCCGTGTTCGCGCTGGGCGTAGGTTTGGTTTTCGCTCCGGCGGCCGAAGCGGTCATGGGCGCGGTTGATGCAGCGAAGGCGGGAGTTGGGTCAGCAATGAACGACGTGACCCAGATGCTTGCAGGCGCACTCAGTATCGCCGTGGTCGGATCCGTGATGTATGCGATTTACGCCGCCAGGCTGGGGGACGTTGTGGCGTCGCTGCCCGCCGAGGCGGGAGAGATAGCACGAGATTCAATCGGGGCGGCAGTTCAGCTGGCGGCGTCGCTGCCGCAACAGGACGCGCTCGCCCTGTCTGTCGCTGCGAAGTCGGCATTCACGGATGCGCTCGGTCTGGCGGTGCTGATTGGCGCCGCGTTCTCGCTCGTCGGGGTGCTGGTTGTCGCCAGGTTCATGCCGGCGCGCGGCACTAATGTGAGTGAGCATGACGACAGCAGTCTGCGAGAGCTAGAGCTGGAAGGAGCGCTCCGACCCATTTACGAGCCCTCCGGCGCAGGCGATGGCGATTAACACTTGAACTGAGAGGTTGTGATATGCAATCGAACACCGCGTCGAACGCCGATGGACACGCCAAGCTGGCTTCTGGAAGTACTAGGTCCCTCCTACGATCGGCTGAAGGTGAGTCCTACGAAGTACCACGAGAATTGGTCCTCTTGTCCATGGCGAAATCATCACTCCTGCTGATGTGCCCGAGGACGTCCGGAAGGAGAATCGGGCCTATAGAAATACGGCGACAGATCGAGGAGAGGAGGAGCATGAGCACGAAAGCATTGACAGCCAAAGCGAAGCAACTCTTGATCGAGACCCCCAGGGAGCTGCTCTAGAGATGGAGACGCTTTTGATTGACGCCCATTCTGAAACTCATCTCGACTCGCATGTCGTCTCGCGGCCTGCTGTCGAGTTCCGGAACGTGACCCGGATCTACAGCTCCAGTCATACCCGTGTGGTCGCACTCGACGACGTCACGGTTGCGTTCCCATCGGGATCGTGGACGGCGGTGATGGGTCCTTCGGGGTCGGGGAAGTCGACCTTGCTGCACATCGCCGGCGGGCTCGAAAAGGTTACTAGCGGGCAGGTGCTGGTCGATGGGCAGGACATTACCGACGCGTCCGAGGCCGAGCTGACTGGGCTGCGTCGTACTAAGGTGGGCTTTGTCTTCCAGAACTTCAACCTCCTCGGCTCGTTGACCGCCGAGCAGAACGTGGCTATGCCGCTGAAGCTGGCGGGGCGACGTTGCTCACGACTCGAGGTGCAAGCCGTGCTCACCCAAACGGGGCTCGGCGATCGACTGAGTCATAAGCCGCGCGAGCTGTCGGGCGGACAGCAGCAGCGGGTGGCCATCGCCCGTGCGCTGGTGACTAAGCCGACCGTGTTGCTCGCCGACGAGCCTACCGGAGCGCTGGACTCCAACGCCGCACGCACGGTCCTCGGGATGCTCCGATCGATGGTCAACGACGGCGGGCAGACCATCGCGATGGTCACCCACGATCCCATGGCAGCGGCGAGCGCCGATCAGGTCCTGTTTCTGTCCGACGGGCGGGTGGTCGATGATATGGTCCGTCCGTCCGTTGGCGACGTGGCCGACCGGCTCGCGCGACTCGAAGAATGAAGTCATGCTAAGGATGTCATGGAGCACATTCCGCGACCACTGGCCGGTGTTCATCGGGGCGGTCCTCACCGTTTCGGTAGGAGTTGCACTGGTCCAGGCATCACTGCTCACACTGATCGCCGCCGCATCCCCATCAATTCCGCCCGGCCTCTCCGAGATCGAAGAAACAGCAATACGTGACGGCCTCACGAACGCTACCGGTCTTCTCGGGATGATGGTAGGAATCTCGGTGCTCGTCGCTTTCTTCATCGTCGGATCCACGTTTTCGTTCACGGTCGCCCAGCGGAGTCGAGACTTCGCATTGCTGCGATTGGTCGGCGCCAGCCCGCGACAAGTTGGCAGGCTGCTGCTTGGCGAAGCGTTGCTGCTCGGCAGCCTGGGAACGATTCTCGGCGTCCTCCTCGGCACCCTGGTCATACGCTTCGAGGCTTGGATGCTCACGCAAATGGAGTTCGTGCCGGCAGGATTCAGTCCGGACTGGCATCCCTGGATCCTCGCCGTATCGGCGGGCACCGGCACCGTGGTCGCAGTGATCGCCTCGTTGGGTGCATCCCACCGGGCGTCGCGTGTCCGCCCGCTTGAGGCGCTGCGCGACGCCGGCGGGGCAGACAAAGGCATGTCAATGTCTCGCTGGGTCATCGGGCTCATAGCTCTGGCTGGAGCAGCTGCGCTTCTGGTGATCGCGCCAACTAGGGTCGGAGACCCTCTGGAAGTATCCCTCCCCGGGCTCATAGTGCTCATCATCGCTCTCAGCGCACTCACTCCGCTGGTTGTGCCACTGATCGGCGGTCTCATCGGCCTGGTCTCGGGGCCCCTCCTACGCCAGAGCCCGATCTACGAGCTGGCCCGTGCCAACCTGCGCGACGGAGTGCGCCGTAGTGCATCCATTGCCGCACCCATCGTGATTCTCGTCGGGCTCGTCGTCGGCTTCAGCGGAGTAATCAACGTCGTGAACGCGGGCATACAGGCGGAGACCATCCGAATCCTCGACGGCGACCTCATCGTGACCGCGACTGAACCGGTCGGCGAACAATTGGCTGCACTCGATGGCGTGCGCACCGTGTCGGAAGAGGTCCCATTGCAGGTGTGGGTCGAGTCCTCTGACGCGGAAGGTGACAAGGTCAACGGCATCGCGATCAACCCGATCGCCTACCCCCAGACCCACCGGCTGAGCGGCATTATCGGCGACCTCAATGGACTGCAGGGTGAGACCGTGGCCCTCGATCAGTTTTACGCGTCGGGTCTGAATGTCCAGGTGGGTGACATGGTAGAAGTCCGCATAGACGGTGTGGCACGAAATATGCAGGTCATAGCCACATTTCCGCACACGCTGAGCGGCCCCAAGGTCCTGTTGCCGATCTCACTCGCACCCGTCGGTGACCACCGACGGCAATACATTATTCAGACCGACGAAACAGAGACCGCCGCCTCTGTAGCCGAGCAAATCACCCACACCATCCCTGGTCGATCTGCGGGTTCTGGCCCGTCGAACGTATCGGTATCGGCCCTGGACGACTGGGTCATAAGCGAGATCGATATCCAAGAGCAGGTCAACCTCAAAATCACCATCGCGGTGTTAGGGTTGGTGACGGTCTACATCGTTATCGCCATGATTAACGCAGTGGTAATCTCTGCTGGCCCCCGCCGGGCCGGTTTCGCCATCGCCCGACTGACCGGCCTGAGCCGCAGGCAGGTAGTCGCGATGGCGCTGTGGGAGTCTCTGACCGTAGTCACCGTTGGAGTCATAGTCGGAGCGTTCGCCGCCGGGGGCGCCATTGTGGGCGTCACTGTTGCAGTCTCCGAGATCGTCGGCACACGGGTCATGGCGACACCGTGGGCTCTTTTCGGCGCCGTCACGGTCGGAGTCGCGGTGATCGTCGGACTCACCAGCGTTCTCACCACGCTCGCCGCAACCCGTCAGCCGGCGGTCGAGGTTTCAGGCGCCAGAGAATGACCGGCGAGGAGCGCCATTCCCCGGCCCCAGATGTAGATACGGACCGGTGCTTACCGATCGCTCTCCGGAGCAGCAGCGAACTTGAGCGCCTGTTCTAGCACCAAGTGGTGAGTCGACTTCTTCGCGCGCTGGTCCGTGACGAATCAAAAGCACAGGATCCGCGAGCCTGCCGGCGCAGGAGATGACGATTAACACCTGAACTGAGAGGTTGTGACATGCAATCGAACACCGTTCGGAGCGGATATCCAAACTCGAAGGCATTGGGGACTGCCGGGAGAGTAGTCAGAACGCTTGCCTCAATCCATCCCCGGTTGGCGAGCCTCGTGGTGAATAGGCTCTTCTTCATGCCATTTTCAAGGCCGCCCTCGGCTGCCGAGCAGCTTGCTCTCTCGAACTCGGAGCGATTGTCCATTCCTTTCCGGGGGAGGGACCTTGCAGCCTACGCTTGGGGAGCCGGACCTACTGTCATCCTGCTACATGGATGGGCGTCGAACGCGGGTTCGATGCATCACTTCGTCGTGCCGCTGCAGGAGGCTGGATTCCGCGTTTTTGCCTTCGACGCGCCGGCCCATGGTGCGTCGCCAGGAAGGATGACCGATGCGGTGCAGTACGGAGAAGCCATTAGAGTGGCCATCGAGAAGAACAACCCCGTGGACGGTGTGATCGCCCATTCCTTCGGCGCCACCGCGATGCTGCTGTTGCTGGCCGAAGAGCCGGGCTTAGCCATCAAGGCCGCGGTTGCCAACAACCCGCCGGCGCAGCTGAGCATGTTGATCGACATATTCGCCGATATGCTCGAACTCCCTGAAAGCGTGTTGAACGGCCTGCGACGAAACATCCAATCTCGATTCGGACGTCCAGTCGAATATTTCTCGCTGAAGAATCACATCCAATCAGTGACCACTTCCGGGATGGTGATCGCCGATCGGAATGACACTTTGGCAAGATTTGAAGATACGCAGGATCTGGCCTCGCAGTGGCCTGGGGCCCGCCTGCTAGTCACGGACGGGTTAGGCCATCAGGGAGCGCTTCGAGATTCCAGTGTGATCGAAGAGGTGGTCTCATTTATACGTGGGAAGGCTTCGTCCGTATCAGCCGCATAGTTTGTCCTCGAGTAAAATGCTCACAAGTCCCTTGCCGCCCGGAGCCCAGGAACGCGCTCTTGCCGGTCGGATGAAGGAGATGTAAGCGTAGACAGTTGTCGTTCAGGGGACCGACCCGGGCCACGGGGCTCTGTGGTTGAGGCGACGGTGCCGCCTCTAAGGCGTGAGGCTCAACCCCGGCGAGCGGAGCCACCGCCTAGGCAGCCAGCAGGACCCCTATTCCGTGTTCCTGGTGGAGTTCGACCCTCCCCGTCTCCCCGTCCAACCGCTCAACGCTAGCTACAAAGGCTAGCTAGTCATGGCGAAACTTACTGAGAAAGTTCTTGATACTGTCCTGTCAGCTCCACCTAACTGGATAAAATCGAGAACCTTCACGTTGAGCCTTGTCCTAGACCTGTGAACGGTCATCAGACCTTCCCTGCCGGACTGACGTCCCACTCAGACGTAGACTGCGGAGTCGGCAATTCAGCCGCGCATTTGCCCGTGCAATGTCCATCGACCAGCACTGGCCGTCACCAGGTTGCACAAGGCCCACGTTTGCCCATAAGCGGTTCAGCCTGGCTCTGTCGCCAAGGGATCTGCGCTAAGGGACATACCCAAGGGAGGCCTTTGAGTATCCCAACGATGTCCAGTTCCTGTGGTACCTTAACCTGGGAGTATCCGAGGGGCGGGCTACCAGCACAACAGGTATCTCAAAGCCTCGATGCGCACCGCCCTAGAAGATGTTCGTTGTGATGAAGCAGTTTGAACTGCGACAGGCGACCGCTGGAGACTGCGAACGGCTCTACCGTATCCAAAGCCAGTCCATGCGGCCGTACGTCGAACAGATCTGGGGCTGGAACGAAAACTTCCAGAAAGAGCGCTTCCGCCAAGGCTTCGACCCTGACAAGACGCAGGTCGTTTTGTCGAACGAACGCGAGATCGGCTTCCTGAGGGTCACGGAGAAGAAAGAAGTGGTATTCATGGCGCAGATCTATCTCATCCCCGAGTATCAGGGACGGGGAATCGGGACGGCCCTTATCCGTGAGGTTCTTTCCAGGAATCTTCCCGTCGAGTTGAGCGTATTGAAGCTGAACACTGATGCCCGACGTCTTTACGAACGTTTGGGGTTCCGGGTTAACGTCGAAAGCGTGACCCACTACCATATGCGGATCGAGCCGGCGCATTGACGCTCTCCCCACCTACTGGAGCAAGTGCGTCCTCTACCTGCCCGATGGCGTGTGTCATCCACCGATCCCGAGTCGAGGAAGCTACGGAAGGCGAGGAGATCGAGCGTAGGGAGAAGCTCAAGACCAAGTGGGCGCAGTTGGAGGCCGGGGCCGAGAATCGTCTCAAGGCAGGTTGCCCAGGACATCGTCAACCACTACGAGCAGCGCATCGAAGCCCTGGAAGGTAAGGCGATGGTGGGTGTGCATGAGCCGCCGCATCTGTATCGACCTCTACTGGGAGCTGGTGAAGCTTCGACCTGACTGGCACAACGACGATGACGACCAGGGAGCCATGAAGGTGGTGATGACCGGGTTCGGCCACTGACCCGCTGGACTGGCAGCCCCACATCAGGAACAAGCCCCGAAGGGAGGCCTTGGCGAACAGGTTCCGGCGTCACGACGACCCTTTCCGCATTGTAGTGGTGCGGGACATGTGGCTGACGGGCTTCGATGCTCCCTGTCTGCATACCATGTACGTCGACAAGCCAATGCGTGGGCACGGCTTGATACAGGCAATAGCCAGAGTCAACCGGGCCTTCAAGGACAAGCCCGGCGGCTTGGTGGTCGATTACCAGTGCTGGTCAGACGCATCCTCCGCAAGCGCGGCTACCCGCCAGACAAGCAGGAGAAGGCGACGATCACCGTCCTGGGACAAGCGGAGGTGCTGTCGGCGGGTTGGGCTGCTGCTTGATCGCCGAACACTAAGAATCAAGATGTGGTAAGCAGGGCTAGATTGAAACCTCCCAGCGAAAAGTTCGCAGTACAGTCTCCCTAGGCCCCACCAACATGTCGGCGACGACTGCGAGGGTGACGCTCGAGACGATGATGATAGCGAACGGGACGACGTTGACGACCGAGACGGCGACCGGCGGCCTATACAACGCACTGGCGCCATTATGCGCTAGAGGTGTACGGAGGCGGATGTGGACACACATAGGCGAAAAGCTCTGGCGCGCCTGAGCGTGTTCGTAGGCCGGGCTCGGCGCATGCAGGGCTGGACGTTCGACGAGGTCCAGAGTGAGCCTGTCGGGCCTGGCCCTCCGTGGGACTATCTTGCGCGAGCCCGAGAACTGACCTCTACAGCGGGCTCCATCCTCGACATCGGTACAGGCGGCGGCGAGGCTTTCTCGGCCATCTGCGAAGGCTATGAAGGGCTTGGAGTGGCTACCGAGGCTTGGAGGCCCAACGTCGGCATTGCCGCAAAGCGCCTTTCGAAAATGGGTATTCATGTTGTTCATGCTTTGGGACCGGATCTCCCATTCGCAGCTGATAGCTTCGACGTGGTTCTTAACCGGCACGAAGCTCTTGATCCTGGCGATGTCGCTAGGGTGCTTGTTCCAGGAGGCCAGGTGCTTACACAGCAGGTCGGACGCAATCAATGGCGTGAGATCGTGCCATACTTTCCGAAAACGAGCCCTGAAGAAGGTAGGAACGACCTGTTCCAGACCTACAGGGCCGGGTTTGAGAGCGCTGGCCTTACGGTAACCGTTGCTGAGTCGCATGACACTCCTGTCGCGTATCACAGCCTGGGAGACGTTGTCTACATGATGACGGTGGTAATGCCTCAGTGGCGGAAGCACGATTTTGATCTTGAGCAGGACCTTGATGCGCTTTTGGCACTAGAGCGAGGAATCAGTGACGAGAAGGGAATAGTACTCACCGAGAGCCGCTTTGTGATTGAGGCGGTCAAGGCACCATCCACAATAACCCACATTTCCCAGATCAGCCGCGTGGGTGCGTCGTAATCCGGTAAGAGTGCTGCCTATTTGAGCCGCATACGTGGGCATTATGGGCAGTGTGGGTGCTAGACTGGCCGAGCTAGCGGGTCTAGTTCTGGATACCGCAATCTCGCTGGAGGCACCCAATGGGTGAAAGCTCCGACACCCTTTTGAAGCTCCAATTCGACCGCAGAGTCCGCCTGGATTTTCGTGGCGCTACCATCACCTCGGACGCCGGACTCCTGGCATGCCGCGAGCTTGATGCCGCTCTGGGGCTCACAGAGACAGCCAGCGATTATATCCATGAAAGCCGCACCGGCCGCAATGTGCAACACCGGCTGTTGCCCTTGCTCAGACAATCGGTGTATAGCCGTCTCGCTGGCTACGAGGACACCAACGACGCTGAACGGCTTGCCCAAGACCCGGCTATGCGTGTCATCGTCGGGTGGCAAGGTACTGATAAGCAGGCGGCCAGCACCAACACTATGAGCCGATTTGAGACTGAGGTGTTAACCGAAGAGGAGAACCTGGATGGGCTTGCGCGCCTGAATGTTGAGTGGGTGGACATGGCCATGGCCCACACATCTCACCAGCGAGTTATCCCTTCGACATGCTCATGACAGGCCTAGACATGGACAGCTCTGAAAGCCCGGTGCATGGGCAGCAAGAGGGAGTCGCCTACAATGGCCACTTCGAGTCCGTATGTTATCACCCGCTCTTCCTGTTCAACCATTTCGGAGATTGCGAAGGTGCAATGCTTCGCCCGGGCAACGTCCACAGCGCTGAGCGGTGGCGGGAGGTTCTGGAGCCAGTCGTGAAGCGATACCAGGAGAAAGGAGTCCGGCTGCTGTTCCGGGCCGATGCTGCCTTTGCCAAGCCCGAGGTGTACGAGTACCTGGAGTCAAGGGACACTGGCTACGCTATGCGGCTTCCGGCCAACGAGGTATTACAAGGAAACATCCGGCACCTACTGAAGCGGCCCGTAGGCAGGTCGCCTAAGCCCGAATCCACCGAAGGACGGCCTTGGGGACAGCCCTTGAAGAAGCCAGCGGGTGCTCCTCTGAATCTGGGATAATGGTTTTGGAACAGAAACCCGCCCGGAAACAAGGAGCACCCAATAGATGCTGCCACAGAACAAACCCGACCGTATCCGCATCGTCTTTGACGACCATCGCCTGGTGGCCAATGCCGGCCTGCTCCTTCCGGCCACCCTAGCCCGGCACCTGGGCCTGCGGGAACTCGTCGACCATCACCTTGACCTCGGCGGAGCGCCGGGACGGGCGAACACTGGGGACAAGATGCTGACGCTGGTCGCTTCCGCGCTGGCAGGCGGCGACTGCATCGACGACGCCGATGCGCTGCGCGCTGGTGGGACGGTCGGTGTTCTAGGCTGCGTGGTCAAGGCGCCATCCACCCTGGGGACCTTCCTGCGCAGCTTCCGGTGGGGGCATGTCCGTCAACTCGACCGCGTGAGCCGCCAGTTGTTGGCCCGGGCCTGGGCCGCTGGAGCCGGACCCGGCGACTCGCCCCTGACCATCGACCTGGACTCGACCATCTGCGAGACCTATGGACTGGCCAAGGAGGGAGCGCGCCACCACGGCTATACCGGCGCCCGCGGCTATCACCCGCTGCTGGCCATTGCCGCCGGCACCGGCGAGGTGCTGATGTCCCGGCTGCGCGAGGGCCGGGCCAACACCGCCCGTGGCGCCGCCCACTTCCTGCGTGAGACGGTGGGGCGGGTGCGCTACGGCGGGGCCAGGGGACAACTCACGGTGCGGGCCGACAGCGGCTTCTAGGCCCACACTGTCGTTGCCGCCTACCGGGAAATGGATGTCCGCTTCTCTATCACCATCCGCCAGCGCGCCAGCCTGCGGGACCTGATCGAGGCGATACCACAGGAGGACTGGACTCCCATTCCCTACTGGATGGACGGCGCCGCCGATGTCGCCGAGACGACTTACACCCCGTTCCAGACCAAGCCGGACGCCGCGCCGGTGCGGCTCATTGTCCGACGGGTGAAGCCGACGCCCGGTTCCCAGCTCGCCCTCTTCGCCAGATACAGCTATCACGCCTTCATCACCGACCGCGATGGGGAGACGCTGGAACTGGAGGCCGATCATCGCCGCCACGCCGAGGTCGAGAACGCCATACGCGACCTCAAGTACGGCGTCGGGCTGAACCACATGCCGTCGGCGCGCTTCGCCGCCAACGGCGCCTGGCTGGCGGTCCAGGTGATGGCGCATAACCTGGCCCGCTGGACGGCGCGGATTGGTCTGGGCGAGCGGACCGTGATCACCAAGACCCTCAGGCGGCGGGTCTTCGCTCTGGTGGGACGGATCACCCGTTCGGCGCGCCGCCTCACTTTGCATCTCCCCCGGCGCTGGCCTTGGGAAACCCAGTTCAGTCGCGCCTTGGCCCGGCTGCAAGCCATTCCGTTCCCGGCCTGACGGCCAGCCTGCAACTGACCCAACGTCCCCGCAATCTCGCGCCACCCCGGTCGCGAGAGTCCCCTGCTGCGTATCCTCTCGCCATCCCGCGCATCGCAACTCCCGCATAGGGCCTTAGGGGCCCTGTGCGGCGACTCAAGACCGTCCGCCGGCCTCCCATCTACCCCAAGACCCCAGGCCATCTCCCCTGTAGCTCCCTCACCCACCCCCTTCCGCTGTACTCACGCCGTCCATCGGTGTCCTTCGGTGGATTCGGGCTAAGAACTAGTAGTCCGGTATCACGACTTCGTTTACCAGGCCAGAGCTGGGACATTCCCCGGCGTGTGGTCGCCAAGGTGGAGTGGCGCCAGGGTGAGCTGAGCTATTCCCGAGGGTCGGGTTCGTCGTCACCAACCTCAACTTACCGCCAGAAGGCGTAACCCACTTCTACAACGGGCGGGGCACGGCCGAGCAGTGGATCAAGGAAGGTGCGCCAAGAAGCGCATAGGTTGAACGTTCCAGGTGTGGAACCCGGCCAGGAGTAGGCCGGTGGCTAGGGAAGCAGGCGCGAGGGCCAGAGGCGGAGTCGTGTCTGAAGCCTTCCCGACAATGTGGCGGCGGCCACCCTACCACGCCGCGCGCTGCTAGCCAGAGTGCCGTTATGGCCACGAAAGGAACTGCTGATTGAAGCGTCGCACCACGAACCACCCGCTCACGGTAGGGCGAGGGTGGAGTCATCGGAATCTCTGTCTCTTCCTTGCAGAGACAGCCTTGTTCAGGCAGGGATGCTGTACTCCCTTTGATCGGCATCCTCCGATGGCGAGCGCGGCAACGAGCCGTGCCAGGCGTACAGGCAGGACCTAAGACGGCATGAAGATGCAACCTGGTCGAACTTGGGAAGCACGTCCGGCTCTCCGGCAACGGAGTAGGCCAGCCTTCGGCCAACGCCGGACGTGTGGCAGAGCCCTCGTAGTAGTCCGGGGCCGGGAAAGCCGGCCGCATGGCGAAGGGGGGCAGTCAGATGGGAGTGGAACGAAGCGAACTACGCCGGAGGCGGGATGTATGAACCCGACGAGGATGGCGGAAAAGCCGATGTTCCCGACACACCAGTCTAACCCATCTGATGGAGAGCCGGATGCGGTGAAAGTCGCACGTCCGGTTCGGAGGGGGGGATGGCGCAAACCAGCCGGAGCAGTCCGGCCATCGGCGGCGCCGTCCCTACCCAATGTAAATACGCCCTGAACTGGACGCGGCTCTCGTGTCACAGGTTCGTTGCTAACCAGGTGAGGCTGTGGCTGTTTGTGCTGGCCTACAACCTGGGCAACTTCATGAGAAGGCTGACTTTGCCAGAATCAGTGAAACACTGGTCACTGCGAAGCGTGCAGACCAAGCTCATCAAGATGGGTGGACGTCTGGTGCGGCATGCCAGGAGGTTGGTGTTTCAGCTTGCTGAGGTGGCAGTGTCCCGGGAGGTATTCCGGCAAGTGTTGGAGCGTATCGCCGGGCTCCATCCAGCACCAGGGTAGCGATTATCCTTGAGGATATCGGTTATGCAATCCACACAAAAAAATCAGGTATACATGGGCGGTGGGACTTGGAAGCAATTGACTTCCGAGGACAACTGCCCGGGGCCATGTGCGAGTACCTACCGACTTGGCCCTCTGGTGGAGCGCCCAGCTAGAATCGCTTCAATGGGGCCACCGCCTTTCGGCGATGGAAACCTTGAGCCTGGCGATGCCGTGGTCATCACGATGGACCTTCAATGGGGCCACCGCCCTTCGGCGATGGAAACTTCGGGCAAACGTGGCACATGGTAGGCGCGGCGATCAACGCTCAAGGGAACGGCGCCTTCGGCCTTCAGGCTCTTGATATTCCCCAGGGCGCGGGCAACAAGGCGACGGGGCTTCATGTCTGAATCCGCCCGAGATGTTATATCGACCACTGTTGCGCTCCTCCACTCAGCTACTAAGCGCTGCCGTCGCAAGTTCATGCCTGCACAAAGGTCATTGTGAAGGGGAGTCAGCTGTACTTCCTGTAGCTCGTCTCCGTCATTCGCGCGTGCTAGCCCAGGCCAAATAGCCCGAAGAGTTCCTCGCGGCTCATTTGGGTGGACAGGTTGAGCGACACATCTTCGACGAGTTGGTCAAACAAGCCCTGCTTGCGCTCCAGAATCCGATCGATGCGTTCCTCGATGGTTCCGGTGCAGGAATACTTGATGACGTTGACTTTGACCGTCTGTCCGATGCGGTGGGTCCGGTCTTCAGCCTGCCGCTCTACGGCGGGGTTCCACCAGCGGTCCAAGTGGAAAACGTAGGACGCCTCTTGCAGGTTCAAGCCCAAGCCGCCGGCGCGCAGCGAAATCACCAACACCTTGTGCTCGCCGCAGGTCTTGAAACGCTCGATGACGGCGGCGCGCTCGTTCTGAGGCGTCTCACCGGTGAATGTGAGCGGGTTGAATTCCCGCAAGTAGTTGGCGGCCGCGGCCACGCCGGAGGTGTCGCTGGTGTACTGGGAAAAGACCAGAGCCTTGTGTCCCTGGGCCACCAGTTGCCCCAGCCGCTCCTTGATATCTTCCAGCTTGTTGGACTCGCCGGTTTGGGGGTCGGCGTTGCAGATTTGTTTCAACCGCGTGATTAGCTCAAGCACGTGCTGGACGCCAACTTCGGCGCCTAGAGACCTTAGATAAACGATCCCCTCCTGCTCGGCCTTATCGTAGCTGTTGCGCTGTTTGGGATGAAGGGCAATGTCCAGCTTGGTTACTTGCTTGGGCGGAAGGTCGTCCAGCACCTCGTTCTTCTTGCGTCGAAGCTGCAACTCGCGGTGCCGTTCCCGCAATTCCGCGCCAGGACGATATCGCTTGGGCGGGGCCTGTCCGTCGTGGTCTACGAACTCCAGTATCGAAGCCAACTCCTCTTCATGATTCTCAATCGGAGTGCCGGTGAGCGCCCAGGAGCGCGAGCGTTTCAGCCCTTTGAGCGCGTCGCTGGTGTCGTTGCGGTTCTTGATTCGCTGAGCCTCGTCAGCGACGATGACATCCCAGGTTTTCCTCCGCAATGGTGATTGTGCGTTGCCGCCGAAATCTGAGCGCAAGGTGTCGTAGCTGACCAGTGTTACGTCTACTTCCGCCGCCCACTGCCAGGAGCGGTCGGATGTCGAGCCGCGTATAATTATGGCGGACAACTCCGGGGCCCATTTTTCGATTTCACGCCGCCATTGGTCTAGCAGGCTGGCTGGGGCCGCCACCAAGCACGACTTGATTTCTCCCCGTGAACGAAGCATCCTTAGTGCGACGATGGCCTGCAGGGTTTTACCCAACCCCATGTCGTCGGCCAGCAGCAACTGGTTGTTGCCTAGCAGTGCCCCAACACCGTCTAGCTGAAAAGGCATTAACTCCCCAGGCCACTCCAGTTGGATATCCTGGTCGTGACGGGGGAGGTACCGAGGAGCGGCCAACAGCGCCCACAGCCGCTCCGCCAATGTCAGGCCAGGTTGGCCGGTCCGGTAAGGCGCATCGACCGTGTCTTGGAGCGCCGTCGGATGGTTCGTTGGGTATTCTGGACGCTCCAGTAGCGGGGTCACACTGACCACGGTGGTTAACCCGGATTCTTCAGCCAAGCTTTGGACTCGCCCGTCAGCAAAGGCTTCCGCCAAACCCTTAGCGGCCCGATCGAAAGGTTCAAACGGGTTGTCGCATTCCATTATTTCGTCGAGAATCCGGCGTGCGCCGGATTCTCCCCCGGGATCTTCCGTCGCCCCCAGCAATTGTTGATGGTCCAGGTTAGCAGGACCGCCCTTTTCAAAGTCTGCATAGGTCGGGGTCTCGGCCGGTCTGATGAAACAGAAGGGTGACCTGACCCGGATGTCTCCGTTGAATGTCCCCGGCGGTATTTCGTCGGCTAGACCAAGTATCAGCATTTGCGACCGGGCGGCGGTTTGAAACAAAGTCTTGGCAAGAGATGACACTGCGGCTTGCCTGACATCCCCTCGGTGCTTAACGTGTGGATCGTTCAGGTCCATGCGGGTGAAGTAGAACGCCAGTGGTTCCCCATGGGCCGAGGTTTCGAAGAGCGCGGCCTGAACGCCCCTACTGTCTTCCTCTTCGACGAACCGCAGCCACACCACTGTGCGGGAACGGTCGCCCTCGGTCAAGTCGTCGAAAAGGACCGGCAACTCGACATTCCCTCAAGGCAAAGGCTCAGCCGACGGCTATTCGGTGTCGCCGGCATCGTCTTTGGATTCCCGTTCCAGGTCGGCATCCTCTTCATAGGTGTGGCGGAACTCGTCGCCCTCGGTTTCAGGGCGGGAGTCCGGGTAGAGGCGCAACAAGTCCCACTCGTTGATTGAGGCCCGGACTTTGTAGCGCATCCGCCCCAGATGTCCGGCGCCACCGGCCTTTCCTTCCAGTGGCGGGGCATCCCAGTCGTAGGCGGCGCTGTAGATCTCCCGCAGCTTGTCCACGGTCGCGTTCACATCGGCATCGTTCGGGGGATTCAGTGGAACGGCTTCCCGTTCGATCAATCTCATGCCGGTTTCCGCGCGAGATGCAACAGCATTGTCGTTGCGGGCCTTGAGCCGGGGTCCCACGTAATCACGGTCCTGTTTACCATCGGTCCCAATAACGGCTGTCGGAAAGTCATCAGTAACGGTTCCCACCACCACTAGTCCAGGGTACGTCTCACCCGCGACCTGTCCCATCCAGCGGGTCAACTCAGCGTAAGACCGACCTCGCTGCAATAGAGAGTAAGAACCAATCAACTCCACCTCATCCAGCAGAACAACCCAGCCCTTATAACCGGCGCCCTTGATCAGTTCGATAGTGAACCGTAAGCGCTGCGGCGGCAATTCGGCGGCCTTTGGGGCGCGGAAGGGGTAGTTTTGCAACTGCCCTATCTGCCGGAGTCCATCCTTTACGCTGGAAATTTTTATCCGGTCTCCCCCCCAAAACGACTCGATCTCGCCGTTGAGTTCAAGGTTTCTAGACCTTTCATGGACGATCAGGCTAGCTGGCAACATCTGGCTGAGACGGTTCGATTCGCTATCGTTTGCCCAATGGAAAAAGGCGGCGTACTCTTCTGAATCCGGTTTCAGAGCTTGACCCAACTCTTCGATCAGCCGTCCGCTGCGGTCGGGCATCCGCCCGTTCTCTACCGCCGACTTGAACACCTTGCCGAGGTCATAAAGGGGCGTCTCTTTACTGATGGCCACCTTGCTGCACACGAACCCCTGCGAAAGGGCCACATGCTCTAGGTGAGTGAGCAGGTGTGACTTTCCTGTGCCGAAATCGCCGGAGACCAGCATCCCCAGAGAGTTAGTTGGCGGGTTGTCGGCGTCCGAGCTCTTGGTCAACATATCCTCGAATCGAGCTTCCGCATGCGGCTGATTGCAGCCCAAGAGCCGCACGGCCTCCCCATTAGGCACCCCGTTGCGCAGGGCCTCCAGGGCCAGTCGGTAGGTAAAGGCCAAGCTACCGTCAATCTGAGCTGCCATGCCGCAGGTCTCCTTCCGACAGCCGTACCAGGGAAGCTACTGGATTGACCAGGTTCTTGTCGCGCACGTCGTCCATCACTCTGGTCCGCAGGGCTTGATAGATGCCATAGCCTCTATACGAAGCACTTTCATCGAGGAAATCTTTGTTGGTTACTACTACCAGGAGCGTTCCCGACAGCCGGTCGACACCGTCTACGAACTCGCGCAGTAGTTCGTAGTGCTCCATGGCCATCGCCTTAGTGTAATACTTTTGGCCGTCTTTGGGATTCCGGGCAAGAGTTACTCGGGAGTTATCCAGCAATATCACAGTTCCAGCGTGCCCCGCGTGGCGAACCCAGTAGAGGGCCGATTCGATGAAGTATCTAGCGGTGGTGCGGTTGATGCCTGTGTAAATTAAAAAGGGCCGGACACTGCTGATGCGGGTATTGTTGCCCGTCAACCAGTCTATCAGCGGATGACCGATATATTCTTGCTGGTCCGGGATATTCTCACACACGCAAAGTTGGGTCATGGCAACCCTGAAGTCTTTGGCCATGCCGGAGTTTGTGGATATGTTGGTCTCCAAGTGGGGCCTTAAATCTCCGTATACTGAAGCTAACTCGAGCCCGTTGGCTTGGGCGATAGCCCCGTAGATGTTGCCAGTCCAACAAGGGTCAACGCTATCAACCCTAAGGCCGGTGTTATGAGCTAGCCGCAGGATCAGGCGGCGGGCCATCAGCCGCCAATCGATCTGGGCGGCTAGTCCGAAGAAGATGTCCTGGGGCATGTGAGCTCGCATTGCCGCAGCGTCCAACTCGACGAACACGTAACCCAACTCTTGGCAGTGGACCTTCACTGCGGCATGCACGTCTTGCCGCAACTCTTCCGGCGAGACCGCAAACTTGATGGACGCGCCGCCGTCTCGAACGAAGGTGGAGAGATACTCGGCGTTGATGAACCGCAACCAATCATGGAGTGTTATGGTGTTAGGCATCAGGCCGCCTCGGTAAACCGAACGCCGTAGTACTCGACATCCCGGCCATCAGGGCCTACGAAAGAAAACAGGCCTCGGGGCCTTCTAGTCCCCGTGGACGCAGGAAATGAGACACTGGCTCCTGACCTAGTCCCCCTTAGGCCGCTTGAATCCAGGTTGTACAGGTCCCTGGCGAAGTCGGTGCGGTCATACTCGCGGCTGATGCCCGGCAAGGAGGTGAGTAACCTGTAGATTCTGTCCAAAGGCACGACGCGCCCTCCGCCTTTCACCAGGCGGTTGGAGGATTCTTCTTTCACGATATCTGAGTAGACGTTGTAAAGGGACTCAAGAAACGCACCCGACTGGTAACGGCCGGTTTTCTTCTGATTCACCAGCAAGAGCTCGGCTAGGTGCGATGGCCTGATAGTGGACGTCTTCTTCCTGTCGATTCTGACCGCTCGTTCACCCGCAAGAATTCGCACCATGGACGGGTGGGAGATCAGACGGCCGTCCCGCTCATGGATTTCCAAGCCGCGTTCCGCGGCGACACGGCGGAGTTCCGCAGCGTATTGGTTGTTGAGGTACTGTTCCTCATCCTCGTCCCGAAAGGGCCAAATTTCGACGGCATTGGCCACCTCTTGCCGCAGTGCGTCCAGATCGGTATTGAACCTGTTCTGCACACGCTTAATAGCGGCGATGTTTCCCTCTTTCGCCGCCTTCTGCAACTGCTTGGCCAGCGACACCAAGCCCGCAGCCGACTGTAGCGTCGAAGTCGCAGCTCGTTCCGTATCGCTGAATGCTTGTTCAAAGCTGTCCATTATCTACTCCTTAGAGGCCATTATAAGTTGCTTTTTTACTTTGTGAAAGATGGGCGGCACTCACAGGTAGGGCAGTTTCTCCCAGGGAACACGGCCTTTGGCTCCAAGCGCGTGCCTGTTATCGCGGCTTCGTAGTCCCTTTCACCAAGAAGTTGAGATATGATAACTCCCATCACTCTACAATCCCCTCCAAAAGGCTCAAGCGACAGGCGCTATTCGCCATCCGGCCTTACAAAGTGAATGGAGGGCGTGTCCGTCCGATGGTGTTTATCGCAAGGGTCTATGGGCCAGCCGTCGCCACCAAACTTGACAAAATCAAGAACCTTCGTGCTCAGGTTTAGGCTGGCGCTATAGCAGGGCTGCCCCCAATGCTTCGGCGTAGTTGCGCACGCCCCCCTTTATTATCAGAATCCGTTATACTCACCAATGGTCAGGTGAATGTGGTAGTGGGTCGGTTACGTCTATCTGAACCCTACAACTGAGAAGGAAGAGCAGAAGCACACGTGGGTAGTCAAGCACGATGGCCTGATCTTCGGTTCTGGATGGTACGAGAGGCAACAGAACCGTACCTCGTGTTCATCGATGGCGGAGCAGGCCGGACAGCGACCATGTTCGAAAGGCTTCCGCAGAGCGCCGGCCACTTAACCCGGTATTTCCCATATTGGGAGTCTTCAGGCTCAATGGGCAGCCCAAACGAGATGGTAGCATCATAGTCAGGTTCTGCAAGGCCAGTTAATCTCCAGTCTATCCAATAAGGGATACGATTCTTGCCTCGAACCATGGTTCTTGTCCATCTTTGTCGTCTTCGGGCCCCCGCCAATGGGGTGAAAGCGCATTGAAGACAAGCCGACTCCCTGGAGCGCTCTCCCTCTTGGCAAGATCGTGGTTGTACCCTCCCTCAGCTTGGCGCCGGCGATAACCGACCGATACGATCCAACACTCCCTGGAACAACCGTCGAGGAACCGACACCTCGGATAACTGAAAGATCAATCGCCGGGAGTGCCGCACCAGACGGCCTCCCATCTTGATCAGCTTGACCTGCACGCTCCGCAGCGACCAGTGCTTGACCGCCTTGGGCAGGCATAACCGGCGAAGGAAGTTCCCAAGGTTGTACGCCAAGACGAACAGAGACAGACGCACCCGGTTGGCCACGAACCGATGGCACGACAGCCGAGTCCAGTTCAGCGCGTACTTGCCCTCCTTGATCCACTGCTCGGCTGTCCCTCTACCATTGTAGAATCGAACCACTCCTTCGGGGCCAGCCGTCATGTTCGTGACGATGAAGCCCACCCGAGGGAACAGCTCTCCCCTATGCCACTCCACCTTGGCCACCACACGCCGATCACGGTCCCAACTCTCAGCACGATACCAAAAGTCGTCGTATCGGATCACCGGACGTTTCGGGGGCCTCCCCACAGGTCGTATCAGCAAGGGAGCGATCTCGTATTGCAGCACTTTGTTGCTCGGCAGCCGTATTGCGTAGAAGACTCGCCGCTCCTCCATGTACTCATAGATGTCCGGCTTGGCGAATGCGGCATCGGCCCGAAAGTACCGGCGCACTCCTGTCGCCCCGTAGCGGGACAGGATCGGATCCAATACATCACGCCATCTGTGCGCGCTATGTACGTTCCCCGCGCGGAGCATCGCTCCCTCGCAGTCACCAAACTGGTTGAACACGAACAAAGGGTGATAGCACGTGCTCCCAAAGTGACCGTTGTACGACGCTCCCTCCTGTTCTCCATGTACCGGACTCTCCGAACTGTCCATGTCCAAGATCACCCGCCGGTGCGGCGTGCGGGACATAGCTCCATCCACCCACTTAGCGTTCAGTCGATCCAACCCTTCCACGTTGCCGTCCTGGGTAAGCACCTCGGTCTCGAACCGGCTCATGGTGTTGGTGCTGGCGGCCGGTCTGTCAATGTCTCGCCGTCCAACGATGATCCGCATCGTCGGGTCCTGGGCCAGCCGTTCAGCGTCGTTGGTATCCTCGTAGCCCGCCAGACGACTGTACACCGACTGCCTGAGAAGGCCCACCAATCGGTGCTGCACGTTACGACCGCCCCGACTCTCCTGCAGACACTCATTCGCCGTCTCCGTCAGTCCCAGCGCATCATCCAACTCGCGGCAGGCCAGCAGTCCGGCGTCCGAGGTGATGGTAGCGCCGCGAAACTCCAACCGTACACGTCGGTCGAAACGGAGCGTGGCGCGGGGTTTCGTGCTTTCACCCATTGGGTGCCTCCAGAGTGGGTACGCTATCAAGACCTAAAGCTGTCGAACACGACCAGTCTAGCACTCATGATAACTGCTATGCTCTGCTATTCGGCTACATCAAGTAGTTCTGTTGCTGAGTACGGCACGCCCTGCAGGGTTGATATGGGAAATGTGGGTTAACACTCCACCGGGGTGAACGATATCCACGCCGAGACATTCAGCATAGAGGTAAACTTCCTGACAGGCCGGTAGACCGGCAGCAGGGCAATCGTTGTTGATCAGAGGGCGACGACGTATCATATGAAATGTATTGAGGAGACGAATCTCCTTTGCATTCAACCCGTTCATCCTGGTTGGCAAATGGCGTCAGCCTGAGAAGGAGGAAAGGTGTTCAAGATCGATAAGTTCCGTTTGGTGGTAGTTGCTCTGCTTGCCGTTTTTACTGTGGCAGTGGCCGCTTGCGAGAGTGAACCCGAAAAGGTGCCTGATCCGTTGATTGTCGGCCACCTCAACGCCCTCACCGGGTCGCTGTCCTACTTCGGCGAGTCCCACTCAGACAGCATCGGCCTGGCGGCGGACCACATCAACCTTGCTGGCGGCATCCAGGGCGGCTCCGTGATCTTGTTTCACCGCGACACCGCAGTGAATCCGGTCCAGGGTGTGTCCGCGGCTGAGGAGTTGGTGAATGTCCAGGGAGTGGTGGCGATCGTGGGGGCGTTGGCGAGCGGTGTAACTATACCTGTCGCCACTTCGGTGACCGTCCCCAACGGCGTGCTGCAAGTTTCCGGCGCATCGACCGCGCCCGCCATAACCGTGCTGGAAGATAACGATTTCCTGTTCCGTACTTCACTGTCCGACGCCTCTCAGGGCGTGGTTCTGGCGGATTTGGCCAAGGAGTTGGGCTACGAGAGCGCGGGCATCCTGTACATCAATAACGCATATGGGGAAGGGTTGGCGGCCCAGTTCACGGAATCGTTTACCGCATTGGGTGGCACGGTAATCGCTTCGGTGCCTCACGAAGATAGCCAGCCTACCTTCGCTTCCGAGTTGGCGAAGGCCACCGAAGGCGACCCTGACGTCCTGATCGCTATCAGCTACCAGCAGGCCGAGGTTTACCTACGCGAGGCCCTGGAAGGCGGTTATGCGGACACCTTCCTGTTCGTGGACGGCACCAAGATCCCCGAATCTTTCGCAGTCATCGGCTGGGACCTTCTGGAAGGCAGCTATGGCACCGGGCCGGGCTTCGAGGCCAACCCGTCAACCCAGGCGTTCATCGACTCCTATGTGAGGACCTACGACATGGAGCCTGAGCATCCCTTCATGAACGAAACCTACGACGCGATGATCCTTATCGGCTTGGCTGCGGCCAAGGCCGGGACCACCACGGACTCTGCCGCTACTCGCGACGCCCTCCGGGACGTAGCCAATCCCCCCGGCGAGGTGGTGAGGCCCGGAGAGGAGGGCATCAAGCGGGCCATGGAGCTGATCGCCGATGGCAAGGACATTAACTACGAGGGAGCTGCCGGTTCGGTTGACTTGGACGAGAACGGTGACGTCATCACAGGCCACATCGAAGTGTGGAAGATCGAAGGCGGCGAGATTGTTTCGGATCGCCAAGTGCCGGTTGACTTGGGCCAATAAATCCAGCGCGGGCCGAAACTAGACTCCTAGCGATTGCGCCGGGACGCTGAGAGCAGATTCTCGGCGACCCGGCGCATGTTATTCGGCGCGGGCACATCGCCACGGATCAAGCGAGTTGGACCATCGTAGCATTCGCCACACCTAGCCAGGAGCGTCTGGAGGGAACCCGCGTCGGGCGACATGGCGCTGCTCACCCAGGATGCCGCTGGGGCGCAGCAGGATCACCGCCACGATGAGCGCGCCTATCAAGAAGAGCCGGAAGCTGGGATCGGAAAGTATGCCGGGCAGGGACTGCGTGCCAGTCCAGATTCCCCACACCACGAACGCTCCCAGGATTGCCCCCTTGTTGTTGGCGGAGCCGCCCACCATCAGCATGGCCCAGATCACGAAGGTAGCGAGCAGCGGGTCGAAGGTTAGCGGGGAGAGAAAGCGGATGTGGTGGGCATAAAGCGCGCCGCCGATACCCATGATCATCGCGCCCATGATGAACGCCTGGAGCTTGAACTTGAATACATCCTTACCGCTGGCTTCGGCGGCCGTCTCGTCCTCGCGAATGGCCCTCAGCACCCGTCCCCAGGGAGAGTTGACCGCCTGTTGCACCGCCAGATAGAGCGCCGCCAGCGTGACGATCACTACCGCTAGATACAGGTAGTTGTAGATGTCCGGCGCTATCCAGTCGCCCAGAAACTTTGGGATTCTGTACAGCCCCTTGGAGCCGTTGGCCAGCCACTTTTCGTTCAGGAATAAGAGGCGTACTGTCTCGGCGATTCCCAGCGTGGCTATCGCCAGATAATCGTCGCGCAGCCGCAGAACAACGTAGCCAATGACCAGCGCAAACACTCCGCAGCACAATGCTGCCGCCACCAGTCCAAAGACGAACCAGACGTCGATGCCCAAGTCCAGATAGCTCAGACTGGACCAGTTGCCGCCGAACTTGAAGTCCTCGAACAGCGTCGGGTCCGGCGACGAGGTGGTCAACAGCGCCGATGCGTAGGCGCCCAGCGCAAAAAATCCGGCGATTCCGATGTTGAATAGCCCGGTGAACCCCCAATGAACGTTCAGCCCCAGGGAGAAGACGGAATAGATGCCCGCCATGATGGCAAAGCCCACCAGGTAATCGAGGATGCCGATTACTTCCAATTCAGCTCCGTGATCCTCCCAAAATTCCGCGCGGCCGCACCAGCAGCACCATAATCATCAGCGCGAAGGCTGCCGCGGGTTTGTAGCTGGGGTTGATCCATTGAGTCGAAACTTCAGACGTTACTCCGATGACGAAGGCACCCACCAGCGCGCCGTATGGGTTTCCGGTGCCGCCCAGGATTACGGCGGCGAACAGAGGGATGAGGAACTTCCAGCCCATTATGGGCAGCATGTTCGCCTGAAATACGGCCAGCAGGATGCCGGCAGTGGCGGCTAAGGCCGCGCCCATTATCCAAGTCCACCATATGACGCGCTGGGTACCGATGCCGCTGACCAGGGCTAGGTCGGGGTTGTCCGCTGTAGCACGCATGGCCTTACCCATTTTGCTGCGGCTCAGCACCAGATACACCGCCGCCACGAGGATGACGGCCACGATGGCGATGAAGATAGCGTCCGGTGGTATCCGCACGTCCATGGGCAGGTGAAACACCTGCCGGGTCTCCCTCGGCAAGCGCTGGACATCTCCTCCCCAAATCAGCTGCACTAGCCCGCGCAGCGCGATGGCTACTCCCAGCGAGGCCATTGAAACCACTACGGCATTCATGCCCCGGTCCCGCAGCCGACGGTACACTACCACGTCCAGAGCGACCGCCGCCGCGGCGATGACCGCCGCCGCAATCGGCAAGGCAATGAGCAGAGGGTAGCCGAATGTGAATGGCCCCAGACCCTCGCCCTCAACTCCAATCTTCGGAAGCAGTCTGCCGACAATGAACAGCGCGGCGTATGCTCCCAAGGTCATATAGTCGCCGTGAGCGATGTTGGCGAATTTGAGAATGCCGTAGATCAGGGTCAAGCCGATAGCGCCCAGGGCGATGATGGCCCCGATGAAAATGCCGTTGACCACCAGTCCCATCTTGACGAAAGGCAGGAAGCCAATGGCCAGCGCCGCCAACACTATGACGGCAGTGGTGTGCGCTGGCGTCCAGGCCGAGCCGATTTGTCGGGAGGTATCGCGGAGGGTAGTCATCTCTGACTTTCTGAGCGCACGTCTTGATTAGCCTCCTAGGTACAGACTGGCTACTTGCGGGTTGTCCAGCAGGTCAGGGCCGGTGTCGTCCAGCCGGTTTTCCCCCGCAACCAGAACGTAGCCTCGGTGCGACATTCGCAGCGCTTCGCGGGCGTTTTGCTCTACCAGCAGCACGGCTACGCCGCTTCGATTAATGTCCCTGATGCGCTCGAAGACCAGGCCCATCTTCTCTGGAGAGAGCCCGGCGGAGGGTTCGTCCAGCAGTATCAGCGCAGGGTCCAGCATCAGCGCGCGGGCGAGGGCCAGCATCTGGCGCTGGCCACCCGACAGGGTTCCCGCCATGCGGCCCGGCCGCATGGCAAGGTCTGGGAAGATTTCGAACATCTCGTCGATGCGTCCCCGGTAGTCGTCGCGACGGATGAAAGCGCCCATATCCAGGTTCTCCCGGATGCTCAGTGAAGGAAAGACGTTGCCGGTTTGGGGGACATAGGACAAGCCAGTGCGCACCGCCTGATCCGGTTGAATCCCAGATATGTCCTCGCCCCGGAACATGATGCTGCCCGATCGCATCCGAATCAGACCTACAATGGCCTTCATCAAGGTGGATTTCCCACAGCCGTTGGGGCCGATGATCGTGACGACCTCGCCCATGCCCACGGTAATGGACACACCGTGCAGTATCTCGGTCTCTCCATACCCGGCCACTACGCCGCAGGCATCAAGCAGTGTCACCGGTTGAGCCTCCCAGATATGCTTCCAGCACCTGCGGGTTTTGCCGCACCTGTAGCGGCGTTCCTTCCGCAATTACGGCGCCGTTGGCCATGACGATAATCGGGTCGCACATAGCCATGACGAATCTCATGTCGTGCTCAATGATTACGAACGTGATGTCCCGCTCGACGCTGGCCAGAAGTATGTTCTGCGAGATGCCTTGAAGCAGCGTACGGTTGACTCCGGCGCCGGGTTCGTCCAATAGCACCATCTTGGGCTTGGCCATAAGGACGCGTGCTAGCTCCAGCAGCTTCTTCTGGCCGCCGGACAGATTCCCGGCGTACTCGTCGGCCAGGTGAGATAGGGTGAGCAGCTCCAAGATTTCCATCGCCTGTACCTCGATCTGGCGCTCCTCACGGGCCACTTTCAGGGGCATCAACCAAGATGCCCAGATGTGTTCGCCCGTCTGTGGAGTGGGTACCAGCATAAGGTTTTCCAGCACCGTCATGCGCTTCATCTCCCTAGGGATTTGGAAGGTGCGCACAAGGCCCAGACCGAAAGTCTGGTGCATTCCCATCTTGTCGATGCGCCGGCCGTCGAAGATGACTTGCCCGCTGGTCGGAGACATCGCGCCGGAAACCAGGTTGAACAAAGTCGTCTTGCCCGCCCCATTGGGGCCGATTATCCCCGTGATCGCGCCCCGCTTGATCCGCAGGGAGCAATGGTCAACGGCCCGCACTCCGCCGAAGTCCTTCACCAGGTCGTGAACCTCAAGGATAGGCGCTGTGTTCGTCAAACTGCCTCCATGCTATGGACGGCCGGTAGGGAAGTGCCGCCGGTTTCCGACATTTCCTTCTTTAGAACTCTGGTACCTGAGAGGTGCCAATGCCTCTGCCACGATCCTTGAGCCGACGTGCCTGCAACAATGGTGACCAGTTGGCGCTTGCAACTCCCTGCTGTGCCGCTCCAGCGTCAGTGCTTCTACGGTAGATAATAATGGAATCGAGCGGCCAACGCATCCATAATTTTGGGGCAGACCCTCGAGCGCCAGGTCGTCTCAGCCGAACCCACTCCCGTAGTGGTTCGGGGGATCGGCACCGCCAACCGAATGAGGTGACGTCGCCGCCATTCACATGGCTATACTGGCTATAAGGGAGGTCGAGCGCTTACGCTTACAGTGTTTGAGCGGCTGCCGCGGACGCCTCCATTCTGGTAGGTTCGACATATGCCACTCTCCGATCGACAGTTGCTCCACTTCCTCAGCCGGATGCCGTTCGTCGATCCGGCGGAACTGGCGGACGTCCTCGGCGAGGCCCGCGCGACCGTCCACCGCGCCCTGACCGGCCTGCTGGCCGAAGGCATCGTCGGGCGCGTCAGTCACGGCACCGCCCATCTGCCTTCGAGTCGGCGATACTACCTGACGAGCCAGGGTGTCGCCGAGGCCGCGGGCTGTTAGCAGTCAGCGATAATGGGACACTTTTTGATCGAAGAGATCAGGGTGGTGGGGCTCCCTTCTTAGTGGCTCCCCATGTCGATGTCCAGCGATTATGTCCGCCTAAGTGGTCAGGGAAAATGTCCATCTAGGCCGCTGTCGTACCATCGGACTGTGATACGCGGGACCTGCCCCTGGTGCGCATCATGGGCGGGCTCTTGGCTTCGGCGTACTTGCGGACCGTGTTCCTGTGGATGCCCAACTCCCTGGCGATTGCCCGAATGGAGAGGCCCCGAAGCTTAGCCTGCTGCACGGCCTTCCACCGGACCCTCTGTCGCGGCGTGGGTTTCCTGCGTGGCGATGCCGGAGGCTTGCGGACTCTGCCGCCGCCGTTCAATGTGGCGCTGTCGGCCTCGATGGCGTCGAGGGATGCCAAGCTCTCCTTGGGGTGGCTGCCCACGCCGTTGACCCTACGCTCAAGGCCGGGGCCATATCGGAGAGGACCATTGGAGGCACGGAGAACTCCAGGGCGCGGCGGCGCCTCCTGTGTGGGGATCGTGCGTCCCCAGTACTGCACGAGGAGCTGACCGTCCAAGCCCTCATGGACCTCCAGCTTCGCTCCGGCGTAGCTAGGCCGCTCCTTACCAGGCAGCAGCTGCAAGGTACGCCAGTTGTACTTGACGGTGTTGTCCCTGGCCACCTTGCGGCGGTGCTTGAAGCAGAGTATCTGGTCCAGGGACACCGATGACTCCATAGGGCGGTAAGCAACGCTTGAGTGCTCTGCCGGAACCCCGAACTTCTCGTTGAAGCGCGGCAGAAAGCGGTGCAGGACTTCATTGGCCTCCTCGATGGTGGTGACGCCCGCCAGGCGCAGCTCGGTCACTAGCCGGTCCTGGAATGTCCCCGCCGTCCGCTCGACCCGGCCCTTCGCCTGCGGTGACCTGGCGAATATCTGGCGTATCCCCAGCTCCTCCATGGCGCGGGCGAACTGGGTTGGCCCGGCCGGCTTCTGGCGAGGCTCTCCAGTATGCTTGAAGACCGCGTGTCGGTCGCTGTAGACGGCCAGCGGTATCCCGCATTGCCGGATCAACCCCTCCATGAGAAGGAAGTAGCCGCGGGTGTCCTCCTCCTGGCTGAACAGAGCGTCAGGCACAGTGCCGGTGGCGTCGTCCACGGCCAACAGCAGGACGAACCGGGGTCCTTGTTCCCCCAGCCACCGATGGTGGCTCCCATCTATCTGCAGCAGCATCCCTTCTTGGGCCATGCGTTTGCGCCGGACACGGTGTCTGGGCGGCCGGCGCTGACCAGGATGCGGCGCACCGTAGAGCGGCTCAGGTCGATCCCCTCCCGTTCCATCAACAACTCGGTCAGATGCGTATGGTTCGTTCCAGCGTAGCGAGTGCGGGCCAGATGCACCACGTAAGTCATCTTGGTCTCCGTCGTGGTGTTGGCCGGTCGGCGGCCACGATTCCCGTGGGCGAGTGCGGCGGCGCCCTCCTTCCTATAGGCCGCCAGAATACGCCTCATGTGGCGTTCGCTCACTCCCAGGACCTCGGCCGCCTGACATACCGCCACCTGATCTGCCAGAACGCTGTTGAGCACCTCAAGTCTCGTCTGCTCCTTCTGCGTCAATGGCACTCCTTCCATGGGATGACATTTTCGCTGACCAGTTAGCTACTGACATAATCGTAGAACATCGACACTCCCCAGACTGCCTGATTGTACCGCCTCCTTCGCTCGAAAGTCGCTTCTGCACCTCCTTTCTCCGTTCTCCGTGCCAGAATAGCCTCCCGGTGCCCCTGCAAGACATTCGCAGGGGTCACGTTCCCCAGGGCCTTGTGATACCGTCGGTGGTTGTAGAAGTCCACGAAAGCCCCGATGGCCCCCTCCAGGTCCTTCACGACCTCGTAGGGCACCTGGTTCACCTCTGTCTTCAGGGTACGGTGGTACCGCTCCAGCTTCCCGTTGGTCTGGGGGTGGAAAGGAGAGGCCAGGATGTGGCGGATCCCCACCTGCTGCAGGTACTCCCGAAAGGCCCGAGAGACGTAGCCTGACCCATGGTCGGAGAGGAGTTTGGTCCGGTCCTGCACTGGTACGTCATCCATCCCTGTGGTGTCGATGGTCTCCTGAACCACCTCGATCAGGGAGTCCGTTGTCATGTCCTCCTGTAGCTTGTGGGCCAGGATAAAGCGAGAGAAGTCGTCCATCACCGTCACGAGGTAGTAGTAGCCCCAGCCCACGACCCGGAAGTAGGAGGCGTTGGTGGCCCACAGCTGGCGCGGGACCGGTGGTCTTGTGCTGGTACTCTTTGCCCGCAAGCAGTTGCCGCTCTGCCGCCTTCACCAGTCCCTCCCGGCGTAAGAGCCGGTATACCGTGGATTCGGAGACGGCCAATCCCTTCTGGTCCGTGAGCCAGGCCGCCAACTGCCGACTTCGCCACTCCGGCATCTCCCGAGCGACCGCCAGCACCGTTGTTTCTTCTTCTGATGTCAGCCGGTTCCAGGCCTGCCTCCAGCAACGCTCCCCAGCACCCTGGGACGGCTTCTTCCAGCGGTAGTACGTGCTCTTGGGAACGCCCAGCACGCGGAGTTGTCGTCGCTTCCCCCAGCGTACTCCATCGACCTCGGCCAGGACCTCTTGCCGTTCCTCACGGCTCATACGCCGACGCTGCCGTCCAGCGGCGGGATGGTCGTTTTTTTAAGCCGTTCCACCTGGAGTGCCAGGTCCGCCACCAGCAGCTTCAGGTCGTGGCTTTCCCGGTGCAACTGCTCCATCTCTCGGCGGGTCGCCTCTCGGACGGTATCTCGGGGCAGGCGCTCTTTCCCACCCTCCATGAAGTGCATCCTGAGCTTGCCGATGGGTCCTTGGTCCAGGCATAGTACGCGCCGGGCTTGATCCCTTCCCGACGGCAGAGGTCGCTTACCGTGACTTCCCGGCGAAAGCCTTCCAGGACGATGCGGATCTTCTCTTCGGGGGTGTACTTGCGCCGGGTCAAGGTGCGAACCCGGCGACCCCCAGCGTCTGGGAGCAGAGGCTGACGACGAGGTTCTTCATGGAACTGAATCTTGAAGACTCCTACGTCGGTATGGAGTCTAGGGAGGCACTCGAAGGGCGGGACCTCCACGTCTGGCAGAAGACGTCAGGCCTGTTCAGTGGCTCGTACTACACCCTCGATTTTGTGAGTTCACAGGGCGACCCCGGCGGAGCGCTTCATACGGAGTCGCCGAGTCGCAAGCGCGCCTCGATACCCCGTCCTGAGCGGATGGTGCAGGCAGCGCCCACTTTCGGCATTAGCCCCTCAGAGAAACGGACGCTCGACCTTATCACCGACCACCCGATGATACCCCGCGAGCACCTGGCCCGCTGGCTCGGCGTCTCGGAAGGACGCGTCAGCCAGATGATGCACAGCCTCATCAACACGTGGGGCTTAGTCGAGCGGCGTGGAAAACGGGGCGACACCCGCTACACTTTGTCCACCGAAGGCATTCGCCACATCACTCACAGGGATCGTGCGCAACTGCCGACCACGCAGGGTATATGGAGCACCGCCCTCGCAACAGACCGCCAGGGCAGAAGACGGCACGTGGGCCACCGCATCGATACGTGGGTACGGCAGACGAGGCACGCCGACGGCATCACCTGGTTCCTCTCGAAGCTTGAGGCGGAGGCCAGGGCAGATCCTGACACCGAACTGCTGTGGTCGGTGCCCACCGCCAGGTCCGACCGGGCCTACAACTGGGGCCAGTCGGCCATCGCCCCAGACGCCGTGGGGAAGATGGTCGCAGAGGGTCTTCAGATACCGTTCTACCTGGAGTACGAGCTGCGCGCCCGTCACCCCGAGGGAGTCCTGGCCCGCCTGAGTCCCTACATGAGCTACTACTGGTCCACCGAACCGGGCGAAGACCAGCCCCCATTCCCCGTCACACTCTTCGTCGTGGACACCGAGGAGGTCGAAGCCACGTACGTGCGCACGGCGGCCAGGATGAGCCGGATGTCGCTGCCCATCTTCGTGTCCTGCCGGCCCGTCCTGTCCACCACAGGGATACTGGGACGGTCCTGGCATCCACTCTGGGAGCCGGAATCCCCACGATTGGCGCTGCCCGAGCTGTGCGCCTACCAGTGGGACTCACTCTACCACCGGATGCGTCAGCGTCCTGTAGGGGGGAACCGATAGGGCCGATGCGTCCCTATCTGCCCGTTCTGCTGGCTGGGGGCTGCAAAGTTGCTTCGACGGGGTGCTTTTCGAGGTCCGCCGGTGCCGCAAACCGCCCTATCTGCCTCTGTTTTAGCTATGTAACGGGCCGAAAGACCCGTTGACCGGTCAGCGCGGTAAAACGCAAATGATTGGGAAGCTGTGATAAACTACGATGCCTCTCCTACGACGACCTGTTTGCACTCTTGCAACCGTTGACGTGTCAGCATGTAGCGAGGAAACAGCTACGGATGGGCCTGTCCGGGGGAGCCGGAGGGTTGATGCGGGCAGGGTTTGGCGTGTTGGCGGCGGTTGCGGCCCAGTTTGGCCCATCGATTTTGGCGCGAAACGATGTCGGGGTGCGTGACATGATTTTGGGGCACGGGTAGGAGCGGACATCCTGGGCCAGTCAGCTAACGCTTTTTGCCACATTCGGAGTGTATTGACCGAAATCTGTTAGCAGTACCTGTAAAGGGCTGGTTCCACCGAAAAATGGATAAAATTGCAGAAGCGGTCACCCCCTGTAGAAAACGGAAATGACTCCTGGGAAGCCAAAGAGCAACGGCGGGCCAGCATCGCGGGCCGACGACACTCAGCCCGACCTCAAGTGGGTTGTGGAGTGGCTCGTTGAGCGGGAGGGACAGCGCCGGACGGCGGCCCTTCTGGGAGTGAACCGGGAGACAGTGGCGCTGGCCCTGCGCCGGGAGCGACTGACGGGCAGGATGACCCTGGCCGTGCAGCGACTCATGGCCAACCTGGACGACCCCGGATGGGAGAGAACGACGCCACTGGACCGGTTGGAGGCGAGGATGAGGCTGGCGATTGAAGCCGTGGACGATCTGGCTAGGCTCGTGGAGCGTCTGACCCGGCGCGTGGAGGCCCTGGAGGCGGCTCGGCAACCCGAAGACGACGTTGGAGACCAGGCGGCGAATGCGCCCGAGTCCGAGGGCCGGGTTCTGCGTCTGTTCAACTGGAGGCGGAGGCGCTAGCGACGTAGCGAGGAAAAAGAGAGATGGAAATATCTCTATCCACCCTCGACCGGAAGATCAGGAGGGGAGAGATCGAGGTGGCCAGGGAGGGACGCCGGGTCTACGTGCGGATGCATGGGCTGGAGTACGTGAGCGACGACGAGCTGCTGCGCCGGTCCCTTGTTCGGGAGGACAAGCTTCAGCGGAGCGTGTGGAAGTTGGATGGACGAGCATCTGAGTTGGAGCGGGAGCGGGATGAAGCCAGGGAGGCCGCGTCTGCTAGCGGACTGGCGTATCAGGAGATGGAGGAGGCGTACCGGAAGGAGCGAGTAGCGCACGGACGGACGAGACGGTTGGCCATCAGGCTCGGACTCGCCATGGTCGCGTTGCTCGTCATCTGCGGTCTGCTCACGTGGCGTCTGTTTGCGTAGGAATCGGAAGGCGCTATGAAGCGGCTAGAATCCCGACTCGCCCGGTCCCGTTTGTCGTTATTCATGGCTGATGGCCAGCTATTCAGGGTCTATAGGCCACCCTGAGCGCCACAGCTACGAACATTGCCGCAACTCATCAGACGGTTGACAGGAGCTTAGCTATTGTCGCAATATCTGGTAAGACTCGCTAACAAGAGGTGATCATGCCGCGAACGACCAAGACCATCACCTTCTCGCTGCCGCCGGACATGGCCGAACGGGTGGACGAGGCGATGAAGCAGCAGGGCCGCTCCAGGAGCGAGTTCCTTCGGGAAGCTGTGCTCCGCTACATTGAGGAGTGTGAGTGGAGACGGCTGCTCCAGTACGGAGAGGAGAGGGCCAGGGAGAAGGGCATCGGCCCTGAGGACGTGGCCGAGCTGGTGGAAGAGTACCGGGCGGAGGTCGGCTCTTCCCGTACATGAGAGTCGTCATCGACACCAACGTCATCGTCTCCGGCCTGAACTTCCCCGGAAACGAGCGCTTCGTGCTCGAACTGGCTCTCAGGGGACGGTTCGAGCTTTACGTGTCTACCTTCATCCTGGAGGAAGCCGCCGGGGTGCTTGGACGCAAGTTCGACTGGGACGGGGAACGCTCATCACAAGCTCTCAGAGCGCTCGGGAATGCCGCCACCGTCATCTACCCCCGGCGGCTCCCGGAGGAGATCGAGGGCGGCCATGCCGACAACCGCGTATTGGAGTGTGCCGTAGAGGCTTCCGCCAACTACCTGGTTACCGGGGACCGGCGGCATCTGTTGCCTCTTGGGGAGTACCGGGGTACGACAATCCTCAACGCTCCCCGGTTCCTGCTGGCGCTGGAGGGATGACTTCGCGGTCGCGCAGTTCCGCTCTGTTCCTTGACAACGGCAGGTAGGATGTCCGAAGATACAGAGTAAGACTCAGTATGCGCAATCAATGGAGGACAGCATGAAGAGAAAGCACCTAGAGTCGCTAACGCCGGCGGCACTGTACGCCAGGGTGTCCAGCGACAGGCAGGACGGTGACCTGTCCGTGTCGGCCCAGCTCAGGGCGCTCAAGGACTACGCCAAAGCCAACGGATACTCCGTGGCCCGCGAGTACGTGGATGAAGCCGAGAGCGGCCGGGTGGCGGACAGGCCACAGTTCAGGGAGATGATCGAGGAAGGCAGCCAGCCGAAGGCCCCCTTCCAAGTCATCCTCGTCTGGAAGTTTTCGAGGTTCACCCGCAAGCGGGAGCACGCAGTGGCTTTCAAATCAATGCTCAGGCGCAAGGGTGTCAGGGTCGTCTCCATCACTGAGCACGCCGACGACTCACCCACAGGGAAGCTCATGGAGGCCATCATCGAGTCGGTGGACGAGTTTTACTCAGAGAATCTGGCGCAGGAAGTCGTTCGGGGGATGCGGGAGGCGGCATCGAGAGGCTTCTTCCTCGGCTCCAAGGCTCCCTTCGGCTACAAGAGGGTCAAAATCAGCGACGGGGCGAAGGAGCGTCCCACTTTGAAGGTTGACCCTGCCACTGCTCCGATAGTGAAGGAGATATTCGAGAGCTCCCTCAGAGGCAACGGCCTCAAGGAGATATGCAAAGAGCTGAACGATAGGGGCATCACCAACCGTGGCAAACGCTGGTACAAAGGTGGACTCCACTACCTGCTCACCAACGAAGCCTACACCGGAACTGCCGTCTGGGGCAGGACGGCGAAGGGAGAGCAGGCCCCGGAGCCAGTGCGGGTTGCCAAGGCCTGGAAACCCCTGGTGTCCAGAAGACTGTTCGAGAGTGTGCAGCAGGCCCTCCATGAGCGGGCGCCGGTGGCACAGAGGCCCGCACGGGTTGGCAGCAAGTTCCTTCTCAGTGGACTATTGAGGTGTGGCGTATGCGGCAGGCCATACATAGGCCAGGGAGCCAAGAGCGGACAGTACGGCTACTACATCTGCGGCACGCTGTACCGAGAGGGCGCGGGAACCTGCGAGGCCCGCTACCTGAACGCCCCAAGGGTGGAGGGGTTCATCATAGACAAAATCAAAGAACGGATCCTCACCGACGGGACCATCACGGAGCTGGTCACCTTAGTCGCCGAGGAGATAGACGCTATGGCCGGTGAGATGAACGGGAGGCTGAAGGTCATATGGGCAGAGCTTGCGGACGTGGAGAGCAGGCTAGAGAACCTCTACGAAGCATTGGAGACGAAGCAGTTGACCATGGATGCCCTGTCGCCCCGCATCCTGTCCCTTCGGCATCGCCAGGACCAGCTCACTGCAGCACGGCAGGAGGCTGCCAGCCTATTTGAGCAGCGAAGGGTCGATCTACCCGGCACGGAGGAGATCAAGGGGTACGTGGCGGACTTCCGGGAGTTCTTGCAGGAGGGGACCTTCCCTGAGCGCAAGGCCCTCATCCGCAACTTCGTGAAGGGTATCGAGGTGACGGGAGACGAGGCCGTGCTGACGTACACCATACCCATGCCGTCGGATGCAGTGACTAAGGAATCGGCCTCGGTTCTCGATTTCGTCCAGTCCGGCCCACCAACGTGTACTGAACTGCGAACTGGGCCGTGGAGAGCCACCTCTGCGGCGTCTCCGCCCCCTATCGGGCTATCCGGCGGCGTGGGTAGGGTGTAGTAGACCGTTGCTTTTCCTGGCTTGACCTTGATCTCCTTGACGAAGGACTTGATGAAGGCCCTCGATTCGGTGATTTCGCTGGTCATCAGGAATTCGCTCATGTCCTCGGCGAAGGCGGCGATGGTGTCCACGTTGTCCAGCACGGCCCGGCGCTCTGAGAGCAATGCCCTGGCCTCCTCTGCGGCGATCTCCAGCTTCTCCTGACGCTCCCGGTGCTCTCTGATGCGGGAGGTGGCGTCGGAAATGTCGAGTTCCGAGTTCTCGATGACGTGCCACACCCGGTCCAAGCGCCGCCGCACCTCGATAAGCTCCGCTTCGATGTTTTCCAGCCTCTCCCGCTGCTCAGCAGCCACCCCGTCCATCTCCTCGTCCATCAGTCTAACCAGGTCCCGGATGTTGCTTTCCGTGAGGATGTTTGCGCGAATCTGGTCGATCATCAGCTTCTCAAAGCGCTTGGAGTTGAGGCGAGGCGTCTTGCAAGTTCCCTTGCCCTTTTTCAGCAGTGAGTGGCAGACGTAGTAGCTGTACTTGCCGCTTTTGGCCTCAGCCGCAGTGAGCGCCTTTCCGCACTTCTCACATTTCACCAAGCCGCTGAGGAGGTAGGGGCTGGATGCCCGCCGGGGGTTGACCCTGGCCGGGGCCTTGGAGCGAAGGGAGCGGGTGATGCGTCGGAACTCCTGCTTGGTGACCATTGCGGGGAATGCGTCCTCCACCCGCACAGGCGGCGCTCCGTCCTTGGCATCGACGCCCCAAACCAGCTTCCGCGGTTTCTAATTGACACAAAAAACTGCGGTACTCGTGGGGGGTGGGCCTGGAGGCTGCCGAAGGTGACAGCGCCGAGACTTCTCGCTAGCGACGTCCCGACCGCCGCCCCCAGGGCGACCTTATCCCTGGATGTGAACGTCGCCCGCGCCGGGGGACGACTATGACTCAGGCGATGTGCCGTAGTCAAGCCCCAAGAGGTTCAGGTCGTTGGTCTCGACATCCCGCAATCCCGACGGGATGCAGCCTGAGAACGAGTTGCCAGACAGGTGCAGAGCCGTCAGATTGAGGTCTTCAAGCTCCTGTGGTATCCCGCCGCTCAGACTGTTGTCGCGCAGCCACAGATCGGTCAGGCTGTCCATGTCGCCCAATTCCACAGGTATGCTGCCAGTCAGGTCATTGTTCCTCGTTCCCCGCCGTGATCGAGTACGTCACCGTGTCGTCGTTCACGTCGAAGGCCGACACAGTGCCCACCGCGTCTCCCACCGGAGCGAGGGCGCTGATCTCGAACGAGTACGAGTCCGCCCTGAACCTCGGAGGCAGAGGGCTGCACGCTGCCGTGGTAGCCGTCTCCGTGGGGGACCACAGGCCCGCCCTCGCGTTGTAAGTTGTCCTGATGTATTGTTCCCAGTTGGCGAGCCTCTTACTTTCCCGGTATCGCTCTCAACGAACGGGTGGCACCACTCCAGAGTTGCGCAGTTAGCTTATAGGGACTGCGCAACTCTTAATTCTTCAGGATTGGGGTTTCATCGCGGCTGCTCTTCGCCTGCCCTCTGGTGGAGCCAGGTTCCCGCCTGTCCTTATCGACCCGACCATGACCTGATGTCCTCGACAGGCAGTCCTTGCTCTGTTCGGGAAGCGCTACATTCGTCCACGCCATGGGCATCGTTCAGGCGTCATATGGTGATTGCCTCTCCTGATCTTCCGATCGGTTCACTGATATACTTGCTGAGGGAGGCCTCAAATGTCCCAGGCGTCCACATGTGAAACCGTTGTTGGACGGGAGCTTAGACTACAGGATCGACTGACCGCCCTCAGGAATTTGAGGCCGGGCACTCGATTGTCATGGCCGGAAGGCGACCTTTCACGGGTGATGCTTCGCGAACTTCTCAGTTTGCCGGAGAGCATTGATGTTCTGCGGTGGCTTGAGGCTGAAAGGGGCGTTGACGTCGCCCTGCTGGCCCTAGGACGGACCCTGGAAATAGCCGAGCAGATGTACGGCGCCCGGAACAGAATTGTCTCCGGTATGCTCACAAGCGAGCAAGAACGGCAGGCACATCAGTCCCTTCAAGACAAGTATGGTCCCATGTATGGCTCACTGCTTCAATCCGATGAAGATTGGGCTGTCTCCAAGAGGTGGGGCGATACCGTCGATGGCCCGTCAGAGCATCGCCGTCTTGTGGATGCGCTAATGCGGTTTCGCCTGAAGATTGGTCTGCCGACGGAGACCTCCCCAAGCCGGTCTCAGGTCGATCCGGGACCGGATACGCTCCTCGCCGATCTGCTGAGGCTGCCGGATTCGACAGACCCGGTACGGTGGCTTCAGGACCACCGTTTGTCCCTTGCTGCTCGTCTCGTGCTGGAACATCTCCTACAGCGAGCAGTCCCAATGGAAGATCTCGTTGTCTCTGCAATAAACGGCCCCCCACTCCGTTCGATACGTCCGAGAGTCCACACCCGCTCAAACGGTCGTCTCCATGTAAAGGTACGGCAAATTGATATTCTTGAGCTTGGCTTTGCCCTTCACTTAAGGGTCCGATTCAGCCTTCCAAGGGGATGGTCCTCCGCGAAACAGCAGGGGATTATCCGGCAGTGGGAAGGCTTCAGAAATATCAGAGACAATGCTGGCCACCACTACGTGGTGCAGGTTGCGTCCATGCACACCTCCAACCAGATGTGGTGGTGGCATGGGGATCAAACACTCGTCTGTTGGCCCACGCTTGAGCACACGCGAGAATTGACACTGGAGGCCCAACCGGCGTATCTGTCCCTGTACCGACCCCCAAGCGAAGGGGGTTCCATTATACCGCTGCCGGGACCCAGCCTGGGCGAAGTAAGCTGTACGGCTGTTATCGGCGAGTAGTACGATCCTGTGCGTAGGCCTGAAAGGAGGCCGGGCGTAAAGAATGCCAGAGCCAGCGCAGCTCTCCTGTTGAGGCATCCAGCCCGAAGAATTCGTCCTTGACTCCCGCGATCACCACTTCATCCATTACCGCAAAGAGGACCGCAGCACCATCTGTCTCGTAACTCCAGAGAGTTCCCCATTAGAAGCATCTATTGCGTAGACGTTGCCATCCTGAGATCCAGTGTAGATGACTCCGCCGACAACCGTCGGAAAGGCGGGCATACCCTCACCTACTTCGTAGGACCGCAACAGCTCTCCGCTGGAAGCATCCAGCGCGTAGACATGGCTGTCCTCAGACCCGGCGTACAAGACACCGTCCACCACCATAGACGGCAACACGTCACCGACCGTCTCATAACTCCAGAGCAACTCCCCCGCTAAAGCGTCCAAAGCATATAGATGGTCATCCTTGGAGCCCACGTAGAGGACGCCCCCAACCAACAACGACCAGGAATAAAACGCACCACCCACCTCATAGCTCCAGAGCAACCTTTCGGTGAGGTCGATCACTGCCCAAGGCTCGGACGTGGGTCGTGGCAGAGGAGGCGTCGCAGTGATCTCCGGAGTCGGCGGCACTATCACTGGTATCGGCGTTACTGACTGCGATTCTGAAGCTCCTGTGCCTGACGTAGACTCCATATTCGGAGCTTGTATGTCTACGGAGTCGCCGTAGCCCGACAACCGCATATCCAGCTCCAGACTCAGCTCGCCTCCTTCGCCCGTGTCGGAGGACAGTTCCATATAGCCGATATTTCCCAGATGGAATCCAGTGCTTTCATAAACACACCATCGTGAGACAGTCCAGACTATAAGATCGCCTGCTGAAGTTGTCAACTGCCACCAACCGCGCTAATATCACTTCATCTAGAGAAACAGGGTCTCCAAACCACTTGGAAAGGCTCTAAACGGATTATTCAGACCGAACCTCACGCTGCAAGTCGCGCACCTTGCTCAGGGCAGCCTGGATATGATCACGATTCCCTAACAGACACATGCTCCTATCCAGGATTGAAACGAAGTCTCCCTATCCGCTCCAGCATTTCATCGAACATCTCCCTGGTCACCATCACCTCGGCAAGCTGGAACACAAGCCTCCTCGCATGACGCACCAGTCGCCCGCCTATCTTGATGAGTCTCGTCTGAATACTTGTCAGGGACCAGCTCTTTATCGCTTCTGGCAGAGCCAGCCTTCTGAAGAAGTTGCCCAGATTGTATGCCAGGATGAATAGCCACAGCCTCACCTGATTAGCCACGAACTTATGGCACGAGAGCCGAGTCCAATTGAGGGCGTATTTCCCCTCTTTAATCCACTGCTCTGCTGTGCCTCTGCCATTGTAGAAGCTGACTATTCCCTTCGTTGGATAGCTCAGGTTGGTTACGATGAAGCCTACTCTTGGGAACAGTTCTCCCTGATGCCACTCCACCTTGGCCACTACTCTTCGAGGAACATTCCAACTCTGGGCCTGATAAACGAAGTCGTGATACGAGACGATGGGCTTTTGAGAGGGCCACTCGGTAGGCCGTACCAACAGGTGAGCTATTTCCTTCTGAAGCACTTCGTTCGCCGGAAGCCTTATGGCGTAGCCGATATGCCTTGTCTCCAGGTACTCGTAAATCTCAGGCTTGGCAAAAGCAGCGTCTGCTCGAAACAGCAGCCTCACCGCCAGCTTCAGGTAGCGCTCGACGATGGGATTGATAAACTCCTTCCAGCCATCGGCGCTGTGGACGTTGCCTGGTCTGAGAACCGCCCCTTCGCAATCTCCAAACTGGTTGAAGCAGAACAAGGGGTGATAGCACATGCATCCAAAGTGGCCGTTGTAGGCTGCTTCCTCCTGCTCGCCATGCACCGGACTCTCCGAACTGTCGATGTCCAGGATGATACGCCTGTGTACGGTCTTGGCTAATGCACGTTTTATCCATTCGACATTCAGCCGCTCAATGCCCTTGAGGTTTTCCTTTTGTGTCAGCAACTCCGTCTCGAACCTACCCATCTCGCTGGTGCTGGCCGCGTTCCTGTCAGGGCCTTTCCAGCCTACCACTACTCTCAGGGCTGGGTCTTGGGAAAGGCGGTCGGCATCATTGGTGTCGTCGTATCCAGCGAGGCGGCTGTAGACTGACTGTCTCAGCAGTGGGATTAGCTGATGCAGGATGTTTTTGCCCGTTCGACTCTCTTTGAGGAATTCGTCGGCAGAGTCGGTCAGGCTTAGGGCGTCATCAAGCTCTCTGCATGCCAGCAGTCCTGCGTCTGAGGTGATGGTAGCACCGCGAAACTCCACGCGAACTTTGGAGTCAAAGTCGAGCTTGAGAGGGGTCTTTTCGTCGTCACCCATAAGGTGCCTCCAACACGATTACGTAATCAGAAGCCAGAACCTATATTCATGGGTGTATTATAATGTATAGACTCCCATTATATCCGTTTAGTAATCAGAATATTCATAGTAATCACAGGAACGCCAATCACCACTTGGGTCTATCTGGGAAATCCAGGTATAGATGTCTTGAATAGTCCTTCGAACAAGGAAATCTTCAACTCCTATCCAGAACTCTACCCCGACTATGACTTCCCCCATAGGAGTCACCATAACCATGCGAGCCAGGAACGGATTCAGCAACCCTCCAGCATCACTGGCAAGCAACCCCTTCAGATGGTAGACATTCTCACCGTCGAGCTCTCCCTCCCCAATGAGCACCAGGTTCTCCATGCCGTCGGGGTCGAAGCGAAGGGTCTCCCGAAGATCGAGCCCGTCTGATGAATCGGAAACTTGCCAGATGTCGGTTTCTAGGACTTGGCCCGAATCCACCGAAGGACGTCCTTGGGGACAGCCCTTGAAGAAGCCAGCGGGTGCCCCTCTGAATCTGGGATAATGGTTTTGGAACAGAAACCCGCCCGGAAACAAGGAGCACCCAATAGATGCTGCCACAGAACAAACCCGACCGTATCCGCATCCTCTTTGACGACCATCGCCTGGTGGCCAATGCCGGCCTGCTCCTGCCGGCCACCCTAGCCCGGCACCTGGGCCTGCGGGAACTCGTCGACCATCACCTTGACCTCGGCGGAGCGCCGGGACGGGCGAACACTGGGGACAAGATGCTGACGCTGGTCGCTTCCGCGCTGGCAGGCGGCGACTGCATCGACGACGCCGATGCGCTGCGCGCTGGTGGGGCGGTCGGTGTTCTAGGCTGCGTGGTCAAGGCGCCATCCACCCTGGGGACCTTCCTGCGCAGCTTCCGGTGGGGGCATGTCCGTCAACTCGACCGCGTGAGCCGCCAGTTGTTGGCCCGGGCCTGGGCCGCTGGGGCCGGACCCGGCGACTCGCCCCTGACCATCGACCTGGACTCGACCATCTGCGAGACCTATGGACTGGCCAAGGAGGGAGCGCGCCACCACGGCTATACCGGCGCCCGCGGCTATCACCCGCTGCTGGCCATTGCCGCCGGCACCGGCGAGGTGCTGATGTCCCGGCTGCGCGAGGGCCGGGCCAACACCGCCCGTGGCGCCGCCCACTTCCTGCGTGAGACGGTGGGGCGGGTGCGCTACGGCGGGGCCAGGGGACAACTCACGGTGCGGGCCGACAGCGGCTTCTACGCCCACACTGTCGTTGCCGCCTGCCGGGAAATGGATGTCCGCTTCTCTATCACCATCCGCCAGCGCGCCAGCCTGCGGGACCTGATCGAGGCGATACCAGAGGAGGACTGGACTCCCATTCCCTACTGGACGGACGGCGCCGCCGATGTCGCCGAGACGACTTACACCCCGTTCCAGACCAAGCCGGACGCCGCGCCGGTGCGGCTCATTGTCCGGCGGGTGAAGCCGACGCCCGGTTCCCAGCTCGCCCTCTTCGCCAGATACAGCTATCACGCCTTCATCACCGACCGCGATGGGGAGACGCTGGAACTGGAGGCCGATCATCGCCGCCACGCCGAGGTCGAGAACGCCATACGCGACCTCAAGTACGGCGTCGGGCTGAACCACATGCCGTCGGCGCGCTTCGCCGCCAACGGTGCCTGGCTGGCGGTCCAGGTGATGGCGCACAACCTGGCCCGCTGGACGGCGTGGATTGGTCTGGGCGAGCGGACCGTGATCACCAAGACCCTCAGGCGGCGGGTCTTCGCTCTGGTGGGACGGATCACCCGCTCGGCGCGCCGCCTCACTTTGCATCTCCCCCGGCGCTGGCCTTGGGAAACCCAGTTCAGTCGCGCCTTGGCCCGGCTGCAATCCATTCCGTTCCCGGCCTGACGGCCAGCCTGCAACTGACCCAACGTCCCCGCAATCTCGCGCCACCCCGGTCGCGAGAGTCCCCTGCTGCGTATCCTCTCGCCTTCCCGCGCATCGCAACTCCCGCATAGGGCCTTAGGGGCCCTGTGCGGCGACTGAAGACCGGCCGCCGGCCTCCCATCTACCCCAAGACCCCAGGCCATCTCCCCTGTAGCTCCCTCACCCACCCCCTTCCGCTGCCCTCACGCCGTCCATCGGTGTCCTTCGGTGGATTCGGGTTAAGCAATAGTCAGGATCGTCCTCATTCCACAAGTCGAGGTCTTCCCAATCGGTGTAGGTGGAGAAAGTAGCCATACTCTGCAGTGACCACAGTGACTCTCGTCTGGATTGTCGCAAGCATTGTTGCGCTCTTGCTGAGCGCCGACAGTCCCATGTCCTTGCGAAAGTGTCATGGACTTCTTCAGGCTACCATCAGCGTACCAGTGCCAAGTCGTGGAAGATGACGAGTGTCGGGTCACGTCCCGTCAGGTGGTGTAAGGAGTACGTCATCCTGTTGATCACGTCTAGGCCACTGCCTTCTCTAGATCCGGCTCCGGTAGAGCTTCGTCGATGCTGTAGGCCGCGGGTGTCGTGTAGCGTCGGCCAATGGCCCATTCGTCGTGCTGCTCAGCTAGGACAGCCCCAACCAGACGACGAGCAGCTGGCCGGTTGGGGAAGATGCCCACGACATCGGTGCGTCGCCGTATCTCCTTGTTGAGACGCTCCAGGGGGTTGTTGGGCCAGATCTTCTTCCAGTGGCCGACGGGGAAGCTGGAGAAGGCCAGGACGTCCGCACCAGCCTCGTCCAGTAGAGAGGCGACCTGAGGGAACGGGTCCTGTAGCTGGGCGATCACCCGCTCGAGCTGTGCGTGGACCTCCTGAGGGGGCGGCTGCTGGTAGATGGTGCGTACCATGGTGGCCACCCAGGGCTGAGCGCGCCTGGGGACCCGTGTGAGCAGGTTGGTCATGAAGTGTGTGCGGCACCGCTGCCAACTGGCCCCACCGAAGACAGTTGCGATGGCATCCCTGAGTCCCTGATGAGCGTCCGATACCACCAGTTCCACCCCGCCGAGGCCCCTGGCCGACAGTGAGCGCAGGAAGGCTAACCAGAAGGCGCCGTCTTCACTGGTACCCACGTCCATCCCAACGATCTCACGCTTGCCCTCGCTATTGACCGCCGTCGCCACCACCACGCTGACGTTGACGATCCTACCGGCCTCTCTGACCTTCTGGGTTAGTGCGTCCAGCCACAGGTAGGGATATGATCCGCCGTCCAGCGGCCGACCCAGGAAGTCCTCCACCACTTCGTCCAGCTCGGAGCAGATACGGGACACCTGGCTCTTTGAGATACCCTCGCACCCCAGCGCTTTGACCAAGTCGTCCACCCGCCTTGTCGATACGCCTTCCACATAGGCCTGCTGGATCACAGCCAGCAGAGCTCGCTCGCTGCGACGCCATGGCTCCAGCAGGCTCGGAAAGTAGCTTCCCTCTCTGAGCTTGGGTATCTGCAACTCCATGGTCCCTACACGCGTATCCCATGCTCGGGACCGATATCCGTTGCGCTGCGTCACCCGCTCAGGGCTGCGTTCTCCATACCCAGCACCGGTCCTCGATGACACCTAAGCCTCCATGATCTCCTCTACCAGCACTCTCAGAGCCTCTCGTAGAAAGTCCACGTCACCCTCGACTCCCCTCTTGCGCAATAGCTCCAGCAGGTCCATCCTTTCCTTGACCACCGTTGTCCTCCTTTCTCGAGCTTCTGTTCTTGCCCGCTAAGGATGACGCGGTGGCCTCTCTTTCTCCAGACCCCCTCCTCTTCTTACACCACTTCCTGGGACTCTACCGTGCGACGCTCTTGCTCTTCCAACGTAGGGACATCGCTGGAGCCAGGGGAGAATGATCGTCCAGGTCCTGTAGTACGATATGGGCTGCATCTCTTTCGGAGAGTCCAGCTAGCCGCGTCTGGGAACTGACTCGTCAGCCTCTGCGGTCACCCCGTCCAATCCCACTGCCCACGAGTACCGCAGTTTTTTGTGTCGATTGCTTCTCATCCATGCTGAGGAGAAAGGGTGTCAAGGTGGTCTCCATCACCGAGCACGCCGACGACTCCCCCACGGGAAAGCTCATGGAGGCCATCATCGAGAGTGTGGACGAGTTCTACTCGGAGAATCTTGCCCAAGAGGTTACACGTGGGATGCGGGAGGCCGCGTCCAGGGGCTTCTGGGTGGCCAGCCGGGTGCCCTACGGCTACAACAAGCTCATGGTGCAGGACGGGGCCAAGAAGCGTCCCACCCTGGAACCCGACCCCGCAACCGCTCCCGTGGTGAAGCGAATCTTCGGAATGGCCGAGTCGGGGAAGGGGATCACGGACATCGCCCGGACCCTCAACGACGAGGGCATCGCCAACCCCACGGGCAGGCTCTGGTCCAAGAACGGGGTGCACATCATCCTAAGAAACGAGACCTACGCCGGCGCTCTGGTCTGGGGAACCAAGGCCAAGGACAAGGCCGAGCCGGTGCGGGTGGAGAAAGCTTTCCCCGCCTTCGTCTCCAAGTCTCAATTCCGGCGGGTGAACAAGCTCATGCGGTCCCGTGCGCCTAAGAGAGTCCATCCCCGCCGGGTCGGTAGCTCCTATCTGCTCAGCGGGCTGGTCAAGTGCAAGCGGTGCAACCGAGCGCTCTCCGGCCAGGACTCCAAGAGCGGCAAGTTCTCCTACTACGTCTGCCAGTCGCTGATGAAGCGAGGCAGCGGGGCCTGCGATGCCCCCAGGCTCAACGCCAAGGGCTTTGAGGCTCTCATCGTCGATCAGATTCGCTCCAATATCCTCACCGAGGGCAACATCCGGGACCTGGTGCGGCTGGTGGACGAGGAGATGGACGGTGTGGCCAAAGAGCAACGCCAGAAGCTGGAAACTATCGAGACGGAATTGGCAGAGGTGCGGCGAAGGCTGGACCGGCTCTACACACTCGTGGAGACCACCGATATGGAGATGGAGGACATCCTCCCTCGCATCAGGGAGCACAAGGAGCGTCAGGAACGCCTTGAGGTCTCTGCCGAGGACGCAAGGGCGCTGCTCTCGGAGCGGCGGGTGGTCCTGGACGACGTGAAGACCATCACCGCCTACGCCAACGACATGAGCGCGTTCCTCAGGACGAGCGAGCTCACCGAGTCGCGGGCCTTCATCGCGTCCTTTGTCAAGGAGATTGTCGTCAGCCCCGGCAACGCCGTCGTCCGCTACTCTATCCCCATGCCCGACGACAGCCCCATACCTGGAAAGGACGCCGAGGAGCTTGCTCTACACAGCCTGGTACTGTCTACCGTCAAGTATGGTGGGCCGGACTTGACGAAATCAAGAACTGAGGTCGATTCCGAAGTCACACCATCGTTCGGCATGGGGATGGTGTACGTCAGAACGGCCTCGTCTCCAGTGGCCTCAATGCCCTCCACGAAGTTGCGGATGAGCGCCTTGCGCTCGGGGAACGTCCCATCCTGCAGAAACTCCCGGAAGTCCGCCACGTACCCCTTGATCTCCTCGGTGTTGGGAAGGGCAACCCTGCGCTGCTCAAGCTGGCGCTCGGCATCGTCTCGCGCAGCCTCCAACTGCTCCTCACGGTGCCTCAGCGAGAAGATGCGGGGCGACAGGACCTCCAACGTCAGATCGCTGGTCTCCAGGGCCTCGTAGAGCCTCTCAAGACGCTTCCTCACGTCCCCCAGCTCGGCCTCGATGACCTCCAGCCTGCCGGACAGCTCACCTGCCATAGCGTCCATCTCCTCGGCCACCAGCGTCACAAGCTCCACGATGGTCTCCTCGGTGAGGATTCGCTCCCTGATCTTCTCGACCACGAACGCCTCCAGCCTGGGGGCGTTCAGGTAGCGGGCGCTGCACGTCCCTGCGCCCTCTCTGAACAGGGTGCCGCAGATGTAGTAGCCGTACTGGCCACTCTTGGCCCCCTGGCCGATGTAGGGCCTGCCGCATACGCCGCACTTGAGCAGTCCGCTCAGCAGGAACCTGCTGCCCACCCGTGCGGGCTTCTGCACCTTCGGAGCACGCTCCCGCATCGCTTTCTGAACGGCGTCGAACAGCTCCCTCGACACCAGGGCGGGCCATGCTCCCTCTACCCTTACAGGGTCCTGCGCCTTTTCCCCCTTGCTGGTGCGGCCCCAGACGGCAGTGCCGGTATAGGCCTCGTTTCTCAGCACGTAGTGGAGCGTTCCCTTGTACCAGCGTTTACCCCTGTTGGTGACGCCCCGGTCGTTCAGCTCCTTGCATATCTCCTTGAGGCCGCTGCCCCTGAGCGACTTCTCGAATACCTCCCTCACCACGGGGGCTGTGGCCGGGTCGACCTCCAGCGTGGGACGCTCCTTCCCCCCGTCGTTCACCTTGACTCGCTTGTAGCCGAAGGGGGAAATGGAGCCGAGGAAGAAGCCCCGTGATGCGGCCTCCCTCATACCCCGGACGACTTCCTGGGCAAGATTTTCGCTGTAGAACTCGTCCACGCTCTCGATGATTCCCTCAAGCAGCCTGCCTGTGGCGTTGTCCTCGGCCTGCTCGGTGATGGACACCACCCGGATGCCCTTGCGCCGTAGCATCGACTTAAACGCTACGGCGTGCTCGCGCTTCCTGGTGAAGCGGCTGAATTTCCAGACGAGAATCACGTCGAAGGGGGCCTTCGCCTTACTGCCCTCCTCGATCATCTCCCTGAACTGGGGTCTGTCTGCGACGCGGCCGCTCTCGGCCTCGTCTATGTACTGGCGGGCGACGGAGTAGCCGTTGGCCCTGGCGTAGTCCTTGAGCGCCCGTAGCTGGGCGGACACGGACAGGTCCACGTCCTGCCGTTCGCTGGACACCCTGGCGTAGAGCGCCGCCGGTGTGAGTGGTTGTAGGTGTTTCTTCTTCATGCTGTCCTCCATCAATTTCTGGCCTCACCAGAGGCTGGGCTAACGTTCTGTCGCTTCATGTCTCAGCTTGATCATTGCGTCTTTATCTGACCGTTGGGCTAGCACACTCTCCACAATATCGTATCCCCGTGGAGTTAGATTGAAGACCCTTCCAGAACCTTTCCCTGTCATCGATTTGGGTTGATACTCTTCGATGAGGCCTTCAAGTTCCAGTTCGTTTACAGCCGCCCTCCAGATTGCCTCAGACCGCTTGTCCTCAGGTTCGAAATATTTCCGCCCATCGATGTAGATCAATAGACCGGCCATGATTCCCTGCCAGCGAGAGCCGATCGATAACGGTGTCGTTGCCGCGCTCATCTACATGTTCAGTCGATCGGGTAGCGGCGCTTGCAAGATCGTTGACCAAGTTCATATTGGAGGAGGCCTTTTCTAAGGCGCTACCAAACCCATCAGCGACGTCTTCCAAAAACTTATACAACTGCCCACTGTCAGAGGCGTCTAGTGCAAAGCTTCTCCAACCACGTTTACTTAAGTAAGGCCTCGTCAGGGTCCTTGCCGGATTCGAGTTGGTATCCGTTATTGCTGGTGGACCGTATTTCATCACTGGTGAAGCCTAAGCTGAGCCTAAGAAGTAGGATCAGCAACCCGGTTAAGTCCCTATCCGCACTGCTATGGGAAATGAACACTCTGATCATGATCGGTCAACCCTCTTCCCCTCTCTGCACCCGAGCATCATGCGGACGCCTTGACCAATGGCTCGATCCCGCTTACGTCGGTGGTGGCCCGCGCCACGTCCAGGTCGTACATCCGCTGGAGATTCAGCCAAAACTCCGGCGTTGTCCCCAGGGCCTTTCCTATCTTCAGCGCAGTGTCCACGGTGATGGACCTCCGACAATGCACGATGTCATGGATGCGTATAGGCGGCGCCCCTATGGTCTTTGCCAGACGATACTGGGTGATGCCCAGCTCCTCCATGATCTCCGACAGATGTTCTCCCGGGTGTATCGGCTCGGCCGTGTTAGTCATGGTTTCCTCCTCAGTGGTAGTCAGTGATTTCTATTCCCATCGCGCCCTGGTCTGTCCAGATGAAGCATACCCGCCACTGGTCGTTTATGCGGATGCTGAACTGGCCAGCCCGGTCTCCACGCAATGCTTCCAGCCGATGGGATGGTGGCACCTGCAGGTCGGTCAACGCCGTGGCCGCCACCACTCGCTGTAGCCGCATCCTAGCCCTGCGCTGGATGTCAGGCGGTAAGCGCCGAACAGTTTCTCCGGCGAAGAGGCGTTGAGCGTCGTCATCTCGAAATCGGTCCACTGTTGATTATATTAACGCCAACAGTTAATAATGTCAAGGCTACACACTGGTTCCCAGTGGATAGACGAAGTTGTTGCGGCGGCAACGACGGGTCTGGCAGGGCTCGCGCACAGCCCCTCTCACAGGGCATGAGATTCGCGGAGCCTGTGGTGGTGTCATACCCGTGGACAGGGGAATCTTCTAGGGTGGCAAGTTGCAGATTTGGCGACTACATAGCTGAAATCGAGGGGAAACCAAGCAGGCTGACACACCGTAGCAAGCAATCTGATTCCGGTGCTCCTTCCACCTCTACTGGACAGTGGCAGCTACGAAAGTGAACAAAGTGCTGCTGTGGAAAGTGACGGGACCGGGGATAGGACTCGAACCGAGTTCCGTGAGCTGTGCTCCCCTTCCGCTGTCTCCGCAGATGGTTGTGCGCCGCGTGACGCGGCATAGGATACCTAGTTCAGCTAGGAAGGTCTCGGAGAAAGTTCTTGGGTCAACCGACCTACCCTTGAGGTGAAAACCAAAGGGGGCAACAGCGTGTCGGTAAAGCGGCTACGGTCGACAGCAGTTGGAAACCGCGCAAGCAAGAGTAGGTAGTGTCCCCTCTGTAATGTCTCAATGCCGTTCCGTTCAGTGACTGGCCGGTGGTAAAGTGGTAAAATGGGTTACAAAGACCCTATACCCGAAACAGCACCAGAGGCTCAACAGCGTGCAACAATTCCGGCATCCAGTGTCTCTACTTGTCGCCATCGTGGTGACCGGGATACTGGTCTTCGTGGCCTGCTTCCTAGCTTGGCACCACCTCGGTGGGGGAGCCTGGCGCAGCGCAGTGGCTGTGGTCGACGCGGAGTTGCGGTCTCCCGATGGGCTTGTCCTCATTATCGCCTCTTGCAACGGCGGTCCAGGGGTAACCCTGACGGAGACTGACATCGACGTGAGGGTGAAGGCAGTTGCCTACTCCACTCCTTTACGCGGTGGAGCCGACTGTCTAGATGCCGTCGGCCCCAGACATCTTCAACAGCCACTAGGGGATCGGGTCGTCGTTGATATGCACACCGGGCGCATCGTGCTCAATCGGGCGGAAGTCGAACTGGACAGCCACCTTTCTTTGTGGCAGCAGGCACGCTCAGGCGACTACTCGTATGAGTACAACGTACTCTGCGAGTGCTCGGACAACTTCGGGCAGCCCGTCAAGGTCACTGTCACCAACGGAGTAATCGAGTCAGTCGTCTATGCAGAGTCCGGTGAATTGGTTTCCTCTGGCGACCCACCGGTGGTCGAAGGTTCACCACGCTACTACATGATCAATGGTCTGTTCGAAGTGATCCAGAAGGCCATCGACAACGAGGCAGACCAGGTTACTGTTAGTTACGACAGTGAGTTCGGATATCCAACGAACATCGACATTGATCGCAACATCAACGCGATTGACGACGAGTACGTCCTCACTGCCACCCGCTTCTTGCCACGTTAGCAGGCTCCTCAGAGCCTGACGTCCACTCACCACAGGGACGGTGCCACAGGCACACTTCCTCCGCCACGACCAACTGTCACGACACCGGAGAGCCGGATGCGGTGAAAGCCGCACGTCCGGTTCCGATGGGGGCCGACGGAAAAGTACTCCGCGCAATCGGAGTAACTCGCCGGCGGCCTACCCTACCAGGCACAGCACGGCGCGTGGACGCCCCTACCTCAGCACGAACCACCACAGGAGAACACTGGCGATCAGCAGCACCAAAAGCAAGATGGCGGTCACGCGGACTGCGATGACTGCTTCCTTCGTCTCCTTATGCTCGGCGATCTCCTTCCGGTACGCCTTCTCAAGCTCCTCGTACGGCCGTCTGGCGGTGGCTGCGGACTCCCTGGCCTCGTCCCGCTCCCGGTCCAACTCAGATGCTCTAAGCTCCAAGTCCGACACGCTCTGCTCCAACTCCCGCACGGTCCGCTCAAGCTCCCGCTCCCTAGCGACGGACCGGCGCAGCAGCTCCTCGGCACTCAGGTACTCAGGCCCGTGCATCCGCACGTAGACGCGACGGCCTTCTCTGAGCACCTCGACCTCACCCTTCCTGATCTGTCGGTCGAGGGTCGAAAGGGAAATCTCCAGCTCCTCCGCTGCCTCCGCTTTTGTCACCCAGCGGACAGGCTCATCCATCGCTTTTTCCTCAATATCGGCTGACACGTCAGCCCTCGTCATGGGTTGCAAGAGTACAATACTTCGGCCCCTGTATTTTAGCGCGGAATCCCAATTTACTCCATGACACGTCAGGCGACACGTCAACCCCGTTTCGTAGCTAAAGCAGGGGTATTTTGCCTGTCGAAAGACCTTGGAGCTCGGGTCGGTTGTCCCATTTTGTGACCCCAGACAACATAACGGGGAGATAGGGACGCATCGGCCCTATCTCCCCCTCTACAGGACGCTGACGCATCCGGTGGTAGAGTGAGTCCCATTGGTAGGCGCGTAGCTCGGACAGTGCCAGTCGCGGGGATTCCGGCTCCCACAGTGGATGCCAGGACCGGCCCAGTATCCCAGTGGCGGACAGCACGGGCATGCACGACACGAGAATGGGCAGCGACATCCGGCTCATCCGGGCTGCCGTGCGCACGTAAGTTGCCTCGACCTCCTCTGTGTCCACGACGAACAGGGTGGTGGGGAACGGGGGCTGGTCTTCGCCCGCTTCGGTGGACCAGTAGTAGCTCATGTAGGGACTCAGGCGGGCTATGACTCCCTCGGGGTGACGGGCCCGCAGTTCGTACTCGAGGTAGAACGGTACGTCGAGGCCCTGTGCAGTCATCTGCCCCACGGCGTCGGGGGCGATGGCAGACTGGCCCCAGTTGTAGGCTCGGTCGGATCTCGCGGTTGGAACCGACCACAGCAGTTCGCTGTCAGGGTCGGCCCTGGCCTCAGACTGAAGCTTCGAGAGGAACCACGTGATGCCGACTGCGTGCCTCGTCTGCCGCGCCCACGTGTCGATGCGGTGGCCCACATATCGTCTCCGGCTCTGACGATCTGTGGTGGGGTCAGTGCTCCAGATGCCCCGCGTGGTCGGCAGTTGCGCACGGTCCCTGTGAGTGATGTAGCGAATGCCTTCAGCGGACAACGTGTAGCGAGTGTCTCCGCGTTTTCCTCGTCGCTCGACCAGTCCCCACGTGTCGACGAGGCTGTGCATCATCTGGCTGATCCGCCCTTCCGAAACACCAAGCCCGCACGCAAGGTGGTCACGGGGCATCATCGGGTGGTCCGTCACCATGTCGAGAATCCGCTTCTCCGAAGGGCTGACCCCGAAGGTCGCCGCAGCCCGCACCATCCGCTCAGGATGGGGTATCGATGCCCGCTTCCGCTCCGGCGACTCCGTATGAAGCGCTCCGGCTGGGCCACCCTGTGAGCTCACGAAACCAAGGTTGTAGTACGAGCCGCTGAACAGGCCTGAGGTCTTCTGCCAGACGTGGGAGTCCCGTCTTTCGAGTACGTCCCGAGACTCCTCGCCGACGTAAGAGCCTTCAAGGTTCAGCTCCATGGAGAACCTCGTCGTCAGCCTCTGCTCCCAGACGCTGGGGGTCAGGACCAGGATCGTGTCGGGGCGGCGCGTGTAGTGGTACTCGGCTATGGCTCTGAGTCGGTCGTAGAGGGAGCGGCGTCGCAGAGCTAGTCCCTGGCGTACCACTCCGAATGTCCGGCAGTCGTGAAGTGTGATGGTGGCGTCAAAGCGGCCCCGGCGGTGGAACTCCACGTGCGACCGGAGCCCGTCGACCCCGGAGGACAGTGACGCCGCGAGGCGATAGACGGCGGCCACCGCGTCCATCCGGCGAATCAACAGCGCCAGCCACTCCCTGGAAACAGGGTAGGCTCGCACGAAGTCCGAGGGCGTGTCGAAGGCGAGCATCCGGGCAGCCTCTCTGATGCCGCTGCCCGTCAGATAGTATCTCCGGCTCGATGGCAGGTGGGCGGTGCCGTGACTGACGCGCCCGGCGATGCCGTCGGCCAGCAGGCTGGTCAGGGCGCGGTGGACGGTCGTGTGAGGCTCGCCTAGGATGAGCGCCAGTTCCGCCGAATCAATGAACGGCATCCGGCTGAGGGAGTGCAGGATCTGTCGTCCGGAGAGGGCCATGTCGCTACCTCCCACGCGCTCGGCTCGGAGTTAGCCCAGAGGCACGTAGGGAGGCCCCGATAGGGCCAGTTAGATTACGGCCCCTCGGAAGAGGCTTTGTCTGGTTTCGCGTTCCGTGTTTCGGCGTGTTCATCCTGTTTCCCGGCGGCAATGGCCCAATAGTCCATTGTGAAGGCCGGGAACGTTGAAGGTAATGCCCTGCAAGCCATTGTTTTGGGAACGGTTTTGTGGTAAAGGCCTGCGGCGGAAGGGGAATGTTGAGTTCACTGATACCAGGGACAAGCTGAGCAACCTCGTCGAGGGGCTGATCAGGGAACACGAGCTGACCATGCCTCCCGACACGGTCCGCTGGGACAGCCGCAGCCGGCGCACGCAGACCCTTAGACGGACCGGCCCGTCGAATAAAAAACAACGTCCCTCTGCTGTGTCTGGGAGGGGCTATAATAGGGTTGATGAACCAACTCAGTCAGAGCCTGATGAGCGTCGCCATTGGTGCGCTTACATCAATCCTGGTGCTGGCGCCACTGGTGGGGATTCAACTAGCATCCCAAGTCGCAGTCCAGGTGGTGCTGAGCATGTTGGCGGGAGCCGTTGTCATAGGGGCGATGTCGGTGGCCCGGGGCGCCCCTTTCCTGCCTTCGGAGGAACGACGTCTCTTCGTCTTCCCCAATCGGTTACAGCCCATGGTTCCGTTTCAGCTCATGTTTATGGGAGTGCCGCTGCTCATCGTGAGCCTCTTGGCAGACTCCCCTGCCTCACTGGTCAGCGCGGCTCTACTCGGCGCATTACTGGTGACTATACCTTGGCCCTCGCGGAACAAGTCCTGGCAGAGAGGGTCCTGGCAGGTCGGCGCGTCTCCTCACCGCCGATACTCTCCAGTTGGACCGAATATCCAAGGGGCTCACACACAGGCACCCCATGGTCGATTCGAGAAGTTCTCAGAAGGGGCGCGTAGCGTTCTGTCCCACGCGCAGGAAGAAGCCCAGCGGTTCAACCACAACTACATCGGGACCGAGTACATCCTGCTTGGACTGGTACGGGAACCCGAAGGCGTAGCCGCCAAAGTCCTGACCAACCTTGGTGTGGAACTCTCCAAGGTGCGGTCGGCGGTGGAGTTCATCATTGGAAGTGGCGAGCGCCCTGGCCCCGGCGACATAGGGCTGACGCCCCGAGCCAAGAAGGTGATCGAGCTGGCCGTGGATGAGGCACGGCGCCTGAGTCACCAATACGTTGGCACCGAGCACCTGCTCATCGGCATCATGCGGGAGGGCGAGGGTGTGGCGGCTAGGGTCCTGGAGAGCATGGGTGTTAACTTGGAGCGCGTCCGCGCCGATGTCGCTCGGCTCTCTCAGAACAGCGAGTAGTCCCCATAGGAACTACGGACAATCCCAGCTTGCCATTCTCGCAAGGAAGACATCCGGTTAGGGAGCGTGTCCTTATATGAATCGAACCGGCACATCCCATGTGGCTAATGCTGTAGTGCTCCCGAATCTGGGGCGGCAATCAGCATATCTCTACGGTTTCAGCGTCAACATCCGATTCGTATTGGGCCGGTTGACACTCTACACAGAACGTAAACGAATTTCCGATTGGCGCTCCGGCCCCACTATGCTACTAGCTGGAGATTTTGGTATTGCTACCTCCGACTGAAGCTAAGTCAACCGCCCACCAGTATCTGAGCTATTGGTGTCTATTTGGTAACAAGTATGTGCGACCTTACGGGCGGCGGTAGTGGCGGCCCAGTTCCGAGGCGTAGCGCCGTCCCAACGTGGCGCCTTCGGCCTCCAGCCATTCGGTGAACCGGGTGGAGGCGGTGGGTGGGTCAGCCGACACCAGATGGCCCGCCAACAGGCCGTCTATTTCATCCCTGGTCAGCACCACATCCCGCACCAACCAACCCGCCATTCGGGCGGCCAGCAGCGCCACCGAAGGCCGTGCGTGAATCAGTCGGACTCGGCTGTCTACTCGTCTAGCTATGAGCCGTACCATCTCCTCAAACGTGAATGTCTCAGGTCCCACCGTGTCTAATACGACATCTTCACTTCCCGCTCCGGCATTCACGGCAAGTTGCGCCAGGTCGTCTACGAACACCGGCTGGATCGGATAGTCCCCAGACCCTGCGATGGGGAACGCTGGAAACCGCCGCAGGAACCAGGCGATGTTGTTTATCAGCACATCCTCGGGGCTGAACAGCACCGTGGGTCTGAGGATGGCGTAGGACAACCCAGACTCGTGGATCGCCTTCTCCACCAGGGCCTTCCCCCGGAAGTAAGGAAGTGGCGAGTCTTCCGAGGGGTTGGTGATGCTGATATGGACGATGCGTCTAACGCCGGCTTCGACCGCCGCTGCTATCAGGGTGCGGGAGTTCTGGACGGCGACCTCATACGTGACCGTGCCTCGTGCGAAGCGAATCCAATAGGTGTTGTACAGAGTGGCGGCTCCCCGAAGATTTTCCACCAAACCGTTAAAGTCGCCGAAGTCCAGAGGTAGAGCCTCCACCCGATCACCGAAGGGGCTGCGGGAGGCGGGAGTACGGGTCAACGTTTTCACAATGCCACCCTGTTCCAGCAACCGCCGCGCGATGTACTTGCCACTGTAGCCAAAGGCCCCAGTGACGACCGAGAGACTAGATCGGCTCATTGCCTTCCTGACCTCCGAGATCAGCAATGGCTGCAACAAGGAGCGCGAGCGCCGCTGGCAGGTAGAACATGCCGATGGAAGCTATCGCTACAAAACAGAATCCCAGAAGCACGACGGCGGGACCCCAAAGAAGCACCTTTCGTACCGTCTGGCTCTTGGCGGTGAGCCGGAGGCCCAACAAAGTGATGGCGGTCAAGAATATAGGCACAAGCAGCAACAGGACGACATGCAACCCATTCTCCGCTATCAGAGTAGAGCTCATCCAGGTCCGCTCGCCGACAGACTCACCAGGGAGTGCTGGAGCTACTGACTCACCCTGGTACACCGGCACGAACGCAAACCCGATCCCCGCAACCGAAGCAAAGGCATGGGCGATCCATGCAGATACCGTCGCTACGCCGATAGACCTCAGATGTCCCTCCGTACCAAGCGCTACTACGTTTCGTGCATCGGACTCCCGGATATCACGGAGCGCCTGAATTGAGATGGCTAAACCCCGGCGTGGTAAAATCGAAACTTAGATGACCCTCTATTCTAGCAGGGTTCGTTGGATTTAACGACATTGCTGTAGTAATTGCATTCGTGAAGACGAAAAAGCTTTGGTATGAGTCGGAGATTCACATACTCTGCAATTCTGGTAGTAGCGCTGACGTTGATTGCCGCTGCGGGGATTTTGTGCGCCCGAGGCACGGGTGGTTACGAATCGGCACCTGGTCACAAATCGAAGATATCCCACGAGGCCGCTCCTCGAACGATAGACCCTAGGATCGTTAGGCAGATGCCTCTAGCAGACGCGTCGAGTCAAATCTACGAGCTTTGGCAGAGAGAAGGCTTGCAAGACTTCACAGGGATGCGGTTTGACAATGACAAGGGGGAAGTAATCCTCTACTGGAAGGGACAAGTCCCTCACAGGATGGCCGCGCTTGTGCGGACGTTGCGGACCAGCGTCCCAGTTCGAGTCGTTGAAAGACCCTACTCACTCGTAGAGCTTCAGCGGGAAGCAAGGCGGCTTGTCGAACTTGATCTCTCCGGGGCAGGCGTTAATGTCACTGAGGCAGGACCTCTCCCTGATTTCTCAGGAATAGGAGTCGGGATTGAACCCACTGAGCGGCTTGACTCGGCGCAACAGATCGACCGGGCCCGTCAGGTCGTCGAGAGTGATTTCCTTCTCGAATTCACAGTTGCCCCAGCGCTGGAACCATTGATTTCTCCGAATCGTTAGCGGGGTTCCTAGTTGGCCTCGTCCTGGTGATGTCGCCCGAAGGGACCGAGCGATAGCCCAATTCTAGTTATGTCCCCACCCTTTGCAACCCCCGCAGTTGCAAAGGCGACCCCGGCGGCAGTGGCTGGCCCTTGGCCATGTCTTTTGCCGCCTGCTCAGTCTTGACTAGCCTAAAGGGACGACATCCGACACCTACCCGAGTAGCCGATAGTTCGTCCGAATACCGGATGGGTCATCTCAAAGTTGACACTGAAACTGGCTTCACTCTCTCCGGTTTCGGTGGTGCAGCCACCTCCGAAAGGCGAGACCCAGGTGGGGAACCCAATAATCAGCCCAAGAAAAGGTACTCTTAACACGTACTTCCGGATCTCATAGACCAAGCTTCCTACGTCGTCAACTCGCAAGTTCGACTCTACGCCCAGACCCCATCTCGTAGTTTCGATGATTCTATGGTCGCCTGAAAATACCATGTGAGAAGAGAACGTCACGTCCCTACGAGAGCCATCGTTGCCGAAGAAGGTCCTGAGCCAATGCATCATTCCCGAACCATCGACTTGGCTGTGCACGGTGAATTCAACATTCTCTCCGCTATGCGGGACCGGCGCACGGAACAGCATGTATGAGAGCGATGCTACTGGCCTGATTGCCGTCTTAACATTGATACTGTCCATGACCCCACTCAAAACCACCGTTGGTTCAGAGTAGTGCTTACGCACCGCCGTGTGTAGATTGATAAAGTCGTCCCCCAATGCGCGGGCGATGGGAGAGTTGTTGGCGGGGCATCCCGTCATACGTCGCGGCTTCCTCTCTTGGGACCCTCAGGGCATTCCTAGCCCAAGGCCAATGTCAGACTGCTAACCTGAACCTCAAGGTGAAAGTTCTTGATTTTGTCCAGTTTGGTGGGCCTAAGTTGACGGTAGGCAGAACCACCTTCGAGCTTGTGGTTGCGCTGGAGACCCTGAATGTAGGGGCGAGGCAAAAAGCTGTCCCAGAGCTGCGCCCTGTTGGGGCTTTCCCTGCGTGAGCAGGCGAGCCTCGCGGTGTATACAGAGCTAACTGAGCGTCGGGGGCAAGACAGGTACGTCCCGGCCCGAGAAACGGAGTCATCTACAGCACTCCGCATAGTGGGTAATAGTAAAACTATAATATCAGTTGACATGTAGTGTAACAACTGCTATTATCTGGTTATTATTGGGCAGCTGGACTTGGCAATCCATGAAGGACTCGGAAATGTTGGAGCAGGCACTCCAGGCTGAGAAAGAAGGGCTTGAGGAAGAGAAGCGCGTTTTGCGGAACCAAATCTCGGAAGCAGAAGACAGGATCCACCAGATAGACCAACGCCTCACCTTGGTGCATGGGCTGCTGAACCCCGACAACCACGTAACCTCGTCAGGAGACGCGAAAGGGTCGCAACCGAAGGCTTCTTGCGTGGACATCGCCTTTGAGGTCCTTTCCGAAAGGGAAGGAGAAACCATGTACTACAAGGAACTTGCCGGTGAGGTGATGATCAGGGGTGGGAACATATCTGGCGAAAACGCAGCCCAGGTCCTGGTAGCTCGCCTAGTCAAGGACGAAAGATTCGTGCGGCCCGTCCGCAAAGGGTTCTATGCTCTTAGGAAAGACTATCTCAACGCCCGAAACGTGGGTGAGCGGAAGAGTTCTATCAGAGCCAGAAACCGAGCGAATAAGAGAAACAGCTAATGGCAACACGCCCAATGCGGCTTGATATCAGGAGGTGCTGAGTGACCGGACAGTACATACCCACCGCCGTGAACATGGTGTCACAGGTTCAAAGCATCATCGAAGGGTATGGAATGGGACCGCTTCGTGCCCTTGCCCAAGAACCTGTGCAAAACTCGAAGGACGAGAAAACCGGCCCCAAAGTCCGCGTGGAGTACAGGCTACACAGGAGGACAACCAAGGATGGCAAGGAATACTACCTGCTGACCGTGACCGACAGCGGTACGGGAGGCTTGAAGGGTCCGGTCCTTACTCAGAATGAACTGGACGACAGGGGACACCAGCTACAAGGCGGAGAAAACTGGGCCGCCTTCGAGGGCCAGGGTTTCACCGAGAAAAGTGGCGGAGACCTCGGAGTAAGGGGTCAAGGGAAATCAGCATTTCTCTACCACTCCGATCCCTCTGCTTTCATAAGAGACGGGAGAGAAAGAGCGCTAATGCTCTACGATACCCTGCTGGATAACGGAGAATATCGGCTTGGGGTCCGTTATGCGAAGCCCAACGACACAATTCTTTCTCCACCCCTATACGGGGACGAAGCAAAGCTAACCGTAATGGACGAATACCACGTGGAGGAAGGGTTAACCGTAGTCCTAGAACTGGAGCCTCTGACTAAAACCGGAGCCAGGATCATTGTCCCATTTCTAAAGCCGAGCGCCGTCGAAGCGATTCGCGGCGGCGAACTCCAGCGCTGGCTCCAACGATGCTGGTGGAGGGCTATCCAAATCCAAGACATCGAGATAATCATCATGGATGAAAATGGAACTTCCGAGGTGATCGGAGTCCCATCATGGTGGGTCGGAGAACCATGGCTGAGGGGAGACCTCAGTACCCGAGAATACAAAGATATCACAGTGGCAGACGACCTAAGAATCAAGAGAGTTGTCCTCCACTACGGTCCGAAACTTCAAGCCGACGAAATTCAGCGAAGTGATCACCAGTACCAGGGAGTGCAGTTACTGAGGGGGCAGCAGTGGATTGAAACCTTGGGAGTGGGGGATGAAGTCCCTATTGAATACCGGGGAGGATTCCGCGCGTTCGCGGAGTTTGACAAGTCCCTAGAGATAATTCTGAAAGGATCAGAGCGGCCTCAACATGAGAGTTTCGACGGCCGTTACCAATACGTTAGCGAGACTAGGCAGAAAATACGCGACCTCGTCCGAGAGTTCGCGGAGGAACAGGGATGGACCAAGGTATCACAAACCAGGAACGCATCGAGGAGAGACCAGGAACAGGCTGCGGACTTTCTGGCTACGTTCACCACACTTAAAACACAAGGAAACCGCGGAAAGAACGAGAATGGCCACGACAGTGACGAAGACCAGGCTTATTCTTGGCAATGCCGACTCTCGGTGGATTTGCCCAATCCCCAGACCACCCGGGTAGACTGGGGAGAGGTGATCTCAGACATTATCGCAACTGTCGGGGTTGAACCAACTCCAGAAAGCCGTTGGGGGAAGCTTAGTCTGGAGATTACACCGGAAGACGAAGGCAACCCTACCATAATCCAAACCGCGGAGTTGGAGATCCGGGAGGGAACGCTGGACCAGAGGTTCGGTAACTTCCAGATAGTGAGGGGGCAGGCCCGCGCGGGGCAAATCTATTGCCCTGAGCCAGGCGCCTACCGTCTCTGTGCAAACTTCACCCACTTAGGGAAAAGGGTCTGCAGCGACACACGGCGCATCTACGTGGGGATGGACCCGCCTCCACCGCCTGAAGGACGCCCCTACACCGTTTCCATTTCAGCGAAGAACATTTCTAGGCCAGCGGGGAAAAGAGTCAACTCCGGAGATGAAATGCTGGTCAAGGTCACTGCGAAAAACCGGACCACCGACAGAGTGACTCTAGCATTGGATACCAGTTTCGGAGACCTCCTGCTCTGCGATGGAACAATCATCGAGATCGCCGGGACCCCTGCAGGCGAAGTTCCCAACATCATTTCGGGATGCGAAGAGCATGTATTCCTCTATACCGAAGCTCCAGCCAACCCGCCTGAGGCGGTTGTAGAGTTGGAACCCGGCAGGCACTTCATCAGAGCAGATTTGCGATTGAAGGGCGACGAGGAAACCGTAGCTCACGCCAGCCAGCTAGTCTATTTCGAGGTGGATCCAGGAGGAGCAGACCCGGATCTTCCTTTCGATCTGGAGGCTATAGAGGAGGAGGGTTCTCACCCCATGTGGGAGTTGTACCAACAACAAGATGACCGCTGGATGCTCAAATACCATGCTTTGAATCCAATATATAGGGAACTTCCTGAGTCCTCTAAGAACGGCAACAAGTTAAGCGGAAGGAGATCGTTAATAGCTGAAATATGTGCCTCCGGCCTGCTTGAGTGGGCGCTCTTCCCAATGAAGACCGGGGATACATCCACGATAGACCTTTTGAAAGAGTGCGCAGCCTACAGCGACGAAAGTGGACTTCGGGACAAGTACAGGGACAAGTTGGATAGACTCGAAGGTGAGTACACCAAAGGCCGGGTAGACGAACCGAGCCAATACGACCGGATCAAAAGGCAGACCATCGCGGACATGATTCAGATATTTCAAGGGGAAGGCTGATGGCCGTAAAACTCTGGAGCCTGGATGAGGCAGGAAACCTGACAAGTAACATCCGGAGGAAAGGCCAGTCAGGAATGGAGGCGGAAGGATTCCGCCCTCAGGCAGAGGAGTTGGACGCAAGCATTGACCAACTCCTCGACATCACTCAAGACCTCTTGGCACAGCAGGACTCTAACCCTCGCCACAACATGTTCGCCAAGCGATGGGCCATCGGGAGAGGCATAGCCAAATCACAGATTCTGGACTCCGCCAACCTCGAGGCAGGTGAAAGACCGGACTTATGGCGGGCCATGGCCCGAAAATGCCGACTGGGAATACGCCACGATGGAAGAAGGGATCCAAAATCCCATTGGAGGGACTTGATACCAGAGCGGGACATAGAGCCGAAGAGGATTGAGAGCGACATCTTCGGGCTGGGGATGTGGCTTCAGGAACAAGAGCTGGAGGATGCCAAGAAAACCTTCGGCGAAGGTCTTCATAACGCCAAACAAATATGGTCCGGGGAGGCGCTAAGGAGCAGGAACTTCAGAAACGCCCTTGCCGCTTACTTCTCGGAACGCAGCGAAGAGGAACTGGAAATCCTACACCTCATACCCCAGTACGCTATCTTGGCCAAGGCGTTGCGCCAGCGCTGGCCCAGCAGGGGGAAGGGATCCGCCAAGCGGCCCATACACTACAGCGACTCTGAACTGTGCAAGGAAATCCAGAGAGTACTCAACCCAAAGTAGAAGAGGTCCTCGGGGAATAGCTTCTCCAAGCAAAACCTCCGGTGCCCCGAGCCCCTTGACGCGCGTCCCTCTGAAACGCCGAGCCAGCGAGCCAGGTGCTCACGGGGGATCATCGGGTGGTCAGTGATAAGGTTGAGCGTCTGCTTCTCCGATGGACTGATGCCGAAGGTCGGTGCAGACTGCACCATCCTCTCGGGACGGGGCATCGATGCCCGCTTCCGATTCGGGGACTCGGTGAAGAGTCTTCCGCTGGTGTCGCCCTGTGAGCTCACGAAATCGAGGGTGTAGTACGAGCCACTGAACAGGCCTGAGGTCTTCTGCCAGACGTGGTAGTTCCGTCTTTCGAGTGTGTCCCGAGACTCCACACCGACGTAGGAGTCTTCAAGATTCAGTTCCATGCATAGTTATTTGTGTGCCTCTTTAACCTCGAAGGGGGAAAATGATGAAGCTGATTAAGCAGGCCGATCTCAAGCGTAGGATGGTCGTGCTTGTAACCGCCTTGACAGCGGTCGCTGCGGGCCTCGTCTTAGGCCTAGTGATTCCCATGGTCCTCCAGTCGGACTCCGACACGTCCAGTGGCAAACTTGATTACGACCTTAGTCCATACAACGCAAGCGCGTGGTTTGTCGGACCCCCCGCTAATATTGATGACTTCGTAGGTAACATGGACGCAATAGTCGTGGCAGAGGTGACTTCAGTTATCGGAAGCGATGAGCGGAATTCCTACAACGAGCAGGACAATATTCGGAATATCAAAGAAGGTGACCCTGTTTCTTCCGCTCTGCCCGTGACCGACTATAACCTAACGATAGGGCGAGTGATTCTAGGACAAGACATTGAGGCTGGTGATTCGATAACCTTACGAGTGTTGGGGGAAGCGGATCACGTTTCTCCGTACCCGTCACTCATACCAATGCCGCAAGTCAATGATCGCCGTTTATACGGGCTAAGCCGCAATCCTGACGGGACGTACGGCACCTATGGTTGGTGGAGCGTTTTCTTGATTGACGGGGACCGTGTAACACATGCTGACGACCTCCGTCAGAAAGTGATGTTCGCAAATAGTACAGAACCTGACGACTTTGTCAGAGAGTTGGAATCGGCGGTAACCGTAGGCAGCAGGTAGAGCATAGCAATCAGTGTCCGCGAACGAGGTTAATATACTCGGTTTACCGTGTAGCCTGTAGGATCGACTATAGAGTGGTCCGGAAGCTAGTTGAGGTCAATCCCGAACCCCGTTGGCACAGTCATATCGCTGGCTTCGTCATTCGTTTCAGTATCTCGCGCCGGCCACGCCCCCATCTGGTCTTGCTCAAAGCGATCCCATTGCTACGCCCATCCAACTAAGGAAGCTCTGGCTCCTCCTCGCCAGTATGCCTCGCCTCGTCTATCAGCAGCTCCTCGGCGTTGAGCGCCCACTCGAACACTGAGAGAGTCGCGGGCTTCGGGCGGTCAATCGCTCTTAACCCGGACCCTGGCGGCTCCATCCGAGTCCCGATAGCCTGCCCGGCATCGACAGAAGCGATACGGGACACCTAGTTCGATTCGCGAACTCTAGTTGTTCTGTTCGAGTCTGTCGGCAATCTCATATATATACGCCTCCGCCGCCCGAATCGTTCCCTGGAATATTGGCCGAGCTTTCAAGCTTCCGAAACTGCGACGAGCTCTAGCCAGGATCGATGGAGCCAAGTCGCGGGCCTCGAATGGGTGACTTCTGCGGGCAACAAAAAAGGCCCTCACATATGGATACCGAGGGGCAGCCATCGTTCTTAGGCGATGGCTGCCCCTCATACTTGCGAGTCAGCTTACTGTGCCCCGCTTCCCCTTCCTGTGGAGGTTACGTCAATAGGTGTGTAAACGACATCAGGCGGCGACCTTCTCAGCCGTTGATTCAATGGCGATTCCATCCGCATACTGTGCACCGAGATAGACGTCTTCGATCAACTCAGGGGCCTTCAGACGCCTGAAGCGCTGTTCGGCGACCATCAACATTTTCCAGATCACCGCTATCGCCCGATCGACCCTCTTGTAGCGCTTGGCGGCATCGGTCCGAAGCCTGAGGGCCGCGAAGGGTGATTCTAGCGGGTTCGTCGTGCGAAGGTGCCCCCAGTGCTCCTTTGGGAAGTCATAGAAGGTGACCATGCGGTCCCAGTCCCGCTCCAAGGCCTCTGAGGCCGCCTCGTAGGAATGGTCGCCGCACCACCTGGTGAACACCGTCCTGAGCCGCTCAGCCTCTGTCCGAGTCGGCGCGTAGGGGATAGTACGCAGCATGAGCTTGGCCTGGTCCTGTTGTCGCTTTGGAAGCTTGGCGAGCACGTTTACGATCTTGTGGTTCCAGCAGCGTTGCTCTGCCGCCTGCGGATAGACGTTGCGCAGAGCTCCCCAGATGCCCAGGTGTCCGTCTCCAACCACCAGCCTCGGGCAGCTCAAGCCCCGGCGCTTGATGTCCCTGAGCACCTCGGACCAGTTCTCTGTGGACTCCCTGTATCCGGGAACAGCGCTCACCACCACCTTGCTCCCGTCGCTCAGGGCCGCCATCACCACCAGTACCGTCGCCTTCTCCTTCTCAAGACCAGCCTTGACGTAGACTCCATCCACCCACATGTAGACCACTTCCAGGTCATCGAGGGGCCGGCTGCGCCATTGGGCAAGCTCATCGTTCCACTTGGACTTCAACCGGGCCACCGTGCTCGCCGATACCGGTGCGTCCTCTCCCAGCAGCCCCCGCAAAGCCAGATCGAAGTCGCCTTCGGATAGACCGTGCAGGTACAGCTCGGGGATCAACTCAGCAACCTTCCTGGTCCTGTTGACGAACAGCGGCAGCAGCCGGCTCTCGAACTGCTCCTCGGTATCGCGGACTCGTGGCCGCCTCAGCTGTATCGTTCCCGAACTCAGCGTAAGCCTCCGGGCTCTGCCGTATCCGTTCCGATAGCCGGTATCGTTGTCCGAGTCGGATCTGAGCGCCGACTTCGCCCTTCCCAGAAACGCCGTCACCTCCTCCTCCAGCAACTCCTGGATCAGCCTCTGGACCTGGCTTCGCACCCAATCCTCCAACTGCTCCCACTCCGGCCTTGACTCCGACCTACTCTCAGTGCTTTCCTTCCTCATGGGCGGTGTATCTCCTCTCTTGGGCCTCGAGCCCGTGTTGTTCAGAGAGAGGGTACACCGCCTGACTGGTTACACACTTTTTGAAGATACCTCTTCCTGTGCCTGCTCCAGCGCAAGCGCCCGCTGGAACACCGTAGGGTCTCAGGCTTCGGCTTGCCGTTCCTTCTGGATGGCTTCTCTGGCGATTCCTCCGCTATGAACTCGGCCCAGCAAAAGAGCGACTGCTGGCTCTCAGGGACTTCGTCGTGGTGTCCGTCGGCCCACGCCGTTCCTATATGCCTCGATGGGCATAAACTCTGCTAACACCACGTGCGGCCCAACGCCCGGCACCAACTTCTCGTTCCAACAACACGAGAGCGCCCCAGACAACGACAAGTGGGAATGTCATCGTTCATCACGGCCCCAGATCTGAACCTGGCCGCGCCGAGACGCAGACTTACCGCCCCCCGATCCCGGCCCCGCCTCCCCCGCTTTCAGACTGAAATGCAAAGGCGGCCGGCACATGCGGCCGGTTGCACGGGGCAGGTAGCCATCCTGGTGACGACCACCTGCCCTCCCGCTGCTGGCCGAGCCTGCCCAGGCAAGGTCCGGTTCTTAGAACAGCCTCAGCACCTCGGGCTGCTGTTGGTCTGACTCTCCCTCGACAGCGGTTGACGCCTGCGCCGACCTTTGCTCACGGCGGGTTCGACGCTTGGCCGGTGGAGCGGGTCGCTCGTGAGCCGGATACTTGGGCGCTTCTTCCCATTTAGCCCTCGCCCTTTCGATCACCGCCGAGACCTCCTGGCTCAGCTCCGATAGGTCTGGATCATCGAACGACTCGATGTGCGGGTCCGACGACGGCTGTTGCACCCCTATGGTGGCCCGGCCGTCCTTGACGGAGGCGTTGGCGATCTCTCTGTAGAAATCGCTCAGCGTGTTTTTTACCTGCTCGACGCTCATCTGGGGGTCCGGGTCGGGAAACTCCCGGTCGTCGTATACGAATATGCGTGTCATCGGTTCATCTCCTCGTTAGTCGTTGCTGTCTTAGCTTCGTCGCCACCTTAGCGGCGCCCCCTTCAGGACACCGTTTGAGCCTCCTTTTCCTCCTCCCGGCTCAGCGCCCACTCGAACATCGAGAGGGTCGCGGGCTTCGGCTTCCCGTTCCTTCTGGCCGGCTTCTGCGGCTCCTCGGCCAGGAACTCGGCCCAGGAGAACAGCGACTGCTGGGTCTCTTCCACCACGTCGGCATGACCGTTAGCCGCCGCAGTCTCGACGACGATCCCGGTGCCGTTCCGATGCACCTCGACCGTCTCAGGTTCCACCTCCACCGCGTGCCACTCCTCGTCCACCAGCAGCTCCTCGGAGACGACCTCGGCGTCCCGCGCCTGGGCGAAGGCATCCTCCACCGACTGTCCTTCTTCTTCCTCCTCTCCGTTCACGATCTTCCTTGCCAACGCCAGCATGATGTCGTCGCCGTCGTCGCCGTAGGCCGCCAGTCCGTCCTCGGGCAGCTCACCCTCCACCGCCAGGGAGCTTTGGAGCTTTTGGGCCACCAATTTGAGGGCATCCGCCTGGAGGGTGCCCCGGTAGGCCATGAACACGACCTTGACGGGCCGGGTCTGACCGATGCGCCACGACCGGCGCGACGCCTGCCGCATGGTGTAGACGCTGTAATCCGTTTCCGCCCAAACAATCGTTGGGAAGTCGATCAGGTCCAGCCCGGTCTGCACCAGCCTGGGGTGGCAGACCACCACGTCCACTCCCTCCTTGACCCGCTGCTCCATCCACGCCTCCCTGCGGTCCGGGGCCACGGCGTCGGCCTTCATCACCGCCGCCCGGAACCCGTGCCTGGTCAGGATGTCGCTCATCCGCTCCGTAATGTCCCTGGTTCCGGTATGAGTGGCGTAGACCAGCACCCTCCGGCCCTCCATTCTTTCCGCTGCCACCAGGTCTAAGAGCGCCTTCTCCTTTGGGTACAGCTTCTCCTCGGAGAGCGGCGGCACCTGGACCAGCACGTCCTCCGACTCCGGGTCGAAGACCGTCTCACCCCGTGTGCAGCCGTCGGGGTAGGCCAGCAGCGATTGGAGGTAGGTGGAGTGTTGGCAACCAGCGAAAGTGGGACACTTTGAGACCCGAGAGATTAGAGATCGGGAGAGGGCTTGGTGAGCTCCCTGAGGGTCTTGTTGTAGCGCCTTCGCCGTTCGATTGTGTGAGCCTGCACCTCCTTCCTGCGCTGCAGTATCCGTTCCCGCCTCCCGTGGAGCACATCTGCAGGTGTCACATTGCCCAGCGCCTTGTGATAGCGCCTGTAGTTGTAGTAGGCCACGAAGGCGGCAAGGGCAGCCTCCAGATCGGAAGCCATCTCGTAGGGGACCTGCTTGACGTCTCTCTTGATAGTCTGGTGATAGCGCTCCAGCTTGCCGTTGGTCTGAGGGTGGAAGGGTGCAGCCCGGATGTGCTTGATTCCCACCAGGCGCAGGTAGTCTCTGAAGCCACGGGACACATATCCTGAGCCGTTGTCCGAGAGCAAGCTGGTCCGGTCGGCCACCGGGACCTCGGTCATGCCAGTCTTGTCTACAGCCTCTTGGACCACCTCGATGAGAGAGTCGGTAGTCATGTCCAGCTGCAGCTTCCAGGAGAGTATGAAGCGGGAATAGTCGTCCATCACAGTGACCAGGTAGTAGTAGCCCCATCCGATGACCTTGAAGTAGGAGGCATCGCTAGCCCACATCTGGTGAGGGCCAGTGGTCTTGCGGTGGTACTCTTGAGAGGCCTTCAACTGCATCTCGGGTGACTTCACCAGACCCTCCCTGCGCAGGATGCGATACACAGTGGACTCGGATACAGCGAAGCCCAGGTTGTCCGTGGTCCACGCTGCCAACTGGCGGCTACTTAGCTCCGGCATCTCCCTGGCCGCTTCCAGGATCGACCGTTCCTCCTGAGACCTAAGGCGGTTCCACGGTGGGGTGCTGACTCCAGGTCGATCCTCGAGGTCCTGGTGATGTTGTTGTAGTCTCAACCACCGGTAGTAGGTGCTCTTGGGAACACCCAGGTCTCTGAGCATCCGACGCTTGGCCAGTGGTGATGTGGCTACACTGGCCAGGATCGTCGCCTTCTTAAGGGCACTCATCCTGCGGTACCTGCGCCGTCTACCAGCGTCGGGATGGCCGTTTTTTTCAGACGGGACACCTGGAGTGAGAGCTCGCCAACGAGCTGTTTCAGCTCGCCGTTCTCCCGCCTGAGCTCCACGATCTCCTGCCGCGTGGCATCTCGCACGGTGTCGCGGGACAACCTCTCCTTACCCGCCTCCATGAACTCCTTGGTCCATGCATAGTAGGAGTGGGGCTTGATACCCTCCCGCCGGCACAGGTCGTTCACGGTGACCTCGCGACGGAAACCCTCCAAGACAATGCGGATCTTCTCTTCAGGGGTGTACTTGCGCCGCGTTGCCGCTCTCACCTGGCGGACGAATGAACGAGTCTCCTCGCTCCGCCGGTCTGCGACCCTGGCTTTGTCTGTATCTGGCTGGGACACTTCTGCTCCTTTCCTGAGGTACTCTACCCTCACTACAGGAGCTCACACCACTCTCAGACTCTCGGGTTTTCCACCTCCCATATGTGTCCCATTATCGCTGACGTTCTACAGACGAGGAGATGGACGGCGTGGCTGCTGAGCAGCGGGAGAGGCTGGAAAACATCGAAGCGGAGCTTATCGAGGTGCGGCGGCGCTTGGATCGGGTGTGGCACGTCATCGAGAACTCGGAACTCGACATATCCGACGCCACCTCCCGCATCAGAGAGCACCGGGAGCGTCAGGAGAAGCTGGAGATCGCCGCAGAGGAGGCCAGGGCATTGCTCTCAGAGCGCCGGGCCGTGCTGGACAACGTGGACACCATCGCCGCCTTCGCCGAGGACATGAGCGACTTCCTGATGACCAGCGAAATCACCGAATCGAGGGCCTTCATCAAGTCCTTCGTCAAGGAGATCAAGGTCAAGCCAGGAAAGGCGACGGTCTTCTACACCCTACCCACGCCGCCGGACAGCCCGATAGGGGGCGGAGACGCCGCAGAGGTGGCTCTCCACGGCCCAGTAGTTCGCAGTTCAGTACACGTTGGTGGGCGATAGAGGACTCGAACCTCTGACCTCCTGCGTGTAAAGCAGGCGCTCTAACCATCTGAGCTAATCGCCCGTATACGACGGCAGGGGGGGTTGCTTGGGAAACGCGCTTGGCGGGACTCGAACCCACGGCCTCAGCCTCCGCAGGGCTGCGCTCTATCCAACTGAGCTACAAGCGCTCGATTGTTGCCTCTCCATCCGTACTCAATCGTAATCGGACGGGAAGGGAGGCGTCAACTAGCGGAGCCGATCTACCCGTCGGTGCCCCAGGTCTTGCCGAACTCGGCGCGCTGGACTATCTGGCCGGTCATAGAACCGGCGTCCTGAAGCGCAAGGTACACGGCGGAGGGTCCCGCGACCTCGGGCTCCACCCGCTCGTGCCAGTCGTGTTGGGCCCACGGGATCGCCGACGAGCCCTCGCTCTTGAGGCTGCCCGGGCTGAGGACGTTTACCGCGATGTTGTGCTCTTTAAGCTCCTCCGCGAGGCACAGGCTGAACATGTGTAGCGCGGCCTTGCTGGAACTGTAGAGCACTCCTCCTCCGCTGATGCTAGCGCTGCCCATCCGGGAGCCGATGTTGATGATGTTTCCGCCGCCGCGCTCGATCATCACCGGCACGATCTGTCTGGAAACCAGATAGGGGCCGCGGACGTTAGTGGCCATTAGCCGGTCCCAGCGGGCCGGGTCGATCTCCATTATGCTCTCGCCAAGGACCATCATGCCGGCGTTGTTGACCAGCACGTCGATCTTGCCGTAGCGGTCCACGGCGCGCTCCACCATGGACCTCACCTGGGCCTCGTCGGAAACGTCACAGGGCAATGCGAAGGCCTCTCCTCCCTCGGCCTCGATCGCCTGGGCGGTCTCCTCGGCGGTGCCCTCCAGCCCCGTCGGAGACGAGGGCCGTGCCGACACCACCACCGAGGCCCCCTCTCGGGCGAACTCCCGTGCGATGGCCCGACCCAGCCCACGGCTGCTTCCGGTCACGACGGCCACCATTCCCTTCATCCTGTCCATGTGGGTCTCCCTAACAGCCCTTCACTGCGTGAAATCGTTCGCGCGCCGCCACGCGAAGTAATCTCGGAGTCCTGACGCCAGGTCGAACCTCGGGGCAAAGCCCAGGTCCTGCCGAAGCCGCGTGACGTCCATCTGATAGCCGCTTACGGCGCTTATGTAGGACTCGCTGGAAGGCGAATCGACTACCCTCAGCTCAGGGTGCGTTTCCTGCAGGGTCTCGATTACTGTCTGAAGCGTGTAAAGGTCGGTCGAGGAGTTGTTGTAGACGTCGTAGGAGAGGGATGGCGCGTCGAGAACGGCGCAGATGCCGGCGGCGATGTCGGCCACGTAGGTGAACGACCGCTTCGAGCTTCGGTCGCTGACCTCTATTGGCTCGCCTCGGACGATCCGCCCGGTCCACTCCTTCAGCAGAGACTGGTTGGCCCGATGATCGGTGACGCGTTCCATCGGACCGTAGGGGCTCCCGAGCCGAACGCTTACGGTTTGGAATCCGTAGAGGTCCCCGTACCTCCGCGTCAGCAGCTCGCTGGTGTACTTGGTCACCGCGTAGAGGCTGCGATGGCGGAGCGGGCCATCCTCGGCTAGCGCCTGGTCGGGATCATGGCCTTCGCCGTAGACGGACCCGGAGCTCACATAAAGGAACCGCTCTACAGACAACCGTCGGGCCAGCTCCAACACGTTCGTCGTCCCCATGACGTTGACGTCGATTATGGACCGGCTTCGGTCGGCCTCGATCTCTGAGATGACCCCGGTGAAGACCGCGGCGTGCACGATCTTCGAGATTTTTTGGCCAGCCTGACCAGCCTGGGCCGTCACCCGCTCGAGCTCGGCCTCGTTGAGCATGTCTCCCTGAACGAAGGTCACCCGGTCGGCCCAGGGCCTGACGTAGTTTTCGACCAGTGCGTTGGGGCCGACAACGTCGAAGGAGATCACCTCGTGGCCCAGCTCCGCCAGGGTCTTCACGATGTTGCTGCCGACGAACCCCGTTCCCCCGGTGACCAGGGTTGCCATTCCGACCTCCTCTTGCGCCTGAATCTCGCGTCGATGAGACCCCGCGGCTAGCCGATTCCGTACCGTATGCTACGCTGTGGCCTGCGGTCCAGCCGAGTATGTCAGCCGCATCGGCCCAGGGTCAAGAGTAGCTCGATGCAATACCCGTAGGAGACGTGAGGATGACGACAAGTTTCGACTTGGAGCAGCTATACTCGGCGCCAAATATGGGCGTGCTGGCGACGGTCGGTCCGGGGAGTCAGGCCCACGCGATGCCGATATGGTACCTGTACGAGAACGGCGAGTTCGTCATGATTGCCGGCCGTGCGTCACAGAAGGTGCGGAACATCGAGAGGCAGGGGACGGCCGCACTTGTCATCGATCGGCGAGAGCCGCCTTACCACGCCGCGATGGTGCGGGGGAGAGCCGTAATAGGCGGGCGACCTTCTGATGAGCAGCGGCTTCGGATCGCCGTGCGCTACCTCGGCGAGGACCGGGGCCACGCCTACAATGCGGCCAGGACCGGCGATGGCTCCGTAACGATCACCCTCCACCCGGACGACGTCGTCGAATTCCGGGGGGCTGCGGGCCGCGAATAGGCCTGGTCTTGCCAAGAGCTGGTACTATCGGGGTACCGCTGTCGTCCACCGTTGACGATCGCCGGCCTGCTGTGCGCAGGTGTCGAGTCCCACACCCTTCATCAGATATTGCGGTCCGCTTGCATCTTTGCCCGGAGCGTCCTCCACCGTGATGCACATCTGGGGAAACGCCTCCAACGCGATCTCACCCGAGTCTTTCACCGTCCAGGCCTGGAGCTCTCCTTCAATACACTCCTCCAGGAGGAGCCTAGCCCCGAGCGAGGCGTTCTCGGCCTGCAGGCACAGCTCATAGTGAGGCATGCGTAACGCACCGTTCTCGAGAGCGGACACGTCGAACCGGCCGTCCTGGTTCCATATACCGTGCTTGCAGGTATGCACGTGCAGCGGGCTCCGTAGCTGTACGCCCGCCATGTGGCCTGGGATATCCAGACAGTAGCCTCGTGCTTCGTCAAGTGGCGCGATCACCCGCAAAAACAGACCTTCATCGGTGACCTGTTCCGACTCTGTCACCTCAGGCGTGACCGCCTCCTGTGTAGCGACGGGGCTCGCCGACTCGCCGTCATTTGAATCGGCACAGGCCGCCACGAGTACCGAAACGGCGAGGGCTATGCTCAATGTGGCGACGAGGTGCTTAAACATGCTCTTGGGGCCTTGGGATCGATCTCTACTTCCGTAGCCGGCGGACGTAAAGTATCATGCGGACTCCAGCTATGTCACTAGCGCAATCATCCCCATGCTGGACGTCCCCCGTCGGCGGGAGATTATCGGCAGGGTCCAAAAAAACTGAGAGGCAGCCGAGACCTGGAGGCTTCGGTCGCCGCAAGCCCCCTGGTAGAGGTTAAATGCGAAGGAATTTGGAAGTCATAAAGCGTCCGTTTTGGAGGGAAGGAGTAGCACCGTGGAGTACGCGATCAATCACGTTCACATCAGGTCGTCGGACCCTCACCGGTCGGCGTCGTGGTACGAGGAGCACTTCGGCGCGAGGATAGTATCGGACCGGGAGGTTATGCCGGGCACGATAACCGTGAGCATGCAGATTGGCGGACCGGTCCGGCTCAATATCTCTTCCCAGCCCGCCGGGTCGTCGGGCGAGCGGCCCGTGGCCGAGCTGAACCGGCTGGGCCTGGAGCATTTCGGGTTCGGCGTGAAGGACCTGGAGTCGGAGCTGGACAGGCTGGAGAGAGCGGGCGTCCGCATCGTCCTGCCCCTCACGGAAGTAGTCGGCGGCGCCCGCCTGGCCTATATCGAGGGGCCGGACGACGTGCTCATCGAGCTGGTGCAGCCCGCCTAAGCCGCCGCCGCCGGGACCAGGGCGTCATTGTTCCATGGGTCCTTTTCCTTCCGGGAATCCCGCTGGGCTTGCCAAATATCATCGGAAACGGACGAAGAAAGCTCGAATAGAGTAGGTTGGGTGTAGATATGGATTTCGAAGAAGCCCGCCCATTTATGGAAAAGAACCATAGGGGAGTAGTAACGACCTATCAACGTAACGGGGCCATGCACACCAGCATCGTGGTCTGCGGCGCATACCAGGGGGACGCGGCATTCGTAATTGTCTACGGCAGTTCGGTGAAAACCCGTAACCTCAGGCGCGACCCGCGATGCACCGTGATGGCGGTGGACAACGACTGGCGGAGCCACGCGGTGGTGGAAGGTCAGGCCCGGTTGTTGGACTATCGGAACACCCCGGCCGAGGAGTTTCGGGTACTGTTGCGGGATGTTTACCGGGCCTGCGGCGACAAAGACCACCCCGACTGGGAAGAGTATGACCGGGCGATGGTCCGCCAGGACGCCGTGGTGGTCCTTGTGAAGCCTGATCGGGTCTACGGGAAGATCGGCTGAGGGCTGCTCCGCCGGGGCCGGCTAGAAACCCCGAACTTACAACACGGCCTGGTGCTCCGACGGGATGTCGCTGATAAACATATGGGCGGGGTAATGGGTGATCATGAGGTCCGTCCCGCTTTCCGCCGCTACAGTCTGGGGAGTCACGCCGCATGCCCAGAACAACGGCACTTCCCCTGGAAGCACTGTCACGGGCCCGGCGCCCCAGGCGGGCGTGGCAATGTCATCGATCCCGATCTCACCGGGCTCGCCCACGTGTATTGGGCCGCCATGGTGTGTCGGGAAACGTGAGGTCACCTGCACCGCGCGTGTAACCTGATCGGCGGGAACGGACCGCATGCTGACTACCGTGGGCCCGCCGAGGAGCCGTCCCGCGGGCACGGTCGGGATGTTGGTGACATACATCCCGTACCCGATGCCATCACCATCTCGTCCTCTCCGGACGTGGATCCCCGCGTTCTCCAGAGCCGCGCTAAAGGTGCCGCTACACCCGAAAAGGAAGGTCACGAGGTCATCGCGCCAGTATTCACTGATGTCCGTTGGCTCCTCCACCGTCTCGCCTCGAACGAATACACGATACCTGGGGAGGTCGGTGCGGATGTCGGCGCCATCGGCCAGTAATTTTACAATAGGGTCTCCAGCGTCAAGCACCTCCAGCACCGTACAGGGCTTGGGGTTACGTTGGGCGAACAGTAGAAAGTCGTAGGCCATATCCTGCGGAACGATTACCAGGTTGGCGTTGGTATAGCCATCGCAGATACCGTTGGTAATTTGCGTCCACTTACCCGCTCGGAACAACCCGCGAGCTTCGGCGGGAGTCGTAGGCATATCGTCGAGTGTCAGTGTCATGTTCACCCCCCTGTATGCGTAGTTAGTCCAGTGCGTAAGTTTCCTGGAATCTAGTGCTGAGCCGGGATGACCCCTTTCGCGGGGCCCATCCACATATAAGGCCGAGTGTAGTTTCGGTCCGAGGGACTGTCAATCGCTTTGCTGCGAGCGTAGGGAGCCGCCTGAAGCGGCAAGGGGCGCCGGGGCCTGGTGGGATGTCCCACGGGGGTACGGCCGTTCTCGGGGATCGACAGTGGTGGTAGAGTGCAGCCCGCCTGGGCAGACGGGCGCTGGAACCGCGGCTTTGACTTGAGTGGTGCCGAAGGAGGGAGTCGAACCCACACGCCCTTGCGGGCACTACGTCCTGAACGTAGCGCGTCTGCCATTTCGCCACTTCGGCACATTTGCTGCGCGGGCCGGGCCCGGGCGGCACGGCGCTCCGTCGCACCACGTGGGCGGTCGAGGATTTGAACCTCGGACCTCTCGCGTGTGAGGCGAGCGCTCTAACCGCTGAGCTAACCGCCCATGGAGCAGATCGTTCTTAAGGTGCTGCGTCAATGACGTGGCAACGACAGGGTTCGAACCTGTGACCTAGCGCTTATGAAGCGCCCGCTCTACCGCTGAGCTACGTTGCCATCCCATCGTTACCAACCCGAATAGTATAATAGGGCAATGGTAGTGTCAATCGAGTTTCCCCCGATGCTATGGCGCAGATGGCCCATCGGCAGCCCGGTGGAATCGCGATCGCGGAGACTCTCTCGTGACTGATTCCAGGCGAGGCTCGGCGCCAGATCAGACCCCGCCGGATGCAGAGCAAACGGCAGCAAAGCTGCGCGCCGTGCTGCAAAGCCTCGCGGCGACAATAGTTCCGTTCCCCAGTTTCCTGGGGCCCGGCTCGCTCCAGGCTGTGGAGGTCATTCCTGTCGAGGCGGCGGGGCCGGACAGAGGCTGCGTCGTCGTATGTCCCGACGGGACTCTCCATGAGCTGGTGGTGCGGATGCTGCCCGGACCCGTCGACGTGGGCGGGGTGGACCAGGTAGAGGAGCTCAACGAGCTGGACCTGCCCTCCGCCGAGTACGCCGCTTACGCCCGCGCCGCCATTGCGGAGCTGGAGAGGATTGCCAACGACGAGGCTCGCTAAGGCGGTCGGTAAAGGTCCACTGCCGCACGCCACGCAAGCATAACCAGGGAAAGGTCCACTGCCGCACGCCACGCAAGCATAACCAGGGAAAGGTCCACTGCCGCACGCCACGCAAGCATAACACGCAAGCATAACCATAACGGGTCCGCCGAGCTCTTAAGAATCCTCGCCGGTCAGGCTGCGCCTGCGATACAGCCGCCCCGGTATGCTCCTGAGGAACTCCCCCCAGGTCGGCGGGTCCGGACTCCTGGCCAGCAGCTCCCTCAGCCGGTCCGAGGCCCCTCCCACCAGGGGAGCTCCGTGTCCCCCGCAAAGGGTGTCGAACTCCAGCCCCGCCAGCCTCTGAAGCGACTCCCGGTAATGCGGGCCGTTGTAACCGGGGAAGGGCACCGATCGACTCACCCGTTTCCCGTCGCTGAATGCGGTGTCGCCGGAGAAGAGCACGCCTCTCGTCTCGGCCCAGTAGCAGACGCTGCCGGGAGTGTGTCCCGGGGTGTGGATCACCCTCAGGCCGCCGAGGAGAGGGAGGACCTCGCCGTCGCTGACCAGCCGGCCCACGGGGGTCCGCGCCAGAAAAGGGACGGGCAGAGACAAGCTGTTGAAGGCGCCCATAAAGCTCAGCGTCACCTGCCCACCCGAAACGGTCCTGGTGTCGAGGCTATGGGCGGCGACCGCGCCGCCAGTGCGTCTGCTGATAGACCGTGCGCCCGTTGTGTGGTCCGGATGGCTGTGGGTCGTCAAGATAAGCTCGAGCTCGTCGTGGCGCCTGCCGATGGACGCTATGTAGTCGAGCACTCGCCGGGCGCTCCAGGGGAGGCCGCTGTCGACGAGGGCGAGGGTCTTGTCCTCGATCAGGTAGACCCGCGACCACGACACGCCGGGGACGGTGTGGACTCCGGGAAGGATTTCCAAGAAGGCGCCTGACGCTCACCGCAGATTGTTCTGAGTGTACACTGTTTTCAGCAATATCCATCAGGAGGGCAGCCGTGCACATCGGCATCTCGACTTTTCCCACCGACTACTCCATGGACATCGCGCCGCTGGCCGAGAGGCTGGAAAAGCTCGGCTTCGAGTCTCTGTGGGTCCCCGAGCACCCGGTGGTGCCCGTGGAGACGAACAGTCCCTGGCCCGGCAGCGCCGACGGCGTGATCCCCAGAGTCTACTACGAGATAGTCGACCCCTTCGTCGCATTGGCCAGGGCGTCGGCGGTGACCAGCACCCTTAAGCTGGGGACCGGCGTCTGCCTGATTCCGGAGCGCAACCCTCTGCTTCTGGCCAAAGAGGTCGCCACGCTGGACATGTACTCCGGCGGGCGCTTCCTGTTTGGCATCGGCGCCGGATGGCTGAAGGAGGAGACGGAGATCATGGGCGGCGACTACCAGCACCGCTGGACGCAGACCCGGGACGCGGTGCTGGCGATGAAGGCGCTCTGGGCAGGGACCGGCGAGTACCACGGCCGGTACTACGACTTTCCATCGGTGCACTCTCTCCCCCGGCCGGTCCAACGTCCCCATCCGCCGGTCCTCCTGGGCGGCATGGCGTCTAACGTTCTGAAGCGGGTAGTGGCCTACGGCGACGGCTGGATGCCCAATCGGGTGACTCCGGAGGACATTAAGGAGGCGCGGGCGACTCTGGACACGCTCGCCGGCCAGCGAGGCAGAGACCCCGCCTCGATCCAGATCTCGATCTTCGGCCAGACCGCCGACAGGGAGCTGATAAGGGGGTTTGAGGAGGCCGGAGCGGACAGGCTGATGATCCGTCTGCCCACCGCGGGCGAGGCGGAGACACTGGCCGACCTGGATCGGATCGCCGAGGCGGCCCTCGTCGGGTGACCCTTGTCTGGATGCCGGTCAACGGGCGCCTGGCTCTTGCGTCGCAATAGGAAAGACGGTACACTTTCACGGCCCCGTTGGCCCGGTCTATTGACTTGGTAACCGGCCGACTTGGACGACTCGGCCCGAAGGGCCTTTCGCACTGAAGAGGCGCCAAGACTAGGAGGATGCTGATGGTCACTGCCGACTATGATGTCCTGCGACAACACGCCCTAAAATACCTGTGGATGCACAACCGAGACTGGATCCAGATGGCTGAAGAGGGCGACCCCGTCATGATGGTGGGCGGCAAGGGCGTTGAGGTCGTCGACTCCAACGGCAAGACCTGGATCGACGTCAACGGCGGCTACAACTCGGTCAACGTGGGATACGGCCGGACGGAGATCGCCGAGGCCGCCTACGAGCAGATGGTCAAGATCAACTACTTCCCCAATGGCACTACGACCATCCCGGTCGTCAAGCTGGCCCAGAAGCTAGCGGACATTACGCCCGGGAGTCTCTCCCGTGTCTTCCCGGTCAGCGGCGGCTCCGAGGCCAACGAGACGGCCCTGAAGATCGCCCGGGCTTACCACAGACGCCGGGGCGAGCCGGGCCGGTACAAGGTAATAAGCAGGCGCGGGTCCTATCACGGCATGACCGGAGGCGTCGTCTGGCTGGGCCAGAGCCCCGGGGTGTCGCGAGCGGACTTCGAGCCGATGTACCCGGGGATGGTTTACGCCCCCCATCCCAACCACTACCACTGCGAGCTGGGCGGAAAGACCCCGTCCGAGTGCGCCGTCCTCTGCGCCCAGGCGGTCGAGGACCTGATCCAGTTCCACGGACCCGAGACGGTGGCCGCCTTCATCGGCGAGCCCGTGGCGATCTCCGGCGGCGCCGCGGTCCCGGGGGACGAGTACTGGCCGATGATCCGCGAGATATGCGACAGGTACGGCGTGATTCTGATCGCCGACGAGGTGATCAACGGGTTCGGCCGTACGGGCAAGATGTTCGCCATCGAGCACTGGGACATCGTTCCGGACATCCTGACAGTCGCCAAAGGCATCATAAGCAGCTACCTGCCGCTGGCGGCCACTATAGTCAAACGCGAGGTGGCCGACCACTTCGCCGGAAAAGATAACGTCCTCACCCACGTCTTCACCTTCGGCGGCCACCCGGTATCGGCCGCGGCGTCCCTCAAGAACATCGAGATAATCGAGAACGAGGGGATGGTCCAGAACTCGGCGGAGACGGGCGCCTACTTCGTCGAGCAGCTCTCGGCGCTTCAAGAAGACCATCCGACCATAGATAACGTTCGGGGCCTGGGGCTCCTGCTGACAGTGGAGCTGTCCAGCGATAAGGATACCAGGACCCCCTTCCCTCCGGATGTCAACATCGCTTCGCGTCTGAACGACAGGTTCAAGGAGCACGGGTTGATCTTCCGGGTGCGCAACGAGACGCTCAACATTGGGCCACCCCTGTGCATTACCCGGGACGAGGTAGACAGGATCGTGCGCGCCATCGACCTCTCGCTCGGTGAGGTGGAGCGCGACCTCGGCATATCCAAGAACTAGAAGAGAAATATAAGAGGGTGCACGGTCCCGACGAATCGGGACTGCCAGGAGCTCGAAAACCTGCCCCCGCAAAGTGGGGTGTGCAGAAGGGTCAGCCCCTCTGCCGGGAGTCTGAGGGTGTCCCTCAGATACCATTTTCTCCCCTCTATTAAGGGGGAGGCCACAGAGTCGTAAGATCCTCCGGCACGCTCAGCAAGAAGAATCCGGAGCTGAAACGAAAGGGAGGGGGCACACAATGGTACAAGTAGAAGACACCGAGGCCCTGAGGAGATCGGCCCTCGAGCACCTGTGGATGCACAGCCGAGACTGGATCCAGATGGCCGAGGAGGGCGGCCCCGCCATCATGGTGGAAGGGAAGGGCGTCCGGGTCACCGACTCCGAGGGCAAGTCGTGGATCGACGTCAACGGTGGTTACGTGTCGGTCAACGTCGGCTACGGTAGGACCGACATTGCCGATGCCGCCCTCGAGCAGATGAAAAAGCTGGTCTACTTTCCCCAGGGCTCGACAACCGAGCCCCTTGCGCGCCTCGTGGCGAAGCTGGCCGAGCTGGCCCCCGGGAACCTGGAGCGCACCTGGCCCGTCACCGGAGGCTCCGAGGCCAACGAGACCGCTCTGAAGCTCGCCAGGTCTTACCACAAGCGCACCGGAGAGCCGGGTCGCTACAAGATCATCAGCCGCAAGGGCTCCTATCATGGGGCCACCGCGGGCGTAATGTGGCTCGGCGGGACCGCCGACCGGTCCGACTACGAGCCCGCCTATCCCGGAATGGTCTACGCTCCCCATCCCAATCCGTACAGATGCGAGTTGGGGGGGCAGACGCCCTCGGAGTGCGCGGTCCGCTGCGCGCATGCCATCGAGGAACTGATCAAGTTCCACGGCCCCAAGACGGTGGCGGCCGTAATCGCGGAGCCCGTCGCGTCCTCTTTGGGCGCCATGGTTCCAGGGGACGAGTACTGGCCCATGCTACGGGAGATATGCGACAAGTACGGCGTGCTGCTGATCGCCGACGAGGTGATCAACGGCTTCGGCCGTACGGGCAAGATGTTCGCGTCCGAGCACTGGGGCGTCGTGCCCGACATAATGACGGTGGCCAAGGGCATCGTGAGCAGCTACCTGCCCATCGCCGCCACCATCGCCACCACCGACGTGGCCGACGTCTTCGCGGGAGAGGAGAATGTCTTCTCCCAGGCCCTCACTTTCGGGGGGCATCCGGTTACCGCCGCCGCCGCGGTCAAGAATATCGAGATACTGGAGTCGGAGAACATGGTCCAGAACTCGGCGGAGACGGGCGCCTACTTCAAGGAGCAGCTCCAGGGGCTTCAACAAGACCATCCCATAATCGGCGACGTCCGGGGCATCGGGCTGCTGCTGGCGATGGAGCTGGTCCAGGACAGGGAGACGAAGGAACACTTCCCCCCAGAGGCGAAGCTGAGCGAGCGTCTGAACGACAAGATCAAGGAACAGGGGCTGATACTGAACTCCGACGGGAAGACCATCAATATTGGGCCTCCCCTTTGCATAACCCGCAGCGAGGTCGACGAGATCGTTACCGGACTGGACCGCGTTCTGCGCGACACGGAGCAGGAGCTCTCGATATCCAGGTAACCCCTAAGGGCGGGCGCGCTTTCAAATAACCCCCGGAGATTATGGCGTCTGACAGAACAACCCAGGTCAAAAGCGCGGGCGACCGAGTAGCGATATTCATAGACGGCAGCAATCTCTATCACAGCCTGGAAGAGAACTGTAAGCGCTTCGATCTGGACTTCGCGGCCTTCTCCGATAAGCTGTGCAAAGGCCGCCAGCTTTTGCGCACTTACTACTACAACGTCCTGCGGACCCCGGACCGCAACCCTCAGGCCTACCAGGACCAGCAGAAGTTTCTGAGCGCCCTCTACAGCACCCCCTATCTGGACGTGCGTCTTGGCGCATCCAAGATGAGGGGCGGCGTGCCCGTCGAAAAGGGCATCGACATCATGGTGGCTACAGACCTCCTCCGCTTCGCCTGGGAGAACCTCTACGACGTGGCGGTGCTGGTTAGCGGGGACGGAGACTTCTCCTACGCCGTTCAGGCCGTCAAAGACATGGGCAAGCACGTCGAGGTCGCGGCCTTCACCTCCAACCTGTCGGGGGAGCTGGCCCAGGTCGCCGACGACCGAGAGCTCTTCACGCCGCAGTACTTCTCGGATCTGTGGAGCCGTAAGAGAGGGAGCCGCCCGAGGCGGACGACGCAGTCGGAGGAGCCGGCGCCGGCCGAGGTCCAGAGGCGCTGGTGGAGTAGGGGACGCCCTCGATCGGACGGCGCTGATGAGGGTCGGGCGCTGAAAGGGCTTTAACGTGTCTAAAGGCCCGTCCGGAGGGTGAGACGCAAGCTCCTGTGCGGCCCCGCCCCGTCGCGATTTACCCGGAGTCCGCCGGGGTCGATCGCCCTTTCAAATCGGCGACTCATCTGCTATACTCCCGACGGCTATTTTGGGCCAACTTGGCCCCAAAAGAGTGACGTGCGCGCCGCATTCAAGCGGTGGGAGAAGGAATGCCGGCTTACGCCGTTCTAGGCGCCCAGTGGGGCGATGAGGGCAAGGGAAAGATAATCGACTTTCTCTCCCGTGACGCCGATATTGTCGCCCGGTTCTCCGGAGGGAACAACGCAGGCCACACCGTGTGGAACGAGAAGGGAGAGTTCTCTCTACACCTGGTCCCGTCGGGTATCTTCTGGCCCCATACGCTGTGCGTGATCGGCAACGGCGCGGTCATCGACCCGGACGTTTTTCTACAAGAGGTGGAGGGGCTTCGCCAGCGGGGGATCGACGTCGAAGGCAGGATCATGGTGAGCGAGCGGGCCCACATCATCATGCCCTATCACGTGATCCTGGACGGTCTCGCCGAATCGGCCCGCCCGGACGGGGGCCTGGGGACAACTAAAAAGGGAATCGGACCGACCTACAGCGACAAGGCGGCCCGGACCGGGATCCGGGCCGCCGACCTGCTGGACCCCGAATCGCTCCTCCCTAGACTGAAGGGCATCGTCGAGCACACGAATGCCGTCATCACCCGTGTGTACGGCGGCTCGCCCGTCTCCCTGGAAGAGGTGTTCGAGAAATGCCGGACCTGGGCTGGCCAGCTGGCCCCCATGGTCGGCCCCGTCGAGCTAACAGTTCACGAAGCCCTGGAGAAGGGCCAGAACGTCGTCCTCGAGGGCGCTCAGGGCAGCCTGCTGGACCTGGACCACGGGACCTACCCTTACGTCACTTCGTCAAACCCGACGATTGGCGGCGCCTGCATCGGACTGGGCATCTACCCGCGCCAGATAACGGGCACATTAGGCGTGTTCAAGGCCTACTGCACCCGGGTCGGAGCCGGCCCTTTTCCGACAGAGCTTCGCGACGAGACCGGCGATACGATCAGGGACCTTGCGCAGGAGTTCGGGGTCACGACGGGCCGGCCGAGGCGGGTCGGCTGGTTCGATGCCGTCGCCGCTCGCTACAGCGGGCAGGTCAACGGCTTCACCTCCGCCGTCCTGACCCGCCTGGACGTGCTGGACGGCTTCGATCCGGTCAGAATATGCACGGCTTATGAGCTCGACGGCGAGGTTGTCGACCGCTTTCCCGGGGGCGTCGCCGCGCTGGAGCGCAGCAGGCCCATCTACGAGGAGCACCCCGGCTGGGACAGCCCCACTGCCAGCGCGACCCGGTTGGAAGACCTGCCGAAAGAGGCCCGCTCCTACGTCGATCGGCTTCAGGAGCTGATCGGCTGCCCCATCGACATCATCTCCACCGGCCCCAACCGCCACGAAACGGTGGCGGTCAGACCGGTCATCGAGGTGTCGGCTTCGGCGTAGTCCTCGCCGACGGCAAAAGAGAAGGCCGGGGCGCTCAGGCGCCCCGGCCTTCTCTTTTCAAACGACGGAAGCCTCTTATGCTACGGCGACCGGCAGGTCCACGGCGTACTCGTCCATCACCGGGTCGAACTTCGATCTGAAGTCGTCGTCCGCCTCCCACAGCGGCAGCCGCGTAGGCCCGACGTCGAATCCGGCCCTGTTCATGGCGTACTTGATGGGGACGGGATTTGTCATCCAGAAAAGCGCCTTGAATATGGGCAGCAGACGCCTCTGCTCGGCGGCCGCCCTCTCCAACTCACCCTCCAGGATCATGCCCATCATCGCCTTGATCTGGTTCCCGATGAAGTTAGACGCTACGCTCACGATACCGTAGCCGCCCACGCACATGATGGGAAAGGTCTCGTCGTCGTTGCCCGACCAGACGTTGAAGCCGTCGGGCGCGCCGTCCACGATGCGGGTGATCTGCACCAGATCGCTGGATGCCTCTTTCACCCCGACGATATTGTCGATCTCGGCCAGCCGCAGGGTGGTCTCCGCTGTCATGTTGAGCGCGGTGCGCGACGGCACGTTGTACAGCACGCCGGGCAGCCTGGTAGCCCCTGCGATCACCTTGAAGTGCTGGTATAACCCCTCCTGGGACGGCTTGTTGTAGGCCGGCACCGTCAGCAGCAGGCCATCCACGCCGATCCGCTCGGCTTCCTGGGACAGCTCGACTGACTTGCGATGGTTGTTGTCCACCGTGCCGGCGATGACGGCGGCGGTATCTCCGACCGCCTCCTTGACCTCGGCGAAGAGGCGGACCTTCTCGTCATCGGACATCGACGGGGACTCGCCGGTGGTGCCGCCGATGACCAGTCCGTCACTGCCGGAGCTTACCAGCGACTTCGCGAGATTTCGCGCCTGACTATAGTCGATCTCACCCTTTTCATCGAAGGGCGTAACCATTGCCGTTAGCAGCCGTCCGATTTCGACCATGACTAGACCCTCCCTCCCGGAGCGATCAGCTCCCTGGTCATTACTTCCTCGGCGATCTGGAGCGCGTTCAGAGCCGCTCCCTTGCGCAGATTATCAGACACTATCCACATGGCGATGCCGTTGGGATGGGAGATGTCCCGACGGATGCGTCCAACGAAGACCTCGTCCCTTCCCGCCGCGTCGATGGGGGTAGGATACACGCTGGCCTGGGGTTCGTCCAGAACGCGAATACCGGGAAAGCCGGACAGGAGCTCGCGCACCTCTTCCGGCGATATGGGGTGCGTGAACTCGACGTGGACCGCCTCGCTATGGCTTACCTCGACCGGTATTCGGACGCAGGTGGCCGAGACCGCCATGTCCGGCGCATGGAGAATCTTCCTGGTCTCGTTCCGCATCTTCATCTCTTCAGTCGTATACCCATTTTCGGTGAAGGACTCGACCTGAGGCAGGGCGTTGAATGCTATCTGATGAGGATAGACCTCAGGTTGTGTCGCCTCCCTATTCAGCACTTGCCGGGACTGGGTCGTAAGCTCCTCTTTGGCCGCGGCGCCGGTGCCGGTCACCGACTGGTAGGTGTCGGCTATGACCCGTCGGACCGGGTTTATCTCCAGGAGGGGCTTCAGCACCATGACCAGGGGCGTCGTCGAGCAGTTGGGGATGGAGATGATACCGTTGTGCCGCTCGATATCGTCGCCGTTGACCTCGGGCACCACCAGGGGCACGTCAGGCTCCATGCGGAAGGCCGAGCTGTCGTCGATAACGAGCGCGCCCTGCGCTACAGCCATGGGCGCGACCTCCCGGCTGACGTCGCCGGTGGCCGATATGAAGGCGAAGTCGACCTCTCCGAGCAGCTCGGGCGTCACAGCCTCCACGGTAAGCTGCTCCCCGTTGACGGCGAGCTTTTTGCCGATGGAGCGCTGGGAGGCGCACAGCCTGACGGAGCTGGTGGGGAAGTTTCGCTCCTCCAGCATACGGAGGAAGACCTGTCCCACCGCGCCGGTGGCGCCAATGACGGCTATTCTACACTCGTCCACCCGTTCCTCCGGCCACTGGATTTGCTGGGAAAATGATAACCGCTGGTCTGGCAAATAGCCAGAGTGGGCCTGTTTCGTCGGAGCCAGCCGATCCCACCGCCGGGCCTACCGCTGCGATCGAGTCCTGCGGGCCGCCCCTCCCAGGTTGTGACCCGCCCACCCGCCCCGCGCTCCGCGCGGGAGAGGTAGCCCCACCCGGCCAACGGGTGTTGATCGCAGCTATGCGTTTGTAGGTGGTGATGGCGGGTGTCCACCTCCGGGCTCAGTCCGGGGCCGGGGAGAGGGTAGTAGCATTGGGTGGGGAGGTAACACGGCGGTTTCGTTCCTGATATCGCATATACGACCAGGCACTGAAAGTGCCTCGAGGGTGCGCCTACGTCTTTCCCATAGCAGGTTGTCAGCCCAAAGAGGTCAGCCCGCTGTCATTCTGAGTCCCCCGACGAGTCGGGGGGCGAAGAATCCAAGACGATGGCGGTTTGGTCGGGATCAGCCGACTAGTGAGCTAACCCTTTAGATTCTTCATCCCGACTCGTCGGGACTCAGAATGACATGGCAGGGTAGACCGTGGTCGCTTTCTGTGTACACGATGCCGTCCGGCGGCGTCACCGTGGGAGGGTATCCCCTGTCCGTCGCGACTTGTCGGGAGGGCAGGCAGGTCCGATGATGGTTCGCTCATCGCGACTCGCGACAAAGTCGGAGGTCGGTCACAACGAGGAAGGGGGCCAAACACTCCGTTGCGGCCCGACCTCGCAATGCCGGTGCGGCCGCCGGGCGGTCGCCTAGAGCCCCAAGATGTTCTCCAAGCCCACGATCAGCCCTGGCGATTTGACGACCTCCCGGATGGCCATAGCCACGCCGGGCATGAAGCTCTCCCGGTTGATGGAGTCGTGGCGCAGGGTCAGGGTCTGGCCCAGGGTGCCGAAGACCAGCTCGTGATGGGCCACTCTTCCGGGCATGCGCCCGCTGTGGATGCTGATCCCCTCGAGGGCGCCGCCTCTGGTGCCGGGCAGAGTCTCCTTTTCGGCCGGTATCGCCGTAAAGGGCGCGCCCTTGCCCTCCGCGGCGGCCCTGGCGATGGCGAGGGCGGTGCCTGAGGGGGCGTCGATCTTGCCCTCGTGGTGGACCTCCGTCAGCTCCCCGTAGTCGAAGAAGCGTCCGGCCACCTTGGCCAGGTGCACCATCAGCACCGCGCCCAGGGCGAAGTTGGGCGCTACGATGATACCCACCTGGTGCTCCCTGGACAGGCTCTCCGCCTCTTCCAGGTTGGTCTCGCTTAGCCCCGTCGTCCCGGTGACCGTGGCGACGCCGCGGGCCGACGCCGTGCGCATCGCCGCCATGGCGGCGTCCGGGTTGGTAAAGTCCGCCACCACGTCGGCGTCGTCGATGACATCCTCAAGGGACCTCGCGAGCGGCACGGTCCCCGAGCCGTCGGGCAGCTCGTACAGAGCGTCCTGCGCGGTCCTGGAGACGGCCCCGACCGGCTGCAGGTCGGGCTCTCGGCAGACCATCCTGGCCGCCTCGCTTCCCATTCGGCCGGAGACTCCGTGGATCACAACCTTGATCGGGGCCATGGCCATCTCCCGTGGGTCCTAAGGTATCTCTGCGAGATCGTGAGTCGGGCTTTGTCACAGACGAGACCGGCGGACGTTTAGCCGTCCGCCGGATATAAGACCTCGTTAGCTGCGCGAATCCGCGCTTCGTCTACCGCCTTCTGCGGTCCGGCCCTCCTGGGCCCGACCGGGGACCACCGCCTCTGGGCCCTACGGGTCTCGCACCCTGGGGACGGTAGCCTCCGCGGTCTCCTTCGGGACGCCCCCGGGAGGGCTCGCCCTGTCTCGGAGCCGGTCCGCTGTCGGGGCGGGCTTGGCCGTCGCCGTCCTGGCCGTCACCGCCCTCCAGCAGCGCTCGGCGAGAGAGGTTGACACGGCCCATGGAGTCGATCTCCCTGACGATGACCGTTATCTCCTCCCCGAGGCTCACCACGTCCTCCACCGAGGGCACGCGGTAGTCGGCCAGCTCGCTGATGTGGACCAAGCCGTCCCTGCCGGGCAGCAGCTCGACGAACGCCCCGAAGTTGGCGATCTTGACCACCTTGCCGGTATAGATGTCGCCGACCTTGATTTCCCTGGTCAGGTCCTCGATCATCGCGACCGCCTTCTGGGACGCCTCGGCATCGGAAGACCCGATGATGATCGTCCCGTCGTTCTGTACGTCAACGGTCGCCTTGGTCTGCTCGACTATGCCCCGGATGACCCTGCCCCCGGGACCGATCACTGCGCCGATCTTCTCCATCGGTATGCTGATCTTGATCATTCTGGGGGCGTGGGGGCTGAGCTCCGTTCGGGCCGAGCTTATGGTCTCGGTGATGCGGTCCAGGATGAACAGTCGCGCCTCCTTGGCCTGCTCCAGCGCATCCCTCATGACGTTTGACCCGATACTCTTGACCTTGATGTCCAGCTGGATGGCGGTGATGCCCTTTCTCGTCCCCGCGACCTTGAAGTCCATGTCGCCTATGTGGTCCTCGAGGCCCTGAATGTCGGTAAGGGTGACGTACTGGCCGTTGTCGCCCGTTATCAGCCCCACCGATATTCCCGCCACCGGCTCCCTGATGGGGACGCCGGCGTCCATCAGGGCCAGCGTGCTCGCGCAGACGCTGCCCATCGAAGTGCTTCCGTTGGAGCTCAGGATCTCGGAGACCAGCCTTAGGGTATACGGGAACTCGTCCTCGCTGGGCAGGACAGGGGCGAGGGCCTTTTCGGCCAGCGCTCCGTGCCCGATCTCCCTGCGGCCGGGCCCGCCCATGCGGCGCGTCTCTCCCACCGAGTAGGGCGGGAAGTTGTAGTGCAGCATAAACCGCTTCGACTCTTCGGGGCTCAGGGTGTCGAGCTTCTGCGCGTCCCCTGTAGAGCCAAGGGTCGCCACCGCCAGCACCTGAGTCTCTCCCCGGGTGAACAGGCCGGTGCCGTGGGTCCTCGGCAGCAGCGCGACCTCGCAGGAGATCGGTCTGATCTCACGCGGCGCCCTGCCGTCGGGCCGGACGTTGCTGCTGAGCATTCGGGCCCTCAGCTCCCGATCGAGCAGGGCCTCGAAAGCCTGAGATATGTGTCCGTGCTGGAACTCCTCGCCCATCCGCTCGACGAGCCCAGACTTCAGCGACTTTATACGCTCGGCCTGTTCGGCGTTGCCGTTTGAGCTGGACAGCGCCGATGCCAGTCCTCCGCCCAGGGAGGCGCTCAGCCTTCCCTCGAGCTCAGGAGGATACGAATCGCTGTCGAAGCCTACCTTGGGCTTGCCCAGGGCCCGCACGGCCTCTTCCTGAAGGTCTATGACCTGCTGGTTGGCGTTCTGGGCGCGCTCGATGGCCTCCAGCACGACATGCTCGGGCACCTCGTTGGCCGCGGCCTCCATCATGATCACGCCGTCCCTGCTGCCCGCAACAATCAGGTCAAGGTCGCTCTCATCGAGCTGATCGTAGGTGGGGTTGATCACGAACTCCCCGTTCAGATAGCCGATGCGCGTGGCGCTGATCGGCCCCTCCCAGGGGATATCCGAGATCGACAGCGCGGTCGAGGCCCCGATGACCGCGAGGACGTCGATGGGGGTTTTCTGGTCCGTCGAGAGCGGCGTAATGACGACCTGGATCTCGTTCTTGAACCCTTTGGGGAACAGGGGCCGCGTGGGCCGGTCGGTCAGCCGTGCGATCAGGACGCCGTGAGTGCTGGGCCGGCCCTCTCGCCGGAAAAAACTTCCGGGGATCTTTCCTCTCGCGTAGAGCCGTTCCTCGAACTCTATTGTCAGAGGGAAGAAGTCGATGCCCTCCCTGGGCTTGCTCATGGTCGCGGTAACGAGCACAACGTTCTCGCCGAAACGCAGCAGTATCGAGCCGTTGGCCTGTTGTGCCAGCTTCCCGCCCTCTAGGGTGAAGACCTCGGAGCCGACGGCTCGTCGAAAAGTGGATACCATTTAACTAAATAACCTCCTACGGTGGGGACCCGTCAAATAGAGAGATAGCACCCGGGGAGGGTGCTATCTTCGAAGTCCTAGCTTGGCGATCAGAGACCGATAGCGGCCTATATCTTCTCGGTTCAGGTACCGCAGTAACCTACGGCGGCGTCCCACCATTCTGAGAAGGCCTCGGCGTGTAGATTCGTCGTGCTTGTGGTCTCTTAGGTGTTGTGTCAGCCTGATGATGCGAGCGGTCAGTATTGCTACCTGGAGCTCCGCGGAGCCGGAGTCTTTATCGTGAGTCTGGTACTCCGCGACGATGGCTTCTTTTTCAGCCTTGTCCAAACAAGTCTCCTGGGTCCCTTCCTTTCTCTTTCATGTGATTTTCTTCGCGGATTGTAGCATGTTCGGCCACCGTCCGCAATCGGTGGTATGCTTGGTTCATGGGGGTTGCGGACGTGCTCAAGGTGTTCCGGGACCTGACGAAGCCGATAGACTACGCCTATGATCGCTATTCGATAGACTAGACCCAGAGGGACAACTTGAGCGGCACTACACTATCCTTACGCGCCAAACTCCTTAGAGCCCAGGAACGGGACAACCAACGGGAGAAGCGGTTGTCCTTTGAAAAGAAGATGCGGATACTGGACGCCCTCATGGCCGAGCATCGGGACTGCAACCATGGCCCGGAGGAAGAGACGTATCGGGAACGCTACCTTCGAACCAGGAAGAGCGCCCGGTAGGGGCAGGTTTCAAACCTGCCCTCGGACCTACTCTAGCCCATCCAAAAACTCCGTGACAGCCCTTTCGAACCCGACGGGACTGTCGCCCATCACCAGGTGGCCGGCCCCTTCCACGGTCGCAAGCCGGCTCCCAGGCGTACGCCTCTGCATCGCCTCGGCCGTCTCGAGGGCGATAACGTCGCTGGCGCCCCCGCGGACTATCAGCGTGGGGCATTTGAGGCTTTCCAGGTAGCCCCAGAGCCGTTGGGCCGCCTCGGGGTCTGACGCGAACGGCCGATCAGGGGAACGCAGCAGCCTGTCGTACTTCCACGTCCATTTACCGTTGGGCAGCCGCTTCAAGTTGTGGACGATGCTGCCCCTGATCTGCTGGACGGGCCGTCGCGGGTTGAAGATCTGGACCCGGCTAACGAAGGCCTCGAACGAGTCCAGCTCATCCTCTTGCTGGACGAACCTACGGATGTTCTCGGACCCAGGGCGCATGTTCTCGGGGCCGGCGTCTACGATGACCAGGGCGCGGACCTCCCCGGGGTGGGCGGCCGCGTAGGTGAAGGCGTTCCGTCCGCCCATGGAGAGCCCCATTACAACCGGGCTTTCCAGACCCAGGGCCTCGGCGACGGCGTTCAGGTCCTGCTGCTGGGCCTCCGGCGAGTAATCTCCGTCGGCCGCCCAATCGGAGTCGCCGTGGCCTCGCTGGTCGAGGGCGATCAGGCGAAACCGGTCGCTGAGGGACAGGGCGACGAAGTCCCACGAGTGGCAGGTCTGGGCGAAGCCGTGGAGCAGCAACATCGGCGGTCTGTCAGGCTCGCCCCAGTCCAGGTAGTGGAAACGCAGCCCGTTGGCCTCGACGAAGCCGTCCCGAGGCACCGTTTCCTGGGCGAAGCTAACCCCCATAGCCCGGGCGGCGTCGTAGAGAGTAAGACCTTCCTCGACTTGTCCGGATGTCAACAGTTCCTCCTCAGATGAGGCCGATTGCGCCCAGGTGAGCCCGACAGCCCCATCCCTACCGGGAAAGAGCTAGTCCTTGAGAGGGATCCGGCCCCAAACGACCGACTCGTGGTCCTCGACAAGAGACTTCTGCCGGATCGTCTCACGTATGCTCAGCAGGGTAGCGTTGACCTCGCTGGTCACGTAGACCCAGTCCGGTGGCTCTGGGAACCAGTAGGGCGAGGTTATGCGCACGATCTTGCCCTCCTCGGGGTTCAGGTAGATACCGAATTTCTCGACGTGAGGCAGCATTCTTGAGCCCTCGAAAAGACCGGCGGGCGCCGGAGCGTCCCGGCCGGGTTACTCCACGGTTACGGACTTGGCGAGATTCCGCGGCTGGTCAACGTCGCAGCCCCGCCGGACGGCGATATGATAGGCAAGCAGCTGCATTGGTAACGCCATGAGTACGGGCGTTACAGTCGAGGACGCCTGCGGGATATATATCACGTCGTCCGCCCTGGCCGCGATGTCCGAGTCGCCCTCGGTGGCGACGGCCAGCACCATGCCCGCGCGGGCCTTAACCTCGTTAACGTTGTTCAGCATCTTCTCGTACAGCTCGTCTCGGGGCATAAGCGCCACCACCGGCAAGTCATGGTCGATTAGCGAGATCGGCCCGTGCTTCATCTCCCCGGCCGGATACCCCTCGGCGTGAATGTAGCTGATCTCCTTCAGCTTCAGGGCGCCCTCCATGGCCAGGGGATAGTTCATGCCCCGCCCGAGATAGAGGAAGTCCGAGCGGTCCGAGTATCGGCGAGCCAACACCTCGTACTGCTTCTGGTCCGTGAGCAGCGAGCCCAACATGTAAGGGAGGTGGGCGAGCTCTGTCATCAGTGACTCGAGACGGCCTCTGTCTATCGTCCCGCGCCTGATAGCCAGGTGGAGGGCCAGGAGATAGAGGGTGGTCAGCGAGCAGGTGAAGGTCTTGCTGGCGGCGACGCCGATCTCCAGGCCGGCCCGGATCATGATCGTCGCGTCGGCGATGCGCGTCGTCTGGGTCCCCTCGTAGTTGCACAGCGTTATCTGGCGCGCGCCTTTACGGACCGCCTCCTCCATGGCAGCCAGAGTGTCCGCGGTCTCACCCGACTGACATACGCTGACCACCAGAGTCCGCGGCCCGATCACCGGGTCCCGGTACCGGAACTCAGAGGAGTTGTCGGCCTCTGCGGGAATCCGGGCGAGGGACTCCATCCACGTTCGACCGACCATGGCAGCGTGGAGGCTTGTTCCCATCCCAACGAGGACGACCTTGTCGAAGGCCTTTATCTCATCGTCCGAAAAGGGAAGGTCTTCCAGCCGGACCTCCAGGTTGTCGAAGGAGACCCTGCCCTGGAGGGTGTCCGCGACGGCTTCCGGCTGCTCGTTGATCTCTTTGAGCATATAGTGTTTGTACTCGCCCTTGGCGGTGGACAGCGCCTCGTAGGGCACCCTGGAAACGGCCTTTTCCACTATGGTGCCGTCCTGCAGGCTGTACCGCGCCTCATCCTTGGTAACGGTCACGACCTCTCCACCGGCCAGGTAGGCCACGTCGCGCGTATGGTCGAGGAGGGCCGGCAGGTCGCTGGCCACCAGCATCTCATCCTCGCCGTAACCTACGACGATGCCGCCGGCGTTGCCGAGCCGGAAGCCGACGATCTTGTCCGGCTCTCTGCTCGATATCACCACGACGGCGTTGGCCCCTCTTATTCGGCCCGCGGCTTCTCGGACCGCCGCCTCAAGAGGATACTCCTCCGCCAGGTAGCTCTCGATCAGGTGGGGGATGCACTCGGCGTCGGTCTGGGAGGTGAACAGGTGGCCGCGGGCGATCAGGTCCCGCTTTAGCTCCACGTAGTTCTCGACGATGCCGTTATGGGCCACGATGACCTCGTTACGGCAGTCGGTGTGAGGATGAGCGTTGGAATCGGTCGGCTCGCCGTGGGTGGCCCACCTGGTGTGGCCGACGCCGGTGGTACCGTCCGGCAGCCCGTTCTGGAGGGCCTCTTTTAGTCTGGACAGCTTCCCAGACGACTTATGAACGACGGGCGTGCGGCTGGGGCCGATAACTGCGATGCCCGAGCTGTCGTAGCCCCGGTATTCGAGCCTGGTTAACCCCTCCATCAGTATGGGGGCCGCTGCTTTTTGGCCTGTGTAGCCGATTATCCCGCACATCGCCTTATACCATAGAGCCATCGCCGCCGGTATCTGGTAAATTATGGCCGAAATAGCCCCGACATTTCAACGGCAAGGCAGTGGGTACACCGTCTGGGTTGGCTGGCTAGAGGCCTCCCAGCTCCCGATAGGCGTGGCGGACCAGCTTGTCCGTCGTCTCCCGGTCCACACAGGCATCGGTGATCGACACGCCGTACTGCAACGACGATGGATCGTCTTCGAGAGTCTGGCTGCCCTCGTGTAGATGGCTCTCCAGCATCAGACCTACGATCCCCGCGTTGTCGAGGCGCTGCCGGATGATGTCCTTGAACACGATCGGCTGCATATTGTGGTCCTTGCCCGAGTTGGCGTGGGAGCAGTCCACGATCACGCTCGGGTTCAGGCCGCGTTCCTTCAGCAGCCGCTGGGCCGCACCGACCGACTCGGCATCGTAGTTTGGGCCGGTCCTGCCGCCGCGAAGGATCAGATGGCCCGCGGGATTACCCGCAGTCCTCACGATGGCGGCGGCCCCGTCGTCGTCGATCCCTAGAAACACATGCTCGGACCTGGCCGCGACTATGCCGTCCACGGCGATCTCTACGGTCCCACCGGTACCGTTCTTGAACCCTATCGGCATGCTCAAACCGCTGGCCATGAGCCTGTGGGTCTGACTCTCCGTGGTCCTGGCGCCTATGGCGCCCCAGGCGACCAGATCGGCCAGGTACTGGGGGGTGAAGGGGTCGAGGAATTCGGTCGCCGCCGGCAGGCCCAGCTTGCAGATCTCCAGCAGAAACTCGCGCGCCTTGGCCATTCCGGCCTTCACGTCGTACGTCCCGTTCAGGTTGGGGTCGTTGATGTAACCCTTCCAGCCCAGGGTCGTCCTGGGCTTCTCGAAGTAGACTCTCATGGCGATGACTATGCGGTCATTCACGTCCCGGGCGAGCCCTTCGAGGAACGCCGCGTACTCCAGGCTTGCCTCGGTGTCGTGAATCGAGCACGGGCCCACGATCATGAGCATCCGCCTGTCCCGCCCGGCGATTATCCCTTCGACGTCGAGGCGATGTCCCGCCACCTGGCGTTGGAGCGCCTCGCTGGCCGGGTACATTCGCCAGTATTCAGAAGGCGCATCCAGCGGGGTAATGCTCTGAACTCGGACGTTGTGTAACTGTGACTTTCCGGTCTGAACCATCGCGATTTCTCCGTCCTGGTGTCTGGATCGTTTCGTGCTCCCGAAGAGTCGGCTCGATCAAGGCAATAAAAAAAACCCCAGCCACCGCCGGCTGGGGGTCTCGGGTTCCATACGCTGCCAGATCTAATTCAACTGGGCACCGAGACTCCGCCGGCGGACTTTATGCCCGTAAAGTAATACCAGCTCCCGTATGTGCGCGGACGCAAGTTGATCACAATGGTCGAATGGTACTAAGCGCTCCGTCCCGTGTCAACGATGCCCACGGATCGCATTGAGCTAAAAACACCTGGGCTTCATCAACGCCGCCGCCGTCTACGGGGGGGCGCCGGCCTTCTTGTCCAACGAGTAGACGCCCCGATTCCGCTCGGGCAACAACGCGGCGACCCGCTGCATTATCATGTCCGCCAGGGACTGAAGCGCTTCCCTGCTGGGCTTGCCTTCTATGGGCGGGAGCGAGAAAACGGTCCCTATGTTGACCGTGAGCTTTCCTGTGGGGTTCGCGACCCTGAGCCAGGTGCCCAGCCGCTCGGTGCCGATGATGCCCACCGGCAGTAGAGGGGCGCCCGACTTGATGGCGAGCTGGACGATCCCCGGGTCGGCCCTCTGCAACGCTCCTTCGCTGCGTGTCCCCTCGGGGAATATCGCTACGATCTGGCCCTGGGCGAGCTTTCTCAGAACCCAGCGGAATGCCGACATGTCGGCGCGGCTGCGGTCCAGAGGAAAGGCGCCGTAGGACCGCAGGAACCAGCGGGCGAAGGGCCCCCGAAATATACCCACCTTGGCCAGGAACCAGGGACGCCTTGGGAGACTCGCGGTCAGCATGGCGGGGTCGATATTTGCCTGGTGGTTGGCGACCACGATGAGGGGCCCCATCGGCGGCATGTTCTCACGGCCGATCACCTTCCAGTCGGCGAACAGCTTGAGCGTGATCTTCTGGGCGAAGGTGCAGATGGGAAAGAGAATCGGCGTTGCCATCAGCCACCGCCGCCAATCGAAAGAATACGCTGGGCGACCTCATCGATCTCGAGGTCGTCGCTATCGATTCTCACCGCGTCCTGTGCCGGACGTAGGGGCGAGTCCGCCCGCTCGCTGTCGATCCTATCGCGTCGTTTCAAGTCGTCGACCACTTGAGCGTAGTCCGGCCTCTGCCCTTTGGTCTCCATCTCACGAAATCGCCTTCCGGCCCTGATCTCCAGCGACGCCTCCAGATAGACCTTCACGCCAGCGTCGGGCAGCACAACAGTGCCGATGTCCCGGCCGACCATGACGATCGAGCCCTCCTCGGCTATCCGTCGCTGCTGTCGCACCATGGCCCGCCTCACCCCGGATGCCCTGGACACGACCGATACGCCCCTATCTACCTCGGGCAGCCTGAGATACCCGGTCACATCTTCGTCGTTCATCTCGAGCCCGTCCTGATCGCCGTGGGAGACCGGACGCATCTGAAGCGACTCTGCCAGTGTGGTCAGGGACGCCTCGTCTTCCAGATCGACGCCCTCATTGAGGGCGGCCCAGGTCACCGCGCGGTACATGGCGCCGGTGTCCAGGAACCCGTAGCCCAGGCGTTTTGCCACTGCCCTGCCAACGGCCGTCTTGCCGGAGGCTACCGGGCCGTCTATCGCTATGGCTTGTCGCTGCCGGTTCGTCATTGCTGGATACGGTAGCGCCGCCGCGGCACTTTATCAAGACGGGCAGCGGGGGCCTGCTCAGGAGTCATCGTCGCTCCGGCCGGCCTCCCGATTCCGAAACCCCTGTCTGACCCGCTGCTCGAAGTCAATGTCGTAGTCGAGAATACGCCCCTGTCGTTTCTGTGCCTCCAGAGGGACCACCCTGGGAGGCTCGTCCCGCAGCGGCCGGTAGCCGATCACCGAGTCGCGCTCCAGCGCCTCGATCTCGGAGTCCGGCTTACCCAGGATATTCGACAGAAGGTGGCGATTGTGCTCTCCCATTAGCGGCGCTGGGGTATGGTCGCGGACCGGCGTTTCAGACATCTTCCAGGGTTTACCGGGATAGGGTAGGGGAGGCATCCCCGTGCTTGGGTGATGCGCCATCCGGGTGTAGAAGCCACGGGCCTTGAGGTGGGGGTCGAATAAGAGCTGCTTGCCGTTGACCACCGCGCCGGCCGGCACCCCCTTATCCTGGAGCCTACGCATCAGCTCGTACTGGTCCCATCCGGCGGTGGCCTCGCCAACCAGACGGTCCAGCTCTTCTCTGTGTTCCCATCGAGCGGTGCCGTCTCCGAACCTGGGATCTTCGCGCCAGGCACGCCCGTCCAGCGTGTCGCACAGCGACGCCCACTGGTCGTCGGTCGTGGCCGCGACGGCTATCCAAGCGTCTTCGCCCAAACACGGGTAGCAGCCGTGGGGCGCGCTCGATACGTGCTGGTTCCCGATGGGCTCATGGACCCGTCCATTGGCCGTGTAATCCATCAGGGCCTCGGGGATGGTTGAGCTCACGGTCTCGGCCTGGGACACGTCTATGAACTGGCCCCGGCCGGTGCGGGCCCGGTGGACGAGGGCGGCCGTTATGGCGAAGGCGGTGTGCTCGGCGGCCGTGTAGTCGGCACAAGGGATTTCTGGGAGCACCGGCGGCCCGTGCGGGTAGCCGGTAATGTAGGACAGCCCGGACGTAGCCTCAGTGGTGTATCCGATGGCCCTCCGGTCGGCCCACGGCCCTGAATAGCCGAACCCGGTGGACGACACCATTATGATGTCCGGCTTGACCTTGCGCAGGTCCTCGTACTCGAGGCCAAATCTCGCCATCACCCGAGGAGTAAAATTCTCGGCGAAGACGTCGGCCACGCTGATCAGCTCCTTGAGGAGCTCGCGTCCCGAAGGTTTGTTAAGGTCCAGGGTCACGCCCAGTTTGTTACGGTTCTGCTCGTAGAAGTTGGCGCCCCGGTTCCAGTGGTCTCCCACCGGCGTGTTGCCGTAAAAGGAGGTGGTGCGGTAGATCTCCAGCCTCCCGCAGGACTCCACGCGGACGACCTCGGCCCCCTCGTCTGCCAGCAGCTTGATGGCGTGGGGGATCGCGATGAGCTGGCCCATCTCGATTATTCGAACGCCTTCGAGGGGAAGCGGCATCTTGTCAGACCACCCCCGAAGCTCTCAGCAGGGCCAGATCCTCGATCGTATAGCCAAGGCCGTCGCACAGGACATCCCGGTTGTGCTGGCCCAGGGTAGGCGCGGGCGACCTCGGCTGCCAGGGAGTTGCGCTCATCACGAGAGGCGCTCCCGGATACGAGACCGGGCCGGCGACCGGGTGGTCGATCTCGCGGAAATAACCTCTGGCCTTGTATTGCGGGTTCTCGGCCACGTCGGCCGGGCTCTGGACGGCTCCGAAGATGAACCCTCTGTGCTGACCGGCGTCCTCAACCAGCTCTACCGTCCCTTTTCGGCCGATGGCGCCCGCCACGAGGTCGTCCAGCTCGGTGGCGTTTTCCAGACGGCCCTCGGCGGTGGAGAAACGTTTCTCATTCAGCGACGGCTCGTCCAGCAGGTCGGCGATCTTCTCCCAGTCCAGCTGCCCGAAGGCTACGGGCACGAGGTAGCCGTCCTTTGTCTCGACCGGATTTCTCGGCAAGTCGCCAACGTAGTCGGGCTGTCTCCGCCGGACCGCTCCCATGTAGCTGTATAGAGAGACGGTATCGCGCAACGCCGAGGCTAGGCACTCGTGGATCGAGACGTCCACCCATTGACCTCTGCCCGTCATCTGCCGCCGGTACAGGGCCGTGTTAGCCGCGGCGGCGGCGATGGTGCCGGCTTTGAACTGGGCCTGATTTAGCGCGTGCTTCAGCGGCTCCCGCCGGTTGGAGCCGATGATGTACATCAGGCCCGCCAGGGCGTACTCGACCATGTCAGTGGCCTCGTAGTCCCGGTAGGGCCCCGTCTGTCCAAAGTTGGATATGGAGACCATGGCCAGCCCCGGATTGGCCTCCTTCAACGACTCGAAGTCGAGACCAAGATCCGGTAAGACCCGAGGCCGAAAGTTCTCGACCATGAGATCGGCCTCCGCTACGAGCCGTTTGAGAATGCGGCCCCCGGTCTCCGACTTGATGTCCAGGGTTACGCTCTTCTTGCTGGTGTTGAGATAGAGGAAGAGTAGCGAGCCGTCCGGGTCGGGCCGGTCGCCCACAAACGGGCCGATACGGCGGGCAGGGTCGCCGGAGCCGGGCCTCTCGACCTTTATGACCTCGGCGCCGAAGTCGGCCAGCAGCTTCGTGCAATAAGGGCCGGCGACGTGGTGGGTCAGGTCCAGGACCTTGATGCCGGCGAGGGCTCCCTCTGTCATTGCTCACTTCCGCAGGTAATCGGGACAACGCGCGTCCGGCGGTGTATAGCCAGGCGATGGGCTCGCGTCATTATACAGTCCTATCTCTTCTTATATGTGGCCTCATGATTGACAAAGGCGGCCGCCGTGATATCTTGGGCCGGACCGCTCTAAGAACGCCAATCATCGAGGAGGAGCCTTCCGTGAATTACGATCAGATTCGAAGCGATCTAAGGGGTCCCACCGCCCTGATTATGACCCCTTTCGATTCGAGCTTCGAGCTCAAGCTCGACGTGTTGCGGCAGAACATACGACACATCATCGACGGTGGTATAAGCAAGGGAAAGGGGTTCCTGATTTGCCCGTGCGGCACGGGTGAGTACAACACCCTTACCAGAGACGAGCATCTGCAGGTTGTCGACACGGCCCTGGAGGCCTGCGGAGACGAGTTGCCGCTTGTAGTGGGAGTGGCCAGCACGTCACACAAAGAGGCCATCGCCCGGTGCCAGAACGCCGAGCGGGCTGGAGCGACTTGTGCCATGATGCCGCCGCCCTACTACTATGGCGGGCTGGACCAGGAGGCCGTCGTCAACTGGTACCAGACCATCGCGGACGCCTCCGGCATTGGGCTCATGGTCTACGAGCAGAGCGCGAGGAGACTCGGCGGTGAGATAGATGTGTCGACGATAGCTGAGCTGGCGAAGATCGAGAGCGTGGTGTCTATCAAGCGTGGCGTCGGGTCCCATATGAAGGACTACGTCGAGTCGCTAAAAAGGTTCTCCGACCGCATGGCCTTCGTGGACAACTCCTACGGCTACACCGCCTCGCTGGCCCATATGCACGGCGCCACCGCCTACATAACGGGGATCGCCGCCTTCTGGCCCGAGGTGGAAGCGGAGTTCTGGAGCTTGCTGGAGGCCGGCCGGTACAAGGAAGCCGAGGCCCTCCATGCCAAGCAGGACGAGTTCTGGGAGTTCGTGGACGGGCCGATGCGTAGGTACGCCGGAAACGTGCTGAAGTCAAGCGCCGAGTACGTTGGGATCCCGGCCGGGTCTGTGAGACCTCCCTTCCGCGACCTCAACCGGGAGGAGCTGGAGACCCTGCACGGAATCCTCGAGAGGATGGGCCTGAAAGCCCGCGTGCCGGTGAGCTAGTATCCAGATTACCTAAGCGGCGCCGACCTTCGCCAGAAGGTCGAGGGGCGCCTGCTCCAGCAGGGCGTGGGCTTCTTCCAGGTCAAGGCCGGTGCCCAGCGCCACGTTCAGAGCGTGCTCCGGAGTGAGCAGGTCGCCCGGCGCGTGGGCGTCGGAGTCCAGCACCATCCGCGCGCCGGCCCCCTGGGCCAATCTCACCACGTGACCGTTGGTAAGGCTGTGCCCCCTGCGGGCCGACACCTCCAGGAAGACGCCGTTACTGGCTGCTATTCGGGTCTCCTCCTCCGTGATAAGCCCTGGATGGGCCAGGATGTCCACGTTTGTAGAGGTCACCGCCGCCAGGTTGGTCCCCGGCTCCACCGGCTCGGTGACCGTTTCACCGTGGACGTTGACGATCTTAGCCCCCATCGCCCTGGCCTCCTGGGCCAACAGGTCGATGTCCTCCTTGGCGGCGTGAGTGATCTCGACGCCTGGGAGGGCCAGGATGTCCCAGCGCTCCGAGGCCACCCGGCAGTCCTTGATCAGTGTCTTCAGCACGAACTCCAAGTTGCCGTGGCCGACGTGGTCGGTTATGGCCATGGCCCGGTAGCCGAGGACGTAGGCGCGCCGAATCAGCTCCGTCGGAGAAAGCACGCCGTCGCTGAGAAAGGTGTGGGTGTGGAAATCGTACACGCGGTTCGCCCCTACAGTCGCGTTAGTGCACGGGGAATCATACCACCTGCCTATGGGCGTGTCGCCCCGTCGCAACATGGTAATATAGGAAAATCGGATTACATGACTATACGAAATTGAGAGATGAAAATGGAAACGAAGATTACTGCAACGGAGCTAGCCAGGTCCCTTTCGGATGTCTTGAGCCGCGTGCGCTACCGACGAGAGCGGTTTCTGATAGAGCGTAACGGCGAGCCGGTAGCTACATTGGCGCCGGCCGCCCCACCATCGAGTTCAACACTGCAAAAACTAGTCGACCTCATGGCGCGTGCGTCGCCTGTGGATGACGACTTCGCCGACGATCTGGAGCGGATCCAGCTCTCGCAACCGCTCGCAGGCCCTCCGCGATGGCGGTAATAGTCGACACCAGCGTGTTCATAACGATGGAACGCCGGGGTCGGGAGCTTGCACCGCTGCTGGTGAGCCAGGGCGACGAGCCGATGGGCCTCGCGCCCATCACGGTCTCAGAGTTGCTAGCCGGCGCCTTTCTAGCCGACTCGAGTGAACGAAGGCGACAGCGAGAGGCCTTCGTGGAAGAGATCATGGATGAGGTGCCGTTACTCCCTTTCGATCTGATGGTCGCGGAGACTCATGCCAGGCTCTGGGCCCAGCTCAGGGAGACCGGCCGCCTCATCGGCGCTCACGACCTGTTCATAGCCGCCACCGCCGTGGCCCACGACTACGCCGTTCTGACCGACAACGTGCGGGACTTCCAGCGGGTGCCGGGACTCCACGTCCGCCGTCCCGACTGGTGACGTGCGGGTGGGCCTCCGAAGCTGTGGCGGCCCCGACTAGGTTCGCGGTAAGCATAACGCCTTCGGAATCACGGCTAGGACTCCAGGTCTTCTGGTTTGTCCGACCGGCGTGGCAGAAGCAGGTTGCTGTCACCGAACTCATGCCACAGGTAGCCGTGTCGAACCGCTTCCGTGTAGGCCCCCCGGACCATCTCCTCGCCGGCCAGTGCGTACAGCATCGCCAGATGACTGGCCATCGGGTCGTGAAAGCCGGTCAGCAGCCCGTCGACAGCGTAGACGCCTCGATCCGGGTGTATATAGAGTCTCGTGAAGCCGGCGCCCGGTCGCACCGTCTGCCCATCCCAGGCGGACTCGAGCGCTCTAGTGCCGACCGCGATAACGCGGCGCCCTTCCCGTCTAGCATCGTTCACAGCCTTCGCGGTCGCCGGCGGGACCGCGTACGGCTCGGGGTACATCACCTGGTCCTCTAGCAGCCCGTCCGAGGATTATTTGACGGTGTTTGCGGGTCAGCGACAATGGATCGCGACCCCGGTTGCCCGTCCAGATAGCATCGTTCACTAGGCAAAGTTCCTGATGCGTTGGGCGCCCATCGACCCGCGGATTGACCCCAAAGCGTAGCGGCCGGTGCGGGGTACATCACCTGGTCCTCTAGCTCCTCTGAGTCCACTTCAAGGCTCGAAACCCCTGTGTGGAGCACGCCTTTGCCGAGTAATAGCCAGCATCGGCGGATACTTCCCTGGGTACGCACCGACGTTGTCGATGGTCTCCTCCATCATCGCCGCGCCTGTTGCTTATCCGAAGTCTGGTTGGTGCCCGCCCGCCACGATCACCTGGTCGAGACCTCCTGACTGAACGGACGTCCCGCGGAAGGCATCTCCGCACTGCCCGGCACGCGGGCGAATACCGTCTGGTACGCGTCCAGAGGATATTCCTGGCACAACGCCAGATCGAACGTAGATTGTCCTTGCGAAAGTCGGAGATAGGTGTGTTGTTCGAATCGGTGAGCCATGGTCGGCCAATGCGGCTTCAACGTCACCGTGGATCTGCACAAACCAGAGCCTCTTGCTCAAGCCCCGGATAGCTCGAGACCAGACGCCCGATCAGACCGGGCATCCAGACCAGCTCGCCTTCCTTAAGCGGCATCGGCCCGGGCCTGTCCGAGCTCCAGCGCGGCTCTGCCAGCCATAGCCCATCGCCATAGTCCGTCGAGAGATTCAACACGAACTCGCCCACCGACCCTTCCGCCGGCAAGCTGGCCGGTATGGTCGCGCTTTCGTTGACTACGAGGAGGTCACCCGCCTCGAGAAACTTATGAAGGTCATTGAAACGGGCATCGACGTTACCGTCGGGCGTCGTCACGAGAAGTCGAACACCATCGCGTGGTGTCGCGCGGGTTTCCGGCGGGACCGTTGCCTGAAGGTGCTCAGGCCTGTCGAACAGTAGAACGTTACTCTTCACGCTGCTACCTCCCATCTATCTGATTGCGCCTGGAATCTGAGACCGGTTACCGACGTCCGCGGCTGTCCGAGGAGCCAGGCCCAGAAGGGCAGGGTGGCCTCGGGCAGGGGACGGTCGGAGATGTCTTCGTCCGCAAACGCGTCCTGGTGCATCTGGGTTCGCATATCGCCCGGGTCAACGCTCACCACCGCCACCCCATCGTCCCGGAGCTCGCCGGCCAGGGTCAGAGACACGAGGTCGAGCGCAGCCTTGCTGGCCCCATAGGCGCCCCAGCCCGGATAGCCTCCGCTTGCGGCGTCGCTGGAGATATTGATTACCAGACCGCCGTTTTTCCTTAGGAGAGGCAAAACGGCCTGCACCAGACCCAGCGGAGCAATCAGGTTAACGTCGAAGACCCGCTCTACCGCGTCCAGTGAGTACTCGGCAAGAGGAGGCAGCGGGGATAGGCCCAGATGCGAGGCATTGTTGACCAGCAGGTCCAGGCCCCCAAGAGATTCGGCGGCCTCCGCCAGTCGGCTTCGGTGCTCGGGGTCCGAGACATCGCCGGCCAGGGCGACGATCCGGCCGCCGTACTTTTCCAGGGGTCGCGCCGTCGCCTTCAACGCTTCGCTGCCACGCGCGGTCAGCACGAGATCATAACCTCGTCTTGCGAGGAAGCCCGCGAGCTCGGCGCCGAGGCCTCGACTCGCTCCCGTTATCAATCCAATTCGATTCATTACCATCCTCCGAGGAGTCTTCTCCAACAACAGAGACTGTTCTTACCTCAAGGATAGTGTGGAAGGGGAGGCGAGGCATCCGGCGAAGGTCCTAAATCGAGGCACGCAAAAAGGACAGGTCAGAAACCTGTCCTTCAGTACAGGGACGAGGCCGGGGCTACAGCTTTATCAGGCCTTTCTGGATCGCGGTTGAGACAGCCTCCGTACGATTACCGACGGCCAGCTTTCTCAGAATCGAGCCTACGTGGAACTTTACGGTCCGCTCAGCTATCCCAAGCCGCTCTGCTATCTCCTTGTTCTGGAGGCCTTCCGCCAGGAGTCCCAATACGTCCGATTCACGTGGCGTCATCTCTTGCGGCTGGCCCGTCGAGTCCGCTCGCCGGCTTACTTGTCTTAGCAGTTTTGAGGCGACTACGGGTTGCAACAACGAGCCGCCGGCGTGAACGACACGAACGGCTTCAAAGAGCTGGTCGCGGGGGGCGCCTTTCAGAATGTAGCCCTGTGCGCCCGCCTGTACCGCCGCCAGAATGCGGTCGTCGCTATCGAAGGCCGTAAATACGATTACGCGCACGTTGGGATCATGCGCGCGCATCTGTTCGAGGGCCTCGACTCCGTCCATCCCGGGCATCTCGAGATCGAGCAGCACCAGGTCGGGCTGAAGGTCCGCCGCCTTCCGGACCGCCTCGGCTCCGCTGCCGGCTTCTCCGGCCACCGCGAAGTCCGGCTGAGTACTCAGTACGGCGACGAGACCATCCCTTACGACCGGATGGTCATCGGCAACGAGTATTCGGATCGGTTCGCTCAAGCTCACTCACAGGGGGACGTGTACCGCGATTCTCGTCCCGGTCCCGACACTGGTCTCCAGACTCATTTCGCCGCCCAGCAGTTTTGCTCTCTCGTTGATGCCCACCAGACCGTAGCGCTCTTTGGGAACCTCCGACGCCTCGAATCCCTTCCCATCGTCCTCTATGGAGAGCTCGATCTCCTGTGGCGTTATGACAACTCTCACGAGTACCTTGCCCGCTCCGGAGTGGTTGACCGCGTTCGTAAGGCCTTCCAGGGCCATCCTGTATATCCCCGCCTCGATCCTCGCCGGCAGAGGTCGGGCCCCACCCACGGACTCAAACGTTATCTCCGACGCGCCAGCGTCCGACATCGTATCGACTAGAGCGGCCAACGCCCCGGTCAGGGAGCGTCCCTCCAGCGGCGCCGCTCGGAGGTCCAGGACCGATCGTCTTGCCTCCTCCAGGTTATTCTGAGTCAAGGTCAGAGCTTGACGGACCGCCTGTCGGACCGGCCCCGGGTCTGAGCGATCGTCCAGGTGGGCCTCGGCGGTTTCGAGCTGCAGGGCTGTCGCGGCAAGGCCCTGGGCCAACGTGTCGTGGATCTCGCGAGCGAGACGGTTACGCTCCTCGAGTGCGCCTATTTCCGCGCTGTCGTCAAACAGGCGCGCACGCTCTATGGCAATGCTCAGCAGGTCGCCCACGGTGCGGAGGATTATCAGGTCGTCACCCGAAAGCTCGCGCCAGTCAGAGCTGGCGAGGTTTAGGACTCCCAGTCGCTTATCCCCAGCAGCGTACAGAGGAATGCTCGCGTGGTATCTCAGCCCGTCGGTGCCGTCCACGAGCTGGTTGAGACGGCTGCAGGTGACGACGTTGATATTGGCCGCCCCGGCCAGATCACCCTCTCTATACGTGTCCAGGCAGTAGCAAGTGCCCTCCATAAGACGAGGGTTGTCAACCAGCCCGGACGGCAGGTCCTGTGACGCGGCGAGGTACGATTCTGCCGTCTTGTCGCTTAGTAGCCAGACCCAGCCGGTATGCAGGTCGAGCAGCTCAGCCACCTGAGCCAGCGCGGTATGCAGCGCCCGCCCGAGATCTACCTCGCGGCTCAATGCCTGTGCGATGGCGTTCAGGATCGATAGCTCCCGGTTCCGCCTGTGCAGCTGCTCTGCGCTAGTCTCTATGTCAGGGTCCTCAGACATCGATAACTTTCACGGAGCACTGCCGCTCAGCTCAGCCGGGTCCACGCGAGCCTACTCTACGTCCCTACCCAGCTTCGCAGATAGGCGCCGCATGGCGTCCCGCGTGCTGCCGATGTGGACCTCCGGCGGCTCGCCTTCGTGGCTGACCTTGAGACAGACAAAGACAGGCCCATCCTTGTCCAGGATGCCTGGCAGCTCGCTGGCAAACTCCTCCAGGTCGTCGAACCGGTAGCTCAGGGAGTACCCGGCCTCCCTCGCCATGCCGGCCAGGTCGAACCGTCCCTCGCCGGGCACCGGCTGGGCCCCCGTGGTGAAGTAGACTCCGTCGTCGAAAACGAAGTGGACCATGTTCTTCGGCCCTTGGCCTGCTATCGTCACCAGGGTGCCCAGGTTCATCAGCAGCCCGCCGTCTCCGTCCAGCACCAGCACCTTTTTGTCTGGCTGGGCCAGGGCCAGGCCCAACGCCACCGACGACGCCTTGCCCATGCCTCCGAATATCGGCAGGTCCAGGTCCTTGTCGGCCGAGACGGCGTCCCAGTACCGGTTAGGAGACATCGTGCTGACCACGATGGCGTCTTTCCGCTCGCGGTGTATGGCCGTTACGGCCTCGACTGAGGGGATCATGGCGATTCACCTCCTGGCCCTTCGTACCGCATCTCCTCCGGGAGGGCCGGAATAATGCGGAGCGCCGCCAGCGTCCGCTGCGTTACGAAGTCTACCAGATCCGATATGGTCTCGGGTCTGAGGTAAAAGGCCGGCTGGGGTGGCAGCACGGTCACGCCCATGCGGGCCAGCGAGGCCAGATTGTCGAGATGGATCGCGTTCAGGGGCGTCTCCCTGGGCACCAGCACCAGGGGCCGGCGCTCCTTGAGGCATACGTCGGCGGCGCGCCTCAGGAGGTTGTCGGCCAGTCCGTGGGCTATCGCCGCGGCGGTCGCCATGCTGCAGGGCACCACCGCCATCCCCGCGGTGGGGAAGGTGCCGCTGGCGATGGGGGCCCGCAGGTCTCCTATGGCGTAGTAGGTGAAGTTACCGCTGTCGGCCCATCGCTCCAGCGCCACGCCGAAGGACTCGTCCATCTCCTCCTGCCATACCATTCGGGCGGCCGAGGACGCGGTCGCCATCACCGGGACGTTCATCGAAAGAAGCTCGTCGATGGCGGACCGCGCCAGCACTGCGCCGCTGGCGCCCGTGATGCCGACGACGACCGGGTGGGCTGATGAGTTTTGCTGCAACGGCATCCTAGATCAGCACGGCGGCGAGGGTAGCCGCTAACACGGAGGTCGAGACGTAGGCGTTTATCCTGAAGAACGCCATGTCGAGCCGTGAGAAGTCGGTCGGCCGGACGAGGCGGTGCTTATACGTCAGTAGCGCGACGGCAAGGGTCCATCCCAGGTAGTACGGCCAGGCAAGCTCCATCCAGAGGCCAAGGGTCAGCAGCGAGAGGAGGGCAAGAACGTCCAGTGTTCGGGATGTCCAGAACGCCGCGACGATGCCAAAGGTCCTAGCTACCGAGTGAAGCCCTTCCCTGATGTGAAACTCCCGATCCTGCACATGGTAAAGGATATCGAAACTACCCGCCCACAGCGCCACCACGAGGGAAAGCAGGACCGGCTCCCAGCTCAGGCTTCCCCGCACGCCGATCCAGGCCGCCGCGGGTGCGATGGCAAGGGCCCAGCCCAGCAGCAGATTGCTGGCCCAGGTGAACCTCTTGGTGTAGGGATACAAGATCAGGTACGCCGCCGCCACGGGGGCGAGCGCCAGGGCAAGCCCGTTGAGCTGGGCCGCGGCAAAAAGGAAGACCGCCAGCGAGATCGCCGACGGGACCGCCATATCGATGACGTTGAGAGCGCCGCTGGGGAGGTGCCTTCCGGCCGACCGCGGGCTCCTGGCGTCGATGTGCCTGTCGATGATCCGGTTCGCCGACATCCCCACCGTGCGTGCGCCCACCATCGCCAAGCTTATCCATATGAACTGGTGCCACGTGGGCAGACCGTTGGCCGCCAGGACCATGCCCGTGTAGGCGAATGGGAGCGTATAGACGCTCTCGCGATAGTTTATCGCGTCGAGGAATAGCGGCGCCTTCTGG